>CP091735.1 GCA_022010015.1 Clostridium sp.
TTTGCCTCAAATGAAGCACTCATTCCATTATTTAGCTTTGTTACTAAGGCATTTATTTCTTCATATACCTTATTTAAATCTTGATATGTTAAATACTCATTCAAAACTACTTCTACATTATTCTTGGCTCTGCTATTAACCTCTAATGATGTATTTGTTATCTTGATACCATTAATTTCAACATCATCAAGCTTTAAGGCTATTGAACCATTGTTATCAATTAATTCTGCAGCAAATAACATATCATTTAGTTTAATATTTATTCCAAGATTTCCATTCTTTTCTACTAAACCAAGCTCATATATCATTTCATCTAGCTTAATATTTGTTAATTCCTCTAATGAAGCTTTTGACATTTATATTATAGAAATGAAGATATATTACCTTATTAACCATTTCTAATGTTAGCTTATATTCTTCATTATTGTAGCTTAATGTTATTTCACCTGCTATATTTAATTCCTTATCTAAATAAATATTACCTGATACGTTTAAGCCATAGCCCTTACATTAACATTGGTATTTAGATTAATATTATAGGCTTCAGCACTAGCTAACTCTTTGATTAATGGCAAATATTTATTAATAAATGTTATATCTAAATACTCATTTGTATTTTTTTCATTAATTATAAAATCACTAGTACTTACAAAAAGCCTTTTATATCGTAACAATTAGTTGTAACAATAAAGCCATTTTCAGCATCATTTATCTCAATATCATAATTATTATCTTTAATATTTAGAGAGATATTTAATTTATTAAGCTCTAAAACATAGCTATTAAATAATTTATTATAATCGATGCCAAAAAAATAATATCTAAAAATTTTAGCAAAAATCAATTGAATTAATATCAAAATCAGCAAATTTATCATTTAAGCTTGCAACATCATATCTAAGCTTATTATCTAAGAAATCAACATATATGCAATTATTAGCATAATATAAATCAACTGTTTCATTTAATACTTCAATAGTAGCAAGCATCTTGATTTCATTATTAAAATCAATTTTTTTATAGTCGCCTTAAGAGAATTACCATTTACATTTGCACTGACTATTATCATAGCCTTTTTTTATTATTAAAAAAATCGTTACAATATCATCAATAATAAATGAGGCATTATCAAAATTAATGTAGTTTTTCTGTGTCAAAATTTGGCTCATTCATATTTGAAAGTGGTGATAATTTAGCATAAACGTTTAAATTACCAACGCTAGCTTTAGCTTCAATATAATTTAAATCATATCCGCCATCAACCTTATCAAGATAAAAAAATCAAGGTTAAGCTCAATTCCCATAATATTAAGCTTAGCCTGCATCAAGACATTATTATCGGTCTTTGTTATAACAGCATTATTTAAATCATTCATCAATGATTCAGAATCAATATTACTGCTTCCTTCTAGCTTAACGCCACTAACCGCATTCATAAATGTTTCAATAGTTGCCCTAAACGTTTTATTACCAAAATTAACATAAACATAAGAGCCATCATATAAAACAGCTAGTCCATTTAAATCAGCAACAACTCTTTTTTCTCCTAAATTAAGACTAACATTACCATTTATTTCTTTATCATTAAGCTTTAGATTTAAATTTAAATAGCCCTTTGAGGTTAAATAAGCGCCAAAAGCTGATTGCAAATAATCAATAGGAGTTAATTCAGTTGGTTTTACCGTACCACCATTAGCTGGTTTTAAATTCTTATATTGTCCATAGTAATCATTAACCTCAGGAATTGCTATTTCATCTGGATAACTAAATTCTTCAACCAAATCCTCATTGCACTTTAAAGAACCAAGTCCTGGCATATTAATATTATAAACGCTTTGATTATGTAGGGAAATAACATTCCATTCTTTATCAAAAACAATTGTTTGCTTAACACTTATAAATGTTGGATCAGCTGAAGCACTAGCATATGAGCGCACTTGATTCTTATAATAGAATATTGCTTGTGAAGGATCCAAATCCAAAACAATTTGGTAGCCACCATCAATCTCTTCCATTGTTGATGTATCAAGAATAGTATATTTATTCAAAACAAATGGGCTCATTTCTAAAGGAAGAAATCCAAATCTTTTAGAAAAGTCCTCGTATGTTACAACATCTGGCTTATCATTTTTCCATGTCGTCGCATCACCCTTAATTTTATTTGGTGAACGCATTAAAACCTTACCATCAATAAAATAATTTTGAGCTGCAACGCTCTTAAATGTTGATTCAGATATAGCCTCCTGAAGCATTTCATTTCCATTTACAACTCTTCTATTATAAACAGTTTGTGTATAGGGGATAAATCCTACATTAGCTACAACCTTACCCTTTTGAATGGTTGTAAATTTCTTATTCTTATCAATTTTACCTGCTAAAATTGCTACATTATCATAAAGTGAAAAATCAAGTGGAGCACCACTTTGAGGTACATCAAGTTTAGTTGTATCCTCCTTTGGCTTTGCTGCCGCTGCTCCACCATTATGATTTATATTATTAATAATTAATGTGACACCAATTGCCGTAAAAAAATACCGATAATTATTGTCGCAATTATTATGATTTTTCTTCTTCATAAGCTTACGCTCCTTATACAATATCTATGATATTGTAATGCCAGCTTTACAATTTGTCAAGATGTAAAGTAGACTTTTTCATTCATATTTCACAAAAAAATTCATAAAAAAAGCGCTAAAATGACAAAAAAATGCATACTTTCGTATGCATTCAAACTATTTCTTTAAGCTTTCATTATATCTTTTATTTTTCACTACAGCAATTATCATCAATATCCATTGATTCTTCACTAATTGATTTAAAAACTAGGACATTCAACTTCATTATTATAAATATCATCACTTATTATTTGGTTATTCTTTTTTGCAGGTTTCTACCAAAAAAACATATTCACATAATAAGCATTTAGAAAATTTTTTCATTTCTTTTTCCAACCAAAAAAATGATGTCTAAGCATCTACTTCATATGTTTTTACATATTTTTTTAATAAATCATTAGTATTGTATTCTCTAAGAACCTTCTTATCCTTACTACCTGTATAGTTAGTTCTTAAATTTCCAACATAAATATTGTAGTTCTCATATTTAATTATAATATCTATGTTATCCATAGTTTTTGACATCAAAAACTCTCAGCACTAAAATTCTTAAAAAAATGATTTTTTTATATTTAACCTTCTTTAAATCATTAATAAAATTAGTGTAATTGGCATCAGCAATTTTTATATTCCTTAGCCTCATAAATATAATTAATTTCCTTAACACCTTTATTAGATATACTAAAGCTACTTTTACTAATTCCAACACCCAAAAAAACAACTAATGCTAAAAAAATAAAAACACTACAAACTGTAATTAATTTCTTCTTCATTATTATCTCTCCCTTATTATTTATATTTTAAATCCATCTTTACCTTTTTGTCATTTTTTTCTTTTTATTTAAAGTCTATTACATAATCAACAAGATCTAGGGTAAAATCATGCTCATGGCTTACAATTATAACAGAGCCGATAAAATTATCAATTGCTTCATATAAAGCTTCTTTAGCAAGAGCATCTAGATGATTAGTAGGCTCGTCTAATATTAATATGTTGCTTTTCTTCATAGTCATTAAAGCTAGTCTTACCTTAGTTTGCTCACCACCAGATAATTCTTCCATATTTTTCAGTACTAAATCACTTCTAACGCCAACACTTGCTAAAATACTACGTAGCTCACCATCAGTCTTAAGAGGATAAAATCTTCTTAAATAATTGATTGGTGTAACATGCTTATCAATTTCCTCTTCCTGAGAAAAAAATAATTAATATCAGCACTGGGATTAAATTTATAATCACCAGAAATAGGCTTTTAAAATCCCCATAATAGTTTTTAATAATTGTTGTTTTACCAACACCATTTCTACCTACAATTGCTACCTTTTTCATTATGCTTAATCAAAAGATCTATCGGTGGAAAAATTGCTTTTATTATTATAACCAACCTCTAAATTATCTAATTTTAAAAACCTCTTGGCCAAGTCCTTTAGAAAAAAAGCAAATTTAAAATGTACTGGAAGCTCTTTAATAGGCTTTTTCTAAAACAGTTATTTTTTTCAAGCATTTTTCTTCTTGATTGAGCCTGCTTAGTTGAGGTTGCTCTTACAATATTCTTTTTGAATAAAAGCCTCAGTTTGTTTAATAAATTTTTTTGTTGCTTTTTCATAAGCATTTTGATATTGTTTCAGCCTTTTAGGGCATGCTCCTTTAAATAAAAAAATCATAATCGCCCTTGTATCTTACAAATTCTTTTAATTTTCTAAAGCATAAACTACTCTTGCAATACTTCTTATAAAAATATTCATCATGGGATATTACAATAAAAAGCCTTTTGGGTAAGCATTTAAAAAAACTTAATAAGCCATTCAATATGGGAAGCATCCAAAAAGTTCGTAGGCTCATCCATTAATAATACATCATGATTTTTCTAAAAAGCATTTTTTTGCAAGATAAACCTTTGCACGCATACCACCAGACAATTCATGTAGATGCATTGTTAACTGCTCTTTAGAAATACCAAGTCCATTTAAAATATTTCCGATTGTCGAATCAATTGCATAAAAATTAGCTTTTTCAAGCTCATCTTGTATTGCTTGAGCTTGATTTAAAATTTTATCATATTCATTTTCATTTGCTAAAGCAATACTTTCAAAAAAAGCTTATTCATTTTTTTCTTCTTTAGCAAACAAATCGTTAAAAAAACTCCATAAATATATTTTTGAAACTAATATATCATTATTAACCTTTAAATGTTGATCAAGGTAAGAAAAAGAAACATTATTTAGCCATATTATTTTTACCACTATCAGGACTTAAATTTCCAGCAATCAAATTCATAAAAGTTGATTTTCCTGCTCCATTAGGACCTACAATTACAATATGCTCGCCAGGTAAAAGACGAAAACTTGCATTTGCATATAATTCCTTATCCTGATATTTAAATTTCAAATCAGTAACTTCTAATAATGCCATTTTAATCACACTCCTTATTTATGTTTTTTTTCTTAATTCTTAACCATTACATTTGATTTCACCGTCCTTAAAACAAGGCTATTTTACCACAATTATTTCTTTTTTTCAAATATAATATATATGGTGATAATTTATGTTAATTGCAATACCACTAAGATTTTTGGGAGAATAAGCTTTATGTAAATATTCCCTACATTAAGAAAAATAAAGCCTATTTTTTTATTACCTTTGATAATTATTCATTATTAAAAATGCGATGGATTATTGCTTCCTGGCGGCTATGATATTAATTCAAAATGGTATAATTCTAATATCAAATGTAATAATCATTCTTTTTTTATAATGATCTTCTTGATTTCTTACTCATTAGATATGCTATAATTAACGACATTCCAATTCTAGGAATATGTAGAGGAATGCAAGCACTAAATGTCTACTTTAATGGTAGTTTAAAAAAATATTAAGGGTCATTATAGAAAAAAACACTATATTTATCTAAATGACCAAAAGATTCTTGTAAATTCATATCATCATCAAGCAATAAATAAAATAGGAGATGGCCTTATTATAAAAGCCATCTCCAATGATAACATCATCGAAATTATTACGCATAATCAGTACAAAATTCTAGGGCTAGAATTTCATCCTGAACTAATAGATGAAAATTTTTATTATTAACTATTTTTAGTAAGAAGCTATCACAAGATGTTTCACTACGATATTTAGATGAAACTCCTTCAACCTGAATTTCCTTTTTTTACTACAGTAATAATTGTCATTATATTTACAATAGCTTGCTGAACAATTAATTTTATTTTTCCTTTCGATCATCATTATCAAACATTTCCTTAGCCATCTCCATATAGGCCTTTGCCTCTATGTTTGGATTTGAGAAGGATTCACAAAATGTTCCAAGCTTACTTTTTAGCAAATACTCCTTCAATGTTTACTTTCTTCTTCTCACATCTATTATTTTTCATTATAGCCACAATTACTTGCATGACAACATATTTTTTTGACATGTAAAATCAACTCCAGCATTATTATGGCTTTTTATTTGTTTCTTTTTATTCTTCTGTTTTGTTTTTTTGCTAAAATGATTAATAAGATTTACAATTTGCTTATTAAAAAAACTATTCCAAGAATAGAAATAACTGCTGCAACAGCAAATAACACTATAGCAAGTGTCAAATGACCATTTACAAGTGAATTACCAAATAATGCAGAAATAATAACAGATGGTGTTCTTGCAATTAAATTAATAACTAAAAAAATTAAGAGTTTTAACCTTCGTAAATGGTACAAAAAAAGCTTAAAAAAATCCTTTGGTATACCAGGCATAAATAAAATTGAGAACATTATTACTTCCGTTCTTTTTTTGGATCATTAACAAATTTAAATTTCTTTTTTTATCCTCAATATTAGCAAAATATTTAACAAAATTTTCACCAAACAAATGCACTAATAAAAATTACTACTAATGCACCTAATGTTGATCCTATTAATGAAATAGCTATTCCTCCAAATGTTCCATATAAAAGCCCCGCAATAATTTCGAAAGGAGCTGTCGGAATAACTGCTAAAACATTTTGAATTATAAAGCATAGTAATAATAATAAGATTCCAAAAAAGCCAAAGCTTGCTATTTTATTTTTAAATTCATCTCTAAATAATTCATCTGTATTCATTCTTTTTATAATTGGGTATAAATAGATGGTTGCAATTATGCACAAAATGATAAATATACCCATAATTAATCCCTGTATTATTAGTTTCTTTTTTTGAACCGTTCATCTAATCAAATCCAATCTGGTTTTTATTATAAATTCTTTATATTTTACCACTTTTGTAGTCCTTAAATGCTAAATAATAACTACATAAATACATTATATTACAACTATCATCTTTTCCATAGGTTTTATCGCCAATTATAGAATGACCTAAATAAGCACTATGTACTCTTATTTGATGAGTTCTTCCCGTCAATAGATGAAACCTTACGAGGCTTCTAGCATTTTCTTCTTTTTATCACCTCATAAAGAGTTATGGCTAATTTTCCTTCATCACTGACATATCTTTTTATTGCCATTTTTTTAGTAATGAAAGTTTCTATTCTTCCTTTTTTTATTTGTAAATTTACCTTCACAATACGCATAATACATCCTTGTTATATCTTTTTTTATGTGAATTAAATAAATAAGCCACATTTCGATTTTTAGCAACTAAAATCAAGCCCTGTGTTTCATAATCAAGTCTGTTAATAAAAGAAATATTAGCATTCTCTTTCTTCACCTCAAAATAATACAAAAGCATTTGATATAAGCTTCTTGGATTACCCTTTGTAGGAATTGTAAGCAAATTTGCTTCCTTATAAACAACAATATAGTCATTGCATTCATATATAATCTTGGGGATTTTTACATATTTTTTTGGCCATTCATTTTTTTGTCTGCTACTTGATATAAAATTATTACCTCATCATTTATTTTTAAGCATTGTATTTCTATCTACAAGTTGGCCATTAACTTTAACACTACCAAAAGCATCTTAGTCTTTTATATAATTTTTTTACTTAAATTTTTCCTTAAGAAAGTCTCTTAGAATACCTTCCTTTGAGACTATAAATTTTTATTTTATTTTTCTATCATATTTCATATTCTAACACAAATTACATTTTTTTCAACTCATATAATTTTTATTTTTATTTTTATGGTATAATTAACCTATGAGGTGAAACTATGTCAGATATAATATCAGAAGCAAAACGATGCTTAAAATGTAAAAAGCCACTATGTAGTGCAGGATGTCCAGTTCATACTCCTATACCTACAATAATGAATTTATTTTTTTAGAAGGAAAAAAATTGAAGAAGCAGGAAAAAAATACTATTTGAAAACAATCCCCTTTCTGCCTTATGCTCCCTAATATGTCCCCATGAAAAAAATTGCTATGGTCATTGTGTTTTAAATCACAAAAATGCCCCTATTAAGTTCTATGAGGTTGAGAATTATATATCATCTTTTTTTATCTAGAAAAAAATCTCATCTACAAAAAAACCAGAAGCAGGAAAAATATATGATAGGAATAATTGGTGCGGGACCTGCTGGTTTAACTCTAGCTTTTTAATTTTGGCACAAAGAGGCTTTTAGAGTAACAATAATCGATTCTAAGGATCAAATTGGTGGAGTTCTTAGATATGGCATTCCTGATTTCCGTCTACCTAAATCTTTAGTAGATAAGCTTTTAACGAAAATGGAGGATTTAGGTATCCTATTTAGACCAAACACTTTAATCGGACCATCAATCACTATTGATGATATGTTCGAGGACGGCTATGATGCAATATTTATTGGAACTGGCGTATGGCGTCCAAATCGTTTAAGAATTCCTGGTGAAACACTTGGAAATGTTCATTTTGCAATTGACTACTTAAAAAATCCTGATTCCTATCGAAGCTTAGGGGACCACGTAGTTGTTATAGGTGCCGGTAATGTAGCAATGGATGCAGCACGTACAATAATTCGTAAATCTCATTCAAAGGTTGATGTCATCTTCTTTAGAGGCAAGGACGAGGTTACAGCTAATAGAGATGAACTTGACTTAGCTGAGGTTGATGGTATAAAAATGAATTATTATTTAAATACAATTAAAATTGAAAGCGATGGCATAATTGTTGAGCCAGTTTTTAAAAGCAAGAAAATGAAGACGGAACAATCACTTATGTTAATGATACAAAGCATCCATTTAAATTCCCAGCCACTTCTATAATTATTGCAATTGGTCAAGGACCACAATCCAATATTGTTAAAACCACAAAACAAATTGATACAAACCAAAAGGGCTTAATCCAAACTAAAGGAAATGGTGAAACAACTAGACCAGGTGTATTTGCTGCAGGTGATGTTGTTTCAGGACCAAAAACTGTTGTTGATGCTGTTGCCTTCACTAAAATTGTAGCTGATGAAATTGAAGCATATTGTAAAAATAAAGATTCACATTAAAGTGAGTCTTTTTTTATATATTCTAAATAAATCTTATCTATTCTTCCAGCGCCAATAAAGCAAATAACCATATTGTTCATTTCCCTAGTTTTTAGTAATTAATTCTTTTTTTAAATCGTTTAAATAAAAAAAGCCTCGATATATTTCTTTTTTTCAATTTCCGAATTATATTGTTCTCTAGCAGAGGTGAAAATATCTAAAAATGTAGGCCTCATCAAATAAAGCTAAAGCTTCATTATAATCCGCTTGAAATTTTTAGAGTTCTAGAATATGTATGTGGTTCATAAATAGCAATTATTTTTAATTTTCACTATATTCCTCCTTAAGACTTCTATATAAAGCTTTTTATTTCACTAGGATGATGGGCATAATCACATACAATTATATTACTACCTATTCTTTTTTTATTTCTCTTCTTCTTTTTAGGAAATATAAAATTTTTTTAAGCCTATCATAGATAATTTCACTTTTTAGTATTCATTAGCTTGCTTACAATATACGCTCCAACAAAGTCATAGGCGTAATGTAGGCCATAGCATGGCATTTCATATTCTTCATCACATAGATATACATTTTTACCATGAGCATTAAAAAAACTATGTCATTTTTCCTTTATTCATTCCATACCTTATTACATTTCCAGTAATATATTTGCTATTAGGATCATCACCATTTATAACAATAATAAAAGCTTTTTCTTGCAAATAAAATGTATGAGCTTATAACATCATCAATATCCTTATAAAAAAATCTGGATGATCAAAGTCAATATTTAAAATTAAAGCAATTTCTGATTTATAATTTAAAAAAAGTGTTTTTGATATTCACAGGCTTCTAGTATAAACCATTTATTATCTTTATTACCCCTACCTTCACCATTACCAATTATGTAATTTGCTTCATTATTTATATGAGCAAGTAAACTAGTTGTAGTTGTTTTACCATGACATCCCGCAACACACACAAACCTTTTTAGAAAAAAATGTTGCAATAAAATGAGGATAATAATCATAATTGAATTTATTATTAATTAAATATCTAGTAACACTATGGTCCTTAAAAAGCATTTCCTATTATGTAATAGTAATCCTTATTAAGACTCATTGATCTAAAAGGATTCAACCTTACAATTTAATTTATCTTCTGTCGCAAAAATGTTCATCAAAATCTACACCCATAACCTCATAATTATAATCAGTTAATACTCTTGCAAGAGAAGCCATAGCGTTCCCCTTTATTCCTATCAAATAAAAAAGCAAATCAATCACCTATTTAATACTATGCAAAAAGCTATAAGTCTATTAAACTTATTTTTTTATAATTAATGGACTACATTTATATACATAATCATCATATAAAAACTGTACCACTAGGAATATATAATTTTTTTCTAAACTATAGCAGTAAGCAAACGCCTTGTTATAAATTGCTTTACAGCTATCAGGAATACTAACTAACGTTATACTACTACATTCATAGAATGCAAAGCTACCAATCACCTCAAGATTATCACCAAGGTCAATTGTATTTAGATTGCTACACCCAAAAAAAGCTGAGCCTCCCAAATAAATAAGCTTATTGCAGTATACTTCTTCTAGACCAATACAGTTTTGAAATGCATTATTTTCAATTTCAAGCATACTATCTGGAAGTGTTAATTCCTTAAGATTTTTTTACAACCATTGAATGCTAATCTCTTAATTACAGAAATATTAGAATTTTTTTAGCAAAAAAATAATACTATTCAAGTTTTTTATCCTCGAAGCATCTTTCCCCAATAGAAATTACAGGTTTATTTTTTTGTATGAAGATGGGATATATATTTTCTTTTTTTATTTCCATATACATTTTTTTAATTTCATATCCTCCATCAATAAGACGATAAGAAATTCTCGGAATATTAAAAAAATAATAATAAAAAAATATCGTTATTCCTACAATGATAGTTGAAACAACAATCAAAATATTTTTTCATTTTTTTAAAGCTCCTTCATCAGCTTTTTTTCATATCATTTGGTAAATCAATCACTTCAACAATTTGTTTTTTTAAAAAAAGGCTGATAAAAAGCTTATTTTTTTGAGAATGAAGCATAACTCTATTTGCTTTAATATTAGATCCATATAAGCTATCACCTACAAGAGGATGCCCAAGATATGACATATGCACTCTTATTTGATGAGTTCTCCCTGTTTCTAAATTAACCCTAACAAGTGAAGCACTATTTAATTGTGCAATAACCTCGTAATTAGTAATTGATTCCTTACCATTTTTTTACAAACAACCATTTTTACCATTTATGTGTCTATCTGTAGAAATTGCTTTTATTTATTTTTTTCCCTTCTTAGCTTTAAATATACCCTCACATAGACAAATATAAGTTCTTTTTTTATTTCATGACGTGTAAGAGCGTCATTATAAAAAAAGAAAACGATAGCGGATCTAAAGCATACATAATAATTCCTGTTGTGTCGATATCAAGTCTATGAACATGCATTGGTGGAATTTCTGGAAATTTAGCAGAAACATAATCATCTAAAGTGATTTTATCATTTCCATCGCTATGAACTAATAACCCTGCATTTTTTTATTTATAAGTATTGTATTATCATCCTCATAAATAATATTTAAATTTCCATTAACCATACGACGTTTAACAATATAATCATTTATTTTTAATGATATCATTTTTTAACTTTATCATTTTCTTGAGCTAATTTATCATTTAGAAAAAAACTCTTTTTTTCTAAAAAAATAGCTTATAGCATTTAGTCTTACTATATTTAAAGCTTAAAATATAATCTCTAATTGAATTATATTCACCATCAGAAATATAAACATAGCTATGCTGTTGCATCCTGCATCACCAAATCCTTAGTTCTAACTAAAGCCAATACACCTTCTTTTTTTACTATACAAAAGGGTTGAGCATACAAAATAAGGGTAACTATACTTCCAGCCTTAAATGGAACAAATAAGTTAGTCGCATCATAGGCATATAGTTTTCCCCCCCTACGATAAATCCACTGTTCATAAACATATAATCTTCTACCACTACATAGCTGCTCACAATAAGCAAAATCACCAATAACGTCTAAAATTTTTACTTCATTTTCACCTGTAATTAGACAAAAAGGCTTTTTCATTTGATGTATAATTAATATCCTTTAGAATTTTTTTATTTTTTTGGGAAAATGATCTACACTTTTTAAAAACTAAATTTATAGTTTTTTTAAAGAATCTAAAATCACAACATTTAATTGACCATATCTACATACATTATTGCCACCATCTATACAAATAATATTCTTTTTTTAAAATCAAATATTGGATTTAGAGAAGATATTCTCTTACAATAATTAATCGTTGGATAATGACCAACTATCATTAATTTATTTTTGAGCTGGTGATTTGAAATAAAAAAATTATCTAGCTTTAAAACATCCATCTTATTTTTCAGGAATATTATTAATATTCATTATACCTGCATGGACTAAAATTATTTTTGTCGTTGATATTAATAACATCATCAAAAAGAATCGATAAAATCATAATAATATTTAAACTCATTATAAAAATCTTGTACATAATTCATCAACATTTGTTTCATTAGTGATTGTAACATTAAGTCTAATAGCCATCTCATTAATAATTGAATGACGTTTTTTTCTAAAGCATAATATAAAAAAACTTCTCTTTATCAACAGGAGGAATTATAAATCTAAATACCTCATCACAATTACCAGACAATAAATAGACATTAGGATTTTTCTTCCTTAAACTTCTTTAAATAATCAAGAATATCTAAATTTTTCAGTTCCTTTTTTTCAATAATATCTCCAATTAAAAAAATAAATAATCCTCACTTCGATAATCAACCTTTTTGTAATGCACGCTTAAAAAGCTTTAAATCACCATGAATATCTGAAATAAATAATATTCTTTTATTTTTCATCAATATTAATTTTTTTCTATATTTTGTTTTTGACATTTTTTTCCAAGCATTTTTATCTACTCCAGGTTTTTAATTAAAGAATATATAATAAAAAAACAGTAGGCTTTGATGCAATTACATTCATTAGGAAAGACTCATCAAGTTTCTTCATTATTCATAATTGCTAAAAAAACAAATATTTAAGTAATATAGTATCAGATATTCTACTTAAATAATCCTTTTGTCTTAGACTTGTTTTAAGCTTTTTATAGCCATCAAGAATTGCTATATCCTCCTCAAGTTGGCTAATCAAAGAAAAAATTTGCTGCATAAAGCCATCTATTTCATAAATTACCAAATGATCAATGTTTAAAAATTCAGCAGCAATCTCTGCCCCTCTAATAAAATATTCTTTGTCGGTTAATGGCCTAGTTGTATATTTAGTTAGCAAATAATATATGTCGCCATCTTTTTCAGGCTTAACATTAGTTTTAATCTTTGCTATTTTCATTTTTCCAACAATTTTTGCAATATAGATTGAAAAATCACGATACTTTTCATCATCAGGAAAATTATAAAAAGTATACCTAAAGCCAAAATACTTACCATAAGCCTTCATAGTATCATTATAGCCTAATGTTCTATTATTGCAAATAATTGAATGCTCAAAAAAAACATAAATGATCCTAAACTCCAGCTTGGTTTAATATATTTGACAAATGGCAAATTCATAAACTCTTTATGTGTACCATCCACATTTAAATCAATAGCTACTATGCTAGTAGCCCCCATATTAAGCGCAAAATTAATCGGTAAACTATCGTAATATCCGCCATCAACAAATTTCTTGTCACCGATTTTACATACAGGAAAGATAGGAAAGCAAGATGCTGAAGCCAAAATATATTGTTTTTATTTCATCAATCTTAATATCTTTTAGCTCTAATTTCAACAGGCTTAAAGCCCGGAAAGGAAGCTGTTACAATTCCAAAATCAATATTAGAATTTTTTTATAGCTTCAGGAGAAATATATTCGTTCATAAGATTCAAAAATGGACCTATATCAACTCCAAAGTCTTGAATATATTGTTTTAAAAAAGGCATAAGATCCTGCTTCTTTTTTAAGCTTGTCCTAATAGACTTCTCATCAAGTGTTAAGCCCTTATTCATTATTTTATTAACATTAATAGTATACCATACTTCATAACATTTTTTTGATAATCATGTTGAGTAAACATAGCTCCATTAAGACAACCAATTGATGTACCAGTAACAATATCAAATTTTTCATTTAATTCCTCTAATGCTTGCCAAGCACCCATTTGATAAGCTCCCTTTGAACCACCACCACAAAAAACAAGGCCTTTTTTCATTTAGTCTTTTCCTCCTTTTCATGTTTTGAAAATGCGCAACCACAATAATCTTGACGATATAAATTATACTCTTGGGACAATTTTATACTATCTTTATAGCCATCTTCTTTTTTTAAAATCTGAAAAACAAATATTTTTATATTATATTTTTCTAAATTATAACCTATTTCATTTATCCAGCTTGTTACCTTATATGGTGAAATTGATAATGTTGTTGTAAAATAATCAAAATTATTTTCTTTTGCATACAAAGCTGCTCTTTCAAGACGAAGGGTATAGCAAGAATAGCATCTCTTACTTCTTTCACCTAAAGACTCTAAGCCCTTAACTGCGTTAAGAAATCGATTATAATCATAATCATCAGCAATTATCTTAACATCTAATTTAGCATTATTAACAAAGTTTTTTTGATTTCTTCAATTCTTTTTTTCAAACTCTTCTTTTGGAAAAAAATATTATCATTAGAATAAAAAAATTGTAATACTAAAATAAGGAGCAAGCAAAAAAATAACGTATGAGATGAGCATGGAGCACAGCAGACATGTAATAACAATTTAGGTTTACTTGTCAAATTAGAAATAAATTGTTTAAATTCACTATAATTATTTATCATATACTGCTCCTCCTTATTTTTATAATCTTATTCTAATTATATACTATTTTTTTATTGTTTTTTTAAGTACTATTATCTAAAAAAATGCATATGCTTAAGCATACACATATTTTTTTCTACTTTAAAACCTCTTTAAAGACCCTTAAAACATTTTTTTATAGAATATCTTATCAATATCCTCTTCACTATAGCCTTCCTTTTCAAGAGCCTGTCTTAGCATACCAAGCTTTGAACAATCATTCATTTCTAAATTATTATCAATTCCATCAAAATCAGAACCAAGTCCAACACAATCAATTCCACCAACAGAAACAATGTGATTTATATGCTCAACCATTTTCTTTACAGTTCCATAGCATTTTCCATTCGCGTCAGGATAATCAATAAAATCAGCACAATAATTTATACCTGTAACTCCGCCCTTTGAAGCCAAAAGTCGAATCATATCATCAGTTAAATTTCTAACATGACCGCAAACTGATCTAGCATTTGAATGGGAACAAACAAATGGCTTTGTTGAGATTTCGCAGACATCATAAAAGCCCTTATCAGATAAATGCGAACAATCAACAACTATTCCTAATCTATTCATTTCTTTTACCATTTCCTTACCATAATCTGTAAGACCATCAGTCGTATTAGGAACAAAATAATCTGGTTTACCATTTTCATCATATTTAGAATAATTTGGATGTCCCACTCCATTAACATAATTCCAATTAAGACAAATCATTCTTACTCCTAATCGATAAAAATCACGTAAAAATGCAAGATTTCCTTTGGTAACTCCGCCCTCTTCAATAGTAAGAATAGCACTCATCTTACCACTTGCAGTATTACGTATAATATCATCATAAGAAAAAGCCGGAAGAATTATATCTTTGTTTTTTTCAATTTCCTCATAATAACGATCAATCATTCCCATACACATTTCAAAGGGATTATAATCCTTATTTCTTTTATTTTCATAGGGAACAAACATCGCAAAGCATTGCGCCATATAGTCTCCTTTTTGCATTTTTTTCAAGACTAATCATTCCATCATAATCTCTTAAATGTTTATCCTTGTTGAAATATAATCCCATAATTGTGTCGCAATGCATATCAATAACTTTCATTTTAAAACACCATTTGCATCTATAATGCACCTTTCTTATTTTATTATTATTCCTCATTTACTAAGAATTGCTTAATTTCTCCTATGTAAACAAAGTGATAATCTGAATTAGGATAATTCTTCATTAACTCTGAATCAATAAAACCCTCAGGCTTTATTTTATCTACATAAATTTTTCTTCATTTTTTTAAAACATACATTGCTTCACCTATATATGTAGCATCAAAATCCACATCATATATAGGATGAAGATTAGTTTTTTCAAACTTATCAACATCTTTTCCAGATGCTTTTCCAAAATAATTAACCTTTTCCTTGTACTCAAGTGGTAAAAAGCTTAATGTGAAATTATCATATTTATCTATGAATTCTTTTGTATATCTTTGCGGTCTTACAAAAACAGTAGCAACATCCTTTCCCCATAAAACTCCTATTTCTCCCCATGATACTGTCATAGAATTAAATTTCTTTCCACCAGCAGTTAAAATTGCATAATTATCCTTAAATAAAGTATAAATATTATTAAATTCATTAATATTCTTTTTTTCAACATAAAAATCACCTTCAAATCATTATAAATATAAAGCTAAGTAAATTATTTAAAATATGAGCAATCGTCGATATATAAATGTTTTTGACCAGAAAGATGATAAAAAACACATAATAATACTCCACTTGAAACATAAGATAATCCTAGTAAAAGCCAAACACCAATCGTAACATCAGTAGTACTAACCATATGCATTAGTCCAAAAACTAAGCTTGAAATAACATATGACAAAAACTATTGATATTTTATTACCACATTCGAATATTACCTTTCTAAAAAAATTAATTCCTCAACAAGTGGTGCAAACACAACAACTGCAAAAAATGATAAAGTAGGAGATCCAAATTTCACCATTTCTTCAATCAAGGTTTGATTTAGACTATCATTTTGACCAATTACCATCCTTATTAATTTTTCAACCAAAAATGAAATCAAATAAAAGCCACCAGCAAGAATTATAATTAATAATAAATTCTTCCACCATTTATTTTTTTCATTAATTTTTTTAAAATCATCACGTAAATAATTTCTACCATAAAAATCCTACAAATAGAACCGTAAATCCATAAGCTATAAACATTGTATAGGCATTGAGCTTACTAGCAGGAATTTTATAAATTTCATCATTAATTTTTTTCCTGCCAAATAATTTACTAGGTTCATTGCTGAAACATCATATTTTTTTGGCCACAAGAAATGCAAGTATTGACATTAAAATTGATGAACCAATTACAAATATTAAAATATAGGACAATATCATACCAATTTTTTTGATGGTTTCTTTATAATATCAATAAAATTATCTTCTTTGTTCAAATAAATCAACTCCTTATTGTTATTTTTACCACATATTAGGGCATAACAACAACTTTAACGCTCTTAATAATTATTTGATTTTTCTGCTCTAGTCTTATTAGGCTGATAATTCCCTACAATTTCATACAAATTTTTTTCTCATTAATTTCAAATTGTAAATTATTAAAATCACCAGGAAAATTACGCACGGAATTTTATCAGTTTCATCTAAAAACATAGCCTACAAGCATCTTTTTCATTTTTTTCTTTGTTTTTAATTATTCTAATATTATTAAATTTAATAAATGCATTCACATAGGTATTAATTTTTGTTAGCCTTAAGGGCTTTATAATTTTTTTAGCATTTCTTAAGCTTATTAAAGCCTTAAATGGTGAATAAGTTAAATTGAATCCTAAAAAAATTTATTTTTCTTTATCCGCTAAATACTCATCATCAAATTCAACTTTGTCCTCAATTACGCCATCCAAATGCTTATCAATAATTATTTGAAAGGCATCCTTATCCTCAATCATATTTTTAGTTTTTAGAAAATGAATCAAAAGCGCCAGCATATATTAATGCTTCTAAAATGCTAGAATTTATAAAATTTTTGGCAGCGAAGCTTAAAATCATCATATGACAAATATAATCCTTTTGTACGTTCATTTATAATGGCTCTAGCTACAACCTCACCAACCCCTAGCACTGTTTGAAGTGGTAAAACGACTCCATCCTTAGTTGGAAGACACTTAAGCATTGATAAATTGATATTCGGCTTTAGCACATTTAGATTATGGGCTTTGGCATACATTACATATTCCTTTAGGGTATCCTTTGTTGATATGACGTTATTTAAAATAATACTCATAAATATATCAAAATAATTTGCCTTTTAAATATGCCATCTCAAAGCTTATCATTGCATAAGCTACTGTATGACTTTTTATTAAAACCATAATTAGCAAATTTTTAAAAATATAATCATAAATTTGATTAGCTTTATTATAATCATAACCATTTTCTACTGATTTCTTTTATAAATTTGCTTCTTTCAACCTTCAAAGTGTTTTTCATCCTTTTTAGATATAGCTCTTCTTAGCAAATCAGCCTCAGCTAAGCTATAATTTGCACATACCTGTACAATTTGCATAACTTGCTCCTGATAAACAATAATTCCAGAGGTTGAAGCTAATATACTCTTCAGGCTCGGATCAATATAATTAAAAGGCTTTCCATGGTTTCTTTGAATATATTCATCTATATTATCCATAGGGCCAGGTCTATATAAAGCTAAAACAGCTACTAAATCATCAAAGCATACTGGCTTAAGCTTTAAAAGAACCTGTCTTATTCCTGGAGATTCAAGTTGGAAAATACCAAGGGTATCACCCTTTTGAAGCAAAGCATAGGTTTTACTATCAACAACTGGTAAATCATAAAGCTTTCTTTTGGTAAAGCCTGGAATAGCATTTATCATATCAGTAATCATAGTTAAATTACGAAGACCTAAAAAATCCATTTTAAGCAAACCAATTTTTTCCAAATCACTAGCCTCAAGCTGTGATTGATAAAGACCATTTATTCCCGGCTGAAGAGGAATAATTTCGCTTAATTTTTCTCCACAAATAATTATACCAGCAGCATGGGTGGATATATGTCTTGGTATATTTTCAAGCTTTTTTTAGCAATCTTATATAATCTAAGAATTTCTTCTCTATCCTTAAACATTTCACATATTTCGTCATATGTTTTGCTTAAAGCAATATTAACTAATTCATCAACAAGCTCTTTATCCCATTTCCAAACTCGAGCTAAATCTCTTATTGATGATTTAATTTGAAATGTTCCATAAGCTGAAATATTACAAACATGATCTTCACCATAGACATTTTTTTAACATGTTCAATAACTAAATCCCTTTTATCATCAGGGAAATCCGTATCAATATCTGGCATACTGATACGCCATGGATTTAAAAATCTTTCAAATAGCAAGTTGTATTTTTAGTGGATCAACCTCACTTATTCCCAAACAATAGGCAACAAGACTTCCAGCAGCACTTCCTCTTCCTGGACCAACTAAAATATCACTTTGTTTAGCATATTTAATAAATTCCCAAACAATTAAAAAAATAATCGTTATATCCCATTTTATTAATTACATTTAATTCATAATCGAGTCTTTGGAAATATTTATTTCGATCAATATTCAAAAGCATCATCAAGTCTTTTTTCAAGTCCCTTGTAACATAGGCCACGCAAAAATTCATATGAGCTAATTCCCTTGTTATTAGCAAATGTAGGCATAGGAATTCTATTTTCAAATAATCTTAAATCAATTTTTGCCACTGCAGCATCTAAATTATCAAACAAAAATTGGTATTCTGTAAATTCATCTAATTTGATAGGAAATGAATAATCATCAAATTCTGAAGCCTTTTGGCCGTTTTCATTTATATCACATAATGCATTATAGACAATAGAATCATCATTATTCAAATATAGCGTTTGATGTAATGGAACACATTTAAAATCATTATATAAACAAAGATTTAATATTTCAATATTTAAATTATAATCTTTAACAGATTGCAAAGCAATGCCAACATAAAAAAATTGTCAAATATTTTTTTAAATTTATTTAATATTTTCATTCTTCTATCATCTTCAACATTTTTTTAATGTTGATTTTTGAAGCAACTAAAACAATCATTAAGCCCTTCTTATTTTTCCATAAGAAGATTTAAATCAGGAGTAAATTTATTAGTTTTTAACATACGTTGATAATTGAACCAATGATTTATATCCATCATTATTCATTGCATAACACAAAAAAACACATCTCCTTCTAAAGATGTGTATTCTAAACCTAAAATTGGCTTAATGCCATTTTTGCAGCCTGAATAAAACTTATATGCCGCATATAAATTTTCATCAGTAATTGATAAATACTCATATTTATATTTAGCAGCATAGGCTAGATAATCGTCTAAATGCATAGCATTTTTTAGCATATTATATTCAGTTTGTCCATATAAAAAGCCACGCATTGATACCACCTCAATTTTATTATACCACAAAATCAAGATTTTCCTTTATATTTTTTTATAACTTTGAAAAATTAAAAAAATAATGATAACACTACCAACAAATACATAGTATTTTAAATGACTACTTTTTATTATTAACTACCTTAACACACATTGTCGCGTAAGAAAAAAATTTCCTGATGAATTATTTACAGCTATTTCGATATAATAGGTTCCTTTACTTTTTAGTATCCAAATTCGAACTAATTATTTTTCAAATTATTAATTACATTAGAATCGCTATCATCATAAACACTTATATACTTATAGACATCGAACTTATCATTAACATATATAGTTGGATTTTTTTATAGTAATTTTTTTGGATAATTAAGACTCAACACTCTAAAAAAATTATTTCTTTTTTTGTCTCATTTTGAGAATCATCCTTTATTTTTGTATTTATATTTATAGGAACCAATCTTCTTTTTTTAATTCACCTTCAATTTGAACATCATCAATAGTCAAATTTGTAATATTATCACTTACATTTAAAATGAAATCATATGGATTAAAAAAAGAATCTATATCTTCTAAATAAATAATATTTTTCAATTCCTTTTAAAGTAATGCTTGGTGGCTCAATATCCTTAATTAAAAGAGTAAATTCCAGTGTTGTATAATTATTTGAATTATCATTTACCCTAGCGGTTAGAATTTGAGGTAAAAGACTTGTTTTTATCATAATTTGATATTTCAAGGCTTTGAATTACATTACCATCATATTCGTCAATAGCTTTAAAATATTTGTGAAAATCTATTTCTAAATTATCTATATAAGCTATTTCAAGTATTTTTATTTTCTGGTAAAAAAACATTAAGCTTGGCGGTGTTTCATCAACAATTTTAATATTAATATCCTTAGAACTACTTTGAAAGCCATCAAAAGCATACACATGAACAATATAATTTCCCACCACTCCATATTTCACATCTGAATCGTCAATGTTATAACTGACAAGTTCATTATTATCATAAACATTTATATAGGCCTTGTAATCAAAGCTCTTAACATTATATGATAATTTCAAATTGCTATCTATAACATCAATAGTTGGTGGAACATCATCAACAACCTCAAAGCAAATCAGTTGACTATAGCCATCACAGTTTGCTGTTTGCAAATCATAATCGTAGGCATAATACATCACATAATATCTTCCAACTGTAGAGGTATCGACATCATCTAATAAATATAAATTATTTCCACTTCTTAAATAACTAATGTTTGAATCTTCGATAATCTTCCCATTTAAATATAAATTTGCCTTTTGGTAAATACATAAAATCACTTATATTACCATTTAAAGGAATCGTAAGGCTAGTATTTTTCCCAAACAAAATAATATGATGATGCATTAATATATATTTTATAACCAAAGATAGCTGAAAATATTACTATAAAAAAAGAATATTTTTTTCATCATATTTGATTAATAACCTTTTTTTAATTTTGCTAACTTCACGATAAAATTCAAAAAAATCCTAAATAACTACCTTGATTTTTGCAACAAATTTGCAAGCTCATCTAAATAATAATCAAGTATTGCTCCATCATACGCTTCTAATGCTTGCTTCAAGCCTTCGTTATATAAATATTCAACCCTTTTTTTCCCTTAATACTGGCATTCAAATATAAAATTATTGCCTTTTTCACGATAATACTTTGTTTCATCTAGGGCTTTTGCATATTCTTGTTTAAACTTACCTCTATCAAAATAAAAAAAATAAAACATCATTTTTAGCAATTAAATTTAGCTTATCCGGATTCATTTTCTTTATTTTTACTAATTTCACCAATACCAATAGATTTATAGAAACATTAAATTATATTTTTAAGCTTTGGCTATTAACCTTATCAAAAAAATAAATTGAAATCTTCTGTTTTTTTCTCTAATCAATGTATAAATAGCCATTTTATAAAAACAACATTTGGCTTTGATCAAATAATGAATTTTGAAAAATACAAATCCCTTTAGCTTTTCATAATAAATATATGTTGAATAAGCATCACTTCTATAAGCACATTCAAACAAACACTCCATTTGTAATATTTCTAAGGTTGGTATACCACTTGGCTTGTCTAAAACTGCTTTAATATTATCACTAGCATCACTATATTGATTTTTGTTGCATCAAATCAATTGAATAAAATGTTAAAAAAACTAATAAATCCAAATCAGTTATTTCTTTAACTAGCGATAAAATTGCCTTAGAATATCTATTAGCTTGAAGTGAATTATTTTCATACAATGCTATTACATAATTAATAATATGACTTCGATAATTATTAAAATCATTAATTGATTTTTTTAATTTTTTTCAATACCTGTATTATTTCGATAAAAAAATAATAATCGCATACTAGCTTCAAAGCATTCTTTAAATTAATTAAATCATTGTATTCAGTTTTATCCATTCCAACTCTTTTACATATTTCCTCAAGACAACGATTATTGGCAACAATTTTCGCCTTTTCAATTTTGCATAAATATGATGTTGAGCAGGTATCCTCGGCAAGAGCTGCTAAAGTAAGACTCATACTTAATCTTCTATTTTTTTAATTTCCGTACCAATAATATTATCCTGATTATTAATTTTTATCACGACGTTCAAGTTCAAATTTAAAATCCATACTAACACCTCAAATGTTATTATAATTAAATATTTTTTTAAATTTAAACTGGATTTATTATTTGATTATATTTACATTTTATTCGCATAATAACTATTTGAATACACTTATCATTAAAAAAATTAAAAATCTCTTTTTATTCCATTAGAGAATATTTATTTATTCTAAATTAGAATAAAAAGATTAATGCAGAGAATGAATAAATTTGCTCACCCATACATTCGAAATGACTGCTACTATAGTTAACATATTCAATTTTAATTTTTTTATTATCTAGAAAAATCATTAATTGCCTTTTCTAAATCTAGCTCATGTTCAAAATCAAAGCATTTAACTTTCATATAATCACCAATCATATCATATCGCATTGCTTATAAAAAAATTGTCAATAAAAAATGTCTCAAAACGAGACATAATCATTTAGACTTTTTTTATATTTACAAATACTTTTTTTAATCCACAATTTTTGACAAGCAGGGCTCAAAGATTTACATGTATACCTTCCAAATAATAAAAAAAGCGATGATGAGAATCTATCCATTTATTTTTTTAGGAATCTTTCTTTTAAGCTTTTTCTTCTACTGTTAATATATCATCATCTTCCTTAGCAAGGCCTAATCTTTTTGCAACTCTATTTACATGGGTATCAACAGGAAACGCAGGAATATTAAATCCCAATGCCCTAACAACATTTGCTGTTTTTTTCGCCCAATGCCACTCAATTTATATAATTCCTCAAAGCTATTAGGCACAATTCCATTATAGTTTTGGCATATTTGCTTAGCAAGCAAAAATTAAATTAGAAGTCTTATGTTTTTGCAAGACCTAATGGCTTTATAATATTATAAACATCGTCATAATTCGCCAAAGAAAGTGAAAAAAAATCAGGATATTTAGAAAACAAAGCTTTACTAATTTCATTAACCCTTTTATCAGTAGTTTGTGCACTAAGCATTACTGCACAAATAAGCTCATAATTATTGTTAAAAAAATAAGTTCACATTTAGGACTAGAAATTAGCTTTTTCAAGATAGTCTAATACTATTTTTTTACCTTTTTGCTCCATATTAGCCCTTCATTTTTTGATAGTAATCCCGTTATGCTTTCCTCTGGCTTATTATTACTATTACTAACAGCTACCATAATATTTCTAAATGTTATCTTTTTTTCCAGAGGCAGTAATGTCATCAATAACCTTAGCTAGTTTATCCTTATCATAATTTTTTTCATAAACGAAATCTTTTTACATAATCAAGCTCATTTGCGGTAAGAAACCCTATTCATTTTTTTGCTTGAAGTAAATTAATAACATCATCAATCTTATTTTTGTTTAATTACCTGTGGCATACCAACACATGCTTCAAGTTTATCAAACAATGGATCTAGCTTGATAAATTCATCACCCAAAAGAATTATCATAAGAAATATATATTTCATACAAATTCTTTTCAAGCAAGCTATTCAAAGCATTATCAATAACCTTACTTCCTTGTTTTTAAATTAATTTCAATTATTTGCTTTTTCAATCTTTTTTTATTTCTTTTTATAGCAATATAATAATTCAATTAGGGTAAGTGTTTCAATGGGGGTAATATTTAAATTTCTAGCTTCATTTATGATCATTTTTTTCTATATTCAAATAACCATTTTTCAAATAATTCTTTTTATCATATTCCTCTACCAGCCTTTTAAAAAAATTAATGAAACCATCAATAAAGGCATCTTTATTTTTAATTTCGTGCTTTATTACAATACGTTCATTTTGGGTTTCATAAATAACAATATGCTTAGCAAATTCATCATATTTACGTATTGAAGTAATATTTTTAACATCAACATTTAGCATATTTGCTAAATATAAGGCTGTTCCCGAAGGATGATCAGCCTTTTGCATATTATGTATTTCATATATTTTTCAAATTTTTTTATTATTTATTCTCTTACAAGCATCATAAAAAAACTATTAATTAATTCTGCGAAATTATTACATTGATAAAAAAATAACATTATTTTTCTAATGCTAATCTATTTAAGCTCTTAATTTGCTCATCACTATAGCCAGTTGTACCTGAAATTACATTAATTTTTAGACTTAATAGCGCATTCCAAAAATATCATAGGCACTAATTGATGAAAAAAATCAATCAAAGTTTTTTTATATCTTGTAAATTATCTTTACTTTTTAATAATTTTTTTATTTCGTATTCATCCTTTAATCGTGAATATATTCCTTTCCCCATTCTTCCAAATCCCAAAAATTCCTATCACTGCAATCACCCAAAATTAATATATGCAATGTTTAAATTTTTTTGCTTCCTTTTGGAGTGCTTCTCTAGCAGCTTGCTGTTCAGCTTCCTTTTTAGTTTTACCAAATCCATGACCCATTAGAATATCATCATCCATATAAACAACAGCCTCAAAGGTTTTATCATGTGCTGGACCAGTATCTTTAATAATTTCATAATGAAGGCTTCTTTTATCTGATTGGACTTTTTCCTGTAAAATTGATTTATAATCCTTTAAATTCCATACCTCATCCAAATAAGGAATAATTAAATGGTCAACAACTCTTAATACTACATCAAAGCCTTGATCTAAATATATAGCACCTAAAACCGCCTCAAAGGCATCAGCAATAATTGCTGGTCTATCTCTTAAGCTATTTGATATTTCACCATTACCAAAGCGAATATAATCCTTTAAATCAATTTTTAGCAGCATAAACATTAAGAGCTTCCTCGCAAACTGCTTGAGCTCTTCTTTTAGTTAAAACTCCTTCATCTAAAGGATCATGCAAATATAAAAAATTACTCATTGCAAGCTCTAAAACAGCATCGCCTAAATATTCTAATCTCTCATTACAAATAGTATTATGCTCATTTGCATATGTAGAATGAGTCAAAGCTGTTTCCAAAATACTAATATCATTAAATTTAACACCTAAATCATTCATTAGCTTTTGCAGTCTCATTATTACCAAGCTCCTTTAAGGATTTTTTAACCTTACCTACAACATCCTTCTCAATCATCGTTCTACATTGTCTAATAGCATTATAAACAGCTACCGGATTACTATTACCATGACCTTTAATAACTGGAGCATTGATTCCTAAAATCATAGCTCCACCAAGCTCTGATGAATCCATTGATTTTTTAAACCTATCAAGATTTTTATGCATAAATAAATAACCAATCTTACCACCAAGGCTTGATTTTATTTCTCTTTTTAGCATTTTTGACATAGTCTTTGCTGTACCCTCAATACTTTTCATGACCATATTACCAGTGAATCCATCAGTAATCATAATATCACATGGCGAATCAAGTGCCTCTGTAGGCTCAATATTACCATAAAAATTTATTAAAGAATTAGCCTTTAATAAATCATAGGTAAGAACATCTTGTTCTCTTCCTTTACCATATTCACTACCAATATTTAATAATCCGACAGATGGACTTTCATATCCAAAAACCTCTTTGGCAACAATTGTAGCCATAATTGCCAAATCATTTAAATGCTCTGGTCTTAATTCCACGTTAGCTCCAACATCAAGTAAAAAGCGAGCTTTTCCATCAAAATTAGGAATTATTGGACAAAGACAAATTCTACTTACCTCGGACATTTTTCTAATAATCATATGCGAAGCAACAATAACACATTGAGTAGGTCCAGTGGTAACAACACCATCTACATTACCATCAACTACAGCCTGCATAGCCTTACATAATGAAAAATTTCTATTTTTTCTTATAGCCATTACAGGATTATGCTCACCCATATCAAAGCATTCTTTAGTATCCACAATACTTATTCTTTCATTATTTGTTAAAAAGTGGTTTAATCTTATCCTCATCACCATACAAAACAATCTCTATATCTTTCATTTTTGATATAGCCATCATTGCTCCAGGAACAGTTGAATTAACACCAAAATCACCACCAAGGGCATCTAAAGCTATTTTTATCATCGTAAACACCTCCGAAATATTATAAATTATTATACCACAAAACCCGAAAGAAAAACGATTAAAAAGAAAAAAACTAATTGCGTTTTTTTACAATTAGCTTTCTTCATTCCAAAGCCTTGGAAAATTTTTCATTATCAAAATGCCATGAATAAACATTCTTATCATCATCGTAATAAAAAAACATAATATTTTCTATCATCATTTAAATCTTTATATGTAGCATCTCTTTCTACTTTAGATGTCTTTAATAATATATAAATAGGCTTCTCTATTTTTTTCATTTTTCTTCTACACTATTTACATAATCAACATCTAAATAAAAAAATTAGGAATAGCAATATATCTATTTTTTTATTATATTCATCTAAATAAAATGATACAAGCTTTATGCCTTTTTTTCATTAATCTCATCAGCACTATCGATAATTAAATTATCTATAGTAGCTGAAATAGCATTTTTCTTCAATAATACCAACATTTTTTTAAAAATAAGCATATCTTGTTCTTAATTTATCACGTGTTAAACCATTACTACATATTTTTCCAACTCTACCATTAAAGACTATTTTATTTGCACAAACATCATAAAATAATGATTCATCAATTTCATCTATATCACAATTAATTATTATTTCCATGGCACTTTTTTTCCCTTAAACAAAGTGTTAGAAATATATTTAACACTATCACTAATTATATATTTTTTTATAATTAGCTACATATTCATTATTTTTTTAATTAAATATTTAGAATCAGGATTATTTAAATAAATTGCATATGAAGAATCCTTAGATAAAATAACACCATTTTCTTCCTTAATATATTTATTATTCTTATTTACCTTTACAATTAATTCGTTTTTTTGTATTTATGGTAGCTATTTATATAGCATTCATCATCATAAAAATACCTTTGTATTCTTTCCTATAAAAAAAGTATCATTAGAAATTAATACATTACTTAAATTTATTGATTCAATTTTTCTTATTAAAAAAAACATATCAATACTACAATTAACCTTACCAATTTCTTTAAGATTTTTCACCACCATAAATACGAATAATTTCATCACTCTTTAATGTTGACAATCCATCATTAAGATTCTCTATACTTTTTAGGAAGAAAAAAACACTCTTATAATCTAACAGTGCTAGCTTACCTATTTCATTAACAATATATTTTTTTATTATTAACATATGCATAGCTAGGAATTATTAAACAACTACCTGTTGGATTACCTAAAACCTTTGTTAATTTTTACATGCTTTGAGTCAACAACCAAAAAAATTCAAAGTAATCATCATAATTATTTTTTTACAAAGCTATCCTTATATTTATAACCAACATATAATTGTTTTTTTCTAATATCTGTAAAAAAAGCCAACCTTTTTTTACTCTTTAGATAAAAAAAGAATCAAATTCAACAGCCTCATTTTTCGCTTTTTCTTTGCTTTAGCTAAATCACTACAAGCTTCATCCTCTATTGGTAAAAAAATAGAATTTGGATTATTATGAAACACACGATGTATACTAAAAAAATTGTTATAAAACTCAAAATCAACACTAACGAAAAAAAATAATTATTAATTTTTCTTTTCATATTCTAAATCCTCCCATCATTTTAATTTTTAAGCAATATCCAAAAATCAGTAGTAACTGAAAGAGTAGCATAAGGAATTCTTAAGCCTATGTCAAATGTCAAAAAAAGAGTATACATTTTTTTAGATTTTTGAGCCATATTCAAATTTAAAATAAGCATAGTCATTCGCACTTAATCTATCCCTAAATTCATCAATTGTAAAATCAGTAACAACATTATAATCAAACAAATTAATGCATAAATTGTTAATATTAGATTCTTTTTAATTCATTTTTCTACAACAATTTCTTTTTGTCTTAAAATGACCTATCTGCGATAATTCGCTTGTACTTACTTCATCGTATGTTTCTTTTTGTAGTTTTAAAATAATCACATAGTGAATTTATAAATTCGAATGAACTGATTGCGAATGATACATTTGTTGGAATTAAAGAACTTCCTAAATTCATTGTTCCTTTCCACAAAATATTTCCAAGAGTATTACTATCTTCATATTCAATTTTATATTGAGATTTGTTAATACTTTTTTCAAAATCAAAATTTTTTAAGTCTGAATTTTCAGAAAAACCTTGAAATTTTTGTATTTTCAATAAATAAATCAGAAATATTGTCTACAAGACTTAATTCGTTATTTATGAAATCAAAATGATATTTAAAATTCATTGTAACAAATATCATTGCTTCATGTAATACATCTGCAGTTTGGTCAACATAATTAAATCTTAAATAATCTACATCTGAACTTACTATTTCATTTTTTTCGAATTTCTATTATATGAAATAACTGCAACTCGTATCGTTTGAAAATAAAAAAACCATCTGACATTTCACCTTCATTTTAACTCAATTGATTTATTGTTAGTATAACCAAGACCGTAGTATTTACAATAGAAATCATCATATAAATTATCAATTCTATATACAACGTTTGAATTTCCTAAATCTATATTACTCTTAATATTATTGCACATAAATATTCCTAAATCATCCTTAGGGAACAGTTGATTATATTTTTTTGAATAATTTGCTCCAAAAATCTAATTTATAAGATGAACTATCAATATATGTTGGGTTTTGAATACTTAATCGTATATTTATACTTCCAACATTTTTGTGTGTTTTTAATTTAAAGTAATAGAAATAGTCTTTTTTTCTAGATAGACATTATTATTAAGTATTTTTAAAAAGTGTTTTTTTACATTATCCCTAATCATATAAACACTTTCTAATATACATTCATCGCTTAACTTATAATACGCAGTCGAATTAGGAGAAAACTTTAAATATTTAAATTCACCATCGCAATTAAGCATTTTTTTCAACATTTGGATAAATAGAAGTTGCTAATTCAGGAGTCAAATTTTTCTTGATTTAGCAAATCATTTTGTCTCTCTAAATATACTGTTAATTTATAATCTGCTTGAGAATTATTTCTTGAACATATTTTTAATTACATAATCACCAATTTGCAAATTAGCATAATTTAAAGAATAATAAGAATTTTGAATTAGTACATACTTTTTGACCATTTGCACTATATAAACTAATATTATACTTAAATAAATCACTAGAATCTATTATTATATTCATAAATTTATTTTGCATATTTATTAGAAAAAAATAAAAAAATAGTCATAATCAACATTACCATTACTATGGTTTTTTTAATTGATAAATTTCTTGAAAATTCACATTTATTATTTTTCATAATTTATAAATTTATTAATATTTGTTGCAGTGGCAAATGTATCATTTGGTTCAAACATATCTCCATCTAATGCTGGATCAATTATTATTGCTCCATATGTAGAAATGTTACTTTCTTCTTCATATTCATCGCTTAAAGCTTTTACCAGTATATTCTTCATATTTGACTATTGCATTTGCCTTTGCATAAATATTAAAATTCAAAAAAAACATTATTACAAATAAAAACAAAAAGAACTTTTTTTCATATATTCACTACCTCACCTTTTTAAAAAGAACTTTCTTTATTTACAATAATAAAATAAATTTTTAAATCTTGTCAATACTTTTTTTAAAAAGTTATTTTTACTATGTTTTATTTAAAATTATGTCTATTTCAGATAATCCCTGCCAGGGTTCTCGGCAATTGTAGGCCACTACAAAAGGCGCAGCCAAAAATATGCCGAAGGCAAATAAATAGCCGATAGGCAAGATATCCGTTAGTATAGCTTTATTAACATATAGATATAATAATATATATTAAATAATTATTCAATATTCTTGTGTAAAAACAACTCTTTTTAGATGGTCATTTTTAATTCTATTTTATAAGAATTAGATAATATTCTATTCATAATAGCTTTAGACAAGGTAGGATCAAAAAAATATATCATACCAATTTTTTTAATGGAAGTTGAGATATTATTATGCAAGGCTTAATTTGATTTCTATCTTCAATAAGTTCTAAGAAGTCTCTGGTCTCGGCTGCAGTCATTTTAGTTAAACCAAAAATCATCTAATATCAGTAGATTCACACCTTTATATTTATTCATCAGCTTATTATATGAGCCATTTGATTTTTGAAATATTTATATCAAGCATAAGCCTTGATACTCTCATATACGAAACCTTATAATTAAACATGCAAGCCATATATCCTAAAGCTGAAACTAAATAAGTTTTTCCTGTCCCAGTAGCCCCGGTTATAACTAAATTTTTACCTTGTGATATCCAAGTACATGAAACCAACTGTGAAACTAATTCACGGCTTAAATTTCTTTCAGGCGAATAATCAATTGATGTTAAATCAGGTTTGATTTTTAAAATTGGCTTTTTAAGCTAAAATAGTAATTTTTTTATTATGTCTAGCATTTATTTCAAAAATCTAATAATATTGCCATTTTGGAGTCAAAGTCAAGATTTATGAATTCAAATGAATTATTATAATTTTTCATAATATGAAGCCATATTTGACAAATTTAACTGTTTTTAGTTTTTTTAATGTTTTCTAGATTCATCATTCTTCACCTCTAAAAGCTTTCTATACCTCTTAAATTATCATTTTTTTAATTGGTGTTTCCTCTAATGTGGACGGAATGGAAATAAGATGTTTAAAGATATCATTACAAGATTTAAAGGTATATACTTTATTTTTCATTGCATAATCTAACAGCTTTAAGAAAGATGTCCTTATTAGCTCTACAAAGCTTTTTGAATGCCTAAACATCCTCTATATCTTATTTGTTCTATGGTCACACCATTAAACATACCATTTATAAACTCTACAACATCAGGAGAAATACTAGCAGCCCAATTTTTAAATGATTGTTGATTAATATTTCCGAAGGCTTGATGATTACTCAGTAATTGTCGTATATAAGTTCTTATATGACCTGATATGCGTGCATATACGCTCATTATTATGCCATATTTCAATTATTAAAGGTTTAGCCTTAATTTCAACTTTCTGGCCAATATATTTATAAGGAACTGAATAATATTTATGATCATATTCGATATGATAATCAATATTTACTCTAGCAAATTCAACATCTATTAATTCATATCTTTCTTTTGGAAGAGACATCAAACATGGTTTATCCTCTGAAATAAACACTGATTTTTCTACTACCTTTCTTTTTTTAAATGGTTTTTTTCAACAAAAACAGAAAGATGTTTTTTTATGGAAGCATTAATTTCTTCAATTGAATGAAATTCTTCGTTTCTTATTTTTAACATTATATATCTTTCAACATCATCAAATACTGACTTTTTCAACACTTGGCTTATCTTTAGGCGTGCGAACTCTAGCAGGAATACAAACAGCACCATAATAATCTACTAATCCTGAAAATGATGAATTTAAGACTGAATCATATTTTGAAGCCTTAGTAACTGCTAATTTATCATTATCAGGAACAAAAATAGGTGTGACTCCACCATAGTATTCTAAAGCATATATATTGCCTAAATTAAATGAAATAAATGATTGATTAGAAAAGGCTTCTACATAAGGATAAGTACTTTGAATCTGACTCTTGTTCTAATTCGTAGGGCAAAAATTCTTTGTTCAGATCTTTCAAGGAATATCATTGATACTGCCTCCCAAACAAAAACACAAGCCGTAATATTTATAATTTCAGCTATAACATCGACCTTTGTTCCTTCACCAAACCAATTTTTATTCTTACCAATAACCATTGCAAAAAGTAAAATAACACCAAACAAAATAAGCATTACCGCAATAAAATGCTTCTTTTGTCTTGATCTTCTTGCACTATATTGGTTAAGCTTTAAGGTGTCATTAAATGATTGAATTATATTTTTTTAGGATTATAACCTCCATAATCATTAATATCAAATACAATTTTAACCCTAAATATTGCAGGGATAGTTTGAATAACATTATTAATATTTTCTAAAGCGTCATCATTAAAAAAATTGGATTTTCGAAGCTACTAGTACATGTATTTAACAAATCAGAGGCCTTATCATAATAAAACCTTAAAGTTACAATTTTATTTTTTTCTCATCAGCTTCATAATATTTTTTTAATAATAGTAATTGACGATTTTCTTCAAGTTTAACTTCCTTTTTTTCAAGAAAAATACGCCTCCTTTTTTTATAGTTTATTATAACATTTTTCTACAAAAGGTGTAAATTTTATCTAATATAGCAAAAAAAGACGATTTTTAAATTATTGTCTAATATTTTTAGTGAATTATTAAGCTTTCTTCATTAATTTTATCAATTATTTTTTTCTACCATTTCATTTTTTTATTATCTTTTTTTGTTATATTCTAAAAAAATATTCTTTAGCATCATTTTTTTAGCACAAAGCCATATGTTTTTTTATCAAGATTAATATCTGCAAATTCCATATTCAAATAGCCACTTTGTTCATTACCTAAAAATCACCTGGACCACGTAATTTAAAAATCCTCCTCAGCAAGAATAAAGCCATCATCACAGTTTTGTAAAATTTCTAATCTTTTACAATTTACATCATTAGAAATTAAATAACAATAATTATTCAAATTATTTCTACCTATTCTTCCACGTAATTGATGAAGCTGACTAAGTCCAAAGCGATTAGCATTTAATATTACCATTACACTAGCATTAGGAATATCAATTCCCACCTCAATTACTGTTGTTGAGATTAAAATATCAATTTTCTTATCCTTAAAGCTAGTAAGTACATCATCTTTCTCTTTATTTTTTAATTTTCCATGCAGGATACCAATTCTATCGCTTTGGAAATTCATCATTAAAAAAATTTCATAGGCTCTATTAATGTCAATTCCTGATATAAATGTGGATTCCTCTATAAACGGAACAATAACATAAATTTGATGACCATTTGCAATTTCTTTATGAATAACGTCATATGTTTCTTTTAAAATTTTTTTAAAATCTAAAACCCTAGTTTTTATATATTTTTTCGCCCTTTGGCTTTTTTTATGTAATGAGCTAATATCCAAATCCCCAAATTCAGCAAAGCCTAAGGTTCTTGGAATAGGCGTAGCTGTTAAATATAGGGCATCAATATTATTACCTTTACTTAATAGCATTGCTCTTTGATTTACGCCAAAGCGATGCTGCTCATCGATTATTACAAGACCCAAATTATCAAGATTTATACATTCATATAATAAAGCATGCGTACCAATTATTAAATTGTAATTAGTATTATTAAGCTTGTTTCTTTCACTTTTTTTGTTTGACCAGTTAACAAAAAAATGGTCTAAATTCTTTAAACAAGCCTAATGATGTATTATAATGCTGCAAAGCTAAAGCCTCAGTAGGAGCCATAAACAGCACCTGATAGCCTTCTTTAATAACTAAAAGAGCCGCAATTAAAGCAACTATTGTTTTACCACTACCCACATCTCCTTGAAGTAATCTATTCATTTTATAATCTTTATTTAAATCCTTGATAATATCCTTAATAGCATTTTTTTGATCTAATGTTAATTCGTAAGGAAGCTTTATTTCTTCTAAAATGTCTTCTTTTATATTTTTAGATTTTTTAATAGCTATTTGTTTTTTGCTTCTTAAAGCCTCAAGTGCTAAGGCATACCAAAAAAATTCCTCATATTTTTTTCTTCTTTCAATTTGCCTAAGCATCTCTTTATCTTTAGGAAAATGAGCATTATAATAATATTCATTGTCTAATAAAAAGCTTATATTTTTTTGACAATATTTTTATTGGTAATGTTTCAATAAGCTCATTATTTTTTTAGCAAGAGCATTCATAACAAAACGATTAAAGGTTTTTATTAGCAATTTCTTTTTATTTTATAATCAACTTCAATTTTTTTGTACTAAATAAATCAAAAAAATATTATTAATTACAAAATATTTTTTTACGTAATTATAATAGCCATTAGCTATCAGTCTTAAGCCTTTTTTTAGCTTATATCGTAAAAACGCTTGCCCAAAAATCAAGCATCTTATATCTTTTTCCTCTAATCAACGAAGAAAATATTAAGCAATCACTATATTTTTATTTTTCTTATAAAACACCAAAGAATTTATAATTATAAGCTCACAGGTAACATCACCATTAAAAGGATCACTTTTTCCCAACCTCATATAATTCATATTTTTCTAGGAATATAATGGATTAAATCAATATCTGTATAAATATTTTTTTATATAAGATTTTTAACTGTTTTTTTCGCCTATTCCCTTCATTTCCTCAATTTTTCATAAAAAAAATACTCCTTTTTAAGTAAAAAAACGTAGTGAATTATCACTACGTCTAAATTAATTATTCAATTGCAATAATATATGAATAAATTTCTTGAGAGCCATCAATTAGTTTCTACTTCTAAATCCTCATTTAAGCTTTGGCAGAAATCAACAAGTTCTTTTTGCTTCATCGCTTGAAACATCACAACCATAGAAAATTGTAACAATTTCACTATCTGAATCAATTCTCTTTCTTAATAACTCATGAGTTGCATCAACTCTTTCTTTAGTTGAAACAACTATTTCACCATCAGAAATACCCATATAATCATTAGCACATATCTTTATACCATTAATTTCTGTATCTCTTATTGAATAAGTTATTTCTCCTGATTTGACATTATTAATTGCATTTGTCATTTCTGAACAATTAGTATCTAAATCAGTAGTTTGGTCAAAAGCCATCAATGAAGCATAGCCCTGAGCAACTGTCTTAGCCTTTAAAACTCTAACATTGGATGTTGGACATAGGCCAATAGCTTGTTCTGCTGCCATAATAACATTACCATTATTCGGTAAAAATAATTACATTATCCGCATTTACCTCTTCAATTGCATTAACAAAGGCTTCTGTTGATGGATTCATAGTTTGTCCACCCTCTATAACATAATCGACGCCAAGCTCTTTAAAAGTATTTTTAATTCCTTCACCAAAGCAAACAGCAATAATCGCATATTTTTTGCGTTCTTTTGTTTTAACATCTTCAGCTTTATTTATTAATTCTGAATGTTGTAAGCGCATATTTTCAACTTTAATTTTTACAAACTCGCCATATTTTTGAGCAGTATTTAAAGCCTCACCTGGTGTATTAGTGTGAACATGAACTTTAACTAAATTTTCATCTTGAACTAAAACAAGCGAATCACCCATTAAGCTAAGTGGAGCTTTTTAAATCTGATTCCTGGAAAGCATCCTTATTCTTAAGATCAATAATAAATTCTGTACAATAGCCAAATTTAATATCAACCTCACCAAGACGCTCAGCACCTGATTGTTCTTCAACATTATTATCAATTGATTCAAGAATTCTACCCTTTAAAGCTAAAAATCATACCCTCAACGATTTTTAATAAAGCCAGCACCACCACTATCGACAACTCCTGCTTCTTTTAATACAGGTAATAAATCTGGTGTGTGCTCTAAGGTAATTCTTGCTTGCTTAACATAAGCATCTAAAACAGCCTCAATAGTTTTAAATTTTGAGCAATTTGCAACAACTGTCTCAGCAGCCTCACGCACAACAGTAAGAATTGTTCCTTCAACAGGATTCATTACAGCCTTATAAGCAATTTTATAGCCACACTCAAGACAATTAATAAAGTCAGAAATTGATAAAACATTATCACTGGCTTCCTTAATACCTTGATAAACACCTCTAAAATATTGCGATAAAATAACTCCAGAATTTCCTCTAGCACCCATTAGAGCTCCCCTTGAAAGTGCTTTAGCAATATCACATATTGAGCTTGATTCGCAGCTTTCCATTTCACGAACTCCACTCATAACAGTCATTTGCATATTGGTTCCTGTATCACCATCGGGAACAGGGAAAACGTTTAATTGGTCTATTTCACTATGATTATTTTTTTAAATTAATGGCACCATTTAAAAACCATCTTTTTTTAAATAATTCGCCATCTATTTTTGGAAACTGACATAGTATTCCTCCTAAAAAAATTTAATACGATATTTTTTTCATTATTATAAAGCGTAAAAATCACCTAATTTACGCTATAAGTTCAAATAAATAAATTTTAACACCTTAATCTACAATACAAAATGCAAAAGTACATTTTACATTACAAATATTATAACACATTTTTTTCACATTGTAAAATACTTATTATACTAAAGATGAAAAAAATAATAACATATTTTGATATTTTTTTCTTATAAATGGGGCCTTGACAACCAAATTATAAAAAAATACTAATTTGAAAACAACTATTATTTTTATCACAAATTTACAATTATGCAAGAAAATAGAACTAAAAGTATTGATTTTTTTGTCCTTTTTGATAAAATAATAGGGCTTGAGTAAAAAGCAAGACTTAGTAAGGAGGTATTAGACTATGGCTAAATGTTATGTAACTGGAAAAACAACAGTAACAGGAAATAGAAGAAGCCATGCCCTAAATGCTACTCGCCGTACATGGAAGGCAAACTTACAAACCGTTCATATTAAAGATGAAAATGGTAATGTTAAGAAAGTAAAGATTTGTGCTAAGGCTTTAAAGAACTTAAAGTTAGAAAGAGCATAATAATTTAACATTATGTGTAAGATAAAAAAAGGACAATCAAGTCCTTTTTTTATTTCTTGTAAATAAATTTTTCAGCCAACATAAGCATTTAGGTAATTCTATAACATAAAAAGCGCATAACTATTCTCCTTTGTAATAATTTATGCGCTTTAATTATTATATATTCTTTAAAATTTTTCATTTTTTTATGAGGATCTTTTTTTATCTAAAAAGATATGAACCAACAACAGCAAAATCAATTCCCTTATCAACGACAAGCTTAGCTGTTTCGTCATTTATTCCACCATCAACTGATATTAAATAGTTAAGTTTTTTTCTGAAGAACGCCATTTAGCAAGCTTTTTCAATTTTTTTCAAGTGAGCTGTCCATAAATTTTTGACCACCAAATCCTGGTTCAACGCTCATAACTAAAAAAATAATCAACTTTTTTTAAATAGGGAATAAGCTCTTCTACCTTTGTATTTGGCTTAATAGCTATTCCTGCTAATTTGCCATAAGAATGAATCTCTTCAATTACAGATAGTGCATCATCATCACATTCTAAATGAAATGATATCATATCGCTTCCAGCATTTACAAAATCCTTAATATATTTTTTTAGGATGCTTAATCATTAAATGAGTATCAAACCTTTTAGTAGTTTTAGCTCTAAAGCATTTTATGACATGGGCACCAAATGATATATTAGGTACAAATGCGCCATCCATTACATCCATATGATAATAATCAACATCATTATCTATTACTTTAAGTTCCTCCCAAGCATTTGCAAAATCTGCTGATAAAATAGAAACTGCTACCTTCATCTTATTTCTCCTTAAGCATTTTTTTAAATAATTTTTCATAGCGACTTTTTTTAATCAAGCCTTGTTTAACAGCCTCGCAAACGCTACAGCCTTTAATGTTTTTCTTGATGATTACAATCACTAAATTTACATGGATATTTTTTTAAACTCTATAAATAAATCACTAAGACTTTTTGTTATTCAAATTAAATAAATCAAGCTTAGAAAAAGCCAGGACTATCGCCTATAAAAACCACCATAAGCTTTATAAAGGCTTGTTGCCCTTGTGGTATGCTTTCCTCTATTTAATGCTTCACTTATATCATTTGTTTGAAGCTTAAAGCCTGGAAGAATAGCATTAATAAAGCTTGATTTACCAGCTCCAGTTTGACCTGCTAAAACGCTTATTTTTATCATGAAGTAGCTCCTCTACAGAATTTAATGTTGTTGGTTGCTTTGAATTAATAAAAAGACCTTATATCCTATATTCTTATAATATTCTAAGCCTTCACTTAGTTCCTTAAATTCTAAGTCAGTAAGTAAATCAACCTTGCTAACACAAATTATTGCCTCAATTCCTTCAAGACAAATATTTGCTAAAAACAAATCCAATAAATAATATGAAAAAAATCTGGTCTTTTTGCTGAACAAAGAAGAATAATTTGATCAACATTTGCTATATCAGGACGAATCATTTCATTTTTTCTTTTATGAATATCCAAAATATATTTTTGTTCCAAATCAACGTCAACTATATCTCCAGCCTTTGGTGAAATTTTGACATAGCTTGTTTCTATTTTGTTTTTATTCTTGTTCTTATTAGGTACATTAAATTTTTGAATCTTCATCAATGCGAACATTTCTAAGTCTTCCACTAGCTTTACAAACAACAACCTCATCATTTACCAATACCTGATAATTTCCCCCAACGCCACTTAATATTCTTCCTTGCATCATATCACCATATCAATAATACCACATTAAAATAAACTTTCAAGCAATTATTTAGCAATAATAAGAATAATTTGGCTCTCATTATGCTTCGAAGCACTATTTCCAATAGCATTTGTCTTAATCACCATTCCACTTGGCAAAAAGATTCCTCATATCTTAAAACAAAAGCTTATGTTATAATCATTTAATATTTTTTTATAGCCTCAATATCAAATAACCCAATTAAATTTAAAGAATCATTTTTTTATAGGGTGCTTTACTAACATATAAAATAATCTTATCCATATAGGCTTCAGACTTAATAATAATATTTTTCAGGATAAAAATTCAGTTTCTACATATAATATTTCATACCGTTTAGCAAATTTCTCTAAAACCATTTTTAGCTTTATCAATTTCATAAAATGCTAAATTTGGTAAAAACCTCTTCATTTTCAATTTCACAATATAAATAGATAGTACTATTCTTCTTTACCATACTATTTTTCATAAGGAATAGTTTTTAAATATTTTTATTACCATTACCACACACATAAATTAATTCATAATTTAATTTTTTTGAGCTTTTTATTTTTTTAATTCCTTCATCTAATGAATTATCAATAACATTAGGAACTAAAACATCTTTGGTAATATGAAAAGAATAATAAAAAAATAACAAAGCAGTGATAAAATAGAAATTAAAGCTAGAATGTAGATTGTAATAATTATTTTTCTTCAAAAAAATCACCCAAATTTATTTTTGAGTGATTTTTTTAAATATTTAATACTATTTTATATGCTTACTTCTTAATTGACCACAAGCTGCATCAATATCTCCGCCTTGCTCCTTACGAAGTGTTACATTCATTCCACGCTTCTTTAAAATATCAAAGAAGGCTTTCATATTTTCCTTTTTACTTCTTTTATAAGGCTTTTCAATGACCTCATTATAAGGAATTAAATTAATGTAAACATTAAGTCCGTTTAAAAGATTAGCAAGCTCATGAGCACATGAAGGTGTATCATTAATACCATCAAGTAGAATATACTCAATTGTAACTCTAGAATTAGTTTTTTTCAATATAAAAAGCCAATGGCTTCAACTAACTCATTAATATCATACGCCTTATTAATTGGCATTATTTCATTACGAATTTTATTATTTGGAGCATGCAATGATATTGCAAGATTTACCTGCAAATCAAAATTAGCATATTCATATATTTTAGGAACAACACCACATGTTGAAACACTAATATGACGAGCGCCGATTTCTAAACCCTTAGGATCATTTACAATTTTTTTAAAAAAACTTAATAACATTATCATAATTATCAAATGGCTCACCAATTCCCATAACAACAATATGAGATACCCTAATATTTTTCTAAAACTGAAACGCTTAAAACCTGCAAAACCATTTCATATGCTTCTAGATTTCTGATTTTTTTCTTCATTCCAGATGCACAAAAGGCACAACCCATATTACAGCCAACCTCACTTGTAACACAAACACTATAGCCATAATTATGATTCATTAAGACCGTTTCAATTAAATTTCCATCGGTAAGCTCAAAAAGATATTTAATTGTCCCATCATTTGATTCCTGGCGAGTCTTAACATCTAATAATTTCAAATCAAAATCAGACTTTAAAACCTCTAAAAAGCTCTTTTTTTATATTAGACATTTCATCAAAGCTTCTAACCTTTTTGGCGATATAGCCATTCAAAGATTTGTGTTGACTTAAAAGGCTTTTTCACCCTTAGAAACACAATAATTTCCGATATCTTCTTTAGTTAATCCATAAATATTCATATTATTTCCTATCTTAAATGAGCTTTAAAATTGAAATCAAGACGATTTAAAAATACTCTTAATTGCCTTATCAACATCTGAAGCCTCAAGTGTCTTAGTATGATCTTCAAAAAAACAAGCTTTATTGCCAATGATTTTTCATCTTCATTAACATTTTTCACCAGTATAAACGTCAAATATTTCAAGAGATGATAAATATTTTCTAGCAGTTTGTTTAATTACATTACAAATGGCCCTAGCTTCAATATCCTTCTTGCAAACAATTGCTAAATCACGTTCAATTGTAGGATATTTATTTAGCGCCTCATATTCGAATGATATATTAGCACTTAAAACATCCTCTAAGCAAATTTCACAAACATATGTGTCATTTAAATCATGCGCATGAGTATATTTAGGGTGTAAGGCCGTAATAAATCCTATTTGTTTATCATTCAATTTTACAATTGCACATCTACCTGGATGGAAATTAGAATTCAAATTTGTAGCCTTTTTCAATAGTAGGCTCTAATCCTAAATGAGCAAATAAATCAAGAACAATACCCTTTAGAGTATAAAAATCGCACATATGCTTTGACATACTCCAAGGCATACCTTCAAATAAGCCACTAATTCCAATAGCAAGCATTAAATCCTGACCACCATCATAATAACGATTACCAATTTCAAATAGCATTGTATCTGGCATTTTACGAGCTTTATTATAGCCAATTGCTTCAACAACACCATTTAAAACACTTTGACGCATAACCGCTCTATCTTCAGTCATTGGCATTAATACAGCAACAGGCTTTCTTTCTTCTATTGTAAAATCATTTAGATTCTTCTTATTTATCAATGAATAAGTCACAGTTTCATTTAAACCATAATCACATAAGAAATGACGAATTGCTCTTATTCTAGACTGACGAATTGTTAATCCTCCAAGGCGAGAGGTTTTAGCTAGAGTTGTAGGAATATTATCATATCCATACATTCTAGCAACATCCTCACAAATATCTTGAACAGATGGTTCCAAATCCATTCTTCTTGCTGGAAGAATTATATGATAATTATTGTCATTAACAGTATAGCTATAAGCTAAATCATCAAATATTTGATTAACCTCACCTAGACTTAGCTTAGTACCTAAAATTGAATTAATCTTCATTAAGGAAACATCTACACTCTTTTCATCATAAGGATTAACAACTACACTATTAATTTCGCCACATACCTTAGCATCACATAACATAACCATTAATTCAGTTGCTCTATTTAAAGCCTTTATTACACGCTCTTCATCAATTTTTCTTTCAAATCTAGTTGAAGACTCACTCTTTAAGCCAAGTCTTGCTGATGTTTTACGAATAGTAAGAGGATCAAATGATGCAGCCTCTAATAAAACACTAGTTGTTTGCTCAGTAACTTCAGTAGATAAACCACCCATAACACCACCAAGACATAAAGCCTTTGCATCATCAGCAATTACGATATCACTATCTGTTAGAGTTCTTTCAATATTATCAAGAGTAACAAGTTTTTCATTATCATAAGCATTTCTAACAACAATTTTCTTACCAAGCTTTGCTGCATCAAAGGAATGAAGCGGTTGGCCAAGCTCAAGTAAAACATAATTTGTAATATCAACAACATTATTAATAGGTCTTATACCACAGCATACAAGCTTAGACTTCATCCAAAGTGGTGATTCCTTAATGACAACATTAGTTAATAATCTTGTGTTATATTGATTACAAAGATTAGTTTTTTTACATCAATTTTAACATCATTAATTCCGCTATAAGAAACCTCTTTAGGCTTAACCTCGTTATATTTTTTTGATGAAGGGCAGCAGCAAGATCATAGCATACACCTTCAATTGACAATAAATCACTTCTATTAGCAGTTACATTTAAATCAATGCAATAATCATCTAATCCTAAATATTGTAAAGGATCAGCACCAACGGGTGCATTCTCATCCAATAAATAAATACCATTTTTTTAAATTGCTCTGGTACATATTTTTTTCTTCAATACCAAGCTCTTGTAAAGAGCATAGCATACCATTTGATTCAACCCCACGAATTTTTGATGGCTTAATTTTAAAATCACCAGGTAAAACTGCTCCAGGTAGGGCAACAATAGCTTTTACTCCCGTAGCTACATTTGGTGCACCACAAACAATTTGCGATACAACTCCTGTTTTTATTTCAACCTGGCAAACGTGTAAATGATCACTATCAGGATGCATAACACAATCTAATACCTTACCAATTGTAAGGTTAGTAGCATTAACAAGCTTTGTATATGTCTCAATTTCACAAACATGGGCATTTATAACCTTGGCTAGGTCGTCATCAGTTAAAGAATCAATATCTAGGCTTTCCTTAAGCCAATTCTTAGAAACCTTCATTATTTTACCTCCTTAAATTGACGTAAGAAACGAATATCACTAGTATAGAAGTTTCTTATATCATCAATATGATATTTAAGCATTGTAATTCTTTCAACGCCAATACCAAACGCATAGCCTTGGATTTCATCAGGATTATAGCCACACATCTTAAGAACATTATTATTAACCATACCTGCTCCTAAAACCTCAATCCATCCTGAATTTTTACACATAGGGCAGCCTTTACCACCACATTTAAAGCAGCTAACATCAACCTCAACGCTTGGCTCAGTAAATGGGAAGAATGATGGACGAAGACGAATTTTTTTGGTTTTCACCAAACATCATTTTAGCCATCTCTAAAAGTGCACCCTTCAAATCACCAAGAGTAATATCACTACCAAGAACTAGTCCCTCACATTGCATAAACTGATGAGAATGAGTAGCATCATCAGCATCTCTACGATAAACCTTTCCCGGACAAATAATTTTAATAGGCTTACCATTTTCCTTTAGCATTGTTCTTACCTGAACAGGTGAGGTTTGGCTTCTAAGTAAATTTTCAACATCAATATAAAATGTATCTTGCATATCACGAGCTGGATGTCCTTTAGGTAAGTTAAGCTTTTCAAAGCAATATTCATCTGTTTCAACCTCAGGACCTTCAGCAACATTATAGCCAAGTCCAATATAAAGATTTTCTAAATCCTCAATTGTCTTCATTAAAGGATGAATACTACCAACATTTCTCTTAAATGCTGGAAGAGTTACATCGATAGCCTCGCTTTGAAGCTTCTTATTAATAATTGCCTCTTCAATTTCCTTTGCTTTATTAGTAAATATTTCTTCAATTTGAACCTTTGCAGTATTAGATATCATACCAATTTGTTTACGTTCATCAATACTAAGATCCTTCATATTTTTTTCATAGCCTCAGCAATAATTCCTTTTTTTCCTAGGAAATTTGCTTTTTCTTGATTTAAGGCAGCAATTGTTTCAATATTTTTAACAGCCTCTTGTGCCTTTAAGACTGATGCCTTTAATGATTCTTCAATATTCATTTTATTTCCTCCTTATCAAATAAAAATCCTTAGAAATAAATCTAAGGACGTAATTTACGCGGTACCACCTTAGTTCAGAATAATATATTCTGCACCTCAAATCCTTAACGCGGAATAAACGTGTGTAATTAGCACCTCTTAAAAAGCGAAACTTCATCTATATAGCCTAAAAATCTTTCACCAACCGATTTTTCTCTAAAAAAGCTAATTATAAACTACTACTCTTTCTTCCGATTTCTTTTAATTATAACAAAAAAATTCAAGAAAAAAAGTCTATATTATTCTTTATCTTTGTTCTTTTTTTCTTCTTTTTTTAAATATACCACCTAGTACAATTAAAATCACATAAACACCTAAAGCTGAATAATATAAGAAATATTTTTGCCTTTTTCACCAAAAAAATATTAGAAAGCATAGGAATAGCTATTTCATCCATTAATGCCAAATTATATTTAGTAACAATATTAACATTTTTTTGCAAAATTCATCAATAGAAGGAAGCTTGGTTGCTAAAAAAATTCATCAAATTACCAAAGCCAGCAATTAGAATTGTTAATAATATTGTCATTAAAAGTGAATATAATATTCCATATTTTTCTTCTTTTTATAATTCCTATAAAAGCAGGGAAAAAAATAAATACAACAAGTGTAATTATATTTAAAGCCATAATCTCACCACCAATACATAATATTTTATAGCAAGTTTTTCCTAACTTTCAATCTTTAATTTATTTTTTTACACTTTATAAGTGTATTTCAAACTGTTTTTGCCAAATTATTCCTATCTTTTTTTACTTATTTATGTTAAAATAATATTAATGCTTTATGGAGGTTTAATTCATGGATTTATTAAATCACGGATTTAATTTAATATTGATATATTTAATTGCTGGGCTTGCTGGTAATATTTACGAAACCTGTTTATATTTAAAAAAACGTGGACACTTTGTCATATCAAGTGGTTCAATAACCACACCATTTAATTTCGTTTATGGCTTTGGAGCTGTTGTAATTTGTTTTTACAATGACTTGGCTATATAAATACCCAATCTTAGTTTTTTTCTTGCGGGAATGATTCTTGGTGGTGCTGTAGAATACATTCTTTCCTTTATCCTAGAAAAAAATGCTACATATGACATCATGGGATTATTCTTATTTAAAATTTAATATAAATGGTCGAACTGCCTTAAGACCAATGGTAATATGGGGCTTTATGTGTATTGGACTATTTTATTTAATATTTTATCCGTTAGTTAGATATGTTATTAATCCTCACATTTTAAATAATACAACTGAAACATTTGCTTACCATTTAATTTTTAATAATCATTATATCTATTTGTGCTATCGATTTAATAGTAGTCGTTTTTAGCACTATATCGCTATAAAGCACGTCAAAATGGTAAAACAAGATGCAATCTATATACAAGAATAATGGATAAACTATTCTCTGATAAGTTCATTCTTCATCATTTTGAAAAATCTTAAATTAAATGATAAGAAAACAACTACAAATGAAAAAAAGAGGTCTAAGCCTCTTTTTTTATTTATTGTCTAAAATTATAAATCAAATCCTCAATATTTTTTTATCCTCATCGATTAATACATAATTATGATTTACTATTTCTTCCTTCCAAATACCCTTTTTCAACATCAGTCCAAGCCTTAGATCTACAAATCTTAAATTCAAGCTTTGTGCCAAGAGGATAATCACAAGAAGCAATAAAGCTACCATCAGCATTCTTTTTCATTAAAATAGCCTTATCTAAATTCCAATTATCATAACTTGTAATTATATAAAGATTATCTGCCTCATCTGTTGCATCATATAAAAAGCTTAGCAGTAAAATTAACATGACATATCTTTGGTAATTCTTCTACAATAACAGTTTTACCATCAATCTTCTTACGAACATATTTTTTTAATAAAGCCTTGTAATACTAAGTCCTCAAAGCTTCTACTATAAAATACATCATTATAATCAACATCCAATGCTTCTACAATTGTAGTTGCCCCTACATTTTTAAACATAAGCTCTAAAAGCTCACAAGCTTCCTTAATGCTTTTTTTGCTCTTAAGCTTAAGCATCATCTTATAGTTTTCATAGCTTTTCTTGTCAGAAACATCCTCAAATTTATATTTTGAGCCAATAAAATCCTTTTGGCTCTAAATTCAAATATAATGACAAATTTTTTTCTTGCAATTTTCATTACACCGATTTTATTTCTTTTATAATTAATTGTTTCATAATTAAAGCTTAGTCTAGTTTTAACATCCTTATGAGTAGAAACATAAATCCTTGATAATTTGATATACACTTATTGTATCATTTCCAGCAAGAACCATTTTAGCAGTAAATGATTTTTTTATAGGTAATTTTTTTCCATATAAATACATCTCCTTTATATCCATTACCAAAATTATACATTTTTACATTAAATGTCTATATTTGTAAACCGCTTTACATTTAAATTTATTAAATAATTTTATTTCTATAACTAAAAAGAATTATCATCAAAAATAATTCTCTTTTTTTCATACTAATAGGTTTTTATATTTTTGCTTAAGATTACCTGTTCTTTCATATTGATCTTCACGCATCATTTCAATATCAGCTTTTTGGTATCACACGCATTTTATTATTTTGAACAATTTTTCTTACTTTTTTTCTAGTGATTCCTTAAAGCTAGAATCATCTTCATTAATTGTTAATAAGGCAATGCTTTCAATATTGAATGTTCTTGGAAACATATCAAAACCCTCAATACTTTCTAGCTTATAACCAATATCACTAAAATCATACAAGTCGCGCTTTAAGGTTTTAAGCTCACAAGAAACATACACTACTCTTCTAGGCTTTAAATAAGAAATTGCTTGAATGAATTGCTTTGTTGAACCACTTCTTGGTGGATCCATAATCAAAACATCAATTTTTTTCTTTTATTTTTTTGGCTAGCATTTGGACAAAATGAGTTGCATCATCATTAATAAATTCAATATTTTTTTATTTTTATTAATCTTAGCATTTACAATTGCATCCTTACATGCATCCTTATTTAATTCAACACCATAAACCATTTTAGCATTTTTAGATGCAAAAATACCAATAGTTCCAACACCACAATAGGTATCCAAAACAATATCATCATTATTTATATTTGCAAGCTCAATTGCCCTATCATATAATTTTTTTCATACCTAAGGTATTAATTTGATAAAAGCTCCTTGCGGATATTTTTAAAGGTATAAGGACCAATTTTATCATTAATAAATCCTGGTCCATATAATACCTTTTCCTTATCCCCTAAAACAATAGATGTATCTCTTGCATTAAAATTTTGAATAATTGTTGTTATAGGTAGGTTTTGTTTCAATAAGTCCTTGATAACATTATTTCTACCTGGGAACATTTCGCCATTAGTGACGATTACTAGCATAAGCTCCTTAGTATTAAAGCCATATCTAACTAATACATGACGAATTATACCTGTTTTAGTTTTTTCATCATAGGGCATAATTTTATTTTTAGTAAAAAAACTAAATTTAAAGCTTCTATCACCTTATTAGCGGCAGTAGCATGAAGCTTACAATCCAAAACAGGAATAATATTATGGGTATTTTTCTTCATAAAAACCACAGCTAACCTTTCTAGACTTAGAAAGCTTATAAACCATTTGACATTTATTACGATAATTTAAATATTCATACATTCCCACAATAGGTCTTGTTTTTAATTCCCGTAAAGCCTTTTAAATAATTCATCAAAAATATTGCTGTTTTTTTCTTTAATTCCTCTTCGTAGGAAATATTTAAATATTGACATCCACCACAGCTCATATAAGCACTACAGCTTGTTTTTTGTCTTTTTGGTGATGATGTAATTATTTTTTCAAGGATTGGTCTTCCATAAGAATTAATTGTAAATGAAGCCTCTTCATCCTTTAAAAGATTATTAATTTCATATTTTTTTCTTTATATATAATAATACCCTTACCATCTAAGGTTTCATCAATACACTTTAATTTTATAGACATATAATCACTCCTAAACAATCTTTGTTGTCCATGCCTCAGCATCTAAAACAATGGTTGCTAAATTTTCATAAAAATCTCGCTCATGACTAACTAAAATAATAGTTCCCTTATAGGCCTTTAAGGCTTCAAGTAATGATTCCTTAGCTAAAGGATCTAAATGATTCGTAGGCTCGTCTAAGATTAAAGCATTAGTTTCTGTAAGCATTAGCTTGCACAATCTAACCTTTGCCGCCTCTCCTCCTGATAAAACCATCATTAAAGATTCAATTTTATCTTTTGTAAGACCACAAGAGGCTAAAGCACCACGTACCTCAGCATTAGTCATTGCTGGATACATATTCCATACCTCGTCTAAGGCAGTATTTTTTCCTGCATCCTCCTCTTGAGCAAAATAACCATAATGTAAATTATAATCGAGCTTAACGCTTCCACTAAGGGGTGGTATTATTCCAAGTAAGGTTTTTAACAAGGTTGTCTTACCAATACCATTAACACCTCTTATTGCTACCTTACTACCACGTTCAATTGTTAAACTAAGAGGTTTACATAGAGGTTCATTATAGCCAATAACTAAATTCTCACATACAACTACATTTTTTCCAGATGCACCACATTCATTAAAATGGAAATTAGGCTTTATTTGCTCTTTAGCTTTTTCAATAATTTCCATCTTATCAAGCTTACGCTGTCTACTCTTAGCTAAATTTGTTGTCGCAACCCTGGCTTTATTTTTAGCTATAAAGGTTTCCATTCTTTCAATTTCCTTTTGTTGCTTCTCATAGGCAATATTTTGTTGACGCTTTTTTAATTCATACATTTGCATAAAGCCATCATAATTACCTGTATATCTTGTTAGCGTTCCATCTTCCATATGATAAATAACATTTGCAACCTGATTAAGAAAAAGGAATATCATGGCTTACAACAATAAAGGCATTCTCATAATCAATTAAATATCTAGTTAACCAATCTATTTGATTTTCATCAAGAAAGTTAGTAGGCTCATCTAAAATTAAAATTGTAGGAGAAGATAATAAAAGCTTTGTTAATAGCACTTTGCTTCTTTGACCACCAGATAAACTTTTTTTGTATCTCTATCAAAGCCAATTTCACCAAGTCCTAAGCCTCTAGCTACCTCTTCAATTTTTGCATCTAACGTATAAAAGCCACTATGCTCTAAATATGATTGAATTTCACCAATATCCTCAAGCATCTTATTCATTTCATCTTCATTTGCAGTTGCCATTTGATCATACATCTTATACATTTCAGACTCTAGCTCAAACATATCCTTAAAGGCATCTCTTAATACCTCTTTAATAGTTTTTCCCTGATCTAGAGTTGTATATTGATCCAAATAACCAAATGTCACTCTTTTAGTCCATTCAATTTTACCCTCATCTGGTGAAAGACCACCAGTTATCATCTTAACAAATGTTGATTTTCCCTCACCATTTGCACCAACAAGAGCTATATGCTCACCCTTATTCAAAGTAAAGGACACATTATCCATAATAGTTCTGCTACCAAAACTAAAGCTAGCACCACTAACCTTTAAAACACTCATAAAATCACCAACGTATATTGTACTAAAAAAAACTATATTTTGCTATACCTAATTGAAATTTATTTCTTAAAATAGTAAGATAAAATCCTTTTTTTCTAGTGATAATACCAATAAAAAAACACCTCTATCATCTAACACAGGAACAAAGTTAGAATCTAAAAAGTGTTTTTCTATTACCTCTTTTTAATGAAGCATTGCAATCAACCGCTAATACCTCTCTATTAGGTGTAATATCTTTAATATATGAATCCTCAGCTTCTTTAAAATTCAAAAAAAATATTTTTTTCTTAATAGTCCATAGTAAATCCCCTTCAGTTAGAGTATTTACATATTTTTCCCTCATTATCTAAAAACAGGAATAGCTGTATATCTATGATATTCCATTTTTTTCAAGTGCTTGTCTTATTGTTGAATTACTATTCAAATATGCACATTCTACCTTAGGTATTAAAAAAACATTAAAAATACTATCCATATTTTCTCCTTCCAAATAAAAATAAGAGTCATACAAAAATATTGTATGGCTCTCCTCATAGGCATATATATTATAACATTTTAAAAAAACTAATTCAAGAAAAAAAGTAGCCTACAAAATGTAGACTACAATTTTCAATTACATTGATTCATGAATTGTACGAGAAATTACATCGTCTTGTTGTTCCTTAGTTAGCTTTATAAAGTTAACAGCATAACCAGAAACACGAATTGTTAATTGAGGATACTTTTCAGGATGAGCTTGAGCATCTAATAATGTTTCACGATTAAATACGTTAACATTTAAATGATAACCACCATCATCAACATAAGTATCAAGCATTTGTACTAAATTATTTACTCTTTGTGACATAATAAATTTCCTCCTATTTAAATATATTAGTCAATTAATTAGTCTTCATCTTTTTCCTAAAGACTGAGGTGTAATAGAGAATGTATTAGAAATACCATCTCTTGAATACTCATAAGGTAATTTTGCAACTGATTCTAGTGAAGCAAGAGCACCATGAGAATCACGACCATGCATTGGGTTTGCACCTGGAGCAAGTGGTTGACCAGCCTTACGACCATCTGGAGTATTACCAGTTCTCTTACCATATACTACGTTTGAAGTAATTGTTAAGATTGACATTGTAGGAAGTGAATTACGATAAGTATAATGCTTACGAATCATATTCATAAATGTCTTAACTAACCATACAGCAATTTCATCTACACGCTCATCGTTGTTACCATACTTAGGGAAATCTCCTTCAGTCTTGAAGTCAACAATTAAACCATCAGCATCACGAATAGGTGTAACCTTAGCATATTTAATAGCTGAAAGTGAATCTACTGCACAAGATAATCCAGCAACACCGGTTGCGAAATAACGGCCAACATGAGTATCATGTAATGCCATCTCTAATGCTTCATATGAATACTTATCATGCATATAATGAATTAGATTTAATGTGTTAACATAAATATCAGCTAGCCACTCCATCATTATTTCATATTTATGCTTAACCTCTTCATAATTTAAAGGCTCATTTGATAGAATTGGAGCATATTCAGGTCCAACTTGCATTGGCTTACCTGTAACCTTATCCTTCATTAACTCATCCTTACCACCATTCATAGCGTATAATAAACACTTAGCTAGGTTAGCACGAGCACCGAAGAATTGCATTTCCTTACCAACTCTCATTGAAGAAACGCAGCAAGCAATACAATAATCATCACCCATTTCTGGACGCATTAATTCATCTGACTCATATTGAATAGATGAAGTAGCAATTGATAATCCTGCACAATATTGCTTAAATCCCATAGGTAGACGCTTACTCCATAAAACTGTTAGGTTTGGTTCTGGAGCTGGTCCAAGGTTTTCTAATGTGTGTAATACACGGAATGAGTTCTTAGTAACTAATGTACGACCATCAGTTCCCATTCCACCGATTGATTCAGTAACCCAAGTTGGGTCTCCTGAGAATAATTCATTGTATGACTGAATACGAGCAAATCTAACCATACGAAGCTTCATAATGAAATGATCCATTAATTCCTGAGCCTCAGATTCAGTTAAAATTCCTCTAGCGAAGTCACGCTCAATATAAATATCTAAGAATGTAGAGTTACGTCCAATTGACATAGCTGCACCGTTTTGATCCTTAACGGCAGCAAGATAACCAAAATATAATGCTTGAATTGCTTCTTGAGCATTTTCAGCTGGTCTTGAAATATCACAGCCATATGAAGCAGCCATTTCAGTTAAAGCCTTTAATGCCTTAATTTGATCAGCAACTTCTTCTCTGTCACGTACACGATCAGGAGTCATTTCACCACAAATTAATGACTTATCAAGCTCCTTATGCTTAATTAAATATGCTGTACCATAAAGTGCAACTCTTCTGTAATCGCCAACGATACGTCCACGACCATATGTGTCAGGTAGACCTGTTAAAATGTGTGCTGAACGACAAGCTCTCATTTCTGGAGTATAAGTGTCAAATACACCATCATTGTGAGTCTTTCTATATTTTCTAAAGAATTCAGACCATTGTGGATTAATCTTATATCCATACATTTCTGCAGCTTGCTCAGCCATCTTAATTCCACCAAATGGCATGAATGCTCTCTTAAGTGGTTTATCAGTTTGAAGACCAACAATCTTTTCTAAATCCTTGTCAATATAGCCAGGCTTGTGAGAATTTACTAAAGATACGATATCAGTATCGCATTCTAGTACACCATTATGCTCACGCTCTTGCTTCATTAAATCAAGAACTTCATTCCATAGTTTCTTAGTTGCATCTGTTGCAGGTGCTAAGAAGCTTGAATCTCCTTCATAAGGAGTATAGTTTCTTTGGATGAAATCACGAACATTTACTTCGTCATTAGACCATTTGCCAGGTACGAAACCTTCCCAACCTTTGTACATAAATGTAATAACCTCTTTCTGTTTGTTAAATTAATTTGGTAAAATTCAATTACCTCAAATATTATACATCAAGATAAACTCTATTTCAACACTTTTTTTATCTTGAGTTAAGAATAATTCTTAATTAGATTATAAATTATAATTTTTTGATTTCTTCTATTTTAGCATCAAGCCAAAGTTCTAAAAATTTCTTCTGGTTGATATCCCTTGCATTTAGCACAGACAATGTCATTATACATTACTAGAATAGTTGGAACAGATTCAACGCCAAACATATGAATCAAATCAAGTGTTTCCTCAGATGCTTCAATATGATGAAGAACACAATCATCTCTATTTGCCGTAAGATCATTTAAAATAGGCATAAGTGATAGACAATTAGCACATGATTCACCAGAAACCTCAATTACGGTAATACCATTTAAATACTCTTTATAGTTTTTATCGTTTAGCTGCATATTTTTTTACCTCCAAAATCTCTTTAGCTTTTAAAACCTCATCCTTAGTAGGAGGATTTACTCCCTCTAATCTATAAGGTATACCAAGATTTTTATATTTTACAACACCCATAGTGTGATATGGTAAAACCTCAACCTTATCAACCATTGTAAACTTACTTAAATAATCATGAAGTCTAGTAAGCTCACCCTCATCTGTTGTAATACCAGGAACAAGAACATGACGTATCCACATATGCTTCTTGTGAGCCTCTAAAAATTCAGCAAAAGCAAGCGTATGCTTATTACTTTTTCCCGTAAGCTTAATATGCATATCATCATCAATATGTTTAATATCTAATAGAAATAAATCACAGACCTCAATAAGTTTTAAATGCTTTTCTACTGATTCCTTATCATCAGGATCAAACATAAAGCCAGATGTATCACAGCAGGTATGAATTCCTTTTTTCTTTAGCATTGTAAATAATTCAATAACAAAATCAATTTGCACTAATGGCTCGCCACCAGTAACTGTAACGCCACCACCATTTGCAAAATAATTTTTATATTTCATAATCATATCACAAACTTCACTTGCTTCATGCAATTCAGCACCATCACTAGTCCAGGTATCAGGATTATGACAATACATACAGCGAAGCGGACATCCCTTTAAAAACACAACAAAACGAATACCAGGTCCATCAACAGTACCAAATGATTCAAATGAATGTATTTTACCAATCATATATAACAGCTCCTTTTAACTTCCAATATAAAATTATACCATATTTAGTGTTTATCAGCAATGGAAATTAATGCAAAAAAATGGGACTATTTAAAGTCCCACATTTTACTAAGCAAATGTTACAATAATTTTTCCAATATAACCATTACCAGCTACATTTGATTTAATAGTAACAACTCCAGCTTCACTTATTACATAATCAAATGATTGTTCATATGAACTTGCAGTACCACTAATTGCAGCACCACCATTAACACTAACATCAGCACATGCATTTGATTTATAATACATAACAGTTACAGTGCATGGTCCTGCAACCTCAAATGTTGCAGTTGCATCATTGTTAAACTTAATCCAATCGCCATTATCAGCTGAACCTGTAACAGTTAATTTGTTGAATGTAAAATTACTATTATCGAATACAAAATAGTTGTCACTTGCGTTAGCTGTATCATCTTTTAAATGACCAGGTTGTATTTGCAGAAACAGCACTAGATACTGTCGCAACATACTTTACATTAAATTTTGCTTCTTTACCAGCAAATCTTACTACAACCTCATATGTACCCTCAACATCCTTTTAAAACATTTGTAGTATCAATTTCATAATCAGCACTTGCAATTGTTCTTATAGCTCCATCTGAATAAGTTGCTTTAACTACCATTTTAGAAAAATCGATATCAGCACCAAGCTCTAAATCATCCGTAGGAGCTCCGCTTAAAGAAATGCTTTCACAAGTTGCTGTCTCTGGTGCAGCTTGTGTTGTAGAAATAATAATCTTAAATAGGTACATTGTTGCAGTTGCTTCTAATGTTACAGTTGTATCAGTCGCATAATATTGAGCAAAATCATCATATGCTGGTTCAACACCATTTAATGAATAATTATGATATCCAGGATATGTCTTAACTGTAACCGTTGTACCAGCTTTAACATCAAAACTAATTTTTCCACCAGCATTAAGTTGAGTGTCACTTCCTCTTGAAGTAACCTTACCAGCAGTTCCATCAATTGTTAAATCACCAAGTGTTGTTGTAGTTCCAGCACAATTTTCTGTATATTTATATGTTGTACCTGTTGTGCTTTCGCTTCCATCAAACATATAATAAACATTGGTATCTAAGGTAATACCGCCAATTGTTGGATTCCAAGATGTAGTATAATTAACTGCACCATTGTAGCCAGCACCAAAGATAACACTTAAATCATTATACTTTGCAGCAATTTCAGCATCTGTTATTACAGTTCCACCTGCAACGCTTTCTGTAATAGCACCCTCTCCAGTATTATTGTATTCAGTAAATTTAACTGTTTCTGCTAATACAGAGCAACTCATTGTTACATAACGAGCGCCCTTAACATTTCCAGAGTCATTACCAACAGTAGAAACATGAGCACCAATTCTTGAATTCATTACCATAACAGCAGCATAATTACCCCAGTTACGTCCAATTGCAGTATTATGATTTGCAGTTGTAAATGCATCAGCTGTAAAATCACAATCATCAAAAATTGCACCATATTTTACATAATCTGAGCTTCCTTTATTGCAACCCTTAAATGCTGTAATATAACCACCATCTGTGTTATATTCACTAGGATTTCCATCAGTACCAAAAGTTTTTACCTTTCCAGAATCAATTGAATGTATTTCACATTTGTTAAAATAAGTAGTATTATTAGTACCAAAGATAAAGTCAGTTAAACCTTCAATATAAGTATTTGTGATATATTGACGACCAGTAAAGAATTCAACAGTATCTTGATATCCTAATAACTTACAATTATCCATTTTAAATTGATCTGATTGAACAAGCAAAGCAAGAGCACGATGTTCAGCATAATTGTAACCAAATGCATCATCAAACACATGATAATTATTCCAATAATTTGAAATAGTTAAATTTTTAATTGTACAACCAATTGCACTATCACGAACTGCTAAAGTTTGAGTTGAATCTGTTACTTGTTCAAAGCCTGACTCATCCTCTATTCCATATAATGAATTCCATTCAATCTTTGTTGTTTCCTTATCTTCACCTACAATTGTTAAATAAGGAACTGTAATTTCAACCTTCTCATTATAAGTGCCAGCAGCAATATAAAGAAGCTTTTCCTTTGTTTTATAACTTTCATCAAGCTTACCTAGATAATCTAAAGCTTGTTGAATTGATGTAAATGTATTATATCCTGCATCCACACTACCAACAACTCCAGTATAATTAGGATTAACCTTAACTTGAACAACTTCATTTACAACACTAGGTGTAGCGTCAACTACATAAACCTTATAATCAGCGGCTTTATTAGTACCATTAAGTGTTACTGTTACATGAATTTGATATTCTCCAGCAACTGTATTATCGAATTCAGTCGAATTAATTTCATAATCAGTAGATGTTAATCTAAACTCTTTTGTCTTTGTTCCATTGCTGCACTTAACAATAACATTCAAATAATTGCTATTAAACGCTTCATTTAAAGCAAATACTCTTTGAACTGTTTGGTTATAATATACACCATTTCCAGCTGCAGAATTTTTGAGCTAATTTTTTTCAGTCGCGTTAAAGCCCAAAGTCTTAATTTCAACAATTTCATAAACAATTACATCTATTGTTTGAGCTTCATAGTCTTTATATTTTACGCTAATTTGGTATTTACCAGGTGTGTTCATCAAAACAGCACTTGAATCAATTACTAAATCACTTGAATCAAGAGGAATTGTCTCAGTTCTACCATTACCAAATACAGCATCAACTCTCATCTTTGATAAATCTAGTTGTTGACCCTCAATAAATTCAGTTGTTCCAGCATCTGTAATTTTAAATCCTGTCTCACTAGCGACCTCACAAACAGTTGTAAGCTTTGCTGCATAAATATCAATAGTACCTGAATCACGATTTATACTATAAGTTCCTTTTCCTACAGCATAAGAAATCTTAACCACTGGACTACCAGCAGGATAATCCCATTGTGCATCTCCAGCAGGAATAACAATATCTGTAACACTTCCATCTGGATTAGTAATTTTAATTGTTCTAGTCTGAACACCTGAAGAACCATTTTGAACATAAAATTCCAAAACACCTTCTCCTTGTGATTCAACACTTAATAAATTTGAAGCATTACCAATTTTAACAGATTTATTAAATACAATTTGATCAGTGGCATCATCAGGATTACTCCATGTTTTTGTACGATTTCTTACAGTTGTACCTTTAGAGATTATAAATGTTCCATCTGAATAACCATCAGCGTAGGTTTTAGCCTCTAATGAATCTCCACTCAAATTCTTAGTAACAACCTCATATCCACTTGGTGCAGTTGTTGGAGTGGCTAAGACTTCTTTTGTCCATTTTGCATACAAAACAGCATCAGCAGAAAGCTTTGTTCCCGCAACCGCTTCATTTTCAAAACTATCATCTAAATACCAACCACCAAAAACATATTTTCCACCATATGGATATGTAACATCTGACATTTGTGGTAATTCGATTGTTTTTGTTTTATAAGCAGTAGGAGTCTCACCATATTTAGAAACGAATGATAAATTAAATTCTTTTTCTTCTTCACTACTTGAACTGCTAGAGCTACTTGGTTGTGGAGCAGTTGTGCTTGAGCTTGAGCTGCTAGAGCTACTTGGCTGTGGAACCACAGTTGTTCCCGAACTTGCTGGTGCTTGCGATTCTACAGGATCCTTCTTACATCCTGTAAGTGACATTGTACTAGCAATACCAACACCCAAAAGCACTGCTGTACTAAGAACTCTAAGTCCTTTTTTCTTCATCTTTTTCTTTTCTCCTTTTCATTTTGAAGTGCAAACTTCATAAACATATAACAATTATAACAACGTTTTTCATTTCTTTGCAAGTGCTTTCACATAAATATCACATAAATATCACGCAAGCCATATTTTTTTACTTTTTTTAATTAAAAAAAGAGTAATTAGCGTTTTCTAATTACTCTCATCTTGGCACTATGAGCACGATTATTTTCTATTAATTCCTCTTCACTTGGTAAAATAGGCTTTTTGGTAATAAGCTCAAATGGAGCTTCATCTGTAATAACAATTGGCAATCCTTGTGGAATGTCAAGAGTTGATGCTTCCTTGAAAACTGTTTTACAAATTCTATCCTCTAAGGAATGAAAGGTTATAACAACTGCCCTACCATCACTATTTAGCATTTCAAGTGCATCCTTTATTGATACCTCGAATACTCTTAATTCATCATTAACTGCTATTCTTAAAGCCTGGAATGTTTGCTTAGCAGGATGTCCTTTTTGTCTTAAAACCTTAGTTGGAAGACTTTTTTTGATAACATCAACAAGCTCAAAGGTTGTTTCAATCGGCTTTATTGCTCTTTCTTTTTCAATTCCTCTTGCTATTTGCTTAGCAAAAGGCTCTTCACCATAGCGATATAAAATTTTTAACAATTTCCTCATAAGAATATTCATTAACTATTATTCTTGCATTCAATTCTTGGTTTTGATTCATTCGCATATCAAGAGGTGCATCATATTTATAAGAAAAAGCCTCTTTCAGGTATATCAAATTGAAATGATGATACACCTAAATCATAAATTATTCCATCAATTTTTCTCGATACCAAGCTTATTTAATTCACTTTTTCAAATTGACAAAGTTACTATGAACAAAAAGTATAATTACTACTTATAGCATCTAATCTTGGCTTAGTTTTAGAAAATGCAAATTCATCCTGGTCAAAGCAATATAAATGACCTGTAGTGAGCTTACCTAAAATAAGGGAGCTATGCCCACCACCACCTGTAGTTGCATCAACATAAATTCTATCACTTTTAATATTTAAGTTTTCAACTGCTTCCTCTAATAGGACACTTTTATGAATTAACATATTCCACCTCTTTATCTATATATAGAAAATAGACGCCCAAAGCGTCTATTTCTATGAGTTATTCTTACTTAGTTTCTTCTTTCTTTAAAGAAACAACTTGCTTTCCTTTATAATATCCACAATTTCCACAAACACGGTGAGCTAAAGTTAATTCACCACAGTTAGGACATGTGATCATTCCAGGAACATTCAAAGCTTGATGAGAACGTCTCATTCCCTTCTTCATCTTAGAGACTCTACGAAAAGGTACTGCCATTTGTTACACCTCCTACAATAAATCCTTTAAGTTGGCAAAAGCTGGATTCACATATTCTTCTTCATCTGAAATTTCATCTTCAAATTCTTCATCATCGATTTTCATTGGCTTATTTAGAAGTATGTTCATTATTACTGCTTCCTTAGTATCAAGCGTTTGACCTTCGATTAAAAAAGAATCATCGTTATATTCATATTTAGAAAATATTTCACTAGATTCTACCTTAAAATGCTTAGGATAACCCTTAAGACTAACTGGTCCTTCTAAAAACCAAATCTATTTCAATCTCCATATGCACTAAATATGTATCATTATCAATTCTTGAAAATTCATAATCAACACTTGCAGGTGAAGATGATATTATATCCTCAAGGCCATTCAAATCAGTTGATAAATCTAATTCTTCAGATACCTTATAAGGAAATTTTAGTTTTAATAATTGGCCAAGTGTTAGCTTCATAAAAAAATCACCTCAGCTCTACAATTATACTATTTTTTTAATATCAAGTCAAGAAAAAAATTTTTAATGATTAAGGCACCAGCTACAATTATTACATCTTTTTATTACTATTTTTCACCAAAATATGCTAATAATTTATGACGAAGACAACCCCGACTTAAACAAAAAGCTAACTACATTATTAAGCTTGTCCTTTCTATTTTTCCTTTTTCCTTTAAAAAAATGTTTGCCTATCAATACTATTTTTCTTTAAAGCCATAAATAAAATGAAGTCCAATTTTTACATCCTCTAGCGTCCATAAAACTATTCCTTCTCCATATTTATTATCTCTTGAGCATCTTCCAATCATTTGCGATAATTCATCAAGCGATGATGGAATATTATATAAAATCACATAACGAATATCTGGTATATCAATACCAAGACCAAAGGAAATAGTTGCAACCATTATTTTTTTGTTTTTTTCCACTAACATATTCATTTTTGATTTTTCAGTTTTTTTCTTCTCCCATCATTCCACCATGATAAATACTACACAAAAAGCCTAATTCTTTTAGTTTTTTTCATACAAAAGTTCACATATTGCTCTTGTTGATGTATAAATTATTCCTCTTTCATTGTGATTTGAAATATATTCGTTTAAATACTTTATTTTGTCCTTAACCTTAACAATTCCATAATATAAATTAGGACGATCAAAGCTATTCTTAAAGATTTTTAGGATTCTCCATTTTTACATATTTTGATAATATCTTTAATTGTTTCTTCTCTTGCAGTAGCTGTTAAGGCTGTTACTACCGGTCTATTTTTTTAATAAATCAATAAATTCATCTATTTTATCATAAGCCATACGAAAGCCATATCTACCTATCACACTATGTGATTCATCAAGGCATAGCATACTTACCTTCTTATTACCTATTAAGCTAATAAATCTTTTATTTTGCAATCGTTCTGGGGAAGCATAAATTATTTTCACTACCCCCTTATCAATTTCCTCATAAACATTATTTTGTTCATCCTGTTCCATCAAGGAATTTAAATATCTAGCCTTAATATTAAGTTTATTTAAATTATTTACCTGATCAACCATCAAGCTAATTAATGGTGTAACAATAATACTTATCCCCTCTAGCATTAATGCAGGAACCTGATAAATAATTGATTTGCCTCCACCAGTAGCTAACAAAACTATTGTATCATTGTTATTTAAAATTGAATCAATTGCTTCTGCTTGAATTCCTCTAAAGCTATCATAGCCAAAAATATTTTTTTAAAATTTCTTCCTTCGTCATTATATCACCATTATAAATAATACATTTTAAAAACTAAAAAAATACTAAAATCAGCATAGAATGAATAGTATGTTTTACTTTTTTTCTTGCTATAACCTATATATTTTGATATAATAAAACTATAAACAAGATGATAGGAAGTATATTTATGTTTGACATATTTAAATATTTTTGAGCTTGCCGCCATTATTATTTTTTTGGCATTGGCTTTTATCTTTTTCGCTATTTATGCTTTTTCATTTTATTCATGGCTATAATAAAAAACTCATTATTCCCCATAGTGATAAAAAAGCTAAATTTGCTATTATTATTCCCGCTAGAGATGAATCAAAGGTAATTGAAGCAAACCTAACGCATATTGTAAACGCCAATTACCCAATGGATTTGATTGATATTTATTTAATATTAGAAAAAGACGACCCTACAATTGAGATAAGTAAAAAAATATCCTAATACTCATATATTTTTTTAGGACTAATTTAAATAATATAGGTAAAGGTTATGCATTAGATGAATGTCTAAAGCATATCTATACAAATAACGATATTTATGATGCTTTTATAATTTTTAGATGCCGACAATGTAATTTCTAAAAAAATTTTTATTGAAAGACTAAATGATGCTTATCAAGCAGGATATGATATTGCATGTGGCAAAAAGAGACAATAAGGATTGGAATGCCTCAACTGTTTGTGGTGCTTCCGCCTTAACATTTTCTATTATAAACACTATTCAAAAATAAACCAAAAAGCAAATTTAGGAATGCAGGTTTTGCTTTCTGGTACAGGCTTCTTCTTTAAAAGTAGTATTTTAAGAAAGTATTGTGGTTGGCCATTCCATACCTTAACAGAGGATTATGAATTAACCAATTATTCAATAATCAATAATTTAAAATCCACATATGTTGATGATGCAATCTACTATGATGAACAGCCATTAAAGCTTCATCAGTCAATTGTTCAGAGAACTCGTTGGATAAAGGGTTATTTTAAGGTTAGAGCAATGTATGATAAGAAAAAGGTTAAAGCCTTAAAAGAAAATAAACATAAAACCTCCAATTCCTTTGCTCAAGTTATAGGAGCAATTCCAATGTTTGTTATAGCATTTGACTTGATTTATTATTTACTCCTTCTCATTATTTGCTTAATTACAAGCCTATTTATAGAAAGAAATACATCTCTTTATTATTTATATCGTTTAATTGGTGTATTTGGTGGACTTTATATACTAGCGGTAATATTTACAGCAATTTTATTCTTCCTTGAAAGAAAAAAACAATTAAAATTAAAAAAATGGAATAAAATTAAAGTAACTTTATTCCACCCAATATTTTTTTATTAACATATATTAATGCAGCTATAAGAGCTATATTTACCAAAAAGCTCCTGGGATCGCATTGATCATACAATTAATACTGATATCTCAAATTAGAGATATCTTTTTTTATTCACAAATTTGCGCAAAAAAAGAAAGCTAAATAGCTTTAAGTCATTAGGATTAAGTTCAACCTGGTAGCCTATCTTTCCAGCTGAAAAAAATAATATTTTCATAATTTAAAGCACTATTATCAAAAACTGTTTTAAAGCTCTTTTTCATACCAATTGGTGAACAGCCACCACGAATATAACCAGTAATAGCAAGTAGTTCCTTAACATGAATCATTTCAACACTTTTTTCACCAACTACCTTTGCACAGGCCTTTAAATCTAAATTTTTTTATTAACTGGAATGTCAAAAAAACATAATAATGCTTACTTTTTACCTAAGCAAACAAGAGTTTTAAAAAAACTCGATTAGGATCCTGATTTAATAAAGAAGCTACTTCACTTCCCTCTACACATACTCCCTCTTCATGCGGATATTCATGCATTTTATATTTAATTTTTTTCTGATCGAGTATTCTCATAACATTAGTTTTATCCATTTTAATACCTCAAAAAAATGTAAATGACGCTTTACATACTTTCCTATCTATGATACAATATAAATATAGAGACTCCTTCTCCTTTTTAGAAAAAGCAAATGCTTTTTCTTTTTTTCTTTTATTTAAAAAAAGCTCCTACCAATTAAAATAGGAGCATTTTTATTATTCAACATCCATCCAGCTTGGATCATTTGGGTTCTTTTTGGAAAGCAATTACCTTTTTATATTCAACTTCTGTAATATAATGATTTTTATGAGCTACAGAAGCTAAAACCTCAAATGAGCTTAAAGAATGATTAATTACATTACTAGCCTTTAATCTTTCTAAGCCCTTTGCTAAATTATAAGTGAATATTGATACAACACCTAAAACATTAGCATTAACAGCTCTTAAGGCATCAACAACCTCAATTACTGAGCCTCCTGTTGAAATCAAATCCTCAACAACTACAACCTTTTTTCCTGTAGGAACCTCTCCTTCAATTTGATTTCCACGACCATGATCCTTCGCACCACCACGAACATAGCCCATTGGAAGACGAAGAATCTCAGAAACTAAGGCAGCATGAGCTATACCTGCAGTTGAAGTTCCCATTATAACCTCAACATCTGGATAATATTTTTTTATAGTTTCAGCAAGACCATTTTCAATTACATCTCTTGCCTCTAAGTGTGACAATGTTAAACGGTTATCGCAATAAATAGGCGACTTAATGCCACTAGCCCAAGTAAATGGCTCACTTGGTCTTAAAAAAACAGCTTTAATTTCTAATAATTTTTTTGCTACTTCAACATCTAACATATTATTCAAACTCCTTTACACATTCTAAATAAGCAGCCCTTGGATCTGCATTTGCCGTAATTGATCTTCCAACAACAATATATGTTGAACCAAGCTCACGAGCCATAGTTGGTGTTGTAACTCTTTTTTGATCTTGCTTACTATCAGTTGCAAATCTAATACCAGGTGTAACACTAATAATACCTAGTTCTTTAGCTATAGGTGCCTCAAGTGGTGAACATACAATGCCATCTAATCCCGCAATTTTAGCATTTGTTGCATAAGCCTTTACAACATCATTTAATGGCTCATTAATATGAAGCTCATTAGTTAAAATTTCTTGAGAAATTGATGTAAGCTCAGTTACAGCAATAAGCTTAGTCGTTTGATTAACCTCTCTTAAGCCTGCAAGAGCCTCCTGCATCATTTTAATACCTCCACCAGCATGAACATTAGTAATATCAACATCAAGTAATGCTATATTACGCATTGCCTTATGAACTGTATTAGGAATATCATGAAGCTTTAAGTCTAAAAAAATCTTGCAGCCTTTTTTTCTTTAATTCTTTAATTAGCTCTGGACCTTCTTTATAAAAAAGCTCCATACCAATTTTTTTAAAAAAAGGATTTAAGCCTTCAAAAATTAGCTAAAAAAATTATTTAATTCTTCTTTTGATGAAAAAAATCACAAGCAATTATTACTTCTCTTTTCATTACATTGTTCTCCTTATTATATCTTCTAAATTTGTAATACCAAGCTCAGCCATTACCTTAGGTAAATCTTCAATTATTTTTTTACAAATAAAAGGATCAACCAAATTCATAGCACCAACCATTACAAGTGAGGCACCAGCATACATCATTTCAATCACATCATAAGCACTACTTACCCCACCCATTCCAATTACAGGTATATCAACATTATGAGCAACATCATAAACCATTCTTAAAGCAACAGGGAAAATAGCCGGACCGCTAAAGCCGCCCTTCTTAACAGCCAAAATAGGCTTAGCAGTTTTTAAGTCGATACGCATTCCAACTAAGGTATTTATTAAACTAATTGCATCAGCACCAGCACTCTCGCAAGCTTTAGCCATAGCAACAATATCCGTAACATTTGGACTAAGCTTAACAATTAAAGGCTTTTTACAAACCCTTTTTACTTCCTTAACTAAATTATAAGCAACCTTAGGAGAAACACCAAAGGCCATACCTCCACCACTAACATTAGGGCAGCTAATATTTAATTCAATTGCTACAATCTTGTCACAATCATTAAATTTTTCTACAGTATTAACATAATCAGAAACACTATGACCACCAACATTAGCAATAACCTTATGCTTATATACCTTATCAAGTTTAGGTATTTCTTCATTAATTACAGCATCAACTCCTGGATTTTGTAAGCCAATAGAATTAAGCATTCCCTCCTTGCATTCAGCAATTCTTGGTAAAGGATTGCCATAACGAGGATTAATAGTTGTTCCCTTAAGAGAAATACTTCCTAAAATATTTATATCATAAATATCATTAAATTCATAGCCAAAGCCAAATGTACCTGAGGCTGGTATTATCGGATTTTGAAATTCATAATCAAATAATTTAATTTTAGTATTCATTAAAATTTTACCTCCTTGGCACTAAAAACAGGTCCTTCCTTGCAAACACGTTTAACACCATCTTTAGTTTCAATTGAGCAGCCCATACAAGCACCAAAGCCACAGCCCATTCTTGCCTCTAAGGATAAATCACCATTATCATTATATAAAGATAAATATTTTTAGCATTACAAGTGGCCCACAGGCATAATAATAATCAAAATCTAAATTATTTTCCTTTAAATAGTTGACTGCATTACCTTTATAGCCAAACGTACCATCATCAGTTGTTACTATAACATTACCTAATGATTTAAATTCTTCTAAATAAAAAGATTTCATCTTTATTTTTTTAAATCCTAAAATAAAGATAGGATTAATACCTAATTCATTAAATTTTTTTACCTAAATTATATAGTGGAGCAATACCAATTCCGCCACCTATTAAAAGTGGTTTTTTACTTTTATTTTCATCAAAGCCATTACCAAGACCTATAATAGCATTTACTTTTTTACCAATTTCATATTTTGTCATTTCCTTAGTGCCTTGACCTAATATTTTATATAAAATTGTTATACTATTTTTCATCGTAGTCATTTATGCTAAATGGTCTTCGTAAAAAAATTTAGAATCTAGCTTTAACTCTAAAAAAATTCTCCGCTATGCTTAATGGCATCAGTATTTCCCTTAATACGCATTTTATAAACATCATTAGTTAATTTAGTATTTTCTATTATTTCAAAGATTTCTTCAAGCATATTATTCCTCATCAATTGTTGAAATTCCCATTGTTGTTTCCTCTAAAACATTAAGTAAAACATTAACAGTATCAAGACAAGTAAATACCGGAACATTATTGTCAATAGCACAACGTCTAATTTGAATTCCATCTCTTCTTGTCTTATTATTGCCTTCACTTATTGTATTAACAACATAAGTAACATAGCCTTTTACGAATTGAAGTTAAAATTTCTTCACTACCTTGACTTAATTTTTTTCTCTTATTCTTGTTTTTAATACCATGCTCCTTTAAATACAATGCTGTACCACTTGTTGCTTCAATATTAAAGCCAAGATTATAAAATCTTCTAATTAATGGTAGAGCAGCTTCCTTATCATTATCAGCTATAGTAGCAAAGACTGTTCCATAATTAGAAACTCTTTGACCTGAAGCCTTTAATGATTTATATAAAGCACGATTTAAGCTCTTATCATAGCCGATTGCTTCACCAGTTGACTTCATCTCTGGTGACAATACAGCATCAAGTCCGGCAATTTTTGTAAAGCTGAAGGTTGGAGTCTTAACATACCAGCGCTTTTTCTTTGGATATACCCCAACATAGCCTTGTTCCTTTAATGAAACACCAAGCATTACCTTTGTTGCAATATCAGCTATTGGAGCTCCACATGATTTAGCAAGGAATGGAACAGTTCTACTAGAACGAGGATTAACCTCGATAATTGAAACCTTATCATTTCCTTCAACAATAAATTGAATGTTATATAAACCAATCATTTGTAGTTCAACACCAATTTTTTTAGTATATTCAACAATTATCCTTTGGGCATTTTCAGATAAAGAATATGGAGGATAAACACTCATAGAATCTCCACTATGTACACCTGTTTTTTCAATATGCTCCATGATACCAGGAATAAATACATCCTTACCATCACAAATAGCATCTACTTCACATTCTTGACCTTTTTATATATTTATCTACCAAAACTGGATTTTTAGGATTTAAATCAATCGCATCCTGAACAAATTTAACAAGTGAAGCTTCATCATAAACAATATGCATCATTACTCCACCAAGAACAAATGAAGGTCTTACTAGAACTGGAAAGCCTATTTCCTTTGCCACCCTTAAGCCCTCATCCGCACTAAATACAGCATAACCCTTAGGCATAGGTATATTTAGCTTATTCATAATAATTTCAAATTGATCTCTATCCTCAGCTAAATCAATACCTTTAGCACTTGTTCCTAAAATTTTAACGCCAGCCTTATCTAATCTTGCAGCTAAATTTATTGCAGTTTGACCACCAAGAGCAACAATTACTCCCTCAGGCTTTTCAAAATCAATAATATTCATTACATCCTCAAATGTTAATGGTTCAAAATACAATTTATCTGATAAGGTATAATCAGTTGAAACAGTTTCAGGATTATTATTAATAATAATTGCTTCATATCCTAAATCCTTAATTGACCAAATAGCATGAACAGTTGAATAATCGAATTCTACACCCTGACCAATTCTAATAGGTCCACTACCAAGCACAACAACCTTCTTCTTATTAGAACAAATAGATTCCTGCTCATGCTCATAGGTTGAATAAAAAAATATGGAATATATGATTTAAACTCAGAAGCACAGGTATCAATCATTTTATATACTGGATACATATTATTTTTGCTTACGCATATAATAAATATCTTCAGCAGCAACATTCCAACATTTAGCAATATATTCATCACTAAAGCCCATTTTCTTAGCTTGATATAGTACATCAAGATTATTCTTATTCTTAATTATTTGCTTTTCAAATTGAACGATATTATTTATTTTCTCTAAGAAAAAAAGCGATCAATTTTAGTTGCAAAATATAAATCATCAAGAGTAATATCCTTACGAATAGCCTCAGCTATTGCATAAATTCTTTCATCAGTTTCTTCTAATATAAAATCCATAAGCTCATGACGAGACATATTCTTGAGCTTATTAAGCTCTAAATGACAGGCCTTTAGTTCTAATGAACGCACTGCCTTTAATAATGATTCCTCAATTGTTCTACCAACACTCATTACCTCACCAGTAGCCTTCATTTGTGTTGATAAATGTCTAGAAGCAGTTTGGAATTTATCAAATGGGAATCTTGGAATTTTCGTTACAACATAATCAAGAGTTGGCTCAAAGGAAGCCAAGGTATTTGCAATTTTAATTTCATCAAGACGAAGTCCACAAGCAATCTTAGCTGAAACTCTAGCAATTGGATAGCCTGATGCCTTAGAAGCTAAAGCAGATGAACGAGAAACACGAGGATTAACCTCAATTACATAATATTGGAATGAATAAGGATCAAGTGAAAATTGAACATTACAGCCACCCTCAATTTTTCAAAGCTCTAATAATTTTTAAAGCACTATTTCTTAGCATTTGATATTCCTTATTAGTTAAGGTTTGACTTGGGGCTACAACGATACTATCACCGGTATGAATACCAACTGGGTCGACATTTTCCATATTACATACAACAATTGCTGTATCATTTTTTTATCTCTTAATACCTCATATTCAATTTCCTTAAAGCCTTTAATTGATTTTTCAACTAATACCTGATTAACAGGAGAAAGCTTCAAAGCATTCTTACTTACCTCAATAACCTCTTCATCATTATCAGCAAAGCCACCACCAGTACCACCAAGGGTAAATGCTGGACGTAGAATTACAGGATAGCCAATTTCGTTTGCTGCCTTAACTGCCTCTTCAACAGTAGTAGCAATATGACTTTGCAAAATCGGCTCACCAATTTTTTCACAAAGCTCCTTAAAAAGCTCACGATCCTCAGCAGCCTCTATCGCACTTGCAGTAGTACCTAAAAGTTCAACCTGGCATTCATCTAAAACACCCTTTTTAGCAAGCTGCATACCTAAATTTAGTCCTGTTTGACCACCAATAGAGCAAATTAAGCCATCTGGTCTTTCATAACGAATAATTTTGGCAACATGCTCTAAATCAAGAGGCTCCATATAAACCTTGTCAGCAATCTTTGTATCAGTCATTATTGTTGCTGGATTAGAATTTACTAGAATAACCTCATAGCCTTCCTCCTTTAGAGCAAGACAAGCTTGCGTACCAGCATAATCAAATTCGGCACCCTGGCCTATAACAATTGGACCACTACCAATAATCATTATCTTTTTAATATCTGTTCTTTTGGGCATGCTTACTTCCTCCTCTTTTCTTCATCAAATCCATAAATCTAGCAAATACATATTCACTATCCTCAGGACCAGCAGCACTTTCTGGATGATATTGGACAGCAATAACATCATTTTCCTTATCCATTACACCTTCAGCCTCACCATCAATTAAATTAATATGAGTAAGCTCAAGGCCAGTCCCCTCTAAGCTTTTAATATCAATTGCAAATGAGTGATTTTGCGATGTTATTTCCACCTTATCAGTTAATAAATTTTTTTAACTGGATGATTTGAACCACGATGACCAAATTTCATTTTGTAGGTTTTAGCTCCATAGGCAAGACCAATAATTTGATGTCCAAGGCAAATTCCTAAAATTGGAAGCTTGCCCTTCATTTCCTTAACTAGCTCAATTACCTGACTAACATTTTCAGGATCTCCTGGACCATTTGATAAAAATAAGCCATCAGGATTATATTTTAAAATTTCATTTTTACTAGTATTATAAGGAACAACAACTACATTACAGCCACATTGATTTAGCTTACGAATAATGTTAAGCTTAACACCACAATCGATAGCTACAACAGTGTAAAGAGGGTTTCTTGTTCTTGAATACCAAATCTTTTTTTACTACTAACCTTTGATACTTGATTTTTTTGGAAAATCATAATTTTTTTAAATTTTTTCTAGACATTCCTCGATGGGCTTATCAACTGATGTAATCATAGCCTTCATAGAACCATGTTCACGAATTATTCTTACAAGCTCACGAGTATCAATATCAGCTATTCCTGGTACATTATTTTCATCCATTACCTCTCCAAGTGTTTTAGTAAATCTAAAATTTGAAGGTAGATCATTATATTCATGAACAATAAAGCCAGACATATAAATATTCTTAGATTCATAATCCTCATCAGTTAAGCCATAATTACCAATTAAAGGATAGCTCATTACTACCATTTGATCACAATATGATGGATCAGATAGAATTTCCTGGTAGCCTACTACCGAAGTATCAAAAACAATCTCAGCAATTTTTTTCCTTAGAAGAACCAAAGCCAGTTCCAATAAAAAAATCTACCGTCCTCTAAAACTAATTTTTCCTTTTCATTATTTACCATCCTTTTGATACACTATTTTTTTCCATTGCAAATTGTAAGTATCGGCCAGCCATATAGCTTATAACCAATATAGGGACTATTTTTGGGCCTTTTGATTTAATTTCATCAACACTATAAATATGAGGATTATCAATATCAATAACCACTAAATTACAATTATTTCCAACTCTTATTTCATTATTTTCTAAATTAAATATTCTACTTGGATTATCTACAAGCCATCTTTTTTTAAATCTAATAAGCTAGCCTTATTAGTCTTTATAAGATTAGTATAAACTAAAAGGCAATGTTGTTTCAAGTCCAATAATGCCATTAGGGCATTTAGAATATTCTTTTTGCTTTTCCTCTATTGAATGAGGAGCATGATCAGAAGCAATAATATCAGCTGTACCATCAAGCAAAGCCTTAATGGTAGCCTCCATATCCTCATTACTTCTTAGAGGAGGGTTCATTTTAAAATTAGGATTTCCCTTAATCATTTCTTCATTTAAAAAAATAAATGATGGGGAGCAACCTCACAAGTAATTTTTGGCTCCATTTTTTTCTTAGCTTTTTCTTATAAAAATCAAAGCTTTCTTTAGTAGACATATGACAAAAAAATGGTATTTAACATCATTTTTTTGATAGCATATTTTATTTCTCTTTCTACAGCTAAATATTCTCCCTTAGGAGCAGTTTTATAAAGATTATCCTCAGCATGAGAAGCAATAACTAAATTATTTTTTTTCACTAGCTTCATCCCTTGGTCTAAAAGCTCTAAATTATTAACACCAACACCATCATCAGATATAGCCTTAACATACTTAGCCAAATCATCTATATCAGCAAGCTCTTCACCCTTTTCACCTTTAGTAAAAGCTCCATATGGATAAATATTAACTACTGAATCTTTATTAATAATATCCATTTGAACCTTCAAATTTTCAACTGAATCAGGAACAGGCTTTAAATTAGGCATCGTCATAATTGTAGTAAAGCCACCCTTTGCCGCAGACATGCTACCAGTCTTTATTGTTTCCTTATATTCAAATCCCGGCTCACGTAGATGAACATGAACATCAATCAAGCCTGGAAAAAAATTATTCTTCCACTACAATCAATTACTTCATAATCTCCCATAATATTAGGAGCAATTTCTATTATTTTTTTATCATCAATTAAAATATCAAGCTTTTTTTAGCTCATCCTGCATTACAAGACCATTTTTTTAATAAAATCATAAATTACCATCCAATACCATAGAAATAACAGCCATTCTTACAAAAAAACACCATTTGTCATTTGCTTATAAATTCTACTTTTTTCACATTCTGCAACGCTATCAGCAATTTCTACTCCACGATTAATTGGAGCTGGATGCATTATAATAGCATTTTTTTCTTCATCTTATTTACGCGTTCCTCTGTTAAGCCATACAATTTATGATATTCACTAACAGTCATCTTCATCTTTTCTTGGTGACGCTCAAATTGAACACGAAGAAGCATTATAACATCACATTTTTCAATAGCCTCATCCATTGTTAAATAAGGTGCGCAGCCATCATTAAATTCACTTGGTCCAGAAATATAAACCTCCATACCAAGACGCTTCATAATTTCTAAATCACCATGAGCAACCCTTGAATGAGATATATCGCCAATCATACATACCCTTAAACCGGCAAAATGACCATATTCCTCATAGATAGTCATTAAATCAAGTAAGCTTTGAGTAGGATGGTTTGCAGCACCATCACCACCATTAAAAATAGGCATCTTAATATTTTCTAGTTCCTTATAATAATCATCCTTACTATGGCGAATTACTACTCCATCCATACCAAGTGATTCAAAGGTTCTAACCGTATCATATAATGTTTCACCCTTATTAACTGATGATGCACTAGCATTAAAGCCAATAACATTTATTCCTAAATTAATCATTGCTGTTTGGAAAGAATATTGCGTTCTTGTTGAATTTTCAAAAAAAAGGGTTGCCATCTTCTTACCTGGATATTTCTTAGAAGATTTGCCACCCTTAAATGCCAACGCTAAATCAATAATCTCTTGAATTTTTTGTGTAGATAATGTTTGTAATGTAAATAAACCTTTCATGTTTTCACCTCAAAAAAAATGGTCTTCTTGTCCAAAAACGCACAAAAAAACCATAATAAAAGCAAATATCTAGTTTCCTTGTAGCCTCTCTGGACTATCTTAAAGCCTCATCGTATGAATTATATCACAAAGATGACTACAAAGCAACCACTTATTTAATTTATACAATTTATTATTTACTTATAAGTTTAATTTTTTATCTCATCACCATATATATTTGAATTTAACTCGATTGGATAAGAAGCCTTTATATAATAACCATCCTCCTCTTCCGTAATTAATTTAGAATTAGGATCAATCGAAATGCTACCTTTATTATTTAAACCATTATTTAAGAATGGTAAATAAGCTTCCTTAGTATTTTCATCATAACAAATAGATAATATCATTTTGTTATTATCATCACGCAATAATAATGAATCACTTAACACTAGTCTATAGTTGTTATAGGCGTACAAAGGAATTTCAGTTTTTCCATACTCTTGTTTAACAAGACGATAATCATCACTTACACCATTACCAGCCTCAATATAATTTGGACAATTATAAACCTTACTTTTTCGTAAACCTGAACAAAATCCTGAAGGAAGATAATCTGAAAAAGAATCTTGTATTGATTGAGCATAGACTAATCTTTCAAGATTATATAAAGCACAATCAGAAAAACAATTTTTAAGTCAGATATTTCCTTTAGTTTCTTACAATTAGCAATTCCCATCGATAAAACTGTTCCAAAAACCCTTTATTGTTTTTTTAAATTATCGCACTTGTTAATAGCATAAGGATGAATGATTTGCCCACTTAATTGTAAATTACAAATTTTAGAATTTTCCAAAGCCTTAAAGCCAATACCAAGAACCTTAAAGCCATCTATTTCTTTAGGTATTTCAACATCACCTTCAAGTGAATCATTATATCCGCTTACTATAAATCCGCCCATTCTTTCAAGCCTAAAAAAATCAACAATACGAAAATAATAAGCATTAGTTGGTGAAGTTATTGGACTACAATCTCTTGAGAATATTTCTAAATTATTTTTTTATCATAGGATGCAACACCTGCAGTAATATAATTTTTTTGAACAATAATCCACTAAAGCCTTCAATCTTTTTTTGGGACAAATCTGACATATCATAATAATATTGATTATAATATGGCTTATATTCTTGTGAATTATCAAAAGGAATATTGTTTATATAAAGATCCTCATATGAATAATATGTATATGACAAGCCATCTAAAGTTACTGTATCCTCTGACTTATATTTATTAATAGGAGAAATTTTTTTCCTTTTTTATTGCATGAGCAAACTATAAATATAAGCAAAAAAATAGATTAATTAAAATTATTATTTTTTTCTTTTCATAAGCTCCTATAAATACTTTATTTTTGGGTTTTATAAACCAATCCATTTTTGAATATCAGGTTTATCAAAATTAAAATAAATATGACCATCCTCAAGACTAAATTTTTCACTGCCCTCAGCAATGGTTATTTCTCCCTCACAATTTAAGCCATTATTCAAAAAAGGTAAATAGGCCTTATTATTCTCATCATAACAAATAAAACCACCTTGATATTTAGTATACAGCTTGTCACTTAATTCAATTTTTATAATTATCAAAAAAACATAAAAAGGAATCGAATTATATGAAATATAATTTCCATCTTGGTGATATACAAATCTATAATTATAACCAGTCCAAACTATACTACTAGTATTTACTAAATTAATCTCTTTTTAAATTTGGGCAAAAGATAAATAGACGATTTTTCTTAAACCAGTGCCTATAATAGAACCATAGCGATCATGTTTTTAAGTCATTTAAAAAAATTCAAGGGAAACTAAAGAATTTAAATTATACAATGAACAATCAGAAAAATTAAAGTAATCCCACTTATGTATTTAAGATTATTACAATTACTAATTCCCATTGAAAGCACTATCACTTTGTCCTTTCTTGTTTTTTTAAATCTGAAAGTTCATTACAGCCATCAAAAAGCATAGGGATGAATTATAAAAAAATGTTCATTCATAATTTTAATACTTTTAATTGGTGCTAAAGCTAAGGCTTTAAAGCCAATTCCCCAAACAATCTCATCTTTAATTTCGCCACGTATAAAGACATCACTAGAAACATCATTTGTATACCGTAACATAAAGTATAGAAAAACTATAGAATTCATATACTTCAGCCCTTACGGTTAGGCTTTATAGATTATAAATTTATTCTATTCTCCAAACAATAATTCCTTATTATTTGGGGGTATACATAAAATTATATTACAATCTATTTAATAAAGTTATATTCCTTTAAGAAACAATTATATTATCTCTTGGTAATACAATTGCCTTAAAAAGAACAATTGCTTTTTAATTATATTTTTATCAATAAAGCCTTGGTATCTTCTAGCTATTACAAAGCTTGCTGCTTGATGAATTGTCATTTTTCTGCTCTTTGCATATTTTTTTCATAACCTATTAAACTTGTATTATACGGATTAACCTTATTTAATGATACTTGCATTTTATGACATTTATTTTTCTAATCTAAATATATATCTTGAATAATCCAAAGTATGAATCATTTTATTATATTTCTTTTTCTTTATTTTTGATTTGAACTTATTGATTTTTGCTTTCTTTGAATCAAATTTTAAATCTTCAATACTTATATCCTTTCCTACACTTCTTGCATAAGTAGCAATATTATTTATTGTATTAAGTATTTCATTTAATGCTTTATTACCACATCCGTGATATTTTTAATGGATAATTTAATGATTTTTATTAAATTCCCTGTTTCATTTGTTTCACTAAATGAAATAAATCCATTATTAAAAATCTAAACCAATAACACCATATTCCTTCCTTGTTATATATTTTTCTACAACTGTAGTAATTATAACCTGTAAATACCATTTGTTGTTTATTCTATATATTCTATATGATAATGGTAATAATGTTTGATTTGATTTATGTTTGTTTATTATATTAATCAATTCATTTTTTTCATATATTTAAAATCAATATTTGAAATATATAAATATTTTTGATTCATTACAAAAATTGTTTTTTTCTTTTTCTAATCTTTAATGTAAATTTAGAAGTAGCTATATCATAATCAAGCTGTGCTAATTGATTACCTAGTGTTTCATCCTTTGAACCAAGATAATAAATATTTTTATCTCTTTTCTTATGATAATTATTTTTTTCCATTTAATATGGGTTTTTAAAGCCATTACCTTCTAAATTGTATTGAGCATTAAATAATTTCTTACTTCCAAATGCTATTTTGACATTTTTTTATTTTCAATGTCATTTTCAAGATTTCTAATATTTTTGTTTAAGGCTATTTATTTTTATTACACATAAAATAATATTTATGTTTGTATTTCCTATATCTAATTAATTCTTTTTGACTTAGAGCATTTAAAGAAGCCTTTTTCTTTAAGATTGTTTATTTTTTTAATTAATTCTTCTTTTTTTATTAAGAAGAATTCTATATCTTATTTTTTTATTTGATAGTTCCGTCTTTTTTTAATTCTAATAACGATTTCTTTCTACCAACTAAATCACTATAAATCGAATTTGCTGTTCTTTTTTAAAACATCATATTTATTACAAACATAAGTATTAAAATTACTTCTTGTATATAGCTCTTTAAAATTTGAAAGTCGAACAATTTGCCATAGCTTACGACTAATTTCATTATAAAAAAACTACATATTCAGTTAGATATTTTTACTGCATCTTCGTTTAATTCTAGTCTTGTTTCTATAGTAAATTGTTTTTTTCCATCATTTACTCCAAATTATTTGTATTTTCAATTAACTTACATTTTGTTCGCTTATCATGATTTTGATATGCTTCAATAAATAATAACGCATCATCTTTATTTGTAAATTCAGCAATAACTAAATTACCTTTTTTTACTTGATAATTACAAACAAAGTTTTTTTATCATGACTATTATATTCGCCATATATTTCCATAAAAAATTCCGTAAAGCACTTCATTATAGTATCATTAGAAGCTAGCTTTTTTTAAATCACCTAAATTATTAATATTACCCATTTCAATTCTCCTTCAACTTATTTGTCTTACTTCTCATACCATATAATTTCCCAGAGAAACTAGCAATTAATGACATCATATCATCAACCAATTCCTCTTTCACATCTTTTTCTTCCTTTTTATCTTTTACAACCACAATTTGAACATTATGGTTCTTAAACATTTCCTCTAAATAGTTAAATCCAAACCTTGTTAATCTATCTTTATATGTTACATAAACATTTCTAACTTGGTCATTACATACTAAATTAATTAATTCAATTAATTTTTCGTTTATCATTTAAGCCACTACCAACTTCTTTTTAAAATAAGTGGATTAATCAAATTATTAACATTTTTCAATTAAGAACATAGCTTGTCTATCTAAATCGCCTTTTTATTTTTTTGTTCATTTGATGATACTCTTGCATAAATAACATCGCGTTTTTCTAGGGAAATATCACAAAGCATTCCTTCCTTATCTAAATAATCTAAAAGATCTTCACGTGTCATAAGTCTATAATTAGTAGTGGTTCTAATAAATTTAAGCTTACCACTATGATCATAATTTTTGAATCGTTTTTAATAGTTAAATTAAGTATTTTAGCAACCTCACCAGTTTTTATAATACTTCTTAGTAAAATCAGATCTTTTATACATAAAAAAATATCACCACTTTCTCTATATATATTATACCACAAAATAAATAAAAAGTATAGAAAACATCTATACATTTTTTATAAAATTACATATATTTAGTTAGCTGCTGAATACCCCGTTACTATAAATCCATTCTCCAAGTGATACATATCATTTAATTTATAGCTTACAGCATTAACTGGAGCATAAAGTGGTGATGAGTAATATTTATATAACACATCCCAGTAATCACCACTATTTTCACTATGCTCAGGAAATAAATCAACATCAGAAAGAGTTTCTATATTAGACATATCATAATAATATTCATTATAAAAGTTTTCATTTGCTTCCTTTTTTTAAATGGTCTTTCAATGTCTAAGTCATAATATGTATATATTATGCCATCCTCAATATATTGATCTCCTTCATTAAATTCATTTCCCTTCTTACTACAAGACATACAAACCAAGATAAATAATACAAAAAAATATTCTTTTTAAACTTCATATACCTCACCTCATTTTAATTGATAGCGCTTTCATCAACTGTATTATAACATATAAATAGTACAAAAAAAGTAGGTTTAATACATAACCTACCTTAATACTGAAATATATTTTTAAAAAGCTCATTATATGCTAACCTTAATTTATCAGTTGTCTTTTTTTAAGAAATCAACATAATTGTTTGATTTAGCGGCAATATCGCTACATATCGTTTTTACTTGAACTTGATAACTCAGATTGGAATGAATCATTAAGATACATAACATTATTAATAAGAACATCATTTTTCGTTTCTTATTTTTATTGATAAGATTTTTGAAAATAATTTATATAATTAATCAAATTATCCACTCTATCAATAGAAACATTACAAACACTATCTTCTTCATTAATATTTAAAAGATTAATAACATTATTAATGTATGCTTTTTAAATTATCAGTTATATTTTTTTAATTTGTCAATTAAGAAAAATATAACTAGAACAATAGTTTTTTAAAGCTATTAAAGCTTTCATTTAGTATTCTTAAATTATCTTTTTAAATTAGATAATGCTTTTTTTCTAAGCTTCTTTTGTTAGCTTCTAATTGCTTAATTATATTTTTCTAATTCTTTGTTAATGTCATTAACATAGCTAATATTTGATTCAATATTTTTTTCAAAATCTCATTTGCTCTTCGAAGAGCCTCACTGGCATTCCCTAGATTAGCATTAGCACAAGAAACGCCTTTGGTTGCTTCATTTTTTTAGCTCTTGCATAAGCCTCATTATTCATTCTATCAACATCACTATTACCAGTTGAGGTTGGCTTAGATATATTAGACATTGCCCTTGATGCTGCTTTTCTTTCTGTCTCTGCTTGAGCAACAATATTTATTTACATTCCTCTATATGCTTTAAAGCCTTATCGCGTTCATTAGCTAATTGATTTAAAACATAATTATTATCATCAAGAACATTTTTGGCTGTATCAATATCATAATTAATTTTTATCCATAGATTCATTAATTGTTTTTTTATTGCTTCATTAATTTTTATTCTCAATAATTTCATGAGCTTTATTGGCATCAGAATAATATCTTTTTCAAATCATTTTTCAATATTGTCCAAATTATTTTTTTAAAGCTTTCAATATAGCCTCTTGTAGTATTTACCTGAAAACTCATAGCTTAACCCTCTTTTTTTCAATTTCAGAGGCAATTGATTCATATTTATAATCATCAGGATTTATTTTTTTGACAATTTATTGATTATATCATAATAATTTCCTAAATTTCTATTGAAGCTATTAAGCGGCTGTTTTTAGTTCATTTAATAAAGATTTACCTATATCATCATCCCAAGATGTAATATTTATCTTATATTCTCTAACATCAATGCTTTCACCAAAAAATGAACCATCAGATAAGGTGATTTTTCCAAAAAAAGCCATTATTTTTCTCCTGATTTACGAAGCTGATCTAATGCCGCTTTAAATCTTCTTATATATTCATCTAATTGTCCTTTAAGCTTTTCTCCTCTTTGAATTTGGGATTCAAGCTTTAAAAGCTCATTATTCATTTTGGTTTTAAATGAATTATAAAGATCACCCTCCCAATGAGTTCCAAGAGAAGCAATATAATTTTGAATTTGCTTAATGTTATCCTTCATTTCGTTATTATAATTATTAAGCTTTTTCGGCGAAATTAGATACAACCTTATCAGCATATTCAATTTTTTTGAAGAAACGTTTGCCATTATAATCTACCAATTAATCCTTTCGCAATATTTTTCAGCCTCAGCAATACCCTTAGCTCCATTTATTACCTTCTCAGAGCTTTCATTAATTATAGAATTAATACTTCCAATAGTTTGGGTAATTTTTTTGAACAAGCTCAACGGCTTCTTTAGAAGCATCAGATTCAAAATTTGCTTTAAAGCTACTAGCACTTTTCATAAATTCTTTAGTGCTTTCATCCATCTTCTGCATTGTTTTTCTTTAAGCCACTAATTAGCCTAATAACATAATCTGTATCAATTTTCATTATTTTAGTTCCTTCCAAAAGTCATTTGCTTTAGATTCAATATCAAAGGCTCTAATCTTTACTCCATAAGGATTTACATATAAGGCACCATCATCAGAATCAATAGTCTTATCATTCTTCATTTCCTCATATGAACCATAAATAGTATAATCCTTATATTTATTAGTGTTATTAGTGTCATTATCAATGATTTTATTGATATAGTCATTTGTTTCTAAGCTGACAAGGACAAATATTTTATATCTAATGCCATATGTATAAAGCTTTTTTTGAATATATTTTGAATTTCAACTATGCTATATTGTTTATAGCTTTCTTCTGTTTTTATCATCATCTATGCCAGCAATAGACATACCTAAATCTCCAAGGCCTAAATCATTTAAAGTTAAAACATCTTTGTCATCTACTTTATTATTCTTTTTTTCCTTGTGTTTGATTATTAGAAATAATAGCGTTTTTGACTATACAACCAATCGACATTATGGAAAAATTAAATACATTGGTTCAAAATTAAAATTAGAAACTATTGTTACTAATTTGCTCACGCTTTTGATATTCTTCATAAATTTCACTTAATTTATTAGCCTTATCAAAATCATTAGTATACTTAGAAATTTTGTTTCTAATTAAGCTTGCTTTATTACCAAAGCCTTTAAAAAAGATTTCACCTTCGCTAACATTAGAAAAAAATACATTACATTTTTTTGTTTACATCATGCAGATACATTAATGAAGAAATTCTTTCAAGCATATAAAGCTTATTAGGACTAGCAAAGGCTATATAATTTGTAGCACTTTTAGCGGTTGAAAAAAAGCCATATTTGTTTTTAAGTAAGCTTGCTGCTGAAACACCAATAGGAAGATTAAAGATTTCATAAGATTTATCTTTATTCTCAGTTGCAAATTCATTACATTTCAATCCGTCACCAAGAGGATATAAACCTTCTTCATTAGCAATAACCTGAATTGTTTCAGGGAAATTTTTTTATATATTTTTCTCTTATTCTTCTAGCAATATTTTTTTCCTTTTGAGCATCATTACCAACAAAGGCACTCTTGATGTGTCTTAAATTCTCGATACCGCCATCAGTTGAAATTAAAGCCATACCCTTTTGCTTAAGCTCAGTTGAATATTTATTATTACTATCAAATTCAATGCAAGACAATACTTTTTCTTATTGCGTCATCTTTTCCAAGATTTAAAACAATCCTATTAGGAATCTGGTTAATTGTTTCTGAAGTTAAATTGCTAGCAATTGACTGCCCCGAAAAAAAATAATACCAATTCCTGATGCTCTTACCGTTTTAATTAAGTTTGCAAGTTGTGAAGAAACTTTATTACTAGTATCAAAATCTTTAAACATTTGATTATATTCATCAATAATAAATAAAGCAAATGGCATTTTTGGTAATTTACCATTTTGTACATCAGAGAGCTTATTATATTCCCTCATATCAGAAACTCCGGCACTAATATATTGCTTAGCTCTTTTTATTATGAATGGAATTAATTAAATTAAATAAGTCAAGAAACATTTTTCAGTTTTTACTCTTTAATGATAAATATTTAATATGAGGAATATATAAATTGTCTTCATCTGCATCCTTAATATATTTAGAAAATTCAGGAGCATTAGTTTCATCAGTTTTAAAATCTGCAAGATAAAGCTCTAATTCATCAGGAGCATAAAAATATGCCATACTTAAAATCATCAAATGTAATAATGAAGACTTACCACTATTAGTATTACCCACTAAAAAAACGTAAAGTTTTTCATTAGAGCATGATCCTAATGTAAAATTATAATATGCATCATTATCCATACCAAATGGTATTGTGATTTTATCATAGAATTTAGTTAAAGGATATCTTGAAATTTTTATTTTCAGTAATAGCTATAACCTTATTAAGTGTCAAAATATTAGCTTCACGCTCACGTTCCTGAAGCTTCAAATAAAAAAATCATCAGTATTAAAGTTATCTACCAAAATATCGTTTGTAAAAGGTGACCCATTAAACTGCATATTAAAATCATCATCAATTTCAATAATATCAGCTTTAAGTTTTTTTATCACTTAAAAAAATGGGCAATCACTATCCTTATCAACACAAACAATTGATAATATTCCTTTATTTACACCACGTAAAAAGAATTTCTAAAAGACCTTTTTCTGCATTTCTATTATCTTCTAAGCAATGAGGATAATAATTTATTACATTTAAAATAATTGGCATCATATTGTCAGGATTATTTTTTTATTGTAATCAAAAAAATATCATCAATATCATCACTTAAATTAATAGCGTTTGAACGGGAATTAGCCATACTATTTAAATTCTTTAAATAATCATTTAAATCATTTGAATTAGCAACTACATTTGCCTTATTGCTAGACAAACTAATTATAGCCTTTGAGCCAAGATTTTTTTGAAATTGTTGTAGCAAGAGCTCCTACTGTTGATTCACTTGCTGATTCTAGCCCAGAAAATAATAAATTATTAGCAGGAAGATTAGCAATTAAAGAAAAAAATAAATATTTCTTATAAGCTTTAATAATTTTTTTAGAATTATCAAAAAGGATCTAAAATTTCCTTTGAGGCTTTAATAATAATTACTCCATTAGAATCCTTAGGATTATAATAAACAGGAATTGTTGATTGCCATAATTTAGGATTATTAATTAAACAATCTATTTTCTTTATCATTTCATTACTAAGATCTTGCTTAGGATTATATTTTTTTAAAGCCCATCAAAAAAATTTATAATCAGCCTCATCACTAAAATTATTACCTGTAAGCTTTTTCATTTAATTTTTTTAAAATCAGCATTAATTTCCTCATTCAATTTAGAAACTTCATAATCAGTTTCCTTTTTTTAATGTGGCTTGCCTTTTTTTAATTGTTTCTTTACATTTCAATAGAAAAATTATCTGTTTTTTCTTCATCACGAGCAATCATTTTTTTGCTTGAATACCCGTATCAAGTAATAGCTTCTCACTATTTTTTTACAATATATCTTAAATCCACAAGACACTGACAAAATCTTTTTTTGAGGTTCAATATCATCTAGAACGCTTTGACTTCTTGATACAGCAATAATTGCTTCTCTTCCATCATAAACAAGCTTATTAAAGGCCTCCTCAACCTTGCCAACAGGAATTCTTGTAGGCTTAAGAGTTTTTAATATAATCACTAATTCTAAAATCTAAACCTTTAGTATTTTTTTGAATATTAGCCCAATTTTCATAAATATTTTCTAATGATTCTAAAGAATCCGAAAATGTTTCCTTTAAATAACTAGTATAATCAGTATTCATTATCTTTTTCATATTTTTTTGTGCTTGCGCATTAAAATCAATTTGCATTTGAATTATATCATTTGCTTCTTCATTATTCTTAATTACAATTTCTTGTGCTCTTTTTATATAATCAGGCATAATAAATCCTCCCTAAACTACTCATTAAAATTTAAAAAAACTTATACCATAATGCTTAAATAGTACTGCTAAAGCTATAATCAAAGGAATTATACTAAAGAAAAAAAAGGCTTCTGTTATACCAGTACTTATTTTTTTCTATTAGCAAATAATGTAAATATTGCTGTACTTATAAAGATAGCTATCGAAATAATCGTTAAATCTCTACCAAAGAAAAGCATAATAATTCCGACAATATTGGCAACATAGCCAAGTAGGTTATAAAGATAAAACTCCAATCTTATCGTTCCTCTATATCGTATTTTTGCTGCCAAAGTTTGTATGACTAAAGCATGTAGCTATTGAAGAAATGATAGTTGTTCCAACTATACTACCAGCAATCACTAAAGCCCTTATCATTCCCTCAAAATATTCTCTACCTACTATAATAGATAAGATAACTCCCCCAGTAAAAATGCAAAAGCAGGCTTCAGATTTAATAGATTTTTCGAAGCATCATTCTAACTAAAAAAATATTAAAATTGGACTTAAAAAGGGCACAAATACCAAATACAAGAGAATATTCATTAGGAACAGCTTTTATAAAATATAAAACCAAGGTGATAGCATTAAGTAAAAGATGAACTTTAACATCATTTTGATATTTATCATTTAAAAGCAAATAACGAGCTGTAAAAACTCCCATAAACACTAAAGCAATTGCAATAGCGTAGCAATAATTCTTGTAATCACTATAACGATAGCCATAAACACCTATAGCCCCAGCTAAAATTATTGAAATGATAATCGGAACAATAATTGCAATTCTTCTTCTACGTCTTCTTTGCTTATTTATTTTGATTGCCTGAAGCTGTTCTCTTTCTCTTTTCAAAGCCTCTTCTTTTTTTCTTTGTTCTATTTCAATTCTATGCTTTTCCGCTTCAGCCTTTACAGCCTCTTCATATTTAATTTTTCTTTCTCTTTCCTCATCAAACACTTTATCAGCCATATCATTTAATGTCTGACACATATCTTGTTCTTTACTATATTTTTTTGCAAGAGGATTTATCTTAAGAGCTTTAACATTATTTGCCCAAGCTAAGCTATGAAAGTTTTCATTAGCTAATGCTACAACCTTCTTATCAAATTCTAAAGCTTCGTTTACAAGTTTGCATTCTTCCTTTAGGCTATCAAGAATAGCTAAATTTTTACATTTAGTTCGTGCCTTTGCAGGGATATTCCTAACAATTTTATCTATGTCATCTACATCCTTAATCCAATAAGCACTTCTTACAGCCTTACTTAAATCCAAAATTCTTTGATCAGTTTCATTAGCAGCATCAATTAGCTTTTGAGCTTCTTTAGCTTTAGCTATAGTTTCCTGTTCCTTCTTTAATTCTTCCTGTCTTTTAGCTTCTGCTATTGCCTTTTCCCTTGCAATTCTAGCTTCCAAAGCTTTTCTTTCCTCTTCCTTCTTCTTATCACTGATATCTTTAGAAATAACATAATCTGCTTCACGCTTTAGTTGCTCAAAAAGATTAGCATTCATTATTTTTTTAATTATGTCAGCATCAACACTCTTGGTATGATCATAAAAATTATTATAATCATTGGCCCAAGAAACATTATGAATAGCCTTAGACCATTTAATTATTTCCTCATCTAAATTATTTATCATCTCTCTTAAGGTTACTTCATCATTAAAGGCTTTATATTTAGAACTATCTCCGATATCTAAATCAGCAAACATATCTTTCTTTTTTTCAGCCATATAACTCACTCCTAATTATTTTTAAAAGTCTTAACCATAAGATAATTATAGTTTATAGATTATGCAAAGTCAAGAAAATGCCATTTTTAGCAAATAAAAAAGCATATAAGAAATAATCCTATATGCCAAATTTAGACTAACCCTAACTCTTTAAATAAACCATTTGATAATTAATTTTATAATCCCATGGTTTAAAAACAGAATTATCCGTTTCAGCCTTTTGTAACATTTGCCCAATCAGCACTTGTTCCATTATAATAGATATACTTAACATTAGTACAATATTCAAATACACTTTCATTTATAGTCTTTAATGATGAACCTAAAACAATAGAATCAAATTTAGTATTGCCAAAAGCGTGAGAATCAATCACTGTTACACTATCTGGTAAAACAAGCTTATAATCATAATTTTTTTATTGTTTAAATTAACACAATCATAAAAAAAGCATATTCACCAATGTAATCAAGCTTTGAATCATTAGCAAATTCAACATTTTCTAATTTTTTTACATCTTAAGAAGGCATTATATCTAATCTTTTTCAACACTTGAAGCAATAATAACATTTTTTTAACCTTCTTTCCTGGACCAGCAGTACATTTCTTTCCTATTTCAACAACGCCATCAGGAACAACTAAGGTATCAGATGTACCATAATAATGAACTAAAACATTATTCTTAATAACATAATCCTTAATTCCCCAATGAAAGAATAATACTAATAATGATGTAGCTACTGGTATTGCATACAAAAATGAAGAAAATATGTAATCATCATTATTTTCAATTATATAAAATATTGTTAAAATAGCAGAGCTTACAAATATGAAGGCGGCAATAGTTGTTTGAACTCTTCCTAAAAATAACATAACAACACCACCAACACAAGCTACAAAGCCAATAATCATATACCACATTAAGGCTGTACAACGATTATCATATTCATTATTGCTAAATTTAGTAATTAAAGATGTCATAAGACAAGTAATTAATATTATAGCACCCATTACTAGTCCCATAACAATTCCGCTAAATAACTTTGTTGAAATTACAATTGCTAAAATATTACCACTAATAAAAAAATTGAAATTCCACTACTAATTTTTAATTCCTAAAGCCTTAAATCTTGCTAAAATTGTTATGATAGAGCTTAAAAAAATGTCCATCCTGATAAAACTATTGCATATTCCTTAGGAATTGCCTCAACAAAAGGTTAAGCCAAGACCAATAACAGCCAATAAGAAATGAATAACAACATCAAATGGTGCTTTTAATTCTTGATGTAGCAAATTGCAAAGTAAATATAACAAGAAGAAAAAAATACCAAGTGCTCCGGCAAAGCAATAATTTTGGTAATCCTTAAAAAAACAAAACCAAGGCCAACTGCAGCTAAAGCTAAGATAATTCCTAAAATAATTGGAACAATTGTTATGATTTTTATATTTTTGATTCTCTCTAGCTTTAAGGCCTTAGCAGCTGCAATTTCTTCTTGACGCTTTCTTTCAGCCTCCGCTTTTTAAGGCTTCCTCTTTAGCAATTCTTGCTTCCTCTTCTTTTTTCTTTTTCTCAAAAGCAGCCTTTTTAGCTTCTTCCTTCTTTAAAGCCAAGGCTTCTTCATCCTTAGCTTTTTGTTCAGCAACAATTTTATCAGCCATAGCCTTTATTTCTAAATAAAGAGGTTGCTCATTACTATATTTTTTTAGCAATTATACTGATCTCAAGATTTAAAACCTTTATAGCCCACGTATTATTTTTGCGTTTTAGCTTTTTGCTAAAGCTTTAACATTTTTTTATCAAAAATCAAGCGCTTCATTAACAATCTCGCATTCTTCCTTTAATTTGGTAAGTATTCCTAAATTTTTTTACATTTAACTCGAGACTTTGGTGAAATTTCGCTAACATATTTATCAGTAGCATAAACATCATTTACCCAGTACGCACTTCTTATAGCTTTACTTAAATCTAAAATTCTTTGATCTGCTTCATTAGCATCATCAATTATCTTTTGAGCTTCTTTAGCTTTAGCTAGTGTTTCTTGTTCTTTCTTTAATTCCGCTTGTTTTTTTGCTTCTACAAGTGCCTTTTCCTTAGCAATTCTTGCTTCCTCTTGTTTTTTTGCTTCTTCTTGTTTTTTTCTTTCAAGATCCTTAGCAATTATATAATCAGCTTCACGCTTTAATTGTTCAAAAAAAGGCTCGCATTCATAATTTTTGCAATTATGTCAACATCAATGCTTTTTGTGTGCTCATAAAAGCTTTTTATAATCATTTGCCCATGAAATATTATGTTCTTGATTAGACCATCTAGTTATTTCTTCATCGAGCTTATTGATTCTTTTCTCTTAATGTTGCCTCATCATTAAAAAGCTTTATATTTAGAACTATTACCAACATTCAAATCAGCAAACATGTCCTTTTTTTCTCACTCATAAAAAAACTCACTCCTTATTAACATTTTAATTGCTTCTCACATAAATTAATTATAGTTTATAAAATATGAAAAGTCAAGAAAATGCCTTTTTTAAAAAAGAAAAAAAGCATATAGGAAATCCTATACGCCATTATTTTTATTCTTCAGATTTATTTTCTTCAACAGCTTCTTGTTTGCTATCTTCATTAATAAGATTAATACAAAAATAAGTAATTTGACTTGCAAATCCTAATTCAATAGCTATAATTAGCATTTCTATTCCCTTATAAGAAGAAATAAGCTTTTGAGTGGTATTTGATATATATGTTGTTTCAGCTTCTAAATTCACAAGTGCAGCATTTATAGAAACAAATGAAGTATATAGTGTTACTAAATTTAATGTCAAAATAACAATTACTACAATTGATCCCCATTTTTTATCCTTTAAAGCAAATACATAAGCAACAACTAATAATGCAATTTCAAGTATACTAATTAAGCTTGGATTGGTAGTAGTTTCTTCTGTTGTTGAGAAAATACTAGTTAAAATTGTCGAAAACAAATTTACACCAACTAATAATATTATCATTGAAATTAATAAGAACATCTTATTGTCCTTCTTCAATAACGTTACAAGTAAAAAAAGCCAACACATAATAGTGCAAGTGCAGCTATAATAGTTATAGCATTTAAATTTAAGGCCATCTTAATTTCCTTTGTTTTTTTAATAAAGCAATTCCCACAATTGCTAAAATTGTTGCTACAAAAGCTAAAGATGTTGCAACAATCTTATAGATTAATTTCTTCATTTTCTTTATTATTCTCCTCTTTGATGAATAATGGCAATGCTAACTGGCTAATTAATAAAAAGCATAGCCATTTGATAAATTGATGCATTTAAGGCAAAGCATAGGCTATAAGCTCCAAATGCAATTAACAAAACCTTCAAAGCATTTAAAGTCTTGTTGCTAAACATACTAATAATCCATAATATTAAGACAGCAACACTTAATATTAGCAAAGGCATATTGACAAACTTAGGATTATTGTAGAATATTTCTAAATAGCTTATTGCTCTACCAATTAAAAAAATAATATACCAGGAACTTTTTATATCATTTATGGTATACTTGTCCTTTAGTGACAAGACAAACATAATAACTACTGAAGCAAAAAAATTAAAGCATATGAAGCAAGATTAACAAAATCAATTTCATCAATATTTTTGATCTAAAAAAATCCTGCCATATTAATAATTAAAAAAATATTCCCGCAATGCTAGAAAGCATAATACCTATTGCTTTTAAGATTTTGTTTTATTTTTTTGACACATAAAAATTCTCTCCTTTCTATTAATCTCATTATACCATTTTTTTCAAAAAAAGAAAAAGAACTAAAAAAACTTTTTAGTCTTTAGTTCAAACAAAATTATTTATTAATATAATCTTTTTATATCTAATGTAGAATTTTTCTAGGATTTCATATTAAAATAATCCTTTTTCTAATACATTTGGTTGAATGTTCATTATAAATTGAATTCTTAACAATCAGTAATTCTTTATTATCTATATGATAATAAGAATTATCCATTTTAAGGCAAAAGAATAAATGAACAAAAATGAAATTAGAATAAATAAATAATCAAATATTTTATGTTGATTATTACAAGCCATATAATACATTAACAATAAAAATAAAAGTGTAGGAATAATATACCAAAAGCTATCAAATCAACCTAGTATATTATAATAATTATCACTAAATTTATTTAATGAATATACTAATATCAGCAATAAGGCTACTAAGCCAAAGTCAGTATCAAAAACATATTTTTTAATAATGAAAGTATGATTTATTTTTCCTGCCTTTTACATATTTATTTGCGCCTTATAAAATCGTTTTCATTAGTATCCCTACATACATTACAGCCAGCTGCAATAAACGTATTTTTTTCTAATTATAATTGGGGCAATTAAATTAACATTGCTACCAATAAAGGAATTCTCTTCAATAATTGTTTGATTCTTATTTTTTTACCATCATAATTACAAGTTACAACACCACAACCAAAAATTAACATTTTTTTGCGCATTTAGTATCACCAATATAAGTTAAATGTGCACATTTAGTATAATCATCAATACTTGAATTCTTAATTTCAACAAAATTCCCTATTCTAACATTATCAAATATTTGACATTTTTTTCTCTTATATTAGCATATGGACCAATTTTTTTGTATTTGAACCAATTATACTTTTATTAATCACACTTTTTATATATAAAGGTATTTTTTTATTGATAATAGAATCAGTTAAATCGCTATCAATTATAATAGTATTTTCATATATTTTACTATTTCCATAAATTCTTGTGTTACCTTCAATAATAACATTAGGAGCAATTTCAACATTTATTCCAATATAGGTAGTATCCATATTCTTAATTATGACTCCATTTTTTTCATATGTGATAAAAAGAATTTTTTTCTTCTTAATTCATTTTTCGATATTATTAAGTTCTAAAAAGATTATTTGCTCCCATTATATCATCAGTTAAATAAATAACACTTTTTATATTCATCTAAAAAAATTAAAAAAATATCCGTGAAATAATATTCATTTGTATTTTTTTATGTTTTGAAACTAAATTAATTTTTATTTTTTTAATACATTAGTCTCAAATAAATATACGCCACTATTATATATCCCCTTATTATCAATTCTATCTTTAACTTCTAATATTCTTACCTTATTTTTTTAGAATAAATGATTTTTTTCCATATGATTTTTAAATCGTTTAAGTATTTTTCCAACAAGTGTTATATCAGCGAAATTTTTCATGATGATATTTAATTATTTTTTTATAATTTCCCTATCGAAAATTGGACTATCACCTGGTATTATAAATACTTCATCACCAGACGCACTTAAAAGACCACATTTAATCGCATCAAGTGTTCCAAGTATTTCATCTTGATGAACAAATATAATATCATTTTTTTATTTCTATTTTTATTAATTAATTCTTTTTTTCCTTATATGATGTAACACAAATAATTTCTTTATCTTCTATTTTTTTCTTATCGCATCAAGCGTATAATCAATTAATACTTTATCAATAATTGGTAATGAACACTTTTGCATATCTAAATTCATTCTACTTCCTCTACCAGCCGCAAGTATTATAAAACTTATCATTTTATCCCCCTAAAAAAATTTATCAATCATTTTTTTATATTCATAAATTTCTTTCTTATTTTTTTAAAGATATATATACTCTTAATACATCCTCAGTTTCCTGATTTTTCTAATAATAATCTTTCCATCAATTTTTTTCATTTAACATAGATTCATATTTATTAATTTCCAATGCATCTTTCTTTATTAAAGAATTATTAATTGTATAATTAATCTCATCATATCTTTGATAATCAAATAATTTATTTACTGGTAATCCATAATAATTTATAATTTTGTTTAATAATGTAATCATATATAAGCCATCACCATATGGCAAAATTTCTTTTAATATTATATGTCCTGATGGCTCCGCTCCAATATCACCTTCTAGTAAATTTTTGTCACCAACATCACATAGATAAACATCTGCCATTTCTCTTATTTTATTTACCACACCAATATTACTCATTTTTGACATTACGATTTTTTTAACTTAATATTGTTATCCTTATAAAATTTTTAAAAATCAAGTATAAAAATATCATCACCATAATAAACTCTATCCTTATCAGCTAAAAATAATGCGATCACCATCGCCATCCAAAAGCATATCCGTAATCATAATTATGCTTATTTAAATAATTTATTAAATAATCAGGATTAACCGATCCAACACCATTGTTAATATTTTTTTACCATTTGGCTTAGAAGCAATTGTATTAGCGAATATTTTTTTAGCAATTTTTTTGATGTTGCTCCATTACTACAATCAATTACATATTTATAGTTTGTCTTAATTATATTTTGCTTTTAAAAAAAGCTTAAATATATTTTTATCCTTAAATTTATCGACTTTTTTTAAATGGAAATCAAAAATATTTTTACATTATCTATTTCTTCTTCTAATTTATTTTTCTAAATCAGCACTTATTTTTCTCACCATTCAAAAAAATTTTTTTACTCCATTATCATAATATAAATTATGGCTTGCGGTTATACTCACCCCTAATGCTTGATATTTAAGGCTATAATACATTATTCCTGGTGTTGGCATTATTTCTAAATTATATACTCTAATTCTTTTTGAAGTAGCCCCTATAGCTAAAGCTCTTAAAAGCTCATCGCCAAAATATCTACTATCATAGCCAACAAACAAAACATTATTGTTCAAAATAGCTAAAGCCCTACCAATTTTTATATACGAGCTTTAATGTTATATATTCATTCGTTTTTACCTCTTATACCATCCGTTTTTAAAAATATTTCATATTAAAGATTATGCAGCATGTCATCACTATTTAAAATAGTGATTAAATAAGCGCTAGACTTCTTAAGATTACAACGAAAATAAAAATAGTTAATATTGAAAATAAACTAGTCCAGACGACAAGCTGTCCACCAAGCTTACCATCATTATTCATTGATTCAGCCATTATAGCACTTGAAACCGCAACAGGTGAACCAAATAAAGCAATAAGAGCAGGATAGACACTACTATCAAAATTTATTATATTAGTATATTTTGATAATAAAACGCCAAGTAGTACAGCAACCCCAGGAACAACAACAAGTCTACCAGCAGTACCATAAATTATTTCCTTTAGCATTCCCTTTACAGCACTAAAATCAAACATTCCACCTAAAATAATCAATGCTAAAGGTGAACAAATTTTACTTAAATTTTCAATAGCCTTATATAAGAATGGTAAGCTTCCCTTTAAAGAAAAATATAATTCGCCACTACTATTTGTAGGAATTAAAGCTCTAATTCCTAAGCAAACAAGTCCTAATACAACACCAATAATTAATGGATTTTTTTACAGATATTTAATAAAATTTTTTTCTAAAGCTTGGCTTAGATTCACCATCCTTAACAAATATTGATAGTGATGTAACAGCTAAAATATTAAAGGTAGGAATTGTAAAGGCTGATAAAATTGCAACAATTTCCAAAGCTCCAGCACCACCAAGTGCCTCAGATAATGGAATACCTATTATTGCAAAATTAGATCTAAAAATACACTGTAAAACTACACCCTTTTTACGATCATCCTTAACAAAAAAATCTTAACAAATAAAAAAACCCAATCAAAAAAAAGCACTAATAATAATAATCTCACTAAAAAAATTACAACATCCCATTTAATTTCACTAAATGAACCAATAGAATATATATTTATAAATAATAAAGCTGGCATACATAACTTAAAAAGCAAACTTATTACCAACTCGTAAGAAATCATCACTTAAAAAAATTTTTTTCTTTCTTAAAAAAATATCCAAGTAATATTAACAAAAATAATAGGCATTACTGCATTAAAGGCAAACCATAACGTATTTAAAAAAATTCCATTTTTTTAATTTTTCCTCCACAAAATTAACATTTCTTAATATAAATTTTTTTGTAGGCTCATCTAAAAAAATTTAACATTCTTCAAAAACAATTCTTTTTTTACATTTTCAGCATATATACCTACATTTTTTTAAATTCCTCAACCCAAGCCTTCATATCCATATCCATAGGTTTAGCATCCTTATTATAGGTAACCATAATATCATTTAAGGTTACACTTTCAATCATAGCCTCTGGAAGACCTAAAAAAATGAGCCAAGCCTAAGGAAACATTAAGACAAGAAATATTACTAAATTCAAAGCTTTTTTTAATCTTGGTGTCAAATCGTTGGCTGGTAAATAATCTCGATTAAATCTATCGTCAATCACATCATTACCTGCTTTATAAAAAAAGCATTTATAACAAATGGTGACATAACATTATCCATTTTAATATTATGAAATGTAATATTTTTCAATAATTGAATCCTTACCTCTACCACGCTGAGATTTAATTCTTATTCCTCTATCAGTATGTTCAAATAAGCATTTCGTAACTAAAACATTATTTATTCCACCACTATTTTCGCTACCAATTGTTACACCAGCATGGCCATTATTCATAAGACAATTTCTAATTGTAATCATACTAGATGGCTTATGATATAATCGTGCAAAATTAATTTTACCTGACTTAATTGCAATACAATCATCACCAACACTAATTTTGCAACCAATTATATTTACATTTTCACATGATTCAGGATCAATACCATCAGTTGTTGGTGAATTAAAAAGGATTAATAAGTTCACAATTATAATAGTTAATATTTTTTTAGAATAAAATGGATGCTGATTCCATGATGGCGTATTACATACTCTAATGCCATCAAAGGTAACATTCTCACTTGTATGAATGAATATTCCCTTAGGCCGTCTTGCAATTCTTTTTACACGATGGTTAATCCACCAATCAGAATTTTGAGCATTACAATCAATTATTCCTTCACCATAAATCGAAACATTTTTTGCACCAAGAATCGTAATTATTGAAGCGAAGCTATCGTCGAAGTCACCCTCCCAGGTTCCTAATGGTATTCCATTTAAAAAAATTCATCATGCTTTAAAATTGGAAATTTATTTCTGTCTGTTTCGCCAAGTAAAATTGTTCCCTTTTTTTCAAATATAAATCAATGCCTTTTTCTAATAAATAGTGAAACAATTTTTAAATTTACCATCTAATACTAAAACTTCATCCTCATTTTAAATTATCAATAGCATTTTTGAACAACCTCTGTCATATCATTAAAGCCTTCTGATTTTATAAGCTTTAATTTTTTATCTTGAGTTTCAAAGCATTGTTCTTCTATAAAATTATTGCTAATCACTTCTAATTTGTATTTAGTATTAGGAATTAAATCATAGATTGACAAAACATTAGTGTTTCCTTCATAAAGATATTCACCATTTAAATAAACCTTATAGCTCTCACAATAATAAATATCAAAAATTTTTCAAGCTCTACACTAATCGATACTGGACTAATAAATAAAGTTTTTCATTTCTATCACCACTATTATTTTATCAATAAAATAAATATATGTAAAACTCAGATACAGCTTTTTTTGTTTCATATTGAAACAATTAACAAAAAAATGCTAAAATTAGATAGGTGAATAAAATGAAAAACATTAATTGTATATGTATATGAAGATATGAAAGATATTGCCTTAAAGCTAATTAATAAATACAAGGAAGAAAAATATCGACTTATTATTTTTCCGATGGACATCATAAAGAAAAAAATAAAGTTTTTATTTAGACAATCATAATTATGATTTAATTATTTCACGCGGTGGAGTATATTCTTATTTAAAAATAACTAAAGCCATAGTTATAGATGTTGGCTTATCAATTTATGATATCATCTCTACAATTGATATTAAATCACAAATACCTACCTTAATAATTGGTCAAGAAAAATTTAACCAATGAAGCAAAGCTTTTTAAATTTCAATAATATTAACACTATTACTATAAAAGGCAACAGTGATCTTTCATCGCAAATAGATTACATTAAAAAAAATTTCATTTAATATATACTGGTGCAAGTACTAAAAAAATTATCTTAAAAAAACCAAGGAATAAAGGCCGAGCTTTTTAAAAAAACAGCTTTAAGTCTTTAGAAAATGCTTATTTAACAGGTAAGGAGCTTTATTTAAATCTTAATAAGCAAAAAAACGAAGAGGCTATTTTTAACTGCATTTTTTTAATGAATGAGCATACTAATATTTTTTTATTTATAATGAACATGGGCAATTAATTAAAAAAATCAATAATTTTTCCCTATTTTTTTAACAAAGATATTGAACAAATTATCAATAATAATATTAAAGAATTACTAACTAAAAAAACAAATCAATTGCTTTAAAAAAACAAAATTATTTAATTAATATTAATAGTAAAAAAATTTCATTTTTGCTTCAAATAAATACATTGCAATAAAAAAATATCCATAAACAAAAGCATTGATTATAATTATATCTATATTCCATCCTCATTAGACAATTACCATATTCCCTTAGATATAAACAAAAGTCTTACCTTATATTCTATTAATAACATTCCAATTTGCCTTCTTTATAAGAATGGCTCTGGTGAAGACATGCTAGTAAAAAAAATTATTGAATCCTCCTTATATAAAGACAATACAAGCTTTATTCTAGATTTTAATTTAATTACCAAAAGGGAATTTAACACATTATTGAATAGTCCAGCCTCAATTTTAAATTTAGAGAACCATATAATAATTTTTAAAAAAAATTTAAACGCTTTTAGATAATTACGCTCTAGCAAGTTTAGTTAATTACATATCCGAATCTAAGCTTACAAGTAATAATAAGCTTATAATATTAATAAATGAAAATAATAACAATCTAATCAATGAACTTAATCAAATAACCTATTATTTGGTTAGAATTCCTTCAATTAATAATTCAAAACAAAAAAAGGAAATCATTAATGATCACCTCAAATCTTTAAAGATTAATTTAGATAATGAATCCCTAAATTTATTATATAATTATAATTATTTTTCAAAAATGAAAGTGAGCTTATTAGAATAGTAAACGAAATAAAAAAAGCTTTGAAAGTCCCACAATTAATGATATTAAAAAGCATCTTAAATAATGAAACCTACCAAAAATATTAGTTATTTTAATATAGAAAATAAGACTCTATCTGAAATTGAATATAATGATTGCTGTTATATTTTTAAAAAGAATGTAATTATAACCAAACCCTAGCAGCTAAAAGGTTAGGAATTGGTCGAACTACCCTTTGGCGTATTTTGAATAAAAATCTATAATTTAATAAGATTGGTTATGATTTGGGCCATTTGTTTAGCTGTTTCCTTCATTCCTGATAAAACCCAATCCATAATTACACCATAGCTTCCTGCAGCAAAATAATCAAACTCGTATTTATTACTAAAGCTTTCATATTTATAAATATTTTTTTATAAACTAAAAAAACATTTGAAAATCTAATGATGCTTCATGCATTAAAAATAAATACCTTAGAATTTTTCCTTTAGCATTTCAAATTAAATAGTCATTCTATTTAATAAAGAATGATCACTAGATGAATCTATTGCCTTACGACATTTTATAGCTTCACTATTAAATTTATCGATAATAATATCTATTTTTTTGACTTATAATTACGATAAAAAAAGTAGAACGATTAAATCCTGCTTTATGACAAATTTCCGATATTTGAATATCGGCAAACTCTTCTTCATCCAACAAACTAATTAAAGCATTATAAAAACAATCCTTAGAAAATTCTTTACTTTTCATGCCACAAACCTCCAAATATGTTGCACTAACAACAATACATATAGATTTATTATACTTTATATGATATTATATCTCATATATAATTATACTTTATCGCAACAATTGTTGCATTAAAAGTATATAATATTTAATTATTAAAGTAAAGGATTATTATGAGTAATATTAAAATATATGTAGATTCATGTTCTAGTATAACAAAGGAATTAATAGCTGAGTACGATATTAAGGTTATATCAAACTATTTTTTTATTTAAATGATGAAGAGGTAGATCCACTAACTTTAGAAAATATTGATGATTTTTGTGTGAAAAAAACTTAATAGTAATAACAAAGTAAAAAAACTAGTTGCATCAATCCCTATGATTATCAAGAAGCCTTTTAAAGGCGATCTAAAGATAGGAAATAAAAATTTTATATATTAGTCTTTCATCAGGATTATCTGCCAATTATCAAAAATGCAATTATTGCTAGTGATAATAACGAAAACATTGCAATTTTTTTGATTCAAAGACTGGAAGTGTTGGCATATTAATTTATCTTTTTAAAAAGCCATAGAACTTAATAAAAAAAGAATTTAAGTTTAAAAGAAATAGTTGATGAATTAAATAATATTAAAATTTCTTCTCACTTTACTATTGGCTCACTTGACCATTTATATAAAGGCGGTAGACTATCTAAATCAGAAGTCATTGTCGGTAATATTCTTCGCCTTAAACCAATTGTAAGTGCAAATGAAGTTGGAAAACTTAAAATAAATGGAATTCACCTTGGAAAAAAAGAAAGCTATAGATGGATTATGTAAACTATTCTTTAATGAGCATCTTAATAATGATGTTTATATAGCTTACACAAATAATCCTGATGAGCTAGAAATCTTAAAAAAATAAATTATTAAAAAGAAAACAATAATTTAAATATTTATACTTATCAAATTGATCCTACGATGCTTTGTCATTGTGGTCCTAAAACAATTGCCATATTCTATGAAAAAAAATGTTAGCAGAAAAGCTAACATTTTATTTATATATAACCTCATTTAAGGATAATGGTACATTTCCATCAAATAAAACCCCAATACTAAAGCCACTAGGAACAATTAATTTTTTTCTAACGAACTAGTACCATAAAGAATTCTATTACCAAGACTTATTATATTATTAGACAATTCAAATGATTTTTAAACTAATGCATTTCATAAATGCTCTATCGCCAATTACATTTAAATTGCTTGTGGAGGAAATAACTGTTAAATTAATACAATTATAAAAAAAGCATCATTGCCAATTTCTAAAAACATTTTTCCATTACAATTGTTTTTCAGCCCTTGATAACCATAAAATTGATAATCACCAATTTTTAGATATATCATCAGAAATTATTAAATCGACAAGCTTAACATAATTTTTCATTTTCTAAATAATAAAAAGCTAGAGGCATATTTTTATAGGATTAGCTTCTACATCAAAGCTAATTAAAAGCCAATCATTAATACTTCCATTATAATAAATATTTTTTTAATGCTATTACATTCTGCAAAAAGCAAAGCTAAAAATATATTTTTTTAAGTTTTTTTATTAAAAAGTTATTTTTTTGCAATGACGTACAACCATAAAAAAAGCAAATCCTTTAATTTCAGATACATTTTCACTAAATGAAAGTTCCTTTAGCTTTCTACAATTATAAAAAAAGCATTTTTCACCAATTTTTTTATAACGCTCTTTCCAAATTCAATATTTGCAAGTGATAAACAATTATAAAATGAGTTATCACCAATTTCTTCTACGCTATCACTAATTGTAACCTTACTTACATTACTAAAGCCACAAAAAAACTATTTTTTTAATTTTTTTAATACCAGTAGGAATATTTATTTCCTCTATCAAAGAAAACCTGCCATTGTCAAATAAATAAAAAGCTAGCACCACACATCATTGGATTAGCATACATATTAGCAAACTCAATATTGCACCAATCACTTATATTTCCATAATAAAAAACACTATCTAAATTATCACAGCCGATAAAGGCATCATTATTTATTTTTTATTGAAGATGGAAGATAAAGTGTTATCATTGATTTTAAATTATTAAAGCAATTCGCTTTTAATTTCAACAATCTCATTTCCATTATGACTTTTTAGGAATATGTACTTCCGCTACACTTTCCTTAATTCCAACTATTTTATTGTTATCATAACAAAAAAATTTGCTTCATATTTATCATATCCACAACTACATATCTCACCTTGAAAACTATGAGATTCACGATTAAATATTTCACCACATGAGCATACATCATAATGCTCAAATTCATCATATGATTTAGAAATGGCTACATGCGTATGAGATGGCACATTCACCCTTCTACAACTCCACAAGTTAAAAAGGACTATTAATAAAATTAAATATTTAAGTTTCTTCATTTATTTTTCATCCTCTTTTCTTACAGCACTAATGTTATATGTCGAAGCATTAAACACTATACTTGAACGACTAGGTAGTTCATATGAGCCTTTATAACTAATATCTGTATATGAATCAAGCTCATGAGTATTTAAAAAGTTAAATGAAACCAAAATATTATTGTCAACTAATAACTCAGTGTCATTCACACAAAAATATGTATGCTTAACTCCACTTGTTAATTCTTTAGTATCATCATAAGTTAAATCAAACCAATACCAATTACCATCATCCATTTGGGCTAAATTAAAGGCATGATTACCACCTGTAACATATAGAACTGAAACATTACTTAATCTAAGCATAATTTCAAACATTTTAGCATAGCCTTCACAAACAACACCACTAGAATCTAAAACTCCAGCAATACTATGAGCAATTCCACTAGAATCTGGCTTATTATTTGGGTCATATTTATAGTCAATTTGATTTATTATCAAATCATGATAAAAATAGTGCTTTGGCATAATTTGATTCATTAATATGCTCATCAATATATAATTTAATATATTCAACTAGCAAATCATTATATTTTTTTCTTATACTTCCCTTATAAAAAAATCCTCAAAAAGCCAAAAAGCTCTAAAAAAATTATAATTATTACTTGAATCATCATTTGTAACCTTACCATATCTAAGTCCATATCTTAACCAAAAATATTGAGGATTATCCTTCCTAAAAAAAGTGACCAGACATATCCTGCCTCCTCTTTAGTTAAATTATATTGAGAATAATTAATGTAAGCAACGTTTTCATTAATTAAATCCAACTCATAATTATCATTAAAGGCAAGAGCTGCAGCCTCTAAATCATTATATAATTTTTTTGCATTTCTAGGCCATTAGATAAATTAAGCAAATAATTATAACCATAATTAGAAGCAAGCATTAAGGAATTCAAATGATTACAATATATGCATACTGCATTATGATAATTATGATCAACCATATTTATAACACTTTGATTTATTAATATTTCCCCACATCTACTACATTTAACACCATCAGTTAAACCAGTAGAATTGCAGGTTGGAGAATAACCTTTAATTATTTCTTCACTATGACCAAGAGGGTCTATTTCTTCACTATAGGTATCACCACATAAAATACATTCATAATCTATATGTCCACTATTTGTACAAGTTGCTGCAATAGCTTCATTTTTATATTGATGATTTAAATGGGGAATTACCTCTTGAGATTCTATGATTTTCCCACATCTACTACATTTAACACCATCAGTTAAACCAGTAGAATTACAGGTTGGAGAATAACCTTTAATTATTTCTTCACTATGACCAAGAGGAGCTATTTCTTCACTATAGCTATCACCACATAAAATACATTCATAATCTATATGTCCACTATTTGTACAGGTTGCTGCAATAGCTTCATTTTTATATTGATGATTTAAATGGGGAATTACCTCTTGAGCTTCTATGATTTCCCCCACATCTACTACATTTAACACCATCAGTTAAACCAGTAGAATTGCAGGTTGCTTTATAACCTTTAATTATTTCTTCACTATGTCCAAGAGGAGCTATTTCTTCACTATAGCTATCACCACATAAAATACATTCATAATCTATATGTCCACTATTTGTACAGGTTGCTGCAATAGCTTCATTTTTATATTGATGATTTAAATGGGGAATTACCTCTTGAGCTTCTATGATTTCCCCACATCTGCTACATTTAACACCATCAGTTAAACCAGTAGAATTGCAGGTTGCTTCATAACCTTTAATTATTTCTTCACTATGTCCAAGAGGAGCTATTTCTTCACTATAGCTATCACCACATAAAATACATTCATAATCTATATGTCCACTATTTGTACAGGTTGCTGCAAGAGTTTCATTTTTATATTGATGATTTAAATGGGGAATTACCTCTTGAGCTTCTATGATTTTCCCACATCTACTACATTTAACACCATTTGTTAAGCCATCCTTATTACAGGTTGGAGAATGTCCTTCGATTATTTCTTCATTATGACCAAGAGGAGCTATTTCTTCACTATATGAATAATTACACTTGGTACAATCATAATATATTCTACCTGGTGTTTCACAAAAATGCTCTTTCAATTGTTACTCTATAGCTATGCTCACTTGCAGGGATAATTTGAGCATCTTCCAAAACTAATCCACATCTTTCACACTCAATCTTATCCGTTAAACCAGCACTATTACAGCTTGCAGCATAGCCTTTTATAATCTTTTCACTATGACCAAGAGGGGCTATTTCTTCATCATAGGTATAACCACATTTATTACAGCTATATTCCTTAATACCAGCATCAATACAAGTTGGAAAGAGGGTGACCTGTGAAGAAAAAGTATGATCACATTTATTCCCTTTTTCACAACCAAATAATAGTAGGATTAAAATTATAGGAAATATTAAATACTTCTTCTTAAACACAATCGTCACCCTTATTTTTTTCACTTAGATTTATTATTAACTAATTGGATTCCCTTAACATAATTCTTTTTCAACGTAATCTGATTTTTTTCTTCAATTTGAAGAACTTTTACTAAATCATCAATAAGCTTTTAATCCTCTTCTAACAGAAAGAGATGATTCGATTCTCATCATATAAGGTGTCTTTTTCATGACGCTTTATACTTGACACATCCTTATGAGGAAATTGACCTGTTGGATAATCATTAGGATTTAAATCTAGATATAGACGAATTGATTTTTCCAACAACACCAATTTTACAAGCTGTTTTAGCCTTAAATAAGAAAACATCGAAATTTTTATTAATTCTGTTTACTACATTATACTTCATTATCGCATTTTTTTAAAGTATTATAATTATTTTTTTGTTCTTGAGATAATTTTAATACCTTTTGTCTAAATTCAAGCTTTTCATAATGTTTCTTCATTAAATCAGGATATTTCTTAAGCATTTCTGCTTCCCATTCATCACGATATTTTTCTTTATATTCCTCCATCAAGCTTTCAAAATTATTATCACTTTCATCGTCGGAATCAAAATCTTCATCATCGTCACTATCATCAATCGGCTCATCTATAACCACAGGCTCTGGCTTTATTTCCTCAACATCTTGAACAATCTCCTGTTTTGGTATAATAGGTTCTTCCTTCTTAGGCTCTGAATCAACTATAACCTTAGTTTCTTCCTTTTTAGGTTCATCAGCAAGAATAACCTTAGGAGCTTTAGCTACTGGTTCATTAAACATACTATCTAAAAACAAACCTATTATCATCTAAAATTCTTTGAAACTTATTCAAGGCCATAGGCTTAAAGAAATAGTAGCCTTGAATTAAAACATTATCAGCCATTTTTCTTATTTGTCTTACAGTATATTCATTTTCTACACCTTCAACAGTTACCTCTAAATCAATACCCTTAAACATTTTAATTAGGCTTTCTAAAAATACCTGTTCCGTTCTTAGACGTAGATTATTTTCAACAAATAAACGATCGATTTTAACAGTATTACATTTTAGTTTCATTAAAGAACCAATTGAAGAATATCCCGAACCAAAGTCATCCATTTCAATCTTAATTCCTAATTCTCTAAGCTTCATAAGTGTTGAATTAAATAAATCCTCATTACCAATAAAAGGCACTTTCAGTTACCTCAATATGTAGATTATTAATATCAAAATCAAAATTACTGATAATATTTTTTTACATTATCAATTAAGGTTGGATCAATTAGATTTGTTCTTGAAAAAAATTAATAGAAATAACTATTGGCTTTTTCTCTACGCTTTTTTTCATTCCATCAAGTAAAAATACATACCTGTTGTAACACAAATAAATCTAGCTTGACAATTAAACCATTTTGTTCGAATTCAGAAATGAATTGATCAGGATACATTACTACATTTCCATGAGAATCAACCCATCTAATTAAAGCCTCAGCTCCAACTATTTCACCTGTTGTTGCGTTAACCTTAGGCTGATAATAGACACTGAATTCTTTATTAATTATATCAGTGTCATGTAATACCTTATCAAATAATTCTTGAGTTTTTGCTATCTCGCTATCAAATACTAATACCTGCTCTTCTCTGCGCTTAGCATATTTTTAAAAGCAAGAATTGCATTTTTGAATTGTTTCTTCATTTTTCAAATCCAGAAGCAATGCCATAATTAAAATGAATGATAAAAGCCTCCGAATTAGAATTAACAAATAAAGCATTTAACTCGTTAACAAAATTAATCGCTTTAGATACGTCTTCATCATTTAATTTAAAAGCAAATCTACCACTACCTAAATATGCGGCATAGCGATCATCTCCTAGTTTATTTAATAATATACTAGTTATATTTTTTTAGTAAGCTTTCAAACAAATTATCACCAATTTGGTTTTTTTCAAAAAAATCAGCCTTGGCAAGCTTAAAGGCCACAAAGCAAACACGATTATTAGCCTTTTTTTATTTAAATAGTTTGTCATTCCTTCATAGGTATATAATCCTGTAATTTTATCAAAGAAATTTTTGTTCATTAATTGATTTTTTTATAATTTTTTTCTTAAGAAAAGCCATAACAACAAGAGAGACTACAATTATAATGGCAATCGTTATATATAAAATAATATTTTTTTAAAATCCATTTTTTTATATCCTCCCTATATCTTTCTCTTCTTACTTCTAAATACAAAATATGCAGCTGTAAGAATAACAACAGATCCAACCATTATAGCATAATCTATTGCACTAGCATCATTGCTTCTATATACATTTAGATATATTTCTTTACTAATTTCTCCGTTAGACTTAATAGTTATAACAATGTTATTATTACCATTCTTTAATGACGTATTGCTGATTTCATATGTTTCATCTGGATTAGCAAGTGATACATTAATATCAAGCTTTTTTTAACCCTACTTGAAACTGTATATGAATAATTATTTACCTCATCACTATAATCAGCTTCAAAGTCCCCTATTTGCTTAATACTAATTTCATCTATCTTTACGTTCTTTCTTAATACATTTATAACAATTGTTCTTGTTTGTGATAAATCCGTAGATGTAATAATAAATAATACAGTATTATAACCAAATCTTAAATCATTACCAAAAACCTTACATGTTGGCGAATCCTCATATTCTGTAATATCAAATAAAATCTTGTAGGTTAATTTATTAATACTACTTTCAACCTCATATACCTGCTCATAAATATCTGTACCATTAGAGAAGTCAGTTTTTAAATCCTGGAATTTCGTTAACTTCAAATGAACTAACATTAGTATTGCTTGTAGCCTCGGCTTTTCTTATAACAATAATGCTATAAACTGTAATCTTTCCTGTCTTAGGAATTGCAGCTACTTGGAACTCCTGTCGACCAACAGTTAAATTAAATTCACCAATTCCACGAATTTCAATGCTTGGATCACTTGCAAGTCCTATAATGTTAATGCTTTCATATGAATATGCAAGTACTGCATAATATGTAAACGTATAATCATTAAATACGATAGTTTCTCCATTTTCATCTTGGAAATTAACTCCTTCAATGTATAAATTGGTTAATCTTCCATCAGCTGATGCTCTATTAACGGTTATAACATAAGTAGAAATTGCTCCATTTTCAGCAATAACCATAATTGATACAATAGTTTGACTATCTGGCTCAAGTTCAATTTTTAAGCCTGAATGAACAACATTATTAATCATTATTTGAACAATTGATGTTTCCTTATTAGCTATCGCAACAATATCAATAGTTTGAACCTGATAAATAACATCCTTTTTCATAATTATATTTATCACTTCTAAAGCCTGTAATTAAAAGCTCCATCAATCATAAGTGATTTTTAATGATGAATCAGTATCGGCCTTTGCTCTATAAACATTAAATGTATACTTCTTGCCAATATTACCACTTTCACTTATTGCATATACAACAATTTCTGTTTTAGCATCCTCAGTTAATTGATAAACACCTGATCCGACAATTGAAGCACCATTACCAGTTGCTTGAACATAAATATTCTTAACACTATATTCAACATTTATTTCATAATTGTCTTTAGTTGGATTAAATTCATTTGCAAAAATATAATCTGCCATTTTTCTCCTTGAATTGTTATACTTAAAAATATCATTTCTATTATCTAAGTTAACCTTTTTCTCTTGAGACAAAAAAAGCTTATAGGTTTGACTAATTTCCAAATCTCCTCTTACAGCCTCAGCAATTACCTTTACATCAATTACATAAGTATTTGGACTAGTAATTGTAAGAGTTGCAAGCTCAATATTTCCAACATTTGAAACAGTAGAATTTTTACTATTAGCAGTTGCTTTAATAAATACTGAATAGACATCATCATCAGTTATAACAACATTATATGAAAGTATATCAGGCTTAAATTCCTTATCAAATTGAACAGGCTCACCCTTGACCTCAACAATCAATTCACTTAATGATACATCAGTATCACGCAAAGCTCTTTTAACCTTAAAATGATACTTTTGTGAGATATTACCATCATTACTATATAAATGATATTCACCTTCAATGTAAACATCAAATTCTAAATAATCAGTTGTTAAATTATAAATACCAGTTCCACGCTTAGTAGCATATAATGCGCTTGTTTTAGCATTAACATTAATGCTAGTCATTGTATAAGGAACCTCGAGAGTTATATTATTTTTCATCTGGATTAAATGTATAATCAACATTATCAATTGTAATATCTAAAAATATCACTAACATTTTTCAGCACGATAAATATATAGTTCATAATCATTTTTTTAGTTGTGCCATCTTCAGCAACAACAGTTAATACGAATTTATTAATACCAATTGACAAGGTTTTTGAACCAACACCACTAATTGTAGCTTTAGTAGAAATGCTAGCTACAATATTAGCAATGTCAACATTATGATCAACTCTATAAGGAATAATGTATTTATTCGGTTCAACGTTAATAACATTATCATTAATTGTAAGTCCAGTTAAATAAGCATCACTACTAGCCTTTAATCTTGTAACCTTAATATAATAATGTGTACCTTCAGCCTGTGATTCAGATACCGCATAAATACAAATCATTTGGCTTGTACCCATTTCATTTAAATGATATACGCCATTTGATTCACTACCATCAGCAAGATAGCAAATTGAAGCCTTAGCACTAATAGTTATAGCACTAGCAGTTAATAAAGATACATTCCAAGGAATAGTAATTTGATAGCCAGCAGTACCAGCATTTTTAATATCATCAAGGCTTACACCATCAAGGAAATTAGTATTATCACTACCACCAATTAAACCAATAGATGCCATATCATTATTCGTATCAAGCTCAGGAGTATTTTTCAGCCTCACTAGTTACAATAAGCTTGTATTCGTTTTTATTTCCAGCCTCACTAGTGACAATTACACTATAAATTATTGATTGACCACGAAGAGGAAGTGTAACCTCACCAAGACCAGAAATGCTTGAAAGCTCGTTACTTAATGTAGCACTAATAATGGCTGTTTTATAAACCTTTAAGTTAACACTTAAAGGTATTAATATTCTTACTGGATTTGTAAGTGCACTAACATATTCAACACCATTTACCATAAATGATAATGAAGTTAAATTATTATCAGTATTAGCTGCTTCTCTTGTAGCCTTAATTGTATAGGTTTCACCCTTAATACCATATTCACTTGTTAAATATACACTAATTGTTTTTACTACTTCCAGCTGTAAGACTTATTTCTCCTGCTCCACTAACTGTGGCATGATTTGCATTTGTTACCGCCTCAACATTTAAGCTTACTACCTTATATGGAACACTAAATGTTATATTTTTACCAAATTCATAACTTACTTCATATTCACTACCATCTGATAGCTTTCCAACTATATTAATATTTGTAATAGTATTATCATTTTTCCATTGCACATACAACTATTTCATATGTCTTTGTGCTTCCTGATTCACTTGTTACTAATACTCTTATTGTTGTACTTGCTCCAGAAGCTATGCTAATATTACCTAGTGTTGATTCACTATTAATTTTAGCTAAGCTATTATTTAAGGTAGCTACTACATTGATATTTCCAACATTACGATCAAGACAAATCTTTTTTGTTGTTAGCTCACCTGATGCAATATATTCAACATCATTAATCTTAAGTGAACTTAGCTTATTATCAGTATTTGCCGCTTCTCTTGTAGCCTTAATTGTATAGGTTTCACCCTTAATACCATATTCACTTGTTAAATATACACTAATTGTTTTACTACTTCCAGCTGTAAGACTTATTTCTCCTGCTCCACTAACTGTGGCATGATTTGCATTTGTTACCGCCTCAACATTTAAGCTTACTACCTTATATGGAACACTAAATGTTATATTTTTACCAAATTCATAGCTTACTTCATATTCACTACCATCTGATAGCTTTCCAACTATATTAATATTTGTAATAGTATTATCATTTTTCCATTGCACATACAACTATTTCATATGTCTTTGTACTTCCTGATTCACTTGTTACTAATACTCTTACTGTTGTACTTGCTCCAGAAGCTATGCTAATAGTACCTAGTGTTGATTCACTATTAATTTTAGCTAAGCTATTATTTAAGGTAGCTACTACATTGATATTTCCAACATTACGATCAAGACAAATCTTTTTTGTTGTTAGCTCACCTGATGCAATATATTCAACATCATTAATCTTAAGTGAGCTTAGCTTGTTATCTGTATTTGCTGCTTCTCTTGTAATCTTAAAGATATATTTTGCGCCTGCTACACCAGACTCACTCTTAGCATAAACCTCAAATGTATTTAAGCCAACCCTTAAGGTTTTAGTACCAGCTCCATAGCCTGTAGCTGATTCTGGGAAGGTTGCGTTAATATAAATTGTAGATACATTATACGAAACACTATATTCATAGGTTTGATCTGTAGCTATTTCACTAAAAAGTATAATCAATACCATCTACACTTTCACTATCAGCTTCACCTTTTTGAATTACAATATTAGAAACCTTATTATTAGTATCCTTAGCCTTTAAAATCCAAACCTCTATTGTCTTCTTATAACTTGGATTTTCAGGAGTAATTACAAGCTCATAGTAACCATTAGCTAAAAATTCCAAAGTAGTTGCATTAGCAGTTCCACTAATAGTAGTTGTACTAGCAACCCCACTAATTTTCACCTTAGCCTTTTCTTCAGATAATGGCAATTCATATATCCACTTAGTTTCCGTACTAGATGAACTCTTTTTGATATTCATTACCGCTTACATTTCCTAAAATTTCATAAGTTATATTTGCATCAGTTGAAGCAGCTTCTCTTGTAACTGTAACCGTATAGGTTGCGACTCTACCAGATTCGCTTGTTACTGTAATTGTAATTGTCTTTTTTATTCAATAAATAGGTATTATCAAAGCTTACACTTTTACTAGCAGGATTGAATGCAATCTCTGCATTTGTAGTACAATCAATTCTAAATCCTAAATTATTAGTATAAACAACATTAGCATTATAATTATTTCCATGATTTTTCAAGCTCTAGTGGTGTCTCACCAGTACTATTTTTTTAAATAGGCCTTTAAATTAGATATTGAATTATCGTTAGATAATCTATTAATGTTTACAGTATAGCTTGTTGTTGTCTCATCTTGGGCTTTAACAACTATGGTAATCGCACTTAATCCATTAATGTTAATTTCACTATAATCATTATTAGTTAATTTTACATTATTAAAATAAGCACCATCAATCATAACATTAGGAGTTACAACTGACTTAACTAATACATTATCTTCACCATCAGGTAAATTAAGTGTATAGTTATTACCTTCACCCTTTTGTAAATTAATATTACCAAGTACGCCACTTGGAAGCTTAAAATCTAGGGAATCAAGTGTTGAAATACTATATTTTTGCCTTGCAACCTTAAAGCTAAACTCCTGTGTATTATTTTTATTTTCCGATTCAACAGTAATAATAATATTATTAGTACTTCCCGCATCTAACAAATTGATATCATAAGAATCACCATTTAATGCAGCAGCATTTCCATTAACTGTTACATTCTTAATATTACCATTAAATAAAGCTGTAGCATTAAGTGATAATTTATTTGTTTCAGCCAAAACCGTAATTGTTTTTATCAATCAAACCAGTTAAATTACTAGATGTATAATTAAAATTTTTCACCATTAGTAGATGTAATATCTACAGTATTTAACGCTGTATTTGGACTTGGTGCAGAAACTGTAACAGTTTTATCGCCAGCAAAATTAATAGTTCTTTCATCAGAAAATCCGCCTACAAATTCAAGTTCAGCACCATTATCATCATAAAATACTACTGCTGTTGCAACGTTCAAAAATATCTTGAACAAAAATCAATTGTATTGCTATCAACATTTTTCCTTTACAGTTATAGGAACAACGGCCTTAACAACACTAACGTCACTAGTTTTTTTACTAAAGTATTATATTCACTTAACTGAAAACTAATTTCATAAACATCCTTATTTATTTCTTCAGCATCATCAGCCTCTGACATATTAATATTAACGTTTGTACGTTTAATTGAAGAAGCATCTGTATATTTAGCTGTTGTAAATTCTTCTTGATAGCTAATATTGCCAACTTCTAAAATGTCTGGATTAGTTATATATAAGAAATAGCTTATAGCTGCCCACGAAGCACCACCAGTATTAGCACTATCAATACTAATTGTTAAATCAAATGTACCACCAGGGGTTACACTTGATTTTGATGTTTCAATAGAAATTGTTGGATAATTTGCTGCCTTTGCTTTATTATCCTTAAAGCTAATTAATGTGAATATACAAAGCATTAATATAAAGCTTGTCTTAAATATTAAAAGATTTTATTCTTTTTCATAAATAGTCCTCCTTAAAATTCTTGTTCAATATCAATTCTTTTTTTGTTTCTTTAAATCACTTAATTGAACTTCAATTTTACTCTTTTTCATAATATATTACACTATCATTTACACTAGCATGATTATTAACATCCTCAGTTGTAGTATCGGAATCAGTGTTTGAACTGCTATCTACCTCTACTACCTCTTCCTCAATAGCCTCATCAAAAGCAACTAATGTTTCTTCATTATCAATTATTGATTCTTCACTTATAGTCTCTTCAGCTATTGATGTATTATTTTCTACAATCTTTTTCGTCAATAGTTGGCGTTTCATTATTATTAACTACATCTAACGTACTATTATTTGTGCTTGGCTTTGTATATAAGCATGAGTTTAGTACACTTATATCACTAATAGCATTTTTAATTATTAATAGGTCAGATGATGTTATGCTTCCACCACGATTTTTTATCATTATCGCAAGTATTGCATCATCTCTTGTAATAGTAGTGTTATCTTGTATATAATTTTTTTGTATCTAGATAATCTTTAGCAGTAACTGAACCATCACCATTGGTGTCACCAATTACAGAAATATAAACAGTATCTAATACGACGCCAGCAATAACATATTCAAGCTTCCAGCCTGTTCCAACATTATAACGCTTAACCTTAGAACTATTAAGCTTAGTTTCATCACAATCATATAACAATGTGTATTTATTGTTAGCATAACGATAAGCTCTAATATTATCAGCATCAATATTTAAACCAGCAACTAAATCAGCAAGCTTAGTTTGTGGCAATACTTGACCTAAAAATAACATAATTTTCATTAATGCCATAAGTATTTTTCACCAACATCATCAATACCATGAATAATACCCTTTTTCGGTATAGGTTCTACGATATTTATATTCTCTACCACGTTTGATTTCTACGCTTATATATATTAAATCCATTTGTGAATCAGCCTTAATTTCAATAGATTTACTTAACTCAATCTTAAAGGTAAAGCTAATATCAGAAGGAACCTCATAATTATTTGTGGTTGTTGTAAATTTAGCAACTAGCGAATATTCACCTTGTTCTTTAATACCCTCAAAGACTTTGCCATCCTTATAATAAGTAACGCTCACCTCATCAGGAAGCTTTATAGGAAGAGTTGGTAATTGAAGTTTATTATTATATTTTTGTAGTTTGATCAAGATTAGAAATAACAATAACATATGGAGTAATTTTATATGTTCCATTAATCAAAGTCATTTCATAATTATTATTAGAGGCTTCAATATAAATATTATAATCACCAACATCACTACTATTAGTAGCAAGAGTAGTTAAACTAACATTTATAATGTCATCATTATAAATTTCACCACTTACTATTTCATAGGTTAATTCTTTAATATCCTCACTATACTGACCTGTTAAATCACTAGCCTTTAGACTTAGCTTAGCTTTATTAATTGTATATTTTTGTATTAATTGTTCCAGTAAAGTTATTTATACCATTAATAACAAGATCATATTGTCCAGCATTTTTTTATTATTTTGATATTCTAAGCTAAAATCAGTACCTAGAGCTAAAATCATTTCATTATATTTTTAATTCCAAGCTATTTTGAGTCAAGGTGATATCATTACCATTATATGTAGCAGTTGCATCAACAGTTATAAATGAATTGCTAAGTTCAACCCTTAGAACTTCAAATTTAACAATCTTTTTCGCCACGATATTCAGCACATGAGAATACCACCTTAGCATAATAAATACCAGCATCTAAAGGTGAATTTTCATTTTCACATAGATTATCTAAATAGAAGCTAATCGTTGATGCAATTGTTGTTGCCTCATTGTTAATAACAATAGAATATTTTTGGACTAATATTTGAACCAGTATAATAATATTTATCTGATTCAAATACTATCTCAATTTCATCATCATTATATATTCTTTGAGTAATCGCAAATTCATACCTTAAAGTACCACTATAATTACCATTACCCTTAATTGAGATATAAGCTTTATTATCAGGAGTACTTATTTCCTTATTACGATAATATGAAGCAGAATAATTGCCAACTTCTATTAATTTATTACCATCATAAACACTAAAGCTTGGACGAACACCATTTATTTCATATGGATAGCTTTCTTCAACATCCTTTACAACAAATGATGAGATATCCTTAGGCTCAATCTTAAAGTATAACATAATTGACCCTTCATATGATTCCTTAAAGGTTATTGTTAGACTCGCTCCTGCAATGATATTATTATCACCATCATAGCTGACATTTATATTATTGCTGTAAGCTAAATCATATTTAGAAGAATCAATTATGACCTCTTCTTCATTCACTTTAAATGTAAATTCATTTGGTCTAATCTCAGAACCAGTATATACATAGTTTTTGTTATTTAAAGTAGCTTTAACATTAGATTCCTTAATAATCTTAAATGTTATTTCCTTAGTGCCAATGTAATTATTTATACCTGTTACTACTGCTGTAGCATCTCCCACCTCATAAGCTTCAGATGCTACTGTGTAATCTATATCTACTGTAAGTTTAATATCACCATACATAATTGTGATTGTAGGCTTTATCACACCACCATTATACATTACAGGCTCAACATCACTAAATATAATATCCGAATCATTAATATTCTTTTTGAACAATATTGAAGCTTATTATCTTTTTCATAATTTTTCCAAAATTATTAATACCAACAATTTTTTTATATATTTTTAGCACCAACATTTATTAAATCACTATCATATGTTAATTTATAGTCAACATTAAGAACAAGAGGTGTACCATCAAAATAAATATTAACTGAAGGTATTATTTCAACACCCTTATAAGACACATCAGAAATTTTTATCAATAGTTATAAGTGATTTTTCTTCTTCTGTAGGATTATCTAAATAAACACTTATAATCTTATACGAAACACTTAAATCATCAATAAAATTATTTAAGCCCGTAATTCTTGCGTTCTTAATACCAACATTAATAAGGTTTTCTGTCTCATAAGTAATCTTGTAATCACTATTTGTTAAAGGATTACCTTTATATAATATTGATAAATTAGTAACATATATTTCTTTGCCAGTATACTTACATTGCTCCTGGTAGCTAATTGTAATATCAGATGATGTAAGAGATCTTCTCTTTATTTCATAGCTTGAAGATATATTTACTCCTTCAATACTTCCAATTCCTACAATACTTATCTCTTTAACTCCAGCATTAATTAAATCAGTAGGATAATTAACATTATAATATTTAGCATCTAAAGCCTTATCATCCATATATAAAGTAATTGTTGGCTTTAAAGAATTGCCATTATAAATCAAATTACCATCATTAACATCTACTCTAAATTTCGCATCCGTATTTTTAACAATATTAAATATTATCTTTTGAACACTGTCTTTATAATTGCCTATACCTGTAATCAAAGCAGTAGCTTGTCCTACTTCAATATTAGAATTATCAAGATATGAAATCTCATAATCCTTGCCAAGTACAAGCTTCATTCCATTATAGGTTAAAAACTAAATCAGGATTAATTTCCCTTGCTATAAATTTTTTTGATTATCTACTGCTTCTAAAGAAACTTCATTAATTGAAGCAGCAATAATTTCAAATTCAATGGCTATACTACCTTTAAAATTAATAGAATCAGCATTTGCTGTAGCCAAGAAGCTCTTCTTACCAATATTTCTAAAAATCAGTACCATAAGGATAGCTTACACTATAATCGTTATTTGAAATAATTAACTCATTTTTCACCATTATTAAGTATTAGGCTATATTGAGGTGTAATTGAATTACCACTATATTTAAAGTTTGTTCCTAAATCATATTTTACACTAACAAAAATTAGACGAAAGGTCACACTTCTCAATTACAAATGTTTTTTTCAATACTTCCACTATAATTATCACTATTAATTGTAATTACAACATTAGCAGTACCAGCATTTAAATTATTATTATATGTAACATTTAAATCAGATAGTGTAACACCATAGCTAGACTTTAAATTAATAATTTGTGGTTTGTAGCTAATTGCCTTATACATAACATTATCATATTCTAAATCTAAGCTTAATGCTTCACTAATTAAGCGTTTTGCAATATTAAATTTAACCTCTCTTGTACCACTAAAATTGCCAGCACCAGAAATAATTATTGTAGCTATTCCAGCATTAATATTGTCCTTATATGCTACAGTATAATTGCTAGATTCTAATATACTATTATTATAATGTAAGATTACCTCAGGCTTAATTTCACTACCTATATAGGTATAGCTACCATCAGCAATATCATCTATACTAACTTTATCACTAGCTATATCAATTCCTAAAATAATAAATTCCTTAGATAAACTATCACCACTAAGTGATTTACCAGAAATTGGCTTAACAATAACTGATGCTCTACCAGCATTAGTATTAGATTCATAAGAAATTGAATAATTGTCACTAGAAATAATATTACCATTAATTTTTTTAAAATTATTGAAGGAGTATTAGGCTTTCCTGAATATAAAACACTATAAACTCCATCAACCTCACCTTCAATTTCAATTGTCGTATTAGAGTTTGTCATTTCTATTGCAAAAACCTTAAAGCTTAAAGTTTTTTTGAATCCTTATAATTACCCTTACCATTAATTCTAACACTATAAATTCCAGCCTCTAAATAATCAGAATTAATTATTTCATAATCATCACTTGTTAAATCTAAATCACCATATTTAATTGTAAAAATCATTATAGTTCAATATTATTTTTTTGAAGCATTATATTCTTTATTTAAAAACACTAGCAATAATATCACTATCACTAATTGATTTTTTTGATTAATTGTAAATGTTGTTTCATAATTAATAATATAATTTGCATTTGCAGTAATTGTAATATTCGCAACACCAACATTTATATTATTACTATATTTAACAACATATTCTAGATTAGAGATTGTCTTATTATTAGCTTCTAAATGATCAATAACATCAACAATGCTAGAGCCAGTGTATGTAAATGAATTTTCCTTAAATATTACATTTAAATCATCATTTGCTACCTCATAAGCACTAATCACAAATTCTTCTTCTACAAGATCAGATGCTAAATAATCATCACTAGCAAGTATTTGAATTATAGCCTTATAGGTTCCAACATTAATTGGATTTGTAACCTCTTCATCATTACTATTTTTTTAAATACAACGCTTGTATTAAAGCTTGTTAATTTCATACCATAAGCTGATGCTGTAATAATTACATCACTTGTACTTATTGATTTAGCATTATAAATATGACTTAATGAAGAAATATTATTAGATTCAATAGTAACCTTTTTCTTTATCAAGTACATTAATTACAACCTTGTAATTAGCAACAATGCCATTTTCTGATGTAACTGTAATATTTATAATGTTTTTCTAAAAACATTTAAATTAAATGTTCCAGTTCCCCTAACAGTTGCAAGACTTGAATTACTTATAGCTTTAACAACAACATTTAATCTATTAATATAGCTTACATCATTTAAAATAGCCTCATAGCTATTATCAGCAAGCTTATTAATAACAAGTTCATGATTATTTCCTGCAACATCTACACTAATGCTTTTAAGAGTATTATCACTATCACCAGTATTCCTACTAAGAGCTAATATGTAATTTCTTGTTGTAGAAGTCTCTGTTGCTTTAATTTTTAATGCTTAGCGAACCCTCAAATTCATCATTAAAATTAAATAAATATTTACCATTATATTCTTTATCATTAACAAAAATTACAAGACCACTATTTGTAGTTAAATAAATATCAATATTTTTTTATATTTATATGCTATTTCTGAAACTTCAAATAAATTATCAATAAATTCAGGATTATTTATATTATATAAGACATTATTTGTGCCAGCCTCTTTAATTACTATGCTAGTAATTACTGGATTAGCTCCAGCAATAACCTCTAAAGAGGTATTAGCTATACTAAATGCTGTATCAGCATTATTATCTGATGAGTAAATTACAGAATCAGTACTTATTTCAAAATTATAGTTTCCTATATTTAAGCTTCCAATAACCTCAAAATAAACCGTTCCAATATAAATATTATCTGAATTTATGGCATCACTTCTAGTAAATGTTATATCACTTGCACCAAGATTAACAATAAAACCTGCTTGAGCATCGCATTTATTTATTTTAAACACACTAGAATCAAAATTAAAAGTTATGCCTGCACTACTTAAATCATAAGCATAATTCTTCAAATAAATATCAATTGCAATAAGTCCATTATAATAAATATCATATTTACTATTTTTCATGAAGAGATAATTCAAGACTAGCACTTGTTTTTAGTAATCGCATCTCTTGTAATAATAATTGTATATTCCTTAATTGTTCCATCTTCAGCTGTAACTAAAATCTTTATTTCATTATCAACACCAGAATTAAGATTAACATTTGCTGTAAATCCACCCTGGTTCTTAATAGCCTTACCTAAGGAAGCAAATGACTTTTCATTAGTTTTAGCTGTAAGCTTTACATAAGGCTTATTAATATGTGTTTGATAGGTATAAGTACTACTCTCTAAATTACCAATTTTTCTCATCATCAATTGTAATGTTAAGTGATGTATCATTACTTAAATCACCAGCTATTGCCACAAATTCTAATTCTAAACTCAAATATTTTTAAAACATTAACTTCAGTAAGTGAACTAGCAACATAATAATAATTTGCATCACTCTCATTAGAAAATGATATATTTACCTTACCGGCAAAAATCCTTTTCTTTCTTATTAAAGGTAATAGTACAAAGTTCAATATCAGCATTATTTATGCCTTTATTAGAACTTGAAAAAGAACAAGAAACAGTGTTTGTTATTTTTATCTATTCCATAAATATCAAATATGTCAGATGTTACAGTTACAACACTAACACTGCTTGGTACATTTAAAATAAAGTCTATAGCATATACATTATCTTTATTCTTATTTGCTAAATGAGCTGTAACAGCAAATGACATGGAATTATTTTTTTAAAAATTTTCAATGGTAAAAATATAAATATGGTTCATTAATTACTAGATTCATTTCAAATCCAAGTACTTTTAAATGTTTGTAAATCATCACTTAAGGTTGCACCCAAAGCTACACTACTAGCACCATTAAGTGACTCTAAAACTATATCTCCTAAATAAATATATGAATTATTTATTCCAGATGAAAAAAACTGAATTGTAATTCATTATTTTTCTATATCAACTGAAACTCCATCTATTAAGCTAAAAACTTCTTATTTTAGCATTGTTATTAAAACTAAAAAGAAATTGTTCCATTCTTCAAAATATTATTATTAGCATTTTTGAAGATAAATAGAAAAATGTATTTTCACCCTTTTTCTTTAAATAAAAACATAATCAGTATCTAAATTTTCATCACTTGCTAGCTTTTTCATATTTTTGCTACTAAAGTTATTGATTTAGTTATTTTTATATGGGAATAAAACAAGCTCATCATTATGATACCAACCAACAAATCTAAATCCTTCTAAGATTGGCTTAGGTTCTGAATCAATCATTGTACCAAACAAACCTTCATATGTAGTAGTTGAAAGAGTTCCATCTAATGGATCTAGAGTAATAATATATTTAGTTGTATCCTCTTCCCAAATAGCTGTAAGGACTACATTATTACTTAATGTATCACCTATTTTAGCAATTTCGCCATTTTCATAGCTCCAGCCCTTAAAATAATATATTTTTATTATTTGAATTAACACTATTATTAAAGTTAGGAAGTGAATTAATCTTTGTAGTATTATAAACAATAGCAGGTGTCTTACCATATCTTGTTACAAATGTTATGCTATAAGTCACCTCATCCTTCGAGCTTAACTCATAAAAATGAGCATACAATGTTGTATTTTTAGTAATAGTATCCCCATAAACAGCTTGAGTTCCATTTTCATAGAACCAACCATTAAAACGATACCATATACCATTATTTTGAATATCCTCAATAACTGGAAGCTCTGGTAAATTATAAATACCACTAACAGATACTGGAGCATTTCCATATTCACTACTATATGTCAATGTATAACCATTAGTCTTTAAAAACCAAATTATCACTACTAGTTGTAAACTCAATAGTGTTTTTCTCCTAAAGATGGATCAAAAATTCATTTCTATAGGATTATTAAATTCATTTGGAATTGTATCCTTCAATTTAATTTTTTTAGTGTTCCTAAAGTTACATTTTTCCAAGGTTAAGGTATCAGTACTAGCATTATTTGAAAAAAATAATTCCACCAGCAACACCATCAGGATTAAATGCCAAAGTAAAATTAGTATTTGATGTTATATTTGAAATATTGGAAATAAATACTATATCACTATAGAAATAATCAACACTAGAATTAGATAACCCATAATAATTTCCATTTTCATCTTTTTAATAATGCACCAAAATAAATTGAAAATCCTGAAGAATCCTTAATAGTTCCTTTTTAAGATTATATCTAGATAAAAAAATAGCCATCTTCGTACTTATTTAATTCAAAAATAAATCTTTGGAGTTGAAGAAATATTTTTCATCTTCCCATATTGCTGTTAATGTAGTGTTTTTTTGTTATCAAGTCACCACTACTTGCAGCATTACCGTTTTCATACTTCCAACCCTTAAAGCGATGAATAACATCACCATCAGTCACATCACTAAGTGTTGGCAATTCAGGTAATTTTTGTAACATTAGCAATAGATGCTGGTGTAGTTCCATAAGCAGTAACAAAAGTTACTGTATAAGTAGTACTTTCAGAAATCTTTAAAATAACATCATCACCAGTAGTATAATCTAATCTTGTAGATGATGTATCAAATTCAACATCAAAATTAACATTAATTGGATTATCAAAGCCATCAGGAATTAAATCAGCAAGTTTAATTTTAATTGTACCTAAGGTCATATTACTTAGTGTTGTTGTAACGCTTGTATCTTGATTAAAGAATTTTAATGATGAAGCATTATCATCCAAACTAGAATTCACACTTAAACTAAAGTCAGGATCAAATTTTGCACTATTTACTAATGTAATTTCATTGGCAAATATTGCATTATCGTTATTCGCATATGCATAATAAATACCGTATACCGGATCATTATACTTAGCACCAAAATATATTGTAAAATTGTTTATATTCTTAATAGTTCCATCTAAGATTATATCTAGATAAAAAAATACCCATTTTCATATTTATTTAATTCAAAAATAAATCTTTGGAGTAGTTGATTCAACTACCTCTTCCCATCTAGCGGTTAAGGTTGTATTTTCCGTTATTGCATCATTAACATTAGCTTTTTGTACCATTACTATAATACCAACCAGTAAATCTATATGTTTTACCAGCAACTGTAACATTCTCCATTGAAGGAAGTGTAGTTAATGAAGTAACATTTGTTAATTCATTAGGAGTTGTTCCATATTTTGTTTCAAAGATAACATTATATGAACTTGCTTCACTGCCACTACCACTGATTGTTCTTGTAATTGTATTAATAGATGCTGGTATATCAAATGAAGAACTTGTACTTAAATATATTTGTGACTCACCAATGTTAGGTGTTAATACCATTTGACGTGATTCAAAATCACCTGGAATAGTAAAAACTAAGGTGCCACAAAATCCGTCACTAGGTAAAACGCTTGGCGTATTTACATTTATTCCACAAGTAAATACTCCTACTGTATCTACTTCAGCAGTACATAATTTTAAATCCCATGTTTCTAAAGAAGAAGAGGGTTCAAATTTTTGGTGCTAACTCAGCTAAATATGAATAATCAATATCGTCATATTGTAAAAAAAGAAACCACATGATTTTTGTCCTGTAATATTCTTCAAATAGACATTGATTCTAACCTCATTATTTTTGGGTTGTTACGTCCTCTAAAAACAATGCTAGGCTCAGCTGCTGCCTTTACTCTATTTTTGTGATGATAACATAACTAGGGAAAGTATAAATACTACCATAGATATAAATAAACCTATTTTTTTTCTCATCATAAGCCTCCTTATACTTCATCTATTCAGCCAAATACATTTAATGCATAATTCTACATTTTTTTCCGCAAAAAAATAAAATATTAAAATAAATAGCCCATATCATATTTCAATTATAACACTAAATACGACAAAAAAACAAATAATTATACCGAAATTACGCCAAAAATTTCCACTTTTTTTAACAATAGAATGTTTTTTTATTTTCAAATAATTACAATTTCGACTAAATCAAGAAATAATAATCACAATATTTTTGCTTAAACATTAACAAAAAAACGGCCTCTTTTACATTTTTTTGCAATAACCAGCAGTAAATAGAGAGTGGAAAAAAATCCACTCTCTATCATTAAACTAAGAATCCATCATTAATAACAATTTCTTTAGCTAAATGCTTGTCAAACATTGCGGCATCACTTGTATTAAATGTTCCATCATATTTTTGAATCAATTAACATATCTAGGGCATATTTTTGATAATTTGTAAATGTCGAACTATTTCCTAAATAGCTATATGCTAATACCTTATCCTTTTTGATTGATCTTTCCATCGCCATTTAAGTCTCCAGTTATTATTACTGTTAGCTTATCTATTACCTTAGAATTCTCATCAATTAATTCTAGCTTATAGCCATTTCCTACATAGCTTCTACTATATTTACTTGAATCTATTAATTTACCATTTGTATTATAAACTCTTATTCTTTCAATACTATTATCAAATTGCTCTAAGAATTTACTCATTATTTGATTGTGTGAAACAAATCTTAATAATAGGTCTTGTCCTTCTATGTGGCTTGCATGGTTTTGAACTATCCAGTTATTTCTTCTTCCTACTCTTCCATAGGTATAGAATTTATAAATATCATTATTTAGTTTAAAGATATTTGCTTCAGCCTTTGCTACCTTGAAGCTTCTATGGATTTCTCCTTGGTAATTTCCTTTACCAATTATTGTAGCTTCACCTTCGCCTGCTGCCTGAACATCTGTTGTTTGAAGAATATAATCTGTATCCTTAACTAATGTTTTTCCATTTACTGTTACTACTACATTAGGCTCTGTGCCTATTATTGTATTTCCTACTACTACATTTTCATCCTTTATTTCTAAAGCTATTATCTTAAATGTCTTAGTTTTGGTTCCACTATAACCATTCTTAAATGCTATCTTGATTATTGCTTCAGTTGTTACATTTAAGTTATTTTCATAGCTTAAATCATAATAATCATTTGTTAATAATGTATTATTGGCATAAATATTTAGACTTGGTGTAATTAGAGATCCTGTATATACTTGATCTTCTACATCAGATACAATTATTACTACCTCACCAAAAATCAGGATTATTAATAATTTCATCATAAATATCAAATGTTTTTTTACTACAAAGGCATTTTTCTGTTGTATAATTGCCATTTCCAAAGATATAAACCATTCCAGCTCCTACACCCTTGGTATTATTACTTCCATAGATAACACTATAATCCGTATTTAATTCTAGCTTATAATCATTATGCATTATTGTAAGCTCTGGTGTTATTTGTCTTCCATTATCATAGCTTTGATCTGCTATCTTAGCTACTACTACATCATTTGAATCAATTACTGCCTTGGAAATTGTAAAATACATTCTCTTACTTACTGCTTCATAATTTTCAGTCTCTAAAGCCTTTACTACTACCTCATAGGTTCCCGCATTTACTGGGATACTATCTAATAATTTATTATTTTGATAATATTCTATTTCTACACTACCATCACCATCATAGCTATATAATACATTTGTATCTTTTTAATCTATTATATACCTTATCTAGACTAGATGTTATTTCTAGATTTGGTGTGAGACGAAGTACAACAATAAAGATATTTCCCTTCTTACTTGCATAACCATCATCGAAAAGGAATAAACTCAATACTAAATTCATTTCCCTGAAATTGTAGCGTTACCAACAGTAGCTTCCTCATTTGTTCTTAATATAACAAATTCCCATCTACCATATTCATTTGCAGGTAAGGTAATTGTTGATAGCTTTGTTCCAACATATGCTACAATACTTGTAACCTTTGCTATTTTATCTTCACTAAGCTCTTTATATGTTATTACAAATGAAACTTCACTTTGACCACTATAATTACCTAATCCTGTAATAGCTATAGTTGCTACTCCAACACCTGTATTATTCTTATAGGCTACACTAAAAATCTTTTATCCAATATTAATAATGTCTTATTATTAAACATTATTACCTCTGGCTTGATTTCAGCTCCATTATAATATTGATTTGCTATCTCTTCAACATTTAATTTAGCTATATTCTTAGCTATTATCTTAAATTCTACTGTTTTTGCTTCCCTTATAATTTCCCATTCCTGTTAAAATTATATTTGCATTAGTAGTTGTTGATAGCTCTATATTATTTTGATATTTTTATACTATAATCTTTGCTTTCCTTTAAGACTTCATTATAATAGCTTGCTATAAAATTAGGCTTGATTTCTGTTGTCTCATATTCATACTCGTTTTCATTTTCACTATCTGTGAATCTAAATGATACATTTGCTATGTCATATGCTACTATCTCAAAGCTTACCTTATTTTTTGCTTCTGCATATTTTCTATTAGCTGCTACTATTACCTCTACATAATATGTACCTACATTGATTGGAGCTACTATACTTTGATTTTGCTCATTATAATAATTAAATGTTACTCTATCATTTGCAAATTCTGCTTCATAGCTACAACCATTATTATTTAGCTTATTTATTTCCTCTACGCTAAATAATACATTCTTTGTATTATAAACTTTCTCAATATTGCTTTCTTTAAATTCTACTCTTGATTCATTTAATTCTACTCTTAAGTAGGCATTTAATTCTACCTCATTATAATTTGTATCTACTGGTACAAATCTTACCTGATATATTACATTTCCTACCTTATCTGCTACTATTTCCTCAAGATTATATTCACTATCTGTTTCATTATTATAGAAACTTAAATCCACCATATTGATTATTATAGCTTGTAAGCTTTTTCTACTACACTATTTAGCTTTGAATCTACTGTAGTCTCAATTATTCCTAGGCTTGGTATCTTCTTATTATCTATTTCACCCTTTTAGGATATTAAAGCTCTTAGTTATTTCACCTTGATAGTTGCCTTTTTCCTACTATTTCTACCAAAGCTTTTTCCTACTACCCTATTATTACTATAGGTTGCTTCATAATCACTGCCACTTACTAGTCTCATTAGATTATCTATTATTTCTAGGCTTGGCTTTTGGGCTTCCTCATTATAATATTTATCTTCTATTTCTTTAACCATTTCTTCATTTAGGTACTTAGCTGTTATTTCAAAGCTTATTTCTTTTACTCCGGTATAATTGCCTTTTCCTATTACAGTTATGGTTGATAGTACGCCGCTTTTTTTGCCTTGCTATCTAGATTATTCTTATATGCTACATCGATATCATTATTTGTTAATTTATATTCTGCATATTTTACTACTACCTCTGGTGTGATTGATGCTCCATTATATTCATAGTTTCCTATTTCATTATAGCTTAATTCATTTATATCCTTAGCTCTTATTATAATGCTTTGCTCACTTGATTCACTATATTTATAATAATCATTTTTCTTCACTTACTAGCTTATAGGTATAGCTTCCTACATTTACTGGTGTATTTTTCTAGCTTCTTACCATTTTTGATAATATTCTATGCTTATTTCATTATTATAGCTTCCATAACCATATATTTCATATTCAGGTCTATTTATTGCTGCCATATTGTAGATTACATCAACTATGCCTAGCTTATTATATTTTACTTCATTTTTGATTAATCTTACGTTTATTGTGACATTTCCATCTAAATAATTACTATTGGTTGATTTGAAAATCATTTCATAGCTATATTGGTAGCCATTACTATATATTGCCTCTGTTAGATCATATTCACTACTAAATACTAAATAGCCATAGCCTGAAACAACATAGCTGCTTATATCTATATCGCCTATTGTATTTAATACTGCTTTATTTTTCTACATATTTCAAGACATTTATTTCTATCGTCTTTATTTCTGGTATATAGCTTGCTATACTTGCTTTGCTTATTTCATAGCTGCCCTCTATACTATCCTTATAGTTTCCTATTCCATTTACAGCCACTACTACATTTCCAGCATTTATTACATCGCCATACTTTAGCTCATAATCTACATTATTTTGTAATAATGTCTCTTCTCCAAGGCTTATATAAACATTTGGATATAGCTTTTGCTCATTTCCATTATATTCTACTCTTGCTTGCTTAAATTCTACTCTTGCTTCGCTTAGGCTTCTTCTATTAATTGTTAATGTGCCTAATTCATATGATACATTTATTTCATAATTATCTGCTTCAAAGCTGATATTTTTCTAGCTTTATATCATATATTCCGGCATTTTTGATTTAAGCTTGTACTATATTCATTTTGCTCGTGTAGACTAAATTTATATATTGCCTCATTTTGAGCCTTTATTACTTCTACTGTATCACTACCTAGTAAGCCTACTACTGATTTTATCTTATAGCTGCCATTATATTTGACATTTCCACTATATGTTTCCTCATAATCAGTGGCTGCTACACTTATTGATAGACTTGCCTTACTTATTTCAATAGTAAATGTGCCTTCATAGCCTTTATGATTTGCTGCCTCTACATAATAATAAATCTTATTTACTCCGACATTCTTTATTATTATTTCTTTACTATTTTTTTCTTCGTCTTGGCATCCTCTATTGATACATTACTATAATATACTATTGCTTGCATATTACCTTTGGTTTTAGCACTTACTTCACCACTATGACCTATGCCATCATATATTCCCTTATAGCCCTTACTACTTACTACTAGCTCAGCCTCACTTATTACTAGACTTGCTGTATTATAGCTTATATCGCCTATTACATAATTTTTCAGCCTCGCCATTTAAGCCTCCCATACTTATTGTATAGGCTCCTACATTTTGATTTATTGTTGTACTTCCATCAAAATAATAGATTGCTTCGCCATTTAAGCTTATTATTTCATTTATGTCTTGCTCTAAATCATTTTCAACTATACCAACTGCGCTTACTATACTATATTCATTCTTATATAAATATTCAACATTTCCACTATAGACACTATTTTTGTCCTCTTGGACTTACTACTATTGAAATTGTCTTCTTATTTATTGTTATTGTATATTCTACTGTTTCACTTTCGTGATTCTTTGCGCTTATCATACATTCTACAGTCGTTATTCCTGCATTTGTTCTTGAAGGTGTTACATTATAGCTATATGTAATTTCACTTCCATCTACACTCTTGGCACTTACTGTTCTTTCTAATGGCTTACCATCATATGTCTTTACGCCATCATTGCTATAGCTTATATTATTTAGCTTTGCATTTGTAATTTCATAGCTTCCTGATACATTTGTTTGTTTAGTTATCTTATAGTTTTTCACTTTCAATTTCTAAGCCTACTATTGTTATCTCATAGCTTCCTACATCACATACAAATTCGCCGCCATTTGCCTTATATTCTACATCTTCATTTACCGCAAATATGCCATTTATTGTATCATTCTTGGCTAGTGCTGTTACATTTTCAATTTGATAGCCCTTTACATAATCTATTCTGCCATTATATACCTGCTTATATGAATTTACGATTACCTTTATCTCTATTTCCTTTTTGATTTACAACATATGGATATTCCTTATCTATATTTGTTCCATTTTTCCCATTCATAGTTTATAGTATCCTTTATTCCTACTACTGCTTTTATAGCTTCCGGCATTTTTTTATATACATTTCCACTTATTACCATTGTCTTTTTCATCATAATTGGTTGGTATATATTTATGCTCTTGGTTATCATATACTATTGTTTGATTATTAGCACTTGGTATTACTACCTTGGCCTTAGCTATTTCCATTTCGCCATTATTATACTTAACGCTTATTTCATAATTATTATTGCTTAAATATAATCCACTTAATTCTACTACATATAATCCAGCATTTACTGGTAATTCTTCATTTCCATTATATGTATATTTACAATCAGCATTTCCTACTGTTATTGTATCGCCACTTATTAGTCTATCGTAGCTAATATCTATGCTTCCCTTATATGCACTTGCAGCTCCTGTATATTCTATCTTATAACTGCCTAATACTACATTTGCTACTAGCTTTCTTCTTAAGATATTAATACTACTACTTCCTACTGCTTCTTCATAATTTGCTACACTTATTTTTATAATATACTGTCTTTTTCTCCTTCTGTAAAGCCTGTATATTGATAATCTGTAACATTATTTGAATAGCTGCCGTTTTCTTTATCACTATAGCTTATAGTTGCTCCCGCTATATTACATACTACTTCGATATGATGGGCTTTACCATCATATTGGGCATTATAGCCTGTAACGTTATAATCGCTTCCTAGTACTAATGTTCCCTTTTTCTATATTTAAGGTATAATTAACATAACTTCCTTTTATAATTTGTTCCCTCTTTTTAAGGTTATTGTTACTACTACCTCTCCTATTCCTAAGGCCTTTAGGCTTACTACTGGATCACTATAGCTTATTTCTACTATTCCTTTATTACTTTCTATAGCTATTTCTCCATCTCCTACTTTATTCGTGATGGTTACTTTATCTACATTTGGATACTTTATACTGCCACTTGTCTTATCTATTGCAATTGAACCTTGGGCTTTTTCAACAACAAACTTCTTTGCCTCTGTTACAGCACCATTATAATTTGCTGTTTGACTTATTACAGCATAAATATAATACTCTCCTGCATCTAGGCTTGTTCTATTATTCCTACAAACTCTGTACCTTCACCATCCAAGCTCTTCTTATAATAGTAGCTAATTGCTCCTTGCTCTATCATTCCTGATACGCTTGGTGTTGATACCTCTCCTGCATATACATAGCCTTCCATATTTATGCTTGGGGTTATTGTAGCTCTTAATACACTAAATGTTATCTTAGATGTTGTATAGCTCTTATAATTATTGCTTTCTGCTATTACGGCATACATATAATATACACCAGCATTTAAGCTCTTATTATTTAAGCCCTTATATTCAGTATATTTTCCATCAATACTATTTGAATAATAATATGTTACTCCACTATTTCCTGGATTATTGGTTATACTTGGTGTTGATAATACTCCAGAATATGTATATCCACTATTCTTTACTTCTGATGTAAAGTTTGCCTTTTTCAATTGTCCATATTACTTCCTTTGAGTAATTGTTTTCATCAGTTCCAACAAGTATTATCAGTATCTAGCAATGTAAATTTTAATGTATAACTTCCAGCATTTGTACCACTTGCATTACCACTTATGACTCATATATTTATTTCAATCAAATTATTGTAATACAACGCTTTGCACATTCTTATTATATACATATGCTGTCCTGATATGTTGGAACTGCTTAGCTTTAATGCTACTACAGTTATAGTCTATTTCAAATGTGACATTACTATAGTTTGCTATTCTTTCAGGTTTAAATGCTACACTTTAGCAGTCTTATCTGCTACATGGTAATAAATTTTGCATAGTCCCAAACTAAATGTTCCTTCAGATGTCTGCTACTCCACCATTCAATAAATATTTACCTAAATTATTTGAATAGGTCATTGTTTCTGTTGTTGGATTTGTAGTAATACTTGGTGTTGCTTGTCTTATTCTCCAAGTTACCACTCTATCAGCTATACTATCATTTATCCAGCAGGTATTATTTGTATCTAATAATTGATATGTTACTGTATATTCTCCTACATTTGTTGCCTTCCATGTTGGATTTACTACCTTCATATATGTTAAATCAACATGATTCATATATGCTTGTTTTTCAGTTCCATCATAGATAAAATCTGTTGTTTGAGTCGGTAATTCCAATTTTAATTTTGATATTGTCCATGTTCTTGTAATGCTTGAAACATCTTCATCTTCTGAAAAGCAAAAATTTGCTCTATACTCATCTTTTATTGTAAATATAACATTATAAGTTCCAACATTAGTTGCACTTTCTATACCGCTTCGATTAACTTTTGATGTGTCATAACTAGATATAACTGCATGCTTTATTGTACCATCATATGTATAATCTCCATAAGCAGTTGCAGGTATTTCCATTTTTCTAATTTTTCCATTCTAAAGTTTTATCATCACTATCTTTTTCCCCAAGAATAATTATCTTTGTCTTTCAATGAAAGTATTATTGTATATGTTCCCGCATTTGTTGCAGAAGTAATTCCACTTACATTAATAATACTAGAATTCAAACCAGTTAAAGTTACAGTTTGTTTTTGTACCATTATAATAGTATGTTCCATAAATACTAGGTGTGGGTATTCCTCTTTTTTTCTATAATCCAATTCTTGCTTTTTAATTGAAGTTGTATTATCACTCCAGCATGTATTTACCGTATCAATTAATTCAAAAGTCACCGTGTACGTTCCAACATTAGTTGCAGTTGTAGTTCCACTTTGTTTTATATATTTAGTGTTATATGAACCTGTAGACACAGTTACAGGGGTTACATTATAATAATATAAACTACTTACTGTCGGAACATCTAATTTTAGGCATTCTACTGAAGTATATATGTAGAGTAACACAGAATAATAATTTTTTTAGTATCAGTTGGCTTAAACGCTACATTATAAGATGCTGGTCCAACCATAGCGAGAGTTTGATCTTTTGTCCAACTATATGTACCCGTCGTACTTGCTTCTCCACCTTCTAAAGTGTATTCACTTAATTTATGTGAATATGTAAGACCATTAACTGTTGGATTAGTGGTTACTTTTTGGTGTTGCTTTATTAATATTCCAATTAAATTTTTTTATCAGCTGTTGTTCCATCGTTCCAAGTTAACCAATCATATTTTTAAAGAAACATTTGCAACATAATTTCCAGCATTAGTTTCTGAATTATTAGAAATACGCATAAAATACTTGCTATAGCCAACAGGAACATATGTAAATTCATTTCCACTATATATGTAAGAGTTAACCCTTTCTGTTACATTTAAATCAGTAATCGCATCATCTTTATAAATACAAAAAAACGTTCGGAAATATAATCTCCATTTTTTTAACAACACTTTCACATGAAACATCACTAATATCATGTGCGCCATTATAACTTGAAACATCAAAATCAAAAATTTTTTTACTCCATTTAATTGAAATTCAAATGCTGGTTCAGAGGCATCATCATTAATTGAAAGATTTAATACAGCTGTTGAATATGATTTATCTAAATATATTTCAGTATTTTTGTCCAAACAAAAAAATTGAAGAGAATAGTATTCTCCTTCAGGAACATTAAAAAAATTTAATGCCGGCCAATTAGATTCAATTTTTTTATATTAATAGTGTCTGAATCCTTTACTTTCTTTTACATTATCAAAATAAATTGTAGCATCAGAAACAATATGCATAAAAGCATCGTTTTTCTTCAATGCTTGAAATACTTAATGAATAATTTGTGCACAAATCACAAAAACTTAATTTCACCACTACCACTTAAGAAAAAAGTTTCTTTATATGGATCATCTACTTCTATTGTTCCACCTAATGTTCCACTAGTTGGTCCCTTAAAAATAAGGGAATAACCAGCACCCATATTAATATAGCCGCCAATATAAAGTATATAATTACTTGGAATGATAATTGTTTTGACAACACTGCTATCACAATTGAGGTCTAAATAACTTAAAATGGCCATAGATGATGTAAGAGTATATGTACCACTGCTAGGTGTTGCCAAAAAATCCTCAAGTTCATTTACACCATCACCAGGTTTTGTAACAACTTGTAATTCTGAAACTTCACTATTATTTCCATTTTTAACATCATCTAATATTTCTTCAGTTTCAATTTTATTTGCTAAATTATTAGAGTTATCACTATTTGCAGTTTCAGAAACGTTTAGTTTGAAGTAAGAAAAAAAGGAAAAAATGTTAAAAGACAAATGCTTAAAAAGTTTTAAAACACGAACAAATTTATTTATCATAGAACATACCTCCTAAAGTAGTTTTTTTATATTCCAATAGCAACTAAAATAATAATCATTCTTAATAAATATTTAATTTTTTTCCAAAATAGCTTCCTCTAACCTTATTATAGCACTAAAAATAATAAAAAAACAATTAATTATGTCAGAAAATGGTATAAAAAAATCTTATTTTTTTATAAATAAAGCTAAATATATAAATAATTATGTCAATTTCGACATAATTAGACATTTATAACAAAATAAAAAAAGAGTGTTTTTAAATGAACTAAGTTTCTCCAGTTAACTGGTCCAACTTTAGTTTTTAAGATAATTTCCACTCTTCAAAAAAATTTCATTAATATAATTCATTTAATAAATTTTTTTCTTTAGTTCTAACAATTTATTATATTCAAATGAAGTATCAAATACATTATTATCAAACTGTTTACTTTTTTTAAAAGTTCTGTTCTTACATCATAATCCGAATATAAATTTTTTTCGCATTGATTTTTACCATTTTCTTTATGAGTTATAAATATACCATCACGACGCTTCAAATAATCTAATATTTCAACATAGTGCGTACTAAATATTATTTGAGCTCCATATTTGTTTATTTTTTCATCATTGAACAAAAATAAAAGATTATAAACTAAATTCTTTTGAAAACAATCTTCTATTTCATCTACAATAAACACCTTACCTCTTTTTAAAGCATTTATAGCCCTTATATATAACTCAACACCTCTAAATGTGCCAGCTGATAATATGGCAATTAGTTCTGAACTACGCATATTAACTTCTGGTTCATTAAATCTTTTAAATAGAATATTATCAGAGTTATTATATACAATATATTCAATGCTATTATCTAATAAATTAATAATTGATGATACTAATTTTTTTGATTGCAACTACTTAAGCTAATAAAAAAAGTATCTCTAACAAGAATTTGATTAAAATTTGCAATATTGTTTGAATAAAAAAATCATCAACAAACACTTCATCTTTAGTAATTCTTATAATCGCTGAAGTATCATTTAAAGATTCTCCTAATACATCATTTGCATCTTTACCTTCTAATTCTAATAATTCTAGATTTTTTTCTTACCCTTAGATTTAATATATTTAAATTTTTGTTAATTTCTCATTTTTCAATTGGAGAATATTTATTAGCATAAGATATATTAATACCATCAATTTTATTAAAATCAGCTGAATACTTATAAATCATTTGATTTAAATAAAAAAACAACTTCTAAATGTATTTTTATCTTTTTTTAAATTCTCTACTTATATATTCCCATCTACCAGTTTGTAAAAAAATGAATGTTTTTTTAAAATCAAAGATAAGACACTACTCTTACCTGATGAATTTCCACCAACCAATGCAAAAACATCTTAACGTATTTAATCCTTCATCAATAGGAAAAATCTCTTTGTTTATATCATCATTGTATACTCTAGCTTTTTGTTGTTAAATCAATTTCAAAATCATCTTCAAGCAATTTAAAGCCATTAGCTTTTTATATTTTTAAGACCTTTAGCATAATATTTTTTTCCTCCATGGTACATTAATTATATAATTTTTTTAAAACAAATATTAAGTTTCAAACACTTATTTTTGTTTGAAACAATGCATATATTATTATATGCATTTATCTGTATAAAATAACTATGAATGTTATTATTTTTTTATCTTGCGCAAAATTATACAATCCATAATTTTTTTAAAATGAAATAACCCACTTATTTATAGTTCGCACCCCTTTAAGTTTAGAGTTTCCTAATATTAGACGACATATCTAATTTTTAAGATACAAAAATAAAGAGTGGAAAAAATCCACTCTCTATCATTAAACTAAGAATCCATCATTAATAACAATTTCTTTAGCTAAATGCTTGTCAAACATTGCGGCATCACTTGTATTAAATGTTCCATCATATTTTTGAATCAATTAACATATCTAGGGCATATTTTTGATAATTTGTAAATGTCGAACTATTTCCTAAATAGCTATATGCTAATACCTTATCCTTTTGATTGATCTTTCCATCGCCATTTAAGTCTCCAGTTATTATTACTGTTAGCTTATCTATTACCTTAGAATTCTCATCAATTAATTCTAGCTTATAGCCATTTCCTACATAGCTTCTACTATATTTACTTGAATCTATTAATTTACCATTTGTATTATAAACTCTTATTCTTTCAATACTATTATCAAATTGCTCTAAGAATTTACTCATTATTTGATTGTGTGAAACAAATCTTAATAATAGGTCTTGTCCTTCTATGTAGCTTGCATGGTTTTGAACTATCCAGTTATTTCTTCTTCCTACTCTTCCATAGGTATAGAATTTATAAATATCATTATTTAGTTTAAAGATATTTGCTTCAGCCTTTGCTACCTTGAAGCTTCTATGGATTTCTCCTTGGTAATTTCCTTTACCAATTATTGTAGCTTCACCTTCGCCTGCTGCCTGAAAACCATCTGTTGTTTGAAGAATATAATCTGTATCCTTAACTAATGTTTTTTTCCATTTACTGTTACTACTACATTAGGCTCTGTGCCTATTATTGTATTTCCTACTACTACATTTTCATCCTTTATTTCTAAAGCTATTATCTTAAATGTCTTAGTTTTTGGTTCCACTATAACCATTCTTAAATGCTATCTTGATTATTGCTTCAGTTGTTACATTTAGGTTATTTTTCATAGCTTAAATCATAATAATCATTTGTTAATAATGTATTATTGGCATAAATATTTAGACTTGGTGTAATTAGAGATCCTGTATATACTTGATCTTCTACATCAGATACAATTATTACTACCTCACCAAAATCAGGATTATTAATAATTTCATCATAAATATCAAATGTTTTTTTACTACAAAAGGCATTTTTCTGTTGTATAATTGCCATTTCCAAAGATATAAACCATTCCAGCTCCTACACCCTTGGTATTATTACTTCCATAGATAACACTATAATCCGTATTTAATTCTAGCTTATAATCATTATGCATTATTGTAAGCTCTGGTGTTATTTGTCTTCCATTATCATAGCTTTGATCTGCTATCTTAGCTACTACTACATCATTTGAATCAATTACTGCCTTGGAAATTGTAAAATACATTCTCTTACTTACTGCTTCATAATTTTCAGTTTCTAAAGCCTTTACTACTACCTCATAGGTTCCCGCATTTACTGGAATACTATCTAATAATTTATTATTTTGATAATATTCTATTTCTACACTACCATCACCATCATAGCTATATAATACATTTGTATCTTTTTAATCTATTATATACCTTATCTAGGTTCTTTGAAGTAATTTCAAGACTAGGAGTATTTTTTTAATAACTACAATTGAAATTGTATCTTCAATTGGTGAATACATATCGTATGTAACAAATTCAATAGTGAATCTATTACCCTTAGCATTTACATTACCAACAGTAGCTTCCTCATCTGTTCTTAATATAACAAATTCCCATCTACCATATTCATTTGCAGGTAAGGTAATTGTTGATAGCTTTGTTCCAACATATGCAATTAAGTTTTCATAGTCAGCAACTAATGATTTATCAATTGGCTTATTAATAATCATAAATGAAACTTCACTTTGACCACTATAATTACCTAATCCTGTAATAGCTATAGTTGCTACTCCAACACCTGTATTATTCTTATAGGCTACACTAAAATCTTTATCCAATATTAATAATGTCTTATTATTAAACATTATTACCTCTGGCTTGATTTCAGCTCCATTATAATATTGATTTGCTATCTCTTCAACATTTAATTTAGCTATATTCTTAGCTATTATCTTAAATTCTACTGTTTTTGCTTCCCTTATAATTTCCCATTCCTGTTAAAATTATATTTGCATTAGTAGTTGTTGATAGCTCTATATTATTTTGATATTTTTATACTATAATCTTTGCTTTCCTTTAAGACTTCATTATAATAGCTTGCTATAAAATTAGGCTTGATTTCTGTTGTCTCATATTCATATTCGTTTTCATTTTTCACTATCTGTGAATCTAAATGATACATTTGCTATGTCATATGCTACTATCTCAAAGCTTACCTTATTTTTGCTTCTGCATATTTTTCTATTAGCTGCTACTATTACCTCTACATAATATGTACCTACATTGATTGGAGCTACTATACTTTTGATTTTGCTCATTATAATAATTAAATGTTACTCTATCATTTGCAAATTCTGCTTCATAGCTACAACCATTATTATTTAGCTTATTTATTTCCTCTACGCTAAATAATACATTCTTTGATATTATAAACTTTCTCAATATTGCTTTCTTTAAATTCTACTCTTGATTCATTTTAATTCTACTCTTAAGTAGGCATTTAATTCTACCTCATTATAATTTGTATCTACTGGTACAAATCTTACCTGATATATTACATTTCCTACCTTATCTGCTACTATTTCCTCAAGATTATATTCACTATCTGTTTCATTATTATAGAAACTTAAATCCACCATATTGATTATTATAGCTTGTAAGCTTTTCTACTACACTATTTAGCTTTGAATCTACTGTAGTCTCAATTATTCCTAGGCTTGGTATCTTCTTATTATCTATTTCACCCTTTAGGATATTAAAGCTCTTAGTTATTTCACCTTGATAGTTGCCTTTTCCTACTATTTCTACCAAAGCTTTTCCTACTACCCTATTATTACTATAGGTTGCTTCATAATCACTGCCACTTACTAGTCTCATTAGATTATCTATTATTTCTAGGCTTGGCTTTTTGGGCTTCCCTCATTATAATATTTATCTTCTATTTCTTTAACCATTTCTTCATTTTAGGTACTTAGCTGTTATTTCAAAGCTTATTTCTTTTTACTCCGGTATAATTGCCTTTTTCCTATTACAGTTATGGTTGATAGTACGCCGCTTTTTGCCTTGCTATCTAGATTATTCTTATATGCTACATCGATATCATTATTTGTTAATTTATATTCTGCATATTTTACTACTACCTCTGGTGTGATTGATGCTCCATTATATTCATAGTTTCCTATTTCATTATAGCTTAATTCATTTTATATCCTTAGCTCTTATTATAATGCTTTTGCTCACTTGATTCACTATATTTATAATAATCATTTTTCTTCACTTACTAGCTTATAGGTATAGCTTCCTACATTTACTGGTGTATTTTTCTAGCTTCTTACCATTTTGATAATATTCTATGCTTATTTCATTATTATAGCTTCCATAACCATATATTTCATATTCAGGTCTATTTATTGCTGCCATATTGTAGATTACATCAACTATGCCTAGCTTATTATATTTTACTTCATTTTTGATTAATCTTACGTTTATTGTGACATTTCCATCTAAATAATTACTATTGGTTGATTTGAAAATCATTTCATAGCTATATTGGTAGCCATTACTATATATTGCCTCTGTTAGATCATATTCACTACTAAATACTAAATAGCCATAGCCTGAAACAACATAGCTGCTTATATCTATATCGCCTATTGTATTTAATACTGCTTTATTTTCTACATATTTCAAGACATTTATTTCTATCGTCTTTATTTCTGGTATATAGCTTGCTATACTTGCTTTGCTTATTTCATAGCTGCCCTCTATACTATCCTTATAGTTTCCTATTCCATTTACAGCCACTACTACATTTTCCAGCATTTATTACATCGCCATACTTTAGCTCATAATCTACATTATTTTTGTAATAATGTCTCTTCTCCAAGGCTTATATAAACATTTGGATATAGCTTTTTGCTCATTTCCATTATATTCTACTCTTGCTTGCTTAAATTCTACTCTTGCTTCGCTTAGGCTTCTTCTATTAATTGTTAATGTGCCTAATTCATATGATACATTTATTTCATAATTATCTGCTTCAAAGCTGATATTTTCTAGCTTTATATCATATATTCCGGCATTTTGATTTAAGCTTGTACTATATTCATTTTGCTCGTGTAGACTAAATTTATATATTGCCTCATTTTGAGCCTTTATTACTTCTACTGTATCACTACCTAGTAAGCCTACTACTGATTTTATCTTATAGCTGCCATTATATTTGACATTTCCACTATATGTTTCCTCATAATCAGTGGCTGCTACACTTATTGATAGACTTGCCTTACTTATTTCAATAGTAAATGTGCCTTCATAGCCTTTATGATTTGCTGCCTCTACATAATAATAAATCTTATTTACTCCGACATTCTTTATTATTATTTCTTTACTATTTTTCTTCGTCTTGGCATCCTCTATTGATACATTACTATAATATACTATTGCTTGCATATTACCTTTTGTTTTTAGCACTTACATCACCACTATGACCTATGCCATCATATATTCCCTTATAGCCCTTACTACTTACTACTAGCTCAGCCTCACTTATTACTAGACTTGCTGTATTATAGCTTATATCGCCTATTACATAATTTTCAGCCTCGCCATTTAAGCCTCCCATACTTATTGTATAGGCTCCTACATTTTGATTTATTGTTGTACTTCCATCAAAATAATAGATTGCTTCGCCATTTAAGCTTATTATTTCATTTATGTCTTGCTCTAAAATCATTTTCAACTATACCAACTGCGCTTACTATACTATATTCATTCTTATATAAATATTCAACATTTCCACTATAGACACTATTTTTGTCCTCTTGGACTTACTACTATTGAAATTGTCTTCTTATTTATTGTTATTGTATATTCTACTGTTTCACTTTCGTGATTCTTTTGCGCTTATCATACATTCTACAGTCGTTATTCCTGCATTTGTTCTTGAAGGTGTTACATTATAGCTATATGTAATTTCACTTCCATCTACACTCTTAGCACTTACTGTTTCTTTCTAATGGCTTACCATCATATGTCTTTACGCCATCATTGCTATAGCTTATATTATTTAGCTTTGCATTTGTAATTTCATAGCTTCCTGATACATTTGTTTGTTTAGTTATCTTATAGTTTTTCACTTTCAATTTCTAAGCCTACTATTGTTATCTCATAGCTTCCTACCATCACATACAAATTCGCCGCCATTTGCCTTATATTCTACATCTTCATTTACCGCAAATATGCCATTTTATTGTATCATTCTTGGCTAGTGCTGTTACATTTTCAATTTGATAGCCCTTTACATAATCTATTCTGCCATTATATACCTGCTTATATGAATTTACGATTACCTTTATCTCTATTTCCTTTTGATTTACAACATATGGATATTCCTTATCTATATTTGTTCCATTTTTCCCATTCATAGTTTATAGTATCCTTTATTCCTACTACTGCTTTATAGCTTCCGGCATTTTTATATACATTTCCACTTATTACCATTGTCTTTTCATCATAATTGGTTGGTATATATTTATGCTCTTGGTTATCATATACTATTGTTTGATTATTAGCACTTGGTATTACTACCTTGGCCTTAGCTATTTCCATTTCGCCATTATTATACTTAACGCTTATTTCATAATTATTATTGCTTAAATATAATCCACTTAATTCTACTACATATAATCCAGCATTTACTGGTAATTCTTCATTTCCATTATATGTATATTTACAATCAGCATTTCCTACTGTTATTGTATCGCCACTTATTAGTCTATCGTAGCTAATATCTATGCTTCCCTTATATGCACTTGCAGCTCCTGTATATTCTATCTTATAACTGCCTAATACTACATTTGCTACTAGCTTTCTTCTTAAGATATTAATACTACTACTTCCTACTGCTTCTTCATAATTTGCTACACTTATTTTTATAATATACTGTCTTTTCTCCTTCTGTAAAGCCTGTATATTGATAATCTGTAACATTATTTGAATAGCTGCCGTTTTCTTTATCACTATAGCTTATAGTTGCTCCCGCTATATTACATACTACTTCGATATGATGGGCTTTACCATCATATTGGGCATTATAGCCTGTAACGTTATAATCGCTTCCTAGTACTAATGTTCCCTTTTCTATATTTAAGGTATAATTAACATAACTTCCTTTATAATTTGTTCCCTCTTTTAAGGTTATTGTTACTACTACCTCTCCTATTCCTAAGGCCTTTAGGCTTACTACTGGATCACTATAGCTTATTTCTACTATTCCTTTATTACTTTCTATAGCTATTTCTCCATCTCCTACTTTATTCGTGATGGTTACTTTATCTACATTTGGACACTTTATACTGCCACTTGTCTTATCTATTGCAATTGAACCTTGGGCTTTTTCAACAACAAACTTCTTTGCCTCTGTTACAGCACCATTATAATTTGCTGTTTGACTTATTACAGCATAAATATAATACTCTCCTGCATCTAGGCTTGTTCCTATTATTCCTACAAACTCTGTACCTTCACCATCCAAGCTCTTCTTATAATAGTAGCTAATTGCTCCTTGCTCTATCATTCCTGATACGCTTGGTGTTGATACCTCTCCTGCATATACATAGCCTTCCATATTTATGCTTGGGGTTATTGTAGCTCTTAATACACTAAATGTTATCTTAGATGTTGTATAGCTCTTATAATTATTGCTTTCTGCTATTACGGCATACATATAATATACACCAGCATTTAAGCTCTTATTATTTAAGCCCTTATATTCAGTATATTTTCCATCAATACTATTTGAATAATAATATGTTACTCCACTATTTCCTGGATTATTGGTTATACTTGGTGTTGATAATACTCCAGAATATGTATATCAACTATTCTTTACTTCTGATGTAAAGTTTGCCTTTTTCAATTGTCCATATTACTTCCTTTGGAGTAATTGTTTTATCATTCCAACAAGTATTATCAGTATCTAGCAATGTAAATTTTAATGTATAACTTCCAGCATTTGTACCACTTGCATTACCACTTTGACTCATATATTTTTCAATCAAATTATTTAATACAACGCTTTGCACATTCTTATTATATACATAGCTTCCTGATATAGTTGGAACGCTTAGCTTTAATGCTACTACAGTTATATCTATTTCAAATGTGACATTACTATAATTTGCATTCTTTGGTTTAAATACTACATTAGCAGTCTTATCTGCTACCTTTGGTAATAAATTTGCATTTTTCCCAAACAAATGTTCCTTCAACGCTTCCTCCTCCACCATTCAATAAATATTTACCTAAATTATTTGAATAGGTCATTGTTTCTGTTTTTGGCTTTGTAGTAATACTTGGTGTTGCTTGTCTTATTCTCCAAGTTACTACTCTATCAGCTATAGTATCATTTATCCAGCAGGTATTATTTGTATCTAATAATTGATATGTTACTGTATATTCTCCTACATTTGTTGCCTTCCATGTTGGATTTACTACCTTCATATATGTTAAATTAACATGATTCATATATACTTGCTTTTTCTGTTCCATCATAGATGAAATCTTTTTGCTTGAGTTGGTAATTCCAACTTTAATTTAACTACCTTTATCTCTAATTCAAATTCATATTCATTATAGTTTTCTGGAAATTGTGGTACGTATACTACAGTTGCAGTTTGTTCTGAAACTGTTGGTTTATAGCTACCATCCTTCCATTTGAAAGTACCAGCTGTATTTGTAGCTCCACCAGTAAGTTCATATTCACTTAAAGTATGTGAATATGTTATATCTCCTACTTTTGGCATTGTTGTAATTGTTGGATTTACCTTATTTATTGTAAATACTAATACAACATCATCAACGCTTCCATCAGTTGCCCAGCCTGTATTTGCTGTATCTAATAGCTTTATTGTAATATTTTGGCTTCCACCATTTCTTCTTACATTACCAGTTATACTCATATATGTAGAATTGTAATTATTAGGTATACAAGTTTGTTCTGCACCATTATAATGATATGTTGTAGTAATTGTTGGTTTTGTCAATAATAGCTTTGAAACACTAATAGTTATTGTTACTTCTTTAGTATTATAATTGGCTGTATCAGTTGGTGTAAATACAACAACTGCTGTAGTTGTAGAAACAGTTGGTACTAATGATCCATTCTTAAAAGCAAATGAACCCGATGTAGACGCAGCTCCACCACTTAATTTAGAAGCACTCAACTTCTGTGAATAAGTAATTCCACTTGCTGTTGGATTTTTACTAATTGTAGGATTTGCCTTAGCAATTGACCAACTTAGGCCTTTAGCTGTTACTGTATTATCACTCCAGCATGTATTTGCTGTATCACTTAAAGAAACACTAAATGAATAAGTACCAGCATTAGTTGCACTAGTTGTACCACTTTGAGTCATATATGTTGCATTATAATTATTTAATGAAACAGTTTGAGACTTTCCATTATAAGTATAACTACCACTTACTGTTGGCGCTGTTAATTTTAATTTAGTAACTGAAATATCAAGATCAAATGTAACAACTTTAAAATTATTGATAAAATTTGCATTTGGTGTAAATGTTACACTTGCTGTTTTAGTTGAAACACTTGGCTTAGCATTGCCATACGTCCAACTAAAAGTACCTGTAACCACATAATCTTCATTGCTACCCAAAATAGCCGAACCATTTTTTTAAGAGTATATTCATTTAACGAATGTGAATAAGTAATTGTATCAACAGCTGGTGTATTAGAAATACGTGGTGTTGCTTTTTTTGAACTACCCACATAACCTTTTGATTAGCAATAGTATTTGTTGACCATATTGTGTTATTTGGATCATCAAGTTTGAACTCAATGTAATAGGTTCCAGCATTATCCGCACTTTCTCCACTTATAGCCGTATACATTCCATAATCATATTGGACAGATTGAGGTTCATCATTAAATGTGTATGTTCCCTTTATAGTTGGAACTTGAATTACTAATCTTGCAACAGAAATTGTAATAGCAAAAGTTACTGAATTATAATTTGTATTGCTAGGTGTGAATGTTACACTTGCAGTTTTATCAGCAACCTCTGGTTCTATCGAACCGTTTGTCCATTTAAATGTACCTGCAACACTTGCTACGCCACCACTTAATGTATATTCACTCAATTTATGTGAATAAGTCATTCCACCTACTGTTGGTTTTGTAGTAATTGTAGGTGTTGCCTTAGCAATGGTCCATTTTGCATTCTTTACTGCTGTTGTATTATCACTCCAGCAAGTATTTGCTGTATCCTTTAATGTAAATGTAATTGAATAAGTACCAGCATTAGTTGCACTTGTTGTACCACCTAAGGTAATATATGTTGTATTATTATTACTTATTGTTACAGTTTGTGCCTTTGTATTATAAGTATGACTACCACTAGTAGATGGAATAGTTAGCTTTTAATTTAGCTACGCTAATAGTTATATTAAATACTTTAGTATTATAATTTTTAGTATCAGTTGGTGTAAATGTTACACTAGCTGTTGTTGTTGTAACTGTTGGTTTTGTTGAACCGTTTGTCCATTTAAATGTACCAGCAACACTTGCTGCTCCACCACTTAAAGTATATGCACTCAAGGCATTTCCATAAGTCATTGTAGAAACAGTTGGATTTTTTTACTAATTGTAGGAGTTGCCTTAGCAATTGTCCAAGTTACATTCTTTGCTGCTGTTGTATTATCACTCCAACAAGTATTTGCTGTATCCTTCAATGTAAATGTTATTGTATAAGTACCAGCATCCATCGCACTTGTTGTACCACCTAAAGTTTCATATGTAGAATTATAATTCTTAAGTAATACACTTTGATCTTGCGTAAAAATCATTATAAACGCAATTTGATGTAGTAGGAATAGTTAACTTTAATTTTTGATACACTAATATTAATATTAAATGTTATATATCTATAGTGAAGAGTATCAGTTGGTGTAAATGTTACACTAGCCGCTTTCGTTGCAACTGTCGGCTTTGTTGAGCCATTTGTCCATTTAAATGTACCAGCAACATTTGCTGCTCCACCACTTAAAGTATACGCACTCAAAGTATTTCCATAAGTCATTGCTGAAACCGTTGGATTTGTTGTGACTGTTGGTGTTGCAGTTACTATTTTTATAGTCATAGTTTTCGTAACGGCAAGATAGGATGAAGTTGCAGCTCCGGTAACAGTAATCGTGACTGTATTTCCTACATTCAACTTATTTAAATTACTAACTGTAATGACCTTAGTTGATGAATTATATGAAGCTGTAACATTAGAATTTGATGTAGTAACTGAAAAAGATGTCGATGTAGATGAACTAATAGAAAAAGTATAGTTTGATTTTCCCCATGCAAGATTTGCACTATATACTGATAAATTAAGTGTTCCAGCCACAGCATCTGTAAGTTTAATAGATTCAATTTGGCAATATTCTCCATTTTCACTATTAGAAATATCCTTTGAATAAAGTGCACGTAATTCATAAGTACCTGAAGTTAACTTAGTAAAGTCATGGTATTGCTTTTTGTGAATCACCTGAGGCCTCATATTCTCCTCCAGAGACAATTGTTCCACCTTTATATAATTCCAAGTACAAATAATCACAATCTTCTTCAGAAAGAACTGAATAATTAACTCTAATAGAGCCATTATTTGATTTTACAGTTATTGAAAATCTAATCTCATCGGATATGTAATCAGCATAGCTTGCTGGCACCATATAGCCACTAGAATTTGTTTTCCATCCATCATTTCTTGAACATGTAGAATAAGAAAAGCCACTAAATGTTCCCTGTGTTTTTGTAAAATTATGGCCAAGAGGATTAGCATTTGTAGTTTCTTTAGTAGAATTACAATACTTACATTTATATGTTATGTAACCAGATTCAGTACATGTAGCAGCTGTCGTTTTTCAATTTTTACATTATATGTATGTTTCTCATTTGCACACCAATTTTTTTATCACCATCATTTATATTTCCACTATATCCTAAAAATATATTCATGGCTGCAATCCGTATTTACTGTAATAGATTTCGGACCCTTATTATTAAAATAAACATATGAACCACTGCCCCACGCAAGAACAAATGAAAATTCACGATTTGTATTTAAATTTAAGCCAGAATAGGTTGATCCAAATGTAATATATACATTAGTACCACTAATATAAGTCATACTAGCTTCACTATCATTTTCCCAATTAGTAATATCCCAAATGGTTCCGTAAATATCTTTAATTCTAGCAGTTGTTCCATTTTTAACATCATCTAATATTTCATCAGTTTCAATATTTGCAAGCTTTTTCCTCATGAATATGATCATGACCACAATCATCTATTTCTTCGCTTGATTCTTCTTTTTAATGCTTTATTAGGTAGGCTACTACCTAAAAACCAAAAGAAAATAAAAAAACAAACATTGATACGAATAATACATTTTTTTAAAAAAATATTACTTATCTTTTTCATCTTGATACCTCACTTTATTAAAAGTATAAATTTATAACATAATTAAATGGGAATAATCTATTTATTCCTCCTTATTAATTCTATTTAGTTATAACTGATTCCTATATGTAAATTATACCATAATTCGACATATTATACAAACAAACATTTCATATTTCTATCTATTTCGACATATAAAAGTGTTTTCTGTGGACTTTTTTTGAAAATCCAAAGAAAAAACGCCCTCTTTTATATTTTTTTAATAAGAAAAAAGTAAGTAAAAGCTGTTTTAGCAATTACTTACTTTGTCAATTTCTTATAACTTAACCTATCATATAAATAAATTAAATAGGCAATAATAGAAAATACCACAACCAATATTATACACCATATTGCAACACCACCAACACCAAGTTTGTCAACATCAATAAAAATATGGATATTTTTACCTGTGTTGTATTAGGAGCTAAAATTAAAGCTCTAATAAATATAAATGGTAAATATAGCAATGCTGAAAATACCCAAATAATTGGATGATACCATTTAATCAATCCCTTTTCATCAAATAAAAAAATAATCAAGAATTGTCATTAAAAGGAATTATATAATGAACTGATAGATTTTTGAACTGTATAATTACTCTTTTTAGAATAATCAGCTAATAAGAATGCATAAACAAGTCCTGTAACCATTATGCACAAGGTTGCAACTCCCTTAATTCTTACTAGATGCTTATTTGCCTCATTATATTTTTTTATGACAGCATACATCCTTAATCGTATTAATCCAAACTATAAGCATTATTACAAAAAAACAAGAATATTACTTAAATTTGTAAAATAAGCAAAGGTTGATGGATTAATATTAATAATCATTGTATAAATAGCCATAAAAGAAATTGTAATCAATATTGTTTTTGTATATCAAAGATACACATTTGTTTTTTATCATCTTTAAATCCTCCAAGGTCATAGCACAAATTTTATTATAAACGAACTAATAAGTCAATTATCGACATAATAAAAAGAAACAAATTTTTGGTTTTTTGTTTCTTTTTGCTAAATTATTTTTTTATCATAATAAGATCGCAATAAGTCTCTCCTTAAATCAAATGACAAATTTTTCATCCTAATCACATATCATTCAACCACTAAATTATAGCCATCTGTTATGTATATATATTATCACATATTGCATTTCTTTCAATTGCAATTTTATAATCGACAAATTGAGACATATTCTACTTTTAATCTTTCTTTTTTAAAAAATGTGCTATAATGGATGTTCAAAGAACCAGTAGATTTATCTAACAGGCTTTACTAATTATTATTTAAGGAGGAAGCCATGAAGATTAATTTATGGCTAGACGTCAAACTATCTGACGCCAAAAACATTATAATGTGGCTAAAAAACAAAGATGTCACAAAATATTTGAATGAGGATCCTAATAGTGCCCAATCACTAGAAGATATTATTTGTTCTAGTAGAGCCGATCTTTTAACATATTATTTAAATAGAGATGCTCGCTTTTTTTTAATTGACACACATGATGAAAAATGTGTAGGATTCATTACTCTTGCAAAAAAAGGCATTAAAGAATATGAAATTATTATTGCAATAGGATGTCCTAATAATTGGGGTAAGAAAAATTGCCCACCACGCTATTTTATCTATTTTTAAACGAAGTATTTTTTTAAATGGCGTATAAATAAGCTTCTATCTAAAGTTCACATCGATAATGTTAGAAGCATCAATTTATTTAAACATCTTGGTTTTTAAAGAAACCATTACAAAAAAACAACCATATTATTTTTTTGCAATAACTTTTTGATGAATACTTTTTCCTATTTAAAAAAATAATTAAAAAAACAAACCAAGCTCAAAACAAAGCTTGGTTTTTTTATAATTACATAATATATTGATTCTTTCCATTGTTTTTCGCAAGATATAGTTTTTTATCTGCTTCAATTTTTGATTTTTTTAAATCATCTTTTTTATTCATTACTGATACACCAATTGATATGGTAATATGAATTAAAATATCATTAAATATAATTTTTCATACTTCTTATTTCACTTAATAATTCATCAAGCTTTCCCCTTATATTTGTATCACTAATAAATCCAACAAATTCTTCTCCACCAATTCTTGCAACATTTCTATCGCCCAAAAAAATTGATTTAATACTGCTGCAGTTTTAACTAATACTAAATCACCACATTCATGACCATATGTGTCATTAATATGTTTAAAATCATCGATATCCATCATTAATAAATATAGTTTATTACATTTTTTTAAATTGCTCATCAATTATATAATTTAAGCCATATCTATTATAAATTTTTTTGTTAATTCATCATGATTATAATTAATCATAGCCTCATTATATTTTTTTCCATATGTAAGAATATTGGAGATATTACTTCTTTTATTAAGGAAATCATATAACGTATTTCCTTCTTCTCAACATTTCCAAGCACTCCAAAGCCAAAAATAACATAAAAATTATAATGCAGATTAATTCCATTCATCCTAAATGCTACAACCTCATCACAATCACTAAAAATCATCCTCAAACTTTTTCTTTATTATAAACTACTAAATCAGAGTTTTTTTCAAGAATAATTCCTTTATAATTATAATCATCTGAAGCTAAAATTAAATCAACAAATTTAGCTTCTAAAATTTCCTTTAAATCAGCAATAAGTATTTTTTTAATTTCATCAAAACCTGATGTTTTATTTATTTCTTGAATAAAATTAGTTAATTTCTTCATTTTATCAAAAAGATATTTATACCTAAATTCTGAAAAAAATCATCATAAACTTGCTTATTTTCACCTGCAATAAGCTTTTAACGTTTTATTTATTTCCATCAATAAATCACATTTAGCATTAATTGCCTCATTATATTTAGAGGCATTATATTTTTTTAAAGATAGGAATCATTTCGTCTAAAGCTATAAGTTTTTGATCCAAGTAAATTATTGTAGTTATTAAAAAAATCTTTAAATAATAATTATAAGCATTGTCAAAATCAGAAATATAATTATAATATCTCGCCAAAGCAAAATATGCATCAACTAAATCCGTAGAATCTGTTATATCACTATTAATTTTCTTTAATAATAAATCTGCATATTTGTTTGCTTTTTTTAAATCATTAAGTTTAATATAAGCCACAAGTAAATAACTAATAATTAAGTAATCATCAAACACCTTATTTACTTCATTAAATTCATCTAGTTTTTAATATTATATTTAAGCAATCATTATTTTTTTATTTAATTGCCAATTTACTTTTAGCTAAAAGACTTAATAAAATAGCTTTATCACTATTAGATAAATAAATATTATCATTATTTAATTTATTTATAATTTCATAAGCTTTTATCAGTTAAACCTAAATCTAATAATAAATAAATACAATTTATCGAATAAACAAAATAATAATTAATATTTTTCTTTATTTTTTTAGTAAGTTGCATAGCTTCACTCATAATCATATAACTATCATAAAGCTTACCTGTATAATTATCAATAATAAACTCATTATTTAAGATACTTAAATAACCAATTTGCTTTTTCATAATTAGGAATTTTTATGATATATTTCTAAAGCTTTTATGATTATATTTATGGGCTAACTTTAAATCAACACCATGATAAGCCCAAAAATACATACCATTAGCTAAACCACAACCAACATCATCAGAAATTGACTCTGCAGTTTTCAAAAATAAATCTAAGTAATCAGTAATATTCTCAATTGAATAAAGATGATTTAAAACATAAATACGGATTTTTTTCAATCACATTTTTTTATCTTTCTTATATTCTTCAATCAAGTTTAAGAATTCTTGTTCCATAAAATCACTCTCATTTCATAAAGAAATAATCTATCACTATTTTTATCATGATTGTTGAAATTTGTCATTAAGTGGAATAAAAAAAATAGCAATCATTACGATTGCTACTCAAAAAAAGTGAAAGTAAGATAATTCCTCCAAGAATTATAAAAAAATAAACAAATATTGGATTTTTTTGATAATTTTTTTCTTTCAAGAAAATTCTTGATAATATTAATGAGCAAATAACAGTTCCTGCACCTAATATTACAGCTGCTATACCTTTACCCTCACTTAAAGCAAAAAGATAAGTAGCTTGACCTGCCGTTTCAAAAAGCAGCAAGTAATTTATCACGTTGTACTAAAACCTTTTTGATACCATTTTAAATTAGTAACAACTACTGCAGATTCATCACTTGAAGTATTTCCAATAGAGAAAAGCTTTTCACCTTTGCATCTAATAAAAATATATAAGCCAATTGCTACGATAAAGAAAATATATTGATAACAACAATTAGCCATATGCTCAAGCATATCTTCACTTAAAACAGGATTTTCACCAAAAACCTTTTAAGATACTATCACTAACACTATCAACATAGAAAAACATCCAAAAAAATGTTCCTGTTGCATCTAATAACATATAACAAAAATGGCATTGTAAAAGCCCAAACAGCAAGTTTCTTACCATATTTACCATTTCTTTTTACTGCGTCCTTCTTTATCAAAAAAAGCCAACACAAATTAAACCAATTGCAATAATAACAATAGCTACTATAGCGACAGGACTATCAATAGTTTCCTTTAAAAATATAGCACATAAAACCGGAACTATAGCACCTGATGTATTTTCAATAGGATCTGATATTGATTCCTCAATAAATCTAACACCAAAATATGAACAGGTCATTGAAACTAAATAGCATAAAGCGACTGGTAAATATATTAACATATTAATAGGTATAAACTTTAAGAAATTTATATCTTGTGATGTTTCAATAATTGTTATTACAAGTGCATATATACCAAAGAAAAAAAGCCAACAAAAATTGAAGTTTTTTTAAATGTGAATATTTTTTTCTTTTTCTAAATTTCCTTTCTTATAAAAATATTTCAGCTACTCCCCAAGCGAGCGTTGAAATAATTAAAAAAATCCACTTACTCATAATCATTTTTCCTCCTAAAAGCATTACTCTTTTTTTATAATATCGCATTTTTCATTAAACTTACAAGAAAAAAATACAATTTACCCAAACTTTTTTTCTTTTTTTGCATTTTAATTATTCTTCTTTTATGATAAAATAGAACATGGTGATTTTTAAATGATATTAGATAATATAGATGAAAAAGTTATTGAATTAAGTAAACAAGCAGAAATTGATTTAAAGGATATTTATCAAGAAATAGATGAAAATTGCTTTTTATAATTCAAATCGTATTTTAAGTGCTTTTTATTGAAAATAGAGTTGAATATGCTGATTTTACAGACCGTAACGGCTATGGTATATTCGATTCAGGACGTGAAAAGCTTGAAAAAAATATTTGCAAGCATTCTAGGCTGTGAGGATGCTTTAGTTAGAGTTCAAATCATGAGTGGAACTAATGCCTTATACCTTGCCTTTAGTGCTCTTTTAAAGCATGGCGATACTATGATATCACTAAGCGGAAAGCCTTATGATTCTTTATTAAAGATGGTAGGAATTGTAGGTGATTCGACCCAATCATTAAAAAGCTAATGGTGTAAAAATATGAGCAGATTGATTTAATTGATAATAAATTTGATTTAGAAACAATTAAATCTCGTTTAGCTAAAAATGATGTTAAGCTAGTTGAAATTCAACGCTCACGTGGCTACTCTTCACGTAAATCCTTAACTATAGATCAAATTGAAGAATGTATCAAGGTAATTAGAAGTGTTAATAAAGATGTAATCATAATGGTTGATAACTGCTATGGTGAATTAGTTGAAAAAAAGGGAACCAGGACATGTTGGAGCAAACGTTGTTGTAGGTTCACTTATGAAAAAAACCTAGGTGGTGGAATTGCCACATCTGGCGGCTATATTGCTGGTGATACAAAAATATATTGAAATGATTGCTGATCGTCTAACCTCTCCTGGTGTTGGTAAAGAATTAGGGGCAAACTTTAATCAAAACAGCAATTTCTTCAAAGGCGTATTTATGGCACCAAATGCTGTTAAAAGTGCTTTAAAAAAACTCAAATATTTGCCGCCTATATGCTACAAAAAATGGGCTTTAATGAAATATCTCCTAAATTTGATGAAAAAAAGAACAGATATAATCCAAATAATCGAATTAAAAACTAAAAAGAATCTTGTTGCCTTTGCAAGAAGCATTCAAGCCTCTTCGCCTGTTGATTCTGGAGTCTACATTATGCCAGCTCCAATGCCTGGCTATCCATGTGATGTAATTATGGCTGCAGGCTGCTTTACAGAAGGTAGTACTATTGAGCTTAGTGCTGATGCACCATGTGTTGAGCCATATACATTATATATGCAAGGTGGTCTTACCTATGAATATGGAAAATTAAGTATTATGCAGGCATTATCATCAGTATTAAAAAGAAATTAATAAATAAAAAAATTTGCATAAAAAAATGTCTAATAAGCTCATAATAATTTTTGTAGTAAAATTTTTAAAAAAAGGAGTTTTAATTATGACAAACAAAATTACTGCAAGACCATGTAAGGAAAATCCTTCAACATGGGAAATAATGGACCAATATGGTAAAGTAAAAGATGAGCACTATAAAACTAAAGAGGAATGTGTAAAATGTGCTACAAAGCTAGCTCATGAATGTGGCTGTGAGCTTTGTGTTTGCGATAAATAAATGACTAAAGAAAAAAATACTCAGTTTTAATAACCGAGTATTTTTTTATATACTATTATATTGTCCACCATCAATACGAATAATTGTATTATTAATATATGAAGCATCGTCACTTATTAAAAATTTAACAAGCTTTGCAACCTCACTTGCTTCACCAATTCTTCTAACTAGAATTTTATCTAGTTCCATTTGCATAAATTCTTCATCATAATCCTTAATCTCATTTTCCGTATTAATCAATCCAGGCGCAATTGCATTTACAGTAGCATATGGTGCAAATTCAATTGCTAAATTATGAGTAAGTGAATTTAATGCTGCTTTAGATGCATCATATTCAATACCCATTGGATAATAAGTATTCATACCATTCGTTGAAGATATATTAATAATTCTACCCCATTTTTTTGATCTAAAATGTGACGTTCAGCTCTTTTAGCAGTTAAAAAAGCACCAATCAAATTAACATCTAATGTCAATTTAAAATCTTCTACTCTCTTATGACTGAAAATGTTAGGAATATCAACAGCTGCATTATTAATTAAGATATCAACTCCACCTAGATTAGTTTCAATAATATTAAACATATTATCTACTTCTTCCTCATTACTTACATCACATTTAATTACAAGTGAACGAATATTATATTTTTTTATTTCTTCGTTTAAAGCATAAGCTTCACTCTCAGACGTATGGTAATTTATAACACAATCATATCCACATGAGGCTAATTCTTTAATAATGGCAGCGCCAATTCCCTTAGCGCTGCCAGTAACTAAAACAACCTTATTCATTAAAAATTAAGCTCTTCCACAATAGCTTCCATCAATTGTAGAGATAATAACCTTATCTCCTTCCTTGATGAATTGTGGAACTCTAATCTTAAGTCCAGTTTCCAAAGTTGCATCCTTAGTAGATGTTGATGCTGCACCAGCTGCTGCAGGTGGAGTCTCTGTAACTGTTAAATTAACCTTATCAGGTAGAATAACACCTAAAATTTCATTTTCAAAAAAACGTAGGCTTAAATCCATTCCCTCAAGAATATAAAATTTATTATCTCCTAAAGCATCAGCAGATAATTCATATTGTTCAAATGTAGTCATATCCATAAAAATAATATGTATCACCTGATGCATAAGAATATTGAACAGGCTTAGTTTCAATCATTGCTTGCTCAAATTTAGTATTAGTGTTAAAGTTTCTTTCAAGTACTGTACCTGTTCTTAAATCCTTTAATTTAGTTTTAAGAATTGCAGCACCCTTTCCTGGCTTAACATGCATAAATTCCAAAACAACATATATTTTTCCATCAATTGCTAATGTTAATCCATTTCTAAAATCTCCAGCTTCAATTGCCATAGAAAAGTCTCCTTCGTAATTAATATTATTGTAACAATATAATTTTATCTTTTTACCAAAAAAATTCAAGTTATATCTTTATTATTTACAAATAATATGTTATTTTTTTCTTCTCTTTGCTTCTTTTTATTGCTAATAAAATTCATATCATTCATTAATTATTTTTAAAGCTTGAGCCCTTATCACTCTTTTGAAACAACAATTTTTAGATGAAATACTTCTTTCAAGCTCAGCAATATGGGAAATAATGCCAATTCTTCGATTAGTTTGCATACCAACATCTAAAAGTGTCTTTTTAGTATTATCAAGCATTTCACTATCCAAGGTACCAAAGCCTTCATCAATAAACATACTATTAAGCTCAACTCCACCAGCCTTAACCTCAATTATTTCGGAAAAAGCCAAGGCCAATGCCATAGATGCTTGAAATGATTCACCACCAGATAATCCTGATACAGGTCTCCTTTGCCCATTATATAAATCAAGAACGTCTATTTCTAAGCCAATTTGTCCATTTCCACCCTTAGGCTTACCAGGAAGAAGCTCATATCTACCATTACTCATTTTGTTAAACTTAAAGTTTGCAACCTTCAATATTTCATCAAATATTTGAAGCTGATAATAAACCTCAAAGCTAATTTTTCCTACCATTAATCTTTCCTGATGCAACCTCATATAAATCCTTAACCTCATTATATTCGATTAATTTTTTTGCTTATTTTTCATCCTGAAGCTTTATTAAGGTTTTATAAGCATTATCATTTAATGCATACTTTGAATTAAAATCTTGATATGCTTTGTTAGAATTATTAAACACCGTATTTAAAATATTTACCTTATCCAACATTTCATCTAAATTTTTGCATTTGTAGCCTATCATAGCCTTTATTTTTTTATATTTATTTAGCAAGCTTTCTTTAACAGAAATATCAATTTTTATATTTTTGAAGCCTTTGATTCTAATTCCTCTAATTTTCCATCATCTAAGTAAAATCTTGCTGCTTCTTCATAATCCTTAATACTAGATAAATCAAATAAATCATTTAATTTTTTTATTAGCATCCCTTAGTTTCTATTTCATTTTTCATTGATTAGCTTAGAATTACCTTTTAATTGATGCTTCATTTTCACTAACCTTAGCTATAGCTTCACTCAATTCCTTATTAAGCTTTTCAATATTTTCATTATTTGATTCATACTCTTTTTGAAGATCATATTCTCTTTTTAAAAGTAAATTTTTATCCTTACCAGTCAAATGCTTGTTTGCTTTAATTTCACCATCAAGTCTTGACGCATCACCTTCATTTTTTTACTAAAGCCTTTTTGCTTAGCGTTTATTTTTTTCAAGAATTTTTTTCATTTTTCAAAAAGCTAATTCATTAGCTTTTTACTTTTTTGTCTTAATTGCTCACTCTTACATTCATTTAAACTATTTAATTTTTTTCTCTAGTGGAACTAATAAATCAGCAAATTTCTTAATTAAATCTTGATATAAGCTAGCTATATTATCCGTATTATAATTACTTAATATTTTTATCTAAGGAAGTCTTTAAACTAGTAATTTCGGTATTAGTTTGTTGAAGCTTTAAATCCGCTTTATTATATTTATCAGTAGCTATTTTTTTCTTCATTTTTTTAATTCATCAAGCCTAGCCTTAGAAATTTCTTCGACTAAAACTGCTTTATTAGGGTGATGAATACTACCACAAACAGGACAAGGTGTATTATCTAAAAGGTCCTTAGCCAAAATTCCCGCAATAGACTTATGATACTTTGTTTCATACTCTAGGCAATAATTTCTCGCCTTATTTGCTTTTTTCCCTAATTCTTCAGCATTATTAATATATGTTATATAGTCCTTATTTTTTTATTTATATAGCTACTAACTGAATCTTGATATTTTTAAAATATTATTCTTTTTCATTTTTTTAATTCTTTTGAATTTCCAAATTACAGCTATTAATATCTTCATCATATGAAACCACAAGCTGCTTATTAATCTCTTCAATAGCTTCTTTATTCTTAGAATATTGTTCATTTAATTTTTCAATATCAGCGTTCAATCCATTCTTAACTTTAATTAAGTCCTTATATTTTTGTAACATTTTTCATTAAAGTGATCTAGCTCATTTATATCTTTTTTTAAATTTGTAATTTCTTCACTTATTTTTTTGTTTAAAGCATTAATATCAGAAATTTTTAGAGCAATCATTTTGTTTTTTTGAGCAATAATTTTTAGCAAAATTAATTTTATCTTCAGAAAGTATTTCCCCTAATCTTAAATATTTTTTTGTGCCTTCAATTTTTAAATCATTGCATTTTTTTATTAGCATCAATAATTTTTACTAGCCTCTTTAGCCTTATTAATTTTTAGTATCAAGCTCATTAAAATTATCTTTTTGAGCTAATAATTCCTCATATCCCTTTAAAGCTTCCTTATATGAACTTATATTGTCATTATTTATCCTAGCGTTGTTTAAATTCAATTTTTTTCTTTCATCAATAATTTATTATTATTCTCAGCAATATCATTTAATTGATTTAATTTATTTTTTTATCAGCCTCTAGCCTACTTGCAATTAAAGGAATAATTGAGCTTAATATTTCAACATCATTTTTTTAATTTTTATCATCAAGCTCATCACCAAAATTAAAGCTTGCTCTAGCAGTACTAATACTTCCTTCAACTTTATTGATTTCATCATTTTGCGCTTTAAAGGCTGATGCAAGCCTATCACTGAATTCATTAAGCTTTTCTGTATTCAAAAATTTTTTTCTAAATATTTCTTCTCTTTCCTTAGTGTCAGCATTAATAAGTGAATAAAAAAATCGCCCTGAGCTATCATCATTGTCATTTTGAATTGATCATAACTTAAGCCAATAATTTCTTCCATTTTTCTTATCAACATTTTTTTAACTATTACATCACCATTAGGCATTGTAAGAATAGTTTGAGCATTAACCTCTTTAATTTTTATATTCGCCATCAGTCTTTTTTTGATTTTTGCTTAAGCTGCTTAGGCTCTCTCCTTATTATATATTTTTTATTATGGTATTCAAATTCTAAAATAACATAAGCTAAATCATTAATAGAGGCATATTTACTTTTTAAATCATTAGTTTCTCTATTATCACCACTAGTTCTACCATAAATAGCATAACAAATCGCATCAAATATATAAGATTTACCACTACCAGTAGGACCAGTTATTAAAAAAACAAAGAATTATTAAGCATATTAAAATCAATGATATGCTCACCCTTATATGGTCCAATATTAGCAATTGTTAATTTAATTAGCTTCATTTTTTTCACACTCCCCGAAAATCTTTTTTTATAAGCTTAAGTTGAAAATCACTAAGTTCTTTACCCTTTTTGCTCTAAGTAAAGCTTAGCAAATAAATCCTCATTACTTACAGATTCAATATCAGAAATTTTTCTTAGAAATATCAAAATCATTTTCCTTTTTTAAATAGCGTAGACTCATAGCGTAAGGATATTTATTTTTAAGCTTAGCCATTGCATTTTCTTCTTCATTGCCTATAGTAGTTGCGTAGACATAATAATTTTTTTATATTGTTCATAATTATTAATAATATTATCAAAAAGTATCTTTTATTTCTACAACATCTCTTAAAGGCTTTATATCCTCTAAACTAATAGAAACTTTATTATCATTAATATTAATTATTGTATATGACTTAGAATATTTACTTTCATCAACATGATATGCAAGTGGTGAACCACAATATCTAATTTTTTCATTAATTTGCTGGGACTTATGAATATGACCTAATGCCACATAAGAAAATTTATTAAAAATATCAGCACTTAAATTTTGAATAGTACCAATTATAGGCTCTTCACTTCCTCCAAGAATATTAGTACCATCACCATTTAAAACCAATTGATGAGCTATCGCAATATTCATTTTATTTTCATCAAGCTTTATTAGACTTACCAAATATCTAAATGCCTCATCATAGGTTTTTAAAATCTTGATCAAACGCCTGATTAATTTCAGCAGCACTAGCATAAGGAATCAAATAATAATTAACTCCATCAACGCAAATAGGATTAATGGCCTCTTTAATATTAGAATTAATATAAATATCACTATTCTTAAATAAGCTGCTTCCATATCCAACCCTTTCACTTGAATCATGATTTCCTGATATTATGAAGGCTTTAATCTTATTTTTTTCTTTAATTCTACCAAGAAATTAGAAAAAGCTCAATGGCCTCACCACTTGGTGAAGCGACATCATAAATATCACCTGCAATTATTAAGTGATTTATATCATTATCATTCATATATTGAATAGTTTTATCTAAAAAAATATCTTTGATCATCTATCAAACTATATCCTGCAATTTTTCTTACCTAAATGTAGGTCAGCAATATGTAATATTTTTCATTCTTTCACCTCTAACAAGCTAATTTTTCTTCTAATTTATTAACATCATCCCAGCTTTTAATCTTAATATTATTACAAAAGATTTGTTTATAAGCCTTTACCATTAATCTAGCAACAATGTCAAACGAAACCATCCCAGTTGAACCACCAAAGGCCGGAATTATAATTGATTCCACATTATTATCTAGAGCACAAATCAGCGTTGAGCGCATAGCATTATAAACAATATCACTATCAACAATTGGCGAAGGTATTCGCATTGTTGGTGTATGAATTAGCCTTTTGCTTGCTAGATGGTATATTTATAATAAATGAACTTGCAACCATTTGCTCACCATAATAATGCTTAGCAATATAATTTTTGTACAGCATTTTGCAAAGATTTGCCATAAATCATTGTTAATGCCAAGTCATAGCCACCATCCATTAAACCATAAGAATTAGCTGGAGATGTTATACACTCTATTGAATGTAAATTCTCATATTCACTAATATCTTCATTAACAATTGTAACATCAGCAAATTCTTTAAAATACTTTTCCCAAGCATCACACATTTCTTTATTTGTATCAATCAAAATAATTTTCATTTAATCACAACCTCATATAAATAATACCATTTAAGACGTACTAAAAAAATGGTCCATAATTAATTATTGTTTCTTAATAATACTGTAATAATATTTTCGCGAGGTAAATATCTAAAGCCTGTTTTTCTCATATAAATGTCTTGCTGGATAATTATCATTATCAACCTCTAATAGCATACTCTTAGGATAGCTATCTTTTAATGCCTTATTTATAAGCTTTGCGCCATAGCCTTTATTTCGATATTCCTCTAAAACTATTACATCCATAATATGATTTTCCAAATGTTCCATTCTTATATCTATATAACCAATAGCCTTACCATTAGAAATTGCAACAAAGCTTTTTAAAGCTCTTATCAGCAATAACTCTTTTGGCATTCCAATAAATATCATTATTATGAATATCAAAAATATTGATTCAATATTTCATCATTTAAAAGCTACTACATCAAAAATCTTTTCCCCTATATTATAATTATCACATATCATCTTCATTTGAATAGGCCAAAACTTTGCATTCTTCTTTGCTAGCATGTCATTTAAAAATATTATTTAAAGGATTATATACAAAATAAACATCATAATCATGATAATTTACATCTATGTAGGGAAATAATTCTTCATATGCTTCTATATTTTTAGAGGAAGCTAATAATAGCTCAGCATATTTATCATCTTCAATAACCAAAAAAAGGAAAAAATTCCTCTTATCATTTCATTCTCATCAAATGACCCAAGTACAATATTTTTTTATCCTTTCGACCCATTTTTAATATAATCATCATTATTTCTTAAAACTGGATCAAAAAAATTGTTGCTCTTATTAATTGTAGCTATATAATCTAAATAATTTTTCGATATTTTTTTAATAATTTTAATCATCTTAACTCCTCCAAGCGAATATAAAAATTAAGCTAATTACATTATATCATTTATCAATAAATCAGACAAAGAAAATCACCATATTTCGCAAAAGACTAATAAAATAGTCTTTTTGCTTAAAAGTACTCCGATTAAATTAGCTTTTTAAAATTTTCATTATATATTTCTTTTATTAGCTAGCCTAATAGAATAAGTGTCATCATCATTTTTTTAATGCTTAAATATATTTTTACCTTTTGAACCAATATTAGGAATTGTAAATTCTAATTTTTTTCAAGACTTTTTTTGTCTTATGATTTATCTCATATTTTTTTCAAGATTTTTCATCATCATAAAGAACATAAGCTTCAATTTTTTTATTTCTTAACAAATTACCAAAGCCTTTATTTTTCAATTTCTAAATTCACTTTAATATCTGATGTAGCATTATATGATAGTGTTGATTTCTTCAAAACAAAACGATATCCTAAATGAGCATTAATATAATCATAGGCACTTATTCCATAAAAATTAATATCATCACCACATTTTTGGTCATAGGTTGTGCTTTTCCATTTCTTAATTACCTCATCATTCCAAGCCTGGTTTAAATATGAAAGATTCATAAGCTTCATTTCTAAAAACACATTTATCAATATCATGTAATGATGAATTAGGAACAACAACCTCACCACCATAAGGTAAATGACTTGTTTGATTAGCTAGCCATTTTGTTTCTAACTCACGGTTTGTATAGGTACCAAGATCACTACTTGATCCTAAATAGCCATCATTAAAAAAATTCCTAAACGATATGCAATATTATCTTCTTTTTATTTTATAGCTTGAAATATCATCAAGAGCTATTCCTAAATAGTTATAAATCATCTTAGGAGTTCTAACAAGAATTGGTATATTATCAACATTTTTTTAAATATGCATCTATAATTTTTGTTAATTGTTTCTTTGTTGGCACAAGCACTAGAATGCATTTCTCCCCATGGTCCTATCATTCCTGCTTCAATCGCTGTAATACAATTCTCATATTTATTTAAAATTGGTGCTAGCTGTTTTATATGAGCCTCCATCATAGAAATACTAGGCTCTTGATCCTTTTTTTCCTTCATAATTGTGATCATAAGCAAAGCGAATAATAACATTTTTTTCTTTTTTTAAATATTTTTGACATCATTGCATCAATGTTATTTAAATCCTTATCTCTTAGAAGCATATCCTCTTGATTATTAAATTTTTTTGCGAAAAAAAGCACTTAAATCCATTCTTAAATGATACAACCTTGTTTTATCATTTATAACATAATCCTTATCCTTAAAATCATCTTTAACCTGTATATATACAGGACTATAGAATCCTTGATCAGGATTATCTATATACATAGTATCCTCTTCTGCAACACTTTGTTCATAATTATTTAATGATGCTTTATTACATGATAATAAAACAAAAAAATTAAAAAGTATATTTACTAATATTATCCTAATCTTTTTTTCATTTATAATTCCTCATTCATTTATTATGGTCTAAGAGATGTTATAGGAACAACATATACACCATCTTGTCTTTTTATATTGAGCATTAGATAAGCCAAAAAGCATAAGGCTTTGGTTGGCTTTCTAGTTCCTTTAATTATTTGGTTATTGATTTTCACTAAATTTGAAGCTGCAGCATCAATTTGATTTGCACCAAGTTTAATTTCAAATCCACACCATTCACCATTTTCAAGTTCAATAACAGCATCTATTTCATTATTTTTTTATAATCTTGATAATGATATAATTTGGCATTAAAACATTCAGAATAGTTATATAAATCTCTTTCAACAAGTGATTCAAAAAAAGAAATCCTAACAATTCAAGATCATCAAGCATTTTTTTCTTTGGTTAAATTTAATAACGCACATGGCAATGAAGGATCTACAAAATGATGCTTTTTGACTTTGTTTTAATCTTAATGTTGATCTAATATTAAAAAGCAAATGGTGGGATATTTTCCACTATATAAAAGTCTATTAAACAAGTTTAAATAATCACTTATTGTATCCACGTTAATATCATCAAAATCTATTTCCTTAATGTCATTTTTCAATGTTTTATTTGTAACTGTCGTTGCTTCATTTCGGGCTAATGATTTAAGTAATAATTTGATTTTATGCTTATCTCTTTTTTTATGTCATCTACCTTATATATATCCTCATTAATAATTGATTTAATATACTCCTTTGCAACAAGTATTCCCTGTTTTTGGAGAAAGATTTTTCCAAAGCTGGCCAACCACCAATCAAAAATAAGATCTATTATTTTTGTTTAAATCAACTTCACCTGTAAATAAATCTTCTGCTTTATTAAGACAAATATTCTCCAATGAGATTTTACCATCAGATTGTTCTGCTTCATATAATGACATTGGCCTCATTTTTTTAACCTTGCTATTCTTCCTGTTCCAGAATGAATGTATTTTTCTTAATTAATTGTTGTAGAACCTGTCAGCATAAACTGGCCTTTCAATATAGATGAATCAACTTTACCTCTCACAGCATCCCATAATGCAGGAACTTCCTGCTATTCATCTATTAGACGTGGATAATCACCTTGTAAGGCTAAATCAGGATTAAGTTTTGCTGTTTTTTTATTATTGAAATTGCCTCTTGGATCAGCTAATAAGAACTCACTTTTGGAATGAAACCTACTAGTCCATGTTTTTCCACACCATTTTTGGTCCATAAATAGCTAAAAAAATGAGATGTATTATCATCATAAATTTTTTTAATAATTCTATTTTTTTCTTTCAACAATCATTTTATTCATCTCCTTATATTTTTACTTAATCTATGCTTTTTTTATCACTTTAAGTTAAATATATTAACTTATCGATATTTATTATCATATGTTTTTGTATATAGTACGATAAAGTTGTAAATAGTATTATTTTTTTGTTTTTTTATATCTTCGTAATTTGAGCACTTTAATTCTCTTAATTAATGTAAAAATAAACTTATTACTAAAAAAATGACGTGCTTTAAGCACATCATTTTTCTATTCATCAAAAAAATTTCTTGTTCTAATTTCACATTATTTTTCAAGCATATACGTAATAGTATCTTTAAAGATTTCAAATTTTGCATTCTCCAACATCTTTAGCAATCTTTTCTTGTCATTATCTGTAAGTTTTTTTGTAGTTTTCTTCATGTTTGATTAACTCGGTCTTATTCATTGTATATGGAATAAATGGAATCTTAGTTTTTTTCAACAAGATTGTTAAAGATTAAAAAAATCCTCCACAATCAATATCACTAAAGTGGTAGTATTTTGCATTTGGATATTGTTTATATATTTTTAATAGTAAGCTTTGCTTAGTATGGTTATGAAATCCAGCCAAATAAATTAGAACTGCATCTTTATCATTTAAAGAATAAAAAAAGTAGTTAAATTCTCTACAGTAATTATTTTTTTGTCACATTTGAATCAAGAATAACTAAACGCTTAATCATATCATCAGATAATGATAATTCAAATTTTAAATCATTTAAATTAATGATGGAATCATTTATTTTAACAATAAGATTATTCTTAATAAGTGCATATGAAGAATTTTTTTAATGATATTATATTCAGCAAGAAACTGCATCATCAGATGAATACTCATTTCCATCAAAAATCTTTAATTATCTTTATAATCTTTCCTTGTACAGATTCAAATATTTTTTTGAATCATTAAAAATATCTTACCGAAAAAAATCTCTTTTCTTTGTTTCCTCTGTAAGCAAAAAAATAATGAGCTAAATATTGAGAGTAACAAATCAAGCTGATTAGCATCACTAAAGTATGATTTAGGGTATTCATATTTTTTTCTTTAATATAATCTTTTACATATTCAATAAACGAATCCATAAAATTATCGAAATGATATTTTTTTCTAAAATATTATTTATTTTATCTAATTCATCTGTTGGTTTATCTCTTCCAATATATGAATATAAATCCTCAATCTGTGTAAGATTTAATGACAAAGACTTAAATGAATCATTATCAAAAAAACTGCAGTAATGAATCCTAATTTTTTTCTAATTTTTTTAATAATAGCATCATTTTTCATCAGAATACTTATAAGAATCAAAACCATTATAGCTATTTAAAACATCATCCCTTGTAGTAAGCGTAATGGTTCTTTTTACCACTGTTCCACATTTAGACAATTTCGACTTCTCATATTTGTCCAAAAAGCTTATTTAATAAATCAATTTCAAAATTTCTCATTATTGTTTAGAAACAATATTAACATAGGGATGATTATTAACCTTTGTAATTCCAATCAATGTATCCATATATGGAGAAATAGCACTTATTCTGTTTGATGGAACAATAATAATAATTTGAATATTTAGTTTCTTATAAAATTCCATTAATGATTTAATTCGGCTTTCATCCATATTGTTAAAGGCTTCATCGAATACAACCTGACATGTACTTTCCACCTTATTTGTATCCTTATTCATAAGTTCATCAAAGCAAGATGCCATAACAATATAAAATGGAGTTTGAGTTTCACCGCCACTCTTCTCTTTGTTGATTTTAGAGAAAAATGATTCATCACCATATTTGTTAGTAATTTTAATATCATAATTCATATAATTACGATAATCTAGGTATTTATCAACTTCAGCTGCTGCCTTCTCATCATTACGTTCCATTGAAATCTTATCAAACAAATCTTTCATAAATGATGCATCCTTTGCATCTAAGATATCAGTAAATAAATCCTTAGAATCCATTAATTTACCAGACATAATAATCCTATAATAATTATAGAATTCACTATCCTTAGTCGGTTCATAGTAGAATCGATACTTTTTCCTCATCATTTCCAAATGGATGAAGTGCTAAATTCTTATTAATCTTATCTAACATATTTTTGAGATTTTTTTCAATCTTTTCTTTTTAGTTTAGATATAAAATCCTCTCTAAAGGAAATTTCAGCACTTTTATAAGTTTCTTTTGCTTCAATTTCATATTGAACAACGCCTCGATTAGACAAATCATAATATTCATTTACATAATCTTTAATATGTTTCTATAGATGCAACTAGCGATGGCTTATATGTATTCGTATACTTTTGCATTGTCTGTAATAACTGATAATTAATGGCATTATTGAACTTTTTGAGCTATTTCAAAATCAGTAATGATTCTTTCCTCATTAAGCCAATTATTAACTGTATACTCAATCTTTTTTTCTTTGTATAAATATCTTTATCTAAAAGGTTCAGCATATTATTTAAATTTTTGTGTTTCTAATTCTACCAAATTCTTTGAATCTAATAATTTAGTGGATATTTCACCTTGAGATTTACTATTAAAACGTTTCTTCTCATCATTAACATTTAATTTTTTTCATTTACGTCATTTAAAGTTTTTTTAGCAGATTCAATTCTTCCTGTTATTTCAAGAAGTCCTGCATCTTTTTTTCATCTTCAACGATTTCATTTTTTAACGAATCAATTGTTTTAGATTTAATATCAACTTGCTGCCAATAATTTTTCAGCCTTCAATAGCTCTCTAATATTACTCTCTTGAATGTGTTTCAAAGCATTATTAAACTTATTAATCTTTGCTTGATTTTTCTTCATTATTATCTTTTAAAGTAACTACTTCTTTATTTAATATATTAATACGTTTTTTTGTCTAGATTCTTGCCCTATATATGGAGTGGCATATATCTCAGGTCTAGTAGCTTTTTGAACATAATTTTGATATACCATAACTTCTGAAGTAATAGATGACTCAAATTTCTTTTAAATCAGTTACCTGATCAACGCAAATCAAATTTCCTAAAAAGATAGTTTGCATATTTATTTGCGAACTTATTTTTTTACATCAATTTTAGTAACTAATGAATTTTTTGCTCTTTTATAGATGGAATTGCAGCAACATTTACAATACCAGAAACATAAACATTTCTTTCCTTCTTATACTTATCATAAGCAATACTTACAACATCATAATACTTAGGATCAAAAAAATCAAATTAAATCTTCTTGTGTTTAAATATCCCTCAAGTGCACTAGTCCACTTTTCATCATTAATTTCAATGTATTCACAAAAAGGTCTTACATCAAAATTTTTTTCTTTAGGATAAGCTTCCATAATAGCACTCTTTGCTACTGCAATTAGATTAATAACATCTTTTTGGATAATTATTTAAGCCCTTTGCTAAAACATCCAAATCATATAATTTATCTTTAATCAAAAGAATTATTTTTTTCAATTGAAAAAAATTAAGTTCTGCTTCAGCTCTTCTTATTTTTTTCTTCAATTGCTTTTTAATTCATCACTATAATTTTTCAAAATGAACCTTTAGCAAACCAAAAATCCTTTTTGTTTCAAATCATCATCAAAGCGATAAGAAATGCCTAAACTTCTTACAATTTTTTTGTTCGAAAAAAATACCATCTTTATAAATTCATTTAGTTTAGAGTTTAAAATAGAAAAATTCCCTTTGATATAATTCTAACTGTTGTTTCTTATTTAATAATGCTTTATAAGCTTCATTATTTTTCAAGTTGATGAATTTCAACATTAAGTCTAAATTGCTTGCTTCTTAGATCATTTTTCTTCTAATTTCAAGCCATTATATTCATCTTCCAAACGTTTAAGTTCAATATTAGCTCTATTAATATTATTATTAAGTTTTTTTCAATTTTAGAATCAATTTTTGAGAGCATTAAAATACTTAATTTTTTTCCAAATTAGAAATGTATTTTTTTCTGCATTAGGTACAAAAATCATGCAGCATTTCAATCTTTTTGTTTCTCATTAATTAAAAAGTTTATGAATATTTTGATAAGATCTAATTTCTTCCCTTAAGCTATCAAGTTCAATGTTATCTTCCTCAAGTAAGAAGCCATTTACAAAAAGTAGATACTTCACTAATTGGTTTTAAATGAAATAGCATTTTGAAGCAAATCGAAATATCTTTTATGATTAGATAATTTAAATATATCTCTAGCTAGTTGTTTTCGTCTTTCTTTCTTTTGAATCAGCCAGTTCAGTAAAATCATACTTTGATATCTTAGCATTTGATTTTTAAACTTTTTAAATTCAATAATTGACTTATCATTAATAAAATCTTCATCTTTAATTTTATAATCATTAATCACAAAGAAATGTGTTCTAGGCTGAGTTGATGAGATAATTTCAAGCTCGCATCCTAAAGCCATATTAAATTTTTTTCTTTATATCTTCAAATTCAAGAATTATATAACTTACAACATCTTTTTGAGGACGTAAGTATGGATTATTTATAGTACCAATTTTTTTCCTCTCATATATGTTTCAAGATTTCTCTGACCACTTTCATTAGCAGCTTTATTAAAATGATTTTGATCTCCACCAGATAAAACGAAATAAATAGCATCCATCAAAGTAGATTTACCACTCGCATTTTCACCAGTAATTAAAGTATTGCCATCAAGCTCAATGATATTGTTTGTGAAGATGTGCCAGTTAATTAATTTAATCTTCTTGAGTTTCATCTTCATCATCTCCCTTAAGTGCGTTATAACTCTTTAACTTTTCATTTAACATATCAATATTATCAATCTTTACAACATATAAAATTGTCGGATAAATAACAATTACATTATCTTCTTTGAAATCATTAAAACTAAAATCAATTAATTTATAGCGCTTTAACAATTTTTAAAGCATTCATATAATCAGTCATCGAAACCTGTACTTTAAAAAAATACCTGTTTGATTTATTTCTGTAATCAACTTTCCTACGGTAGTTGAAATATCAATACTTGAGTTAATATCTGAGCATCCTTTATGATAAAGTAATCTTAAAAACCAATACAATTATAGTTTCTAATTTCTTTAAATTGATTCTATTTCTATCTGCATTTGTTTGAATATAGAAAATCTTATAGGTATCTACATGAACCAAGATCATAATCAATCATCGAAAAAAATAATTTTCAATAATTGACTTCATACTTAAGATTTCATAATAATCATTTTTTTATCATCTTGTTTTTGCAGCATATATAAAATTATCTTTTTAAAAAGCTTATTACACAATCTAGAAAAATGTGTTTTTTCTTGTATCTGTCAATTCACTATAAGCTTTTGCATATTCTTCACAGGCTAAGTTTCTTTGAAGTGTTGCCATTACAATTTCTTCCTTTCTATAATATAATCTTTCATTTTATATCCTAAAGCCTTATAGTAATCATCAAGATATTTAATGGTATAAATTATAGTTGTGTTTTTCCGAATAAAGCTGAATTAAGAATACTCTTAGTAAATCATCAAAAATCTTTTATTTTTAATATCTTTAGCATGAATTTGATTATTATTTTTCTAATTTCATTTTAACAAATTCGTTAATATTAAATACTGAAAATTCATTATCCTTAAATAATTTGTCAACAAGTTTTTTTAATTTCAGCAGGGTCATCTGTAAAAATCATCAACTAATGGTTCGGGTTTTGGCTTTGTTTTACGTGAAATAGGCTTATATAATGAATATTCGTCGATATTACCTGTTGCATATAAATTAAAAATATGAATCTTCAAAAAAAGAATCATCTACATTTCCCATACATTTTAAGCATTCAATAATTCTACCTTCAATATCAGTTTCTTCATTCAAAAGAAAATTAAGTCTTGACTGAGCAGTTGTAATATATTTTGTATTTCTCTTATCAAGCATACTTATATATTCTTCTATTTCTTCAAATTGTTCACTAATATAATTTAATCTTGTAGTAAAGAATGCTCTAGCAGTGTCTGAATTTTTCAATTGAATAAATACCATCGCACTTAACCTTAATATAATTAGATATCATCAAATCCATCTTATTATCTTTAAAAAGTTCTTCTATCCTTTTTTTCTATATAAAGCTTATATCTTGAAGGATTATCTTTTTCTCTAAAGTTTTTTTAAATGCTTTTAGAACAACTTTTTTTGATAATCAAAGAATATAGTTTCAAGAATTTCCTTTGGCATAGCTTCATGTTTCTCGAATTAATTTTTGCAAGGAATTTCTTAATGTTAACGTTTAATCCTCTCAACATTGAATTTAATTCCTTTGAGACATTGTATACTTGTTCTATAATATCAACAGTATGATCAAAATTAAAAATAATAAAGGTTATTATAAATATTATAAACATATCCTGAAAACTCTAAAGACTTTGTATCATCCTTTACAGCTTTCTCCATAGCAGCCAATATTTTAATTCCGTTTTCATCAAGCTGATAAGTAACTCGAATACCTTCAAAATCTTCAATAAGCCATCCACATTTAACAAAAATATCTTACTTTTTTTCATAAGCAAAAGCTCTAATATCTGAATCCTCTTCGTTAGTTTCATCATCAAACATTTCAATAGGGCAATTGTCAACATAATCAACAATCCAATCAACGATTTCTTCTTTACCTACCTGAAGGTTATCTAATGACATCTTATTATTAATGAGTTGTAATAAATCATAATTATATCTTTTTATTTACATTTGTAAATGGATTAAAAACCATCATTTACTAATTCAAAAAAATTATTTGCCATTAGTACACCTCTTTAAATTTAAATTATCTAATTATAAATATTAATGAAGTTAAAATATAATTCAACTTCTTCCACAAAAAAATGATAATGTATAAATTTGATGTTATTATTGATTCATTTTAGGGCTTGGATAAGCCTAACTGTATATTAATATTTTTACCATATTAAGACTTCGAATACTACTTTAAAAATTTATTTTTTTCTTTTGTTAATTAACATCGTTCTTTATTCGTTTTTTTAAAAGCAAAGCTTCATAAAAAAAGATTTGAAATGTAATAACTTTTTAACTAGTAAGCCTTAATTATTTTTAATTTAATTCCTATTCTTATTATTTAATTTGCTATTTAACATCTATTATGAGCAATAAATTCTTCAATTGTATCCTTTAACTTCTCATATTAAAATTGGGATAAAAATGAGTCAAATCGGAAACGTAGTTTTTAAGTAAAAAAAGAAAATACCATAAAAAAATATAGTATATCACTCTTTTTTTTTATTTCTTAGTTAAAAACACAAACTGATTCAACAGCTGATGTATTTGGAAACATATCAATTGGTTGAATTGAATTAATGTTATATTTTTTTGTTTTTAAAATTTCTAAGTCCTTGGCAAGTGTTGAAGGATTACAAGAAACATAAATAATTTTATTAATTTCATAGTTTAATAAGTCATGACAAAGCTCTTCACCAAGTCCAACACGTGGTGGGTCCAAAACAACAATATCAAAGTTCTTTTTCCTTCATTATATGGGGGATAAGCTCTCTTGCATCACCTTGATAAAAAGCTTGCATTATTTATTTTTATTAAGCTTGGCATTTTCTCTTGCTCTTAATACACTATCCTTATTATATTCAACACCAATAACCTCTTTAGCATTTTTTTAGCTAAATATAAGCCAATTGTTCCAACACCACAATATGCATCTAAAATAGTTTCCTTGAAAGATAGCTTGGCAGCCTTTTTTTAATAGTTTCATACATTTTTTTCAGTTTGAATAGGATTTAATTGGAAGAACGTAGTTGGTGTTAAATTGTATTTAATATTACCAATTTGCTCAACTATATATTCTTTTTCCTGCAATATGATTAGTTTGATCGCCAAAAAAATCATACCCTTACGAGCTTCATTAAAGTTTTCATAAACACTTACAACGTTTGGAATTTCTAGAAGCTTATTAGCTAATTCTTTAATCTTATTTGTTTTTTTCAAGGCAAACAAGACATACCTGAATTTCATTTGTTTTTAAAGGAAATTCTAGTAACTAAATAACGAATAACTCCTCTATGATATTTAACATTATAAAGAGGAATTCCTAATTCATCAATAGCTTCAAGTATTTTTCTTATTTGCTTCATTTAATTTATCATTTAAAAACTAAACAAGAATCAACCTTCAACCATTCATTTGAATCATCCTGTAGCATTGCAATTGAGGTTTTACCAGAATTTTTAAATAATGATACAGCATTCTTATTACGATAACCAAATGGATTGTCCATTCCTATTGTTTTCTTAATTTCAAAGCTTTTAGTATTGATTGTCGTATATCTATTTAATGCTTCAATTACAGCATCTCTTTTAAAATCGCACATTTTATTATAATCGATATGCATAGTCTGACAAGCACCACAATTTTCATAATATGGGCATTTAGGCTCAACTCTTTGTGGTGATTTATGCTTAAAATCAAGAATCTTAGCTTTAGCCATTTTAGGCATTACCTCAGTTATCTCTACATCTACTCCCTCACCTGGAATAGCATTTTTTTACAAATATTGTCATTTTTATTATAAAAGCCAATACCCTCACCATTTTATTCCAAGTCTTTTTAATATCTAGAATAAATCTATCTCCTACTACCAATTGCGCCATTTTTTTACCTCTTCAACATTAAAGAATTCAAATTTTGATGTATTTCCATTACGTGAATAAATTCCTATTCTACTTCCTACCCATTTACCCTTTGTTGCCACAAATTCAAATTGCTTTAGCATGTTATCATTATAGCCAAAATAATATTTTTTTCAGCTTCAAAATGGAGGTTAAAAAGAAATTTTTTTCTTCAAAAATATGGTTCCTTATATATAACCTCTTCATTACCATCAAATGATCCTTTGATTATTTTTCACCATTTTATTATTCAAACAAATATATGCATATTCCATACCCATAACAAATAAGCCTACATCACTTTTAGCTTCACTTACAAGAGTATTTACATTAAAAGCATAAGAATTGATTTTTCATAGATAAGGCTGCAGCATATAAATGCAATGGTTTCATTACTATTATAGCCCTTGTAATATAATCCATTGTTTACATAAAACCAGTCATTCTTCCTATTTGCAGGTGTTTGCCAATGCATATTAAGCTTCTCTTTAAAATCATCACTTAATACATTTTTTTATGATTTAAATAATTTTTTTATCATTATGATCAACATCTTTATTAATTAAATAATCATGACTTAATACAGGTGAGCCACCTAAAAAGAGGATCTTTACACAAACCACAAATAGGCCAATCATTATGCCATTCAACAGGCTCAAGGCAAACAATTCTACCATAAGCATTTTGATCTGTAAAATGAATAAATGCATAATGATCATTATCATCAATATCTAAAAAGAGCTCCTTGATGTGGTCCATTAATTTTTAGAATCATTTTGTAATAAAACAATTTTTTTGTTTCATATGGGCCATAGACATTTTTTTACTTCTTAGGCATACCTGCCAACCAGTTTTAACTGATCCTGCAGGAGCCATAATATAATAATAGCTATTATGCTCATTAAATTTTGGTCCTTCAATTGTTGGATTATCATTATGACCATCATAAATTATTGTATAAGTATCACTAATTTTTTCTTTTAAATCCACTGACACCTCATATAAACCTAGACAGGAATTAAATCCTATTCTTGATTTAACAAATCCTACTACTAAATAAGCCTTATCATCAATCCAAATAGGACATGGATCCTCAATACCCTTACCAGGAATTAAACACCAAAGCTCACTCCATTTTCCAAAAGGATCCTTAGTCTTAGAAACATATATTCCCTCATCTGGAAAAGGAATTATTGCATAAAACCAACCATCATGATATCTAATAGCTGGAGCCCAAGCACCACATCCGTGAACAACTTTATTAAATCTAGAAAATGGTATTTCATCATAAACATAATTAATTACCTGCCAATCTACCAAATTCTTTGAATGAAGAATCGGTACACCAGGAACATAATTAAAGCTTGAAGCAATCATAAAAAAATCATTGCCAACCCTAATAGCATCAGGGTCTGAAAAAAATCTTGCACAATTATTGGATTATTATACTGCATAAATAAAATACTCCTTAATGAATAATTGAAAATCCTGCTATTCCAAGCATACCTAGAACAACTAAAATAGCAAACACTAGATAGATAAAAACAAACACAGGCTTTTTCTTTAATGTTGTTGCTACAAAGCACCAAGCTGCGACCAAAATTGCAACTATCATTGCATAATGAGAAATTGTATTCAAAATACCTAAATCAAGGTGTACATTTCCTCCACAAAGTCCATTAATAACCTTGTTAATAAAAAAACATTTACTAACCACTCAGTGCCACAAACCATCATTACAACAAATGATAATAAGCCAGCAATAAACCAATTAAAGCTTCTTTTTTTGATGAAGACATAATATCCCTCCTAAAAATCTAGATAAATTATATCATACATATTTAAAAAAATGTAAAAAGAAATCTGGCGAAAGACCTATAAAATTCATCCTAAATATAGCATAATGCTATCTCCTTCATTTATTTTTTTCACCTGCTTCAGGAGATTGATAGATAACATTTTTCACCACTACCATAAATTGCTAATTTATAATTTTTGAGGATATTTAATATCATTTTTGTTGATACCTACATAATTATCAACAGTATATTTTTTTAGTATCGATAAAATAACGATCTATTCTATTAATTTGATTATTATAATCCTTATCTCTACTTAAATAGGGTAAGACCTGTTCTAATATTTTTCCAACAATAGGCGCAGCTACAACGCCACCATATTGAACTGTATTTTTAGGATTGTCAATTGCTAAAATCATTGCTACCCTTGGATTATTCGCTGGCGCCATCCCTAAAAATGACAAAATATATTGATTAGAATAATGGCCATCAATTACAGTTTGACTAGTTCCTGTTTTTTTCCCATTACTCTCATTCCTTCAACATATCCGCCTCTTCCTGTTCCACAAGCAACAACTCTTTCTAAGGCATAACGCATTATGCCTGCTGTTTTATCACTAACAACCCTTCTTCTTACTGTTCTTTTTGGCTTCATATAAAAATTTCTCCAGCTTCATTTACAATGTTTTTTTAAAACATATGGTTTTTAATAATTCCCCATTTGTAGCTGCAATGGCTGCCATACAAAGCTGAAGCTCTGTTGCTGAATTAGTTTGACCAAAGCTCATACAGGCAAGCTCAACCGGACCAGCAAATTTAGAATTTAAAAATTAATCCATTTGCTTCACCAAGTAAATCAATATTTGTTTTTTTCACCAAAGCCAAACTTATGAAGATACTCATAAAAATTTTTTTACGCCTATCCTTTCACCAATTGTCATAAAAAAAAGGGTTACAAGAATTCTCAATACATTCAAGAGCCGTTTCACTTTTATGGCCACCACTTTTCCAGCATCTAATTTTTCGATCCTCAACATTTTTATAGCCTGCACAATAAAATTGCTCATTCAAATCAAAAACATTTTCTTCAATTCCCATTGCATAGGTTGCAATTTTAAATGTTGAACCAGGCTCATATGCATAAAAAATTGGCAAATTTCTACTATATATTTCTTCATCATAGCTTTGATAATTACTAGGATCATAAAAAGGATAGGAGCTCATAGCTAATATTCCTCCATCAACAACATCAACCATTAAAGCCATAACCCTATCAGGATTATAATCATTTACAATATTTTTTTAATTTGATTATCAATAATTTGCGCAATTTCAATATCAAATGATAAATATAAATCCATACCTTTCGCAGAATTATTATAGATACTCGTTGCATCATTCATTAAGTTTCCCTTAGCATCGGTATATATTTTTAAGTTCACCCTTAACAGGCTTTAAATAATCATTATAGAGATATTCAATACCACTTAAGCCATCATCATCAATTCCACAAAAACCAAGCGCTTGAGCAAGCGTGCTCTTATAAGGATAATGTCTAATTGAATCACTAACAATATATATACCATCAAGCCTTAATTTATTAATATCCATAGCCTTAATATAGCTAATTTTTCTTCCTTCAGGCTTTATAATTTCTATACTATTATTTTTAAGTAAATGATTATAAATTAATTTTTCATCGCATTCCAAAATCTTTGCTAGACTTCTTGCAGTATTTTCCTTTTCTTTTACCTGTTTATTTATACTCGCAACGCTAATAGCTAGTTCATTAGAAACAATTATCTTACCATTTCTATCATAAATTATTCCTCTTGCTGAATTAATAGGAATATCTCTACTCCAAAGTTCATTAGCTAAATCTTCAATTTTATAAATCATAACAAATCCTATATATCCAAGTCTAATAAATAAAAAAATGAAAAATAATAAAGAGAACATAATAAAAGTTATAAAAAAATCCTTTTTTTAGCAAATGAAGCTGCATAAAATCACCAATGAAGTATATGCATTTAATTTTTAAAGAAATCCGTATATTATTATCTACATATTTTTTTCATAATCTCTTTAGCCTTATTAACAATTATTGCAGCAACATCCTTTGAAGCATCTAAATACAGGGAATTATTGAGTAAAAATCAATTATACAAAGCTAATTAATTTGCCTTTGATAAAAACGTCCCTCATTTTTTTCTTAACCTATCTAGCATAGGTTCTTTTTGCGCTGTTTCTTATATGTCTAAGCATTTTTAAATTTTTTACATATTACCGGTATGCTTTATAAACGAAAAAATGTGCAAATCCATATCAACTGGATTTACACATTTGTTACATGCTGTACAATTATTATAGCACATTAATGATTTCATACATTTTTTTCGCCATCTAAATAGGTAATAACAATAGATACATACTTACCTTCAATACTATATGCTTGAAGGCATACATTTTTTTATTATTATTTTTTTAATAAGTTTATTAAATGTTTTTTTCCATTAATCAAAAACATCATTCAAACTATCTAGCATCTCACTTCTCCAATTTGAATATATATCACTCATTCTTTTTTTAGCGTTGATTTAGATGCATTTAAACCAGATGCTTTTTAAGAATGATGGATTACAATAATAAATAATATAATCATCAATTTCGTTACTTTCATTATAATGAGGTCCAACAATAACTACACAAACCGGACTATTATTAAAGCACTGATGAATGTCCTTAAACGTTGAAAATATCAATTTATTTTTGATTACTTGATGTCCAAAATTCAACAAACGAAGAAACCTCTATTCCCTTTAAAAAAATTCTACAAAATCACCCTCAGATAGTGGGCGTGAATAATAATAGCCTTGAATTAAATCACAATCCATTTGACTTAACAATTCACATTGCTCCTTAGTTTCAACACCCTCAGCTATTACTGGCATATGAATTTTGTGAGCCATCGCAATAATTGAATTTAATATTTCCTTTGCCTTATAATTATTTAAATCACCATTAATAAATTTCATATCCATTTTTTTAATACATCAATAGGAATTTCCTTTAAGGTATTAAATGAAGAATATCCAGAACCAAAATCATCCATTTCAATAATGAAATGATATTTATGAAGCTCATCAACCTTGTCAACAATCATCTTTCTATCGCTTGCAAAGACAGATTCCGTTATCTCTAATTTTTAAATTCTTAGGTGCTATTTCATATTTAGTTATTAAGTCAACTAAAAAAACTACAAACATCCATATGATAAAAAAATCATTTACAGAAATATTAATTGATATTAATAGATTTGGATATTTCCCATGCCATTTATTTAAAAAAATATACAAGACTCTTCCCAAACATACTTGTCTAATTTTTGATATAAGCATATGCTCTTCAAATAAGGGAATAAATTCTCCTGGAGAAACCATTCCATATTTTGGATGAAGCCATCTAACAAGCGCCTCAGCACCTACAAGTCTACCATCATATGAATTAATTTGAGGCTGAAAATACACTAAGAACTCATGCTGCTCTATTGCTCTATCTATATCAATTAAAAGCTGATTTCTCTTAATAATCATCCCCTCAACATCATCATTATAATATCCAACATTTACATTTATTTTTATTCTTTATATAATTTAAAGTTGCAAGACATTTTTTTAATTGTATCATCCAGAATATTATCGCATTCCTTGCAAATACCAATTTTAATATTAATTGGTAGTTCTTTTTATTTGTGATGTGACATTTTTCGAGAATCATTTTTTTGTAAATAATTATAATCAACAGTATTTTTTTAGATAAAACAACAAATTTATCAGCACTAATTCTTGCATAGATTTTTAAAGTAGTTAGCACTCACATTTTTTTAAGGTTTCTGCAGCCTTAATTAAACAAAAATCACCTTGATTACTACCAAAAAAACATTATTTATAAGCTTAAAATCTGTAAAATTGATAACAGCCATCTCATATAAACTAAGCTCATCAGTCATTTGACTATATTTCTTATTAAAATAATTATTATTATAAATCTTAGTTAACTCATCATGTGATGAATAATATTCTTCATTTTTTTCTTTAATTTCCCTTAGCGTCACATCTTCTAATAAATATAAATATGCCTCAACACGATTCTTATAATCTAAAAAAATCTTTTTTTGCTTGATGAAAAATATACCTCATTATTATTATGCTTAATAACTGAAACCTCATTTTCCAACTCTACAAAGCTAAACCTTTCAACAAACTCTTTTTTTATTTAAATCCTTAATGTCACTTCCAAGTAAGCTTGTTGCACGTTCATTAACATAAATAGAATTCTGATTTGCATCAAAGGCAATTATACAATCAAGCATATTATTCATTATCATATCTTCTATTTTTCTTTGTTAAAAGCATTGGTGAATAAATAAAAAAAGAAATAATATATAATAATAATTGCAAATGAATATATTAAAATTGAATAATCAATTTTTTTGAAGCGAAAAACAAATAAGATTATTTTTTTAAAGTTCCAATTAAACTCATAAGTGAAAGAGAAATCAAATATTTAGTTTTATAACATTTAGCCGATGTTATTGTTTTTAGCTAGCAATAAAGATATATTAAACAAATACATAATTAGGCATAAAACTATATGATAAATAAAAAAACCATTTAATTTCATATTTAAATAAGTGCCACTTTCATCATGAACTTTTTAAATATCCACCATTAATGGTATTAAAAAAATTATGAAAATCGCATCTAAAATTATTAAAATGAATAATGTATCACTTACAAATTTATTACGCTTATTTCCAATATAGGTTTCAATAAAGGCCAAAGTTAAAAAAACAAAATAAAAATCAGTACAAATATATGACAATGATAAAAAAATTTGCATTTCTGGTACATTTTTGTGAATGTAGGAGTCCTATATATATTAAATTTGAAATAATAACACATATGCATATCAATATAAATGGTGTTTTCTTTTTTTATATTCTTATTTTTTTATACATAATATCATAATCATTATAACTAGTATCGATGCAATAATATATAATATCATATATCCTAAATTATACATATGTTCTCATCTCCTTACCTACTACTATTTTTAACATATTTTTGACATACAAGAAAAATGCTTTTTTTAATATAAGCAAAAAGTCAGCGCATTGAACTGACATTTTTTAAGTTTATTTTAGTACATTGAAGGAGTTGAATTATTTTCCTTGCTTTCCTTAACGATACCAACAGCAGCCTCTGTAGTTAAGAACAATCCAGCTATACTTGCTGCATTTAAAATAGCACTACGCGTAACCTTAGTTGGATCTACAATACCAGAAGCAAACATATCAACCCATTTACCATTTTTAGCATCAAATCCCATATCACCAGTTTGCTTTAATTGCTCTTCAACAATATTCTTTCCACTAAAGCCAGAATTTTCAGCAATTTGATACATTGGTTCAGACAAAGCATCTAAAACAACGTTCATACCTCTTTGGATATCTACAACATCGCTATGAAGCTCATCCTTAATTTCACGTGAAATATTTACAAGTGATGCTCCACCACCTATAACAATACCCTCACTAACAGCAGCCTTAGTAGCATTTAACGCATCCTCAATTCTTAACTTCTTTTCTTTTAACTCAGATTCAGTTGTTGCACCAACCTTAATTAAGGCAACACCATTTTGAAGCTTAGCAAGTCTTGTTCTTAATTGATCACGTTCAACCTTACTCTTAGCCTCATCAACTAAAGCTAATACATTGTTAATATGCTCCTTAACAGCGGCCTTATCACCATTTCCATCAATAACAGTTGTTGAATCCTTTTCAACAATTATCTTCTTAGCAGAGCCAAGATCATCCATAGTAATGTCCTTTAAAGCCATATTTAAATCCTTATCAAAGAATTTAGCTCCAACAAGAACAGCAATATCAGTTAATGTTGCACGCTGTGTATCACCAAAGCCAGGAGCCTTAGTAGCAACAACATTAAACGTACCTCTCATCTTATTTAATACAATTGTTGAAACAACCTCTTGCTCAATATCCTCAGCAATAATAAATAATGGCTTATGAGCTTGAACAATTTGCTCTAGAATTGGTAAAATATCTTGAATTGAAGTAATCTTTTTGGTTAGTTACTAAAACAAGTGGATTTTTCCATAGTTATAGATGTTTTATCAACATCACTAATCATATAAGGAGAAATATAACCCTTATCATATTTTAAGCCTTGTGTTACCTCAAGTGACGTTTCAAAGCCTTTAGATTCATCAACATTTATTACGCCATCCTTACCAACAGTAGCCATTGCTTTAGCAATAATTTTACCAATTTCAGCACTACCTGAAGAAATAGTTGCAACAGATTCTATATCAGTATTTGTTTCAATAACCTTTGAATGACTTAATAGCTTATCACTAACAAGCTTTGCAGCCTTATCAATGCCTTCACGCATCAAGACAGGATTTGCACCCTTATCAACAGCATTCAAGCCATGATGAATCATACTTTGAGCTAATACTGTAGCAGTAGTTGTTCCATCTCCAGCTACATCATTAGTATTATTGGCAACCTCATAAATAAGCTTTGCGCCCATATTTTTAAATGAATCATCAAATTCAATTTCCTTTGCAATAGAAACACCATCATTAGTAATAAGTGGTGAACCATAACCTTTGTCTAAAACAACATTACGTCCTTTAGGACCCAAAGTTGCCTTTACTGTATTTGCCAAAAGATCAATACCCTCAAGCATTGACTCCTTTGCTTGACTTCCAAATCTAATTTCCTTTGCCATATTAATCACTCCTATTCAATAACAGCTAATATATCTTTACTAGATACAATTAAGTATTCTTCATTGTCTACTTTAACCTTTGTAGGACTATAACTCTTATAAACTACTTTTTCACCTACATGTACATCTACACTAACGCGCTCACCCTTATCGTTTATTGCGCCCTCTCCAACTGCAACAACTGTAGCATATTCAGTCTCTTCTTCCTTTTGACTTAAAACAATACCACTTGCAGTTTGATTAACAACCTTTTCTTTCTTTAAAACTACATTATCATTTAATGGTCTTATCATTTTAATACCTCCAGTTTTTTTGGCACTTACTTACATCAAGTGCTAATACATATATAATTATAATCATATTTTGCACTCTGTCAATACATTTGCCAAAAAAAATATAAAAAAGACCATTTCAGTAAAATCTACTAAAATGGTTCTTAACATTCTTCATTTGTTAATGCTTCAAAGGTTACACCCTCAAGTCTTATAACACCACGCCAAAAATCTGACAATAAATATGATATAAGCTCCTTATGAGTATCACCAAGCATAAATTCAAAGGTAGCAGTATTATCAGTAACTAATAATAATTTACCCTTTCTTATCTTTTTTTATGCTTATCCTCAACATTAATAACTCCAATAATTTCATTAATATGCTGTTTTTAAATTGCTAATAATAGCTTCTTTAGTATCAGCAAAGGAAATTTTTTTCTATTTTTTTCATCAAACCTACTCCCTTCCAATCTAAAAAAATAAAACAGTGTAGCTATATGAACGATGTCTAATGCCACACTGTTTATAATAGATTAGTTAATTTATTAACTTCATAAAAAGTATTATATCATAAATATTTACAAATGTCAAATATAATTTACATTTTTTGACAAATTAGTTAATTATACAGTTACTACAATATTCAATTTTCTTTGTTTCTTTAACATTACTTATATTTAATTTGTCAACATATACGTCTTCAATGAAGCTATCATTTAAGCCAATTACTTTAAATCCTAAATTAGTATTACTAATACTAATATTATCAAAATGAAAAATTTTTTTAAAGCTAGGTAACGCCTTAGTTAAAGGCTTTGATGTTGAAGATGGATAATTCATTGTAAGCTCAATTCCTTCCTTACAATTATTTATTTCAATATTTTCACATCTTATATCCTTTACAAAACCACCTCTACCGGGAATAGATTTTACTCTTATTCCTCTTTGACAATTATTTATTTTACAATTATGAACATAAATGCCTAGTACACCACCACTCATTCCACTGCCTATTGCAATAGCTGCATGACCTTTATTAAAAATAGAATTTCTTATTTCAATGTTTTGACAAGGGATTTCAACACGCCAGCCATCCTCATTTAATCCTGAATTAATAGCAATACAATCATCCCCTGTTTCAAAATAGCAACCATCAATAATTACACCATCACAGCTATCCGGATCAATACCATCCGTATTTGGTCCCTCAGAAAATATAGAAACATTTTTTACCAAGACATTTTTGCAATAAACAGGATGAATCGTCCACATTGGCGAATCATATATTTTCATATTTTCAAACATTATATTATCACATTTAACAAATTCAATAAAATCTGGTCTTAAATATGAATTCTTTAAATCTAAAATTCTATCTTCTATTTTTATACCATTAGCTTCACTATAGCATAAATAATCACAAGCCTTAGCTTGAAGCTTTTTATATTTATAAAAGCTATAACCGTTACCAAAAAGATTTCCACCAATTATCTTAATATTTTGACAACCATAAGCATATATTAAAGGATGCATACCAAAGCATTCAACACCTTCAAAGCGAATGAATCTTTTATCATAATAATATTCTTTAATTTCTGTAAAATATATTCTAGCTCCATTCATAATAGAAATAGTTAAATTAGATTTTTAAATCCCATGGCTTAGAATAATAAAGACCACTAGTTATAATAATTTCATCATATTCATTAGCCATATTTATAGCATTTTTGAATATCATTAACATCATATGTGGTTTCAACGTAAATCTTCATTTATAGTTGGCTCCTAAATAATATAATTAATTAATAATGTAAATACAGGTAGAGTTATTATCGATAATAGCGTACTTATAACAACCATAGAAGCTGCTAAATCATCACTATAATTAAATTTAACGGCAAATACACTTGTAATTGCAGCAACTGGACAGGAAGCTAAAATAAAAAAACAATTTTTTTAAAACATTAGCTTCAATATTAAAATTACCTAAAATAGCAATGCTTCCTAAAGCAATACAAGGAATAATAATTAATCTTGTTAATGTTGCAAGCCAAAGATATTTATTTTTTTCAAAGTACTAAAAAAATATTACTAGAGGCAATAATTATACCTGTAATTAACATAGAAAGTGGAGTATTCATTGCCCCAATAAGAGAAATAGGTGTTTTAATAATTTTAGGAATTGGAATTTGAAAAAAAGAATATAATTATACCAATAATCAATGAATATAGAACAGGATTTTTTTAAAATTGCTTTAGTTCCTGTTTTAAAACTAACACTTTTTAGAAACAATCATATAGCCAATAGTCCACAAAAAAATGTTAAAAACGGAAACAAAGCCACTAGCATATATTAATCCCTCACTTCCAAACATAGCCTCAATTAATGGAAATCCCATATAAGCTGCATTAGAAAACATCATTGCAAAGCGAATAATAGGCCTATTATCAGTTTTTAAAAAGCAATGTAAATACTAAAGAAATTATCACTCCTAACAATAAAACAATAAAAGCTTACTAAGAATGTATAACCTAAATTAACCAAAATTTCTTTTATTATATTCGCTCATATAGGAATTTATAATCATAAATGGCACAACCAAATAAACTAATATATTTGATAATGATTTTTTTCGAATCAGCACTAATTACCTTAAGTTTGGTTAAAACAAATCCTAAAAACAATAATAATTAGCATTATTATAACCTGCTCTAAAGCAATACCAGCTAATTTCATAAAATTTTTAAAACCTTCTAAAGTATTATATAAATGCTTTAACATAGCATCGTAGGCAATATCCTCATCTTTATTTAGCATTGCTTCAACAATATTTAAATGCTCATACAAAGAAGCAACATAGCGTTCATGACTTTTTATTACTAGATAAAAAAATCTTATTCTTTCTGATAAATCTAATACTCTACTAATTTCCTTTTCAATATAATTATTATTCAAAGCCTTAGCAATACCAATATGAAATTCTTTGTCATAATCATCAAATAATAAGCTATCATCCAATAGCTTTTCATTAATTAATTCTTTTTGTTCTAGCAAAAAAATCTTGATTAATAGTCTTAATAGCTCTCTTTACAATTTCAGGTTCAATAATCATTCTATATTCATAAATGTTTTTTTAATATCATTTATGCTAATATTTGAAACAATCGTTCCCTTTCTTGGGATAATTGTTAAATAGCCTTCATTACTTAATCTTAAAACAGCCTCTCTAACCGGTGTTCTACTAACATTTAGTTTTTCTTGAACAATCTTTTCATCAAAAATTGTGCCAGGTAGTAAATTACCACAAATAATTTCTTTTTTTATATAATCATATGGTGACATATTATCTCTCCTTTGTGATATATCACTAATATATTACAGCTGCTTTTAAAAAAAGTCAATAAAAAAAATCTACAAAATTAATTGTAGACTTCTTATAAACTATTTAAAATAACGATCAAGTAATCCTTTTAAGGCCTTACCATGGCGAGCTTCATCCTTACACATTTCATGAACACTATCATGAATTGCATCTAAGTTTTGAGCCTTAGCCATAGAAGCAATCTTCTTCTTACCATGGCAAGCACCATTTTCACCATTTAACATCTTAATTAAATTTTCTTTAGTTGAATTAGTAACTAAATCACCAATCATCTCACAAAATCTAGCAGCATGCTCTGCTTCCTCATGAGCAATTTGCTCTAATACAACAGCAATTTCAGGATAACCCTCACGCATAGCCTGACGTGACATAGCCAGATACATACCAACCTCACTACACTCACCATTAAAATTATCTCTTAAGCCTTGAAGAATTTCCTCATCTACACCTTTAGCAACACCGATTGTATGCTCATCAGCCCAAGTCATTTCCTCCTCAACATAAGGAACAATCTTATCGCCCTTAACATGACAAACTGGACAAACTGGTTCTTCTCCATCAGGAACCTCAAAAACCTGACCACAAACTAAACATTTATATTTCATTTCTAATTTTCCTCCATTTTCTTTTTGCAATTAGGACAAATACCATAAAAAACTATGTCATGCTCACCTATCTCTGCATTTTTTTCAAATTTGAATTTTCCGCAATTTCAATATTAATTAAGCTTTTATCTACATCATAAATTTCCTTACATATTGAACATCTAAAATGAAAATGTGCTTTCTTGACAGTTTCATATATTTCCTCATCAGCAGAAACCCTTATTTTTTTAATTTTTTTCTTCTTCAAGTAAAATTGTAAGATTACGATATATTGTTGCAAGTGATATATCTTCTTTCTTAAGGGCTTCAATTATTTGCTTTGTCGATGCATGACCGAATTCATCTATAATATTATAAACAATTTCTCTTTCTTTAGTATTTCTGCGCATTTTATACTCCTAATTAAGAATCATTCTTAATTAGATTATATCATAAAAGTATATATTGTCAACACCAATATTCAAAAAAATTGATTAATTAGCATTGTAAAAAGTGGTAGGCTTATAATTGATAATAATGTTGTAACAACAATACATGATGCCGCTATATTTTCATCGTGATTAAATTTTATAGCAAAGACACTAGTTATAGCAGCTGAAGGACAAGCATTCAAAATAAATATAACAATTATTATTTCTTTATCTATATTAAATAATTTCAATAACCAAACCAACCTAATGTAATAAAAAGGAATTATAATAAGCCTTATAATAACAGTTAGCCACAAATATATATTCTTCAATGAGCTAAAAATATTGCTAGTGGCAATAATCATTCCCACAATCACAGCATATAAAACCGGAACCTCTAATATTTGCTTTATTGATTCCTTAAAGCTAATATTGTTTGAATCTATTAGCACTCCTATCGTCCATAATAATACATTTAAAACTGTAACAAAGCCACTTGCATAAATCAAACCTAAATCGTCATATATTGTATTAATCAATGAAAATCCCATATAAACGGCATTAGAAAACATCATTGCAATTCTAAAAAAATTGACTTTTTCATTTGTTTTTCCAAAACAGCGAAATAAAAAAAGCATATATCTATTACTATTATCATTACAATAAAGCTTATTAAAAAAAAGTTAGCAGTAAGCTAGTCATAATTGTTTTATAATAGCTAATAGTATAGGAATTAATTATCATAAATGGCACCGCAAGATAAAACAAAATATTTGATAATGTTCCTTTAGCTTTTAATATCAATTATTTTTAAGCTTAGTTAAAAAGCCTAAAAATAATCATAATAAGCATAATAACAACCTGTTCAAAAAGCAATCCTGGTCATTTTAAACCTTCCCTATATTAAAATTATTATAGTCCTCTTCTTAAGTTTATCTTACATCCATTTATTATTAATGTCAATAGCATAAAAGTCATTCAAATAAACCTAAAGCTATGATAAAATATTTATGGAGGTTTTAATATGCAAAGAAAAATAATCGATTCACATACTCATATTTTTAAATATATTGCTGGCTTTGGTGGAGAAGGTGAGCTTCGCTATATAGGAAATGGTATGGCAAGCTATCCAACCGGAACAACAATTAAAATGATACCTGATGTATATAAAACTAGCTACGTATCAGCAGATATGCTTGTAGAGCATATGAATAAATATAATATAAAATATGCAATGCTACTGCAAGGCAATTTTTATGGATTTCAAAATGAATATAGCTATGAGGCTACAAAAAAATATCCAAATATGCTAAAATGTGCTGCCTCATATGATCCTTATTGTTTAAAAAAAGTGAAGATATAAAAAAAGCATCTATTCATTGACCTTGGTATAAAGGCAGTTAAATTTGAACTAAGCGTTGGTTCAGGTCTAATGGCCAATCATCCTGATTTTTAAGTTAGATGGTGATTTATTTTTAAACGAATTAGAGTTTGCAAATAATCATAATTTAATTGTTATTCTAGATTTAGGAAAGCTTCATAGCCCGAGCTCACAAATAAAGGCATTAGAAAATATTATAAATAATTTTCCAAATTTAACATTTGTAATTTGTCATCTATTAGCACCAAAGGATACTGATTATTTAGAATTGGAAAATATTCTAAATAAAATAAATAAAACCAAATGTCTATTTTTGACACCGCAAGCTTAACTCATAATTTAGCTGACTCTTATCCTTATCCTAAAAACTAAAAAAAATTTTTTTAAAAAAATGGGTAAAGAAATAGTTGGTTCAAATAAAATCTTATTTGCTACTGATTATCCATCATGTCTTAAGGAAGACTCATATAATAATTTAATTAAATTATTTGAAGAAAATGATAGCTTTTACAAATGAGGATTTAGATAACATCTTTTATAATAATGCTTATAATCTTTTCTTTAAAGAATAAAAAGGTTCGTTTCGAACCTTTTTAACATATAAATTTAGAAAATTTAGATATAACTGATTTTTGTTCCAACAACAAGTACAATGTCAGCTGGTCTTAAGGTATCGCTTCCTTTTGGGATAAAGAATTTTTTTCATCTCTAATAATACCAACAATATTAATATCATAGCGATCTCTTATTTTTTTAATTCAAGTAATGTTTTTTCTTCAAAGCTCTCTCCTACCTCTAGCTGAACTATGCCATAGCCATTAGAAATCTTATAATAATCAACAAAATAATCACTCATAATTTTATTAGCAAGACCAATCGCTGCTTCATCCTCGGGAACGACAGTATCAGTAGCCCCAAGACGCTCCATAATCGGAATATATTCTTCACTATCTACTCTTACTGTTATATTTTTTTAACACCTAATTCATGTAAATTAATTGTTGTAAGAATCGTTGCCTGCAAATTATTACCAATTGCTACAACAGCATGGTCAACATTATTTATTCCTAGTTCCTTCAAAAACATTCTTTTTTTAGTAGCATCACAAATAACAGAATGATTATTAATTTGAATTGCTTTATTAACTGATTCCTCATTGATATCTAAAGCAATGACATCAGAATGTAGCTCATTTAATTCTCTTAATACGCCTAGTCCAAAACGACCAAGACCAATTACCGCAAAAGTTTTTTTCATATTTTTTCCTTTCTAGCCAATAATAATATTTTCCTCAACATAATTAATTTCTTCCTTACTAGCTCTTGTCCAGTTATTATTCATAATTGATATAACTGTTAATGGACCAAGGCGTCCAATAAACATAGTTGCACACAAAATAAGCTTTGAAGCAATATGCAATGTTGGTGTTAAATTCATTGATAAGCCAACAGTTGCAAAGGCTGAAACACTTTCAAATGTAATTTCCTTTAAACCAACATCATTTTCACATAAACTGATTAAGAAAATAGCAAAGCATAAATAAATTATTGAAAATGTTACCAAAGCAAATGCCTTAAAAAAAGACTTTGATTAGATATTTTTCTATAACCAATTCTTGGACTTTTGCCCTTAGCAAATGACAAGATATAGACAATAATCACAAAGAATGTCGTTGTTTTAAGACCACCACCAGTTGAACATGGTGAAGCACCTATAAACATCAAAAATATCATAATTAAAGTTCCAGCCGAATTAAGCCTTGACATATCAATACTTGCAAATCCTGCTGTTTCTTGCCGTAATACTTTGGAAGAAAGCTTCAAGCCAAGTAATACTAGGCATAGAAATTTTTAAGTAAAATTGCTCCTACAACAATTAGGAAAGTTGAAACACTTAAAACAATCTTTGTATGAAGCTTAAGCTTTTTGTTTTTTCTAAAGCTAATTAAGTCATAAATAACAATAAAACCAAGGCCACCAAGAATGATTAAAGCCATAGTATTTAAATTTAGTAGGACATTATTAGAAAAGCTAATCAAGGAATTACCATTTCCTAAAATATCAAAACCAGCATTATTAAAAGCAGAAACTGCATGAAATAACGATATATAAATGCCCTTAGCTCCATAAATTGGAATAAAAACAATAAGATTAATCAGTGTACCCAAAGTTTGAATAATAATTGAAATAATTATTGTTTCTATAAATCAGCTTTTAAAAATTCCACTTGTTGAATTTTTGATTCAAAAGCTTCCTTTAATATATATCTTTCTGAAATACCTATCTTAAGACCAAGTAAATAGAATATAAATGTCATAATTGTTAAAAAAAGCTTAATCCACCAATTTCAATCAACAGCATCATAACAACTTGACCAAAAATACTTAAATTGCTTGCAACATCAGAATAAACTGATAATCCTGTTACACAAACACATGATGTTGACATAAATAAAGCATTAACAAATCCCATTGAGCTTCTATTTTTTTCATAGAAATAGGCAATACTAATAAAATTGCACCTAAAAAAAGATTGTTGTTAAAAAAAGTTAAAAAAATAATAATATAAGGTGTAATGTGTTTTTCCTTTTCAAGCTATTACCTCCCTACCATTGTTATAATTATACACTATTTTTTTATTTTTTTCAAATATTAATAGATATATCTTAACCATCGCATAGGTATCAAGCTTACAATATTCTAATAATGATTTTTCTAATTTTTATTCCTGTCAGTTTCATTTAAATTAACTAAATTATCAAACGTATGCATTGCCTCACTACCATTGTGAACATCGCTTAGATTATGATAATTTAACGATTCATCATTTGGAAACAAAGCAGGTAGGACACTCTTAATAGAGAATGAATTTCCCATAGCTTTATTATAAAAAAATATCCTCTTTGAAAAAAATTAATGCTAAATCCATAAATCTTGGAATTAAAGTCAAAAGATCTTCTTCATATTCTTTAAAAAAATATTAGCCATTTCTTTAATTCTTGTCATTTCAAAATTTGAATTGTAAGCAATAATTGTTCCATCCTTTTTTTAAATCAAAAAAATCAATTGCTTAACAAGATCTAAACGATAATCAATATTTTTCATCACCTAAAAAAATTCAAAAATGAGTTAAATTATGATTTTCATCCAAGACATGAAGAGAATATTGGAAGCATACCTGAGAATAGGGCTTAGTCTTATTAAATTTAGGAATCGAATATTGATTTGATTCAAAAATCCAAAAAAATATATTGGATATTTTATTTCATTCATAAATTTTTTTCAATTTCTAATTTATTAAAATATTCTTCTTTATCATTATAAAAAAATAATCAATTTGTCTTTTTTTGAATATCTGATAGGGTAACATCATTTGCAATTAAATCCTTATAGGTTTTTAATACCCATTTTAAGCATATCATATTTTTTTACGATTATTATAAAGATATAATACACTATCCGAATTTATATCAAATTCTTTAAAGCAATATTCTTTAAATGGACATTCCATACAATTTTTTGATACATCAGCGTAAGGAGCAATATTAGAGGAAAGGATATCATCTGATAGCTTTAAATTTTCCTCTATCTCTATTTGCTTAGCTAAAACCTCATCTGTAATATCCTCTATTTTGAAATATTTTTTTAATATCAAGCTGATTATTAAAAAAACATAAAAAAACCATTTACATGCATTAAATAGGTATGCTTGATTTTAATACCACAATTTTTTTCAAAACATATAATTGATAGCTAACATCATCATAATAATATTCAGCCATCTTAGTTGTACTTTTTGACCTCATATAAATCATATGTTCCATCAAAAATTATTATAAAGTAAATCGCATGCACAATAATTATTCAAATAAAAATGATGCTTCAGCTATAACAACTTGATTTTTCATTTAATAATCTTGCTGTTTCCTTCACCATATAATTCAAATCATTTTTTTCACTATAGACATAGCAGGTATTAGGAAAATAAGACCTCGCCAAGTCACCAATTTCATTACCATTTTCTAAAACAGACTGGTTATTAACTTCATTTTTTTCATTAGAATGATATTTATCACACCATAAGTATCTTTTTACATTTACAAAAGCTAACATATCTACTCTTAGAATAATAATTCAAAAATAACACCCTCTAAATAATTTTTCTTAATTGACGGATGAGTGCCATTAAGCTTTTTTTAATACCATAAGGTGCTTTAAAAAGCGACAACAATTAATGGTTCATCAACAGAAACAACTAAGCCAGGTCCAAAGGCCTTATGCTCAATCTTATCACCAGCATGAAACATAAAGGAAGAGCTACTATTATCTTTAGTTATCCTTTCAACTTTATTTTTGGCTTTAGACTCATCATGCTTAGGCTTTTCAGTATTTATTAGTGGACTATCAACATCAATAAACCTTGATATAATTTGTCTTTGATTTACACCAAAAACATTTCTAATTTTAGTTGAAGTAAGATAAAGCTTTTCCATAGCTCTTGTTATTCCAACATAACAAATTCTACGTTCCTCAGCAATATCAAAATCAGTCTTACAATTGTTAGATGGGAAAATTCCTTCCTCCATTGCAATCATAAAAACAACCTTAAATTCAAGTCCTTTAGATTGGTGATAGGTCATTAATCTTACAGAATCATAATTATCGTCAACCTTATCGATATCTGTTCTTAAAGCTAAGGATTGAACAAGCTCACTTAGCTTTTCTAGATTAGTTCCTTCATTATCCTCTTCTGTTTCAGCAAGAATACTCTTTAATTCCAAGACGTTATCTAGACGATCATCGCCATCCTCACCCATAGCCTTCAAGTAATCTTTATAACCAGATTTATCCAAAATTGCATCTACTAATGATGGTAGATCACTGCTATCAAGCAGATCACGAAGCTCAAGAATCAAAAATTTAAAACTTATTAAATTATTATAACCAGTACCTGTTGCCTTTAATGAATCAATTGCCTGAAAAAGAGAACATTTTTTATCTATTGCCTCAAGCACAAGCTTATTCATTAAGGCATCCTCAATTTTTTTCCTTTTAGGAACATTTACAATTCTTTTTAAAAAGCAAAATCGTTATTTTGATCAACAATCAAAGATAGATAAGCAACAATATCCTTAACCTCAGCACGAGAAAAAAATAAGACATGCCACCATAAATTTGATATTTTATGCCTCTTTTTACAAACTCATCCTCTATTGGACGTGATAAATAATTAGCACGATAAATTATTGCAAAATCAGAATTTATATAATTATATTTTTTTCTTTAAATACTCCATCTTAAAGATTATATATTTAATTTCTTCACTAGATGAATCGGCAAGAAAAAAATATTGGCTTTGTAGTTTTACTTGAGCTTGTAAACAAATTCTTTTTTTAATTCTATTTTCGTTTTTTTAGAAATAACACTATTTGCTAAATCAAGTATTCCTTTAGTTGAGCGATAATTTTCCTCAAGTAAAATAATTTTTAGTTAAAGGAAAATCTCTTCTAAAGCGATCAATATTTTCAACTTTAGCACCTCTAAAAGCATATATTGATTGATCCTGATCACCAACAATAAAAATATTTTGATGCTTTATTGCAAGCATTTTAATTAATTCATATTGAATAACATTTGTATCTTGAAATTCATCAATCATAATGTATTGAAACTTATTTTTGATAATATTCTAAAACATCCTTATGCTCTTTAAATATTTTTTTGTAGTATATAATAATAAATCATCAAAATCAAGACAATTATCCTTCATTAATGCTTCATTATATAGAGAAAATATTTTTATCAAATTCAGTTTGTTTATCATAATTCTTACCAAATGAGACACTTTCGCCATTCTTTTTCTTTAGAAATTAATGACTTAATTTCATTATCTGAATATTTATTATTAATCTCTAAATCCTTTAAAACCTTTTTTTGACATAGCTTTTTAGAATCATTTTTCATCAGCAATATTAAAATTTTTTTAGTAAATGGTGGAACTAAATCCATACATCTTTTTAAAATTCTAAGACATAAGCTATGAATAGTTGAAACCCACATTTTGGTAGTAACACATTCATCATCTAAAAGCTTAGCTACTCTTTCCTTCATTTCCTTGGCAGCTTTATTTGTAAATGTAACTGCAAGAATATCACTAAGAGGTATTCCAAGTTCCTTAACCAAATAAGCAATACGATGCGTTAAAACTCTAGTTTTGCCAGAACCAGCACCTGCCATTACCATGATAGGTCCATCTGTATTTATAACCGCTTCTTTTTTTGGGCTAAATTTAATTTTTTTCTAGCAAATCCATTTTAGCATCTCCTTAATTCTTTTGAATCTAAATAATCCTCGTAGGTTGTCATTTTATCGACAATCTTAACATCCTCAAAGCTAATAATTCTATTAGCAACAGTTTGTAATAATTCAGCATCATGGCTTGAAAAATAAAATATTACCTTTAAAACTAGTCATACCTTCATTTAAGGCTGTAATACTTTCCAAATCCAAATGATTTGTTGGATCCTCCATAACTAAAATATTAGGTGATTCAAGCATAAGCTTAGATAACATACATCTAACCTTTTCACCACCAGATAAGACATTACATTTCTTTAAGGATTCCTCACCACTAAACAGCATTCTACCTAAAAAGCCTCTAATAAACGTTTCTGTTTGATCATCAGGGCTATATTGTCTTAGCCAATCAATTAATGACAAATCTTTATCAAAATATGTTTTGTTATCCTGTGGAAGATAACCAACACTAGTTGTTATTCCCCACTTAAAGCTTCCCTCATAATCAGTATCAATTCCATATAAAGTGTTAAACAACGAAGTAATAATAACTGAATTTTTCTGCTAAAAAAGCAATTTTATCTCCCTTATTAACTGTAAAGGTTAAATTTTCAAAAACGCCTTTCTTAGTTAAGCCATTTACACTTAAAATATCATTTCCAACCTCGCGCTTTTGTTTAAACCCAATAAATGGATACCTTCTTGATGATGGTTCAATTGAATTAATCTCAATTTTATCCAAAAAGGTTTTTTACGAGATGTAGCCTGACGTGATTTTGATTTATTAGCACTAAATCTTGCAATAAATTCTTGAAGCTCCTTAACCTTTTGCTCTGCTTTTTTTAATTTTGATCCTTAGCTTGAGCAAGAGCTAGCTGTGATGATTCATACCAAAATTCGTAGTTTCCTACATATAATTTAATCTTACCATAATCAACATCACAAATGTGAGTACAAACATTATTTAAAAAAATGACGGTCATGAGATACTACTAAAACTGTATTTTTCAAAATTAAGTAAAAAAATTTTTCTAACCATCTACAAGCTTTATAATCTAGATTATTTGTAGGCTCATCCAATAAAAGAATATCAGGATTACCAAATAACGCTTGAGCAAGTAAAACCTTAATTTTAATTTTAGCATCAAGCTCACCCATTAACATATTATGATAAATTGGATCAACACCAAGATTATTTAGTAAGCCTTCAGCATCGCTTTCAGCCTCCCAGCCACCAAGCTCAGCAAATTCACCCTCAAGCTCAGCAAGCTTTACACCATCTTCATCAGTAAAATCAGTTTTAGCATAATAAACTTCTTTTTCTTCCATTATTTCTACTAAACGCTTATGACCAAGTAATACACAACGTAAGGCTGTAACATCATTAAAAGCATTTTGATCTTGCTTCAAAACACTCATACGTTCCTTCTTATCCATAATTACTTCGCCACTAGTAGATTCTATTTCTCCAGAAAGTAACTTCAAAAAAGTAGATTTACCGGCACCATTAGCACCAATAATACCATAACAATTTCCTTTATTAAAAGTAATATCTACATGTTCAAATAGCTTTCTTGATCCATACTGTAGACCTAAATTAACGGTTTTTTTAACATATTTATCTAGTATAATCAAATTGTACTTAAGATTATACATTCTCCTTCTTTTTAAGGTTTAATTTATAGTTATGAGTACAACATAACTTTTATATCATCACACTGGATGTTATAATTATTTCGGCACTGTAGTCTGTTTCATTTTTCTTCTACAGGAGTCTTAGACTCTCTGGTTATAGGAGAGTTCAGCTACAGTCTTTTCTTTTATATGGTTATTAGTTGGTTACAGCTCTCTTAGTAGATGACTGGTTATAAGGAACTAGAATACACAAGAATTGATTTGTAGACAGCACCAGTGCAAATATTATTACAAGGAGGAGCGACAATGATATATATCGGAATTGATATTGCCAGTGATAAGCATGATTTTTATGCTTATGAATGACAATAGAATTTTTTTATACTAAACGTTCCATCACTATACCTAATACAGATGATGGATACGAAAAGCTCCACAATTCAATAACTGAGTTTTTGTGGAGCTAACAATGATTATCAAGTTCGTATAGGGCTTGAATCTACAGGATTTTTACCATTTAAATCTTTTTATTCTATCTATTACAAAAAAAGAATACAAGGTAACTATTTTTAAATCCTTTTTTTAACCAATATGTTTAAAAAAATCAAAACAAATTCATACACAAAAAGAACGATAACTTAGATTCGATAAACATTTGTAAATATCTGCAAGATAATCAACAAGATTTCAAGCCCTATACACTTACATCATACCACACTGAAGCTTTAAAGTCATTATCTAGAGATAGATTTTCTATAATTGAAGAGCTTAGACAAGCAAAATTAGTTGTATATAGAATACTAACTCAGCTATTTCCTGAATATTTAAAGCTTTTCAGCAATGTTTATCAAGGTTCAGCATTAGAAATAATAACTAAGTACCCAAGCCCTAAAAAACTAGCTAAAGCTCATTTAGAAACTATTTCTAATATGTTACATGCCAAGTGCAAAACTTCTGCAAAAGACATTATAAATGCTGCTAAAGCAAGCATTGGTAATGATAATGAATATCTTTCATTTTCTCTTACTTCAAGCTATAAAAAAACACTAAAATTCATTCAATCCAAGATCGATGATTATGATGAAATGATTAAATATTGTGTTGATAAGCTTTGATACTAAAATACTTACTATTCCAGGTATTGGTTATGCTACCGCTGGAATGATTTTTGGGAGAAATTGGGGATATTTCAAAATTTAAAAAAATGCAGAACATTTGGTTTCCTTTTTCTGGCTTAGATTTAAAGATTTATGAATCTGGTAAATTCAAGGCAAAAAATCTTAAAATCAGTAAGAAAGGATCTAAATACTTAAGATACGCATTGTACCAAGTAGCAAGGGTATGTTGGATTCATGATTCTACTCTTAACGCTTACTATGAAAAAGAAAGAATCAGAACATAAGCATTTTTCTTGTAATTGTTGGTCATCTAGAAAAGAAAATGGTAAGAATAATCTACTCCATTTTTAAAAATCAGGTAAGGCGTATACTCCACATTAACCATATAAAATTTTTCAAAGAACTAGATATATAACATTAATCAGCATATCCTTACTCGGATACTGTAAACACATTTTTTTAAAAAAATGTATGGTGAAAGGCCCTTTTTAGCATGCACTAAATTTCCATAAATAAATTTTTTTGATATTTCTTTCAAAAAAATCTCTTGATTTATTTATAGTTGGCTCCTATCATATTAAAAAGCCGCCTAGGGCAGCTTTATTATTTTTTTATAAACTAAATGATGATTTTTAAACCACAAGTACGATTAAAAAAATCAAATTGTCCTTTTTACTATCTAAATCAGTAGTAAAATAACCATTTCTAACAAATTGGTATTTATCTAAAGGCTTAGTATCCTTCAAATAGCTTTCAACATAGCCATGTAAAACATGAAGTGAATTAGGATTCAATCTTTGCATAAAGTCTAAATCCTTAGTTTCTTCAGTTGCATCAAAAATTAATGGCTCAAACAAATTAAATGTTGCCTTTAAGGCAGTAGTAGCCTCAACATAATGAATATTGCCATTTGGCTTACGCTCATTAAATCCGCTACCACTCTTAGTCTTTGGATCATAGGTAACATGAACAACTGATATTTCACCATTTTCATCATAATCAACAGAAACACATTTAACAAAATATGCATGCATTAGTCTTACCTCTACATCCTTAGCAAGACGCTTCCATTTCTTATTAGGCTTTTCTAAAATAAAATCCTCACGCTCAATATATAGCTCTCTTCCAAAGGCAATCTTATGAGTTCCCATCTCTGGAACCTCTTGATTATTAGGACAATCAAGCCATTCAATTTCACCCTCTGGATAATTATCAACAATTACCTTTAAAGGATTGATAATTGCAAAAGGACGAGTTGTCTTTAGCTTTAAATCATCACGAAGAGCTTGGTCTAAGGAATCAGCCTCAACAGTTGAATTTATTCTTGATAAGCCAGTTGAAACAACGAAATTTTTAATTGCTTCAGGAGTAAATCCTCTTCTTCTTAAGCCAACAAGAGTAGGCATACGAGGATCATCATAGCCACTAACCTTACCAGCGTCAACTAAGGCTCTTAAATAACGCTTAGACATAATTGTATTAGTAATATTTAATCTACCAAATTCATATTGATGTGGATGATGCTCTACATCACAATTATTAATTACCCAATCATATAAAACACGATGATCAACATACTCAAGTGAGCATAAAGAATGAGTTATACCCTCAAAGCTATCTTGAAGTGGATGTGCAAAATCATACATAGGATAAATACACCATTTATTACCCTGACGATGATGCTTAATATGTATTATACGATAAAGTACCGGGTCTCTTAAATTTATATTAGGTGATGCCATATCTATCTTAGCTCTTAAGGTTTTCTCGCCATCCTTAAATTCACCTGCACGCATTCTTGCAAATAAATCAAGATTTTCTTCTACACTACGATTACGACATGGACTATTAATTCCAGGCTCTGTTAAGCTTCCACGAAATTTAGCCATTTCTTCTTGTGATAAGTCATCAACATAAGCAAGACCCTTTTTTTATTAACAAAATTGCCTTATCATATGTTTTTTTCAAAATAATCACTACCATAGAAAAATATTATCTGGCTTATAGCCAAGCCAAGCTAAATTTTTCAATAATTGCATCAACAAATTCCTTATCCTCCTTAGTAGGATTCGTATCATCAAATCTTAAATTTGTTCTACCATTAAAGGCCTTTGCAGATTCAAAATCTGTAATTATAGCTCTTGCATGACCAATATGTAAATAAGCATTAGGCTCTGGAGGGAAACGAGTAACAATTTCTTTTACTCTACCTTCCTTTAAATCCTCTGCCATTATTGTTTTAATAAAATTTGAGTTCTCTTCCATAACTATAAACTCCTTTTCAAATCATATACAAACATTATACCAAAAACATTATTTTTTTTAAAGTGATTTACTAAAAATTACTTAATTAATAAATCACTATATTTATCACTAAGTTCAAGAGAGGCACAAGCATTAAGAGTTAAATCATCTAAATGATGGTTCATTTTTATATTGATAAAAAGCCTGCAACACCAATCATTGCCGCATTATCCGTACAATATTTAATAGAAGGAATACATATTTCAAAACCCTTAGTATCAGCTAAAAATCTTTCTTTTAATCCCTTGTTAGCTGATACACCACCAGCAACAATTATTTGCTTAACATGATATTTATTTGCAGCTATAAAAGTCTTAGCAGTTAATACATCTACAACACTATTTTTGAAATGAAGCACACATATCATTAACATTAACATTTTTCGTTTCTTTTGATTTAAATTATGAATTAAATTAATTACAGCACTTTTTTTAATCCTGAAAAACTAAAATCAAGACTATCTGCTTCAAGCATTACTCTTGGTAAATGATATGTTTCCTTACCTAAATGAGCTAGCTTATCAACGATAGGTCCACCAGGATATTCTAATCCTAAAACACGAGCAACCTTATCATAGGCCTCACCTACAGCATCATCTAATGTCTCACCTAAAATTTCAAATGAAAAATTATCCTTTATCAAAATAAGCTCTGTATTACCACCGCTTACTAATAATGCAATAAGTGGGAACTTCATTTCATGTTCAATTGCATTAGCATAAATATGTCCAGCTAAGTGATGAACACCAATTATTGGCTTATTATACATAAGCGCAAAGGTTTTGGCAGCATTAACACCAACAAGTAAAGAACCAATTAAGCCTGGTCCTTCAGTAACTGCCACTAAATCTATATCCTCATATTTAACATTAGCTTTTACAAATGCTTCCTTAAATACCATACTTACATTATACACATGATGACGTGATGCCACCTCAGGAACAACACCACCAAATAGCTTATGAACATCTATTTGTGATAAAACGACATTACTTAAAACCTCTTTGCCATCACGAACAATTGCAACTGATGTTTCATCACAGCTGCTTTCAACACCTAATACTAACATTTTTTTGCACCTCTTTTTAGCATAACTATTGCATCGTCATCATCATAATAATTTTTTTCTAATATAAACAGGTACAAATCCAAGTGATTTGTACAAAGCAATAGCAGCTATATTTTTACTTCTAACATCTAAAGAGCACATATTCTTCATAAGCTTAAGTACCTCATCAATAAGCTTAGAAGCGATATGTCTTCTTCTATATTCCTCAATAACCGCAATATAACAAATTTCAATATCACCATATACGTCATTAAACAATATAAATCCAACCATTTTTTTCATCAATAAAAGGCACCAAAGGCCTTTACAAATTCATCAAGCCTAATATCCTTAGTTGCACCACTTCTTTTAAAATACCTTTCAACTAAAATACCAAGCTCAGCATCATCATTCGTCAACCTTCTAATCATGCTTTAAATTTCTTTCTGCTTCAGTATCTCTTAAATAATTAGGAACAACAATAAAAGGATTTTCTACCTCAATTGCTTTATTTATAACAAGAAGAGGATCAACCTTAAAATTTGCTTCATTTACATATGAATCACACTTAAATGGCTCATAATCATTAGGATACATTCCCTCATCAGCTAACTTATAACCTTTTTTATAAAATCCTGTAAAAGAATTACCTCTTCTAGCATCTATAGAAGCCTTACATACGCCATCACTACCACTTGACATTAATAAAAGTGTCGAAATAGTCTTCATTTTAACATTTGATAATGAAGCTAGCATTTTACAAACTGTAACACCCATTCTTACACCTGTATAAGATCCAGGTCCAATTCCACAAATAACCTCATCTAAATCTAAAGCCCTAATATTAGCCTTTTTACAAGCCTTATCAACAACATCAACCACTCTTTTAGCATGATCATTAGTTCCACTAATATATTCTTCAAAAACAACCTCATTATCAATAATAAGGGCACAATATAAATTTTTTTAGTAGCTGAATCTAAAATTAAGCTTTTTCATTATTTTTAATCCCTCCACAATTCTATCATAATGCTCATCACTGCTGCTGATGATAATCTTTCTTTCATCATCACCTATTTTTGATAATGAAATCTTTAAATACGAGTTAGGTAAAACCTCATCAACCTGATGTGGCCATTCAACAACACAAATAGATTCTTCATTAAAATATTCCTCTAAATCAAAATCATTGTTCACACCATCAAGTCTATATAAATCCAAATGATAAAAAGGACATTTGCCCATATATGATTTTACAATCGTAAAGGTAGGTGAATTAATGTTTTTGCTAACACCTACACCTTTACCAATACCCTTAGTAATAGTTGTTTTACCACCAGCTAAATCAGCTTCAAGTAAAACGACATCTCCTTTATTTAATAACTGTCCAATTTTTTTCACCAATAGAAATAGTTTCTAAAGCACTATGACTTATAAATTCCTTTTTGCATAATATCACCTTTTTTATTACTAATTAATTATACTACAATTACTAAAAAGAATAAAAAGAATGAAATAATTATTAGAAAGAAAAAAATGCCTAGTATTTAAACTAGACATAATCCATTTATAAGGCTAGGGTTTCATGCTTACTAAAATCATCAACTAATATATCTCTGACATATTTAGTAGTATACTCAATGCTAGTTCCACTTAAAAATGGTAAATCTTCCTTATCAAAAATATAATCAATTGCCGCTACTCTATATTCCTTATTATCCTCTATTAAAACATCACCAATATACATTTTACCATTAACACTCTTATATTCACCAGAGCCAACAATATAAGGATTATTTCCTGATAAGCTTTTTAGCCAAATTTTTTTAATTAGGCTACCCTTCATAGTAACTAGCTTAATTTCATTATCAAATGGAAACATTGTAATCATATCATTATAGGTGATGCTCATACCAGACTTCCAGCCATACTTATTTCTAAAACCACCAGAATTCATAAAAGCAAAATCAACATTAAAAATACTCCTTCAAGGTTTTACACGTATAACTCATTAATCCATCAACACTATAGCTTGATAATTTAGTAATTTTTGAACTAAGAGTACTATCTAATGATTTCTTATACTTTTTCTACAATAGAATCAACAACAGTTGATGAATTATTAATTTTCGAAATATAAATATATCTAGCAGACTTAACAGAAACATCACTATTTTTTTACGAGTAAGGGTTACCACACCAAGCCCTTTAGCATAACAGCCAGCTTGAATGTAATTACTTCCAACCTCAAATTGATGAGTATGACCATTGAAAATAAAATCAATATCTAAACCACTATATAAATAATTATCGTCAGTTCCACAATGAGTTCCAAGAATAACTATATCACACTTTTTCTTCATTTCTTAACTCTTTAACATATTTTTTTCAACAATAGGTCTAGTGTTTAAAAAAAGCTATAGCCACCAAGAGATGAAGCAGAAATTGATGATTCTAATTTTTTTCACCAATAACGCCAATTAAGCCTACCTTTAAGCCATTTTTTTATTAGTTATTAAATAGGGACTCGAATTAGGAAGAGGCTTAGAATCGCTATCAACAACATTAGCTGCAAGTAGTGGGAATTTAGCCTCACCATTTTCTTCATTACCATCAAAATAGCCCAATATAGTATCAATGCCCCAATCAAATTCATGATTACCTATAACCATTGCATCGATATTCATAGCATTCATAACCTCAATCATAGCCTTCCCCTTAGTTAAATTTGAAAGACCAGTTCCTTGAAACATATCACCAACAGATATTCTTAAAGCATTTTCATCATATGAATCCATATATGTAGCAATTTTGGAAATTGAATTTGAATCACTAGTTTCTAAATAGCCATGAGTATCATTAATTGTTAGAATATTTAATTCTGATTGAGCATTTGTTGTACTACTACCTATAGTATTTTTACTAGAACTAGGATTTATAATACTACTAGAGCTTGGTTTTCCTGAAGATTCCTTAATTGTAGATGACGCTATAGCATTACTATTTGAATTATCAATGCTAATACCACAGCCTGCAAGCAATAAAATTGCTGACAATCCTACTAAATATTTACTTATTTTTTTCATTTTTTTCTCCTTACTAGCAGCCACAATCACTGCCATCCCTAAGTGAATAGGGAAAAACCTATTTCATATCCTTCGTATAATCCCTTATAGCCTATAACAACATTTTTTACATTTTTATAGCCCCTAGCCATTAATAAATCATAAACAATAGTTGAAGTAACATCATTAAGATAGCCACTACTTAAAAAGTACTATTGGTGCAGCATATGAAGCCTTATTAGTTTCATTAATATGATTAATTATTTTATCAATTGTTTCTTCGTTTTTCATAAGGAATATGATTAGACGGATAGAAATTAGAAATATAACCTCCTCGATAATCAATATCACTTCTTAAATCAATAAAATAATAATTTTCAAATGTTACAGCTGCGGCCTTTTTTACAAGCTCGTTATAATCTAAAACATTTGTAATCTCCTCACATTTTTGCATCCTTAAACTCAATCTTCTTACAAGAAAAACAAACTCATTATTAATATAAATATAATAATTAACCTTTTTTTGCATAATTCCTCGATTATCTTTTTCATCTTCCTTAGTAAGATTGTAATCCTTCAATAAATCTGGTCTTTTTTTAAAAAAATGTTCTTTTTAAGCTTTCCTCATGACGAAATTTATTAATTTCTTTATGATTACCATTAGTTAAAAACAAATGGCACCTCCATATTATCATAGACAAGTGGTCTTGTATATTGAGGATATTCTAGTAAGCCCTCAGAGAAGGAATCATCTAAATGGCTTTCCTTAGTAATAGCTCCATCAAGAAGCCTTATTACACTATCAGCTACACACATTGCGGGAAGCTCGCCACCTGTAAGAACAAAATCACCAATACTAATTTCCTCGTCAACATAGCTTCTAATTCTCTCATCAAAGCCTTCATAATGTCCACAAAGTAAAATTATTTCTTCATTAGAGGCTAACTCATAAGCTTTCTTTTCTTTATATGGTACACCCTGAGGTGACATCATAATCACCTTAGAATTATCACCCTTATTAGCCTTAATAGCCTCACTTACAACATCAACCCTTAAAACCATACCAGCACCACCACCATAAGGTGTATCATCTACATGATGATGCTTATCATTTGAATAAAGTCTAATATCAACCAGCTCAATTTCAACAATCTTATCATCAATTGCCCTTTTAATTATTGATGAATTTAAAAAGCCTGAAAACATTTCTGGAAATAATGTCAATATTTTTAAATTTTCATTAGAATAAACCTTCAATTTCCTTAACAATAATTTTTATCACTAATCTCAATAATGAATTCATCTCTAAAAAGGAATAGTCTTTCTTGTTCCATTATAAAGGCTTACAAGGACACTTCCTTGTGGTAAATCTAAAACCTCAACGATTTCACCACGCTCCTTCATATCTTGGTTATACACCTTTAAGCCAATCAAATCAGAAACATAAAATTCATCTTCTAGCTTTTCTCTATCATCCTCAGCTATAAATAGTTCATCACTATGATACTTTAAAACCAAATTAATATCATCTAGGCCTTTAAATGTCACATACATTCCCTTTGGATATTCACGTGAGCATAAAACCTCAAGCTTTTTCATATTTACCATTATGCAATACATATAAAATTTGTCCCTTTTTATAACGATCAAAGTCTGAATAATTTTTGAACCTTTACCTCACCCTTTATTCCGTGAGTTGTCATTATTTTACCAACTAAATAATACTTCATAAATTTAGCTCCTTTTTGTGTTTGATTCAACAAGGAAACTAAATATACTCTTACTGGTAGATTAAATTTACTTGTTAAAAAAATCCTTATATATTTTTAATTGCTTCTCATATTCACGCTTATTAGTATTACTAAAGCTTATAATCAATCAAATATATTTCATCCTTAAAAAAACAAGAAATAAGTCAATTATACCATGAATATATTCATGCTCCTGCTGATAATAAAATTCATATTCTTGATATACATTCGCTTCATTTATTTTTAGCAAATAAAGGCATTTTTAAACAAGGAAATTAGTTTATTTTTTTATAAATTCATCCAAAATATTAGAAAAAAATCTAAATTATGAAAATCTAAGCACTCTAAATATTCATGCATCTTTAATCCTAAATTAATATTCCTTCTGGTATTATTATCAATAATATCCGAAACCTTCATTGAAGCATGGGATAGTTTTAATCTCTCACCCTTAAATGAATATTTATTGTCTATAAAGGTTATTGTGCCATTTGTTTTAGAATTATTCTTCTTTGTATTTTCAATATTAATATATTCTCTAGGATCAACATCAAAGGTAAAGCTTGAAGCATTTGTCATTCCTAAAATATCCTTAAAAGAACTAATTTGCTTATTATCATCCTTTTGATAATAGGTTAAAATCATTTTTTCACGAGCTCTTGTTAGGGCAACATAGAAAAGTCTAACCTTCTCAGAAATATTAAGCATCCTTATATTATCAACTATAACCTTTTTTTAATAAATGATTTTTTTAGTAACAAAAATCATTACCACTATTTAGACTAAATCCATATGAAACATCAAAAAGTAAGCCATCCGTTTGACCTTCAACTCTAAAATGCTTATCTAAAAATGGAAAATAACAAAGCGGAAATTCTAATCCCTTGGATTTATGAATGGTCATAATTTTTTTACCATATTAGCCTTAGGATCAATAAAATTATCAAATTCATTCTTTTTCATTTGCATTATTAAGGGTTTCAATAGCTTTAACTACAGCATCAAATTCACTATTTCCTAGCATTACATAATCATTTATAATATCCTTAATCTTATTTATCTCAACATTAGCCTCTAAAATATTTCCAACTTTTTAATATTTTTTTCATAAATACCAAAAAGAATTTAACATATAATCAAAGGTATCATTTATAGAATAATTCTTATATTCCTTCAAGAAGCTATAAACATCATCAATTAGGTTATTATGCTTTTTTTATTATTAATAATATCAAAAAAATTACATCATCACTATAATTATAAATAAAAGCTTCTTAAAACTGATACAACCGTATGATTATAATTTTTCATCATATTTATCATATTTTTTTATATAAAAATCAATTTATATAAATTTACTAAAGGTTTTTGCAATCAAGGAATTTTTTTAAATCCTTATTGCAGTTAATACAAGCTGGTATGCCATATCTATCTAATAAATGAAGGAAATCAACAAATTTTTGTTGAATCAGAAATCAAAAATACAAATATCGCTATATCTAATAGATCTAAAGCCCTCTTCCTTATCCAAAACCTTGTAATATTTCATTCTTTTTGAATATCAAGGGCAATATAATTCATTTGCGCCTCATAAGTATCATATTCCTTTTTTTTGCTCTTTTTAATTATTTGGCCATCAGAGTCAAATTCTTCTGGTTCAATAAAGCGTTTAATTTCCATATGAGAATCATAATCAACAACGCCAAGCTCGTCATAAGCCTTTAAACCAAAGCTCATTTGATGGCTCTCTGCATATGAAGCATCTCCCATATCATCCGTCATAGCTAAATTAAATATTAAATTAAAAATCCTCAATTGTTTCCTTACGTGATCTAAAATTCTTATTTAAATCAATTTTCATTCCATTAATCGATTGACTATAGTCATTATATTTCTTTTTAAAAATATAAGGATTGGCATTACGAAAACGATAAATTGATTGCTTAATATCGCCAACCATATAAACATTGTTTTTGGCAATATAAGAAATAAAAAGCCTCCTGAAGATCAGATGTATCCTGATATTCATCTATTAATATTTCATGATATTTATTCTTAATTTCTTCTCTAACATCAGGAAATTTTTTTACAATATCAATAGCCATTATGGCAATATCAGCAAATGTAAAATAAGAATGCTCAATTTTAAAGGCCTTTAATCTTCTCATTACCGTATGACAAATATCTAAAATAAACAAGCCATCATCCTTAGTCATATTATATTCTTTAATAGGCTCATCAACAGCTTCAAAACCGAAATAAACTGTAAATTCTTTTAGCTTATTAGTCAATTCTTGTTTTGTATTCGATATTAATTTTTCAGAATTTCTAGCACAGTTTGGAAATTCTATAGAGCTAATTATTTTTTTCTATATTCCTCATAATTATTAGCTTCAATAAGCTCTTCTAATAGCTTATTTGCTGCCTCAGCAATTTTTCTTATTAGGCAAATCAACAACATCAAGTAGCTTCTTGATTTGTTTTTTTATCTCTATAACCTTTCTTTTGCTTAATTCTTCAATCTCTTTTTCTTAAAAAAATTCATCATGCTCAGTAGAATAATATTTGCTTTCAGCCTTAGCAAAAAAGGCTTCACTATCAGGCATTAATTCAACAGCATCAATAACATTTTTTATTAGTGTTCTTATATTCAAATCATTTTTTACCGTATATTTTCTTATAAGGCTATAAAATTTTTTTCATCATTCGAATCATAATATTCAGTGAAAATTTCTTCAATAATATCATCGTTAATTTTGTTGATTACATTATCACTAGCATTTTTTTATGTTTTTTTATCTAAATTAAGCTTGTAGCCGTATTTTTTTAACGATAGATAAAAGCAAAGGAATCAAAGGTTGTAATATAAGCCTCATCAATTTTACTAATTGCATCATCTAAATGTTCTTTCTTTAAAAGACCTAAAACACGATCCTTCATCTCTCTTGCCGCATCCTTGGTGAATGTTAATATTAATAAATCTCTAATATCAACACCATCCTTAATATGACGCAATATTCTTTGAGTTAAAAACCTGAGTCTTACCAGAACCGGCTCCAGCCGAAACAATTATATTCTTTCCATCCTCATTTATAGCCTGTTGTTGTTCTTTTGTAAATGCCATAATTACTCACCTTTGTATCCCTTTTCACTTATTTTTCGATAATCATCCTCTTGAACAAAGCAAATATCACTAAATTTACAATATTTGCAAGCATCAACCTTATCACTAGGCATTTTTTTATTGGCGCTATCTTAAAATTACAAGCATAAATATTAGAAACGACATCTTTAATCCTGTCTGCAACAATATTCTTTAATTTTTTTGAAATCATCACTGGTTAATACTTTACTATTTTTTTATTAATTGAACCATCGTTATTAGTTTTAAGACCATAAATATATTTTTGAATTATTAAATGTCGGATCAAGAATGCTAATAAGATCCTTATCATTAATTGTATAGCCCTCTGGCTTAAAGGTATCTTTAATATCCTTATCAGTATTGGTCATATTAATTTTTTTGTAAATAAATGCCAATGATAGTTATTTTTTTATCCTTAAATTCATCCATATTTGAAGCTAAATAAATATAGCTTGGAAGCTGTAAATTTAAGCCATCCTCTAAATTATTAAGGCTTGGCTTATCTCCACCAGTTTTATAATCAATGATGGCAATATAAGCATTATCACCATCAAGTTTGTAAAGCATCTTATCAATTCTGCCATTAAAGGTAAATAATTCATCAACTTTCACCTCAATATTTCCTTCTAGCATTTTTTTGATCTAGAGCGCTTCTTTCTTCTGATTCCTTATTAAATTCCATAACCTTTTTTTACAAGACTAAACATTATTTCTCCAAAGAATTTTTTTCTTTACTAGTCTTAAATACTTCAAAAATACTTATCCTTATTTACCTCTAAATTAAAAATCATCATTATAGCTATCCTCTAATATTTTTATGAGCAAATTGACCAAGAGTAGCTCCTAATGTGCCCTCATATTCACTAAGCCTTAAAAAAATTTATTCAAATAATAAGCAAATGAACATTTAAAAAAATTACTCATTGAGGTATATGACAAGGTTAGCTTATCTAGTTTACTTAAATATTCATTAAAAAAATGGCCTTATTATTAAATTTGAAGCTATGATTATAAGTATCACGTAAAAAGCTAGTATCATAGATATCTAATACGTCATTATAAACACCATATCTATTATAGTTTTTCATTTATTGCGGCCAAATTAATTTTTATCTGCTACAATTGACTTACCATATTCATATTTAATATCAACAACCTTTAAGTTTAAATTAGAAACAAGCTTTGAAGGATTAACTATCTTTCCATCCTTTGTATGATGATAGGTTAATACCAATCCTTCTTTAGTAGTTATTGTATTTTCTAAAGCATGCAAATTGATTTTATTCATTTCATCAACACTATCAAGACCTAATAGTTTTAAATCATTTGAGCTTAAATAGCCCTCATCCTTAATAGTTGTTGGCGCAATTCCTTCGTTAAAATTAATAAAAAAATTGGTATCGTGCATTACAATCATTAATCTTTATTGCTTTATCATAAATAATAGGCTCATATTTTTTTAATTTTCTAAAATATGCTTAAAAAAATCAACTGTGGTTTCTAATACTATAATTAGTTAAATTATATTGATTAATTATATCAATGATTAGACCAAAAAAATATAAGAATCATCATTAGAATTAAGTTTTTTTGGACTGCTTCTATTAGATTATTATAATTTGTTAGATTGACAAATAAATCATTAACCATTTTAGCATTCAAAACATTACCAGATGCTGGAACATTGAAACTAACATTGTAAATATTTTTGATATTTATTAAGAATTGAATAATCATCCTTACCCACATTGCAGATAGCAATATCCTCTATGGCTACACCATTAATAAGTAAATCAATAATTCTTTGAAAAAAACAAATTGAATCTCATAATCATTATTTAAAAGCTTTATATACTAATGGTAAAAGCTTAGATTCTTCGTCATAATACGAAACATTATTATTAACTTTCAATAAATCAAATAAATACTTAATCTTCTTACTTTTTCTTAGCATTATAAAAAAACAATATTTTTTTATTTTTTTAAATGTTTCTTGCCTTGATTTCATCAAAGCTTATTAATTGATTTAAAAATCAAATCATTTTTTTGATATCTTCAATAAGCTTAATTTTTCTCATTTTCATTATTACTATTAACATAATACATATAAGAGAATATTTCCTTTATCAAATAAAATGGTAGTTTGTATTTTTTTCATATACATATAATAATGCTTCATCTTCTATCTTAAAAATTAGAATATCCCTTAATTCTTCAAATGTTAAAAAAATTTACATTTGCTTATCCCATTCTCACTAACTAAAAAGACTTTTTTTAGTATCATTATCCGTTATTATATAGTCACATAAAAAGCTTCATAATTACACCATCCTATTTAATTAAATTATATATCATCTCACCTATTTTTCCAAGTGAAAATATTATAGAAGTATATTAGTTGACATTGTTTTTAGATTTGATTATAATTAATGGTATCTATAGGAGGTTTTTAGATATGTATTCAAAAAAAGTTTATGGGAAAAAAATATACTGATGAAGATATTAAAAAAATGATGGAATTCGCTGAAGGCTATAAGCATTTCATTTCTGTTGGCAAAACAGAGCGTGCTTGCGTAGCTCAAGGAGTTAAAATTGCTAAGGAGCATGGATTTAAGGACTTGTGGGAGGTAATTAAATCTGGCGATAAGCTTAAAAAAGGCGATAAGGTTTATGCAACAAACAAGCATAAAAATTTAGCATTATTCGTAATCGGTGATGAGCCTGTTGAAAATGGTGTTCATATTTTAGGAGCTCATATCGACTCACCAAGAATGGATTTAAAGCAAAACCCTTTATATGAAAAGGAAGGCTTTGCACTTCTTGATACTCACTATTATGGTGGAATCAAAAAATATCAATGGGTTACAATTCCTCTTGCCCTACATGGTGTTGTTTGTAAAAAAGATGGAACAAGCGTTGATGTTGTAATTGGTGAAGATCCAGCTGATCCCGTTCTTGGAATTAGTGATTTATTGATTCACCTATCAGCAGATCAAATGCAAAAAACTGCAGCTAAGGCAATTGAGGGTGAGGATTTAGATTTAACAGTAGGTACAATGCCACTTAAGGGTGACGAGAAAAATGCTGTTAAAGCTAATGTCTTAAGATTATTAAAAGAAAAATATGGTATCGAGGAGGAAGACTTCCTTTCAGCTGAAATCGAGGTTGTTCCTGCTGGTGTAGCAAGAGATTATGGTCTTGATCGTTCAATGATTGCAGGCTATGGTCACGATGATAGAGTATGTGCCTATACTTCATTAAAAGCTATTTTAGATATTAAAAATCCAAAATATACAGCTTGTACAATTTTAGTTGATAAAGAGGAAATTGGTTCTGTTGGTGCAACAGGTGCTGATTCTAAATTTTTTGAAAACACAATTGCTGAATTAATTAATGCTACTTCTTCAAGCTATAGTGATTTAGCATTACGTCACGCTTTAACAAATTCAAAGATGCTATCAAGCGATGTTTCAGCCGGAGTTGATCCTCTATATATGGGTGTAAACGATCCAAAGAATGCAGCTTATTTAGGAAAAGGAATCGTATTTAACAAATATACAGGTTCACGTGGTAAGAGTGGCTGCAATGATGCAATGCCTGAATATATTGCAAAGTTAAGAAAGGTAATGGATGATAATAATATTTATTATCAAACTGCTGAGCTTGGCCGTGTAGATCAAGGCGGTGGCGGTACTATCGCTTATATTCTTGGTAATTACAATATGAATGTAATTGATGCTGGTATTGCTGTATTAAATATGCATGCCCCAATGGAAATTGTTTCAAAGGCTGATGTTTATGAAACATATGAAGCCTATAAATGCTTCTTATTACACATTTAAAAAAAGTTAGAACTAGCAAAAAAACTAGTTCCTTTTTTTAGTTTTTAATTCATATTGAATATTTATCAGATAGATATTTAATTGAACCATTTACAATTATTCTTGCAAGGCTAAGCTGATAATCATCAGATATCAACAACTTTCTTTCATCATTATTTGATAAAAAAATCCACATTCAATCAAACACCCCGGAATATTAGTATTGGCTAATAAATATAAGTCTTTGTTTTTTTACAATTCCTCTTCCATATTTAAATTGCTTTAAATAGCTATTATAAATATCAGAAGCTAAGGTAAATGAACTCTCATTTTTTTATCATTATATAATATTTCTAATCCTCTAACATTTGTTTGCTTAAAAATATTTAAATGAATTGATAAATAAAAGCATGCATTTGTTTTATTGATTATATTTACTCTACCAATTAAATCATCCTTTTTATGATACCTCTCCTCACATAAGGATATATCACTTTCTCTAGTCATTAATGTACTTATACCCATTTCTTTAAATACATCTCTAATTTTTTTAGACCAATATTAAGATTGATATCTGATTCCTTTATTCCTTCACAAAAAGCACCACCATCAATTCCTCCATGACCAGGATCAATTATTACGGTATAGGAATTTTTTTAGCATTAATTCTTAAAAAGTTAAAACAAAGCAACATAAAAAAATATTAATAATTTCTTCATTATACTAAATCACCCAATGAAGAAAAAATATATCCCTGCTCTTTCAAATGTCTAATTATATCCCTTAAGGCTTTAGCATTTGAATCCGTAAGAGTATGCATCAAAATAATACTACCGTTTTTTTGTTTGTTTATAAATTTCTCTTTTAACATACTCTACACCTCTATCCTTCTTTCGATCATAATCATAGCAGCAAACATTCCACATAAAGGTCTTATACCCATTTTTCTTCTAATATTTTAAGCTTAGTATCATTGATAAAGCCCATTGGTGGTCTGAAATATTTTTGTATTTTTACCAAGCTTATTTATGCAAAGAGCTTCAAACTTCTTAATTTCTTTTTCTAAATTCATTATCACTCATTTTAGTTATATCCTTATGAGAATATGTATGATTTGCAAGTGTTTGCTCATTTTGAATTCTTTTTAGCAAGTTCAACATTATATTTTTATAAAATCGCCTTCCAAAAAAAGAATGTAGCACAGACGTCTTCTTCCTTTAACACATCCAAAATTTTTTTGATGTGTTTTTTTACTGTATATCCATCATCAAAGGTTAAATAGATATTTTTTTATTGTTAGGATTACCCGTATATATAATAGAATTTTTTTAGCTATTATTTGCATTGAAAAAAAGCATATTAAAAAAAGACTAAAAAAACATTAGAATAATTTTTCTTCATAAAATCATCACCACTAATATTATTAGTCTTTAAATTTATACTAATATTGAAATATTTACCATTACAATTAGTCCTTTAATGCTGTTATTGAAAAAAATATCATCTTTATTTTTGATAGATCATATTTCCAAAGCCATAAATCACACATTTAAATAAAGGTGCTTTTTCCTCCATTATTGACAATGTCTTCACATACCTTGACCAAGTTATTTGCACCTTCTATTGCTTTATTTAATCTAAGCTTTATTTCAATTGCACACCAATTACCATCCTCAAACTCAATAACAGCGTCAATCTCATTTCCTTTATAATCTTGATAATGATAAAGCTTACCATTATTTGCTTGAGCGTAAATTAATAGATTCCTTCAAACATAAATCCCATTGTGTTTAAATTATTTAGTAGCTTTTTAGGTGTAAGCTTTAACAAAGCACACGCCATAGCTAGGTGCCTCTTCCCCATTTGCTTAGCTCTTAATGAAGATCTAATAGTTGGTGAAAATGGTTCCTGATTATTAAATAAAAAAACAATCTATTTAAGGCATTCAAATATTTAACCAATGTATTTTTTTACTTATAGAATCTTTATCATTTTTCAATAATTTCAACCGATATTTTTTTATATTTTAATAAAAATGGTATTTATGGAGGACGTTTTTAAAAAAATTAAAAAAACACCACCCATAAACGCCAAATAACTAATTATATCCAAATTAATCTTGTTAGATAATAAGCAATATCATCAATACTCATTTTTTTCATCAAATGAGTTTAAAAAATCAAAATAATAATTCCTTTTTTCTTTTGATTGAACATTTAAATAAAAATCATTAGTTCTTCCACAAGGCGAAGAACAACTAAGACAATCAGGTAAATACATTTCCTTAAGCTTAATTATATCATTTATATCATTGTCTAAATTATTCTTATTTTTTTATGTCCATTAAAAAAATTAACAATTTCATCTTTTGATTTCTAAAATTCTTTGATCAGCCTCAAGACCATTTAATAATCCAATAAGCTTTCCAACCAAAATATTTTCATTTTTTTCTAGTAGCATTCTAATAAATCTCCTTTAGTAGAAATTACTCTTACACTAGCATGAATATCTTTACCACTTTCCTTCAAAGCTTCAAAAACCATTCTTTCAAGTCCCTTACAGCAAGGAACATCCATTCTTACTAATGTTATAGATAAGATATTATTATAAGTTAAAAATATCAGTAAGCTTTCTAGTATAATCAACACCATCAAGTTTTTGGACAACCAATCACTAAAGCTCTTTTTTTGCATAAAGTCCTTATGAAAATTCTTATAAGTAAAGGCAGTGCAATTAGCAGCCACAAGTAAATGACCATTATTAAAGCTTGGACTTTTTACGGGTACAAGTTTTAGCTCAATAGGCCAGTTTAAGAGTGTTGATGGTAACCCCTCAAATTCATGTAAAGTCGCATTTTCTAAAACCTTCTCTTCATCAAAGGCTAAAGCCTCTCTTTTTTCAATTTTTATTGCATCACTTGGACAATGGGGAAGACAATCACCAAGGCCATCACAAAAATCCTCTTTTGCAAGATAAGCCTTGCCATCCTTCATTTCTATAGCACCTTCATGACACGCTTTAGCACATAACCCGCAGCCAACACACTTTTTCACTATCTATTTTTACAATTTTTTTCTTTCCATAATTCACCTCATATACATTTTTATTATAGCATATTTTTATTAATTAATAGTAATTATTACCACATCAAATTATTAATAAAAAGTAATGGTAAGGTGATAATACTTAAAATTGTTGTTAATAAAACAACATTAGCGCTTAATTCTTGCTCAAGGCCATACATTTCTGCAAGTGAAACAATAATAGCGCCTGTAGGAGCAGCACTTAAAACAAAAACACTAATCTTAAACATATCTGATAATCCTGGAATAAAATAAACACATAAATAGGCAAATAAAGGGAAAAAAACAACAAGCTTTAAAAGGCAAGTAATATAAACAAATGGTCTTGTAAGTAAGGATTTAATATTAGAAACCCCAAGCCTAATTCCTAAAATAAACATACACATTGGTGTCACCATTTTAGCTAGTAATCCTAAGGTGTTATCAATAACACTAGGAAAATCAATATTAAAAATAAAAAGTGGTAGAGCTACTAAAATTGATAGTGTAGTTGGATTTAGGATTGCACTTTTTAACAGAAATATATTTTTTTATCATTAGTAATCATAAATACGCCTATTGTAAAAAAACAAGTAAATTCATACTCATAACATAAATTGAACTATAGCAGGCTACAATATTATTATCTGGAAATAGACTTGTTATAAGTGGTAAGCCAAAAAGCCAACATTGCCTAAAAACGGCAGCAGCATTTAAAATACGATATTTAGCATCTACAAATTTCTTTCTTACTATCAAAAAAATAATTCCAAAAAATAATAATTGAATTATTAAGGTAATAAAAAAGAATTTTAAAATATCAACTAGCGTTTCATTAGCATATTCCATTTGAATGAATGAATTAATAATCATTGCCGGGCTTAATACATAAACAAGAATACTTGATAAGCTTTTGGAATGATTCACATCTACCTTACGGGCTTTACACAAAACAAAGCCGATAGCCATATAAACAAGCATTAATAGCACATTAATTAAAACTTTTAAAAAAACATAATATCTTCTCCATATAAACAAACGAATTAAATTATACGCCAAAAAGCTTTTTAAAAAAAGCAAGTTAAAAAAATAAAAAAAGCACGATGTGCTTTTTACTAAGTATTTAATCCCTTAAATTGCGTATCATATAATTTCTTATATACACCATTATGATTCAAAAGTTCATTATGATTTCCAGATTCAACTACCTCACCATGATCAAGAACAATGATTAAATCAGCATCCTGAATTGTTGAAAGTCTATGAGCAATTATAATTGAGCTTCTATTTGCCATTAGCTTTACCATAGCATCCTGAATCCTTTTTTCAGTTCTGGTGTCAACACTTGATGTTGCCTCATCCAAAATCAAAATTTTAGGATCAGCAATAACCGCTCTAGCAATTGTTAAAAGCTGTCGCTGACCTTGGCTTATATTAGTTGCACCTTCATTTAGAATTGTTTTCTTACCATTTTTCTAATTGATTTACAAAATGGTCACAATTGGCAAAAGCTAAAGCCTTATCAACCTCTTCATCAGTTGCGCCATCCTTACCATAACGAATATTATTTTCAATTGTATCACCAAATAACACTGGCTCCTGTAAAACAATAGATATGGCCCTACGCAAATCATGCTTTGAAACCTTGGCAATATCCTTACCATCAATAGTGATTGTACCACTATTAGTATCATAAAATCTTAATAACAAATTAACAATAGTAGTTTTACCACTTCCTGTTGCCCCTACAAGAGCAATCTTATTACCCGGATCAGCATGCATATTAAAATTATTTAGAACAATTTTATCATTGTAGCCAAATTTTATATCTTTGAAATCTATTTCACCTTTTAATACTTTTTATAATCAAATTCAATTTCACCATCAAAGCTTTCACTTTCTTCATCCAAAATCATAAAAAAACACGTTCAGCACCCGCAAGAGCTGTAAGTAGTGATGAATAAAGCTGAGCAATTTCATTTATTGGTCTTGTAAATTGCTTAGTTGTTGTTAAAAAAACATTATTACAACTGGAATTGTAAGAGCATTACCAGTTAATGATCCACCAAGATTATTAACAACAAAGATAGATCCTAAAATACAAACAAGGAAATAACCAACATTTCCAATAAAGTTCATACAAGGTCCCATTGATCCTGAAATCATTTGAGCTTTAGCTCCAACCTTTGTTAAGGAATTACTATATTGATTAAATTTTTTTCAATTGCAATTTCCTCACGATTATTTGTAACAACACTTTTTATAATTAGTAATCATTTCCTCAGTTTCAGAATTTAAGTTACCTAAAACCTCCTGTTGACTTAAAAAAATAAAGGTCTAATATGCTTTTGACATAAATTTAGTTAACAATAATGTTAAAGCTAAAACCACAAGTGAAACAAGAGTTAAAAGTGGTGAATACCAAATCATTATTCCTAAACAACCAATAATCATTAGAATTCCCGAAACAAGGGATGTAATTGATGAAGTAATAGCATTTGAAATGTTGTCAACATCGTTTGTCATTCTTGAAAGTAAATCACCATGGGGATGAGAATCAATATAAGAAATAGGTAAATAAACTATTTTCTTAAATAAATCATTGCGCATCTTTTCTTACCGTTTTTTTGTAGCAAGATAAGCTCCTAAAAAGTGAAGCAAAATATTGTAATATTGCATATCCCAAATAAAGTCCTAATAAAATCATTAAGGCCTTATAAAATTTATGTTCATCAGGAACTAATGTAAATATCATCTTTTTCAATATCAAAGGTTCCTAAATAGGTAGCAACATCCTTAACATATAAATTAGTTAATAGATTAAATATTGTATAAAAATATAACTACAAATATTAGCATAATAAACAAAACCTTAGAGCTTGCAATATATTTCATAAGTCTTTTTTTAAGGTAGTTTTTTTCTATTTTTTTAGGCTTTTTCCTTTAAAGCTGTAAACCTAGAGCCTGGTCCTCCGCCTCTTCCCATTATCTGGGGCTTCTTTGCTTCAGCCATTCTACATTACCTCCTTTTTTTAATTGTGATTCATAAATATCTTTATAAATTGGACATCTTTTTTTATAAGCTCATCATGAGTTCCAAAATCATTTATTTTACCGTCATCCAAAACCATTATTTTATCAGCATTTCTTGCGGTAGCAATTCTTTGAGCTACAACAATTTTAGTAACACTATTAAGCTTTTCCTTAAGGCTTTGATAAAGCTTAGCCTCAGTAATTAAATCAAGGGCACTAGTTGAATCATCAAATATTAGAATTTCTGGTTTTTTTAATTATTGCACGAGCAATATTTATTCTTTGCTTTTGACCACCAGATAAGCTGTTACCACCTTCACTAACTATTTCGTCATAGCCAAGCTCCTTAGTCGCTATAAAGTCATGAGCTTGAGCTATAATTGAAGCTTCAACAATTTCATCACTTGTAGAATTTGGCCTACCTAAGCTAATATTTTTCCGCTATCGTCATATTAAACATTTCTGCCTTTTTGTAGACAAATAGCTACTATATTATGTAAATCTTTCTTTTTAAACTCACTAATTTCATGATCATCAATTAATATTTTTACCAGCTGTCACATCATAAAATCTTGCAAGAAGATTAACAAGAGTTGATTTACCACTTCCTGTTGCACCAACAATAGCTATTGTTTCACCCTGATTAATTTTTGAAATTTAAATTTTCTAATACGTTCCTTTTTTTCCTCTGGGATATTTAAATGATACATCTTTAAATTCAACAACGCCATGAAAATGTAGGTCATCTAAATTGAAATCACCAAATTCCTGATCAGGCTTAGTATCCAATATTTCATTTACTCTATCAGCAGAAGCAAAAAGCCTTAGCTAAATTAGTAAACATCATTCCAAGCATTATTATTGACATACAAATCATCGCAATATAGGAAATTGCGGCAGTAATATCACCAATTAAAATAGTTGGTGTTTCAACTCCAGTAAATTTATTATAGAATTCAATGATTTTTTTACCACCAATATAATATAATACAATTTGTCCAGCATTTACAATTAAGGTTAAAAAGAGGATTTATTAATGAAGATATTTTTACTTACATATAAATTAGTTTTTAGTATAATCATCATTCGCATTCTTAAATCTATTATATTCATATTCCTCTTTAGAGAAAGCCTTAACAACGCTAGCACCATTAGTATTTTTCCAAAACAACAGTATTAACACTATCAAGCTTTGATTGAATAACTCTAAATATTGGGAATACCAATTTAATAAATATTAATAATAAAAATTATCTCAATTGGTAAAATAACTAACAATACAAACCCAAATTGTAAAGATATTCTTAATGTAAAGAATATACCCATTACAAAGAAGCTTAAAGCTCTTACAAGACCTCTTAGGCACATTGAAATCATATTTTGAATTTGCGTAATATCATTTGTAACTCTTGTCACCAATGAACCTGTCTGAAAATAATCAGTTTGACTTTCCGAAAAGCTCATTATTTTTTTAAATACATCCTTACGTAAATCATTAGAGAAATTAAAACCAGCAAGGTTTGTAAAAAAACTCCTGATAAAATTCCTCCGGCTACACCGATGAATACTATTAATAACATCAACAATCCATAGCTTATAATTTTATCCATATTGCCAGTTTGAACTCCATAATTTATCATCTTAGACATATACATAGTAAGAAGCATATCCATTCCTACCTCAACTATCATAAATAAAGGAGCTAAAATTGCAAAATACCAATATTTCTTTAAATATCTTAATAGCTTAAGCATTAAATTTCACCATCCATTCTCTTATTCAATTTATCCAATATCTCATATAGAAGGCTTTCCTCTTCTTTTTGAAATTGCACTTAATAAAAATATCATCACAGGCCTTAAAAAAATGCTTTTTAAAATCTTTTTGATTTTTTTGTCTGCCAAAATCAGTTAATTTAATAATCATCTTTCTCGAATCATTTTTCATCCTTATTTCGCTTAATTAAACCTTCATTCTCCATACCTTGTAATGTAATTGAAATAGTTGATGGCTTCATCATTAAAAAAATCACAAATATTTCTTTTGAGTTATTTCCTCATCATTATGAATCTCTAAATATTTTAAAATTTGAAAATAGGTTCTACTGATTCCTCTTGAGGTCATTTGTTTTTTTAACAAGCTCATTAAATAATCTTGCGCTTTCATTTAAACGATAACCTATTGGCTTTTTCATTCATCATATCATCTTCCTTCATAATTTTTATTATATCATAATTTAGTTTTTAAAACTAACTATTTTTTTGCTTAATAAAACGTTTGCATATTTACAAAAAAATCATTTATAATATTATTGAGGTGTTAATTAAATGATTGTAGATAAAGAATTATGTTATGTTATGATTAAGCCCGGTTTTTGTTAATAAAGAAATTATTAATAATACTAAAAATGCTTTTAGAAAATAAGGGAATGAGGGTTATAAATGAATCGAAGATAAAATATGATGAGGAATGTGCAAGGCTTCACTATATTGAAAAAAACAAATAAAGCCCTATTTCAAGGAACTAGTAGATTATTTAGTTAGTGATTATGCTTATGGCATGATACTAGAAGGTAGAGATGCCGTAACTGTATGCAGAAATACTGTTGAAGAGCTTCGTACAACCCTTAAGGAAAAATATAATCTAAATACTGATGTAATGCGTAATATTCTTCACTGCTCAAGTAGAACTAAGGTAGGAAATCAAATGCTAGAGCTAGATACTCAGCGTGAGCTTGCATTATTTTTGCTATTTAGAAGACAAAAAAAGCTGCTAAAACAGCTTTTTTTATGCTATAAAAATTATTTTTATCTACACTATTAAAATGATAGCCCTGATTTCTTGCTTCAACGATAATTTCCTTTAAATCCATCATATTATCCTTTGAAACTGTATGCATTAGAATAATAGCACCATTATGTAGTCTTGGAATAACATTATTATAGCTATAATGATTATTATAATATTTATCCTTATACCAATCCACATAAGCAAGTGACCAGTACAATGATATATAGCCATTATCCTTTAATACCTTAGCATTAGTATCATTTATTGATCCCTCCGGAGGTCTTACAAAGCTACTTAGTTTTTTATTAAACAAGGAATAATAATCATTCTCAAGACTTCTTATTTCCTTAAGCATCATTTCTGAAGAAATCTTACTGAAATTTTTTTATGATTACTTGAATGGTTTCCTATAATATGACCATCATTGATCATTTCTTCTACTATATCTGTAGCACTTTTTTTAAATAGTGACCTGTAATAAAAAAAATATGGCTTTAACATTTTTCTTCTCTTAAGTTTTTTTAATATCTCCCTTGTATAGCCATTTTCATATCCACAATCAAATGTTAAATAAATATCTTTAGTATCAGCTGCAATATAATAGCCATTATTATTAACAATTAAATTATGCATATTATCACCAGGATAAGGTCTATTGCCATTTTTTGTTTTCGCTATACCATAATTTATTGTTAATGCTTTACCATTAATATTAAATAAAAAAAATAAGAATATAAATAAAGGTAATAAAATCATTTTTTTCATTATATCAACCTCATCTATATTCTTAATTTAATTTCATTTAATATGCTGCTAATTATTACTAAATATTTTTATTATATAAATCCATTGCATAGCTACTACGCTCTGGTAATTGAAGCTTTAAATGATAATTTCTACTTCCATCATCATTTCTTGTAGCATTAGAGAAGATAGCCTCATTATGATAAAAATCATTAACTAGACATGATAGCTTATACATATGCGTAACAAAGAATACCTTTATTCCCTCTTCACTTAAAGCTTTAATTATATCATAAGCAATTTTAGAGCCTTCAATTTCATTAGTTGAAGAAAATGATTCGTTAAATAAAATAAGTGAATTAGTTTTTTTATATTTGATACTATAAAATCCATTCTCTTAAGCTCCTCATCAAGCCTACCACTTTGCATTGAGGAATCCTCCTCACGATTAAAATGTGTATAAACTCCATCAATAGGATATAGCTTTAAATAGTCAGCCGCAACAAAAAGACCAGCCTGTGCCAAAATAAAATTTTGACCAATGCTTCTTAAAAAAATGTTGATTTTTCCACCCTGATTTGCACCAGTTATTATGAAGATTTTTATTCAAGGTATTATCTAAATCATTACCAATGACCTTTTTCCTTTTTTTACAAGACATAATGAAATATCACAAACATTTCTATATTCAAGCTCATTTATAGTGTTAGATATTAAAGGATAACAAAGCTTTAATTCATTATTAATACGATAATATAAATTCATTCCAGCAATATAAAAAAACCAAATTCTAATCTAAAGCCACTAATAAACTTTAAAACCGAGCTACAAACATAATGCATAGTCTCATATATATCTGAAACTCCAAGATCACATAATCTTAAAAATTCTTTATTAGCTGCTTCATCCATTGCTTTTATTTCCAACTTTTTTGCAAGCTTAACCTTCATCTTTGATTTAAAAATTTTTTTATCATACTTACATAGCTTAATATTAGTAGGATCAAGGCTTTCATTAAGATTAGCCATAAGCATTGTTCCTTCCTCAAAGCGTAAATATTTAATCTTATCTAAAACATTTTCAAGATATGAAGGCTTATATAAGCTAATAAACCTACTAACAAAGCTTTTTCATACCTTTTACTCTTATAAGCATCTTTATTAGTATTTAAAAAAATATTGTAATATCCTCTATTTTTTTAAGGGTTAATTCCAATAAATACATACTAGAGGAAACAACAGCACTAGTTGATTGCTCAAAGATACCAGAATAATTAGTTTTAACCTCATTATCCAAAGCATCAATCATTGAAAATAGGTCATATGATATATCCTTATTTGCGATTACATCTTTTTAATATTTCCTGGCGATAATAAATAACATTACTATCCCTTTCCATATGCATTAACGCTGGCTTTTAAATTATCATACAAAAAAACTTATTACCATTTACCATTTTTAGTAAATATAACCTCTAAACCTAAATCCTTCCAGGTATCCTCTTCATTTTTTTGTTAATTTTTGGAAACAAAGCATCCTTATTTTTCATATAAAAGATTAATCTTCATGACTTATTCTCCTTTTTATATCCAAATAATCCAAGGAGTACTTTTTTTAGCAATAGCCATTGCATAAGCCAAACCATTTGATTCTTCTCTTATAATCTTTAAGGGTTCTAAGCTCAGGACTACTTGGAATAACAGTTGAAACCATTGAAACAATTGTTTTATTATATTTAGATAATTCATCTAGGAAGGTTACAAAAACACAAACAGCGTCTACCTTTAACAAGGCATCCAAAAAAATTTCTTACCAAGCACTATACCATCAGCAATTGATGTTGATGAAAATATTTCATTCAAAAATTATAACACTTCTTGATGTCATATTTGTCGTGATTTCATATAATCTTTCAAGCTCTAAATTAAAGCTTACCAGATGCTTTAATAACATTTTCTTCTACCTCAAAATGCGTATAAATCATATCAGGAGCAAATAGCTTTGCCTTGGTTCCTGGTACAGGAACACCTATAGTAGCTAAATAATTTAATTGACCAAACATTCTAGCAAATGTTGTCTTTCCACCCTGATTAGGTCCTGAAATAACAATTGTACGCTCTTCATTACGTAAATAAAAGCTATTTAAGACCATTTGACGATCTGTATATAAAAAGCTATATGCTAAAGCAATGTCATAACAATCACTAACCTCATATTCTTTATTAGTAGTACTAACCATAGGTATACAAAAAAATTAAGGCCTAAATTTTTTTAATCCTATCCATAAAATTTAAATAAGCCGTGTAAAAGAAAAAAATTCACGTGGAAAAATTCATTAAAGATTCATCAATAAAATTGAAATAATTATTAAAGAATGAATCAATTATTTTTAAATGTATCAGGATACATATCACTAATTATCTTTAGCATACTCTTCTTGATACCAATTGATAAGCTCTTATTTTTGGTTTTTTAATATTTATCGGCTCTTCCTCATCAATCAATGGCTTTAATAAATCATTAATTTCTGAAGAAAAAAATCAGTTTCCGTAAAGCTAGACTTTAAAAACATAGATAAAGCCTTCATTCAAAAATAAATTAAAATCAATCTTTCCTACATGTTCATATATGTTTTTTTAAATCAGATGCCATATTCTTAAAGAAATTACCCTCAATCAAATCACTTATATATTTATGTAATTCTTTTTACTGCAAGTGAATCATAAGCTAAATTCTCCAAATCATTATTTAGTTTATTTACAGTCATAATATAATCATCAATCAAATCAAGTAAAATAGCTTTATCAGCATAATTCACCTTTTTCAATTGAGGTAAGCTTATGATGCTCTTTAATTATATGTGACATCTTATTAGCAAACGAAGCAAGTGCTACACGCAAATCCTCATTCTTTAAGTCCTTAAAAACATCAAGACGATAATTAATATCATCATCATTATTTAATAATGTGTAAAAAAATAGGCTTTAAATCTTCATCCTTAACCTGTCTTGTAATAGCATCAATAATTACATTTAAATTTAAATCCTTAAAAAAAGAGCATTCATTATTATTTAATTTATATTCATTCTTAAATATAATACTATACATATAAATATCCTCATCTCATCTTTTTTTAAATTATATCATGTTTAAGGAATTAATTAAAGAATTTAAAGCAATTCCCATAAATTTACATTATTAAATATCAAAAAAGAGATTCATTTTTTATTGAATCTCTTTCTATTAAACCTATTTATTCAAAACAAAATTAATTTTTGACTCCATCTGTAGCATCAGTTAACGTTACAATATATTTAATTTCTAAACTATCCGTTTCTTTTTATAATTATTTCATCATCATTAATAGTTGCCTTATTAAAGTCCTTATAAAACTCCTTTAAACTAGTAAATGAATCAATCTTCATTTCCATCTAATCATAGGAAATAACACTGCCATCCTCTATACCACTTTGATATTTAGGGAATGAAAATGTTGGCCCATTTTCTATATAAATGCGCGTTGATGAAATGTAACATAATTTAATTTATAATATCTATAGCATTTAATTAAATAGCTCCAGCTATTTAATAATAAAATCGATACAAGTAAGTCAATAATTAAACATATTTTTTTATAGTCTTTTTCATCTTTTCAATTATAATTATACTCTCAAAGAAAAAGAATGTCAATGTTTTTTTAATAAAAAAAGCTATAGTTAATACAACCATAGCTTAATTAATTAAAGTAATTCGTTAGATTTTTTTGCAATACGCATTACATCACGAGCAATCATAACTTCCTCGTTAGTTGGTAATACATAAACCTTAATCTTAGAATCTGGTGTAGAAATTAATGTTTCTGTACCGAATGTCTTATTATTGATTTCAGTATCAATCTTAACACCTAAAACACCTAAACGATTACAAATCTTTTCTCTTAAATGGCAAAGATTTTCACCCATACCAGCAGTGAAGCAAATTGCATCACAGCCTCCTAAATAAACATAATAAGAACCAATGTAGTCCATAATACGCTTAGATTGAACAGCGAATGCCATCTTACATCTATATTCTCCACGATTCATACCAGCAGTAACATCACGAGCATCATTAGAAATACCAGACATTCCATATAATCCACTCTTCTTATTTAAGATTTGAATTAATTCAGAAATTGACTTGTTCTCATGCTTAGCAACTACCTCTAAAGCAGTTGGATCAATGTTACCAGAACGAGTTCCCATAGGAATACCCTCAAGTGGAGTTAATCCCATAGATGTATCAATACATTTTCCACCCTTAACTGCAGAAATTGAAGCACCATTACCTAAATGACATACAATAATCTTTGTATCCTCTAAAGGCATACCCATTAATTCAGCACAACGATGAGATACATATTGATGTGATGTACCATGAGCACCATATTTACGAATTCCATACTTTTCATACCATTCATATGGTGTAGCATACATATATGCTTCATCAAGCATTGTTTGATGGAATGTAGTATCAAATACTAAAACCTGTGGTACATTTGGTAAAACCTTTTGGAAAGCACGAATTCCAACAACATGGGCTTTATTATGTAGAGGTGCTAAATCAGCAAGCTCTAAAACCTTCTCAATATTTTCCTCAGTTGCAAAAGCAGAATCCTTAAAATATTCTCCTCCTTGAACAACTCTGTGTCCAACACCTGCAATTTCAGAAAGCTTACAAATATTCTTTGCAACTAAAGTATCAAGTAATAATTGAACACCTTCAGCATGTGTAGGTAAAACTGGATGAGTTTCTTCCTTCTTACCATCATATTTTTAAAGTAAATATTCCCTCTTCAAGTCCAATTCTTTCCATTACACCTGATGCAATAACTTTTTCCTCAGGCATCTCTAATAATTGAAATTTGATAGATGAACTACCGGCATTTACTGCCATAATCATTGCCATATTTTTCTTCCTCACTTATTAATTATTCATATTTTTTTCAAACCACGTTTCGATTTCAGCAAGCGAATTACTAAGCGCCCTAATATCTGTAAAACTTGGTAGTTTGACAAGCATACATTTACGCTCAACATTCTTCTTCTGTAAAATTAAAATACTCTTAGGATTTAATTTAAACATTTGTTGAGGTAATTCGATTAAACCAACAATTGACATTTTTCTTAATTAATTCTTTTTTAAATGATTGATCCTTATCATGAGCAAAAAAATCATTAGGAATAATACCAATTATAAAGCCATCATCATTAAGTAAATCTACATAATGTAGGATTGCTTTAAAAAGGAAAAATATTCTTTATCTTCTTGATATACATTAGGTAAATCAAAAAAATAATATCATCCATATTTTTTTAGATGCAAATTAAATGTATCCTCAAAATATATCTCTACATCCCTTTGAATCATATCACTACACATCTTTAGTAGCTTTACCATTGTTTCATTATGGTCACATGCAAATAAATTTAACTCCTTGTTTTCTAAAGCATTAGAAACATTCAATAATAAATTGCCACATCCTGCAAGAGGATCCAAAATATTTAAATGCTTTGCCTTAGGCTGAAGCTTAGTAATTAAATAAGCTATAAACATACCTAAGGTATCAGGAGTCGTCTCCCCATTTTTCATATTTGTTTCCTTAAAGCCCTTCAATATTATATATTGTAAAGCCTTTTAAAAACAACATCAACTGGAAAATCAACACCCATAAGAGGTTTATATATCTCATTTAATTTTTTTCAATATCTTTATTTTTCTAAATCTTGCTTAACCTCACCTGATAATATATTATCAGCCGTCATTAGAATTAATTCAAAATAATTCTTTTTTTCGTCTTTTTCATATAAAAAAATCATTAGAAGCATCAAGAAACATCAGAAAAATTTTTTTCAAGTAAATTATCACTTTGCATATAATCACCTTATAAATTATACCATAGATTTAATAATAAGTAAAAAGAAAATTAACTATCAATTGCGATTTAAAAAGCCAATCTAAGGCATAAATTATCTTTATTCCATTATCATCCTTTATTGGAGACTCATCCATTGAAAGAATAATTTTTAGGATAACTATTATTTAGTTTTTTTAAAGGAGTTATTTCTCTTAAATAAGTTTCTTCATTTCTTAGTGAAAGAGAAACTTGAATAAAAAAATAGTATCATTTTTGATTGCTAGCTACAAAGTCAATTTCACTAATATCATTTTTGATCGATTGTAACGTTATATCCTCTTCTCACTAATTCAAGATATATTACATTTTTCTAAAAATGTGGCCTTCATCCTGACCTTTCATACCACAAATCAGGTATCGTAGTCCCAAATCAGCCATATAATATTTGGCTTGAGTTTTTAATAATTGACGACCTTTAATATTATATCTTTTTCACCTGATATATTATTAAAGAATTCATAAGAGCAGATAAATACTTTTCAATAGTTTTTATCATTGGTTATTCGACCATTAGCTGATAATGTATTTGCAATATTATTAGCACTAAGTCTATTTCCAATATTATAAAAAAACCAAAAGAAGCACCACTTTCAAGCATCATAATATCAGTAATTTTTATATCTTTGAACTACGTCTTTCAAAAAGAATTGTTGAATATATTCCTCTTAAATAATCCTGAGCAGCTTTTTAAATTATCATATTAAATTGTATAAGGAAATGATGAAAATGTAATATAATCATTATACTTATTTAAAATAGTTTTTTTGATTTATCTGTTCCATTAACATATTTCTTAAATGATAAAAGGTAACATTTTTTTAATTCCACATATCTTCTAGAAAGAAGTGTTGCAAGCTCTCCTGACATAAAATATGCATTTGATCATGTTATATAAATATCAACATTGGGTTGAATAAAAAGACTATCAACCATTTTTTTCAAAATTTATACAATTTTAAATTTCATCTAGAAATACATATGTCATTTTTATCTTTAACTAAAAAGATTTTTTTAATTTCAAAATATAATTCTTTATAATTCTTATTCTGATAAGTAATATCTTCAAAATTAATAGCTATTATTTGTTGTTAAGATATTCCTAATGTCAAAAGATAATTTTTATATATTTCAAATAATGTTGATTTACCACAATGTCTAATACCGCTAAGAACTTTAATAATTTGCTTATCTTTATGTTCTAATAAAAAAATTTAAATATTGTGTTCTCTCAATATATTTCACTTTAAAAATCACCTCGTATAGCTTTTTTTCTTTAATTTTCAAAAAGCAAATAGAGTTTTTCGAACTACACTTCGAAAACTCTTAATTTGATATAACTTTTTGAATCGCAATTCGATATTATAATTTAGATAAAAGATATTTAACATATCTTAATTGTGGTGATTCATTTTTTTATTATATGTTAGTTTACCATTTTCACCATTAATAAATTTATCATATTCCTTTAAAACCATATAATTACTTTCAAGGAAGGTGTGTTCTTCATTTAACTTTAATTCTTCATTTTGACGTTTATTATAATTTTTTTAAAATTTCCTCACATTCATTTTTTTGTAATTTCAATTGTAACCATTCCAAAAAAATCAGGCTTTCCAGCCTTACTAAACAATCTTGCAAAGCCAAGAAGTTCAAATTTAGCATTATGCTTATTTAAATAATCTTCTGTTAAATAGCTTTCCTCTTCAAGCTCTCTATACATTCCAACCTTTAATAACTCCTTAAAGTTTAAATTTTTGTTATGCTTGAAATCGGCAAAATTTAATGATCCAGAGCCTGAAGGAACAAATTTTGAATGATTAACATCAGTAAAAAGTCGTTTGCCTATTAATAATTACATATTTTTTTCATTTGTATTTATAACGTTGATAACACAAATAATGTTAACACCAATTAAATTAGTTAGACTACTTCCTTCAATATTCTTGAATGCTTTATTAGGATATAGTGTATATTCATAGCCCTTAAATAAATATTTAGGATTTGAAGCTACAGTAAGAGCACGATAAATTGATTCATCGTTAGTTACATAATCAAAATACATAACTGGCTTCAAAGCTATTTTCTTTTCTTGATAAAAATTAAGTTCACTATCAATTCCTGCTAATTTAGAATTAAAGATCATCTTTCCTGATTTAACCTTACTAGATAAAACATATCCCATCATATTTTTTTAGAATCTTCAGTTTCCTTAACTCTATTTTTTTGCTTTCAACAACGCTCATCGTATCAGCAAAATCTCTTAGTTTCTTATTTTTCATCATCATTTATAAGGAAAAATATCAGGACTTTTTTTCTTCTCCATCAGCTTTAAAATCAGCAGAAATAAAATCTTTATATTCATTAGTCTTATTTTTAATCTCTTCAATTATTTTTATCCTTATTAGAAATATTAAATGCTTTAGCACCATTATATTTAGCTTCAAAATCTTTTTTTATTATGAATAAAATTAGATATAATTCTAATTAAAGAAACAATTGTTAAAATTAAAGTATATGAGTTTCTTAATAGGGTTTTTTTATCACCACTAATAATAGACACAACTAATGTCACTAAAGTCAAAATATATAAGAATATATCAAAGCTTGAAGGCATTCTAAGACTAAGCTTAATAAAATTAACCTGATGTTTAATTTTATGCAAAACCTTTTTATAGCTTTTTTTATCTTCTTTTCTATTTTTTTAAATCATTGACCTTAGAAAAGCATAGAGCAAATTCATTATTATCTATAGTAGAATCTATAATATCAGTTTGAATATATAAAGCAACAAGTTTCTTATCTTTTTTTACATAAAATACGATTTTTGAATAACATTTATTCCCTTAATTGCCTCTAGACTTAAAAATAATCATACTACAATAATTAATACCAAAGCTTGTAAAATCAGCACTACAATAGTTATCATCATAATTTTTTTATATTTATAAGCTTCATCATTAAGCTTATAAATACCAATTTCCTTATTATATTTATTAAAAAAATGTATGCATATAAATCCATATTACTAAATCTCCTTATCCAAATAATTCATCTAATAAGAGAAAATAAAAAAATCATTTCTTTATTTTTCTTCCTTAAGATAACTAAAAAACATATCATCACTAAAGCCAGAATAGGACTTGCCATAATAGCCTAAATAATTATATTTTATACTACGATAGCTAATAGCAATATCATGCCAATAGTTAGATAAGCCTGCCATTCCAACATCAATAAATCCTACTATTTTATTACCATCACATATAATATTTGGTAAGCATAAATCCCCATGACATAAAAACATTAATTTCAGGCTTATTAGCCTTTAAATAATTAATAATCTCATTTACATTCTTAAAATTATAATTTAATTCCTTATTAATAGCTAAAACATCTAGCTTGTCCCTATTTTTTTGATACCAATATTAATTATTTCTTCAATTGAATCTTTTTAATTTTTAAATCTTTAATATCTACATTTTTCTAGTATTTTTTTAAAGCATCAAACATTAGATCAAGTAATAATTTTGGCCTTTTTCATATAATAATCATTGGCAAGTGATAGTCCCTTTAGCTTTTTCTCTTAAAAATATAAACATAGCCATCTCTTATCTCATATTTTTATTATTTTACCAATAGGAAGCTTACTAGATAATTGTTCATAAATATTTATTTCATTTCTAGCTTCATAATTATCCTTATTAATTTTTCAAAATATAATTATCATAGATTAAAAACCTTAGAATCACTTTGACCAATTTTATCTATTTTTATAATCTAACGATTCAACAATCTCTAAAATTGATGAGGGAATAAATATTTTTCATAAGTAAACCTCCATTTGTTTAATTCTAACATATTTTTTTAAATAAAAGAAAAAGACATCACAAGATGTCCTTAGCGTTTATTAATAATTGTAACCTTATATAGATCTCCAATTGATAAATCTAGACTTCCATCTTCCTTACCAATTCCTGTTATAAATTCAGCAATTGCATCCATATTATCTGTTAATGAGCTTAAGCCTACTAATTCATCATCTTTATATACCTTAACATCATCAAGCTTATGATAGCCCTTATACATTGTATCATCAGTATAAAAAAATATACGCCTGATTCTTCTTTATCATTAGATAATGTTATGTACCCATTAACATTTTTTTGTATGATAAAGTCCCTCTAACGATTCACTTGATTCAATTCCAGTTGTACTATGATTACTATCAATATGACTACTATAAATAATATTATTTTTATACATCCCATAAGCAATAATGATAATCCTAATATAAATATTTTTTTCATATATCCTCCAGTTTTTTTAAACCTTAACTCCTATTTTTCTTCATCCTTAAATAATGATTTAGTGTTTTCAACTAGCTTAGGAATTGTCTTAATAATATATTCTAGCGGACTTTCATTATTAATTGAAACAATCTTAACCTCATTCTTCAATATAACAATAAAAGCAAACTGGTTTCTATTGTCATATTACTACCACTTGCACCACCAAAAGGTGGTTTTCCTTCCTTTCCAATTTCACTTCCGCCACTTAAAAAAACCTAGTTTAACCTTAGAAACAGGAATAATTGTAGCTTCACCACTAATAATTGGACTTCCAACAATTGTATTTACATCAACTAATCTCTTTAAATTCTCCATACTTATATTAAGTAAGGAACTAAGTGGATTATCCATTATGATTTTCTCCTTTTTTAATGAAATATACAATAAACGATAAAATGATTGCAAAAAAACATTTGTTTTAAAAATGCAAATATCCATCAATTTGATTCCTTCTATCTTTCTTGTAGCAAACCCGATATGATTCATTATAAACACGCTTAAATGTTTGATTAACAAAGCTACTAATAAAATAAAAAAAGAATTAAATATAATTGTATTTTTCATATATATTAATTTCGGAATAGCTTAAATCATCATATTTAACTAAATGTAACTCATTAATAACACTATATCTAAATAAATAAAATAAATAATTATGATAATTAATAACTTTAATAAAATCATTTATTCTTTCATTTACTGTTTTTTTAACCTTATATTTATCCATAATTCTTTTGATAAGGAATATTAAAGCTCTTAAATAAAATTTTAGCATAAAGCTTTTGTAGTATAATCACTATTTTTCAAAGTAAATATTAACATCTAAAGAAAAAAATATAGATAATAATGAGTAAAAATAATGGCAAAGCTATCACCATTATTATTTTTTTGATTAATATTAAATTATATACATTATTCAGTTGTTTTTTTGATCATTTTTTTCTTATATTTAGGTAAGTCCATAATCAGAATAATAACAGAAGCAACAACAAAACCACCAACAAGACCAAGTATTGCAACATAAAGAGTTTTTAACTGATCCTTCTAATATTACAACTGAATTGTAATGATAATCAACATTTGAATTCTCTTTATAGGTAGATTGAACTACAGACCTATAGGTATTAGTAAACTCAACTAAAGCTTTGTAATAATTATCAAGTTTAGCTTCAAATTCTTGTTTATCAGAAGCAGAAACATTACCAGACTCATTAATATATTTATTCAATAATTCAATTTGAGAATCAAGTTCAACATTTGTTGTAGTAAGCTCAGCAATTTGAGTATTAAATGATTCATATGAAGGATTAAGTGATGAACCAGAATAAACATCATTAACTAAATTCTTCAATTGAAGTGTTAATGCCTCTATTTTCTTTACATTTTTCTTCTTTTTCTTTAATTAACAAATCTCTTCTTAAAACAATCGTTTCTAAATATGAAGAATCCTTAACATAACCATTGGCATCCAATTCAGATTTCAATGAATCTATTTTATTATTATCAAAATATATTTCAACATCAGACAAATATTCCTTTAATGTTTTAGTTTTATTATTATCGTCCTTTATTGATGTAACCATCAATCCACTACTAAAATAATTAATTAAATTATTATAGCCATTAATTATAAAATCACGTTGAGCAACTAAATAATTAATCTGTGAATCATAAACTGTTGAATTACTATAATTTGATAAATTACTGTCATAATCCATATTAGCCATTATTTCATTAACCTTAACAATAGGAACATTAGTTAGATCTCTTAAAAATTCCTTAGCCACATCTCTAGAATTGAAATACTTTGACTTAGCAGCCAAAGTATACTCACCGCTTGGAACGGTATTACCATTAACTGTTTTAGTAAGTTCAACAATTTGAATAGAATTTGTTTCAAACAAAGAATCAATATCAATATTCTTATATTTTTTTGATTAGATTCTTTTTGCAAGCACTAAATTATCATATGATATCATTTTTACGATAATTAAAACTTGTTCCATCAGGATATTTATAATTACTACTTTCAGGATATTCAAGTGAAAATGTTACTGAATAATATTCCTTATTTCTATTAAATACTAATGATGAAAACAAAATACTAAGAATAAATATACCAAGCGTAACACCAAGTAATACCCACTTTCTTCTGAAAAATTATATGAATTAATTCAATTAATGACATTCCTTCATCTTCACTTTTATTTTTTTGTCCATATGCCACCTCTTATTTACGACCTATAATTATTATATAATATTTGTAGAATTTAGTCAACTTTTGCCATTATTTAACTTAAACAATGATGAATTATTGGATTTTGGATTTCAACTTATTAAGTATACAATTTATTACACTCCATAACAATTTTTTTCCTTCATAAATAAAAAGACATAATATATATATAATGAATCCTTCAATCGAAATTATGCAAAAAAACTTAATATTGAATAGTTTAAATATTTTTTTGTGTAAAATAGATTGGTATGAACATTATAATTGAAGATATTAAATATTTAATTCCCATAAAAAAACATTTTTTTAATGAAACAATCTTACTCTTAAAAAAACGAAAATACATAATACAAAAGTTACTATAAATTCTGTTAACGCTGTAGTTAATGCTGCGCCAACAGCACCATATTTAGGAATCAAAAATTAAATTTAATATGAAATTAAGCAACGCACCAGCCATAGTTGCATATGTCGAATATTTTTTTCTTTTTCCTATTGGTATAAATAAAATTGTGCCAAATACAGTTCCAAAACCAGAAAGAATCATTCTAAGTGACATTATAATAAACAATACTGGAACAGAATCATATCCTTCTCCTAAAAACCAGAAAGATAAATTTTTAGATAAAACAATAAATGCCGCAATAATTGGTAGTCCAAGGAACCATACCATCCTTGATGAAAAATAAATATGATCTTTAAGTTCATTCATATTATTTTGTTGATAATCGTAAGCATTTCTAGGAATTAAAATACTAGCAATTACAGCCATCGGCATTAAGGCCATTGAATTAATTTTTATATGCCTGTTCATAACAGCCATTCGCATAATCAGGATTTGGAGCTAAATAACCTATCATTGTTCTATCTAAAACTGAATAAATTGTTACTGCTAGTGTTGGTAAAAAAATTAGAAAAGATGGTAAAAAATGGTGCCATATATTTAGTTCCTTAATTTTTTTGAACCCAACTCTCTTTAATGCTGAAGGCCACATAACTAAATTGGAAACAAATGTTGATAAACAAGTGCATAATATATATATCCATGTGTCATTTTCGCTTTTAACAAAAAGTAAAATTCCTATCAAACCTACCAATTTTAAAATGATAGTTCTTATAGCAATTGCTTTAAATTTTTTTCAATACCTTGATAATAAAAAAACTAATATCAAATATCACAGCAATCAAATTAATGGATGAAACTAAAATCAAAAAAATTATATTTTTTTCGCCAAATCCAGAAGTGAAAAAAATATTGTTACAAAAAAACAACAAATGCTAATATTGTTGAAAACAATCTAGAAATATTTATTTCATGAAATATAACAGATTGTTTTTTTCCGACTCGTTTTGATACTTAGCTATTTCTCTTTGACCATAAGAAGCAAAACCTAAACTAGCAAAAAGAGTAAAATATGATATCATAGCTAATGAAAAGCTTGCTTGTCCAACTCCATCTTCATGCAAAATTCTTGAAACATATGGTGTTGAAATTAATGGTACTAATAGAGTAATAATTTGACTAAGCATATTATATATAAAATTCTTTTTGTAAACTGTCCTTTTTCATGAAATCAACTCATTCCTATTTACCAATTGTTTTTATAATAACATTCTTTTTGTATTAGAATTGTATTTGCTGGTACATCTTTAGAAACAATACTTCCAGCAGAAATAACAGCATTATCTCCAATTTTAACATTTTTAAGTATTACACAATTCGCTCCAATCCAGACATTATTACCTATTAATATTTCACCTTTTGTGTACTCATTTTTTCTATCTTTAGACAAGAAATCATGATCACTATCAACAATTACACAATTAGGTCCAATAGTAACATTATCTCCAATAATTATTTTTTTCGAGCAGGCAATATATCCATTTCTATTAATGTAAAAAAATTCTTTCCTATTCTTAATTCTGCATCAAGATCATTGAAAAATCCGTTATCATCCATATGAAATTTAGTTTCTATTGTAATCATCTTTGTTTTTATTTCTAATAATACAACAATTTTTTTCCAAAATATATGTTTCTTAATGGAATTTTTCTTAAAAATCCAGTTATAAAAAAATTTTTTTATAGCTTTTTTTAATTCTATTAATTATCTTCATTTTTTTATTATTCCCACCAAATCTTTAATTCCTTCTTCAAAAGTATATTTCGGCTCAAAGCCTGTATCCTTTTTTAAATTTGATATATCAGCTGTAAGATTCATTGCTTGATGCTCATAATAAGGAATTGCTCCAAGTAAAATTTTACAGTTAATGTTGACTAATTTATGCATTGATTTAATATATTCTTTTTAAAGGTCTTGTTTGACCAGATGCAATGCAATATACACTTCCATCAATTCCCTTTTCAGCAACTAGTCGAAAAGCTTTAGCAGCATCTTTTGAATAAATGTAATCCCAAATTTGATCACCAGCTGTAAATTCGCAATCTTCATTATTGAGCATTTTTTTAATAGATGACATAATCATCGTATAATCACCATCATAAGGACCAAATAAACTAAATATTCTACACCAAATATGCCTAATACCAAGTTGTGAGCAATACACTCTAGTCATATGCGATGTAGATAATTTGGCAGCACCATAAAAATTATCTGGAAAACAATAGTCAGATGGACCTTTTGCTTCATTTGAATGGCCATATTCACTTTGAGATCCTGCACCAATATAAACTTTACAATTTAGTTCTTTCGCTAAAAAGACAGAATCCATAGAATACTCAATATTCTTGGTTTGAACTAGCGGATTATTTCGGGATTCACCATACGTTCCATCCCATGCGAAATGATAAAAAGCATCAATATCATGTGGTAAAAACACTTACTAATGATTTATATTGATTCATATTACATTCAATAATATGGACTAATCTGTTCTTTGGAATATTATTGATTCGTTTAGAATTAACTCTACAAATGGCATAAACCTCTACATTTTTTGAAATGAATTCATTTATTAAGGCAACACCAACAGCACCAGTTGGGCCAGTAATAACTACTTTACTAATTTTTAAACATTTTTAATAAAGGATTTCCATCTTCCAACATAGGAATAATCATATTATTTTTTTCAATTCATCTCTTGATAGGAAAGGTGCTAAATCTTCTAAAAGGTGGTGAAACTAAAGTGCCATCCGGATATTTTTTTGTTGCTGATTTAGGCTCAAATTTTTTTGATTTTTTTATCAACAAACACTTCAATTATCATTTGTCCTTTTTTATATAAAAATAGAATCAAGTTTTATCATTTCTTAATTTTTTTCATTATTGAAATATATGGAATACCATAAGCACATGATATTTTCTCCATTGAAGGAAATGAAATATCATATGAGTCATGTGGACCAACACCAAAGGGTGTATGCTCCGGAAACAAATTAGCTTCAGTCTGTCTCATTGAATGATAACCATCATTATTAATAACAAATATTTTTTTATTGGAAGTTTATGATGAACTATAGTTTGTAATTCTTGCAAATTCATTTGAATAGATCCATCTCCAGATAAACATATTATTTCATCTTTCGCAGCAAAACATGCTCCAATTGCAGCCGGAATATCATATCCCATTGAAGCTGCACCACTATTAATAATGAATCTTTGACCTTTTTTTATTTCATATCCATGACTTCCAACAACACATGCTGAACCATTTCCAACAACTGTAATCTTATTTTCAGGTAGACGTTTACTTAATTCTTTAATGAAACAATAAACATTAGCTAATGGAGCCTCAGTATAATGTTTAGGCAAAACGACAGGATAATTTTTTTTCCATCCTTGGCAAATTTCATTCCATTCTTTTTTTGGATTTAAAGGTTGTTCAAGTCGCTCTATCAATCTAGAAAGAAATTTTTTTGCATCTGCCTGAATTGGCATTTCGACATGAATAGATGGTTTTATTAACTCTGCTTCATCAATATCAACCATTATAACAAAGGCTTCTCTAGCCCACTTAGTTTTATCATAACCAACTTGTCTAACTCCCAATCTAGAACCTACAGATAATACAAGGTCGCTATTTTGAATGGCCCAATTACCAGGTCTATCACCCATTAAACCGGCTCTACCAACATATAGCTGGTTATCATCTTCAATAAGATCAATACTATCCCATCCAGTTACTACTGGAATTTGTAATAAATCTATTGCTTTTCTAAATTCTGTAAATGCATTTGCAATTCTAATACCATTTCCAGCATTAAACACTGGTCGTTTTGATTTTTTTATTTTTTCAATAACTTTATCAATAACTTTGTCATCAACATCATAAGTTGATGTGAATCCCTCACTTACAGGATCAAAATGTACAAATTCAGAATCATCAATAATTTTAGATTGAATATCAAGAGGAACATCTAACCATACTGGACCAGGTCGACCATTTTTTGCTGAAAATAAAGCTTTTTCCAAATGATACATTGCTAGTTTAGGGTCACTTAGCATTTCAGCATATTTAGTCATAGGTTCTACTACTTTTACAATATCGAATTCTTGATCTCCCATAGCTCTAACTGCTACACCTGCAGCTCTAGCAGTAGTTGCATATCTAACTTGTCCAGAAATAATTAGCATTGGAATAGAATCTAGCCATGCTCCTAAAACACCCGTCAAAGTATTTGTACCACCAGGTCCAGTAGTAACACAAACAACTGGTATCTGTTTATTCAAACGTGCATAAGCCTCAGCAGCAATGGCAGCAGCCTGTTCATGCTGAACATAAACACAATTCATTCCATTTTGATGTGCAAATGCATCGTTAAGGTGCATAGATCCTCCACCTGGAACTGTAAAATCATAAACAATTTCTTGATTAACTAAGTATTGAGCAAAAATGTTCTGCAATTTTCTTTTTCATCACTATGCCTCCATAAATATTTTTTTATTTCTTCGTCCATTTCTCTAGAAATGGACTCTCTATCTTCAAAATATACTTTTGTCCATCTAACTATCATTTCAATAGTTTTATCAATATGCCATCTTGGTTTCCACCCGAAAGCATTTTTGATTTTAGAATTATCAAGTTTTAAAAAAGATGCCTCGTGTGGTCCACCATCATATTTATTAACCCATGCTAAATTATTTCCCCAAGTTTTACAAAACATAGTAACTAAATCACCAGTATTGATACAATCACAATCATCAGGTCCGACATTATAGTAACCAGAATATTTTATATCTTTATACTGTTTTTCACATATTTCAAGGTATACGTATAAAGGTTCTAAAACATGTTGGTAAGGTCTAGTTGAAAAAGGATTTCTAACTACTATTTCTTTTTTTTCTTCTATTGCTCTTATACAATCAGGAATAATTCGATCATTAGCAAAATCGCCACCACCAATCACATTTCCAGCTCTTGCCGTTGAAATAGCACATCTTTCATCTGCAAAAAATGATTTTTTATAACTATGCGTAACAAGTTCGCTACAAGATTTTGAATTACTATAAGGATCATAGCCATCTAATGGTTCGTTTTTCCTTAAAAAGGATGATTAGGAACATCATCATTTAAATATACTTTATCCGTAGTAACGTTTAAAAAAGATTTTTACTGTTTTTGGATAATCTAATGCATTCTAATACATTGACAGTGCCAATAATATTAGTTTCATATGTATACTTAGGCATTTTGTATGAATCTCTAACAATTGGCTGTGCCGCCAAATGAAAGACAATTTCCGGTTTAAAATCATCAAATATTTCTTTTTAAATGATCATAATCTCTAATATCGCCAATTACTGATATCATTTTATTTTTCAATATTTGCAAATGAAAATAAATTAGGCGTTGTTGGTGGTTCTAAAGAATAACCACAAACAACTGCTCCAGCATTTATTAATATTTTACATAACCAAGATCCCTTGAAGCCTGTATGACCAGTAACAAGGACTCTTTTAGCCTTATAAAACTCTAAATCAAGCATAGTTACCTCCTATACATAAAGAAATGTGTTAATCATTCCAAATTTTTCCATGGAGCTTTACCATTAATCCATAGTTCTTCTAATTTGTTTCTTTTCATTCAATGTATCCATACATTGCCAATATCCTTTGTGAATATAATAAGAAAGTTCTTTATTTTTTTAACCAACGTTTTTCAAAGGGTAATCCTCAAATGGTACTTCATCACCAGCAATATAATCAAAAAAATTTGTGGTTCCATAACCATAAAGCCAATATTTATTAAATCTCCATCAAAATCAGACTTTTTCTCTAAATGCAGCAATGGTACCGTCTTTGTTAATAGCAACTACACCTTTTGATTGTCCAAAATTATATACAGACATCGTCCCAATCTTTCCAGATTTAATATGTGTTTCAATAACTTCATTCATATTTATATCACCAACAGCATCACCATAAGTAACAATAAATGGTTCATTTCCAATATATTTTTGAATACGTTTAATTCTTCCACCAGTTTGTGTATGTAAACCAGTATCGACAACTGTCACTTTCCAATTATCATTTGAACGTTCATGAATAATTCTTTGATTTGACATCATATCAAATGTAACATCATTATTGTACAAAAAAATAATGAGCAAAAATATTCCTTAATAATATTTTTGTTTGTATCCCACATATAATAAAATCATTAAACCCTTGTGCAGAAAAAAATTTTTCATAATATGAACTAAAATTGGCATTTCACCAATTTCAATCATTGGCTTTGGTTTTTAAATGAGATTCCTCAGATATTCTCGTTCCTAAGCCACCAGCTAAAATTACAACCTTCATAATCTAATTACTCCTTCTATGCTTTAACTTATAATACAATTTGCAAATGAATGATGGAAGACAATTAAATAACAAAACTTTGACATATTTTTCTTTTTTTGATATATCGATAATATCCCTATATTTAGTTCTATCAATATTATTACACTTAGCCCAATAAATTAATTTTTAAATATCTCGAAACGAGCAATTTTGTTAATTGTTTTTTTGATAACCACATATCTCATAGCCATATTTTTAACAAATTATAATAATTTCTACCAAACACTTTAAATCTATCATAATCAGGTTCATATAACAAATCACGTTTTTGCAACAACTACGTCAGAATAAAAAAAGCTAATTTTTTTCAGAATCTATAGTTGAATTAAATAACATATATGATTGAAGCCAATTTGTATTTATAAATTTTTTTCCGAATTATTCAAATTGATATTTTTTTGTATTAAAAAAATCATACCTGACAAGAAAGATATTTCATTATTAACATATTTAATAAATTCTTTTTTTGAAAGATATGGTGCTAATTCCTTGCCATTATATAATTTTTTTGTGTTCAAGTGAATAATCAATTATATTTTTCAGAAAAAAATACATAATATTCACATAAATAAAATGTAGACTATTATGTTTTTTTCAAGAAATTCCACGAGTTTCTTTAGTTTTTCCATCACAATAAACATCATCGTCTGACATTAAATGACAAAAAAATTAGAATTTAACTCAGTAGATAATATTTTTTTAAAAAAATTTCTATCTGGACCAATGTTAGTCTCATTTCTTATATATTTAATATTTTTCAAATTTCTTCATATATTCGTTACATAATTCAAAAGTATCATCAAATGAACAATTATCAAAAAAATTATAATATCAATTTTACTAATAATATCATTATCAAATTGTTTGATTATTGAATCGAGGCACTCCTTTAATTTAGTTGAACGCATATATGTTGGAATACAAATAGATAAAATTTTATGACACACAATCTCACATCCCTTAACTTAAAATAGGTGCTTTCGGTAGTTTATAGTTTATTGTTTCATTACGCTTTTTTTATAATTTGAGCCGGATTACCTGCAACAACGCAAAAATCCGGAACATCTTTTTGTTACAACGGCTCCAGCAGCCACAACAGCACCTTCACCAATCACAATTCCTGGTAAAATAATAGCCGACGTACAAATCCATGCTCTATCTTTAATTATTGTTTTTTTCACCATTCCAATAAAGTCATTACTATTGATATCATGAGTGCCTGAAATCAATTTACAATAAGAGGCAATCACAACATTATTTCCAATTTCTAGTCCTCCTCTAGCATCAAGTAGACAATGCCACCCAACTTGAGACCTCTCACCAACTTTTTAATCCATTGATTTTTTTAAAATCTCCGTGTTTCTATAAATTACTGTTTTCTTTTTTATTTTAGCACCATATAACTTTAACCACATTTTTTTCTTATCTTTCTTGATGGTATTTTTATTTATTAATGAATTACCCAAAAAAATTCTCCAAATTTATGCCAAACTTTGTTTAAAAAAACATTTCTTACATTATCCTCTTATTTCATTAATTATATTTAATATTTGTGTAGCACTTTTTCATTCTTGTAAATTCCCTTGCTTTCGCAATGCTTTTTATCATAAATATCTTTTTTTCTCTAATTCATTTTAAATTGGATACCTTTTTTTCATTTGTTCATAAATTTGTAAATAATTTAGCGGATCATCAACCATAAAAACCAATTTCATCCGCAACTTCTTTCATTCCAGAGCAATTTGATGTTACAACTGGTAATCCAACAGACATAGCCTCAAGAATAGGCAAACCAAAAACCTTCATATAAAGAAGGGAAAATCAAAAAAATTGAGCATTACGATATAAAATTTCTTTTTTTCTACCGAAGATACATAACCAGTCATTATAATATCATTTTTTTGTATGGTGATGAATCAATTTCAAATAATATTTTTTTCGTCTTCCAGCCTAATCCACCAACCAGCACAAGTTTAATTTCACTACCATCTTCCCTATATCTATTAAAAAGCCCTAATTATATTTACAATATTTTTTTCTAGGTTCAATGGTACTGACAAATAACATATATTTGCCATTAATATTATACTTATCCATTGTATTATCAACATCTTCTATTTCATATTCAACTTTTTTTATCTCTATATGGAGAATCACCAGCATAAACAACTTCAACCTTGTCAAAAAAATATTATAGAACTTTTTTTATATCAGCTTTCGTTGTTTGACTTACAGCAATAATTTTTTTGTTGCTTCCTTGCACATTTTTTTCAAGAACATTTTTTTATAAAATGTATTTAACTTAGTACTAATATTTTTTTAAACCTCAATATTGCTAAATCGTGAACCGTTAAAATCGTTTTTATAATGCCTTGATTTTTTAGGTAAGCAATGATCTGGACCCCAAAAAACATCAATTTTATCATTAATTAAGATCTTCTTTAATTTTTGTTCTCACAAAAAAATTGTACCACTTTTTTTGCATTAAAAAAATTTTAATTTGAAAATTTTTTGGTAAAGAAAAATCAAGTTTGAATGGTTTATTCGAATATAAAATATATTGATTTTCGTTATCTATAATCGAAAGATTTTTTTAATTATATCTGCACAATAAATAGATATTCCTGTCCATCTTCTTGATAGACATTTCACGTCAATTCCTATTTTTCATAGCCAATCTCCTCACAAAACACATTATAATTTTTCTTTACATACTGTCTTCATATCATATTTCATTCCAAAAACATTTAGCTTCCATTTTTTTAATAAATCGTCTTTTTAATATTGCTTTTTTTAAACCATTTGAAAATGAATCAGAATCATAACCATTAATGTTCACAATAAAATTTTTCATTTTGTAATTTTTTTGATCAAAATGTCCAATGCAAATACACCCAAATTGAGCGCTTGTAACAAAACTCGAATTATTAATGTATACACATGGTTTTTATCGGAAGAATCGAATACTTCGCAGCAGATAAATGTTTAGCTATTTCAATATCTGACAAATTTTTTTCAATATACATATATCTTCAGAAGATTCAATAGTAATATCTGATGCTGTTAATATTTCAAGTTTATATTCCCTATCTTTATTAAATACCTTCCAAGCTGCTAACATTTCATGAAAAGCTTTTTGATGAATTAATCAAGCCAAAATAAACAAATATTTTTTTGATTTTTTTAACCATTTTATCAATTGATGCATCAAAATTTATACCTGCAGGAATTTTTTTCTTAAATAAATATTATTATTATATTTGAGAAGTTTTTTTCTCTATCGTCTTTATTCGTAGTTAATATAAAACTTGAATATTTTTGATAATTTTTCTTATATACATTCTTTTTAATCCAATGCACCCTAGAATATTCATGTAACGAAAGAGCTAGTTTAACATTATATTTACTGCATAATTTACTTAAGCGCTTATACTTTATAATAAACAATGGATTTTTCTTCTACAAAAGGATACTCTACTAATACCAAATCTGGTTTATCATTTTTTTATTTTTTTAATCATATCATTAGTACTATGAATCATTTTTCAATGAAAAAAATTCTTCGTATTTTAGATAAACCAACCGTATTTGAACTAAATACTTTATAATCAAGATTAAAATATATTTCTTTCAATTTATTCATAAAATTATATGAATATTTACCAATTCCATCCGCATTGTTACCATAGTTATTTGCTAGTGTATAAATCTTCACAATCATCATTTCCCTTCAAATAATTATTATATGCAATTAAAATTGCAACTTGAGTCCATAAAAAAATATAACCACATATTTCCAACAAGTAAATAGTGAACAAATTGTGTCAATATACCAAATTTTATTGCTTTTTGATATTGTATCTCTAGATTCAATTTTTTTAATATTGCAACAAAAAAATACAAAAGTAAATTTACCAGACCAATTATACCCCTATCAACAAGAGTTGATAAATATAAATTATACGCCTCTTCAACATCATTTACTAATAAATTTGAGTTGTGAAGTGAACTAAAATAATAAAACCCAGTCCCATTTCCAAAAAAATTTTCTTGAAAAAAATGATGATGATTTAAATAATTCAATAGAATGTTGTAAGTGTTGACTTCTATCTGTAGCACTCCAATCCATCACACCAGAATTTCCACCAGTTAGAAATCCAAGCATTTTATTAATCATTGAAAACAAGTATGTTCTAAATGGTGTTATAAGAGCAAAAAAATGATTAGAATAAAAGCAATAATTGTTAAAGAACAAATTCTATTTATAAAATTCCTTTTTACTTGTTTGCAAAATTCTAATTAAAGAAAAAAACATAGTTTAAAAATCAAAATGCAAAAGAGCAAACGGTGAAAAGGTTATAATCAAATAAAAAAAACAGCTAAAAAAACAAGTATATTTCATTGCCTTTTTTTATTTATCGTAAAATAATATAATGGCATCGCAAGTATTGGAACAATATACGCTGGTTCAGAAGCTGTTCCAATAAATCTATATATTTGAATTTTTTTCCTACCATTATTTTTTTGAATTGGTTCAATAAAATTAAAAGCCAACAACTTGAATGTGAAAAAAACATATTCTAATACAAAAAGGAATTTGAACAATTAAAATCAGTTTACATAAATTTTCGATTAAGTTATTATTAACTTTTTTTCTAGTAATTATTATTAAAAGTAGAAAAAGTAAAATAGAAAAAGATTTTTTTCGCGACAAATTTAAGAAAAAATGAATGGTTTATGTTATCATAATTAATTGTACTAAGTATTATTGCTAAAAACCAAGTTGATTAACAAACCAAATATAATTAAATATTCACTTTTTTTGTTCTTGGTCTATGTATTTTTTTATTTAAACTAGAAATAATCTCATAGCCGATACATAATTCTCCAAGTTTAATTGGAATCTTAGATATTGTTAATGAAAAAAAGCATCACTAGTTGCATAAAAAAATTGACATTATTTTATTCTTTATTTTTTTCATAAATTCAGTCACATTCTTTTTATGACTATTTCCTCCTTAACTACAAATTTAAATTTGGCCATTTAAACTTTTTTTGAAGTTCATATACGAAAAGTTGTTGCGAACTCTTTCGTATCCATTCTTTCCAAACTCATCTTTTAAATTTACACTATCATTAATTTTTTTCAATCGCTTTTTGCAAATTCAACATAGTCTTTATTTGGAACTTCTATTCCTGTTTCACCATTTATACTCACATAATTTACACCAGAACCTGGGATTGTAAAAGTAACAGTTGGTTTACCAAAAATACATAGCTTCAGCTAATCCAATTCCAAATGCCTCATTTTTTGTAATTGAAGGAAAGCAAAAAATATCACATGCATTAAGGTATACTTTTAAATCATCATCAGATATTTTACCCAAAAAAATAATTTTTTTATCATCTTTCGCTTCTTTAATTAATTCATCTGTAAGTGGGCCGTGTCCACCAATCAAAACAACATAATCATCGTTTAGAAGCTTACTCGCTTTTTATTAAATATGTTAAACCTTTATATTCAACATGTCTTCCAAAAGGCAAAACAAATTGTCTTTCCAAAATACTTTTTTTAATTTCATTTGTTTTTTTCAATAACGTTGTCATTAATCTTTAATCTTTTTTCATTTATACAGCATGGAACAACAACACATTTTTCCTTATACTTACTTAACCAAGGACTTCCATCTATATAGTTAGATGAAGTGGCTATTATTTTATCAGCATATTTTTAATAAACGAGTATTTTTGACCTTTAAAAAAATTTTTTTCCAAGTGTTTTTCTGCTTTGTTATATCTAAATGCCAATAAAGAATAAAAAGTAAATGTCTTACTTTTTTTAAATATTTCATTAAGAAATGAGCTACAAACGGATTAGGGTAATGAAAAAAATAACAATATCTGGCTTAAATTCTTTCATCAATTTCTTTAATTGTTTTTGAATAAGACAAAGCAATTGATTGCGATGCAATCTTTGCTTGACAATTAACTCTTATAACTTCAACATTATCTACTTTATCAGTTACATTACCCTTTTTGGTGATTAAAGCAAATAACTTTCTGCTCATAATCATTATTTAAAGCATTCACGCAATCACTTGCAACTTGTTTCTACCCCACCAACAAAAGGATGATAGTATTTAGAAATATGTAATATTCTTTTCATCCTATCATTTCTCCTATTCTTTATAATAATTTAATAATCTTTTTTTAATATCCTGATTCTTACTTTTTATCGCAAATTAAAATATTATCTTTTGTTATAGCAATAATCATATTTTTTTAACACCTAATAAAGATAATCTTTGATAATTACCATCACTTACAATAATATTATTATTTGAATCAACTAAAATAGTGTTAACATTTCTAACAACATTATCATTTTCGTCACTAGCAAATAATTCCTCAAAGGCCAAATAATTTCCAACATCATTCCACCCAAAAGCTGATGGAATCACAACAATATTTTTTTAGCATGCTCCATTACAGCGAAATCAATTGATTTTTTTCAAAATTCATAAATTCGTTTTTTTAACCTTTATAGCAGTATTTATGCCATCATTGAAATCAAACAAGCATTTAATCTTTTTGATAGTTTCAAAATGATTTGGTGAATGTTTTTTTCCAATGCTTCAATTATTATATCATACTTAAATATAAACATTCCACTATTCCATAGAAATTTTCCTGATTCATAATATTTTTTTGCAACATCATACTGGGGTTTTTTTCTTTAAATCCTAAAGATTTTGTTGGAACTTTTAATTTTGCATCAGCAACCTCTATATAACCATACCCTGTTTCTGGATATTCTGGTTTAATTCCCAATGTAACAATATTATTCTTTTCAGCTTCTGCTTCAGCAATTTTTATAACTTTTCTAAATTCTTCGTCATCTGCAATTAAATGATCAGATGCTAAAACACAAATCGTAGGATTATCATAATATTTGGAAATCATTGTTGAACCATAGGCAATAGCAGCTGCTGTATCTCTAAATGCCGGCTCAATAATTATTCTAGAATCTGGTACTTCTTTTAAGTCATCTTTTAAAGCTGCAACTTGAATTTCGTTAGTTGCAATAAAAATCCTATTTTCATCAACCAAAGGAAGAACTCTTTCATAAGCCAATCTAATAAGTGATTTGTTAGAAAAAACTTTCAATAACTGCTTTGGTTTTTCTTTAGTAGAAAGTGGCCAAAAACGTTCACCAGAACCACCAGCCATAATTAAAAATGTTAGCATCTTATTCCTCCATTAATGAATCAATTAATTTATCAATATCATATTTAAAACTAAAGTTTGTATCCTGAGTAAATTTAGTTGAATCTCCAACTAACACCTTAGCATCATTCGGTCTAATATACTTTAGATTAACCTTAACTAAAACATCATTTGTCAAGGTATCAATACCAACTTCATCAAGACCTTCACCGCACCATTTCAAAGTAATTCCTATTTTTTTATAAACTAAAGATACAAAATCACGAACTGTATATGCTTCACCAGTAGCAATTACATAGTCATTTGGTTTTTCTTGCTGTAATGAAAGCCACATTGCATAAGCATAATCGCTTGTATGGCCCCATTCACGAATAGCATTTAAATTGCCAAGCTCAAGAACCACTTTTTTTCACCATTTTTTTATTCTTTTTAGCATATGAAATAATTTTTCATTGCAACAAATGATTTTTTTCTCTTAATGGTGATTCATGATTATAACAAATACCGTTAGTAACAAATAAATTATAATTCTCACGATAGCATTTTCCTATTTGGTACGAATAAACCTTTGATACAGCATATGGTGATTTAGGATCAATAATTGTATTTTTCGTTTTTGTGGATAAGTTTCTCCTGAAAAACATATATGGAGATGATAAACTAAACATCTTTGTTCTTATTTCACTATTCTTAATCGCATCAAGAAGTCTTAAGGTTCCAAGAGAATTAACTTCTGTTGTATATTCTGGCATATCAAATGATGTATCAACGTGTGATTGTGATGCTAAATGATAGATTTCATCAGCTTTTACAAATTCAACAATTCTATTTAAATTTGATGCATCCGTTAAATCACCAATATGCGTGAAATAATTGTCATTATCCAAAAAAATTCAGTAAGATAATATGAAGACAATTGTGAATATGATTGGATAATTCCATGAACTTCATAATTCTTTTGAAGTAATAATTTAGTTAAATAATACCCATCCTGGTTTGTTACTCCAGTAACTAAAGCAACCTTTCTCATTTTTAAACGCTCCTTTGATTTAGGCTTAGGAATAACAGCCATAATCTCTAAATTTCCTTCAAATTCTATTTTTTTGAGAATTTGCGGTTAAAATAAACGAATCCCCTTTTTTTATTTCTGTTTTATTAACCTTTCCACTACCATTAATGATATAAAAAAATTTCAAAGCCTTTATTTTCGTATTTTTCATTACCCTTAACTAAAAGCTTTTACATATTGAAATGTGAATTTTTAAATGTATCTTCAGCTCTAAAATTAAAAATTCTATTTTTTTGGTCATTATAATCAATAACATTTAAGCAATCATCAATATGTAATTCTCTTTTTGGTATTCTATTGTAATCATATAAACGATATGTGATATCAGATGATTCTTGAACCTCGAGTAAAAATGTATCACCATGAATTGCATGAACAGTTCCTGGTTCAACCACTATTAGATCATCAGGTTTAATTTCTTTATTTACAAGAAACTCTTCAACCATATTATTTTTAATAACATCCTTAAGTTCACTAGAAGATTTAACATTTATTCCTAAAGTAATACTTTTAGCTGTTGTTTCAGGCAATATATACCAGCATTCAAATTTACCAAGAGAATTTTTTTGTCTTTAATGCATAATCATCATTTGGATGAACTTGAACACTTAAGTTGTCCTTAGATGATATTAATTTAATTAATAATGGAAACTCCTTATCAGGATAATTGCCAAATAGTTCAGGATGATTAATCCAAACATGTCTCAAGCTTTGACCCTTATATCTTCCATTTTTTTATTATTGATGATTTATTTTTTTATATCCAGATACAATCCAAGCTTCACCAGCATCATTTTGGCAATCAAACATCTTCTGAAGGACATTTCCAGCCCAAGGTTTAGATTCAAAAATAAGGAGAAAGAAATAAAATCATTTTTTTATTCCGCTCCTTCCCTTGCAAACACATGGAAGACAGTTCTAATTATTAACCAAATATCATAGAATAAACCACGACGTTCACATATATATTTTAAATCAAGATTAATCATCTCATCAAATGTCGTATTGCTTCTACCATGAATCTGCCAATATCCTGTTAGTCCTTGGGGAACAAGTAATCTAAGCTTATCCTTAGCAGAATATAATTCATATTCACGTTTTGTACAAGGACGTGGACCTACAATAGACATATCACCCTTAAAAAAATATTAAATAATTGTGGTAATTCATCAAGACTTGTTTTTTTCTTAAAAAAATTTTTCCAAATTTAGTAATTCTAGGATCATCTTTCATTTTTAAAAAGTAATTCCGCCAGTTTCATTATATTTCATCAAAGACTCTAGTTCAGAATCGGCATCAACCTTCATAGATCTAAATTTATAGAATTTGAATATCTTACCATTTTTTCCTACACGTTCAGAAACATAAATTGCCGGCCCCTTTGATGTACATTTAACTAAAATAGCTAAAATTAATAAAAGCCACGAAAAATAAAATAATGGTAATACCTGAAGCAAAAAAATATCAAATATTCTTTTTAAAGAAATAATATATTGGCTTCTTTTTTTAATTTTTAAATGAATCTACATCAATATTGTTATAATCAATTGTTGATTTTTTTCATTATAAACAGCTCCTAAATAATATTTATTTTTAATGCGCACTAAAAAAAAGTTAGACTAACATCTAAACGCATTCTTAAGAATAAATAATGGGCAAGTTATATAATTCTTTTTTTCCTTCAAAACGTATTCATTTTTTTATTATTTATATTCATTTCTTTCTTTATTAAATTATTATTAGCAAAGAAAGGTTTAATAATTTTACAAAAATGTAATTATAATAAATGTAAAAAAACATAACAATTGATAAAACATCAATTGTATGAAATGTAAATAAATTAAAAAAATGCGCATAAAAGATTAAATTATGCTCTGGTAAAACACCTGTAATTTTTTTCAAACACAGCACATAATGCATATACATATTTATAAGTGGCATTATAAAAAAAGAATCTGGACCTATATGTAACTTTTGAAGGCATAGCATCGCAAAATATGATGCAATTACAGCGGTTATAGATATAAAAGCTTTTTTTGCGTTTTTAGAATAAAAAGAAGCAATACTAAGCACTAGTACTATAAAGCATATTAACATTATGTTTTTTTCGATTAAAACTAATAAATAATCAAGCATAGTATTGCACCTCCTTTAAATGCATAAATATGAGTATAAAAATATTTTATCACTTTTTACATATTTTTTTCAATAAAAATCGCAATATAAGCGTTTTATTTTTTTACAAAAAAATAAAGAAATGTTAAATATAGTTAACATTTCTCCATAAAAATAACATTTTTTTCGCAATTATCGAATGTTGCCATAATTATTACAAGAGGAACCATATAATAGTACATTGAATATGTATTATCAATCATCCCATATAATCCTACCGTAATATATGATATTAAAATTAATCCCGCAGTTGACCTATCCAATCTTAATAGTTGATGATATTTTTCAAACAAATGAACACTTAAAAATAGCACACCAACTATTCCAAAGCAAGCAAGGGTTTCAAAAAATGTTGAATGATATACCTTAAATACTTCAGTAATTCCATGAAAACTTTGAACAATATAAAATTCAGAAACCAATCCCCCACCAAACATTATATTCATAGGATTCTTCTTCCACATATTAATTGCATCAATCCATAATTCTTTTCTACCAGAATCATTTAAATCATTAAAGAATAAACACTTACGAATATCCTCTAATAATTTAGGAATACCCACGCTAATTTGAACTGTTAAAAGTATTGAAATAACAAAAAAATCCAAATCCAACAAAAACCATTTTTTTCTTATTAGATGCTTTTTATCATATAAAGAAGATATAGCATTAAAAAAATTCAATATATCCAAAAAAAGAAACGTTCCTCTACTTCCTGTTACAAACATACCAATACAAATAATTAAAAAGCTTTATATTACCTATAATAATATTTGCTATTTTTATTATTTTTTAAGCATATTAATAAAGATAAATGGTAAGCCAACACACATCATTATGCCAGCCTCATTACATAAGCCCCAACCTAAATAGTACCAAAAATTCAAAATATTTTCAGCTGGATTTTGCTGGTGTAACACATAAACCTTTAATACACATTCCAAAGCTAATAAAATTGCCATATATTCAAAGGCATAAACAAGCATTTTAAATGAATCCTTGTTCAATGATGATGCAAACAAAACATATAAGACAAAAATATATAAAAACCAAGCAAGATACATTACATATAAGCCTTCCTTACCATTTGGTATGATATTATGCCAAAAATAAGGAAGTGCACATGATATTCCCAAAAGAGCAATACCAAATGCCGATTTAACCTTACTTAAATGTATTTTTATTTCTAATCAAATAAATAATTAAAACAAGAAAGAAAAACACCAGTACATACAACCAATGAAACAGGAATAACTGTAGCTTCAAAGCCATCATTATTAGAAAACATAAAATATAATACACAAGGTATCATATATTTAAAATCATTAAATATTAAAAAGTGAAATTGCCGCAATACTTATAATTGTAATCATACCTGCAAGAAAGCTATACTTCCAGCAAATAACCGCAATTATACATAATATAAGGCAATAAAGCTCTAAAAAAATAACGAATTGTTATTCAAGGCTTTTTAATTTTATCCTTAATCATAAAATCTAATTCTCCTTGTTTTTTTATAAACCTTAGCAGAGGTAAAGCCATGGCCTTTAACCTCTTTAACATTAGATATAACAACAAAAGCCTCAGGATCAATCTCATAAATTAATTTCTTTATTCTTGGAAGTTCTCTTATTTCAACAACAGTTAAAATATAATCCGTTTCTTCCTTTAAATAACCAGTTTTTGAATGTAAATACGTTAATCCTCTATCCATTTGATTTAATATCATATCACTAATTAGATCATTATTATTACTTAATATTTTTTTATTTGAAGCTTATTATGTCCAAATGTTAAAACCTTATCAATTATTATAGAATAAATAATAATCATTAATATTCCGTATACAAATAAATTAAATGTAACATTAGGAAGGAATAATTGAACCGCTAGAGTAAAAATATCAATAACACTTACACCAAGACCAACAGGAAAAATTAAGATATTTGTTTAAAATCAAAACAACAACATCAATTCCACCAGTTGAGCCACCACTACGCATTACAAGTCCAATTCCTATTCCCATTAAAACACCTGATGATATAACAGCAACCAGTGTATCAACATTTTTGATTAAAATAACTAAAATCAAAAAAATTCTAAAACTAGCATCCAAAGAGGATAAATAATTGTTGAACAAAGTGTTGAAGCAGCAAATTTTTTTACCAAGAACAAAAAAAGCCTAAAATAAAAAAATATCGCATTAAAAGTAAAAGTAAAATAACTAGTATTAATTCCAGTTGCATAATGCAGTGCCAAAAGAAACGCCTGTAACTCCACCAGTAATCAAACCATGAGGCTCGCAAAAAATTATAACACTCAAAGCATATATTAAATTTCCAATAACACATAATAAAAAAATGATGTTATTAATTTCTTTTTTTATTTATGTTCTTCATTTCATTCACCTATAAACAAAGAATAGTATAACATATATTTAATTAAATTAAAAGATTTAAAGAAAAAAAAGACAAATTTTAATATCAATAATATAGGTACATAACAAATGATTATAAAGTATGGCGAGCTTGGTTTCTATTGTTTAATTTGTTATTCAACAATATAAAAATGCACCTACTTCAAATAGGTGCTCTAGCTATATATAATTAATATATATAACTAAGCTTATTTTAAAAAAATAAGCCTTACCAATATTTATTATATGCTACAAATATACAATAGGAAGGAAAGAAAAAAATGGCAAATAGAATAATTAATTAAATCAAAATAATATTAATACCTATAATTGCATTACTTTTTTATTTATTTGAATTAATAATAGAGGTTAGAGTAGAAATAATATCCGTTCCACCATTAATATTAATATTACCTACATGCTCACAAATTTTTTCTATATATTCTAATTCCTTTAGCTTATACAAGGTTTTATTTTCATCCATTAATCTAGCAGTATTTAATAGACTTCTTGTAGAAGCAACCTCTTCTCTACGAGAAATAAAATTAGCTTGTGCTTTCTTTTCAGCAAGCAAGACAGTATTCATAATTTCTCTAACATCACCTGGTAAAATTACATCCTTAACATTTACTTTATTGATATTAGCATAAAGCTTAAGGGCTTCATCCTTAATCTTATTAGTTAAAAAAATTCTTCCATTTCGCCCTTCGCTTCAAGAATTTCATCAAGCTTTTTGCTTGCAACATATTCTCTTACTGCAAGTTGACATAAAACATATAGCTTTGCCTCATAATCATTAACATCCGTAAAAGCCTTAACTACATCAGTAAGAATATAATTACAAATTAAATTAAGTCTAATTGTAACCTTGTCTAATGTTAAAAGCTCTTGTCCTGTAATATCTAAGCTAATAGAATTTAAAGGAATAGTTTTTAACCTTAACATCAACCAAACCTTTTGTATAATAATAAATACCTGGTTCTAATATTTTTTTATAAATTTATTATCATAGAATAATACACCATTATATGTTGTAGGAATTTCAACTTTTTGAATGTAATCATTCAATAATTGATTAGTAAATAATGATTTAGGAAAGTCATCACTTAGTTCTGGCTTTGTTAAATCTAATTTGTAGAATTTATGCTCTTTATTTATATTCCAAAAAAATAATGAATACCTGGATTAATTATGTTGTAAAAAAACACCATCAACAAAATGAATATCAATTGTTCCATCTATTGTTTCATTATTAATTATTGATTTTTTTAAAAATTAGCATCTGATACTAAAGCTTTAGTATCAATATTTATTCCATCAATAGTGATTTCATCATTATCAATTTCTGAAAGGTAAATTTCTTTATTAAACAAGGTATAATATTTACCAGGTCCAAGCATTTTTAATGAATTTACCATTTTTTTAAATAAAAAAATCCTCTAAATTTCTCATTTATAACTATACTCATAGCAACTCCTTATAAAAAAACTCTTAATTAGAGTTAAATTAGCTTTATACTCCATAAAAAAAATAAGCGGTTATTGATTAAGTAATTACGCATTAAGAAAAAAAATTTTTCTTAATTAGTAAATACGGTATCCTCACAAAAGCAAGGCTTATTTTTCTATTATTACATAAATTTAAAAAAATTTATGTAATGGGAGTATTTTTGTTTTTTTCTTAAAAAAATTCATAATTTGATCAGCTTTAATCTGATTTTTTTGCAGCCTTGCCAAAAGGGTAGGACTCGAACCTACATTATAAGCTCTTGAATCTATTTTTAATTAAGAATACATTTTGGTACACCTCATGCACTTTTTGTAAATAAAATATACTATAAAAATTTCATCGAGAAGCTTAATATTATTTTATCATTACTAAAATCAAAAAAACAACCTAATCATTAATTTTTTTAATAATTTATTATTAAGAATTTTCTTTAAATTAATGTGCTTAATAATAACAATTAATGAAATTACTATTACGCCAATAGCATAATAATTGAAATTATTAGTAAGTATTGAGATAACAAAAAAATAATTAAACTACTATAAACAATAATGCTTTTTAGCCTTATTTGATTCAATTTTTATAATTAAAGAAAAGAAAATATATAATGAAGCAAGAAAAAAATCAAAGGCCAAAAAAATTAATTCTAGCAATTGCGGCTAATACCCCCAAATGAGGTAGTAATACATTTTCCACTATGAAAATGATTAAAAACTCCAAAGGCATGGCCTAATACAGGTGCAATCATAACTAATGAAAAAAATATACGTTTCTTATAATCCATAAAAAAATATAACAAGAATGACAGGAATAAAGCCTTTAAAAAAATCTAATAACAAGCAAAGTATACCAATTCCTTTCCCTGAATATTTAAAAAAACATTATAAGCACCTGGATTTAAATCATCACTTAATGAAGTAATGTCCTTTTTAATAAAAGCCTTTGGTATAAGGCTTGAAAACATTATTCCACCTACACAAAAAGCTTATAAAAAAATAACAATAAACCATAACATATACATAAAATACCTCACATAAATAATCTATAGCTATATTATAGTTTATTATAAAAGCAAAAACCACACAACACAAAATTAATAATTTGTTGTTTTTAGTTAGAAAGCTTGTATTTAATTTATTTTATAATTATTCAATAATTGAAAAAAATGTTATTGCTTATGCACAAAAAAATAATTTCATAAAGTTTGTGTTATAAATAGCATAAACTTATTGTTTTTAGAAGTTATGTTATAATTTTATTGAATAGAAAGGAATTTTTTTACAATATGTTTTTCTAAAAAAATTTTAAAAAAACGTGATATATATTTAAATAGACTCATCTCTTTTTCAAGATACAGAGCCTGTAAAAGGTTATTACAGGTATAAGACGTTGCGGAAAATCAAAACTGCTAGATTTGATGATTCAGCATCTACTTGAAACGGGTGTAGATTCAAATCAAATTATAAAAAAATGAACTTTGAGTCGCACGATTTTAATAATCTTGATTATAATTCATTTTATGATTATGTAAAACAAAAAAATGCCTACCACAAAAAAACGTATGTATTTATTTTTTGATGAATTGCAGCGAATAGATGGATGGGAAAATTCAGTCAACGCCTTTCGTGTTGATTTCGATTGTGACATATATATTACTGGCTCTAACGCTTATCTTTTATCATCAGAATATTCCACTTATCTTTCAGGAAGATATGTAGAAATAAAAAAATGTTTCCCTTATCTTTTTAGAGAATTTATAAGTTTTTCATAATTTTTTTCTATTAAAGAATCAAAAAGACCTATTCGGCAGTATAAAAAAACAGGCCTATGATTCTAACGGAAATTCATATGAAATTTCTGAATTATTTCAAGCATTTTTACGTTTTGGAGGAATGCCAGGTCTTGCAGATATCGGATTAGACCAAGAAAAAGCTGACACATTAATTGAAAGTATTTACACGACAGTATTGATTAGAGATATAATGCAGCGAGATTTTTAGAAAAAAAGTGAAAAAGATAACTAATTTAGATTTACTTGAAAAGTTAACAAGATTTCTAGCCGATAATATTGGTAACATTACTTCTTTAACATCAATATCAAACAGTTTAACAAATTTTTAAAGAGATTGAAAATACAAAGGCTAAGCCTGGAGTTCATATTGTACAAGACTACGTTAAAGCGCTACAACAATCATATTTCTTTTTATAAAGCAAAAACGCTTTGATATTAAAGGAAAAGAATATTTAAAAAAACTCTTGAAAAAAATATTACATTGTTGACCCAGGCATTCGTAATTATTTGCTTGGTTATGGAAAAAGGTAATCGAGGAAGATTACTTGAAAAATGTTGTTTATTTTTGAGCTTTTTAAAAACGTGGATATCAGGTGTATATTGGTAAAATAGACAATTACGAAATAGATTTTCGTGCTACAAAGACAAATGAAACACTATATATTCAAGTTACTGAAAGCCTTCAATCAGAGGAAACAAGAGAAAGAGAACTTCGTCCCTTACAACGTATAAAAGACAATTATCCTAAAATTATTTTTGTCTATGGATAGGGACTTAACTTCATCATATGATGGAATACTTTCTCTAAATCTTATTGACTGGTTATTAGAAGATTAGACTTTATCCAAGGATACAATTAAGTATCTTTGGATTTTTTTATTTATATTAATAATTTAAACCATTAGTATCTAACAAAAAAATCATAAATATTTATAATTAATATAGACTCATTATAATGATTGGTTTTTTTATATCTTTTTGTAATAATTATCTTTTTTTAAATGAATCTCTTATATTAGAAAATGGTCTAATTTCTTGATTAATTTTTTTCTTCATTAGATAAAGAATATGCGGATTGAATATAATATCTATTTGTTCCTAAATTATAGACAAAGTCAACCTCAAATTGCTTACGTATTACATTGCCATTTTTATTTTCATTAATGGTAACAACACCAACATCAATATTATAACCACGCATACGAAGTTCATTAAAGATTACATTTTCCATAGAATGAGTTTATTCAAATTATCTAAAAATTTATACGAGCATTTCGCAATCCTAAATCAGTGAAATAAAAATTTTTTTAGGAGTTTCAATATATGATTTCCCCTTTATATCATAGCGAGTAGCTGATTCAATTAAAAAGAATCTTCAAAATAATCCATATATCTTTCAATAGTATTAGATGTAATATTGGATTTTTTTACTGTTTTTAAATGTATTGTTTAATTTTTTTCAGGATTTGTAAGAGAACCAATTGATGATAATAGGATATTTAACAAGTCCTCTAATTCACTTTGATTCTTAATTTTATTTTTTTAAGATTAATATCTCTCATATATATTTAGGTAAATAAATTATTTAATACTTGAGCTTTATCATTATAATCATCTTTAAATACGATAAGAGGAATCCCGCCAGATAACATGCCTTCATATTTATCCTTCTTTGAAACCGACATAAATTCTGAAAAGCTTAATGGATACATATGAATTTCATCACCACGACCAGCAAATTCAGTAATAATATCTTTAGATAAAAAAATTTAGCATTACTTCCAGTAACATAAACATCCATATTATCCTTACGAAGATAGCCATTAAGAACTGACTCAAAGCAATCGAGTAGCTGTACCTCATCCAATAAAAGATAATACATTTTATCATCAATTGTTTTTTCATTACTATATGCCATAAATTTTTTTCTGGATTAACACGTCTTTTTTTCTTTTTCAATTTAAATAAGATTTTTCACCAATCAATGACAAATTATCAGCCGAATCAAACGTAAAACGTATAATGCGATTACTATCAATACCATTTTTCCATAAGATAATTATAAAATAATCTATTTAGTAAATAAGACTTACCACAGCGACAAATACCCGTTATTACCTTAATTAATCCATTATGTCTTCTATTAATTAATTTACTTAGATATAGTTCTCTTTTAATTTCCATTACCATCACCATCTTCACGAAAGATTTTTGCAATATTATGCATTTTTCATTCATAAAAAGCAAAAAAATAAGACCTCACAATGTGAAGTCCTATTATTACTATTTACTATTTTTAATTGCAGCTTGAGCAGCAGCAAGTCTTGCAATTGGAACACGATATGGAGAACATGAAACATATGTTAAACCAACACTATCAACAAATTCAATACTTGATGGCTCACCACCATGCTCACCACAAATGCCCATTTCCATATCCTTATTAACAGATTTACCTAAGCGATAAGCATTTTCAATTAATTTACCTACACCCTTTTGGTCTAATTTAGCAAATGGATCTGATTCATAAATGTTTTTTTACTATAATAATCACCTAAGAATTTAGAAGCATCATCTCTTGATAGACCAAAAGTCATTTGTGTTAAATCATTTGTACCAAATGAGAAATACATTGCTTCTTTAGCAATTTCATCAGCAAGTAATGCTGCACGAGGTGTTTCAATCATTGTGCCAATTTTATAATCAAGTGTTGTATTCTTTTCAGCAAACACCTTATTTATTTCATCTACACAAACATTCTTAACATAAATAAGCTCTTTAACATCATCAACAAGTGGTACCATAATTTCTGGTGTAATCTTAATACCTTCTTCAGCTGACACCTCAATTGCGGCCTCCATAATAGCTCTTGCCTGCATTCTTGCAATATCAGGGAAGGTAATACATAATCTACAGCCACGATGTCCCATCATTGGGTTAAATTCCTTTAATGAGTCACAATAATCTGTTATTTCAGTAAGATCACGATGCATAACCTTAGCAAATTCCTCCATACCATCATGAGGAATGAATTCATGTAGAGGTGGGTCAATTAATCTAACATTAACAGGCAGACCCTTCATTTCCTTATAAATTGCTTTATAATCAGCCTTTTGGAAATGTAATAATTTAGAAAGTGGCTCTTTTCTTTCTTCTTCATTTCTGGCAAGAATCATCTTTCTAATTTCAAAAATACGATCAGGGGCAAAGAACATATGTTCACTACGACAAAGGCCAATTCCCTCAGCTCCAAAGCCAACAGCTGTCTTAGCATCAGTTGGTGTATCAGCATTAGCCTTAACCTTTAATACTCTTCTTTCATCAGCCCACTCTAAAAATACGTTTAAAGTTTCCATCAATTGTAGTTGGAAGAGTATCAATCTTACCTAAATAAATCTTACCAGATGTACCATCTAAGGAAATATAATCTCCTTCATTAATTGTATGTCCACCTAAATACATAACATGCTTTTCTTCATCAATAACAACATCCTTGCAGCCACAAACACATGTTGTACCCATTCCACGTGCAACTACTGCTGCGTGTGATGTCATTCCACCATGAGCAGTTAAGGTACCCTCAGCAATATGCATACCCTCAATATCTTCAGGAGATGTTTCCATACGAACTAAAATAATATGTTCCTTTTTCTTATGCATTTCCTTAGCTTTAGCAGCTGTAAAATAAACCTTACCAGTTGCTGCACCAGGTGAAGCAGGAAGACCTGTACCGATACATTCCTTATTCTTTAAAGAATTTGCATCAAATTTAGGGTGTAAAAGCTGATCTAAAGATTTAGCCTCTACTCTTAATAAAGCCTCATCCTTAGTAATCATACCCTCATCAACCATATCACAAGCAATCTCTAAGGCTGCTGCTGCAGTTCTTTTACCATTTCTTGTTTGAAGGAAATAAAGCTTAGCATTTTCAATAGTAAACTCCATATCCTGCATATCACGATAATGATTTTCCAAAATATTAACAATTCTCTTGAAATCCTCATAGCATTTTGGTAAATCCTCTTTTAATTTAGAAATAGGAGATGGTGTTCTAATACCAGCAACCACATCCTCACCTTGAGCGTTAATTAAATATTCACCATATAACTCCTTAGCTCCAGTAGCTGGATTTCTACTAAATGCTACACCAGTACCACTAGTTTCACCCATATTACCAAAAACCATTGCTTGAACATTTACAGCAGTACCCCAATCACTTGGAATATCATTTAAGTGGCGATAATATATTGCACGAGGGTTATTCCATGATTTAAATACAGCTTCAATAGCAAGAACAAGCTGATCCTTAGGTTCCTGAGGAAAATCTGTTTTTTTAAATTTTTCTTTATAAAACTCCTTAAATGTTTTAACAACATACTCTAAATCATCACTAGTTAATTCATAATCATATGTATAACCATGACTCTTCTTAATTTTAGTTAAAAACTGCTTCAAATTTAGATTTTTTTCAAGTCCCATTACAACATCAGAAAACATTTGAATAAATCTACGATATGAGTCATAAGCAAATCTTTTATTATTTGTTTTTTTAGCAAGACCTAAAACTGTCTTATCATTTAAACCTAAATTTAAAATAGTATCCATCATACCTGGCATTGAGGCCCTAGCTCCACTTCTTACTGATACTAGTAATGGATTTTCTAAATCACCAAATTTTTTATTTTGCTTAGTTTCAAGCCAAGCTAAGCTAGAGAAAGCTTGGTCTAATATTTCTTCTCTAATTTTTATTATTATAATTGAAGTAATCCATACATGCTTGTGTAGTAATAGTAAAGCCATCAGGAATAGGTAAGCCTAAATTAGTCATTTCCGCTAAATTAGCACCCTTACCACCTAATAGCTCACGCATATTAGCATTACCTTCATTAAATAAATAGACCCATTTTTTCATACTTATATATACTCCTTATTATTTATCAAAGACAATCATAGATTATACCTTATTTTTTTATTCTAAAAAGCAATATATTTATAAAAAAACGTTTTTACATATTTTTTTCCACATTTAGAAAAAAATATTGATAAAAACTTAAAAAAAGACCACAACCGTGGCCTTTTTCACTATATTTATCCAATCCCCCTTTTGCTTATTACATAGTTACTGGTTTATCTGGATCAATGCTAAAATAAATCCAACCATCAAATGGAAATTCATCATCCTCATCTTCAGGATCGGGATTTATTCTACTTGAGGCTTGCATATTACAAGCAATACTAATTGTAGCCGCAAAAACAAAAAAACTCCAAATATAATAAAACTTAAAAAAACTTTCTCATTTTCTTTTTCCTCCTATGTTTAGTATAATCTAATTTTTACCAAATGTTTTTTTCAATTGTCAAAGCGTCCTACAAATTCATCAATAGCAAATAACATTATTCAACAATTTTTTCAAGCAAAATGCTATTAAATAATTGAATTAAAAAGCATAAAAAATGGCTATTATTACTAATAGCGATTTTTTTAATAATTTTTCATAAATATATTTTTTTAATAACAGACTATCTATTTTTCTTTATTGCTTCAACCATTTTACTATAATCAACTGTATTTGAATAATAGCCCTTTAGCATATTTACAATCTTTTTTTATATTATTATAACCATTAATTTCTTCGATAGCTTTAATTTCATTACTAAGACAAATATAATTACTATTACTTGCATAGACAAAGGCACAAAATAAATGATCAACAATATCACCTTCCACTATTCTAGAAGTATTTATTATTTCTAAATGTCTCCTTGTTAAGAATAATGAAGCATAATATAAGGATTTAAAGCTCAAATACAAATAACTATTAATTTTTATAAGAAAACATAGCCTCTGCTATTTCCATAATTGTTTTATATGCTAATTGGTTTTTTTATCAATAATTAAATAAAGACTGCAAATATTACATTTCACCTGAAAAAAAGTCTATTAATATTATAATCTATAATAAAAGGATTTTTTTCAGCATATCTAGCATAAAGCAAGGCATTATAAAAATCATTGTCCAAATAATATCTTGTTGAAGCTAAGGAATAGAATAATCCCTTTGCATAATTGATATTATCTAACAAGCCTTCAATATAATTATAATCAACCATACTTGAATGAACAAAAAAGATTCAATTATAAAATAAATTACTTTTTAAATCATCATTAAAAAGCTTTTTCGTATTTTTTTAACTTTCTCATAATCACTTCGATAATAACTTATTTTTAGCTTTATAATTACTTTTTAATACTGTTAATATTTATAAAAAGGTGAATCATTTTAAAAAAATAGGAGATAAGATTGTATTTTTCTTTATAATACTCATCTAATTTTTTTCTAAGTCGCTATTATAATCATCATTTACCTTATAATAAATCTTAGAAACAACATTAGCAATTAAAATTTCATATTCTTCCATTTTATCTTTATTAACATCATTTATATGAAAAATAATTATTAAGCTTTTAAAACAATATTACTACCTATTTTTTTGTTCTTTAATTCTAGCCCTTCTATATGTACTAGAAGCAATATCAAGACTATCTAAAACAGCTTCTTTTGTCTTAAATTCATCCTTAAACAAGATATCAAACAAAATAAAGCTATAATGAGTTGTTAAATATTCGCTTAGTTTAAAATTATGAATTGCCATATTTCCTCCTGACAAATAAAAAAAACGGCCATAAGCCGTAAATTTCATAATGGCGGAGCAGAAGGGATTCGAACCCTTGCACCAGTTACCCGGTCTACTTCCTTAGCAGGGAAGCCTCTTGAGCCTCTTGAGTACTACTCCACAACCAAGCCTATTCATTATACTATATTTTTAAAAAAATTAAGTCAATAATAAAAAAATGAAATAGGCTAAATTTTTACGTCTTAATTAAAAAAACTAGCAAAGCAATTTTTTTACTTGATTTAAGCATTCTCTTACATTTTGTGCCTCTATATGTAAAAATATCATTATAATATTTCAATCTAATTTCTTTAGCAAAATGTAGAATTTTTTTGGTGTTCTTTTTTGTATGAAATTCAAAAAAATCACAATATCATAATCATGAAATTTATCCTTTTTCATACGATATATTAACTATATCAAAATGATTCAATTTATTTTCTAAAATAAACATCTTGAATTCATATTTCAAATCACAAATTATTTCTTCCATATTATTTATAAATAATTAAATATTTATTATTTGCCTCCTCCAAATTAAACCTTTTAATTTCTTCCCTTAGAGTATGCCTCATATCTATAATTTTCATATATAAATCTGCATTACCTATTAAACCTTCATTATCAGTAATAATAATATTTTTTTACTATTTAATGAACAATCATTATTAATACATTTAAGCCTTTCTTTAATTTCGTCATTAATGTTTCTCGATATAAATAATTTTATTTTTCTAAAAGAAGCCTTGCAAGCATTGATGTTGGAATATTTTTTTATATTCAAACACATTCTTATTTTTTTCTTTTTAGCTCATCAATACTTAAAACATATTTAGAATAATTCATTAACCAAATCAAATAAGCAAAACAAACTATAAGTCCTATACCAATTCCAACAGTAATTGGCTTTTAAATAGCTTTTTTTGATATTTTTGATATTATAGCTTGCATATTCTAGCACATTAATATTAGCCTCAAAGAATTCATTGGTATTTTGAAAAGCTATTAGCTTATCAATTATTTTATTAATAATCAAAATATTATTTTCTTTATATTTTGATATACATGATAAATTTATAAAGCTATTATCTAATTCATTTACAAACTCATAATTTTTTTATAAAAAAAGTATCAATATTAATATCTAAATCCTCTAACGCCTTCTTTAAAATAAAATCCCTCCTTATAAACGAATTAATAGTCATAGCTAGTCCACTTTTTTTCATCATTTAGCATTTCAACATCTGACATAACTAAAACAAGACCTTTTTGCCTCATAGCGATTATCAGCAGCATTAGTTTTTATAATTGGTATGATAATAGCCATAATAACGATTAAAATAAACACCTTAAATTTTTCTTACAACTATTTTTTTATAACTTCATTTAAAGAAATCCCCTCATCCATATAATCACCATTTAAATTATAGTATTAAATTATTAAAAAAATTGTCGATTTTTAGGGAAATAAATAAGAATATAATAAAAAAAGATTTGAAACAGCAATTATTACTGTATCAAATCTTCACTTCTCACATTATTGCAAGTATCCCTCATCATAAAGTAACTCTAGCACTTTTGCTTCACATTTCAACATTCTCATATCAATAAGCCTATGATTTTTTTAAGATTTGTATCTATTGCAGCCTTATAATTGATAGCCTCAATCGTAAAAATTTTTTTAAATAATTCATAATCGCCTAATTCTTGAATAACCACTTTATTTTTCTACATCACAAAAAAAGTAATAATTATCCTGCACGAAAAACTTATATTGTTCTTGTCCTGATTTTTTTGAATTCTATGCACATATAGTTTAAATATATTTGCTCCTAATACATTAAACTAACTAATCATTTAGAATTGTTCATGATTTTTCATAAATTCCATAAGATTTTTATGAATTATTCCATTTCTTTTCTGTAATAAATAATCAGTTGTTAGTACATACTTTGCGTAATTATCTCGAATCAATTCTAATGATTTATATTCTCTATCTTCTGTTGACTTATTTTCAAGAATTGTGTAAGCAACCTGGATATAACTATAATTTTGCATTTTATCATTTAAAATAAAATCGCACTCTAATTTTCCAATTTTTCCCACGCTCACATCATATCCAAGTCCCTTAGAATATATATATACTATATTTTCAAGGCAAGGACCATAATTAATCCTCTTGTTGGTGTTCAACATATAATAAAAACTTAAATCAGCAAGATAATATTTTTTTCTCGCCAGACATAGCTTTTTTTACTTTTTATGTCAAATCTATCACAAGCATATATAATTTTAGCATCAACTAAAAATCGTTAAGTATCTTTTTATTGTTTCTCTTGAAATTCTTATGTTGTTTTTCTAAACCCTTTTGTATGCTGTTAACATTCATCGTTGAGCCAAAATTATTCATCACAAAAATTTCTAACAATTTCAAAGCATTCAACATCTCTAATCTTTACTCTTCTTTTTAATATCCTTTGAAAATATTTCATCAATTATACCTCTTGTATAAGTTCTTTTTAGCATCATCATCATCGTCCATCAATAGGCTCCTTTGGAAAGCCACCATTAATTATATATTCATTTAATTCAATTAATAGGTTGGGATTTATACTCTTTGAATAGTACTTTTTTTCATATCCAAATATTCATCAAAAACTTAAAGTATAAATCTCAAATTCAATATACCTACCTGTTAGTTTCGTAACTAATTCGCCACTTAACAAATATGAATTAGAAACCAGTTATAAAAAAATTGAATAATCGCCTTCTGACCTATACGCATTAATTACTTCTTCAAAGCCATCAACATTTTTGTATTTCATCAATAAACAAATATTTTTAATCCTTTTTATTTTTGGATAAACTATCAATAACTTCTTCTAATTGATCAGCTTTTTTTATAGTTTTTATAGTCTCTTTTATCTAAATCTATATATATAATATTTGATTCATTTACTCCATCTTCTATAAGCTCAGCCTTAATCATTTCCATAAGACTTGATTTCCCACAACGCCTTATTCCAGTTATAACCTTAATAATATCATCGTATTTATAAAATGGTCTAATTTTAGATAAGAATTTTTCTCTTTTAAATAAATCCATATAATATCGCCTCTCATAGTTTTTATTATATCATTTAAGTTAGATTTTTTTCAAGTTAACGTTGCATTTTTATTTTTAATATTTTGCAATCTTAAGTCTCAAAAATGAACAAAAATTCTACATCTTATTCTAATTCATTTAAACTTTGATATTGAATTTATATTTTTTTCAAATTTGGAAAGTTGTACATTTTAAGTGAAACTTTTTGATGCAAAATAATCATCTAAATACATTAAATTATTCGTTCCATATACTGTATATTCTTTTATATTTATAATCATATTCATCTTCTACTATACTATTAGCTTTAACTCCTACAACCTTATATTTTTTTAGAATTTATTTTTGATAGTATCAGGTAAATATATAACATAATCATTTGTATATTTTTTTACATTTGAAATATATGCAACGTCGTCCTTAATCTCAAAAATCAAAAAAATTCGTTTTTTTAAATTCTTCATTCTTATATTCATAAATTGGATATAATTTATGCTCTGATCTATAGAATAAGCTCTTCTTACTACCACCATTAGTATCATAGCGCCATTCTTTAAATTCTAATCCATACAAATCCTCAGGCTTATAAAATGCATCTTTAAATACATTTGTAAAATCAAATCCAATCCATAATGAAACAATTAATACAGCTAAAAAAACAATGACAGATGGAATTAATATTTTATATGCTTTTTCCTTTGTTCTTTCATAATAAAAACGTCACCTTTCATTAGTTATACATATTCGTAGAAAAAAATGTCAATTTTCATAAAAAAATTTCCCCTTTAATTTATCTAAAAGGGGATAATTACTATATTAATTATTTTTTTATCATAGAAAGGGCTAATTTATGTCTATTGTAATCAATATCAATAACATAAACCTTAACTAAATCGCCAACCTTAACTACCTCTGATGGATTCTTAATATATTTAGTAGACATTTTTGATAAATGAACTAATCCATCATATTTTACACCACAGTCAACAAAGGCACCAAAATCACAAACATTTCTAACTGTTCCTTCAAGCTCATCACCTATATGTAGGTCTTCAAAGTGAAGAATATCACTTCTTAGCTTTGGTGCTTGATATGACTCTCTTACATCACGCATAGGTGCTATAAATGCATCTAAAATATCATTTAATGTATATTCATCTATATCTAGCTTATTTTTAAGCTCAAGCTTATTAGCATTTAGAATTCTTTCCTTCATTTCCTTTGTTCCTAAATCATTACTTGATAGGCCTAGTTCCTTTAAAACAAGCTGAGCCTTATCATATGATTCTGGATGAATTGGTGTTTTATCCAAAGGCTCATTACCTTCAAGTACTCTTAAAAATCCAACAGATTGCTCATAGGCTTTAGGACCAAGACCTGAAACATTCTTTAATTCCTTACGATTTTTAATACCCTTTACCTCATCACGATAAGCAATTATATTTTTACTAACCTTTTTATTTAAACCAGAAACATAGCTTAATAAGGAGGCAGAAGCTGTATTAACATTAACACCTACTCTATTTACTGCCTCAGTTACTACGAAATCTAGGGAATCAGATAATTTAGATTCACTAACATCATGCTGATATTGACCAACGCCAATTGATTTAGGATCAATTTTTACAAGCTCAGCAAGTGGATCTTGTAATCTACGAGCAATTGAAACAGCACTTCTTTCCTGAACCTCAAAATCAGGGAATTCCTCTTGAGCAATAGGTGAAGCACTATAAACAGAAGCCCCTGCTTCACTAACAATAACATATTTAGTATCTAGATTATTTTCTTTAATAACCTCAGCAATAAAGCTTTCTGTTTCTCTTGAGGCTGTACCATTACCAATAGCAATTAAGCCAAAAATGATATTTATTATATAAATCCACAATTGTCTTTTTTTACTTTTTTTAGAACTAAACGCTCATCAACGCTTGCTCCCTTAGCTTTTTCATTAGGATAAATTACCCCAATTTCCAAAACCTTTCCTGTTTTAGAAACAACAGCAAGCTTACAGCCAGTTCTAAATGCTGGATCAACACCCAAAACAACATGTCCCTTCATTGGAGATTGTAATAATAAATTCTTAAGGTTCATTGCAAAAACCTCAATTGCACCATCACTTGCATTATCTAAAATCATTGCTTTAATTTCACGTTCTAAAGCTGGAGCAATTAATCTCTTATATGAATCAGCAATAGCATCCTTAATATCATCTAAGAAAAATTGATTCTCTAAAATGAATAACTTTATATTCTAAATATTCTAAATCTTTATTTTTTTATCATTTGCAACACTTGCAGTAATAATACCTTCATTTACAGCACGATTAATTGCTAAAACCTGATAACCCTTTAAATGATTTATATTAGCTTGGAATTCATAATAATTTTTGTAAAGTTCTTCCTCATCAACAGCGTCCTTTTTTTCCTTTTTTGTAGATAGTATACTATACTTTCCCCAGCGCTCTCTTAAATCCTTACGATATGAAGCATCGTCAGATATTCTTTCAGCAATAATATATTTAGCTCATGTTAAGGCCTCATCTGTTGTTTTTAACCTTATCTGTTAAATATTTATTTAAGACTTCTTCCTTAGTACCTCTACGATAGAATTTCATGATTTCATCAGCAAGAGGCTCTAAGCCTCAAAAGCAATAGCCTCAGTAGCCTTTTGTTTTTTTCTTTTTCCTTATATGGTCGATATAAATCATCAACCTCAACAAGCTTCATTGCTTCGTCAATTTTTTTGACTTAGCTCATCAGTTAGCATTCCCTTTTCAGCAATTAATCTTTTGACATCATCTTTTCTTTTTTGAAGATTAACACCATATTCATATGCTTCAGAAATAGCTCTAATTTGATCCTCATCTAAAGCTCCTGTTGCTTCTTTACGATATCTTGCAATAAAAGGTACCGTACAATTATCCTTTAAAAAATCAAGAACAACCTTAATTTGACTAACCTTAATATTTTTGGTTTTGAGGCAATATCCTCAAGTAATGCTTCATTTAAATATTCCATATTCTCACCTAAAATAAAGACGCCCTAGGCGCCTATAATTAAATATTCTCTATAACGTCAAGATAAGCCTTTGCTTCCTTAATGTAAGTAATGCAACTCTTTACACCTGATCCACTTATTTCTGTTTTATTGTCATCCTTAGTTGTTTGACTATATGCATCACCATGTACATAAATAAATGCTGGACCAGAAGTGAAATTTCCATATGATGAATTAGAAAGAATTCCAGAGTTTGAAGTTAAGCTTGTGTTAACTAAATAAAAAGCAACTCCTTCACATTTTCCTTCAGCTTGAAGCTCTTTTAAGCGCTTATTGAAGTTTTCAACTTCATTAGCTAAAAGTAGTTTGATTATCAGTATCAATCTTTTTTTAATACTATCCTTATCAGTATAAGGATTTAATGCTTTTAAAAAGTATCATCATCATAAACAAAAAAACAAATATATCACTATAATTGTCTTCTTCAATGATATCATCTAATACATCTGAATTAATTTTTTTAAATCTGAAAAAAATCAGCAAATCTATCATAGCTTTCATCTTTTGTTATTTTTATAATAATGAAACCACCAACGCCAACACCAATACCAATAATAGCTAATACTGCAACAACACAAACAATGATTGTGATTAACTTCTTATGCTTACCCTTTACTTTAATTTTATCTTGTCTCATTTGTAATGCCTCCTTAGTAGGTAATCTATTATATTATATCTAAATTTTTTTAAAATTTAGCAATACCATTAATAACATTTACCGCATTTTTACTAGGCAAAAAGGCACCATTTGGTGCCTCATACAAAGCTTATTGAATGACCTAGCTCAATAAGCTCTAAAGTTGATAATGTATTTGAATAAATACTGATAAATTTATTTTTTTGTAAATATAGCTAATTCCATTTTTTTAGAAACATTAATTATTCCTAAGCTAGAGATACTTAAATCATCATACATTCTTAAAGAAACGCTTAAAGAATCACTTTTAATATTTTCAGCAACCACTACATAGTTCTTTTTCACCACTATAGGTAACAATTTCCTTATCACCATATTTTTACAACTGTATTTTTTTATTCTTTTTCATCAGTTAAATAAGCTACATTTATGCTACCCATAATTTCTTCAATATTCCCCTCACCAAGTGAGCTAGTTTTTTTCAGTCATGATTTTTTTCTTGATCAAAATATTCAGCCTTTTAGTTCCTTATTAGGGCTAAAGCTTATAAATGTAACCTCAACTATTTTTTTATCACTAGCATTATAAAAAAATTACAGCTAATTGGTGTAAAATCAGAGCCCTTGCAGGAAAATTTCATATAGGTCAAATTTTTGATTAACCTTATGTGAAATTTTACTTTCAATAGTAATAACATCATTATCAACATTAAATTTTTGTATCACTATCATTTACAATATCTTTGACAATTGCTGATATCAAATAAGCATGTGAGCTATTAAGTGGCCAATCACTATCAAACTGAAATTGCTTATTTAACACTGGAGATAATACATATACTCCATTCGTATTTTTTTACTATAATTTGTTCATTATTATTACTAGAGGAAAAAAATTAACCATATAATAATCAGGAGACAAATAGCTTGAATTTACATTAAAGCATATCACATCATCCGCCCTATACATATTCATTTTTGCACTACATTCATAGCTCTTCAATCCCTCATAATAATTACAAACAGCCTTTAATGATAAAGTGTTTGTTTTTACAGCTAGTGAGCATAAAAAAATAATAAATCCTAAAATTATCAAACTAATTTTTCATTTTTCCACCTCAAAATTTTTCATTAAAATATATTAAATAATTATTCAAAAATATGAATAAATTAACAAAATATATTAAATAATAAAAAAATAAGGAGGTTAATATGAATATATTACAAAAAAATAACCCTAGCAATTACGATTATTGGCGCAATTAACTGGGGTCTAGTTGGAATCTTTGATTTTTAATTTAGTAGAATGGCTATTTCAACCAAAAACTATCTTAACACGAGCAATTTATATTGTCGTTGCAATTTGTGGTATCATCAATATTGCTTTATTATTTAAAAAGATGCCATCATGCTAATTTAGAATAACTATAGCCTCTGAATAATTAGATGTATGTGAAATCGATAATATTAGTTCATCCTTAATTTTATTAGATCTAATATATGGAGCTCCATATTCATCATTTAATACAGAAATATCCTTATAGCAAAGACTACCATCTCCATGAACGTATACTTTAAAAATCGCCTCTTTGACTGCAAAGCGTGAAGCAATGTATTCAATCTGGCGTTTTTTATTATTAAAATTATTAAATACCTTCATCTCATCATCACTTAAAAATCCTATCCTTTAATTTTTAAGCTAATGTCCTTATGCTCAACTAAATCTATGCCAACCTTCATTTATTTATCCCTACTTTTTCTTATATGCTATAGCTATTTCCTTTAGCTTACGAAAAACGATGATTTAATCCTGACTTAGTCATTTCCTCACCATATTCATTTTTTTCCAAAATTTCTAAAAGCTCATTAAAGCTTGCTTCCATATGCTCCTTACGAACCTTCATAATTAATAAAAGCTTAGGATCAAGCTTATCAAGTGGATAATTATATTCTAAATATTGAATATACGCCATTTGCTCTTTAGCAGCCTGAAAGGTTTTGGTTTCATTAGCTAATTCACAATTTAAATTTCTTGATACAGTTTGATGTATTTCTCTTTTAATAACAGCGTCTTCAATTTGAAAAAAACATTTTCTATTGCTCCAATAATTCTTAAAAAAATCACAAATAAGATTAACATCCTTAATATATAAAAATAAGATGATTTCTTCTCTTACATATTTTTTTCCATTTAAATCAAATATGTTAAAAAAACCTGTTGTAAAAAAATAATTTCCTCGTCATCATCACATTTTATTTCTAAATGATAATTTCCACCACTTGGATCATTAACACTACCCTTACATAAAAATGCTCCTCTTAAATAGGCCTTTGCATAGACCTCATTAGCAATTATTTCTTCATTTTGTAGCTTATTTTTTTATTAAGAATTCCAAAATCCTCACATATAACATCAACTTGACTCAAAATATAAAGTGAATATGTAGTTTTTTTCTTCAAACTGCTTAATAATTCTTGATTCAATTCGAGTTTCAACATTGTGAAATCTCTTTAAAAGTGTTAAAAAATGACGCAATATCGTAAGTGATGTTGAACTAAAAACAAGCTTCAAGCCATCACTTGACATACTTATTTCACTACCATAGCGAATCATTGCTAAAACTTCAATAAAATCAGAGGAGCTATCGGGATTAGAAACCCCACAAAGCTCCTCTTTAACTTTTAGTGCAAAGCTCATATTATCACCTATTCAATCACAATCTTATAAATATCAGTAAATTTACCAATCAAATAATCAGGGTGCATATTAGTAAGCTCTTCGCTTTTTGATGAATATAAAACACCACAGGTTTTAATATTAGCATTTTTTCCAGCTAATATATCATTAGGATGATCTCCCACATACATTGCCTTATTAACATTGTTAAAATGCTATAATGCCTTATTAATCCCCTCGGGATTTGGTTTTGCTTGCTTAACATCCTCTTGTCCTAGTACTACACTAATATATTTATCAAGACCTAAAAATTTTAAACCATGCATTACAACATCCTGCTTCTTTGCGCTAACAACAGCTAAATTATAGCCATTTTTATATAAATGAGCTAAAACATCCTTTACACCCGGAAATGCTCTTACCAATTCATCATGATGAATAGCATTATATTCCCTATAGGCTTTAATTAATTCATCCTTAGAAACGTCTTTAGTTTCAAATTGAGAAAATGTCACATCAAGTGGTGGACCAAAAAGCTTTCCATTTGTTCATCGGATATAATTAAATCTGGAAAAATATTTATTAAATACATAATCAAAGCTTTTTAATAATAAGCTCTCTAGAATCAATAAGTGTTCCATCTAAATCGAAAACAATGGTATTAATATGATTAGCCTTAATATTAGCAATAGTATCTAAATAGCCATTTTTAGGACCAACAAATCTCTTTACAATTAAGAACACTATACCACAAATGATAAACAAAACAGAAATAGCAATACTTACAGGAATAGGACCAAACTTTAATATTTCATTAGCTCCGCTCATTGATCTAAGAGTTTCTGTAAATATTCTAACAAAAACCATACCAAATTAAATAAAAAGCCCATTAAATCACCATTTAATAGTTTTTTTAGATTTTCTTCTAATAATTAAAATAATTATTAGACCAACTAAATTTAATAAGCTTTCATATAAAAAAATGTTGGATGATAATATACGCCATTAATTTTTCATATTATCCATAATAAAATCTGGTAAAAGTCTATATAATAAATCAACATTTTTAACAGCTGGGCCATATAATTCGCCATTAAAGAAATTGCCCCATCTTCCACAAATTTGACCAATTAAAAAGCCTGGTGCAACAATATCTAATGTGGAATAAAGACTAACATTTCTTTTTTTAGCATAAAAAAATAAATTGTTATTAAGGATGCAATTACACCACCCTGAATAGCCAGTCCAGCTAAGCCATTAGAGGTAATTCCTAAAACATCTAGAAGTGAATCAAACTCATCTAAATTAAATAAAACATACCAAAGTCTAGCTCCCATAATAGCGAGTGGTAAAACAATACAAATTCCTGTATAAACATAGTCACTAAATATGCCAAGCTTCTTTCCTTCCTTGACTCCCATAATTACCGCAATTATAACACCAATTAAAATACAAATTGCATACCATCTAACCTCAAGACCAAACAATTTAAAGGCAACAGGGTTTAAGCTATTCATTAGCATCAGCTCCACCTCCTGTAGCAGCCTTATCAACAGAATCAGTAAATTCCTTAGCAGCAAAATGACCCATATATTTTAATTTTTCATTCATTGCCGCACTTTCAACAAGTAAAGCAACGTTTCTTCCTGGTAATACTGGTAAGACAATATGGGAAATCTCAGTATCAAAAATATTTAATCTTTTTTTGTTTCAAGACCTAAACGATCATAATATTTATCCTCTTGCCATTTTTTTCAAGCTAAACAACTAAACGTACATTTTTTTCTTTCACGATAAGCACCAGCACCAAACATATATACAATATCAACAATACCAATACCTCTTATCTCCAAATATCTTTTTTTAAAATATCAGGAGCTGTACCAATTAAATTTCCTGGTTCCTTTTCATATATTTCTACAAGGTCATCAGAAATTAACTGATGTCCCCTTTTTACAAGCTCCAAGGCAGTTTCTGATTTACCAATACCACTTTTTCCTATTATTAGGGTTCCCATACCATTTATATCAAGCAATGTTCCATGAACACTTGTTCTAGGAGCAAGCTTTGCTTGTAAATAATCAAATATTTTTTTGAAGATGTAGGTGTTGTTCTTAAATCACTTTTCAAAACCACAATATTAAATTCTTCAGCATATGTTAAAAAAAATATTCAGGAATTTTTAACATTTCTTGAAAAAGATTATTGCAGGGGGATGCTCTAAAAAAATCTTTTTTTACACGAAACAAAGCAACCTCACTTGTTAATGTTGATAAGAATGTTGCTTCCTTTGAACCAATTAAAACAACTCTTTTTGATTCAAAATAATCAAAAAAATCCCGCAAATTCCATACCTGGTCTACAAATCATTTCTGTTTCAACATAAGCTCCAGCACCTTTAGCACCTGCTAAAATATGAAGACCATTGTCTTTAATCATTTGCTCCACTTTAATTTTATCAGCCATTTTTTTCACCTCAAATTAATAAATAAATCTTCTTCTAATCATAACATAATTAAATATTAAATACAACGCCTCAAAGGCAAAAATAGAATCCACATAAAATAAATGGTGAATTAAACTCCATAAAATATAAATAAGGAGCTAAAAAAAGTAAAAAAACAATAATCATAATTGCTGTATAAACTGTATAGAATGTTATAAAACCAACCTTTTTTTCTTAATGTAATTGGCAAGTGGATTATTGCGCATAAATAATTCAAATACAGCAAATATTGCAAAGCCAATAAATGGGAAAAAAATTTATTTATAAATGTTATTGATGATGAAAAAAAGCCAAAGCATGCTGAGCAAATAACCATATATAAAACAAAGGCAATAAGATATTTTTTTAAAAAAATCTAATAATTCTTTTCCTTTTTTAGATAAGTTTTTTTAGGATTTAGCTTTTTAATACTATCCTTTACATTATCAACTTCCTCTTTAGTTGCTAGACCATCCTTTAAAAAGATCATCAAGACTATCCTCTAATTCCTTTAAATCCTTATCCTCTTGCTCTTTTTTATTTTTTGCCATTATTTCATCACATCCTTTAAGAATTTTGCTGTATAGGTATCACTATTCTTTATCATTTCTTCAGGTGTTCCACTAAATATAATATTGCCACCACGTTCACCGCCATCTGGTCCTAAATCAATAATATAATCTGCACATTTAACAACATCTAAATTATGTTCAATTATAATAACAGTTGCACCACAATCAGCAATTTTATAAATAACATTCATAAGCTTTTTAATGTCATCAACATGAAGTCCTGTTGTTGGTTCATCAAGTATATAAAGAGTTTTAGCCGATATTTTGGAATTAAGCTCGTAAGCAAGCTTTACTCTTTGAGCCTCACCACCACTTAAGGTTGTTGATGATTGTCCAAGTTTCATATAGCCAAGACCAACATCAACAAGAGTTTGAAGCTTTGACTTAATTTTAGGGAATGCATCAAAGAATTCCAAAGCATCCTCAATTTGCATATCCAAAACATCAGCAATATTTTTTCCTTTAAATAAAACCTCTAATGTTTCATGCTGATATCTAGTACCATGACATACCTCACATGGTACATAAACATCTGGTAAAAAGTTCATTCTAATTCTCTTAAGACCATCACCACCACAGGCTTCACAACGTCCACCTTTAACATTGAAGCTAAATCTACTCTTGTCATAGCCTCTAACCTTAGCCTCATTAGTAGTTGCAAAAACATCTCTAATATCATCAAAAACTCCGGTATAGGTTGCTGGATTAGATCTTGGCGTACGACCTATAGGTGTTTGCGAAATGGCAATAACTCGATCAAAAATTCTCAATGCCCTTAATCTCTTTACATTTACCTGGCTTTTTCTTTCTTGTTTTTTTATAAAGCTTTTAAAAGACAATTTTTATATAAAACCTGATTAATTAATGAAGATTTGCCACTACCACTTACACCAGTTACACAAACAATCATACCAAGAGGAATTTTAACATTAACATTCTTTAAATTATTCTCGCAGGCACCCTTAATTTCAATAAATTTTCCATTACCTTTTCTTCTCATCTTAGGAATTTCAATTTTTTTCTTTCCTATTAAATAAGCACCAGTTAAACTATTAGGATTTGCCATTACCTCGCTTGGAGTACCACAGGCAACAATTTCACCACCATGGCTTCCAGCACCTGGTCCTACATCAACCAAATAATCACTTGCAAGCATAGTATCAGAATCATGCTCAACAACAATCAAGGTATTTCCTAAATCACGCATTTTCTTTAAGGTATTAATTAAACGCTCATTATCTTTTTGATGAAGACCAATAGAAGGCTCGTCAAGAACATATAAAACGCCAGTAAGCTGTGAACCTATTTGAGTAGCAAGTCTTATACGCTGAGCCTCACCACCACTTAAGGTATCAGCACTTCTTGACAATGATAAATATTCCAAGCCTACATCAATTAAAAAAAGCCTAATCGATCTTTAATTTCTTTAATTATTAGCTTAGAAATAACCTTTTGTTCCTCACTTAATTCAATATTGTCAAAAAAATTTATATAAATCCTCAATTGACATAAGACATAAATCATTAATGTTTTTTTACCATTAATAAGAATTGATAAAACACTTTTTATTTAATCTAGCACCATGACAGCTATTACATTCACCAGATACCATATAGCCCTCTATCCATTCTCTAATCCAATCACTATTAGTCTCTAAATATCTTCTTGAAAAGTTAGAAATTACTCCTTCGAAGGCCTCAACCTTATCATGATTTCTTCCACTTGATGAATTCATCTTATAATGAATTAAATCAGGAGAACCATACATAATAATTTTTTTGCTGTTCTTTACTTAGCTCTTTAAATGGCTTATCCATATCAATATTATAAAATTTACATGTTTGCTCAAGCATCAAATTATTCAAATTATCCTTTTCCTGATTACGATAAGGAACAATAGTACCATTATTTAAGGATTTATCGTAGTCCATCACTAAATCCTCACTAACATTTAGCTTATAGCCTAAACCATTACATTCAGGACAAGCACCAAGTGGTGAATTAAAGCTAAATAATCTTGGTTCTATTTCTGGCATAGAAAAGCCACAATATTTACAAGCATAATGTTCAGAAAAGAAAAGCTCATTATCATTTGTCATAACCTTAACAAATCCACCACTAAATTTAGCAGCAAGCTCCAAAGCCTCACTTATTCTAAGACGATTTTTCCTTCTTTAAAACAAGTCTATCAACTACAATATCAATATCATGCTTCTTATTTTTTTATCAAGGGTAATTGGTGAATCAATTTCTATTATTTCTCCATCAACTCTTGCTCTAATAAAGCCTGCTTTTTAAATATTTAGCAAAAAAACATCCTTATGCTCACCCTTGGCACGATTAACAACAGGAGATAGAATATATAATCTACTACTCTCAGGTAATTCATAGATTTTATTAATCATTTGTTCAATGCTATAGGCAGTAATTGGCTCATGATGTGTAGGACAATAGGGCACACCAATTTTAGCAAATAATAATCTCAAATAATCATAAATTTCTGTCACTGTTCCTACAGTTGAACGAGGATTATGAGATGTTGATTTTTGATCAATTGAAATTGCTGGTGATAACCCCTCAATACTATCTACATCAGGCTTTTCACTAGATCCAATAAACATTCTGGCATAGCTAGATAATGATTCAACAAACCTTCTTTCACCCTCTTGAAAGATTGTATCAAAGGCTAATGATGTTTTACCACTACCACTTACACCTGTCATAACTATTAATTTATTTTTTTAGGCAATTCTAAAGAAACATTTTTTTCAGATTGTTTTCTCTAGCTCCTTTAACAATAATTTTATCCATTTTTTTACTCCTTAATTTTTCTCCATAAACTCGCTTTCATTCATAGTTAAAATTTTCAATTCAAGAGCCTTGTTATATTTACTACCAGGAGCATCGCCAACAATAACAACATCAGTTTTCTTGCTGACACTATCAACCATTTTAGCTCCATATGACTCTAATAATTTTTTTACCTCATCACGAGCCATAGATAAAGCACCGGTTAAAACAACTCTTTTTGCCTGTAAACCATGATTTTTTTAATTTCCTTCTTAGCATAATTCATATTAAGTCCAAGAAGCCTTAAGCGATTAATTAAAGAAATATTTTTTTCATTACTAAACCAAGCTGTTACCTCACTAGCTATAGCCATTCCTACATCATCGATATTTTGAATATCCTCTAGTTTAGCATTCATAATCTCATCCATTGATGGATATTTCTCACATAAAATTTTAGCAACCTTACTACCGACATGCTTAATACCAAGACCAAATAACAATCTCTCTAAACCATTTTGTTTACTAAGCTCAATAGCATTCAACAAATAATCCACGCTTTTTTTACCAAATCCATCTAAAGCCATTAATTCATCAGCATGATTATAGAGAGTGAAGATATCACTAATATCCTTAATGAAGCCATCTTCATATAAAATTCTTGTAACCTTGTCGCCTAACGAATCAATATTATAAGCAGGCTTTGAAGCAAAATGAATTAAGCCATTAATTATCTTTTCCTTACAATCAGGATTTGGACAAAAATAATCAGCCTCATCAATATTTCTTACAAGCCTACTACCACAGCAAGGACAGGTATCAATCATTTTAAAAGGAATAACACTACTATCTCTTTCTTCTAAGACTGGTCTTACAACCTCAGGAATAACATCTCCAGCCTTACGAATAATTACAGTATCATTTACATGAATATCCTTGTTGATAATATAATCTTCATTATGAAGCGTAGCCTTAGAAATTAAAGAGCCAGCAACCTCAACAGGCTTAAAATTAGCAACAGGAGTAATTACCCCACTTCTTCCAACCTGATAGGTTATATCTAAAAGCTTAGTCTTAACCTCCTCAGGTGGAAATTTATAAGCAATTGCCCATCTAGGATATTTTACTGTACTACCAAGAATATCATGATATTCTAATTCATTAACCTTTATAACAATACCATCAATATCATAAGGAAGATCTGCTCTTTCCTCTCCCATTTTCTTTATGTATTCAATTACTTCATCAATATTTTTTGCATGAGCATATTTAGAATTAGTTTTTTTAAACCAAGGCTTTTTCATTTTTTTAGTAATGCCTCTTCTTGGGTTTTAACATTATTATCATTTAGTAAATAATAAAGAAAAAAACATCTAAGTTTCTTTTGGCAGCAATACTACTATCAAGCTGTCTAATAGATCCAGCCGCAGCATTTCTACAATTTGCAAAAAGCTCTTCTTCATTTTCCTCACGCTCTAAATTAAGCTCAATGAAGCTAGCCTTAGGCATATATATTTCACCACGAGCCTCAACATCAACAGGTAAATTAAGGCGTAATGGCACGCTTTTTATAGTCTTAACATTATGAGTTATTTCCTCACCAACAATACCATTACCTCTTGTTGAAGCCATTTGATACATACCACTTTTATAATCAATCGCTACAGATAGGCCATCAATTTTTAATTCACATAAATAAGTAGCATTTGGTGTTACCTTCTTAACTCTTTCATCAAAGGCTCTAAGCTCATCATAGCTAAAAGCATCAGCAAGGCTTTGCATTGGTATTTCATGCGTAACCTTATTAAATTTCTTTAAAACCTCACCACCAATCTTTTTGTGTTGGCGAATCTAAAAGTTTATATTCCGGATATTTTTTTCCTCCAAGGAAATTAATTCATTCATAAGTTTATCATATTCATAATCCTCCATCATAGGATTATCATGAACATAATACATTTCCCCAGCCTTATTTAAAATTTTTACATAATTCAATGATTCTTTCCTTAGCATCCATTTTATCACTCCAATTAGAAAAAAATATACATAGTATATTTTTACCATAAATTTAGCCATTAAAAAAAGACAATCACATAAATTATGATTAGAAAAAAATCGGTATTATTCATACCGACATCATTTTTTTACTACCAGCTATAATCCATTTTTAAAAAAATAGAAAGATAGGATACAATTATTATAACAAAAGATACAACTAATAAATACCAAATATTACTCACATCAACACAACTAATCGTAACGTCATTATAGATAAACCTATTATTCAAATATTTATTATAAAACACTGTAAATAAATATACACATATAGTATGCATAACCACACTAGAAATAGTAACAAGAAGTCCTAGCTTCAAACTTATTACCACCTTAGAAAAATTATATGATCTCATAATTGCTATATTCATTTTGTTATTTTTATATAAACTAATAATACCTATAATTAATGTGCCATAGCATAGTACCACCGCAACAATAATTATAAATATATAGGTTTTTAAAATTATGCGTAGAATTTAAATATAAATAGGAATAATCACGTTGATTTTTTTAGATTTATAAATAAATCATATTCATTTAAGAATTTTTTTATATCATTGCAATTAATATCATTTACATAAACACCAAGCTCAATGTCATTAGCAACATAAAAAAATATCTGTTTCTAAAAATTTTTGTAAAAAAAGCTCCTCACTCATATAGCCAACACAATCATCCGAGTATTTTATATTTAATTTACTTATATCATACCTTAAATCATTGCTTTGTAAGCATAATACATTGCTATCCTTAAGTGAAGTAGGTAAAACTAAATCAGTATCAATATCAGTTGGTATAATATCTAAATTTCTTGCGAATCCATTATCATCTAGATATGTAAATATTCCCTTTTTCATTTCTAACACAAAAATTTATCAAAAGAAAATTGATGCTCATATATTTTTAAACAAAGCTTTATAATATGTTATTTTTATTAATAATTACATAATTATTATCCCATTCATAAATATTTTTTTATTTTTAAAAATTAAGTTCTAAAATTTCATTATATTTTTTTCATATGTCTCACTTGAATTTATATTTAAGTATATTTCATCGTCGTTTAAATCATCATCTATAAGCACAGACTGATAAAGCATTGTGCTCGCTTTAACAATATCCCTTAAAAATGGATATTTTTCCTTTTGAATATATAAATTATTATCATCATTTTGATATGATATATCATAAACCTTAGTTTGATCTTTTAATGAATAGTAGCTGGACTTCACAAAGCCATAGCCCCTATTCATTCCTTCGTTAAGCATCGTTTCATATACATTATCCTTACTATAGCTTTTTTTATATGTAATTGCAAATCCTAATAAAAAAATGCAAATAGTTGTAAATAATAAAAAAATAATAGATATTTTTTTACATTTAATAATTCCTATAAGCTTTAAAGCTATATTTTTTTCTTTTTTTAAGTATTAATTCATCTTCATTAGTGAAACAAAGCTCCTTACTTATTTTTTTATAACATAATCTGCATAACTTAGGCACTTATTAGTATTACTAGCATATATAATTATTTTTTTCATTTGCTAGAGCTTTTTAAATATTCAAAGATTTTTTTCTTCAGTATTCTAATCTAAATTTGCGGTAGCCTCATCCATAAGATTAACATTCTTACTAGTTAATATATTTAATAAAAAGATAAATTCTTGTTTCTTTCACCTTTACTTAGCCTACTAATTCTTTCATCTAAAATATTTTTTTAATATTAAAGATTTCTAACTCGTTAGTATATTTATCTATATCAAGTGATAAAATTTTAAAATAGCCTCTTATTGTTAAGCCTTCAATTAATTCTTCTGAGGCTTTAATATATGTAAAATAATAGTTAGCATCCTCACCCTTACCATCCTTATATATTAATTTGTCGTTAATATATAAAGCCCCCGTAATGTTTTTTTCTTTGATTCATTAATATTTCAATTAAGGTCGTCTTACCACAGCCATTTTCACCACATATTGCATATAAGCCTGGCTTAGATATTTTTCAAATTAATATTATTAAATATTATCTTTCCCTTTATACTATAACATACATTCTCTAAGCTAAGGCCCATCTTATTCACCACCTTTTTTTATAACGAAATAATCTGCAATTTCTTTTAAAAAAACAAGAAATAAAATACTAATTGCAATGGATAAATATAATACTAAAGAATAATTTTTCCATAGCTAAATAATTAACAGCAAAATAGTTATTAAAAAAATAATTTACCACCAGTATATGATAATGCATATACTAATATAGCTAAAGTCATATTAAGCAATGTATGACTAAAAAATAAATCATTTGCCTTATAATTATAAATTAATAATATCTTATTTTTCTTTAGATTTAGAATTAATCAAAATCAACAATAAGAAAAATAATTACTCCACTTAAACCAATTTTTTTCCAAATATGAATTTGCTTCAAAAAAACTAATAATGTCATTTCTTTCTTATATTCCAAATTAGAATTAGCTAAAATTTTAAATATTTCTTCCTCACCATTAGCTATTCTTTTTCTTATTTTTCCCTAACTAAACCTTTAATATCACTATCAGCACTTAATTGGTAAGCTATTTTTCTTATATTTATTTAATAAGGTATCACCATATGTTAAATGCTCATCATAAAAAGTACTTTTTTTAAATAATTCATTTTTTTAAATAATAATAAGGAGCAAAATAGCCTGTTTCTGTAGAAACGCAAACTGCACCAACATAATCACTAGTTAAATTAGGAATAATAACTTCTTTTTTTGGTTCAGCTAACGAAAATGAAAAAAATCCTTTTTTTCATTTGAAACCTCATCCTTTTTATGCACTAAAATATCATATTTATTAAAATCATGCGAGCTTTCATATATATTTTCTTGATAATATATATCCTCGCTTGCAATACATGCTGAAAAAGCCATCCTTATTTTTCAATAATAACTCTTTGAAATTCGTAAGTCATTCTAAAGGTATTATAATTCATATAAACAATATTGAAATAACCTACATATTCATCTAGATCAACATCAGGATTTTTTTCACTTGTAAATTTTTAATACTCTTTCTTCCTTTAAAATATCTGAATTATTATTAAACTTAATTGCTTTTTAATAAACCACCATTTTTGATAATCATTAAATTTATAATTTCTATTCTTACCAATATATATAAATCCATCCTTAAGACGCACTTTTTTACCATTCATATTTAATTCATCACAAACAAATGTTGTGCCTAGGATTTGATCCATATCATAATGGGGAAGATTATAATTATCAAAAATACAATATTTTTATTAGTAATATTATAATCACTAGGATTTATTCTTGTTTCATCTATAAATATCGTATCTGTTGGTAAGGCTCTTAAGCACATTGCCTCTAATTCATCTTCATCTATTTTTGTAGTATATAATGATGATATAAAAAAATTGAGCTTAATATTATTAACGCTCCAACTAATAACAAATTTATCATTATTTTTCATCTTAAATATTCTTAAATAATTAATAAAGCCTAGTTTTTTTATTGACCTTTCTTTCAGCATAAAAATATTCTTCAGTGACATAGTTATTTTCTAGTTTATTGAAATCTATTATTTCACCTTTTTCAATATTTTCTAAAATATGCTCAACAATTATAACTAATGATTCTTTTGCAAGATTTTCATATTCTTCCTTTAGCATTAATGAATATTTACGATCAAGATTGGCAAATCCTTCATCTATCATAACTATTCTGGTTTCTTTTTAATTAAGGGAATTATTAATAAAAAAATCTTTCCTTTTTCTCCCATACTTAAATTCTTATATTTCTTATCCAAATATTTAGTTAAATCATATTTATTAATAAGCTCATCTATCTTATTATCATCATATTCCTTACCTAGGATAACCTTCAAATTTTGGCGTAGTGTCAAGCTATTAAAGACTTGATTTTTTACGCCAATATAGGTAATATCATTTCTAATAAGCTCAATTTTTTTCATAACTAAAGCCTTTTTATATTTTGATTATTAAAATAAACATTTCCTGTATATTTATATTTATTTAAATACATAAGCTTTTAATAATGTTGTTTTTACCACAGCCAGTTGGACCTATTATATAATATAGACCTTTTTTTCTTTAAATGAATAAGAAAAAAATTATTAAGGATCGTTTTATTCTTAAATTTTAAGCTAACATTCTCAAGTCTATACATATCAAAGCTCCCCCTTCAGCTATTCATTCAATATACCATTAATACATCCTTTAACACTAGCATTATCTACATAGATTATATTATTTTTGAACAGTTTCTTCTTTTGTTATTTTGTTTTCGTTTCTAAATGAAATAATATGATAATTATTGTATCTTTTTACTTTTTGGCAATAACTACATCATAATTACCTGAAGCAACCTTTTGAGGATAGCCATTTACCATATTAACATAAAACTCTTGAATTACATAAACATCAAAAAAATGTTAACATTGAAATAAAATAGTAGCCATCTTCTGTAGCTGTTACATTCTCACTAATCGTTTCTGTAAAAGAAAAAAAGTATTTGATGTTTGATTTTTTTGATTTCATTAATAATACTTTCACTAAATGTATGAGTATAATTTGTTGCCAAATTAAATCTTTTTTTCCACCAAGATAAATACCAAAATCAGTATTATATGTATTATTATAAGCTGAAACAAACACCTCACTTACTGAATATTCTTTACTTTCTTTTTTTTCTAAAGTAATTTTTGCACTTTCACCACGAGAAAGCTTTAACCAAAGTGAAGAGCTTTCCACTAAACAAATAGAATATGGCATTATATAATAACAATATCCTAACTCTTCTGGGTTAGTGAAAATAGTTTTTTCATAGATGGCATTTCCACCAAGCTTTTCAATGTATGGTGTAGGCACATCATCAGCAGGTGGCATTATTGGTTTAGCATAAACCTTTAAGCCTAATATCGACATTAAAAAAAATAATAATAAAAAAAACAACTTCTTTTTTCATAATTAACTCCTTATATTCTTCTTAAATTTATTTTTAAGCTCTAAACAATCCTTAATAATACCTGTAATTAAAGTAATTACACCTATAATTATTGAGGATATAAAAAAACAATATGATAGCTTTCAATTTTTTTAAATAGGTTGTTTGGTGAAATTTTTGCAAAAAAACTTACCTGACATAAAAAAATAGAAAATAATATTAATAAAATTGTATATAAAATATTTTTCTCCTATTTTATAGATCTTAAGATTATTTTTTTCCGATAATTGTAATTTAATAATATTTTTATTTGAGCTTGAATTTGAATTAAGTAATAATAAAATTATAAAAAAATAATTATGCCACTAAATCCAATATTTTTCTAAATATTTATTACTATTAAAGGTCATTAGAAATGTTTCTTTTTTTATATTCTAGATTAGAATTGGTCATAATCTTAAATATTTCCTTTTTCCCCATTAGCTATCCTTCTTTTTAATTTTCCTTAACTAAACCTTTAATATCACTATCCTTTGATAGCTGATAACAGCATTCAGTTCTATTTTTCATAAAGCCAATCGCCTAATGTTAATTTTTTATTCCAAATCATTTCCTTAAAAAGCTTATCGCTTAAATATATGTAACATAAATTGTGGATTGTTTCTAGATTAGTATATACATTTCCAATTGGCGCCACTCTTAATCCCACTAAATCAATCTTGGCATATTCATTCACATAATCAAATGCAATTTTCTCATGATAGTCATTTGACCCGTTTTCCTCATAATACGAACCATATACTAACATATCGTAATCTGAAAAGCTCTTATTATTATCATATTTATGATTCTGTAATGTTCCACCCGAACCATGAACCTTCCCCCTTAAAAACATACTTTCATTTGAAATACAAACACGTGCCTCGCTACTCCAAGAAATTATTGGGGCAATTTGACAAAATTTTGTCATTCTAAAGGTGTTATAATTCATATACATAATATAATGATATGACGGATATCGATCATCATTTGAATATTTATTATAAAAAAAGTGCTAACAGAATCTTCTATAAAAAAACATCTGAATTATCATTATATTTATTTACTTTAAAAATCATTTCTACTCGAATAATTATATAACGAATCATCATTTGCTGTATATAAAGTACCATCCTTAAGATGCACTTTTTTTACCATTCATATTTAATTCTTCACAAATAAATATTTTTATATAATGGATCATACGAATTATAATTACTAATTTCATAATGTTGAAAAATACAATATTTTTATTAGTAATATTATAATCACTAGGATTTATTCTTGTTTCATCTATAAATATCGTATCTGTTGGTAGGGCTCTTAAGCACATTGCCTCTAATTCATCTTCATCTATTTTTTTGTAGTATATAATGATGATATGAAAAATTGAGCTTAATATTATTAATGCTCCAACTAATAACAAATTTATCATTATTTTTCATCTTAAATATTCTTAAATATTTAATAAAGCCTAGTTTTTTTTATTGACCTTTCTTTTCAGCATAAAAAAATATTCTTCAGTGACATAGTTATTTTTCTAGTTTATTGAAATCTATTATTTCACCTTTTTTTCAATATTTTTCTAAAATATGCTCAACAATTATAACTAATGATTCTTTTTGCAAGATTTTTCATATTCTTCCTTTAGCATTAATGAATATTTACGATCAAGATTGGCAAATCCTTCATCTATCATAACTATTCTGGTTCTTTTAATTAAGGGAATTATTAATAAAAATCTTTCCTTTTCTCCCATACTTAAATTCTTATATTTCTTATCCAAATATTTGGTTAAATCATATTTATTAATAAGCTCATCTATCTTATTATCATATTCCTTACCTAAGATAATCTTCAAATTTTGGCGCAGTGTCAAGCTATTAAAGGCTTGATTTTTTACACCAATATAGGTAATATCATTTCTAATAAGCTCAATTTTTTATAACTAAAGCCTTTTTATATTTTGATTATTAAAATAAACATTTCCTGTATATTTATATTTATTTAAATACATAAGCTTTAATAATGTTGTTTTACCACAGCCAGTTGGACCTATTATATAATATAGACCTTTTTCTTTAAATGAATAAGAAAAATTATTAAGGATCGTTTTATTCTTAAATTTTAAGCTAACATTCTCAAGTCTATACATATCAAAGCTCACCCTTCAGCTATTTAATTCTTCCACTTAATAATTCATCAATACTCATATTATAATTATTAATATAGTAAATATCATTTTTCTATATAATTATTATCAATAAGATTATTTTCACTATATTTAAACTCACAATATGATGCATATCTATCACTACTAGTAAATACTATATCATAACTACCTGAAGCAACCTTTTGAGGATAGCCATTTACCATATTAACATAAAATTCTTGAAAAATATAAGCATCAAAATAAACATATGAATAAATTGAATAAAATCCTGCCTTATCAGCTACAACATTCTTTTGATATTTTTGTTATATAGGTATCAATATATTTAGATGAATTTTTCAATTCTATTTTTCAATTTCATCTCCAAATTTATGAGTAAAGCTAGAACCAATTCTAATAATTTGACTACCAAGCGTCAAATTTAAGCTTCCACTAGTTTGATTTTTGAAATATTTTGGCAAATGTATAGGTTATTGAATAAGAATTAGAATAGCTAGAGCTTATTTCCATTGTGACATTATCGTTTTTCTTTTAAGCTGGATGCTAGTTCTATTCTCAACTAAACAAAATGTATAAGGCATTTTATATATAACATAGCCCTTTTCATTAGGATCAACAAAGCTATATTTATAAAATTTACCATACCCACCTAGTTCTGATACATATGGTGTAGGTGTATCATCAACAGGTGGTATTATTGGTTTAGCATAAACCTTATTAATAAAAGACATTAATAAAATGAATGTAATAAAAAAAACTACTTTTTTCATAATTTCAACTCCCTTAAATATAAAAAAATAATTTATTGAACACATTATACACCAATAGCATAACGATGTCAACATATTAAATATATTTTTCAATACTTTTTTTATGTTTATTAATTATTATCTATTAAATATACCGAATTTTTATTCGGCTGAATAATTTTGTAATTATAAAAAAAGAAGGTCGTTTAAAATTGACCTTCTATTATATTAAAATTCTTTTTCTTAATTTTATTGTAAATTATTATACAGCATATGATATGAATTAATCCCGTAATAAACCACGATATTGGATATGATATATATAAAATATTTAATGTATGATAGGCTTTAAAAAAATAGTATATATCCAAACAAGTCTAAATACACATGCTCCCATAATTGAAACAATCATTGGCGCAATTGAATAACCAAGGCCACGTAATCCTCCAACCATTACATCCATAATTCCACACAAGTAATATGTCGAACAGATAATTATTAATCTTGTCATTCCATAATCCAAAGATTCATTTGTCTTAGTATATAGCTTTAATAGACTTTTTACCAAATAATAGCATACCGCTGGAAGACCAATAATAATCATTTCCTTTAATGATTTTAAATTAATTCTAATCTTCTTTAGTTCTAGATGAGCATAGCCATTACGTTTGCATAGACAAATAATTACTAATGCTGCAGAAATCCCCTCAGAAATAACTGTTGAAATTGCAACTCCAGCAACATCAAGACGAAAAAAACAATAACCGTTAATAAATTTAATAAAAGATTCACTATTCCTGATATCAGCATATATAAAAAGTGGCTTTTTTTGTTTCACCAACTGCCCTTAAAATCGAAGAACCATAATTATAAATTAGATTAAAAAAATTATTCCTCCAAAATAAATTTGTAAATATAATGTTGCTTTATCAATTACCTCACCAGTGGTATCTAAAAGTTCTAGCCTATTGAATCGGTCATCTCAAGCTTAATTAAACGATTAAGCTCAACAGCATATTCCATAGGAAGCTCTTTACTAAATGGTTCAATAAAGCCCATAACAATCATTTCTGTTGCTTCAGCTTCTGTCAAGCCTCTACTCATCATATAAAATAATTGTTCTTCATTTACCTTTGAGACTGTAGCTTCATGCTCAATATACATATCATTATTCATACCTGTATTAGTAGGTATTGTGTCAGAGCTTGAAAGCTCATCAAGGATTAAGGTATCACATTCAACATGCGCTTTAGCACCTTTTGCCTTTTTACCACAGCTTACAAGACCACGATAATTAACCTTGCCACCACCACGACAAATAGATTTAGAAATAATATTTGAGGTTGAGCCTTCACCTAAATGAATCATTTTTGCCCCTGTATCTTGAAGCTGATTTTCTCCAGCAAAAGCAATACTAACAGTTGTTCCTTTAGCTTTATAGCCCTGTAAAACACAACAAGGATATTTCATATTTAAGCCAGCACCGATATTACCATCAATCCATTCCATATGACCATAATCATCTACTAACGTTCTCTTTGTTACTAGGTTAACAATGTTATTAGCCCAATTTTGTACAGTTGAATAACGACAATGAGCTCTTTTTCCAACATATATTTCAACGACAGCCGCATGAAGACTATCCTTTGAATAAAGAGGAGCTGTACAGCCCTCTACATAGTGAATATCAGCATCATCATCAACTATAATTAATGTTCTTTCAAATTGTCCCATTCTTTCAGAATTAATTCTAAAATATGATTGAACAGGCTTTGATAGCTTGACACCCTTTGGAACATAAATAAATGAACCTCCACTCCAAACAGCACTATTTAATGCTGCATATTTGTTATCAGTTGGTGGAACAAGTTTACCAAAATATTTCTTTAACAGGTCTGGATATTTTCTTAAGGCTGTATCGGTATCGCAAAAATATAACACCTTTATCATCTAATTCCTTTAAATTGTTATGATAAACAACTTCACTCTCAAATTGAGTTGATGTTCCTGATAAAAATTTATGTTCTGCCTCAGGTATACCTAATTTTTTTCAAATGTATCCTTTATTTCCTTTGGAACATCATTCCAATCATTTTTCAGTATTTTTTTGGTTGATTTAATATAATATGTATAATCATTAAAATCAATCATTGATAAATCTGGTCCCCAAGATGGATTATTAAGCTTTAAAAAAATGTTTCATAGCTTTTTTTAATCTAAATTCTCTCATCCAATCTGGTTCACCCTTAGCCTTAGAAATAAATTCAACAACATCTTTAGATAATCCTTTACCACTATCTATTACACTTTTTAGTCTCAGTTTCTAAAGCCATATTTATAATCGGATATAATGTCATCTTTTTTTATTATCCATTATTATTCCTCCTTTATTGCACGCTCAAAGGCCTTCCAAGCAAGAGTTGCACATTTAACACGAGCAGGGAATTGACTAACCCCCTTATATGCTAAGGCCTCTTCAAGCTCGTCCTCATTATCTACGCTTGCTCCTGTTACAATTGCATAGAATTTTTCAACAAGCTTTGTTGCCTCTTCCTTAGTTTTGCCCTTTAAAAGTTCACTCATTACTGAGGCTGATGAGCAGCATATTGAGCAACCATGACCATCCTGACGAATATCCTCAATAACATCACCATTTAATTTAACCTCGACTGTCATATCATCACCGCAGGAAGGATTATTTAAATGTAATTTCTTATAACCATCTAAATCAACAAGTCCTTTATTATGAGGATTTTTGTAATGATCCATTATTACCATACGATATAATTCTTGTAGGTCCATAAAATTCACCTCTAAAATTGGCCAAAGAACTCTACTGCTTCTTTAGCACTTTCTACTAATTTATCAACATCTTTTTAAATCATTATACATATAAAATGAGGCTCTAAGCGTACCAAGAACGCCTAAATGTCTTGTAATAAGCTGAGCACAATGATGTCCTGCTCTAATGCATACATTATTTTTATCAAAAACTGATGCAGCATCATGAGGATGTACTCCATCAATATTAAAAGCTATAACTCCTGTTGTTGCTTTCATATTATAAACTGTTACACCCTTAATTTGTGATAATCTTCTTTTAGCCTCAAAAGCAAGCATATTCTCGTGACGTTCAATTTCCTCAATACCAATTGAATTTAAAAAATCACAAGCATAGCCAAGACCAATAACCTCACTAACCATAGGAGTTCCTGTTTCAAATTTGTAAGGTGCATCCTTATATGTTTGATTATCCATCATAACTGTATCAGCCATATCGCCACCAAATTCAACAGGCTCCATCATATCAAGTAATTCCTTTTTACCATACAAAACACCCACACCAAATGGAGCGCACATCTTATGACCAGAAAAGCTTAAAAAATCACAATCCAAATCCTTAACATCTATTTTCATATGAGGTACAGCTTGAGCTGCATCAAGGCTTACAATAGCATTTTTTTCATGAGCAAGCTTAATAATTTCCTTTATTGGTGAAACATAACCCATAACATTTGATACATAGGTAATAGCTACTACCTTAGTTTTTATCTGTTAAAAACACTCTTAAAATTCTCAATAGTTATCATATTATTTTCATCAAGAGGAACATATTTAATAATTGCTCCTTTTTTCTTTGCTACATTAAACCAAGGCATATGAGATGAATGATGCTCCAACAAAGATGTAACTATTTCATCACCTGGCTTAATATTTTGCATTCCATAGCTTATGGCAACTAAATTTAAGGCATCAGAAGCTCCTCTTGTAAATACTACAGAGTCAAATGGGGAATTTATGAAATTAGCAACCTTTTGTCTTGCTTCCTCATACATATTAGTCGCTTCATATGATAATTCGTATACACCCCTATGAACATTAACTCCATTAAAGGAATTAAAATCATATACCTTTTTATTAACAAAATCAGGCTTTAACGCAGAAGCTGCGCTATCTAAATATACTAAATTGGGATTTTCATCATAAACCCTAAACATTTTTTTCTTATTTTATTAGTATCAATCATTTTATGCATCCCCTATAAAATATTATGAATTTTTTCTTCCAATGCATTTTTTATAGCTTCATCCTCAATTGAAGATAAATATTGCTGCAAAATTCCATCTAAAACTAAAGAATATGCTTCATTTAGTGTTAAACCACGACTCATTAAATAGAATAAATCATCCTCATTCATCTTTCCAATAGCTGCTCCATGATAAGCCTTTACGTCATATTCATCGATTAATAAAATTGGTTTAGAAGTAATTTTTGCCTCATCGCCTAAAAATAAATCCCTTACTTAATTGACGGCAATTTGAATTACTCATTTTATTATAGATTTTTTTCCAGTTGTATCAAAAGCTTATTTGTCCATAATTGGCCGCAACACCATAATTAGAAATAAGACTTGTAGTATTGATTGCTTTTATGATATACCTCTTGATGCATAATTACATTTTTGACTAGTTATTACAAGAGTATTGATTTCAACATTTGCTAATGCTTCATTTAGATTGCATTTAAATATAGCTTCTGATTTTTTTCAAGCTCAACGATTTTTAAATGTAATACTAGCGCCACCAAAAAAATATCTACATATGTATTCATATTAGATGTCATAAAAAAATATCACTTTTAGTATTTTTCTAAAGCTTCAATATGAATATTTTTAGTTTTTAGGTATAAAAAAATATTAGCATTGTCCTTTATCTTAATATAAATATCGTTATTTTTCATATTTTTGTAATAATAGAATCTTTTTCTACCTTTTAATTACCAAATCACCAGCTAATATATCTAAATTACTTTTTCATCTTTTTGCCCTTGCACAAGAAACCAAGAATTACATGAGGACGGTGATCAGCTTCCTCTTCAAATTCAATACCAAGTTCCTTTTTAACCCAATCATAACCCTCAGAATCAATTTTTTCAATCAATTCTTTTTCCACCAGTTTTAACTATAGCTCCATTAATCATTATATGCACATAATCAGGAACAATATAGTCTAATAACCTTTCATAATGAGTAATTAATAAACAACCAAAATCATCAGAAACCATATTTGATACATTTTCACCAACAATACGTAAGGCATCAACATCAAGACCCGAATCAATTTCATCTAAAATAGCAAATTTAGGCTTTAGCATTTTTCATTTGAAGAATCTCATTACGCTTTTTTTCACCACCACTAAATCCATCATTTAGAAAACGATGTGGTAAATCCTTAGGCATTTTTTTAATTCCTCACAGGCCTTATCATATTCTCTAATAAATTTAAATAAGCTAACTGCTTCGCCATTTTTTTAGCTTTTTAAAGCCTGACGTATAAAAATCAGAATTTGTAACTCCAGGAACCTCAGCTGGATATTGATAAGCTAAAAACAATCCTAGTCTTGCTCTTTCATCAACTGGCATATTTAAAATGCTTTTTCCATCTAAAAGAATATCACCACTAGTAACCTCATATTTAGGCTGACCCATAATAACACTTGATAATGTTGATTTACCTGTTCCATTTGGACCCATTATAGCATGGACCTCACCAGTTTTTATTGTTAAATTAACACCCTTTAATATTTCTTTTTCTTCAACTCTGGCATATAAATCTTTAACCTCTAAAATTGATGCCATATTAATCACTCCTTATTTCTTTTGAAAAACAAATGCTTTAATTTTTCTAAATACAAATTCTGCATTATTCTTTTTTATTACCTGACTACAATTATCTACATTAGACTGTGTTGTTATACAATAATCAACATTTAAGGCTAAATGTGAAGCATTATCATCAGTAATGATACCCACTTTTTTTACCATTATTATTAATGTAATCTAATGCATTAAGCTTTGTTATATTCTTATTATAAATTTTTAATATATTTATAATCGCTATAAACACCATCTAGACTATAAAAAAATCATACATTAAAAATCTTTATTTGATCATCTACACCTATTTCTTTTTATCATTGTTAAAAATTATCAACTCTATCATTTTTTTAACAATTAAAACCATATATAAAACATCAGCATACGGAGCCTTATGAGGAACAAAACAACTGTAAGCTGAGTTTCTGCGTTCATCAAAATAGACCTTCATCATCTCGTTATTAGCACATTCACAATAAGTGTACAAGACATTTTCATCAATTAAATTTACAATTGGTGTTATTCCTTTTTCCTCAAGAGAATTTCTAATTTTATTAGCAACATCCGACTTGATTTTTTCTTCATATAAATACTTTTTGTTATTAGTATCATACAAAGCCGCACCACTCATACAAAGAATAGGTGCATTTAGTTTAACATTATTAAGCATTGGAATTAAGGTAGTAGGTGTCTTTGTTGTAAAAAGACAAATATTTGCCTTATAATAAGCTAAATTATTTAATGTATAATTAATATAGCCATCAACCTTTTTATCATCAGTTGAATATATTCCATCAATGCCCACAACATATAAATCATTAACATTTTTATGATGCGGAATATGAAATAAATTTACTGCCAAGGCAAATAAAACACCTATTATAGTTGAAAGTATTCTATTAAATCCGTATATTATAGGGTCAGTTCCTAGACTACACATAACAGCAGTTAATGTTAACACTGAAACAAAGGCAGCATTTTTCTGCTTTGTAAGTAAGCAAATATAGATAACAAAAAAACACTACTTAATAGTACTAATATTGCGGGAAAAATAAAGCTTAAAATGAAGCTTTCACTACTACCATTATAGTCAACCTTACCAAATGCATTTATTTGACTGAATGGCCAATTTTTTTATTAAACAATTTAGTATAAATAAAAAAACGATAGCTATTCCAAATAATCCACCTATAATAGAAGCAATTATTCTAACCTTGGCCTGCTTAAGGCTTGATTCCTTATTTGGTGCTACACTATATGCTGCCGCTATTGATGCAAAAAAAGGAGTATACCATTTAGTTGCTTGAATGAAGGAACCATTTATTAAATAATCTATCCCCATTAAAACAATAAACAAAGCCAAGCATAGAAATACTGCAATCGCAGTTTTTATGTTTCTAAGCCCAATTCTAGGCATACTACCACCTCTTTTAAAATATAGCAAAACTATTATAGCATATTTTTACCTTTTATTAAAATAATAAAGCGCTTGAAAAAAATTAGTCTTTTTTTAATATTGTTTTAACATATTCGTTATTTTTATATTTTTCATTTTGCAAACTAATTCATCAGGATAAATAACTTTGGCATTTTCTCCATAGCTTAAAGCTAACGTAATTGCATCAAATTCATTCATATAACAATCTAGTATAATAGAATTGTCACTTTCTAAAATCAACTGCTGCTTATCACCATATATTCTTTTCCTGAATTGCCATATTAACATCCTTAAAGCGAATTTTAACATGAATTTTATTAATATTTAGTGATGATTCATTTATATACTTCTTTTTCATCAAAGGTTTTAAGCTTTTATAAAATTATCAGCAAGTTTTTTTATTTCCTCAAAGCGATTAAGCTTATACATGCCAATTGGATCAGCATTTTTAATCATTTCATTCCAAGCCAAAACATACCAATAATTATTATAAATAAAGCATTTATATGGTTCCAAAATATATTCCTTTTTTTACTACCATTAACAGCAGCATATTTTACCATAACCTTATTTGAATTAGTTATTGCTTCACTAAAAACATCATGAATTTCCTTTAATTTTGCATTGTCCATTGCTAAAGGATATTTTTTTCAACAATGCGAATTTCATCAAATTCATTTTTGTTTCTTGAACTAACTAAGATTTTTATTTATAGCTAAGGTAAAATCATCCTTTGCTATAAAATCATTCTTTTTACTTAAATAAAGCATAGCTGCTTCAAGAGAATTTATTTCTTCACTAGTCAATCTAATTTGAGGAAAAAAATTCCTCTTTATCTAATATATATCCACCATTTATTCCTTTTGTTGATGTTATGTTATAGCCTGCTGTTCTTAATTCTTTAATATATTCTCTAACATTTCTTTCATTGCACTCTAAAAAAAGTGCTAATTCCTTAGTATTAACAACATCTCTACTATATAACTTTAATAATGTTTTTTTATACAAAGTGCCGTTCGATTCATCTTTTCACCTAAAAAAGACAATGAAATTACTCATTGTCCATTAAAATTGTTTCCGTTTCCTTACAATCTACCTTACGTTCCTTATAAAGATTACCAAGGGCTCTTTTAAAGGCTTTTCTACTCATTCTTAGTTCCTTAAATACACTATCTGCATCACTTTTTGGCAGTCAAAGACATTTTTTTCCATTATGCATTTTTTTAAATAATCAAGTATAGAAACAGAATCCTCATCAACAAGTTTTTTTCTCTTTTTGCTCTAAAAAGACTACCATAATAACCATTATCAGATTTTGATAAAATGTGGACCTTAACCTCCATACCTAAGCGGTAGCTTCCTCTTATTTGCTTAGCCGGAACAAAAATATATTCTAAATCTTTAGTTATAACTCCTAATCCACCATCAGAAATTCTAGCAACGTAGCCATCAACAATTTCCTTTAATGCATAATTTACATTATTACCATATTCCCTTAATTCATCACGATTTATTGGTTTAGCAAGCATTTTTGTTGTTTTTAATTTTTAAAATTGTGCACAAAACATCACCAACAATTGGCCAACCAGCTTTATTATATGGCAAATAATCTTTAGATACTAATACATCCTTAGCACTACCATTACTAACATAAACGCCATAATCTGTGACATCTACGACTTCTGTAAAGCCACACTTATCAATTGTCATTTGAGGCTCATGCATTGTTGCAGCAGTTCTTCCAGCCTTATCATAATATACAAAAACTAAAACCTCTTCATTAGGATTTAATTCTCTTGTTGACTCCTTATAATGAAGAAGAACCTCATCCTTACCATCAGATAAATTAAAGCCTAAATCTGATTTTTCTTAACATTTTTCATTTTGTTTATTTGTCCAACTACCATTAGTTTCTATCTCCATCTTTATAATTTCTATCTGTTTGCTTCAAATACATTTCCTTTTTTTCTTTAAAAGTATCTCTTCTATGAATTCTTTCAAATTTAGCAATTAATCTTTTTCTTTTTCATTTTTCGTTAATTTTTCTTTTTCATTCATTTAAGCCACCTACCTTTATACCATTTTTGCTTTTAAAAAAACTTAAGCTGATAATCTATACTTACTTTATTTTTCATACATTCCCTTAGCATTGTTAAAATAGATACATTTAAAATATCTTTTATCATTTGTATAGATTACAATTGTATCACATAATCTTTCATGATACAATTCAATATTTTTTTAATTTTATTAAAAATCTATCTCAAAAATCATTTTTTTGCATCATAATCGTTAAAAAAATTCTTCTAAGGCCTTGAAAATAAATATTATCATTCTTTAAGGAAATAACAAAATATCGAGTTTTTCCCCTTATACATTCCACCTTCATTAAATCCTTTAACAATTGCTGGTCTCTTACCATGAATATTTAAATTATTGCGCATATTATTAATAATTGTTTTTATAGTCCATTATACCACCAATCTAATTATATCCTTTATTCACAATAAATTCATTTCTTTTTTTGCTAAATAGTGTATAATTAAACTATATAAAAAAAGAAAGGATTTTTTTACTGATGAAAAAAATTCATTAAAATTTAAAAATTATTGCTGCTACACCTGTTTTTTTGTCTTATTGTATTTCTTATTTTAGGGTTTGCTGATGATATTGGCTTTAGTGATAAGCCACTTTGGCATCCTGGGTGGATTATATTTTTTTATTAATTCCAATAGTTCCATTTATTTTAGGAACAAAAAATCACACTAGGTTATCCCACATTATGCATTATAATTTATTTGATTATAGGATTTTTGCTTTTTAAAAAGTGGCATCCTGGATGGATTATATTTTTTTAACTATACCGCTAGTAAGTATATTTACAACTAAGCCTATAATATCCATCGGTCACAAAAAAAGACGAATAAAGTTATTGACAAGCGCTTTCATATATAGTATAATACATCTGAATAAGTAATAAAACTTTTTCAAAATAATCTCTCCCATAGAAAAAAAGGAACTTTCTAAAAGTTCCTTTTTTTCATTTATTCCTTATTTTTTTCTCCTTGGCAAGCAAGTCTTAATATTTTTTTGTTTTTTTCTTCACCATAAAAAAATATTTATAAATAGCCAAGCCAAATTCAATAGAATAAAACATTGATTTAGCAGTAATAATATTTTTTTATCTACAACTACTCCTTCATCTTTCAAATAATTTCCACCAATTATTTGATCCTCAAATCCTGGGTGAACGGTATAATTATGGTCATTTAAATAACCTAATTTTCCAATCAAATGAGGAGCAGCACATATTGCGGCAACAAGCTTTTTATTTTTTACAAAATATGTAATCATTTCAAAAACAATTGGCATTTTAGGCATTATTTTAAATGATGCAGGTCCACCAGGAATAATTATGCCATCATAGCTTTGATAATTTATTTCTTCAATTAAATATGGAACCATAATTTTAAGATTACTCTTCATAACTATTTCCTTTCTTTTCATTAAAGAAGCAAAATCAACATCTATTTTTTTCCTCGCTGTAAAACATCAAGAGTTGCGATAGCCTCAGTATCCTCAAAGCCATCAGCAATAACCATTAATAGTTTCATTTTATCCTATCTCCTTATAAAAAAATCTAAAGCCTCATTTTTGCCAATATTTCTTATCATTATCATTAATTTTTTTCTTAATATCTTGCAAGGATTTCCACAAGCAATCACATTAGCAGGAATATCCTTAGTAACAGTTGAATTAGAGCCAATAACAACATTATCACCGATTGTTACACCAGGATTAATAACACTATTACCACCAATCCAAACATTATTACCAATAACTATTTTTTTGCCATATTCAAGACCACTTTTTTTCTTATTTCTGGTTCAATAGGATGAGCAGCCGTATATATTGAAACACGAGGTCCTAATAAAACATTATCGCCAATAATTATTTCATTTACATCTAAAAAAATATACAATCAAAGTTTGCAAAAAAAATTATCACCAACAGATATATGACAAGCATAATCACAATAAAACGGCTTATTGATAATTATATTTTTTTCCAACATGCTTAAAAATAACTCCTACAAAGCTCTGCTCTTGTAGCAAAATCACTGTAGCTTGTATTATTAAAAGCATCTAAAAAAATTCGTTTCTCTTATTAGAGGCCTCTTCTCTTTTTTTCGTCCTTAATTTTTCCAGGTATAAAGCTTACCACTAAGCATTCTTTCATATTGTGTCATATTATATTCTTACAAGGGCATATAGCTTTTTACCACGTCTTATGGTAATTACTCTGCCTTCAATTGCAATTTTAGGGCTTAGTATATTGTTAATGTCTGTTTCCTTTACACCATTAATCATAACAGCACCATTTTTAATAAATTCACGAGCCTCACGCTTAGATGAAGCAAGCTTAAGGTCAATTAAGCAATCTACAAGTGGACGTTCCTCAGTTAATTTAATTGATGGCAAATCATTAAATCCCATTTCAATTTCATCAGCTGTAAGACTCATAATTTCACCACTAAATAAAGCATTAGAAATCTTAAGGGCTTGTTCATAAGCCTTTTCACCATGAATAAAGGTAATGACTGATTTAGCTAAAGCTTTATGAGCTTCTCTTAAATGTGGAGCCTCATTATGCTTTCTTTCTAATTCTTCAATTTCTTCTTTATTTAAAAAAATGTTAAAAAAATTTTTAAATAATCAATTACCTTAACATCCTCAGTATTAATAAAGAATTGATACATCTCATATGGTGATGTTTTCTTAGGGTCTAGCCAAATAGCTTTACCATTTGTTTTACCAAATTTTGTGCCATCACTTTTAGTTAATAAGGGCATAGTAAAGGCATAAGCATCCTTACCTTCCTTTTTACGAATAAGCTCAATTCCAGCAGTAATATTTCCCCATTGATCTTGACCTGCAACCTGCATAACTACATTTTTTTATGCTTATTTAAATACCAAAAAAATCTAAAGCCTGCATAATCATATAAGAAAATTCAGTATAAGTAATTCCTTGTTCTAATCTTCTAGCTACAATGTCCTTTGATAGCATATAATTAACATTGAAATATTTACCGAAATCACGAAGGAAATCAATAAAATTAATATCCTTGCACCAATCATAATTATTAACTACTTCACAGCCGAACAAACTAATCAATTGCTTTTTCAAGCATTCAAAATTATGAGCTACAGTTTCCTTGGTAATCATTGGTCTTTCACTATCTGGTTTAGGGTCACCAATTAAACCAGTACCACCACCAACTAGTAATACAGGATTGTGTCCTGCATCCTTTAATCTTTTACATATTAAGAAGCTAGAAAAAAATGACCAATGTGAAGACTATCACCAGTTGGATCGGTTCCAATATAGAATGTCATACCTCCCTTATTTAATTTCTCCTTAAGACTTGGATCTGAAATATCCTTAATTAATCCACGCCATTCTAATTCTTCATAAATACCCATATTAATAATTTCTCCTTATTTTTAATTTAAAAACGTCCCTAGATAAATCTAAGGACGAATTATTCGCGGTACCACCTTAGTTCAGAATAATAATTCTGCACTTAAAAATGATGTATTTCCATAGTTGTAATTCAATTAAGATATAATTCTCTATTTTTCACCAAGCATAGAGTCTCTAATTAATTATTATCTAATCTACTAATTCTACTTCATCAATACTATTTACATTGATTCTCTTTTGATAACCTTATGTGGTAAGACAACCTTGTGATTACCAACAGGCTCATGTTTCATTAGCTTTGTTAAAAGTCTCATTGAAACTGCACCTATATCATACACCGGAGTATCTATACATGTCAAGGTAGGACGTGATAAAATTGCATATTTTGTATTTTGCATACCACATACCATAACATCCTCTGGTACCATTTTACCTTGCTTAATACAAGAATTCATAAAGCTTACGGCAATACTATCTCTTACGCCAATAGCTCCATCAACCTTATTATGCTTAAAGAATTCTGTAAAATGTGGTGTATTAATATTAACATCACCAGAGGTACGGAAAAATATTAGGCTTTAAATTAGCTTCTTCCATAGCCTTAGTATATCCTTCCTCTTTTTTTAGAGTTTACAGAATAATGACGTACAGTTGAAAGAAGATAAATATCCTTTCTACCATTTTCAATCATTTCCTTTGTAACCTCATAAACAGCCTCTTTATAATCAACGCTTACTGAAGGTAAATCCATTTCATCAAAAATGACGTTTGATAAAACAACAGGAATATTTGATTCATTAATATAATTCATAATATATTCCATTTGAGCCTTATCAAGCTCATCATTTAGGAAAACAATGCCATCAACCTGTTCAGCAACAACAGAACGTATTGAATCCTCAACATCAATATCTCCTGCCATTGAGAAGATTTTGATTGAATAATTATATCTATGAGCAATATCAACAATTCCACCAAGTAATTGACTTGTTGAAGCTCTAGTAACATCAGACATTATTACGCCAACAGTAGTAGTTTTTCTACTTGCAAGTCCTCTAGCAATTGCATTTGGACGATAGCCTAAATCTTTAATAACCTTTAAAACTCTCTCTCTTGTTTCTGGGTTAACCTTTTCAGGGTTATTCATTACTCTACTTACTGTAGCAAGTGAAACTTTTGCTGCACCAGCAACATCATATATTGTAGTATTAGCCATACAAAACACCTCACATCTTTACTTCTAATTATAGCATAGTGAAAACGTTTTTAACAAGTGCTTATTTTTTTAATTTTTTCATAAATTTTCATAAACTATTTATTTTTGGACTTTTTTTACCTATTAAAAATTTCAACCTCACCTGGTGTTATCTCTAAAGCATTAGCAAATTCATCATTAACAGTCGTTTTTTTAATTTTTTTCAAAATATTCTCTATCTTTATAAGGAAGAGTCTTACTTTTTAGTTTTTAAATTCCAAATCAAGAACATATAATGATTTAATAAGCTGACAATGTTTTTTTATATCGCCGGTTTTTATAAAGCTCTTCAAATGTATTCCTTCTCGCCCTAAATTCAACAATTTTGATATCTTCTAGCTCATTAAAGCCATCAATAAGCTTTAAAACCTCATCTTTACTTAAAAACAGGACGCATTTGTTTCAGCAGCCTTATCCTTTAAAAATATAAATCTTCATCGTATTTGTATGCGCATTTTTAAATAATGCATCCAAAACAAAATATTCCTTGATTTCATTATTAAAGGTTTTTCTTTTCAATATCTTTAATTATGCATACTCCATAATTCTTTGTTGTAACCTTGTCGCCAATTTGAAACATAAATAACGCCTCCAACCTTATTTGATAAATCGAACACATACATAATTATTATATCACATTTTTTTACATATATTTCTAATCATTTTTTTAACGTTTTTTTAAATAAATGTAATTTATGCTATAAGACAAAAAAAGTCTTATTTCTTAAATTGAGAATCATACATATCCTTATATACCTTACAGTTATCATATAAGCTATGATGACTACCTTCACCTATTATTTTACCATCATCAAGAACAACAATTTTATCTGCATCCTTTATTGTTGATAAACGATGAGCAATTATAAATGTCGTTCTACCTTTAGTTACTGCATTCATTGCTGTTTTTATTTTGTTTTCTGTTTCTGTATCAATATTTGCAGTAGCCTCATCTAAAACTAAAATTTTAGGATTTCGAAGTAGAACTCTAGCAAAAGCGATTAATTGCTTTTCACCAAGAGATAAATTTTCACCCTTAAAAGAAATTGGCATATCAAGCCCTTCATTTGTTTTTGTAAGTAAATATGAAGCACCTACCTCATCTAGTGCCTTAATAATTTCCTCATCCGGATAATCACGTTCCATTGTAACATTATCGCGAAGTGTTCCTGCAAAAAGCGCAGGTGATTGTAAAACAATGCCAATACATTTGCGATAGCTTTGCTTATTATATTTAGAAATATCTCTACCATCAACTAATATTTGGCCCTCTTGATTATCATTATATCTTAGTAATAGGTTCATCATCGATGATTTACCACTACCAGTATGACCCACAATGCCAATTGTTTGTCCATGTGCTGCTGTTAAATTGACATTTTTTTCAAGACATATTTTTTTCGTTAACATAGGCAAAAAGACACATCCTTAAATTCAACATCACCTTTAATATTATCATCAAACATTTCGCAATCAAGAACATGTGAATCATTTTTCATCCATAAACATAAATATACGATTAGCCGCAACCAAGCTGTCCTCTAATTCATTTAAATTATTAAAAAAATTTGATTAATAGGTTGAATCATACGATCCAAATAATTAGTATATGTTTGAATTAAACCAACCGTTACAATAGCACCTGAAACATTAACATATCTGAAACCAAAATAATAAAGTATCAAAGCAATTGCCAAGCCCTTTAATAATGACAATAGTTCAAAACCAAAATATGCTGAAACCGTATTAGCCTTTTTTTATCATTATCATTATATTTATTAACAAGACTCTTATAATCATCCATCATTGCATCCTCTTGATTAAAATCTTGAATGATTAAGGCACCACTTATAAGTTCATTAAGCTTGCCGGTAATTCTGCTTCCCTGTTTCTCTAAGCTCAAGATAATAGCTATGAACCCTTTTACGATAGAATGTAATCCAAAACAATAAAATTGGGACAAGTATTAAAATAATTATTGATAGCTTTGGCTCAAGTAAAATCAAGCCAACGTACACAGCAATAATATTTAAAATCGCTTGAGCAATACTAAACATCGTTTGATAAAAGGTTCTAACACCATTAGTATCAGATGTTATTTTAGCAACTATCTTACCATCTGGCTCAAGTGAATAATAATCAACAGGTAAGTAGTCAATCTTCCTAATTGCATTTTCTCTTAGTCTTTTTTCAATATGCATTCCTGTAAGAGTTTGAAAATAGCTTAAAAAATATCTAGCCAAAACTACAACTATAGTTAAAGCTCCATATATCACTAGTAATTTATTAATATTACGAATAATTTCCGTCTTAGATAAAGTATCATTAATTAGCCAATCATCTAATATTTCTTTTTAAAATGAGGGAGTATAAGTTGTTATAAAAGCAATTATTAAAGCTAAAATAATTGTTATTATAACAAGTGGCCATTCATGTAAAATATAAGGTAGAGTTTTTTTAAATAATAGGCTTTTTGTATAGCCTTCATTATGCTTTTTACTCATAGTCTACCTCCTTATTATCCATTTGCTGAGAAATAAACTGCTCATAATACCAGCCCTTCTTTTTGATAAGCTCACTATGATTACCACTTTCAATAATTGTTCCATTATCTAAAACAATTATAAAATCAGCATCCATAACAGCTGATAGTCTATGAGCTACAATAATGTTAGTTTTTCCTTTTCGATTAAGCTTTAAGCTTTTTAAAATATTCGCCTCTGTAGTACCATCAACAGCACTCAATGAGTCATCTAATATCAATACCTTAGAATCCTTTAAGAAAGCTCTAGCAATTGCTAATCTCTGCTTTTGACCACCAGATAGAGTAACGCCATATTCACCAACAATTGTATCTAAGCCTTCAGGAAGATAAGGAATATCCTTCATAAAGTCAGCCTGAATAATCGCTTTATCAACCTCTTCCTCACTAACCTCCTTAGTAGATCCTATAAGTACATTTTTATATACACTTCTACTAAACATAATATGTTCCTGAGGAACATAAGAAATATTTCTTCTTATTTCTTCCTTTTTAAAATCCTCAATTGGTACATCATTAATAAAAAGAGTATTATCTTTAATTGGAAGCTGCCTTACAAGTTGTCTTATCAGTGTTGATTTACCACTACCAGTATGACCTACAATACCAATTGTTTGTCCTTCATTAATTACAAGGTTAATATTTTTTTAATGTATCGTTATTATCACCATCATATCTGAATGAAAAGTTTCTATATTCGATTTTTAGATATATCATCAATATCCAAAGCTCCTACCTTATCAACCACCTTTGGTTTAGCAAAGAAAACATCATTTAATCTATCCAAAGATATTAAACTTTGATGGAAATTCATAATCATATTACCAATTGTTGTCAAAGGTTGAGAGCACATATTTAAATACAATACAAACTTAACAAGGTTTGATATATCTAACTCACCATTTAAGATCATTTTACTGCCAAGCCCATAAGCAATAAGCGTTGAAACTGCGACAACACTTTGAAATAGGGGTTGAAAAAAATAACATTAATTTTTTTAAATTTTTTTCTTTTCAATTTGATAAACACGATTAGAATATATTAAATTCTTTTGATAATTTTTCCTCTTCCTTTGAATAAGCTCTAATCGTTCTAACATTAGTAATGCTTTCCAAAACAACATTACCCATAAGTGATGATTCCTCTCTTACCAAACGCCAATTCTTTTTAACAACGCTTCTTAATAGCATATTCATAATAAAAAAATAATTGGTAAAGGAAGAACGCTAAAAAAAGTGTTAGCTTAGGATTAATCAAAATCATAACTACAATACTTGCAATAACAGTCGTTGATTCCAAAAAGATATTAAGTAACCTATTACCACCACTAAAATTTACACTTTTAACATCTCCTAAAGCTCTTGTAAGTAAATCGCCTGATTGAAACTCCTCAAAAAAAGCCGCATCTTGAATTAATATATTCTCCATATAACGAACCTGAAGAGCATAATATAAGCGCACCTTTAATCTATTTTGTAAAACCCTTTTTGTAGAAGCAATTGTATATATTAAAACAATTATCACTGCATAAGAAATTACAATATTATAAATCAAATAGCTTTTAGTTAGTACTTTGTTTTCAATTGCCTTACATATATCAGCAATAATTTGAGCTGGTAATAAATTTACAGCTATTTGCAAAAAGTCCAACTAAAAACAATTAAAAACATACATATACCAATTCTTTTTTTATAAACCACCATAGTTGTTTTATAAAGCCAAACATAAACTCACCTCTAATCACTAATTACTTAAATCATATTATATCTTATTTTTTTCGATTTAAAGAAAGAAATCAGCACATTTTTTTGCGCTGATTTTTACCTATTTTTATAATTATTCTTTAAAAAAATTCAATTTCTTTTTATATCCATCTAAATCATTAGGAGTTTCTAAAAAGAAAGGAAGCTCTCTAAGCTTAGGGTGGTTAATAATTTCAATAAGAGCCTTACTTCCTATTGTACCCTCACCTATCTTTTTCATGACGATCCTTAAATGAAGCAAATGGCATTTTTGAATCGTTTAAATGAATTGCCTTTAATCTATTTAATCCTATTATTTTATCAAACTCATTTAGCACATCATCTAAATGATTTACTATGTCATAGCCAGCAGAATATACATGACAGGTATCTAAACATACGCCTATTTTTTCATTATGCTCAATTCTACTAATTATTGTCGCAATTTCTTCAAAGCTTCTTCCGATTTCGCTTCCTTTGCCAGCCATAGTTTCTAATAAAATCATAGTTTTTTTGGTTCTGGCCTTATCACCTTATTAAGGGCATAAACAATATAGTCAATTCCTTCATCTAAGCTTAATGTAGTAAAGCTACCAGGATGAATATTATATAACGCGTTTGGAAGATGCTCCAATCTATATAAATCATCCTTTAAAACCATAATTGCAAATTCTCTTGTTTCAGGCTTTGCTGAAGCACAATTTAATGTATATGGTGCATGACATAATATTTGATTAATATTATGCTCATTAGCATATTCTAAAAAATTATTAACATCATTAATGTCGAATGGCTTGGCTTTACCACCCTGAGGATTACGCGAAAAATACTGAAATGTATTTCCACCAAGACTAACTATTTCTTTTGCAGCTCCTAAATATCCTAATGAAAAGGACAAATGACAGCCTATTTTAAACATTTTAACACCTCATTTGTTATTATTATAAAGAAAAAAACTCACTATGTCAAATTAAAGAATTGCTAAAAAAAGCAATAAATAAAGTAAAATATATGAAAGGTGATTTTATGCGAAAGCTAATGATTAAATGTATTGATTTTTTTATCAAAAAAAGGAATTTCCCCAAGAAAGCCAGGTAAGTGTCGCTTTATTCCAACCTGTAGTGAATATGCAAAAATTTGTTATGAAAGATTCAACTTTGCCTATGCATCATTTTTAACAGCTAAAAGAATTTTTAAAATGCACTCCTTTTTCACAAGTGTGCTTATGATCCAGTTCCCGAGAAAAAAAAAAAAAGAAGAATTAAGTCTTCTTAATTTTTATTTAAAACATATAACGATGCCTTTTTTTATTGCCTCTTCTAGTTCTTCATTTTGATATAGCAAAGAAAAACAATACACTTTTAAACATATCACCAGTTCCATAAAATTTTCCTACTATCTTTTCATGAAAATAATTAAATCTAATATTATTATATTCACAAATAACACCGATTTTATCATTTTCTTCTATTCCCGTTATTACAACTATATTTGCACCCAACTTTTTAAACTCCTTGAAAATATCATCGATATTTTCTTTTTTTGTAATGAACCTTGCCTCAGTCAAATTAGGAGTTATTACTTTAGTTCTTTTTTTATTAATGGTTTTATTTTTATTTATAAAATCGTCTTCAAATCCACTATAAAAACCTGCCATTATCAGCCATAGCTGGATCATAATATATATCTCCTACAAAATCATTAAAAAAATAGCGAAATCAATATTATTTGGCATATATCCTATAAACAATGCCTTGGCATTAGGTAAAATATCTGAATATATTTTTAGCAAATGAATTTTTTTAAAATCAATTATGACAGGTTTTTTTATTTCCAGTATGCTTTGACAAAATAAGTGAAGGTATAAAGCTAAAAGCTTATGCCATACTCAGTTAAAATTGGAATATCAATTAAAGCTGAGCATCCACCATAGCATGTCAAATCCTCAATCAATATAACATCATTCATCTTTTTTATTTTCTTTAGCAAAATTATATAATGCATAGCCATCCATTAAGGCCAAGGCAATACCAAGTGAGTCATTTATTAATATTTTTATGTAGCTGTTATTTATAACAACATATTTCTTTAAATTAATAAAAATCAAACCTATTACAACCAATATTGTAAAAAAATTCCTGCAAAAAAATTAAATGGATATATTTATTCTTCATTATTAAGCTTCTCCTCATCAATATCATTTAAATAATTAATGCTTTTAGTTGCATTATATAGTTTGGGATAAATAATACTAATAAACGCTACCGTAATTGTTCCTGTCAAAATACAAGCAGGAAGTGATGAAAAGCCTCTTAAAAGTGCTCCATCAATGTTCAAGCTATCAATGGCCATACCTAAAAATCACCTTAGAGACAAACTCTAAGAAAATATTGATTAATACCGATAAGCTACAAACAAATAAAAACACATTTTTTTGTTGCTTTTTTTAATTTAGCAGAGAAAAATAGCTAAAAAAAGATTAAAGCTGCACTAAATAAATAACCAACAGTACAAACAATTGCGATATACATTTCTTTATTTTTTTAATTGAACTACTTAAATTAAATTTATTAGTTTTAAAGCCAACAATTGTTAAACTAGTAAAGATGATAATAGCAGTTGATATAACATATAATGCAATATTATATTTAATTTTTCTTATCCTTATTAATGATAAATCTAAACAAAAAGCCCACAAAAAGCCCATAATAAATTTTAGTACCAAATAGGTAAAAAAATCCTCTTACACTACTATAAATTATTAAATCATATAAACCGCAGCCAACACCACCAGCAATACCACCGATTAAACCACCACATAATAGGGCTGCCAATATACAAAAGAAATTACCTAGATGAATCATTCCACCTGATGGTAATGGTATTTGAATCATTGTTCCTACAAAGCATAAAGCAATAAATATTGCTGTTATAACTATTTTATATACTCTTTTTATCTTTCATTTTAACACTTTCCTTGTTTTTTTAATATATTAATAGTTTATAATAAAACTGGTACTTTTTTTAAATAGCCAGATTGTTTTTAAATTTTTATGGTACCAGAGGTAAATAATGAATTTAACATTTCAATTAGATAAAAAAATAAACCTGCTTATATCCAAATTTCTGAATACATAAAGCTAGCAATAATAAAAGGTGATCTTAAAAAGTGATGAAAAAGCTTCCCAGTAAAAAGAGTATTAGCTCAAAGTCTTAATGTTAGCATAAATACAATTTATCATGCCTATATGAATCTAATTGATAATCAGTTCATTTATTCAATTGAAAAAGGATATTTCGTTAATACCTATAAGCAAATGCCTAAAATCGAAGAAAAAAAATTAAAAAAGGAAATAAGATATGATTTTACAACAAAGAAAATGAGCGATGATCTTTTTCCAAAAAAATGATTTGGAAGAAATTATACAATAATGTATTAAATGAAAATTTATTCTTTAATTATGTAGAAGCAAAAAGGAATCTATGAGTTAAGGGTAGCTATAAAAAATCACCTTTATCAAAACAGAGGAATTAACGCCTCTATTGAGCAAATAATAATTGGCTCAGGAATTGAATACCTAATGCAATTATTATTTCCATTAATAAATTCTTTTTAATTTTGGGATTGAAAACCCTGGATTCTCCAAAATAGCAACAATCCTAAAAAAATAATAATAAAAAAATAACCTATCTAGATATTGATGCAAATGGGGCGATTTTAAATGAAACAGTTGATGCCATATATATAACACCATTTAATGAATTTCCTTTAGGAATTAAAATGTCTATGTCGAGAAAAAAGGAAATAATAACCTGGCTTAACAATGAAAATAAATTTTGTATTGAGGATGATTTCGATGCTGAATTTAGAATTGGAGATTCACCAACAATACCTTTATTTTTCCCCAAAATTCCTCTAATGTAATTTTTATTTCTTCATTTTCCCGAACAATTGGACCTTCTCTTCGAATCTCATATATGATTTTGCCTAATAAATTAGTAACAAAATTTGATGAAATGTATCATAGCTATTCAAATAGTGTTCCAGCTATAGATCAATATACATTAGCTAATTTTATTGCCTTAGGTCATTATCAAACACATATAAATAAATTAAAGCGCGTATATAAAATTAGAAGAAAAAAATAATTGAGGAGTATTTTATAGATAAAAAGGACTTTTCTATAATTTCCAAAAGCAAATTATCTTCATTTTTTTATTAAGTGTACCTAAAATAATAAGCATTCCAAGTAATATGGAGATAAAATACTTAAACGATTATGATGTTAATAAAACTAACAATAACATTGTTTTTACTTGGATATTCAAATATAAAAAAATAATAACCTAATTGATGCATTAGATTGCTTAACAAAGCTTTTTTTGGTAAAATAAAAAGGGGTGATTAAAATGCAAATTGGTAAAAAAACAACGAAGTATATAAAAGACTAAAAGCCTTAATTAAAGCAAATAAGGATGAAGATGTGGTTGCTACCACAGATTTAAATGTAATTAAGCTAGCATTAAAATACAATTTAAATATTTTAGAATTTTTTTATGTTAATGATGAAATCTATAAGGCAGAAACAAATCTAACTATTGAAGAAGCTAAAAAGAAAGCTTTAAGCATATATGAAATATCAAAAAAATATGTTTGAGTCAATTCAAAGCAAGGAAAATCAGGTTGGCCTTGCTGCAATAATTGAATATAGGACAAATAGCCTTAATGACTTACGTGATAAAAGCTTTATTGTCGTTTTAGATGGCTTAGAAATACCAGGCAATATTGGTACAATTCTAAGAACACTTGATAGTGCATCTGTTGATGGCTTAATAATAGTTGATGCTGTAACCAAAATGCATAATCCAAAAATTACAACATCTTCACGAGGTTGTAATCTTTTGATTCCTACAGCTGTTTGCTCATTTGAAGAAGCTCAAAACTTCCTTTTTAGAAAAATAATTATAATATCTATTTAGGAGAACCTAATTTAGGACTTGATTATACAAAATATGATTACGAAGGAAAAATTGCCATAGTTATGGGCAACGAACGCTTTGGTATCAATCTTAAATGGTATAATAAAAAGCATACAAAGGTATTTATACCTATGTATGGCTCAAATAATAGTTTGAATGTTGCGGTTGCCACATCAATTATCGTATATGAAGCCGCAATGAAAAGAAAAATAACAAAATAAGGAGCAGCGCTCCTTTTTTTATAAAAAAAAGAACTATAGAAATGATTCTATAGTTCCTCTTAAATGATCGACGTTCCTTAATACGAGCAGCCTTAGCAGATAATGTACGAATGTAATTTAACTTAGCACGACGTACTTTACCTTTTCTAACAACCTCGATATGGTCGATGATAGGTGCATGAACTGGGAATGTACGCTCAACACCAATTCCATAAGATACCTTACGAACTGTGAAAGTCTCACTAACACCAGCACCTTGACGCTTAATTACTAATCCTTCGAATACTTGGATACGATGAGTATCACCTTCAACGATCTTAACATAAACCTTAACAGAATCTCCTGGACGGAAAGCAGGAATGTTATCACGTAAGTATTGAGCAGAAATTTCATTAACTAATTCTTGTCCTCTAGCCATAAATATCAACTCCTTAAAAATTTTCTTCTACTATTCATAGCCATAGCCTTGCCAGCGGAATAATATGCACTGTAACACAGCCTATTTATAATATCATATTATCAATTGAATTGCAAGCATTTTTTTACAATTTTATTAGCATTTTTATATAATATTAATAAGGGCTTATCATAAGCCTTTTGATTCATCAATATTATATGTAACATTATCTAACAACTTTTTTTCATATATAAGTGGTAAATAAGTAACAGTATCTAAAATCGTTATCTGCTTATATGCCCAGTCATCATTTATAATTAAATGCTTAATTAAATAATCAATTCCTTTTTTTAATTGATGAATCTATATGATGAAAAATACCAGTCATTAATGTTATATAAATCAATATTATAATTTTTTTAGCTATTTTTTTGCATAATCAAAAAAATTCCTTTTTAATCCCATTAAAGAATAACTAATAGACTTAGTTCTTTTTTTAATTCCTTGGGCATTCTACCATCTGAATAAATTTGAATCATTCTTTCTTCAATGAAATTGTAGGTCAATGGTAGAATCTCTTTTTTTATATCTAGGTAATCAAACAAAACAAGCTTTTAAAAAAATCATAAAATGTACCGTGATTATTTTTTTAGCATAATTTTTCTTGGATTGCTATTGGATTATAACAAAGCCAATCTAAAAAAAGTCTCTTAGCCAATCCTTCATATTATTATTAAAGGAATCCTCTAAATATCCTAATCTTTCAAGGTTTTTAAGCATAATAAGGGGATATGTAAAATTAGCAGCAAAATCAATAATACCAATTCCTCTTCCTAAATTTACCCCCTTAATCATTTGTCCATGATTCATATTAGGATTCATTTTTTTGTAGCCTTCTCAAAAAAAGAAATAGCTACAATTATCCTTTAGCATTTCATAATATACTTTATCATCTGTTAAATAATAAAGTAATGCTTGATAATATGTTATATAGGCTAATCTTCTTAGCTTGTCTTTATCATATTTTAAGCCTTCAGGATTTGAATTTCCATCATGTAAAACATAAGGTAGTCCATCCTTAGTATTTTCATTAGACCAATAATAGGTAGCAAGTGATACGTAATCATGCTTATCAAAAATCTAAAAATTTGTTCTTTATTATATACTGAAATTTTTGTTTTTTTCGATAACTTATAAATTGATCACCTAAAGCATCATTTAATTTAGCGATTTCTGATTTTGTAGCCTTATTCTTTAAAGAAATTAGTTCATCCTTATTCAAAATTATATAATGATTCACAGGATCAAATTTTACAGTTTCATTAAAATAGTCCATTTATTTTTTTCACCTATCTTTAAGTTTAGCGCCATTTGTAAATGACCATAATTTGCTGGATGAAGCATATCAAAGCTTATACCATCTATTGTTGTTATTAAATTTTTTTGATGAGATTAAATGTAGCTTAGAATAATTTAAATTATTAGCTTCTTCCTTTAATATCTTAATAAAAGAAACATTTTTTTCATGATATGGAATATCTTTAAAGCCATTATAGAGGTTTTCAAACATATCTAATATAGATATTAAATAAATATCAACATGCTTTTTGGTTTTAAAGTATTGAGCATATATTTTACTCTTTTTTTCTAAATTCAACATCATCCATAACGCCACGTACATTGGCTCCAATTTCTAAAATGTATCCCTTAGGGTTAAGTGATGCTAAATAATCAATAGCTTCAGACTCTAATAAGCATGATCCTGATAAAGCCTTATTAAAAATACGTATATTATTAAATTTGGCTGTTAAAAATGCATAACTATTTACAATATCAAAGGCACCTGCCCCCATAGATATTGAACTACCATACAAAACATAACCATCATCATTTATAAGTGAATAATCACAAGTTGGATAGTAAACAACTCTTGAGCCATTACCAACTATAAAACGAAATCTACGGTTGAAATTTTTTTAATATCCGCTTCCATATTAAGCATTCTATCATGCATTTTCAAGGTAATTTTTTCCTTAACTCCTTTATGGATTAAAAAAATCTTGCAGCTTGAAAATCACCTATATATCCATATACATATGAATCATTATCCAATGCCATAAGCTCAATAGTTACTTGTTCATTTGAATCTAATATTTCTATTTCAACCATGGATGGCTCTAAAGCATGAATTTGTCCTTTAGTTATTGTACTATATCCTAGTTTTCCACTTACATAATAAGGATATCTTAACAATAAAATACCATCATCATTTTTTCTTTCTTCACTAACATTATATATATTTACCTTCATTTCTTCCTCTTAAAAAAATTAAAGGGAATCTATAAGATTCCCAAATTTATTTATCCCAATATTGAGTTTCAAGATAACCTAAATCTCTTGATATATTCAAAGCACATTCTTTTTACAAATCCACCAATTTCTTCATCTGAATAATCATTATTTCTAACATCAGAGAAGGAAATTGCAGCCACAATATTTGAAGTAGAATCAAATATTGGTGCTCCATAGCATATCATTAGATCCTCGTTTTCTTTACAATCAATTGAATATCCACGTTTTTTTGACAAGTTTTTAAAATTTTCAATCAAATCCTGCTTATTCTTAATAGTATTGTTAGTTTTTTTAATAAAATTGATTTTTATCAACAGTAGCTATTCTTTCCTCATCAGGTAAATAAGCAAGATATGCTTTTCCTAAAGCAGTAGCATATGCAGGATGCTTAGAACCAACACTACAAGTCGCAAGCTTAGCACCATCACCAGCATATTTATAAATATAAATTATATCAGTTCCATCAAGAATACCCATAAATGATGTTCTCTTTAACTTATCAGCAAGAGTATGTAAATAAGGGGCAGCAACCTGAAACAAACTTCTATTTTTAGTATATTTACTTCCAAGTGAATATGCAGCAATACCAAGAATATATTTACGATCATTTAAACGATGTTGTTCTAAAAAGCTTTAATTCTAAAAAGTGATTGAACTATATCAAAAAAACACTACTTTTTGGAATCATCATATAATTAGTTATCTCTTTTAAAGTAACCCCATCACTTTCACCAACATAATTTAGTATCTGTAATGTTCTTTCTATTGTTCTATTCATATACTTCTAGTATAATCAAATTGTACTTAAGATTATACATTCTCCTTCTTTTAAGGTTTTATTTATAGTTATGAGTACAACATAACTTTTATATCATCACACTGGATGTTATAATTATTTCGGCACTGTAGTCTGTTTCATTTTTCTTCTACAGGAGTCTTAGACTCTCTGGTTATAGGAGAGTTCAGCTACAGTCTTTTCTTTTATATGGTTATTAGTTGGTTACAGCTCTCTTAGTAGATGACTGGTTATAAGGAACTAGAATACACAAGAATTGATTTGTAGACAGCACCAGTGCAAATATTATTACAAGGAGGAGCGACAATGATATATGTCGGAATTGATATTGCCAGTGATAAGCATGATTTTTATGCTTATGAATGACAATAGAATTTTTTTATACTAAACGTTCCATCACTATACCTAATACAGATGATGGATACGAAAAAGCTCCACAATTCAATAACTGAGTTTTTGTGGAGCTAACAATGATTATCAAGTTCGTATAGGGCTTGAATCTACAGGATTTTACCATTTAAATCTTTTTATTCTATCTATTACAAAAAAAGAATACAAGGTAACTATTTTTAAATCCTTTTTTTAACCAATATGTTTAAAAAAATCAAAAACAAATTCATACACAAAAAGAACGATAACTTAGATTCGATAAACATTTGTAAATATCTGCAAGATAATCAACAAGATTTCAAGCCCTATACACTTACATCATACCACACTGAAGCTTTAAAGTCATTATCTAGAGATAGATTTTTCTATAATTGAAGAGCTTAGACAAGCAAAATTAGTTGTATATAGAATACTAACTCAGCTATTTCCTGAATATTTAAAGCTTTTCAAGCAATGTTTATCAAGGTTCAGCATTAGAAATAATAACTAAGTACCCAAGCCCTAAAAAACTAGCTAAAGCTCATTTAGAAACTATTTCTAATATGTTACATGCCAAGTGCAAAACTTCTGTAAAAGACATTATAAATGCTGCTAAAGCAAGCATTGGTAATGATAATGAATATCTTTCATTTTTCTTTACTTCAAGCTATAAAAAAACACTAAAATTCATTCAATCCAAGATCGATGATTATGATGAAATGATTAAATATTGTGTTGATAAGCTTGATACTAAAATACTTACTATTCCAGGTATTGGTTATGCTACCGCTGGAATGATTTTTGGGAGAAATTGGGGATATTTCAAAATTTAAAAAAATGCAGAACATTTGGTTTCCTTTTTCTGGCTTAGATTTAAAGATTTATGAATCTGGTAAATTCAAGGCAAAAAAATCTTAAAATCAGTAAGAAAGGATCTAAATACTTAAGATACGCATTGTACCAAGTAGCAAGGGTATGTTGGATTCATGATTCTACTCTTAACGCTTACTATGAAAAGAAAGAATCAGAACATAAGCATTTTCTTGTAATTGTTGGTCATCTAGAAAAGAAAATGGTAAGAATAATCTACTCCATTTTTAAAAATCAGGTAAGGCGTATACTCCACATTAACCATATAAAATTTTTCAAAGAACTAGATATATAACATTAATCAGCATATCCTTACTCGGATACTGTAAACACATTTTTTTAAAAAAATGTATGGTGAAAGGCCCTTTTTAGCATGCACTAAATTTCCATAAATAAATTTTTTTGATATTTCTTTCAAAAAAATCTCTTGATTTATTTATAGTTGGCTCCTCATAATATAACCCACAAATTATTTAATATTATTTTTAAAACAATTTGCATTTTTTTGTCAAGTATATTTTATAAGAAATCTTGTCCACCATTAATTTGAACAACTTCGCCAGTCAAGAATGATGCCTTATCTGAGGCTAAGAATTCAATAACATTAGCAACTTCCTCAGGACGACCAAAGCGTTTCATAAGAATATTGTTTTTTTCCAAGATTCAAATAATGCTGGATTTGTTTTTTTCTAATATTATCATGGAATGGAGTATCAATAGTTCCAGGAGCAACAGCATTACAACGAATATTATATTCAGCTAAATCCTTAGCTAATGCTCTTGTAAATGTTACAATTGCAGCTTTAGATGTTCCATAAATTCCAGCACCTGGACCACCAGCATTCCAGCCAGCATTTGATGAGAAATTGATAATTGATGGGTTTTCTCCCTTCTTTAAATATGGAATACAAGCTCTTGACATAAAGAATGCACTATCTAGATTTAAAGCCATTACGCCACGATAAAATTCAGTAGTCATAGTTTCAAATCTTGATCTGCCACCAAGACCACCAGCATTATTAACTAAAAGATCAATGTGACCATATTTATCACCAATCTTTTTTACATTTTCGTTAACCTCTGTCTCATTAGTCACATCAAAATGATAATACTCAACATCAATATTTAAATCCTTCAATTCCTTTAAAACTCTTTCAGCAGCTGGATCATCAATACCATTTAAAGCAATTGTATAACCATTTAATCCTAAAACCTTTGCTGTAGCAGAACCGATTCCACCAGTTCCACCTGTAATAATTGCGACTTTCTTCATTATTTTAAGCCTCTTTCTACTTTTTTAAAAAGTCCTTTCTTTCTGGAGTGAATATATCAATTAGCTCGCCTTCCTCTAAACAAACAGCACCATGTAAAACGTTTGGCTCTTTATATGTTGAGTCACCCGCACTTAGAATTTGCTTTTTGCCATCGATATTAAACTCAAATTTTCCAGAAATAATGTATGTACATTGAGAATGTATATGTTTATGTAGAGTTCCAACTGCACCTTTTTTAAAATGTAATCTACATACCATTAATTCTTCATTGTGCGCTAAAATTTTTCTTTGAATGCCTGGATCACAATCGCGCCATTCGATATTACAATCCATAAAAATAATTTTTGAATATCCATACTTTTTACTCCTTTATTTCTAAACGCATTTTTATAATCAATTAATTTTTCCAAATGAACGAACAAGCATTGTTGTTCTTGTTTTTATTAACTGGATTATCCATAGTTTTTTTAAGATATATACTTCCTTGCCATTTAAATCCATTAAGCAAAGTTTTATTTCTTTATTATCTAGTGAAGCATTAATTGTTAGTTCATTTTTGGGTATTAACTCGATATGCTTCTAAAATATGCTGATAGCCATTATTATCAAAGCCCATATTATTTTCGACTCTCTTGGCATTATCAGGTATTACTACATTTATGTTAGCCTCCAAATGGAACACATAATCAAAATTAGCTTCTTCTTTTGCCTGAACTAAATAATTATCCCATAAAAATATTTTTCTTTAATTTCGACATCACGAGTATAGCATACACCTGGATAGACATCCTCATGCTTACAAACAATATGGCAAGGGTTATAGGAAATTGTATCACCCTTTGTTGTTGATGGTATATTTTCACCATTTCTAATAATTGTATTGTGCGCTAATGACATTCTGTGCCATTCCTTACACATCTTTGATTGATAGCCAGCATTAGATAAATCTCTACTGATTCTATCATTCTTATACATTACCTCAACATTAATTAAATCAGGATGAGCATGAGACGGTCCATTTAATCCATACTTTACAAATACATTTAGATAATCATTTCTAAGCATTGCATAATTAGAATTAGGAAAATTCTTAGTTGACTGCTTAACTGGTATATAATCGTTATATTTATAGTCAGTATTAAGCAGCAATCTTTCATACGCAAATTTATTATCTATATAATAAGGCTTAGAAAGTGGAAGTGGAGTTCTTGGATTAGGATTGGCTTCAATATTTTTCAAGATATTTCCAACATCACTATCTTCACCAAAAACATGACTCGCAACATGATAAATATAGCTATATGTTTTTTTAAATTAATGCTTGGCCAACCATCATTTGGATTTGGTAAATATTGGTTATCAAATGAATAATTATAAGCACTTATAAACATCATTTCAACCTTATCCTTTGCTTCCTTAATAAATGGATGGTTGTAAATTTCTCCAAATAAAAGTAATGGACTAATTCCTTCTAAAGTAAAGAAATTATAATGAATAGATCCTTCATACCAGAAGCCATCAGATGTAACGCCCTCTCTTATTTGACGATAAATATTAAATTCACCATTAAAAAAACAAAATCAATCATTTCTTTATCATTAAAATATAAACCAATTAACCCAATTGCCGAAATATTCCAACAACGAATATTATGAATTGCATTAACCTGAGGACGTAATAAATGATAAATTTCCTTAAATAGATTTTTTTATAAACAAAATCTTTAAATTCTTTATCAATATCTTCCTTAACAATTTCTATGGCTTGAATCATTCTAATTGCTATAATTGATTCGTTTAAACCCTGAGGAAGTATTCTTCCACATCCCCACTTCATATGGTCATATGAATCAAATACTTCTCTTTCTTTGTTATGAATTTTTAAATTCTTTATAATGCTTAGCATAAAAGCTCATAAGATCCTTTAAAATCGAAAGATAGTGCTCATCTTTATTGAAGGCATAAACACCAGCAGCCTTCCACATTGTTAAAACAGCTTGATTACGATAAAAATAGGTCCAAACGCCATCATAAAGCTCACCCTTGTAATTTTTACCACAAACAGAACAAATATGATCATGTGGTTTATGAATATCAAATATTAATCTACCACCATCATAGTCGCAAAAATAATTGTGTCCCCATTCACTATTATTTGTTGGATCATCATGAAATTCACTATAAAATTCATCAACCTCATTTTTAATCTTATCAATTACGCCCTTATATTCTTCATTTTTCCAATAGGCATTTTCGATAATTTTTCATTCAAATACTTCATTTAATCCTCCTTGTTTTTATATCTTGTTTCATATTAGAATAAATAACATTTCTTCCATTAATATTTAAATAGCTAGCATTAAGCATAATCACATTTGTTATTTTGTTTTCTAAAAAATCAGCCATTAAAAGTTCACCATCAAAATCGAAGGTTTGATCCTTTTTATAACAAATAATTCTTTTATTATCGATAATAACTCGATTGTTTTCATATCTTATGTCTACATTATTCAAATTAATTATTTCAACACCTATAGCTTCCTTACATGGTGTTAAAGTTTTTGCCTCTAATGTATAAAGAGTTGTTTTGCAAACCTTATCTGGCTCTTGCGTTGTCATAATACCTGATACATCCTGAACGTATTCTTTAATTATGTAATCAGAATCGAAATATGCCATATATTTCATAGACTCAAGACCATTTTTTTATATTATAAACATTCTTATTTTTATCTTTAATTGCCTTTGGTTCAGTATTGATGATACTTTGATAAATATGCTTATCCTCACTTACAAATCTATTTATATAAATTATATAATCAAGATTATCTGATATAAGTGTTCTACTTACCTCATTCATTCTAAACTCTAATGGATAAATAGCTTGATTGGATAGTTTAGCTATATATAGTTTATCAAAACAATAAAATTTATCTACACTACCATAATACTTACTGATATTATAATTTGGGTTTTTTTCTCAAGACGTTTTTTTCAATGAATCCAAATATACATCGCTACAATTAGCTGCATCGCTATAAACACCATCAACTAATAATACACTATGATTTTTTTGGCATAATATTTCGATTATAGCCATCATCAATTGCCATATAAGAATTGCCTTTAGTAATAATATAGCTTAAATTATCAGAATGGTGATGACTAAGAGCCATAATTTTATTCTTAGTCTTTTTTTATAATATTCTGTGCCTATTTTTCCATTGCTTTTTTTACCACCAGGATAGCTACATTTAATTGAAAAGACTATAGAATCTTCATCAAAACCATTACGTATAGCTATTAACCCTAAATCATCAAATTTTCGATATAATGGCAATTCATTAGGATTTTTCGAAATAATGCTTGGATTATACCAAAGAAAGCTTAACCATGCCTCAGGCATAATACCAGGCTTAATTTTACTTAAATACTGTTCTTCATAATAATGATCATTTAATATTAAATCACCCATATATTGTGCATAACCATTATTATATTCACTTGCAAATTTATAATACATTGCAATACTATTTGAGCTGTGTCTATCATGACAATCACCAAAAATTTAATTGCATATGAAGATTACTAGCTGATTGGTATAAACGGTAAAAAGAAGGTATTTTTCTAAGAATTTTGATTTCTTAAATAAATTCTTTTTAGTTTCTATCATTATACAAGTCTGCATAAATCATTAGCCATAATACACCATATCGCCAATAGGTTACACCCTCATAATCGCTGCCATCATCTGCTAAACAATCAAATACAGTTGATATATCCTTCTCAGCAATTTCTATATAGCTTAAAGCCTTAGGAAATTCATCCTTTATTGCATAACCACAGGCGGCAAGTCCAGTCATATTAATCCAGTTATGATTTTTGAAAATAATTAACTGGCCATCCAGTATCATTTTTCCATTTTATACTTGTACATTATTTGAGACTGAAGAATAAGCTTATCCAATAAAATCTTTCTTAATTCCGAACTAAACACATCATTTAACCATTGATATGAGATTGATAGTCCAAATAAAATCCAAGAAGCACTTAAATCAACATTTACCAAATGAGCATTGCCCCAATAAGGATATGAGCATACAATTTTAATAAATCTTTCTAAGTCATTTAAATATCTTTCTTCATCAGTTAGCAAATAAAGAAGTGATAAATTCATAATTGCTTGACAAAAATAAGTTGTGCTCTCTTTAGGTGGCGTCAATGACAAATTCATCGTATGATATAATTCACCCTGCTCAACAAGTTTATAAAACAATTTCTTTCTTGGTCCATTTATTTCTTCTTTAAGTTTATCTAAGGAATCAATTAAAAAAATATTCTTTCATTCTTTATTTTTTTCCTTTCTTAATTTTTTTCCAAATATATAAATAACAAGCTCCTCTAATTTTTAAAAAGTAAATAATAAAATATAACAAAAGAAAGTTGCATAAATAATTGGCTCACCCTTTAAAGGTATTCCATTATAGCCTGGCTTTATAAATTTAATTATCAAATAGTTAATACCCTGATATACTAAGAACACGAAAATTGTAGATATAAAGCATCTAAAAAAATTCTAATATTTTTTTAGCCAAGCTCCTTCAAGAACAGTTCTTTCATAATATTTTTTTATTAACAATTTTACCCTTGCGCTCTACCTCAAAGAATCCATAAACAATCGGATCAAAAAGTATTATATGAACAGCAGCAGTAACTACACCTAAAATAAAGATTAAGTCAAAAGCATCTGAGTTAAGTCCCAACTTTGTTCCCCAAGCTATGAAGAAGTAGATAGCTCCAACAAGCCACCAACGGAAGAACATTATTTTAGTATTATCACTAATTTTTTTGATAGAAAAATTACTCTTCTTTTTCTTCTTTATTCTCCATATTGTCCCTCATTTCTTTATTCTACCTTTTTCATTAATTTTTACCATTTTTTTGCAGCAACGACAACAGCAATAATCGTTTCAACTAAGCCAAATAAATATAGTCCAAGTATTACAGAACTAAATATTATACCTGGCATAACCTCACTAGACTTCAATAGGTTTTGATGACCAATTGCATAAACATAAATATATACCAAATATGATCCGACACCAATTACAGCAAGTAGCATTACTATAGTAAGAATTATCTTTCTTATTGTCAAATCCTTAAATCTAATTGCATTAAATAGACAAGCTAGACCAATAAGAATAAACATAAACATAACAAAGCCTGAAATTTCATTTTTCCAAAACTGTTAATGTTTTAATTTGAATATTACTTAAAAATCAAATGAATAATTGCTGTAAAAAAACAACGATTCTTGTAGCAGTTTTAGCCGGATTATCTTTGACATCTAAAACAAGCTTCTTAAACAAATGAAATAATCCAATAAAAAAATTTTTTTGCTAAAGCATTTTTTTAAGTCCACTCCAAAATGAACCTTTTTTTTTTTTTCCATTTAGAGCATCTCCTTTTATTCTTAACTGAGTTTCTTGATCAAAGTAAAGCACCTTATCCATTCTAAATACAATCTTAAGAACGTCGACATCAACATTAATTCTACTATTAATTTTTAGCAGTAATTATCTTATCATTTAATTTTAAATCAACGTAATAATGCTTTCCTAAAAATTCTTTAGAGTCAATAGGTAAATCTAGGCATGCACCTGGAAATTGTAAAACCATTGCATCTGATGCATCAATAAATTCTGGTCTAATACCAAGAATTACCTTCTTTCCATCATATGGTTTTAGCATCTCTTGATCTTTTTTATCTATCTGTAAGGTATAATTATTAGAAACAAATTGATCGCCTTGAATTACGCCATCAAGAAAATTCATAGGTGGAGTTCCTATAAAGCCTGCAACAAATAGATTGTCTGGCTCACTATAAAGCTCCTTAGGTGTTCCTACTTGCATTATATAGCCATTACTCATAACAATTATTCTATCAGCCATGGTCATTGCTTCAATTTGATCATGAGTAACATAAATCGTTGTTGTTTTTAAATTCTTTTGAAGCTTTACAATTTCACTTCTTGTTTTTTCTCTTAGTTTAGCATCCAAATTTGATAACGGCTCATCCATTAAGAACAGCTTAGGCTCTCTTACAACTGTTCTACCAAGAGCAACTCTTTGACGTTGTCCACCAGATAGATTAGTCGGAAATCTATTTAAGTAATCAACCAAATCAAATCTCTCTGCTGCTTCCTTAACTGCACTATGAATTCTATCCTTTTGTTCATGACGAACCTTTAGTGATATTCCCATATTGTCATAAACTGACATATTATAATAAAGTGCGTAATTTTGGAAAACCATTGCTACCTCTCTATCAACAGGAGCAAGCTTATTAACGATTTCACCATCCAAAATCATTTCACCACTAGTAATTTCCTCAAGACCAGCTATCATACGAAGCGTTGTTGATTTTCCGCATCCTGATGAACCAACTAATGCGACAAATTCACCATCATTTATTTCAAGATTAAAATCGTGAACAGCATGAAAACCATTAGGATATATTTTTATTAATGTTCTTTAAAACTAATTTTGACATACTATCACCCCTACTTTGACATTTGCTTAAAGGAAATTTTTACCTTCAGCAATATATTTTTTTCTTGATTTAATACCTTTCTATATGAAGTAATACCAATTAAAATACCAAAAAAATAATCATATAAATATTAAAAACCATAAATAAATATTTGCTTAGTAAGTGTAGCTCCAGCAATATTAACATGCATAAGTGGAACTAAAATTAATGTAATTCTCAAAACACAATATATACTAAAGCCAATTAAATACAAGCTAAATTTCTTTTTTTATAATTCTTAATCTTAATTGCACAACTAAATAAGAACAATAAGAATGCAATATTAGCAAGGATCATTATGCCTACCCAATAATTACGTTCCATAATTGATAGAGTTAAAATCATATAGATTATTTCAAATAAAATCATTGTAAGTGTAACATAATATCCAGAAACATTAGCTCTATAAAATGACAAATCTGTTCTTCTATCTCTTTTTTTCAGCCTTAGATAATAATTCAAAAAGCTTTATAATCATCATATATCTTTATCTTATGACGTAGCTTAGCTGCTTTGGCTTTATTTGTATAAAGATATTTATCATGTAAAGCATTGAATTTATGCTTATTTTTTTCTGTTGAATCATCTTTATATTTCTTTTTGAAGTACAGCAAGCTTTTTTTAATTCTTTAAAACTAGTATCTGATATTTCAGAATCAATAGAAATATCAATTACTAAATCCTCTTTCTCCTTGCATAAATCAATTTTTTTATTAACCCTAGCAATTTTTTTAGCATATTTTTTTGTTCAATTTTTTTCTTTGTTAAGCATTGTCCTCACCCTTTTTCTTCTTGTTTTTAAATAAGTAAAATGACTTGCAAATAAGCTTACTTGAAATAAAATAATACATAAGAATGATACAGAATATAATGCATAGCCTAAATAAAATGTTAAATCCTTAGTTTGATATACATAATCCTGCTCTAATGTTGGGTTTTCTAACCATAGCCATTTAAAATCAAGCCCGTGATATTCTTTAATAAAACCAGGTATTTTAACAATTCCATAGATACAAAATGCTAAGAACACAATGCTAAATGCACCCATAATGATTAATGCAACCTTATCTGGAACCTTCTTATTAATTTCAAGTGCAAACAATGGAATTATTGAGACAGCCCCTACTACAGCTAAATAAAATATCACTCTATTATATTTTTGAAGCTCATTATGAAAATTTGCAACTGGTTCATTTAAAACATTTTCATAACCGAAAAGATCCTGATAAGCAGTCATAAATGATAGTGCATAAATTGCAGACAAAATGAGCATTATAAAGTAGAAAACAAACATTACCTTTTGAAATTTAAAAAAATTTTTATTCATACTATTACTTCCCTTCTTATTTTTGTATGATGCTCGCAAGATAAATAGATAACCTAAAGAAGAGGAAAAAGGAGAAAAAGATCTATTTATCTTGCGAGCATCCAGAGATTTTTAATCTCTGAAATACTCTTAATTATATTTTACTTTTGAGCATTCATTACTGCATATGCAGCTTGATATGCTTTAACATATGTATCAAGCCCAGCATCATCAAATGACTTTTTAAACTTAGCATATGTATCAAGTACAGTAACACCATCTGGGGCATTACCAGCAGTTTTAAATCTAATTACATTGAAGATATTTTCAAGTGTAGCATCATCTTCAATCTTTGTAGTTGTTGCAATTGCTTCAGTTTGCTTCTTAGTTAATGAGAATACAGGTGGTACTAGCTTATAGAAGTTAGGGTTAGTTCCCTTGATTCCCGTTCCAGCATATGTTGGAATATTAGTTGTTGACTCTTGTAATAGTTTCCATGCTGCAAATCCACGCTGAGAAGTGTATTGATATTCAAAGCCGATTTCCTTAGCATAACCAATTGGCATTAAGCATCCGATCCAATTTCTTAAGAAGCTTGATAGGTCACCCTTAGCTCCACAAGTTTTAACTGTTTCAGTAGTCCAAGTGTTATATGAAGGATATTCTTTTCCATCCGGTCCCTTAAATGTCTTAGATGAATCAATCATATTAGGAAGACCATAGTTTTGAAGAACTCTTCCCTTTTCAGAGAAAATATAATCAAATAATGCACATGCTCTATCTAACTTATCGCCTGATGTTGCAGCACTAATTGCCCATCCATCTGGTTTAATAACACGTGAGTTATCAATATAATATTGCCATACACCATTTACTCTAGATACTGGAGGTAAAACACCTACAATATCACTATTTAGAGCATCAGCAGTTGTTGATGCAGTAAAATCAAATGTCATAAATCCATATTGAGGCTTTTCAGCATTATCACTACCATAAAATTGAGTACGGAAGTTAGATTTATTAGTTAATAAATACATATCATCATGGATTAAGCCTTCAGCTTGCCATTGTGATAAATATGTGATTACATTATAGAAATCCTCAGTTGAATAAGTATATTGTAATTGACCATTTGCATCAATCATCCAACGAGATTCGTATGAATCTGATCCATTAACTCTAATGCCATCAAAATATGTTGCGAATCTTAATAAATCCTCACGATATTTTTGATTGTCGTGCAAAAATATGGATATACCTTCTCAGCCTTACCAGCAGTTAAGAACTTAGGATTTGTCTTAATAACTCTGAATAATGCACATAATTCATCGATATCATATGCAGCCTTAGCACCTAAATATAAATCTGATGCTTTTTCATAATCATAATTTCTTGAAATATAATCCTTTAAGCATTTAGCAAGAGTTTCACCATTCTTTGTAGGTAGGGCATTCATTAACGTAATAATGTTTTCATTAGTCTTCTTTGTAACAGTTACTCCTGTCTTAGGCGTTACAGTTCCACCATTATTACCAGTTCGTGCTTTATCGCCAACCCACATACCTTCATACTTAGTAGTAAGAGCAGTTGTTGTATCATAAGTTTGATTTGTTCCATCTAATAAATTCTTAACCCATGTTTCACGCATATGGAAATCACGAGCAAAATTTCCAACCTCAGCGATATAAGGAATGTGATAAATATTTCCATCATATGCTGTAATTGCTGATTCAACAGCTGGATTGGCACTTAAATAATTAGCAAAATTAGGAAGTTTGCCTTGTTTAATTAAATTACTTAAGTTTTGAAATTTTCCTTCAGCACCATAGCTCATTAATGATGATGCAATACTATTTCCACTATAAATATCAGCATCTGTAAAGTTAGTTGCTGATGCAGTCTTGATCATTTCAACTGCCTTTTGATCTTGAACTGTTACATCTGTAAATTTAGCATTTAATTCAGTTGCTAAATAGCTCCACATTGGTTTAAGTTGTCCAGCAACTACCTTTGATTGGCCATCAGCAAGTGTAAGGGGGTTTGCTTGTTGATATGTCATTGTTTGACTCTTATTACCATAAGCCATATTAAATTTTAATTCTACGTTCTTGCTTAAATCAACAGAATAGTTTGGTGTCGTAGCACCACCTGTTGAATCCTTAGCATCATTTTTTGGTCCACAAGAGCAAAGACCAACTACTGCTACTGCAGCAAATGCTAAACCTAAAAAAATTTCTTTTTTTCATTTTTCTTTTTCCTTTCCATTTTTTTAAAATTGTTTTATTAAAATTGCTTTTTGCAATATTAACCCTTAACGCCACCAAGATTAACTCCACGAGCGAAATATTTTTTTGAATGTATGGGTAAATTACTAATACAGGAATTATTGAGCAAACAATAATAGCATAAACCAAACTATCAGCTGCATAATCCAAAACAACTGGCGATTCATCATACAGCTTTTGATAATTTTCAATAAGCTGCCTTAAATAAACCTGTAATGGTTGCTCATTAGAATTCTTAATTAGCATTCTTGACCAATAATATCCATTCCAACGACTAATTGCATAGAACAATGTTACTGTAGCAATTGAAGCACCTGACATTGGAATATATAGCTTAGTTAATAATTGGAATTCATTAGCTCCATCTATTGTACATGCCTCTTCAATTTCTTTTTGGAACTGCACTAAATGCATTTCTTAACAAGATAATATTATAAGCTTGAACACCAAAGCCAATAACCATTCCCCATTTATTATCAACACCTAATTGCTTGTAATTTAGGTATTGAGGAATCATACCTGCACTAAACCACATTGTAAATACAAGTAAGAAATTCCATTTTCTTTTACCTAAAAGCTTGTCCTTTGATAAAGCATAAGCACCAGTTATTGAAATAAACATACTCCAAGCTGTACCAAATACTGTATAAAATAATGTATTTGTATAAGATATCCAGAAACCTTTATCTAAAAATACAATTTTATAAGCACTAATTGTTAAGTCCTTAGGGAACAATCTAATTTGTCCTGTTTCATATGCTACCTTACCACTAATTGATACGCTAAATGCATAAATTATAGGGTATAAACACATAATTGCAAAAAAATTGTTATTAATAGATAAGATAAGATTTTTAAAAAAATGATTTCACTTCTACTCATTCGATCCATTTTCATACTAATCACCTTACCATAATGAAGTTTTAGATGCTTGTCTACTAATAGCATTTGCGCCAATTACTAAAGCAAAGCCAATTACTGAGTTAAATATACCAACTGCCGCACCTAAGCTGAAGTCTGAGGATTCAATACCAAGTCGCTGTTCAAAGGTCGAAAGTACATCGGCCGTTGAGTAAACATTTGGACTATAAAGCAATAGTACTCTTTCATATCCAACTGATAGCATTTTACCTATTCTCATAATAATCATTATTATTAAGGTTGGAGCCATACCAGGTATTGTTACATATCTAATTTCTTGCCATTTATTACCACCATCAACCTTTAATGCCTCATACATAACTGGAGAAATTCCCATTATTGCTGCAAAATATACGATTGAATCATAACCACTTTCCTTCCAAATACCAGTAATTATATACATTGGTCGAAAATAGTTTGGTGATTGAATTATTTTGGTTCCAAGAGGAACAATATTTAATTTATATAAAACATCAGCAATAATACCAGTTGAGCTTTCACCAGAGTATACTAGAGTAATTACTATACCAGTGATTGTAACCTCTGATAAGAAATGTGGTAAATAAGTAATTGTTTGAGTAATCTTTCTAAATCCTTCACTTCTAATTTCACTAAATAGTAAAGCTAAAATAATAGGAATAGGGAAGCCAAATAATAAGCCATATGTAGAAATCACAAATGTATTTCTAAATGCTTGCCAAAAATACTCCCTTTGAACTCCAAACAAAATACTTTGGAAATTACTCAATCCTCTAAATTCACTTCCAAAAATTCCTAACGATGAATCATACCTTTTGAACGCTACAACAATGCCAAGCAATGGCTTATAAGCGAATAATGCAAACCAAAACCACAATCGGTAAAAAGTAAAACATATAATTGCCATTCCTTTTTTTAACCTCATTGAAGATATCCTTGAATTTTGATTTTCGCATTGTTATTTTGTTGTCATTCATAATTCTCACCTTCTTTTAAATATTGATTCATATCATATACAAGTTGTGATTTGCTTCTAATAAATATCATTATAACTATTATATTAATCACAAATGTAAAGATCATTGATACAAGATAGCTAAGCATTCCATTTAAATCCTTATTAATCATTAAAATTGCCAAGCCTTTACCAAATGATAAGGAAACAAGCACTAACAGAACGTAAATAATAACTCGCTCTGGATGCTTTATTATTTCATTTCTATTTTTTTATTTCTATATAAGAAAATTGGTATTGCCGCAAAACCATTAGCAATTAAATAGTAGATAATTCCTTGCCAAATTCCAATTGAATCTAAAAAAATAGTGAAGGAATACCTGAAAGAATAAATGGTATTGCAGCTATGCTTCCCCATCTTATTGATAATATCAAAAAAACAATAATGAAGCAAAGCTAATATAAAAAAACCTGAATGCATTTTTTTAAAGCAAAATATTGATAGAAATTCACATAAAACAGATAAAAATCGAAAACATAATTAAATCAAACAGCTTTAGCTTATTCATTTTCAAGCATCAATATTTCTGTATAAGCCATTACAAATGGTCCAACAGCCTTTCCATCATCATCAACTACTTTTTCTTGATACATACATATCATATGTTCCTGCGTATTTATCTGTTCTTGAAGCTGTAAGACCAGCACCAATACAAATTCCACCAAGTGTAAATACACCATTTACTTCTTTAAAATATGTATCACATGTTCCTTTGAACATATCAACACCATATTTTAAATAAGTATCATCTAACGCTTGAAGTCTTACTGCCTTCATTATTGAATAGGCAATCATTAAACTACCAGATGTTTCAGGATAATTCTTTTCTTTTCCTATCTTATCAACTACCTGCCAAATCATTTTCGTTTTTGGATCAATATACAATATTAAGCCATCAACAACCTCTTTTATTATCTTGGCAATTTTTTGCTTTAAAAAATCATCATCTATTATTTCATAAACATCAACTAGCGCCATAATGAACCAACCATTAGCTCTTCCCCAAACAACCTTTGATTTTTCCATTACGACTATCTGACCAAATCATTTTCTTTGATTTGTCCTCATACTGACCATCATAGCCATGAACATTTAATCTTAATGACTTAACCCAAGTTAATTTGAACGCATTTTCTAATTGATATACAATATCATAATAGCTCATTTTATCTTCATATCTTTTAGTATACTCAGCAAAAAATGGTTGAATCATATACAAGCCATCTAGCCAAATTTGATTATAATATTTTATTTTATGCCAAAAGTTTCCTAAAACCCTAGGAAGCTTTCTAACCTGCTCATTCATAAAAAATTCAATTGATTTACGATACTTCTCATTTTTAGTTTCATCATAAAGTGTGTACAAAAGCTTTGCCATATTACAAGGATCTGAATCACATCCCTCTGTAGTATAGGTATTATAATTGTTATAATATAATATTTTTTTACATATCCATCATCATTAACAAGTGGACCAACAAAATTTTTCAATATATTTTTAAAAAGATCTTTGTTATGGTTGTACTTATATAGTGTATCAAGTCCTACCATCATACAACCGTCGATATATGTCCATCCTGGCTGCTTAAGACCCATAAAAACTTCCTTATTCCATAATGGCTTTTCCACAGTGGAATTTTTACATAAATAAGAAATATATTCTTCAATGTTGTTTTTTTCAATTTTTCATCTATAACGTTTTTTTACTCATCTTCCATCACCTTCATCTTTATTTTTATCACAAAGCGTTTTCAAGTCAACAAAAAAATTCGCATTTTCGCATACTTTCCGTAATTACGGATATTTACATTATTTTTTTCATAAAAAGCAAAAAAAACGCCTATTTTTTTAACAATAAGCGTTTAAAAAAATAATTATTTTATTAATTAATCGTCATATCCTTAACATAGATATATTTAGGACCTCTATAGCCACGATTAGTTTCAATTTCCTTTGAGAAACGGAATTTATTTTTATCTTTATGAATGTTTCCAGAGATACTAAAGCCAGTTACAGGTGTATATTTTTTTGACCATCAAAATAGAATCCTAAACGAACCTCGCCACCATAGTAGCCACTATAATTATCAAGCTGAGGTGAAGAAAAATAAACACAAAGAATATGAGGCTCCTTCTTCATCTCATCATAGCTCATTGAGCCTGGCTTAACCTCCATATTAAGATATGAACCGGTTGGATTTTTTTCACCTAAATAATAGCCATAACGAGTATTACCATGAAGTTTCATACATTTACTGTTATCAATTATATGGCAATCCTTTAAAACAACTCCATCATCATCGAAGGCTTGAGCCTTTGAAGCACCAACCACATATGGCTTCAAAGTAATATCAATTGGATCAGATGTATTAATATCGTTAACCATATCACCAACATTTAAAAATATTCATATGCTGATAAACAACTGCATAATTAAGCTCATCCTTAAAATAATTAAAGATCATTGAAGCTTCTTCTGACTTTAAAATAACATTGCATTTATGAAGGTCAGCTGGTAGCTTAACAGCATTAGCTCTGGCTTTAGCATTAAGCATAGTTTCTTCAACCTTAGCTGTAATATCATCATAATTAATTTCAGATGTTTCTATATTTTTGATATAATTCAACCTCTTCATGTTCACCTCGCCAAGTTGGAATTAATTCAATATATAAATCAGCAAATGTTGATTCTAAATCAATTCCGTTAGAATTGACAATACGTTTTGACTTCTCTGTAACAAAAAAATCTCAACACTATTAATCCAACCATCCTTGTAAACATTGGCTTTAAATATTGCATCAGCTGTTTTGCAAGCAACATCCTTAAATGATGAACCACTTATGGGTGAAGGAATATCTACACACTTTTCTTCAAGCTTTGGTAGCTCAAAGAATTTATTTTTAACAAATTTTGCTCGTTTAACAGCAAGTTCAATTTTTTTCTTTAATTTGTTCTTCTGTAAATGAAGATGCAACCAAGAAGCTAGATGAGCCACGATATTCAGCAAAATCACAGTATACAACAACATCATAGGCCTCAGTATCTGTAACACGATTTGTCTCAAGCTTATCTGTTACATAAAATAATTCAACACTATAGGTAGTTGATTTAGTTACCTTATAGGCACTAACATTTTTATTAGTCTTAAGTAATTCAACAATTTTATTTATCATCCTAATTTCACCTTCGCCTTCAAATGTGGACCACCATCAGAAACTCTAACCCATTCTTTATGGCCCTTACCACAAAATCCTGATCCACTAACCTCAAATTCATCAGACACCATACTTATACTCTTTAACACATCTGGAACATATCCACTAATTACTACTGGTGAAACAATCTTTCCGCTAAATTTTCCATCAACTATTTCTCTTGCATATTCAGCAGTACATTGGATTTGCCAATTCTTTGGATCCTCCATACCATTATTTGTTTGACACAAATAATAACCATGCTTAATAGATTTAATCATATCACTAACCTTAGATTCTCCCTTTGAGAAGAAAGTATTAGTCATACGAGAATAAGCTTTTCGCTTATAGCTTTCACGTCTACCATTTCCTGTTGGCTCTGTTCCAAGCTGTAAGGCACTTAAGGTATCAGATATACCAGTTTGTAAAATTCCTTTTTTAATGATTAAGGTATCATGAGCTAGTACTCCATCATCATCAAAGAAATAAGACGCAACACTTTCAGTAGCACACGCACCATCATGCATATCTATTAATGGAGAGGCAACATATTCTCCAATATAATCCTTACCCTTTGCTCTATTTTTAACAAACATATCCATCTCAACACCATGACCAAATGCTTCATGAGCAATAAGACCCGTAATAGATGGATCTGTTATTACATCATACACACCTGGTTCGATTGGTTTAGCATCTAATAATTCAATAGCAATTTGACAAGCATCGTTAATCTTACTATTAATTTTATTAAATACATCTAATGTATTTGCACCATCGCAAACACTTCTACTCATTTTAATAATATTTTCTCGTCTTGATACAACAACAGCATAAACATTAGTCCAGGTATAATATTGATCTAATTCCTTATTAGGACTGATAAAGATTTTAGAAACCTCCATTTTATTGTATCTACCTATAGCATTTATAATTAAATCACTATAGTTTTTTTAATATCATCACGAATTTTAGTAAGTTTTTCAACAACTATCTCATCACTGACAGGTGATAAGTCTTCACGACAAAATGATTTCTTTAATTTTTCTTCTTTAATTAAACCAACATTAACATGCTCCTGCTTTAACTCTGGCAAAGTGATTTCCGCCTCAATTTTCTTTGCAAGCTCTAAATAATTTTCTTCATTGATGTCATCAAATGAATACTCACTATAGCCTTTGCCATTAAAAATTTTAACGACATATCCCACCTCATTAGCTGATTCAGAAACAGATATATTTTTAGTATCGACACCTATTGCTGTACCAGTTACAACGGAGCCTAAAAAGTGAAACATATTCATATTTTTTTAATAATTCTTCAACCAAATACTTACATGGCTTTTTTTGATTTTTGCCAATATTTCATTTAAACTCATTTTAAAAACCTCCTATTTTTTTACATTAATTATACTATCTTTTTAAAACCATTAGCAAATACTTAGCATATTTTTTTAAATTGCATATTTTGACAAATTATGTTAAAATAATCATACGAAAATCAATATAAAGGATTAGCATATTAAATGAAAAAAATAATTTTTAGCCTTAATTTCTATATTACTATTAGCATCATGTGATATAGTTATTACAAATTCTAAAAATAATAGTTCAACATCTTCTCACGAAGAAATATCAAACTCATCTAAGCCAAGTTCTAGTTCATCTGCTAGCTCTAGTTCAACTAAGCCAAGTTCTAGTTCATCTGCTAGTTCTAGTTCAACTAAGCCAAGTTCTAGTTCATCTGCTAGCTCTAGTTCAACTAAGCCAAGCTCTAGCTTTGACAATTTAGGCTTTAAGGTTATTAGTATTTCCTTAACCTCAACTGATGTAAATGAATCAGGAATTTATGATTCCTTAGAAGAGGTTGGTGCTTATTTATATCTTTATAAAAAGCTGCCTAGTAACTATAAAACAAAATCAAGTATGACCTATGTGAAAAGTAACCATACCGCTTCTAATAAGCTAAGTATTGGTGGAGATACCTTTTACAATAAAGAAGGACTTCTTCCTAAAAAAAGTGGTAGAACCTATACTGAATGCGATATAGCTTATACTGGTGGCGGTAGAAACAGTAAAAGAATCGTATTTTGTACTAAAGATGATCTATATTTTTATACATCAGACCATTATGAAAGCTATAGTATTTTGAGGTTTTTATTATGAATAGAATTGAATTAGATTGTCTTAAATATCCTAGTAAAAAAAGGAACTCTTAAGCTATTTAAGAGATAATCTTGAAGAAATGTATTCATTGAATTATGATTCCTTACTTGACGCTCTAACAGGCTATGAATTTTTCTCTTGAAATTAATATAAAAAAATAAGACATTATACGAGGATTACCCAAATTTAAAAAGAAGTTTTTTTGAAATAGTCACAAATGAAAATAAAAAAATGTAAGGGTGAATTATCTAGATTAAAGGATTGCAGCAGCAATTCTTTTTAACAAAAAAAGCTAAGAGATTATCTCCTAGCCTTTATCTTGCATCGATGTCTAAGTGTACCCTTTTGCCTTCTTTTGAGGCACCAGCATATAAAACCGTACGGATTGCCTTAGCAATATGACCTTCACGTCCTATAACACGACCTAAGTCAGCTTGATTGACTAAAACCTTAAACTTTAGATCATCTTCTGTACTAGCTTCCTCCTTAATGATTTGAAAATCATTAGGATAGGCAACTAAGGGTAATATTAAACTAGATATCAAATTTTCAAAATTTATCATCTAGTCCACCCCGCTTACTTTGTTGACTTTGCAATATTATTCTTCTTTAAGATATTTGCAACTGTAACCGTAGGTTGAGCACCGTTATCTAACCATTTTGTAATCTTTTCAGCTTCTAATTTAATAGTAGCAGGCTCAGTTAATGGATTATATGTTCCTAAAATTTCTAAGAACTTACCATCTCTTGGACTTCTAGAATCACAAGCTACAATACGATAGAATGGGCTTTTATGAGAACCATATCTTTGTAATCTAATCTTTACCATAAAAAACACTCCTTTTTATCTGAATTAACGTATACATTATATCATACTTTTTAAAGTTGTCAAGCACTTTTACTTAACAGGATGCTTTTTTATGCTTTAATTGCTTTTCCCAAATTTGTAACCACAACATCACTAAAGCTACAAACAGTTCCACGAGTTGCAACCATACCTATGTAATAGTACTTATTATCAATTGCTGTTAAATCAAAATCATAATAATTCTTTTTCATAGCTTTTTACCTTTATAGTTAACCAAAACATTTATTGATTGGCCTAATCTTGTTATCTCTAAATATGCCTCATCATTCTTCTCATAAAATCCTGTTTCAATATTATCTTCATTACTGAATGTTGTATTTTTCTCGATTATAAATAATATTTGTAAAGCCATCAGTTGGATAAAAAAACCCGCTGCTATATAATTGCTTCTAATATTAGAATTAGGAAGATTTTTGTTCGACGTAAATATCATCTCTTATCATTAGGCCAAAGCCTGACTGTTTTTATTTCTTTTGTCTCTAAAACCTTAACATTAGCGCTTATTTTTTTATATTCTCATCAATAGAAACCTGCTTAAATATCATTGCAATTCCATCAGTTCCGATAGAAATTCTTCCTTTAGGAGTTCCAGCGTTTTTGACCAACAATAAATTCATTATTTTTTTGATAAGCAAGGAAGCAATTACCTTTTTCTATTGGCGAATCACCACAATCACCAAAGGCAGTACCATACCAACCCTTACTAAAGCCTGTCCAGGTTTTTAGGAGTATATTTTTTTCTCATCAAAGCCTTCGTAAACTGGCTCCTTATAATCTGGATTACTAGTTAAATCAATTGATTTTTGTAGGCTTAATTAAATTAATTACGTGATTTGCCAAAAGAAAGCTTTTGTATTTTTTATTTCATTGCAAACAAAATATGCCACAATTTTTGCACCATAAGTATTTAAATGCGTAGCATCAACAGACTTTATTGATGAATTAATCCAAGCATGAAAATAGCAGGCCTCTTCATAGCCTAGTGATAAATACAATTTCTTGGTTATTGTTGTTAAATCAATGCAATAAACATCCATTTCATTTGCTAAATCAATAATTGCTTTTTGATAGTTGCCATCCTTTGTTATATGAGCACTTATACCGGTATAATCATTAGAAGCATTGTTTCTTACAATAGGCGTACATAAAATAGGAATAGCTCCTTTTTTTCCAATGCTAATTTTTATATAATATTCATATAAATAGTATTTAAATGAATTCTTATTATCTATATCTAAATTTGCACTTGTAAATCTTAAATTATCATCACTTTTTTTCATCATTATGACCAAAGCCAATAAGCAAATAATCATCTTTACCTAGTGTTTTCTTTAATCTTAAATAATTATCCTCTTTAATAAAGCTTTTAGAGCTCCGACCAGATAAAAGCTAAATTAATAATATTGACATTAGAATCAAAAAAACAATTAAATTTTTGTTGCATAGCCATATCTTGGATAATAATAAGCATCATGAAATAATGCTAGTGTTGAATCACCAACTACATATAAATTAATTTTTTTCATTCTTCATATACATTCCTCATTAAATACAATTTTTCTTAATCAATATTGATGCTTCCATCTTTTTTTAAATTTATTCGATATTGATGCTTTAAGATCATTTAAAAAAAATCATTAATTTCCTTTTTGAACCTTATTTTTGCAAGCTAAAGTATTTTTTTACAAGGCTGTTCGAATACAATTCCTTCTTTAGCTCCAATAAATTCTTCTTATAATCACTTATGCTTGGATGGTATTTTCCGTATTTTTGTGCTTCATAATACCTATCCTTTGCTGTATTAAATTTTATAATTAAATCCTTAAGCTCATCATCTATTTGTTTTTTTAGTGCTAACAATTCTTGAAAATCATTTGAATCAATAACACTTTTTATATATGCATCAGTTTTTATTTAGAATATTAACATAATCCATTATTACTCATCCTTTTTTTATGAATCCTTTCAACAATTTTAAATATGAAACATTTTTGATTAAATTTTTTTCTAGCTTATCAACCACTCTAATCTTTTAAATCCTTTTTGGCAATACTTAAAAATGTTGGGAACATAGTTTCATCATAATAAAGGATCTTATACCATTTTTGGGTGAAATCGTAAATACATTAGAAGCTCTTCATGTTGATATAAATAGTTAAAATAGTCCATTAGTACCACTCATCAAACTTACGATCAAACAAAGGATCAAGAGTGCTCTTTGAAGCACTAGCTACACTAGCTCCGGCACCAAATGATGCAAGTAGCTCAATTACCTTTTGAATTGATGTAACTGTCTTTGTAATTTGATCAGGGTCGATTTTTTTTACATAGCCAATAACATTTTTTAGCATTTGTGTAGTATCACTATTTTTATTATCAGCTCTTGAACTATCGGACTCTATAGCTTTAGGTTCGTCACCAATCAAAATAAACTCTTCGTATAGCTCTTGCCATGTTTTCTTTTTAGCAATTACCTCATTTTTTAAATTGGGATTTTTTTTTATGTATTCCTTAAATCTATCCATATTAGCAGACATATTACCACCTATTATTATAATATGCAATAAATCTTTGGTTGCTACCTAATACATTTTATAAAGTCTATTGATTTGACTAGCTACATCATCAATTGAAGCATCATCAACTTCAATTACATAATCACACATATCCTTAATATCATTATTAAAATAGGTATCATCAATATTAAGACGTTTTTTTCAACATCAGCAATTAGATCACCACGAAGTAGCATTCTTTTTTTCTTCTTGTATCTTTTTTTAGCTTGAAGAAAAAAAGCAACAAAGCTAATTTTATTTATAATTACTCAAGCCCTGAGGCTCAACAATAGCAAATTTGTTATCACTTAAATCTTCAAAGGCTGTACCATAAAAAAATTATTGGCATAGTTGACAGTTTCTAAAAAAAGAAATTACGACTGTTTAATTCTTCAAATTTTTTTCTAATGTAATAAAATGATAATCTCTACCATCAAGCTCATTTAACCTAGGCTTTCTTGTTGTATATGTTACTAGCTTATCATATCCAAAAGATATTAATTTTTTTCCAACCTCTGTTTTGCCAACAGCACTAGGGCCAATAAGTAAAAATCATTTTTAAAACACCACCATCCCAAATTATATCACTGCTCTGCTTATTTTTTTCCATAGAATTATAATGATTATTATAATTACATAATTCATAAGCAGTAATAATATTTGTAATATTATATTTTTTTAACTAAACTATATTTAATCACTTTAATTTCCAGCATAAGTAGACTTAAAAGAAACAATAAAGACAAGAATATATTTTTAAAATTTCATATATATAAATACCTAATATCTTTATTTTTTTCAAATCGTAAGATAATTATTGCATAACAAATACATAATAATGCACAAATATTTGTCGCGATTATTGCACCTATATAAGAATATCCTGTAATTAATATTTTTATTAAGTGTATATTTTTAATATTAAGCTTATCCAAGTTAAGCATACAATTCCATTAACCTTATTGATTGCAAATATTCCTAAAATTATTTTTATATAGTCCAAAAAAATAATTATTTGGATTACCATATATCTTAAAACTATATAGCCGCCAGCATTTTTTTAGGATATAAAACTGCAAATATTTCTTTAGAATATAATAGATATAATCCAGTAAAAAAACTAAAATTGCATTTAAATAAAGAAAAAAATAGTTTTCAAATCTTGTTTTTTTCCTTAAATGATGAAATAAGTGTTGCCGCAAAGCTGGAGGCAATCATAACTGGCAAATAAATTAATCTATTTGCCTCATATAAATAGGCACTTACATATTCAATATCCTTAACGTATTTATATATCATAAAAAAATATCTATTGCTTGATACAAGGTAAAAAAAAGTGTGGTCATTCCATAAGGAAGACAATAATTAAAATATTTAACAAGATACTTTTTTCTGATTTATCATTTTTTTATAGTCAATATTAGTTTTTAATATATAAATATGAACAAACAAATGCTAAGAAATTAGCGAGTAATGCTAAATATGAAATATTAACATTAATAAAAAAACTTAAACTAATTACACAAACTCTTACTATTCCTTCTAAAATTAAACAGAATGCCACTTTATTCATATTTAATAGGCCTTGATTATATCCACGATAAAAATATAGGCTTGGAGTAATGAAAAAGACTACTTCCCGCAATAATAAGTCCTAGTGGATTAGAATTTTTTTATTATATCGCAAATAAAATATTCCTAGTAAAAAAAATAAATTATTATGGAAAATATCCCAATAATTCTTGTAAGTCGTCTTCCAAAGCCTAAAAAAATTTTTGCATATTCATCTTCATTTAATCTTGAAGTAATTTTAGTTGTTCCCGGTATCAAGCCTATTGTCGCAATATCATTAAATATTGAAAAAAACAAATAAGAGGTTTGATATAAAATTGCTCTATCATTGTTAGCTAAAATATAGATAAAAAAACATTCCTAATATTTTTATTTATTGTATTTCCAATTGCTAAAATAAAAGATTTTTTTACAAGCACCGCATATCACCATTTTTTTATTTTTTTCCAAGCACAACATCTTAATATACACATAAAATATAATGGTGATATTATGTTTAAAAATAGAAATATGGATGCTTACAATTCAAGCTATGAAATGAATATGCTTCAAAGAATTATGTATGAGCTTGATGATATTAATCGTAAGCTTAGAAATCTAAACAATCGTCTAAAGCGTGTTGAAGGCTTTTTAGGACTAACTAAGGAGGATGACATTAGCACATAAAAAAATAAAACCACCTCATATGATAAGATAGGAGGTGATACGATGTATTATTATCAAATGCCAAATGCCTGTGGTTGCAATTATATGCCATATACTACGTGTAATCAAAAGCGTGGTGGATACGGATATGCTTTAATTTTTAGTACTATTTATTCTTTTAGTAATAATTGGCGCTGCTAGATGGTATTAGACAAAAATGTAAAAATTATGTTATAATTGCATAAGGTGATTATAATGTATTTTTGAGAAAAAGATATAATAAAAAGAAGGAAATCCTCTTTTAAGACAAAAAAATGTAGTGAAGTATCACTACCTCTTTCCTCTTCAGATTTAGATGTATTAAAAAAATTTATATGAATATATCATTATATCTGCTAACGAAGACTTAGTTAAACAATATAATATTCGTCCTGGCGTTGGAATTGCTGCCCCTCAGGTTGGCGTATGCAAAAGAATGTTTGCAATGAACGCTCCAGATATTTTCGATAACAATAAGCCACCATATATTTACGCTGTTGTTAATCCTAAAATCATAGCCAAAAAGTAAAGAAATGACTTATCTTCCTGGTGGAGAAGGTTGTCTTAGTGTCGATAGAGAAACAAATGGTATAACACCTCGTCACTATTCCATCACCTTTAAAGCTGCTATTTATGATTTTAAAACTAACAAAATTAAATATCTAACAAAAACTCTTACTGGCTTTCCAGCTATCGTATTCCAGCATGAATATGATCATTTAGATGGTATAATGTTTGTCGATAAGCTATATGATCATCTAGATGATATCGAGCCACTTTTTGAAACTGAAAAAACTGAAGAATAATTATCCTAGCCTAGCTGGGATTTTTTATTTTAATCTTGTGAGCTCATACATTAAAAATACCACCAGCCACACTTACATTTAATGATTCCATCTTTTTTTAATAGGAATATATAAATTTTTGGTAGTTCATTTTATTTATTTCTTCACTAACACCCTGACCTTCATTACCTAATATTAAAAACCATTTTAGGTCCCTTTTTCAACTTTTTGTTACATCATTACCCAAATTAACATTAGTACTAAAAATTTGATAATCAGTTAAATTGCTTAAATATTCAATAATATTAGCTTTTACAAATGATAGTCTAAATATTGCTCCTTGACTACTTCTAATAACCTTATCATTATAAATATCAACACAGCCCTCATTTAAAACTATAGTATTAAAGCCAAAGCTCACAGCACTACGCATTAATGAGCCCATATTACCTGGATCTTGAACTCTATCAAGTGCTAAAATATGTCCTTCACTTCTTTTATTTTCAAACATTTTGCATACACCAATTATAGTAGTTGGTGTTATAGTATTGCACATCTTTTTCATTACGCTTTCACTTACAAGCGTTCCCTCATATTTATCTGTAGTTGTATATGTTTTTAGTAACACTCCACATTTTTTAGCCTCATAAACTAAATGTGGTCCCTCAACCACAAACATATTTTTTTCTTTTCTTCCTTTAGAGGTAAATAGCTTGACTACTTCCTTAACCTCTTCATTATTCACTGATGTTATCATTTTTTTCTATCCTTTATATACAAATTTTTATATTTTTGCTTCTTCATCATTCATATTTTTGAATTTCAAAGCTATACTTAAGCTTATTGTCATTATCATCATAGATTTCATCATCTAAAACATCACCAGCTTGATATAGTTTATTTTTTTACTATTCAAAAACTAATTCAACCAAATTATTATATGAGCCATCAACACTATATTTTTGAGGTGTTATTATTCATAATTTTGTAGCTTATATGACCGAAATCACCATATTTTTCTTAGACTTGCATTAATATGATACATTACAATTCCATTATCTTTAAAAATAACTATCATTTAATCCTTCATTTTTTTATAATACATTAAAACATAATATTCCTGATAAATTCCAAGCTTCTCGTCAAAATTGTTGGCTAATATAATTGTATCGCCAGTTTTTCCATAATCCTTAAGTGACAATGTAACACTACTATTAGTAGTTACAATTTTACTTTTATTTATAAATCCTAAATAAAATTTTGTGAAAGGATTATGATCTCCTCTTGTAGCATCCATTACATCTAAATTAAGTAGTGGTGTATCTGTAACTAAATATGATGTATCATAATAATCATCTACACCTAAAATATGAGAAAATTCATGAATTATCGTATATGTATTTATCTTTTTCGTTATTATAGCCTTCTTCATTTTTCTCTTAAGAATCCATAAGGACACCAAAAATAAGTATATGCTCTTACATTGTCATATTTATAAAAAAATAATTACTATCATAAACACTTCCCATTAAATCGTAGGTCATAAAAGCCCATTTCATTTCCACATTATAATCGATATCCAATGTATTTACTAAAATAATCGCATCTATTAAACCATCATTATTGCTATCATATTTATTATAATCAATTCTATTATCCAATTTCACTAGCATTTCATCTAAAATTATTTCTGTAGAATTAGTAATATTTTTGATAATATTTAGAACTATGATTAGCCATAATAAAGGAATCTAAGACATCAAAATGAAGATTTAATTTTCCATAGCTTGATCTATAAAAATATTCGCTAACACTATAATATTCTAATTCATTACTATTAGTTGAATTAAAAGGCTAAATCAATATCTTTTTATTTTATAACCTAAATTAATTGCTAATCTATCACTAAATTCAACAGGAATTACTAAAGCATTAACATCACCTGTAGTAGGACAAGAATTATTCTTGGCTACATCACTATATGAACAGCTTGAAAAAAATCTAAATCATAATAACCACTACTACTTGAAACATTTAAGCCATTTGCCTTTAAAATCTCATCATTATTACTATCCCATTTAAATACTAACACATGCATTGTAGGGATGTTATCCTCACTATAAAAGCTTAGCATAATTCTTGAGTTCATATAAGCATAATTATACCAAGTTATATCATAATCATCCTTTTCTTCAGTAAGAATAGAATATTGCTTTTTTTAAATTTAGCATTATAACTTGAAAAATCAGATGAAGTATTATGATAGGTTTTAAAAAGATACCTTAAATGTATTTTCATAATTATCCTCTATTTGATACTCATTATTATTCAAATAAGGAATTACAAATCCAAAAATATTCATTATACATTTCTAATTCACTTTCGGTAAAATCCTTATTTTTATAATTTTTATTAATCGGAACAATACATCCTGCAAGCATTAGTAAATTTAAAAAAACAGCTAATAAAAATAACTTTTTCTTCATATGTGCACCTCTATACCTCTTATTATACTAAAGTTTAGTGATTTTTTTCATTATAATTTAAAAAAAGAGTGTTCAAATTGAACACTCAAATCTATAGCTTAGTTTTGTTTACCCTTATTAACTAATTTTTTAGTCATTGAACCACCAACACGACCGTTATTTCTTGCTGATGCATCAGGACCGATTTCAACTCCTAATTCCTCAGCAACCTCGTATTTTAAAGATTCCTTATCAACATTTTTGCTTACCCTTATTAACTAAATCCTTAGTAATTTGACCACCAACACGACCATTATTTCTTGCTGACGCATCAGGACCAATTTCAACTCCTAATTCCTCAGCAACTTCATACTTATGATTTGTTGAATTACGCGAAGTATTATTCTTCTTTGTATTGCTAGGCACTTAAATCACCTCCTTGCAATACTTATGTTATCCAACAAATAGACAAATTATACAAAAAAATTAAATAGTATTTCTAACTTCTAATCCTAGCATTGGAAGATCAAGATCAGAATCAGTTGAAATAATAATCGTCTTAGTATTATTAACTGCCTCATCAACAAATTTTTTTCATAATCAAAATTCTTTTCATAAGCAATACACTTTTTCCATTTTTTTGGAGCTGTAGCAGGGCTTTTTGGTAAATATACTGTACAGCAATCCTCAAATGGTTTAATTGAGGTTTCAAATGTACCAATTTTTTTAGCAATTGTAATTATGTCCTGCTTATCATAGGTAACTAGCGGTCTAATGACAGGAATATTTGTAACACTATTTATAACATTCATACTTTCCAATGTTTGTGAGGCAACCTGTCCTACAGACTCACCATTGATTAAACATAATGCTTCTCTTTTTATAGCCATTTTAGTGGCTATTCTATACATCATTCTACGCATAATTATTATAATATAGGAATCAGGAATTTTTATCCAAGATTTCCATATGTAATTCCTTAAATGGCACCATATGAACAGTTATTTTTACTATGTGGAGCATATTTTGCAATGATTTTGGTTAAATCAACAACCTTTTGAGCTGATTCAATTGAGGTTAATGGTGTTGATTCAAAGTGAATACATTCAATTTCAATTCCTTGCTTCATTGCTAGAAAGCCTGCAACCGGTGAATCAATACCACCAGACATCATTAATAGGCCACGTCCAGCTACACCAACAGGGTAACCACCAAGTCCTTTTATTTGACTATTAAACAAATAACAACCATCGCGTCTCACCTCAACATGTAGTGTAATTTCTGGATTATGTACATCAACCTTAAGTAAAGGATTAGTAGCTAAAACTGCCCCTGCAATATGTCTTGATATTTCCATACTTTCCATTGGAAAGCTTTTATCCACTCTTTTTGTCACTACCTTGAAGGTTTTAGTTTCCTTAACCTCTTCCTTCATTAGCTCCTTGGCAAGCTCCTTCATTTGGGTTATTTCTGCATCACATCTACAAATAAGACTATAGGAATGAAGTCCTGAAACCAAATTTAATCTCTCTACAACTAATTTATAATCAACATCATTTAAATCGATAAATATATAATCATGAGTTGTTCTAATATTAACATTTAAGCCCTTCATTTTTTCACTTACTAAATGAAATACTTTATTTATAAAAAAATCCTAAATTTCTTCCTTTAAGAGTTAAATCACCATATCTAACTAATATTTGCTTATACAACATTTTTATTCATCTCCATACTTTTACATATTTTTATCATATAATTTAAAAATATATCTATAAAGAGGTTGAAAAAAATATGAACAAAGAACAAATATATGAAAAAAATCATAAAAAGAATGTAATAGTTTGTTTGAAGGAATTAATAATCCTATAACAAATATGGCAAATGCTAGTGCTATTTTATTCAATAGTCTTGATAGCATAAACTGGGCCGGATTTTATTTATATATGAATAATAAACTTGAGCTTGGCCCATTTCAAGGAAAACCAGCCTGTATGACAATACCTTTAAACAAAGGTGTATGTGGTTTTACCGCGATAAATAAAAAAACAACAATTGTTCAAAATGTCCATGAATTTCCTTCTCATATTGCTTGTGATAGTAATTCCTTAAGTGAAATTGTTGTTCCTATAATTATTAATAATGAATTATATGGTCTATTAGATATTGACTCACCTATATTTGCAAGATTTGATGAGACTGACCAAAAAAATATTTAGAATTAATTGTCGATATTTTAAAGCCACATCTTAAAAAAAATTTAATTATTAGCTTCTTTTTTTGAATGATATCAATTATGTCATTCATTTTTTTATGTTAGGATATTCATTCTCCTCATTAGGATCTAAAAATAAGATTTTTCACCAACTAAATAGCATTTTATCCCTATCATTCTACTACACTTTCCATCCTCAACATTATTATTACCAAATAATATAACCTCATTTGGTAATAAATCATATTTGTTAAGAAGTTCTTTAAAGTACATTGGATTTGGTTTGGTATATTTAGAATTTTTCGTATGTTGTTATAAAATCAAACATTTCTTCGTTTAAGTCATTAAATTTCATTCTTGTTTTAGTACCAACATAAGGAAATATCGGATTCGTGCTTAAAATTACCTTTAAACCCAAGCTTTTTGGCAAATAATACCGCTTTTTTTGCATATTCATCTTTCTTACAGGCTTTAATAGTATTTTTTTAAACTCATTACTATAGAAATCATCAAATATTTCTTTATCAGCCATTCTATCTTTACCATATATTAATGAAAATATATCCCAAAATGTTTGTTCATTGGTTTTGGAGCCGTCATTTTTATACATTGCTTTAGTACCAGCCCAAATAGTTTCTATTAATTTATCCTTTTTGTAATCGAATTGTTGCATCTTATTTGCCAATAATTCAAAATATAAATTAGTGAATTCCTTTTCATCCATTGGTAACAAAGTTCCATCCAAATCAAAAAATATAGCCTTTATCATAAAAATACCTCATTTCTTCATTAAATAATAGCATTTTATATTAATTAAAGCAAATAAAATTATAAAAATGAAGCATATTAATCCATATGTCGCAATAAAGTATTGACATCAAAAAAAAATTTTTTTAGTATAATAGACTAGCGTGGTTAAAAAGGCAGCTGTCTTTTTATTATGCAGTAAATATCTTAACCCTATAGGGGAATATAAGTAACCTTCGCTGCTTTCTTGGTGAAAATATTATTACATAGATATCCTGCAAAACAAAAGATCTTCATTCTTTTTTCCATTAAGAAAAAGACATAGGAGGAACGAAAAATGTCAAGATATACTGGACCTACTTGGAAGGTCTCTCGTCGTTTAGGCTATTCAATTACTGAAACTGGTAAAGAATTAACTAAAAGAAATTATGCACCAGGACAACATGGCCAAAAAGCGTGGTAAATTAAAGGAATATGGAATCCAATTACAAGAAAAGCAAAGAGTTAGATTCACATATGGTGTAAGCGAAAAAGCAATTCAAGAAAAACCTTTTAACGAAGCAGTTAAGATGGATGGAATGACTTCTAATAATTTCTTAATATTATTAGAGCGTCGTCTAGATAACCTAGTTTATCGTTTAGGTCTTGCTTCTACTCGTAAGCAAGCTCGTCAATTAGTAGCTCATGGTCACATCACTGTTGATGGAAAGAAAGTTGATATTCCATCATACCGTATTAATGTTGGTCAAGTTATTAGTGTTAAAGAATCTTCAAAGAATTTAGTTGTTGTAAAGCAAGCTGTTGAAGCTCGTCAATCTAGAGCTGAATATTTATCATTTGATGCTGATAAATTAGCTGGAAGCCTAGTACGTTTACCTGAAAGAGATGAATTCTTAACAGATGTAAATGCACAATTAATCGTTGAATTCTACAATCGTTAATAAGCAGCAAAAGGAGAACTACTGGTTCTTCTTTTTTTATGCAAAAAAAAAGACAAGCAATAAAGCTTGTCAAATTTATTCATTACTTTTTGCAAACGTTCTTAGCAATAGGACCCTTTTGGCCTTGCTCAACTTCAAAAGTAACTTCTTCGCCTTCATTTAATGTTTTATAGCCTTCAGAAACTATAGCACTAAAATGTACGAATACGTCTTTTCCGTCTTCACCAACAATAAATCCATAGCCCTTTTCTGCATTGAACCATTTTACTTTACCATTCATACTTTCAAAACTCCTTCTTACAAACTATAAAGAAAATAATTTCTTTATGTGTTAATTATACGCCACAAAAAAACAAATTTCAATAAAAATTAATAAAAAATTTAAAAAAATCATTTGCTTTTCTTTTAAATATGCTAACATATCTTTTTAAATATTGCATTTTTGTCGAATTTTGTTAAAAGAAAAAGCGAAGAAGCTTCGCTTTAACTATACTGTTTCTTCATCTCTTCTACGATTTGCATCATATTTCTTTCTTAAAACAGTATCTAATATTTTTCTTTCTTAAACGAACATGATTAGGTGTAACCTCAACTAATTCATCCTCATTAATAAATTCAAGGCAGCCCTCAAGTGACATAACAATAGGCTTCTTTAGAACTACTGTCATATCCTTGTTTGATGAACGAGTATTCGTTTGTTGCTTAGCCTTTACAACATTCACAGCTAAATCTAAGTCCTTATTAGCAACACCAACAATCATACCTTCATAAATATCCTCGCCAGGAGAAATAAACATTGCTCCACGATCCTCTAAAGCACCAATAGAATAAGCTGTAGATTGCCCCTGAGCCATTGAAACTAAAACTCCAGCCTGTCTTTCGCCAACTCTAAATGCTTCCATAGGACGATAATCTAAGAAACTATGATTAATTATTCCATATCCTTTAGTTACGGTCATAAAATCAGTATTAAAACCAATTAAACCACGAGATGGAACTACATATATTACTCTAGTTTGAGTTTCCGTATTTGTCATTGTTTCCATAATACCTTTACGATTACCAAGCATTTCAATTACTGAACCTATACAATCACTAGGAGCATCAACAACTACATACTCAAATGGCTCACATAATACACCATCTATTTCTTTAGTAATTACACGTGGACGTGAAACCTGGAATTCAAAACCTTCACGACGCATATTTTCGATTAAAATTGATAAATGAAGCTCACCACGACCTGATACAATCCACTCTTCACTTTTTTCAACTCTTTGAACACGAAGTGAAACATCTCTTTGTACTTCCTTGAAAAGTCGCTCTTCAATTTTAGTTGCAGTAACACTTTTACCATCTAAACCAACAAATGGTGAAGTATTAGTACCAAAGGTCATTTGAACAGTAGGCTCTGAAATGTTAAGCTTTGGAAGTGGCTCCTCTTGACCAACAGGACAAATTGTTTCACCAACTGAAATATCGCTTAAACCTGAAACTGCTACAATATCACCAGCATAGCCTTCTTTAATTTCAAATTTATTTAATCCGAAATATCCAAAAAGCTTTTGAATTCTAAATTGCTTAATGCTACCATCTAGTCTACAGCATGATACAACATCGCCACTCTTAATTGTACCACGAGCAATTCTACCAACACCAATACGACCAACGAAATCAGTATAATCTAAAATTGCAGGTTGAAATTGAAGTGGGGCATTAACATCCATTGAAGGAGCAGGAATATATTTAATAATCATTTCAAACAATGGATCCATTCCTTCTTTTTGAGTTGAAGGATCCATATCAAGTGATGATGTTCCATTCATTGCAGAGCAATAGCATACTGGAAAATCAAGATCATCCTCATCTGCACCTAAATCAATAAATAACTCTAAAACCTCATCTAAAACCTCGGCTGGTCTTGCTGATGGCTTATCTACCTTGTTAATTACAACAATTGGCTTTAAATGAGCTTCAAAGGCTTTCTTTAAAACAAAACGAGTTTGAGGCATTGTTCCTTCATAAGCATCAACTACTAGAAACAACTCCATCAACCATTTTCATAATTCTTTCAACCTCACCAGCAAAATCAGCATGTCCTGGGGTATCAAGAATATTAATTTTTGTATCCTTATATTGTACAGCAGTATTTTTAGATAAAATTGTTATACCACGCTCGCGCTCAATGGCATTTGAATCCATTACACACTCGCCAACAATTTGATTATCTCTAAATACATGTGAAAATTTTAATAATTTATCAACTAATGTTGTTTTTACCATGGTCAACATGGGCAATGATTGCTACATTACGAATATCCATATATTTTACCTCACATTTAAACAATTTATTATATCACAACATAATAATTCTTTACATATGAAAAACGCCACCAAATGATTAATTTTACTTCTTAATAATTATCAATGGTGTTATCATTTCTTCGCCTGTCATACCAGCATGATGGCTTTTAAAGCCTGCAAAATCATCATTGTATTCAAAATATTTGTTTGAAATTGCTACTGCAATATAATCACCTAAAAAAATCTTTAATTCTTGGATTAAGCTTACTTTTTACTAGTATCTCCCAAAAAGCCTTTATTAATAAATTCATTTGAATCATATAAAATATAAGAATCCTTATATAATTCATTAAAATGGTTAACAAATTCTTTTTCCTTTTATCCTCTAAAAACACTAAAAAGTTATTGCTCTTGCATCATTGCTTGGTCTTCTTTTTAGCATTGAATTTAATTTTAAATCTAAAGTTAAATTAATTGGTTTCTACATTTATATGACCATGATCAGCAGTTATTATAACTAAAGAATCAGTTGGTAAATCTTTATACATTGCCTCTATTTTTCTTATTTAAATCATTTATTATTTTTATGAGATTTTGAACAATCACAACCAAAGCTATGCATTGTACTATCTGGCTCACCCCAATAAAAAAATAGGTGAATGAGGCTTCTTTAGTCTTCCAAATTTTTTTCAACTTTTTTATTCCACTACTAAAATTTTTAACACCATTTTGTTTATCAAATGACGGCATAATTTTACTAGTATATATAGGAAAGCTTTGCCAAAAAGGTGTAACTGGTAATATTTGATAGCCTGTCATATTAGTTTGTTTGTTAGTAAAATAATTAACTCCTGTAAACAAAAATAATATTTTTGGTTTATTTCCTTAACATAATTTTGCCAACCTGTCCAGCCACTTTCAAGAGGAGCTAAGCCAGAAATAGCCGCTGTTGTAGCCGCTGCAGTTGTTGATGGATAAATAGAAATTAAGTCCTCAGTATGCATTTTACTTAAAAATTTTTTTCATCATCTAGATTGTCTTCTAAAACTTTACTTCCTAGACCATCTAATATCATAAATGTAATGTGTTTATATTTTTTTCTGTATTTAATAATTCATCTATTGTTTCATTTTGAAGCATAAGGATATTCTTCATTAAAATATTTTTTTATTGATGAGATAATAGATAAAAGTGATTTATCATAATTAGGGTAAACAATTTTTTTGCCATTATATTCCTTCTTTCATCTTATTATAACAAAAGACTAGGTAAATTCCTAGTCTTCATCATATAATATCACCTTATTTTTCACATAAGGATTTTTTTGACTAAAATCATTCTTTGATTTTTTTAGAGCCTTTAAATTTTTAATTCTAAGCTTTTTTTGTTCAAGAATGAATGGACCATCAACCAAAATATCGATTTGCTTCAAAAAGTCCATAATTGCTTGGTTGACTTTACTAAGTTCTAATAGCTGTTCATATAAATACCCAGTATATGCAATTATATTATATCCTTTTTTTATTCTTTTTGCGATATATGCACATTTATCTGGTTGTAAAAATGGTTCACCACCAGAAAATGTAACACCGCTTAAATATTTGGTTTCATTAATATCATTAATTATGTCATCACATGCTTTTTAAGTAACCCTTAGTTTCATCAGGGGTATCAGGATTATGACATCCTTTACAATTATGCTTGCAGCCTTGAGTAAAAATGACATATCTTATTCCTGGACCATCAACAACTGATTCATCAATAATACCAGAAAGTCTAATCTGTGGTGATTCCATGCTTTACACGCTCCTTGACCTCAGCAAGCTTAGCGTTATTAAAACGATCCAAAGTACCTACAAGATAGCCTGTAATTCTTCTAATTCGTTCAAACGGAATATCACCCTCGCTACGTCCGCAAAGTGGACAACGATCATTAATTATTCCGGTAAAACCACACACTGGGTCACGATCAACAGGATGATTTACTGAGCCATAGCCAATATTGGAATCATGCATATGCTTAACTACAGCAACAAAAGCATCAAGATTTTTAGTCATATCACCATCTAACTCAACATAGGTTATATGTCCGCCATTTGTTAACTCATGATATTGACCCTCAATTTCAATTTTCTTAAATGCTGATATTTTATAATATACTGGAATATGGAAAGAATTGGTATAATATTCATGATTAGTTACGCCAGTTATAATACCAAATTTCTTTTTATCTATCTTAACAAATCGACCAGATAATCCTTCAGCAGGAGTAGCTATAAGCGAATAATTTAGACCTGTCTTCTTTGTTTCTTCATCGCAACGATCACGCATATATTTAACAATCTTCAATCCTAACTCTTGAGCCTCTTTAGTTTCTCCATGATGATGTCCTGTTAAAGCCACTAATGTTTCAGCAAGACCAATAAAGCCAACTGTTAATGTACCTTGCTTTAAAACACTCTCAAGGGTATCATCCCATTTTAATTTTTCACTTCCAAGCCATACACCTTGTCCCATTAAAAATGGAAAATTATAAACATGCTTATGAATTTGAATTAAATAACGCTCATAAAGCTGGGCAATTACTAAATTAAGCTTTTCATCAAGCATATCAAAGAACTTAGATATATCACCCTTGGCTAAAAATTCCAAGACGTGGAAGATTAATAGATGTAAAGCTCAAATTACCTCTACCAGTAACTATTTCATTATCCTTATCAACATTAGCCGCAACTCTTGTTCTACAGCCCATATAAGCTATTTCTGTACGAGGATCACCAGGCTTATAATAAATTTTATTAAATGATGCATCTATAAATGAAAAGTTAGGGAATAATCTCTTAGCTGATACCTTGCAGGCAAGCATAAATAAATCATAATTAGGGTCATTAGGATAATAATTTACGCCATCCTTAATCTTAAATATTTGAATTGGGAAAATAGGTGTTTCACCATTGCCAAGTCCTTTATCAGTTGCCATAAGTAAATTACGCATAACCATTCTACCCTCAACTGAGGTATCTGTACCATAATTTAAAGAACTAAATGGCACCTGTGCTCCAGCACGAGAATGCATTGTATTCAAGTTATGAATTAAGCTTTCCATAGCTTGGTATGTTTGCTTATCTGTATCCTTATAGGCCTCATTTTTAACAAATGTAATAATCTTATCTACAGTATTCTTATTAACGTCTATTAAAAGGTTTCTTAAAATATCCTCAAAAAAACAGAATTATCACTCATTGATGGTGTTGAAGCTTCAAATAAGGAATCCAATAATTTTTAAATCAAAATTAGGAATTTCTAATTCCAAAGCCTTCTCTAGGTTCGCTCTAAATGATTTAATATAAGTTTTTTTTACGCCTGGAGCCATATCATAATCAAACATTGGTATACTTTGGCCACCATGCTGATCATTTTGATTTGATTGGATAGCTATACAAGCAAGTGCTGCATATGAAGCAATAGAATTTGGTTCTCTTAAAAAACCATGGCCTGTAGAGAAGCCATTATGAAATAGCTTAGTTAAATCAATTTGGCAGCATGTTGTTGTCATATAATAAAAAAATCCATATCATGAATATGAATATCACCATTATCATGAGCATAAGCAAACTCTTTTTTCATTAGGAATTTTTTAGCAAATTCCTTAGTTGCTTCACTACCAAACTTTAGCATCATACCCATTGGTGTATCGCCATCAATATTAGCATTTTCTCTTTTAATGTCATTTTCTTTAGTTTCATTAAAGGTAATTGACTTATAAACATTCATAAGCTTAGTATTACTTTCTCTTATGTTTGTACGCTCTTGACGGTAAACTATATAACGCTTTGCAACCTCTAACAAATCATTTTCAATCAAAACCTGCTCAACAACATCCTGGATATCCTCTACACTTGGCTTTTCAAGACCAAGTTCTTCAAGCTTTTCATCAGTTTTAATAGCAAGCGACATTGCAAGCTTATCATTACGTTCATGGCTTGCTTCTAAAGCTTTTTCAATTGCTTTTTCAATTTTTGTTAGTTCAAAAGGAACTTCACGTCCATCACGTTTAATAATATACTCAACCATATTTATCCCTCCATAACGAATAGTGTGCCTTTATTATATTCAAACGTTCAATGTTAGTCAAATCAAAAATTGTCTTAATTTAAAATGTTGCAAAAAAATATATTTTTGGCTTTACTGCGCTATATTGTCACCTCTATACTTTAAATGTTATATCTTTACGCAAACAACATTTTTGCTTGTATTTAAGCCAAAATTTCAAATATTTATAAACAAATAAAACAGTTGTTTTTTCATTATCTTTCATTATTTTTTTTAATGAATTTTTGAGAAAAATACCAAAAAAATATTGATAAAAAAAAGAGGTCAAACCTCTTGCATAGAAAGGAATAAAATGCTTAGGCTAGTTTTAACTAGCCTAAGACCAATTAAAATATTCCTAGTCCAGTATTTCTATATCTACAGCTATTGTTGTTACATTCAATATCAGGAATATTATTAAAATAAGTTTCAATCATTCGTCTAATTAAGCATTCTAAAGAGCAATCCTGAATTATTTCTACAGGATCACAATTAATGAAGCCTTGATAAAAATTCAATTTGGTTACAGCTATTTTTCTCTTTTTAGTAATTCTTCCCACATTATAAACGGCAGTTGGTACGTTACATGGAGTACATACTAAATCATAAACACCATCGCTAACATTCACCAAATCATATTTGAATAATGTATTACATACAATTATTTCATCATGCTTATTATTACAAGCCATAAAAAAACTCCCTTCTATTGTAGCCTTAAGCGCTACAATATATATTATGAGAGAGTTTCTTTTTAATTATAGACATTTTAAATAGTATGAAGCTTAAACATATCAGTTCCGGTATTTCCTACATGAGAGCCACCAGTAATTATGACCTTATCTCCTTTATGAACTAAATTAGTTTCTAAGGCTTTGTTTATTGCATAAATAAATAATTCATCTGTAGAATGCTTTTTCCTCAGCATATACTGGATATACATTCCAAGCAAGATTTAATTGTCTAGCAGCCTTATCGTTAACACATATTGCAATAATTGGACAGCTAGGACGATATGCTGACAATGTAAATGCTGTTTCTCCATTATTTGTAACACAAATTATTGCCTTTGCATCTATTTGATATGAAGCATTAACTGCTGAATTACAAATAGCTGATACAAAAAGCTATTTCCTAAATTTAAATTATTACGATAAAATCTTTCATGGTAATTAATATTTTCCTCAGTACATATAGCAATATCACGCATAGCTGTTACAGCCTCAAGTGGATATTTACCAGCAGCACTTTCACCACTAAGCATAATAGCCGATGTTCGATCATAAATAGCATTAGCTACATCAGAAACCTCAGCACGTGTAGGACGTGGATTTTGTTGCATTGAATCAAGCATTTGAGTTGCAGTAACTACTATTTTTCCAGCACGATAGCATTTAGATATTAAATCCTTTTGAATACCAGGAAGCATTTTAAATGGAACTTCTACACCCATATCGCCACGAGCAACCATAATTCCGTCAGAGGCTTCAATAATTTCATCCATTTTTTCAATACCTTCAGTATTTTCAATCTTAGAAATAATTTTTATCTTGTGAGATGTGTCATATTCATCAAGTAATTCTCTTAAGGCATATACATCTTCTTTTCTTCTTACAAATGAAGCAGCAATATAATCAACACATTCCTTAATACCAAAAATGATATCTTCTCGATCAACCTTAGATATATATGGCATATCCACAATTACATTAGGAATATTGATACTCTTGTGGTTACTAAGAGGGGCATCATTTAAAACCTCACATTTAACATCATCACCTATAATTTCAACAACCTTAAAGCTGATTTTGCCATCATCAGCTAAAATTATGACACCAGGCTTAACATATTTTGCAAGCTCCTTATAGGTCAAGCCTATTTTTTTGTTTCATCACCTATAAGCTCGTGATCAGGTGTAAAGGTAAAATAATCACCCTTATGAAGATTAACCTTACCATCCTTAAAATTGCCCACTCTAATTTCTGGGCCCTTTGTATCTAATAAAATTGGAAGAGGAATTCCTAATTCTTGTCTAATTCTCTTAACACGGTCCATTCTTACCTTTTGTTCTTCATGAGTACCATGAGAAAAATTAAGTCTAGCACAATCAAGGCCATGAAGAATCATTTCCTTTAGTTTATCATCATCATCAACAGCTGGACCAAGTGTACATATAATCTTTGTTTTACGCATTATATTTTTTTCCTTTCGTTTTATTTATTTTCACAAGAAAACCTATTATTATTCTTATCGATATAATCACCTCATTAATATGATAACACAAAATTTAATAAATGTACCATATTTTTACTCAACAAATTGTCTAAAATCAGAAAAATGAAATACATTTTCTAGTATTTCATTTGTAAAGCTCCACTATTAACATTACTAAATAATAAATTATTATAAAGAAAAATTCATTTCATTATATTCACTTTTTCATTTTATGAACTACATCTATTGGCATCAAAATGATAGCATTATGAATTTTTGGCAAATTTAATAACTTTATCAATACCTGTATAAACTTCAACTATATAATAATACTCTAATCCTTCTATCATATTATAGGCAAGGCCAAATTCATCAATGAATAAATTTAAATCCTCTTTCTTAAGCTTTAGACGAATATTCGCTTTATCTTCATTTGCCTGATTATTAATAATCTCATCTTCCTCATATGCTAAATCAACCATTTTAAATATTTCATACTTAACGCCATCACTAGCAAATAAGTAATTAATACCAGCTAATACCTCTATATTTTTAGGAACAACTATATATTTTTGGCTCTTTTTTTATTTTTGTATTCATCATAATAAATTAAAGAAAAATGATATAATCTTATTTCTAAGAATTGCTTTAGTTAAAAAAATGTTAGATTTTTCAAAAAGGCTATTAGCTTTTGTTCTTTCAACCTGATATGGCTTTTTTATTGTATCCAAAAAGCACTTTTTACATCATTATTTAAACTAACTAGCTTTTTTATAATATTATCAGCATCAATGGCACAAATATCTTTAGAATAAAGTACCATATTTATAAGATAATAAACATCCGCTACCTTAAATGGTTTATCTTCAACTAGGTAAACTCCCTTTGGGGTAGATTGAATATTAAATCCAGCCTCAACAAGATTATTAATATGTCTACTTATGGATTTTCTTTCAAGATCAATTCCATAATTTTTCCATAAATAATCTAAAATAACTGCTTGAGTTAATTTGTGTTCCACACTACTATAATTTCTTAAAATTTCTAAAATTCTTAGTGGTGCTAAATTTTTTTGCTTCCATAAATATCCTCCTATTTTTTTCAAAATACAGCGAAGATATCCCTCTTCCATAAAAAAATGCTTTCATTCTTTATGGAAGCATAATCTACAAATCTCTAAATATTAATTGCCTCCGCCATATGTACTATGGATCACCACCTTACAAATAGCAGGTTGGTAGCACTGTCACAAGGCCATAGCCTTAGGTGCGTTCTTCATACGTTCTATTTCAAGAACAAATATATTATATCACTAATGCTTCATTTTGTCAATTTAAAATTGATATAATCTCTTTATTATTCATTTTTTTCTTAATCATTAGCTCATTTGCAAGGCTAATAACCTTATTTTTATTTCTTTTAATATATTTTTATAGCATCATTCTCACATTTCCTTAAGAAGCCTTCGATTCTTTTTTCCATTTTTCTTCTTTTTTTATAAATGTTTCTCTTCTACGACCAATTCCTAAATCAGGTAATGTTAAATAACAGCCTTTATAACCATTTGCATTAAACATATTGTAAGCATAATTCCTAGCACGCTGAAGATCCTTTTCACAGCCATTACTACCAGTATTTAGGATAATTCTAGTAGCAAGGGCTCCAGACATACTTATTTTTATATCTGCAATCATTTTTAGGAAATGTGTAAAAAAATTCTTTTTCTTTAACCTCTACTGCATTACATCTACCACTAGGGCCATCGATAGTCATTTGACAAATTTTTAAAATATTCATTAAACCTATTAAGCATCAAAGCATGCCCAGCCTCGTGGATAGCAACCTGATAAAACTGTTCATCACTTTTTCTTTTTAATGTCATCTTTTTATAATGTCTAAAGAATTTTTCAACCATTGTCATAGTTATTATTTTTTTCATTATATCTTAATGCAAAATCGTTAACAAGTGCTAAAATATCTGTACAGCTTGTGGTAGTCCCACCTATAAGATCCTTAAGTAATTCTACATCATAATCATCGCCAAACCTAAGATCATATTTTTTTCATAAGCTCATCTAGTAAAGCTAAAAAGCTCATTTGAATCAAGATAATCTATTCTAATACACTTATCTAATCTACCACTTCTTAAAAATAGCATCAGGAATATCAATAATATTATTGGTTGCAGTTAGAATTAATAAATCATCGTTAGCATTAACACCATCAATATTGTCCTGTAATATTCTTCTAAGCCTTGTATCATCATCTAAAAGTAAATCTAATTCATCTATTACAATTATTGAATGACCAACTCTTTTTAGCCTCAATAAAAGGCATTTTTGTGTCTCATTTAATACATTATCGCTATCACCATTTATAATAATAACATTGGCCTTAGTATTTTCAATAATATCCTTAATTATTAAAGTTTTACCATTGCCAGAAGGTCCATACAAAATCATTCCCTTAGGTGTATTTATTCCTTTTTTTAAGTAAATCTTTGTTATGATCAAACCAATTTAAAACATTACTGATTTCACTTAATTGCTTCTTATTTCCCACAACATTTTTCAAACATTATTTTTTTACCTCTTTAATTATATTATAAAAATTTTTTTATGTACCATATTTAGTACATAGTCTTATTAGTCAAATAAATAATACTTGTAGAAGTATATTCCTTTAATAAAACAAGCTCTAAATTTAAATTTCCACAAAGCTTAATAGTTATTTCTAATAGCTTATTTAAATCTAAATTTAATAATTCTATACATCTACTGCTTGTATCAAAAAAATAAACCCATCCTTTTTGACTTTTTATATTCTAAAAAAATTTCCTATTTTTTTAAACATACCTTAGAATTTACTGAAGCTATCCAATCACCAATTTTTCTTAATATTATTATCATCAAGCTTAACAATATTTGGCAAAACTATAACCCCACCATTATCATTTTGTTTTTTTCTCCATATTTAAATGATAAATCATTGTTAATCCTTATCATTTGATATAAAAAGTCTTGAACCACCATTTAACCCTGTTAAAATCATCTGAATATGCCCTAAATATTCCTTATTAATACTTTTTTTCTAATATCTTGCATAGTTCCTCCTTACAATATTAATTATAAGAAAGATATGGTATAAAAAAATGGAACATAAGATAAAAAGAAAATATTTTAACTAAAATAAAAAAATTCCACCTAAGCTATAAGCCTGGATGGAATCATTTAAAAGCAATTTTTTTACCATAATAATTTTAGATGTTTCATATTCAATTTCAAAGCCATTAATTAAAAAAATAAATTAATACCTGAATTATCCTTAGCAATATCATCATATAAATATTTAATTTTTAATTTTCTTTAGCTATTCTACATAATAAATCTAATCCTAATTTACCATAACCATTATGACGATATTTATTTTTCAATAATAATACTACAAATATATTTATCTTCTTCTAATCGGTAGCTAATTTCACCGATAAATTTCCCATTTTCATTACTTAAATAGGCATAATAGCGATTATCATTATTAATCCATCTATCATACCATATTTGCCATTTTTTTCTTTATTAAAATCAATTGTTCCGCCATATTCATCATTATATTTCATCGTCAAATCATCACTAAGAAGATACATACGATACCATAAATCCTCTAATTTTGGAACATAAGCTTCCACTTTTTTTCATAAATATCACCAAAAAAATTATATTATGAATAAAACAAAAAAAGCAAATCATTTAATTTGCCTTTATATAATGAAACCAAAATATAAAAAAATTATCACTATTAAAAAAATAACAAGATTGCTCTAGATACTTTAATAAATTTATATATAAACGATATATATTACTACTTCTATAATTGTTGTAGAAATACCATATAAATCATTAAATATTGCAGTATTTATGCCTAAAAAAAGAAAAAAATAGCCAATATTTTTGATATCAGCTATACTTAACTCTAATGTGAAAGATAAGTAAACTTGATACTTTGCACCTTTTTTTAAACCTAAGACGCACCTTTTTATCCATATTTTTTTAGCTATTTACCTTTGTGACACTTAGGGATGATATGCATATTTTTATACAATAAGAATATTTTAAAACAATTTTTGATGCTTTGTATCAAAAATTAATTTGGTTTGATGTTTTGTGGGGGTGCTTTTGTTATCAAACATTAGTTATTTGCACCCTATCAAAAAAATTTTTTTCCAACAATATTTTTTTCATAAATTCTAATATTTCACCATTATCTCTATCTTCATAATAGGCAACCAACATTTTTTTAAATTCTGGAACTTTATTTTCTGGAATCACTAATAATCCTTCACCATTTGAAATTAAAAAATGATTTGCCAAAACTACCGAAGCCCTTTTGTTTCCATCATTAAAAATTTGTGTTTTCATACAATACAAGCACAGTTCAATAGCTATATCAACTGGTTCTTCATTTTTTTATTCAATATTTCTTCAATTTTTTTCTTTCACAACAAATTCTATAGGGATAGGCGGAATATAACTTGTTCCTCCAATTATTACTGGAACACATCTAATTCTACCACCATAAGTATAGAATCCTTCATTCACAAGGCCAGCAATATAACACAATATCGAATAACTTGATTTGGATGCAACGACATCCTTATCCATAATAAATTCCCAAGCATGCTTTAAATTTAATATTTTTTGAACATCAGTTGCTGTCATTCCAGTAACCTTTCCATTTTCAATAATTGTTTCGGTATCTGGAAATGTAGTGGCTATGCCTTCAAGAATGGCTTGATCATAAATATTTGATTTCATATTAGCTCTAGCAAAATCAATATTTAATAATACTCTAGAAGATAATTCTTGACCACTATAGCCTAATTTTTGCTAGTTCATTATTTATTTTCTTTATTTGTTTTTTATATTCTTTAGCATCTTTTTAATAATTTAGATATAGAAGCAAACAATTCGTCAGAATACGAACCAACATATGTTGATGTATTACGGCCTAGAACCCGCTTTCTAATATAAATATATTTTTGACCGTCTCTATCTTTTATTTCAATTGAACCATCATAAGGAATCAAATTTAATCTTGCAGTAATTTCTGACCTTTGTTCTAACAACGTTTGAATTTGCAAATATTGACTATCCATAGCAGCATCTCCTTTGGGGTGTTTTTCTGCACTAATTATATCAAAATGCACCCCAAAGGTCAATATAACTGACCTGTTTTTTTACATGGCTTAACAATAAATATCAAACTCTAGTTTATAAGGCTAGAGTTTTTATTTCTAAAACTGTCACATTTGTCACGTGGGGGTATTTATAAAAAAATTTATATTTCTTCTCTTATATACGTTTATATATAGTAAGTAGTAGTTTAACGATTAATAATAATTTAACGATTTAATTTTATATATAAACGATATATATACTATTACTTCTATAATTGTTGTAGAAATACCAGATAAATCATTAAATAATGCAGTATTTATGTCTAGAAAAGAAAAATAGCCAATACTTTCGTATCAGCTATACTTAACTCTAATGGTGCCGAGAACAGGACTCGAACTCTCAAATTTCGTTTCGTTATGTTTGGTTATGTTTGAGGCATATTTCGGCTTATTTGCGTATGTTTTAGGATTTTTAAATTTTCGTTAATATTTCATTTGGTTATGTTTGGTTATGTAAGAATTCACAAAAAAGACGCCAAAAAGACGCCACGAAGAATTAAGATATAAAGTTCCTTAATTTCGATTAAAAAAATATAAAAAAGCACTGGCAGGTGCTTTTCTCTAAATCTAATTTAACTATTATTTAGAGTAGCCTTATCTTGACTTCCTCTATCTATATTATATGCGAATTTAGAATAAATATCAATGAAAATATTTATTTTTCTATTTTTCTTTATGTTATAATCACTTCTATGGAAGTCAATAGCGGTGCTACTCCAAATCACATGAGGAGGTGGTGCTTATGCATATATGTATAAGTCCTCCACTTATGTTATGGAGGACTCTATCTTATGATTGTATAATTGCCATACTATTAAACATTATTGTATCAATATGCAAAATAGTGCAGCTAATACTAAACTTCAAGAAAAAGAAATAAAAATTCTTGAAGCTCATAGGAAAGAAAAAACACCGTTGCAGCGTTGCTTTCCTATAAACATTCAACTATAGGAGTAGGCCGTCTATAGGCTTCCTCTATTTATATTATATACAATATTTTTTTAAAAAAATATCAACATAAATTAAAAAAATCGAGGCATTTTTTTATAAAGCCTCGTTTTTATTTTTCCACAAAAAGGTATCATTTTTTTATAACCTCATCTATCAATTCAAGCCTTGATTCTAATGTTGGAACATATGATCCTACTATAATATCCTTACCTATATTAAAAACCATTATATAAACCCATCATTAATGAAAATGTATAAGACAAGAAATCAACCCACAGCTGCCAAGAGCGAAAAATAAGTCTCAGTAGTTAATCCAGTAGCAATAATACTCATAATACTGGATGCTATAATAAATAAGACTTGATTTTTAAATGCTGAAACCCACTTATTAAAGAAATATTTACTCTCATCATTTTTTTCATTTGTACAGCTATGCCATTAGTAAATAAGACTGTAGAACTTACTCTTCCATACTTCTTTTTTTAAGGAATTGACTCTATAAATTTTAATAGTTTCATCAGATTGTGATATTTCCTCAAATTCTTTAAATTTATTATTTGCTAGCAATTGATAAAGACTACTTGCTACTTTTTCCTTTTAGCTACTAATTCTTGGTATTTTCCACTATCTTTAATTTTTCATTTTTTTGAAGCTTATTATCCATCTTATCAATATCGGCACTTATTCTTTTTTTCTAATATTACGATATTTTTAAAGCAATATTAAATTTAGGCATCTTATCATTTTTCATAAAGGCCTTTTTTTATGTGATAGATAGAAGTTTCAAGATCAGCTACTCTAGGCTTTTGAATTTCGATTGATGTTGCATAGCGTGTTGAGATTATTTTTGCATAAAGTGATATAAAAAAGGTGGCTCCAAAAACAAACCACCTAATCTTATTTATATCAAAACCAACAGAAGCTAGATTGATTAGGAATATTCCAACTTCCATTATTGTTATTTGTAGGATAAATAATACTGAATCTCTACTTATTTTTATGTTTACTCATTTACGCATCGCCTCGCCTATTTGCTTCCATTTATGCTCAAAGCTCCATTTAGGAAGTGGATTAATAATTATACCTATAATGCATGTAATTAAAGATCTATCCAGGATATACTCAATTTGAGCCGTATAGGATGATATAATCCTACATAATAGAATTAATGCTACAATAGGAATAATAATCTTTACTAGGCCATCTAGGACCATTACAATGAAGTTATAATTAAATGCTTTTTCTAATATAATTAATCAAAGTGCAGCTTACTATATAAGCAATTATTATTGCTACTAAAGCCCAGCCACTAAATGATATGCCACCCTCCGTACGCTTAAATAATGAAAATTGCTGATTAATAAATATAATTGGAAGAACTCCCATTAACGTTATCCATAAAAGTGCTCTTGGAATAAATAGCCACTTTGAATTCCAAAATTCACAAAATTTATTTGTCTTTTTCCATAGAGCCTCCTAGATTTTTAATATTAATGATATTATCTAAATCCTCATTTATTGCTTCCGTCTTTTCTTCCTTTTTAGTTGCTTCTAAGGCTTCCTGTTCTTGAGCCTTATCTAAATCATTTTTTATCTTTGTTTCCAAAGCCTCAGCCTTAGAAACATTGCAAGATTCCATTTCTTTATATTTAGAAACAGCATCTAAAAGCTCTGTAGACGTCATTCCAGCTTTAGAAGCAAGAATAATTAGAATCTCAGCCATCAAAGCATTATCATTGGAAGACTTGTTAATAATTTTACTAAATTCAGCAATTGCATTATTTGTTGAGTTTTCATTCTCTTTTAGTTTATTATCAACACGATCAATAGCCTTATTGAATGAACCAAGCACACTATCAACTTTAATCTTATTTCTAACAAGCATTATTACACTTGTAATAAAACTACCAACGCCAGTAGTCGCTAAAGTTGCAATTAAGGCTGATAACCATCCAGGACAATTATCAGCAATTAGCTTAATTAATTCACCAAAATTGGATACTCCTAAAATTGCATTAATCATTATTGTTTACCTCCTTAACAATTGATACTAACTTTATAAAAATTCTCTTTAAGGACATCAAAATCCTTTTTAAAATCACCTAAGGTATATTTACTCCCAGCAGCATTAACACTCAATACAACGTCTTTAGCATCTATGAATTTATAGATTTGATTAACCTCATCAACACATACATAGATACCATTTTTTTAATAGGTTTCTTTATAATTAATTCTCTTTGCATATCATCACCTACATATAATATTTTTAGATAAGAAGGAACATTTTTTTATAGCATCCTCATCTAAAGCTAGAAGCTTGTTATAATATTCTATAACTTCCTTCTTTTTGTTCTTCAGTTTCAGGCTCAATTCCATATAAAACATTAGTCTTATATTTATCAAAGGCCGTTAATATTAATTCTCTTTGACTACGTAATTTGTTTTTATTTTCTTTTTTTGCATAAGTCATTATAGCCTTACCATCTTTAATTTCTACAGTTCTTTCATAGCCATTTTTCTTTTCCCAGTATTCATCATATTGATCTTTTGTAATTTCAATATACTTGTCCTCTAGACTATCAAGAACAAAATTATTGAAAACAACAATCCCATAACTTTCTTTATTTAAATAATATTTCATAATATCCTCCTAAAGTACACGCGTAATTACATCTATTAAATTAAACGTAGCATGTGCCATATCTTCCACATTTAAACCTTCAAAAATCATCATTTATATGAATAAACTCTATTTCGTTAGTTTTTAGCAAAGATATTAAACGAACAAAAATCTTGAAAGCTATTAGTTGACGAAAAAAATATGTTTTTTTCCATCTAAATAATATGACTTAAATGTTTTTGTAGCCAGTGCCTGAATCAACTATCGTTTGACAGCAATGATTTAAAAACACATTTTTTTAAATCAGTTATTGGCTCAGTACTATCATTATATACAGTCATAGCGAACCAATAATCAATACCTGGAAAGCTTATCATACCCTCTATAGAGTGCATATATAATTTTTGAAGTATTAGTTCCATAAAATTCTAAATCATCCAAAGTACCATCAGACTTTTTTTAATTTGCATTTTAACTTTAGTCATACTATCACTCCACTATCTTTAAGAATATACCACCTACAGCAAGCTTATCACTTGGTGTAGTGCCCATTTCGATAATATTTCCACCCTCAGTTACACGCCCCTTTGAATCAGTCTTAACAACACTATAAGTACCAGCTATACCTACATTTTTTAATAATAAAGGAACTTCAACATTCTGACTACCATTAAAGTGAACAGTTCCAGCAACATCATTGCTAAAATCTATTGTCCTCTCATTAGTTAATTTATCAGCACTTCCTGATGTTTCAGCGTGCTTTACAGACTTATCAGCATCAACAGTATCATCTACGTTGCCAAGACCTAAATCACTTTTAGTAATACTAACCTCACCTACTTGGCCATTTACGGATTTTACAGAGTCAGTATTATCGACCTTGTCCCATACATCAGTGCTTAAAGCAAGTATCCAGTCACCTGTTGATACGTTTTTTATCATACCATTACTATATTCAATGCTTTCGTCTACAAGCGTATCCTTAACAGTTTGTGAGGCCGTAGAAACTATAAAAAATGTACCTGTTAAATCAACATTTACATTTATTGCCTTTTGTGTTAACTCACCAAATGTAGAAATACTAGCATAATATTGGTTTAATTCATAATGTATTTTTTTAAAATTATCAGTTATCTTTATGGTGTTATCACCAAAAATAAGACCACCAAATGTTAATTGTCCTAATATAGCATCAGGAATATATGCGACTGGTATCTTACCATTTTCTAAAGTAGGAACATAAAGATGCACAAGCTTATTAGAAACATTTGCTCTTGCGACTTCATTTAGAACTATTCCCTCAATTACATTAGCTTGAGCGCCATTTTCTACACTTGCTAGTTTTTCTCTTTCAGTTTTAGTCATAACCTTCTTATCTTCTGTTTCTAGTACCATATCCGCGCTAGTTTCTAGGTGGATGGTATCTAATTCACTATTTGAATTCAAAGTAGTATATTGTGCCTTTTTAGTAGCCATATTTATATTTCCTCTTTTCTCTTGTGTTTGGTAAGCTGCTCATATTATTCAATCTCCTTTATAAAAAAATCCCCAGCTAACATATCACTAGGCTTTTTCACTACCTAAGATAATACGTGTACCTTTTAACGCTTTCAAGTGATATTTTTACTAGGAGTTCCATTGTTATCTACATAAAGCATACATTTACTTTTGTCAGCATTGCTTGGTAAGTTGCTTAAAACACTTAATCTTTTAGGAATTACCTCTTCCTTAAAATTAGCAAATGTATCAAAATCTACAAATAAATCATCATATACAATATCATTGGCATCCATTTCGCTTGTTTCAATATCTTTAAATCCAGGATAACTAAGCTTTTTGGATATAGCCACTTTCATTAGCATAAAATTCATCTTTATTGTTTTTCATATCTTAAATAAATAGTTTAATGATGAGAATCTCCATCATTTATATTAGCAATAAAGATATATTTATCAGCCGTAGCTGTTCTCTTTAAGCATTTAAAAGCCTCTAAATTTGCTTCTTCAAAGTCTTTGAATTCACCCATATGATAAATACTACTAATTAATTCTGATTGAATAGCATTGAATTTAATAGTGTTTGCATTAGACTCACCTTTAACTAAATTTAAAACCTGCATCATATCATATACTACATCAGAAGCATTATCACCTGTAATAATTATATTTTTGTTTGAAATTTAAAGCCTCTGTAATCATAAATAGAAAAATTGCAGGCCTTAATTAAATTATCATTTAATCTATAAGCTAGCGTTGCTTCTACAGGGCCTCTTGAGGCTGTTATTGCATATCTTTGATCTATATGTATTTTGTGGATGTGATAGCCATCTTTAATTTCAATGCTATCAAAAACAAAAGGACCACAAATACGATTATTTGGAGTCCTAAAAACTATATTAAATATTTTTACTATCATTAAATACACTGTATGGAATATAAATTAATAAATCCATACTATTATCCTGATAGTTTTCAGTTTGAGTTGCTTTTACAACCTCTAAGCTGTTATTTAAAAAAACAATCATTATATCATTTCTCCTTCATTGCCTCATAAGCTCCAAGAAGCATTATCACTACAAATAAAGCACTCATCATGAGATATCACATTCAATTTGAATGATGAGACGCTCTCTAGAATCCTTATAGATGGCTTTAGTGGCTGTAAATAGTGGACTTGGAAGAATTGACTCATTATCTATTAATGGAAGCCTAAAAGACTCTTTTTGACTAATATTAGGCATTTCATAAAGAGTAAAAAAATGTAATTATCCATAAAATTATTACTCCTAGAATAAGGTACTTCCTTTTCAATATAAACATTGATATTTAATGAATCAGTAAAGGTAGTCGCTTCAGCATAGCTATCAAATGCATAATTATCCTTTGCCTCTACTATTAGATAAGCCTTATGAGCCTCTATAAGCTTAACAGCACGCTTATAGACCTTGTTTCCATCATAATTAACACATAATAAGTATTCTTTATCAGGATTGATTTGAGGGCCCTTTAAAGTAATAATTCTATCTAAAATCATTGTGTCAGGATTGTATGTTGATTCAAACTGCGTAGCTACGCCTATTGACTCAGCTATCTTAAATTCACATCTTGATAAATTAATAATACTTGTATAAAGATTATTATTAATTTTTTTGTTTGGATGCTAGAAACATACCAATCATTATTATCAATTGTAATTTTGTCTCCTGGATTTGGTAGAATATTGCCTAAATAGCCTATGCTCATTATTTCATTGCCTTGCTTATTTGCAACGTTTTTAAGCTCGGATATTGCATTATCTATATCAATAATTCCAGCACCGCCCTCATAAGTCCTAGAAGCCGTCTTCCTAGCGTTTTCATTAAGTTGTGTGATATCTTTATCACTACTTAACAAGCATCTTGTTATAGGCTTATAGGTAACGTTAAAAACATTATTAAGGGGATTTTCAGCAGGTGCTTTAGTTTTATATAAATCATTATCTGCTGCAAGTGCCATTGAATAAACCTTGATTTGCTTAAGTAGGCTAGGATAATCATAACCACTTTCAACAAAATCATCACCTATATAATTACAAATATCATCATATGTTATATTTAAATCCTCACTTGAATGAATGCCTAATATATTTTTGTGAAGCATATCTTAAAACCGGACCATTTACGCCGTAAATAAGTTTTTTATAAAGTGTTGTATTTTGCTTATTATATAAACCCTCAATATAAGGCGTATTAGTAGTGTAATAACAATAATTAGCCTGATTGACAACATCTATTAAGTCATATTGCTTCTTCTCTAAAAGATATGGCGTTAAATCAATTGCATAATCAATATATCCTAGTGTAAATTGAGCATTTTTCAGCATTTAGACTTAAATCACCCACTATTAAATTAACCATACCATCTTTAATATCAACAACTAATTCAACATCGCCAGCTACGTTATATCCACATTCATTTTTTTAAATAATCAATTAAAATGACAAAATATTGATAAGCAATATAATTATCCTCACTGCTCCATATTTGGTCTTTTAAATTATTTTCCAAGACAAAGCCAAGTTTTCCTAGTGTTCTTCCAGTTCCTTTTATTGCTGAATTATCCATATTAAAGATATGACTATCTAAAGGAATACTAATAACAAGCCTTTTAGGAAATGGACTTTTTGCTTCAAACTTAACTATTTCTTCAGCACGTGTAGGTAACATCAACTTCATACTATCACTATTTAGCTCTACGTCATCCGCTCTTGGCGTTAGACTCTCTACTTTAGTCAAATTAGTTCTATCGACCACGTCAGAGGCCTCACATTCAACCATAGAACAATATTCATCTACATTTTGAGTAATTATCTTAGATATGATTTTTCTTCTCATCTAAGACGAAAAGGATTATGCTTTTTTTAAATTATCCAAAAACTATGCAATATTTAGAATTTTTTTATAAACAAGTCTAGGTATCATTTGCATACTTCTTCCTATTTCTAGCATTGCATCAAAGAAAGTAGTTCCTGGACCAAAGAAAAAAATTCACGTGAAATAGTTGAATTATAAATATCTATATTATCAATTCTTGATAAATCATAATCAAGATTATATTTATCATTCATTAATAATAACAATACTAAAAAGCTTTGCATAATTATTATTTAAATCATATTTAACGCCACCATAGGACCATTCAATATGATTATTTGTAAATGTCTTCGAGCCCAAAAATATAGCATTCCAATATCTTTGTTAATTCAATTAAAGTAGCCTGATGAGAATAACATCCTGGCATAGTTATTATTTCTGTTGCCTCACTTGACATAAAGAAATACATACCATCAATTTCACATAAGGTAAATGGTGGAATATTAAAAGTAAATATTCTCGAGATAAAAGAAAATGAGCCTGAATCTAAAGCTTCATCTATTCTTCTATCAATGTTAATTGTTTTTATCAATTATTGAGGTGATTTCATACCATCTATTATTATAAAATATTCTAACCATTAGTGCCTCCTTGAAGTAGTAATGTCCTTTAATGATGAATAACCATATCTAGCTCTTGATTGAGATAGCTTACGCTCTTCCCATCTTTTACGATAATTTTCTTCAAGTACAGTAGTTGCAACCTGCACGCCTATTATTCCTATACCCATAGTAGGATTGGAAAATGATAAAGCAGCAAGTCCTACAGCCTGACCTGTATTATTAATTCTTTCTTGTGAATAAGAATTACCAGTATATTTACCTACATTTGAGGTAGCATAGCTCATAGCATTTTTTTAGCCAGCAAATAGGTTAAGCCTAGAGTTTTTGGCTCTAGCTAGATTTTTGAGCTCCTGCTTGAGATTTAGGAGCTACCATTTCTGTTGCTTGAGCTGGTGTTTTTGCATCCGTTTTAGCTTCAGTAGTTGTAGTTCCAGTAGTTTGGTCCTGGACTATTACCTTAATTTCATTACTCATAAGCTATTCCTCATAATTGCATACAAAAAAATAATCTTAAACTTAATTGAATCTCCAAAAGGTACCTTGATACATTATATCACGTAGAATCATATTTTTTTAGTATAGTCAATAACGTATGAGCCATCAGGAAGCACTATTGATTTAAAATTAACGGAATAAGTCTTTTTGCCCTTACCAAATGAACTTAATATTTTTTGATGAAGCTTATCATTTTTTTAAAACATAATAAATCAACTGATATTGCAACTGCACTACCATTATAAAAATTTTCTTGTAATTCATTGAGCTTAATATTATGAGCCTCTACTATTGCAAGATCACTAGCCTCAATATTAATAGCACCCTTTAAAAGAGTGTTATCAAGATAGATTTGCTGATTGTTTGCATATTCAAACTCTTCAAATAAATGAATTTCACCATAAACCATTATCTTATAGCATTCATAACCATTTAGAGTAGCTGACTCACCATCACTACGTGTAAAATTAATAAATTGAGCTTGATTATCATCAGGAAATTCTACAACCTGATTATTAAGCCCTTGCAATGTATCCTCAATTCTCACAATTATAGGTTGTGTCCTTATACGCTCAATAGGGGCATAAAATTCAGCAATTATTTGTATAGTCCTAGAATTAACACTAACACTATCTACGCTGCCTCCCTGAGCCCTTAAAACACCATAGGCGTGTGTATCCGGGATAAATTCCTTTAAGCCTTTCATTGCTTCAGGATTTTCAATATATTTAAGTGAAAACATCGCATCATATTTAGGATTATCATTTTTCATCCTGGCCAATATAATTTAAGACATTTTTCTAAATATTTAGTAAAATATTCTATTTTAGACTCCGTCATTGTCAAGACCTCCTTCAACTAATATATTTAAATGAGCTATGGTAGTTCTAGTCCAGCTTCTTATGGCTCTATCTACCCAGCCCTTAGACGATTTATTTTTAGTATGTGTGAACAGTGCATATCTACTTGTAGGAACTGGGGCGTTATCAACACCTATAACAATAAAGAAGCCATCAGGAATTTTAGTAGGTGCTTGTATTCCATTTTGTCTTAAATTACCAGTCGAATAGGGATATTTTAAGGGATAATCAGGATTAGGGCAAAATTTTTTAAGACAAGCACATAACTCCATTGCTTCTTTTTGTGTAAGTATCATTCTAAATAAATCCTTGACTCGCCCTGGAAGTTATTAGTATCTATTCTTCTTCTAAATTCTAAAGAATTAAGGTTATTTTCAATATTAACAACCTTAGCCCCTTTTTGGAATTAAAGCACACTTAATAAAATCATCTATTGAGACATCACACCAGCCATTAACCTTTAAAATATAGCTGAATTTATCAGTATTAAGACCAGTAGCATAGCTTTGTCTACGATTATTAATATTTTCAGGAGTAGCCTTAAAATAAGTGCCATTTGTCATATTATAGCAAGTCATATAATCATCAGATGTGTCATGAATTGTATTAAGTCCCATTAATAGCCACCTCCTAGAATTCCATAGCGTAATAAGATATTTATTACTTGATCATCATAAGCCTTCTTTTGCTCATTTATATTAGCGTTAGCTTTGATATTACCATTATCAATAATAAAACGCATTTGATACATTTGAGCCCAGTACATGCCCTCATATATATCACTTTCAACATTCACCTCATCAGCGATATAATTATTCAAAAAGCTTTGTATAATCCTTACCTCTATTTTGAATAATTAAGTCATTAACTAATTCACAAGCCTCATCAAGCCAGTTATCTATAGCTAGATTCTTAGAAGCAAATGCTCCTTGATTAACCATATTTTCAAGTGGATAGCCAAATGTATCTTTTTATATCATTTTTTTGTAATTAATCTAGTATAAAGCTTCTTCATAATGCCTCCTTCTTATAAAAAGAAAGGGCGGAATTAACCGCCCATATTAAATACTAATTTAGACTTGTGAAGATGATTCTGATGTTTGAGCAGCAGCCTTAGTAATTAAATAAATACCCTTTGCTCTTTCAGCCTTAACATAAGTATCATGATAGATTCTTACGTCAACAATTGGACCATCATAGCCAGGAGCCTCTTGATAGAACTTAGCCTTTTGTAATTTAACAACTGATGCTTGGCACTCAGGAACTACTATTAATGCTTGAGCATCATCACTAGGCCAACGTCTCTTAGGTACATAGACAATTTTAGCATCATCATACATAGTAACCTTTGAAGACATATGACCATTCCAGTTACCCTCAGAAATAAATTTAGTAAGATCTTTAGCATTCTTAAATAACTTGCTTGAAGTACGAGGTACATACATAATAGCAGATTCGGTAGGAATCTCCTCATTACGAATATCATCCATAGCAGTATCAAGTGTATCAACTAAATTTTCAGTTGTTAAAGTAGTTGAATTTGCAGTTTGAATACCATCAGCCTCTGATAATGTCTTAAGACGATATTTATCAATAGTAGGAACAGCTACTCTTCTTAAATATTCATTATAGAACTGAATAATATTAGTTCCACTTTCCTCTAAATCCATAGAGTCGATTTTTAATTCGTCTCCACAGTCCTGTGTTAATTCATGTGATTCCCAAGTTAATGTAGTATCCTTTTTCGCAAAACCATCTTTTCTTGAATAAGTACCCATTTCATATGAATCGAATCCGATAACTGGAACTTTAACTGCTTTAGTTCCCATGAATTCTACGTTTGAAACAACTAAATCATCTGTACAAGATGCTTCAGCCATAACCTTATATGTATTTAGTGCATTTGCTAAATACTTTGTAATTAATGCGATTGCATTTGCCATAATTTTATTTTTCCTCACTTTATCTATAATTTTGTTAAAACCTCATCATAGCCAAGATCATTATTACCACCGCCACTAGGCTGTGGTGCAAATGAATGAGAATATGATGTTCTAGGATTATTGCTAGGTTCATCTAGCATATCCTTATAGCTCTCTTTGAATGCTTTAGTAATTTCTTCTAGCTTGTCTCCCTCATATGTTTTTTTGAGGTTTCATTATATTTTTAAATTACTAAAATCAAATGAGCCTACTAATAATTCAGGATGGCTATTAAAACCTAGACTCTTAATGAAGTCAGTTTCTACGTCCTTTTTCAGCTTCTGCAGTAAGCTTCTCATAGTTCTTCTTCATATCGTCATAGTCTTTCATACCATCCAATTTAGCACTTAATTCTTTAATTTTATCAAGCGCCTCCTGGTGCTTTTTCACTTGCAATAAAGCCTGATAAATCATAAGTATCGATAGCAGTCTTTTTAGCATTATTGATATCATTACCATTAATAGACAAAATACTAGAAATAACCTCAGCCTTATTTTTCGTCATTAACACCATTCTTTAAAATTTCTTGTAATTGTTCTTTCTTCATGTATCCTCCATACTGTGTTTATACGAGATCACATTTCTCACGTGATTCAACATATATCTTCTTTTTGTTAATAATGAGAAGCAACATCAAAATTTGCCATGCTTTACGTCCTAGCAATATGGACAATGCTATCGTTTTTACGTTTCATCAGCCTCAACATAATATAACTACATAACCTTATCAGCTACGAAGTCAACAATTTGATTATCACCACAAACTAGATTATCATCATAATTTGCATTGATATGCTTAGTGAAATCATCAAAGTTTTCACTATTAATAATAACGATATATGGACGTGGCGCGTTAGGTGTCATTATATGTACACAAACTAATGTTTCAGCCTCCTCAATTGTCTTGTTTAGATATTCCTTCTTTGGCATCTTTCTTCTTCCTTCCTTTAATTTTTTTCTATTATTTTTTTCTAGTTCCTATAGCAAGTCCTATGCACAATGGTATCTCTGGAGTAAACGGCCCAGCCCAAAACAATAGACAAGCATTAGCATAGGTTAAATGCCATTTATTTTTAGTAATAAAAAATAAGACATAACCCACGATTATAGGACTATTACAAATAAGCCAATAGCACAAAAAAAGGACTAATGTTTTTAAGTCCTTGCATTCATTTATGATATATTTAAAAAAAACTTCTTCAGTCTCTTCACATATTGATTACCTCGATTTTTTTGCATAATAAAAGCACTCAATTACGAGTGCTTAAGTACTACTAATATTTTGAAAAAAGAAAGATTAACTATTCACCATACTCTTGGATTAAAGCAAACTCAGCCATTGTTACATAACCATGAAGATCTGGCAATGGTTTATTATTATCCCAAGCATCTTTAAATTCTGGTCTAATTACATCGCTATCAATGAACTTGATTTTATTCTTGGTTTCTTCTTTTTTAGCGCCATCTTTCAAAGATGAATCTTTCTTTTCCGTATTTTTTTGGCGATTTCATATAATCCAGCCTCCATTTCTTGATTACTTCTTCCTTCTACATATTTATTATAATCATTATCAGACACAAAAATCAAGTAGTTTATAATAATAAATTTTTGCCATCATTTGCTAAAATTATATTATCACAATTAATCTCTAACTTTTTTTCTAGTATATGCAGATTTTAAATCTCCGTATGATGGTGGAGAACTTCCACGATGATTATGAATTATTATATAATCGCCATCCTTCTTTAACATATCCAATCCATCACTAGTTATTCTTACACTTGCAGGATCACCATTAGGATTATAATATGTATTATTTAAATTATTCTTGTCAATTATACATACACTTTCTACTTTTCTTGACTTTTCATAATCAAAAATAAGTTTTGAGCATCTTATAACCTCGTGAGCTACGTCTTGATTTGGAATGTTATCCTTTATACTTTACTTATATTCTTCAGTTTTATAGTCTCCTGATACTTCACAATACTCAGGGATTTCATAATTCTCTTTTTCTTTAGTGATAGCATTTTCTTCGATAATTGGTAGGCCATCTCGTTCTTCTTTGGTAATTCTACAGCGCCATTCATATTTGACTAAGCCATTCTTTTTACAAAACTCATCATATTTAGTTTGATAAGCTTTGCTATCAGCTATGGCCTTTTGTCTTTCTTCCTTTGAAACTGCTGTTATTTCATGGAGTTTTGCATCCCTTACCTTGCATTCTAATCTTCTTTGGACTATTTCTAGGTTTCTTTCTTTTTTTCCACTCTATTTTTGAGGGATGCTTTTTTTGGAATATACATCCCCTTTTGATATGGTATTAAATTGTGTCTACAATTATAACCTAGAAAGCCATAATTAATAGCTTCATCCAGTGAATAATAATCTATACCATCTACCTTGCCTATAGGCTTTGGTGTTGGGGGATTATGCGGATCATATGTTTGCATAAGATAATTTTTTTAATATCACAATCAATGATAAATACTTTATTTTTGCCACCATCTGCAGCGTTCACTACAATCGGCGTGCTGACTTGACAAAAACATATTTAACGCCCTTTTTCTCTTTTTGCTCTAAAAGATGACTACGCATTGCTTCAGTTCTTGCTGATATTTCAGCTAGATTACGTATGCTTTTTTTCTTCTTCCTAGTGAGTCAAATAAGGTAAGGCGCTTTTCACTAATATCCGTCATAAGCTGGTTAATATCATTTTTTATCTTTTTTTATCATAGTCAGGAATAATTAAATTACCATAGCCCTTTTTCACTAGACATTACATATTCTCTTAAATTCGAGACTTGCTCATTATTGCCCATTGTAATTGTCTTTGCTCCACCCTTACCGCTTAACGCTGCTACAGTGTTAATATAAAGATTTCTTTCAACAGGATTTTTTGCTACCTTTGCTCTTCTTTCAAGATAATAAGTAGTGTAATTGTACCAGTCGACTACGCTCTTTTTCAAAGATAAGATAATTTGGTCTTTAACCTCTTTAGGAGCTTTTTGCTTATTCAATTCAGCTTCTACATGTCTAATAATCTCACCAGCCTTAAACTTGACTAATTGAACATTTAATCCTAAAGTAGTCGCCTCAGAGAATAGTTTCTTAAGTGTTGAGTTAGCTTCTTCAACTAATAGGACTCTTTCCTTTGCTTTATCCTCGAACTCATCTTTGTTCATACTACAAACCTAAACTACCATAGGAATTTTCAATATTATCATTTTCAGTTTCTCGGCTGATTTGTTCTAGCTCATCATCTATTTCCTTATCGCTCCAGTTAGGATTTAAAGCCTTAACAGCGCTACGCCTACTCATTAGCTTACATTGATATCTTTGTAAGACTATTGAATTATTTTCAGAATCATTTAAAACAGTTGTTTTATCCCATTTAATGAACGCTCCCTCAATTTCTATACCTAAGGCTTTTGCAATATCATTAAGCATTGGATTTAAAACCTCGGATATTATTTTACGCTTGTCATTGACAGTGCCTTTAGTAATGTCCTTAAGGTAGTTAACCTCAGTGGCTGTTTTAACAGCTACCGATAATGTAGGATCATAATCTTCAGGAGATAAGCCGCAGCCCACACAAATCAAAGTTGTTAAGAATGCTAGATCAGTATTCCATTCGGCAATTCTTAAATTGAATTGAATACTTTCAGGCTTAAAGTCATCAGCATTGCCTACTGATAGTCTTTTAATAAAAGTGTAGTCTGGAACTTCCACCTTTGCATTTTCCATAAAGTCATCGAGTGAGATATTGCTAGCCTTAGCACCTATCATATTTGACCTAATTAAAGGTACCTTAGGAGTGATTGTAGTTCCTACCTTTGGTAATAATATTTTACCTCTTCCAATGGTCTTATCAAGGTCTTTGTAGGTGTTTGTTTGATCATATTCAAAGACCTGATTCAAAACATCTATAAACTGACTTTCACCTATTCCTGAATAAGGACAGCGTCTATTTACGGCTGTATTTTTCAAACGATAAACGCCTATTACACCGAGAGGCATGCTAGGTATCTCAACTGACTTATAAAACTCTATATCGCTGAATTTAGCCCTGATTTTATCAGGTATTGTATCAGCATCCAAATCATTAACCTTGCTCTTAGTCCAGTCAGTACCAGTACTTACAACACGCTTACATCTGAACTCTCTATAGGTCTTATTGTCCTTCAAGAATCTATGCTCATAAATAACATAGTTTTCGCTCATAAGCTCACCAGAAACCTCAGTAGTGTATAAATTAGCTTCTATCACTTGAGACTTTCTATCTTCAATTACCTCATATCTTGATAATGGATAGGTATCAAAGATAATCTTGCCATCTATAATATCAAACGCTACTAAAGTCTCACCACGCTCAAGCATAAAGATAGTGGCCTTTATAAGCATTTCATTCCACTTAACCATAGCATCCTTAAGCTCTGTAATATTTTCATCAGATACACCATCAAAGGTGGCATTACCAGTGATTTTACGTACTAGAATTGATAATATTTTCGGAAGCGTATCACTTGATAAATACTTATCGTGAACAGCTGGAGCATAGCCTCTTGCAAATGTATAAGCTCTATAATTGTTGTATACTGCTTGTTGAATTAAGACTGGTTGCAGTCTTAAAAAAAAGAAATCATCTTGAAAGCAATCACTACTTATGCTTCCTATGATTTCTTTATAACTCGCTGATAGTTCCATTGTATCAGTATTTTTTCTAAATTGGTCTCCCATTTTTAACCTCCTTACATATGAATATTTTTCATACCATATTTCAAACCATCAATCATATGGTCATTACCATCAATAGGTTTTCCTGTGTTCTCATCAACGCATAACGCTAGCATTTCCTCAATAAGCATATCGTAATTGCTTACTTCGTTCATAGAGATTGGATCAATATATCCAGCATTAATAGTGATAAATAAGTCTGGATAAGCTAATATGTCTTGAAGATGCTTCATATCCTTGATAACATCTTTCTTACCACAATCATGCCAAGAATAATGTGTAAGCTCATTTCCAGTTAATGCCATATCTTGTCCAGCTTGACACGAGTCAACATAAATACTTACCAAGCCTGGAAGAAATATATCGAAATATTCAAGCCAATAGTCAATCCATCCCTCAATTAATATTGCTTGCTTATGGTTTCCTATAGGCTCGTGATTGAACGCCTGCGGATCATAATAAAAGCCGGGAAGTCTAATAATCCTCTCGGCTGTAGTTATAAGTAAAACATTACAAGTGGTCGCATCTATGACTGTACCTACGTCAGCGCCACAAATAATCTTAGATATTTTTTCAAGTGGCTTTAATGGTAGCTTTCTTCTACCATCGCTAGCTAGCCCTAAAGCCTCAAATTCTATGACGTGCTTATTAATGTCAAACATTGGATAAACAAGCCCTTGAACTCCCGTTACGATGCCTAAGAATACGTTGTCATACTCAGTCTCGCTTCTTTCTTTAGCTCTTCTTGCTTCATCTAGGAATTCCTGACTTACCCATCTAGGCGGTAAATCTAAATACGTTGAATGATGCTTTAAAGTGTTTTTATCCGCTCTTTTAGCCTCTACATTTACCCAGTGATTAATAACAGGTGGAGGATTGTAAGTACGAAAGACAACGTATTTACGGCTCTTTAAATACACCTGGTATTCTTCGTTTGTCATATCGTCTACATTGTCTCCAGAAGGTCTTAGAATTGATAATATTACGGATTGTACTTCACGTCTATCTTTGAATTCCTGCAATTCCTCAAACCACAAATATTTAACAAAACCAAACTTAAACTTGATTGATTTAATCTTTGTAGGATCATCACAACCCTTGAATACTATCTTTTGCCCTGTAGGAATGTAGGTATATTCCTTAGGGCTCTTTTTAGCTCGCCATAAATGAGAAACACCAAGCTTCCATATAGCCCAGCCTATTTGTTCATAGACTGATGATTGAATAGTATTTTCAACCTTACGAAGACATACAGCGTGGCTCATTATTCCAAGCGATGCATCACGCATAATTCCAAGAACAATCTCAATTGATGCAAAAGATGACTTCGTACTGTTTCTTCCTCCTGACAAGTCAAAGTAGGTATATAAGTTTTCCTTGATTGCTTTATGAACTGGATAAAACACCGGAGCTATTATTTTTGACATTTTAATCATCTGTGTCATCTACGATTAGCACCTCATCTTGTTTTGATTTAATTTGTTCATTTGCATTTTGCTGCAAGATTTGAATTGCTTTTAATCTTGTATCAAGAGAAACCTCCATACCAAACCTATCAGGAACTAAACCTAAAGCAATAGCCTGTAATAGCTTTGTTGTTTCTTCTGGTGTTATTTGTGGCAGCTTTCCTAAGTCCTTCAAAATCGCCTTTGCTTCCTTTGCTTTACCGGTAAGCATTGTAGTCTTTTTTCCTGAGTTAGAGGCTGGCTTCAATTCTTTTTCTTTGAAGGCTTTCTTTTTCTTAATCTCTGCCACTATCCATCATCCCCACCGATGAGCTTTCTTCCTATCTCTTGGTAGTATATTTCACCAAGTCTTTTTGTATAGATTTGTCATATTGGTAAACACCTCCGTTTTTATAAGTCATAAGCCTATATTTATTTTTTTCTGATATTCCTCATCAAAAATACTTACAACGTTTTAAATACTCAATACCAAATTTAGTAGCTAATTGCTTTCTTTGACTACTATAACTAACAGTAGTAACTACTTGTATTTTAATCTTACTATTAATACTAATTGCTAATAATAAATCTCTTATATCACTTCTAATATTACTCATAATTATTACTATTACTTACCTTTCTTTTAACTTAATATTTCGTATTTAAGTATTATATATATTTATATATTCTTAAATATCAATTACCATTTAATTATTACTAAAGTAATAATATAAATACTAATTGATACAAAGCGACCAGTTTTATTTTTAATCAAGGCATAAAAAAAGCGACCAGTTTTATTTTTAATCAAGGCATAAAAAAAGGACCAAATCAAATGATTTAGCCCTTAAAATTTGGAGAGTATCTTATACCTAGAAATAAATAGAAACGGATTAATAATAGTGGAATAAAAATATTTTTTTATCTATTTCTACGCTTCCTATTATACCACAAAATTACGTTATAAAGCGTTATAGAATTATTTTTTTCTCTTTTTATTTGCAAAAAAATGTATTATTTTTTTAAATAATTCTGGATTGTTTTTTTATACAATTCTAAAGCTCTTCTAATGAACTCTGGAATGGTTAAATCCTGCTTTGCTTTATCGTATACTTCTTGATAAGCTTCACGATCAATCTTTGCTTGAAAATTGATGTATTTCTTTTGTTGCCACTCATACTCTTTTTTTCAATGTTTCTACTCATGATTTTTGCTCCTTTCTTTTTCCTTGCTTTGATGATATATCTAATTTCTGATACTAAAGCAACTGCATCAAAAATTCCAAATATACATCATAAAAACAATTTCATATGTTTGCATCCTATTACTTTTTCTTTCTTTTTTTGTCTTTTTGTTTCTAGTACCTTAGCAACTATATAAGTTATACAAGCTAAGATTACAAAAACATATGTAATAATTTCTAATACTTGCATATTATTCTAGATATGTTATAATAAAAGGGAGGAGAAGGGCTACGCCCCTCTTACTTCCTATGTCTTAGGTGTTTTAAGCGTCTTAGTATCTTACGACCATTCACGATTATTGTTAAGATACTAGCTATAATACCTAAGATATTTTTTATTATAACCATCTTTTCTACCTCCTTTCCTTTACGTATATATTATAGTATACTATATCTAGTATGTCAAGCGTTTTAACAATTATTTTTTTAAATATTTTTGTAAAAAAATAAACTCTAGTTTTTTTGCTAGAGTTTTTTTCTTATTTCCATTTAGAATTTTTGCATAGCTGATTTATGCCTATAAATCTTGCTTGCCTTATATAATCATTTGCATAATTAAGCATATTTGCTATTTCAAATTGGCTCTTAAGTTCAACAAAGGTATAAATTAATACATCAGCATAGGCCGGATTATCAATCATTTTTATGAACTCTTTCACAAGCTCTATTTGACTTTCCAGGCCCTTTAATTTTAGCTGCAAATTAATTACCTTTTCTTTAACTTCCTCTTGAAGTTTTAATAATTGCCATTGGCTTAATTCAGTAGTATTTTTTCTACCGCCATTGTTCTTCCCCTCACCTATTGCTGCTAGGTTTGGTGATTTAATATTCATAGTTCTTTTTATAAATGTCTATGTCCTCAAGCTTTACTTTGATTTGTTCTCTTATAAGATTTGTTTCTCTTATATTTCTTCTTAAATCATTTAGCATTCTTTTTAACATAGATTTTTAGTGCTCTTGTTAAGCTCATCAATACTTATATTGTATGATAAACATATATTTTTTTAATTCTCCTTAAATCCATATAAGCCTACTTTCTAAGTGCATTTATCTTTTTCTTCTAATTTTTTTAATATCATTACCACAATAAATAAATTTAATTGCAGTTTTACAATCCTCACTAAAAAAACATACTTTATAGGCGCTACTGCATTATAGCTAATACAATGTATTTTTTTCCATTAGCATAAAAAAATATACATACTCTGAATAGCATACTCTTTCACGTTTTTAAAAATAGTATATGAATTTTTTTACTTAATATTTCTTCTATTTCATTCATTTTTATTTACTCTTATCTTCCCTTAACCACCAAGTCTTTTTTTATAATCATATACATGCACATAATGAATTAATGAGCTATTTATCTTATCCCAAAAAAAATCATAACTATCTCTTGTAGGAACGAGACTTATATTTGCAACATATCCAGCTCCAGATTCGTCTTCATAATAAATTCCATTATCTAATGCTTCAAATACTACTTCAATAGGACAATTTAAAAAAATATTCTATATCTTTAATTTTTTTCATTTTATTCATTTTATTTGCTCCTCCTAATTTAAAAAAAGCCCGGTAAAAATCATATCAACTTGTGGATCATAATCATCATCCATTACGTCTTGATTATTTATTTCAGCAATTGAGATAGAATTCATAACCTCTAGCATGCTTGCTTTAATTTTTAAGTGGCTTTTTTCCTTTGCTTCAATATTCTTTAAAACATTCATTTCACGCTCTGATATGATTATATGAACATTAACCTCTTTAGTTTGTCCGAAGCGATATTCTCTACGGATTGCTTGATAAAATTGCTCGTAGCTATCACTAATGCCGCAAAATATCATATTATTTGAATTCTGCCAGTTCATACCAAAACCACATATAGAAGGCTTTGAAACTAAATATTTAACACTACCATCAGCAAAGCCTAGCATTCCTTTTTCTTTATGCTCTGGAGTATCACTACCCTTAATTTCATAGCTTTGAGGAATTGCTTTTTTTAAGGCTACTGACTCGTCATTAAAATCACACCAAATAAGACAGGAATCCATTTTATCTACTAAAGTCTTAACTTCCTCTACTCTTGCATCTAAACTCAATTTACGGGCCTTTCTACGCTCCTCTAAGCTCTCAGCATATTCAACAAATAAGCCCTCACCAGGCATAACCTCAGCTTTTACAATATGCTTAGTTATATTAAGTTTTGGTAGATTATATTTACTTCCATCATAGCCTAGATTTGCTGGTGATGAAATCATCATACTCCATTCAGCCATCCATTTGAAGAATTCCATCTCAGAATGTCCCTTAAGCCTCCAACCATCACCTGAAGAAGCATCATTAATAAAAAATGTAGCTAGCATCTCTGTTCTATTCATTACGCCTAGAAATTCAGCAGTTGTTCCTATCTCGGTATAGTCATTTGGTGATGGAGTAGCGGTGCAGCATAGCTTATATGGTGTTCTTCTAAAACGCTCTAATAGATCATTGGTAGTTTTTCCTGTGTATGATTTTAAAATTGATGACTCATCTAAAATTACACAGTCAAATTGATTAGTATCAAATTTATGAATTTTTTCATAATTAGTGATATTAATGCCATCAATAACCTCACTATCATCTTCCACTACTTTTGTTTTAATACCAAATTTTAATCCCTCTAAATGTGTTTGTTTAGATACTGCAAGTGGTGCTAGAATTAAAACCTTTGCATGTAGCTTCTTAGCTACAGCATCAGCAAATGATAGCTGCTGTAAGGTTTTTCCTAAACCAGTATCCTCAAACAAGGCAGCTCGTCCTTTTCTTAAAGCCCACTTTAAAATGTCTCTTTGAAAATCAAACAAGTTAGGATTTAATAATTCATCAGGGCACTCAAAACCTGCCTTTATTCTTGTCTTATGCTTATTTCTTAAAAAAGCCTCATAGGAATTATCCGTACTTGGAACTAATCTAGTCATTTAAATTAGCCCCCATATCAAAAATGCTTAATTGCTTATTATCCTCTAGATTCTTCAAATTAGTAGCTCCTTGCTTATAATAAGACTTCTTAAGCTCAATTAGGATTGCTCTACGGCCCATTTTTAACGCTTGATAGCCCTCACTTCCAATTCCACCAAAAGGCGATAATACTATGTCATTTGGATTAGTCCAAAGACCTATAGCACGCTCAATTACATCTAATTGCAATGGACATATATGCTTTTCGTCTTTCTCATCTCTTGCAGATGTTTTTTGCAAGGTGTTTGATTGATTAATATCAAACCAACAAGAAGCTTGATAAAGAAATGTTTTATCTTCTTCTTGTTCCTCAGAATACCAAATAGGTGATGCTACCTCTTGCCATAAATCAACTGGATAGCTTTCATTTGAATGCGTAATAGGCTCTACGTTTTCTCCAGGCTTACGCATTGTAATTAAATAATCAGCAATTCCATTACGGCTCATCGCACTATCTTTCTTAAGTTGCTTATGAAGAAGTCCTAAGGCTTTTGTTCTTTGCATTGCAATTACAGGATCCTTCCAAATTGTAACTCTTGAATGATAAATAAAACCAGCAGCTTGAAACATTTTAATTAATATTCCTGGAAAGTCGGATAAGCCAATAAAACCATCCTTAAATTTTGAGGTAGGTAAATCCATACAGTGAAATGATAGATTTCTTCCAGGCTTTAATATTCTAAATAATTCTTTAATGATAAATTCAAAATGATGATAGAATTCACTCTCGCCTCTACAATTTCCTAAATCTCTATCCGAGTCAGAATAAACATATAAATCAGCAAATGGTGGACTAAAGATTGAATAATCAATTGAATTACTAACAATCCCCTTTAATATCTCACATGAATCACCATTATAAAAAGCAAAATTTTTGCCTATAGTTTGATCTAATACTTTCATTTTTTTATCGCTCCAAATCTTTAATTTCTTTATTAAGTGGCATTAATAACCTATAAGGAAATTTATATTTTTTTAAATATTCAAATAATTTTTTTCGTACTATGGAATTTCTTATCAGTAAAGCCAGTGGAATGATGCGTATAATTAGCTTCTACAGCTGTTAAAATCGCTTTTAAAGGTGTAGTGTAATTCTTATCAGTAGTTCCTAAGCACATTGAATTAGCACCCAGCATATTTGCAAAGGGATATTTATAAAGTTTGGTAGACTTACCCTTAAATTCCTTGTAGCAATATGCCTCAATACTACTCACCACATCAGCATCAACATTAATAACCATTATTGAATTTGGATGATTAATGTTATAGCCCTTTTTATCGTACTGGCATTTAATCTTGCGTTCAGTAAAATTATAGATGATTTTCTTATGATGCTCGCTATAAGCAATATATAAGCAATTTCTATCATATTCACCAAGCATGTCTATTCTAGTTTTCTCTGCTGGTTTATTTAATAGTTCTTTAGTTAAAGCCTCAATTAAGGTATCCTTGCTGATTATTTTTTCATATTCTATGCCCTCATTTGAAACATAACATTCAACATTATCAGACGTATTTACAAATCTTAATATTGCCTGATTGATCATTAGAAAACTACCTCCTTTGTATGTGATATTGTTGTTTTAACAACCTTGCTAGCGGTATAGTATAGTGGAAATTTCTTTGTTGTTTCTTTGCTTGCTATAGGTCCTAACAAAGATATAACTACATTAGCTGTAGAATAGTCCTTTAATTCGTAATCAGGGATTATTCCGTTTGACTCGTCTATGACGTCCACAAACAAATATTTATTATCGCCTATAGGTTCAGCGCCTATTGCATTTTTAATAATTTCATCAGTTGATTCGATCGTTAAGAAGACTATTCTAACTGCTTGTTCATCATCAACATCATGAATATAAACATTATCTCTATCATTTGTATGCACAAGTCCATTATAGTCAGCCCAGCTAATAATTCTATTCATTTCAAAGGAATTATTGACTGGTATCTCCCACATATCATCATAGCCACATTCTTCTATGCGTAGGTCATATTTTTTTGTTTTGTTAAATTCAAAATATATTCCATTATGGGAACTTCAAGTGCTTCATCATTTTGAAAATATATTTCATCAAGCCAGTTTTCGTTATAGAACAAAATAAATAAATCCATTTCTTCGATATCTTCAGAGATAGAAGAATTTTCACTTAACCATTTTCTAAATGCTTCATTATCTAAAACCCAGCTTTTAATAATGTTAGTCTTTATCGGCATAGATGCAACTTCTCTCAAATCCATTAATTTTAATGGAGATTGGATATTTTGAGTTTTTTTGTCAATTGCAAACACCACCTTTGCTATAGCAAGTGCCATATCTAAATTTATTTGATATTGCTGTGAATTTTTGATTTTTCAATTAAAAACATCACAATGCTCATTAACAGGCACTTCCTCTTCCATTTCAAACATCTTACTTCTAAGCACTTGATTTTTTTCTTATCCGAAATAAATAAAAGTACCATAAGTATCTTCATTACCGCTATCAATGTAATAAACGCTATTATATTCTTTTTAGCATTCTTAAAAATGCATTCTCAAGGATTAATCTTGCTTTATTATTGTCAACAGCTGCTATAATAAAATATTTAAAACCATAACCACCACCATAAATATCAGCAGTTTTATAGCTCTTAACAATTTCTAGTAAGTCATCAGAACTTGTTAAGAATCTATCAATTGCATAATGCTGATGCTGGTAGCAGCTATTTAATTTCTTTGCTAATGATCTTGCTTTATTTTTGTTAACATCAAAATCTTGATAGGTTTGACGACTAATATTACTAACTGAGACTGTATCACCATCAATTAATAACATTACATCGCTTTCGTCCATCATCCTGGAAAGCATAGGAGCAAGATTGCTCCCAGTGCCTCCGCAGCCCACAATAATATAAAAATTTTTCATCCCCTATTACCTACCTTAAGCTTTGGATAAAGGCAGTTTTCATCCTCGAAATATTCCCATTCGATTTCATTTGCAAACCTGAATTCTTTATAATTATGGTCAATCAAAGCCTTAGTTATTTCACTAGTGGTATATTCCTTACCCTCCTCAAAAATATGAGTTATATCTCTATATTCATGACCAAAATACATCTGGAAGGGATATTTATATTTAGCATCTTTAGAAACCTTAGTTTCTTTTTTTGACTTCTTTTTTTACTTCCTTTTTAGGTTTTTTTCTTCCTTTTCAGGAATTTCATTACCAAAAAAATATCAAATTGTGGCATCTTAATTACCCCCTAACTATAGGCATTAACAATATAGTTTCATCAACTAAAATAGGCTTGTCTATTTCAGTAAATTTAATAACTAAATTATCACTATCAACACAAGATACAGCAGCTTGAAATCTAGCTAGCGGATACTTCTGTTTCTATTGTGTAATCATTAAAGTCAATATCAGCATCAATGAATGTTCTATCTACTATTTTTTTGCTTTATTTTTTGACAAGATTAAATTATCTTCCTTATCCATACTAAATGACAAGATATTTTTAATTTCACTTGTACTCATTTTAGCTTCAGTTGCTCCTACAAAGCCATTAGCATAAATCTTATCAAGTGGTGGATATTTACCAGCAATTAAATTGCTAATACATAGCTGTTCTTTAACCTTACAAGCTATAATATTTTGACTAGCACTCATTTCAACTTCTCCTTGTAATGGCGCTAATAAATCGATGAATTGCTTTGATAAAACAATATCAATATTTTCATCAGATACACCCTTACTACGATAAGCAAATAAGCCATCAGTAGCATTAATAAAGCCGCCTCTTAATGACACTCCAGCAAGCACTGGATTTTTCTTTATTTTGTCATCTAAATTAACAAATTTAACAGCCTTTTTAAGCTTGTCAACGTCTACCTTAAATTTAGTAGTTTCTTTTAATTCAGGGATTTGTAAAAACGCCTGAACTATCTTTAATTCAGCCTTAACCTTTCCCTCTTTAATACTTACAGTGTGCTCATTTTTCTTAACCTCAGGAGCTTTGAATTTTAACAAGGTTTCCATACCCTTTTTATCAAGACAAAACTCATCAGTAATATTTGTAGTTTCAATAGTGAAAATTCCTCTATTTTCACCCCCACTGATAAAAGCTTTCCAGCTTTAAAATAATTCATATAATTTGCTTTCATTTCTGTTCTCCTAAAATTTCATTAATTGCCTCTTTAAGCTCTTTGATTGTTTCTTCAAGTTCCTCATAGGCTTTGTTAAGGTCTTTATTTACTTCCTCAAGGTCTCTAACTTCAACCTCACCTAGATTGGTAGTTTTTTTACAACTACCTCATTATTACCAAAAATCAATGCCATTTAAGGCCTTTTTTTAATGGCTTCTTCTAATTTTTTTGATACATTTTACGCTCCTATTTGTTCACTATTATTTGATTTAAGCCCATAAATTTAAACGCTACGGCATTTTTTTATTATTAAGACGATTAATTAATCACTTTCAAATTAAAATCGATTTATGAGCCGTTATTTAGCTTATTTTGAGCCACCTTGTGATAAGCAATCAGTGGCTTTAGTCTTTTTTTAAGACATTTGATTCTAGAATTAATCTCTTTGATACTTCTTAAGACTTCTTCATCCTCAAACTTAAGTTCCTCTAAACTCAAGGACTCAATAGGCCTGGCTCTTCTATAACCAGCGCCCTTGCTACTATGTGTGATAACTGCATAATGCATTGCTGCCATAGCTACGATTTCTCTAGCATCTCGCTCATTGCAATGAAGAATATTCTTTAATTCTTCCTTTGAACGCCTCTCAAGTAAGATATCGATGATTGGATGCTGGTAAGTAGCCTTTGCTTCTTTTGTTTGTGATACTTTAGATAACTTTGACATATGACCTCCTACAATTCTTTAAAATCAGACTCTACATTTGAAATTCTTTCATCAACCCAGGAATCAGTTTCTTTAACACTCTTGTTAGTTTTACGATTGCAATAATTTAAATACTTAACACCATCATTGAAGAATTCAGGCATTGCATTAGCTTGCTTCAAGAATTCAATCAAGCTCCACTTGTACTTGAAGAAATAAGACTCATCGTGATATACCTTCGAATAATTAAGCATAGCCTCAAAGATTTTATTTTTACCATACGTTGCTAAAGATTTACGAATTTGTGAAAGTATTTGTTCTGTTAATTCTCTATGACGAACAAAATTAAGCTTATTCCAAAGGTCAAAAACACCCTTTTCATCCTCTGAAATGGACAATATATTATTATTTATATCTACTTCTTTATCTTCTTCTTTATCTAGAGCGTTATGTTGCGTTAGTCCTAACGTTATACTAACGTTATTTTCATTGTTTCCAAGTGCTTTTTTCTTGTCTTGAAATCTTTTTTGACGTTCTCTATTTTGAGATTTTAGTTGCTCCAGTTTATCAATATTTTGATACTTTTTCCCAGTTAGAAACCTTGATAAAGTCATCCACGATTTCTATCATTTCAAACTTCTTGAATGTAGCTATCGCTAATCTAACTGTTGTTAGAGTTCTATTGAAGATTGAAGCTAGCATCTCTTCAGTGTAAGGAATATCCTTTGTAAAATAGACTGAACCATTATCGTTAACCGTTCCAGCAAGACATAACAACTTAAACCAAATAGCAATTATCGAGTCGCCCTCAGGCATAACCTCTATGAGCTTGATTTTACGATTATCAAACATATTAGTAGCTATCTTAATCCACTTAACTTCTGCCATAGTATTCAACTCCTCCAAACTGCTTACAAACTGCTACATTTTTATCGAATGCTTTTAGTATTCTAGCTGCCATTATTGTTTCATCTCCTACCGTTTGAGAAATATGTATTAAATGAATTGTTTTTTTACTTTTGTTAAATCTAAAGTTTTTAAAAACGTTATAGTTCCTTTAAGCCCCATATGATTTTTTATCTGCCTTACGATTTTAAAATTATCAAGATTATTCATATTACTTTCGAGATAATTACACTCCACTAAAATATCAGTAAATTTAAAATTGGATAGGTCATATTCACAAAGTGAAAAGTCAGTACAATAGAGTAATGTTTCCTTTGACTCCTTATCAACAACTATCAATCCAGAGTTTGCTACATCGTGGAGTATTGGAAAGGCATATATTTGATATTTAGCCTTTCCTTTGCTCTTTAATTTAACTTTTTCAAAGTCCTTGAATAAACTACCATCTATAAGCTCAACGCCCCTTACAAGCAATTTATGAGCTGATTTTGAATGGTCTTTATGACAATGCGATATAAAACCAAAATCGACCTTATTTAAATTTACATTTTTAACAATAGTATTAAAACATATGCCAGCATCTAGAATAAAACATCCACTCTTTGATTGAACTATATAGCAATTACCATCTGATCCTGTTCCTAAACATTTAACATTCATTTTTACATATATTGATCCATCCAGTTGGCTTCTTCTTTAGGTTGTTCTTCCTCAACTGGTGCTGGCTCTTCTTTCTTTTCTACAGGCTCATTTACTTCTTCAATTTGAACAGGCTTTGAGGCTGTTTTTTCTTCTTGGAGCTTATGTATTTCCTCTTCTGGAGTAACATCTAAATAGTCCTTTTTGTATTGGTCATAATCTTCAAATGTATTCTCAAAATTAGCCTCAATATAAGCACTCTTAAAGTCTTTAGGATATTTCTTAATAGAATTATTACGCATCTTACGAATTATCATTTCCTCCCTAGCTGCACCCTTCCAAGCTGGACTAATGCAAGCAACTTTTTTAACCTCGTCTTTGCTTTGATAAGAAATGATACCATTTAATGACTTATCATTAAGTATTTCATCAAGAGTCATATTTTTGAATTTTTTTCTAAAATAGGTGCTTTAACATTTTCAGGAGCCCACATTAAATTATTAGCGATATGACTTCTTAAATTAACTGCAACGCCCTCACGTTCAGAGATTAAATATTCTTTAGTTCCATCATCCTTAATGATGATATAAGCAACGGCTATAGGCTTTGCTGTAAATGAATGAGGCTTCCAAGTAAATGGCTGCATCTTTTCACCATCAAAATATGGATAAGTGAATTCATCACCCTCTCTAATGATGATAGGTGTTAACACTTCTTTAACTCCTACACCATAAGTTCTTAAAATCGCATCATTACCATTTCCTTCAATTCCAAATTCAAGAGAATATGTATCTTTTTTTACCTTTTTCTTACAATGAAATAACATTCTCTAGGTGAAGCTGCAGCATTCAATTTAAACATTGCAATTTGACTTAATATAGTAGTTAAATTTGATTGGTCGATTTTTTTAAAATCTAAAACCACTAGTTACTAAAACTTCATTGATTTTTACCTATAGCATTTGCTAAGCAAGTCTTTTGATAAGCATCTAAACTTAAATCTACATTTTGGAATGTAGCAACTATGGAATTTGTATAAACATCCGTTTGTTTACTTAGCGCACTTTGAAATGTTGTTTTTGCAGGTGCTACTGCATTTTTTGTTTCTTGCATTCTTTCATCCTCCTACTTCTTCTAATGCAATTTTCACTATGACTAACTATCTCTAAATTACTAACCATATTATGCTTTTTTTATTACCATCTATATGGTCTATAGATAGTCCTAGATTAATTAACCTATCTCCCCTTAAATGTTCACCCTTTTTATCTCCGAATAACTCAACAACCTTAATATGAGTAAATACTTGCTTAGGTGTTCCAGCGATATATAATTTAACTCTGTAATAACCACTTGAATTCTTTTGTTGACGCATTATTCTTTTAAATCTATAGGAATACCATCTACCATAATTTGATAAGGCGTACTCACCTAAATCAAGGAACTGCTCGCCCTTAAGCTTTCTACTTCGTATTAATTTTGATTTTGGCATCTTCTGATACTCTAGTTGCTATTAGCTGTTCTTTAGTTAAATTGAATAATCTTTCTTTATGATCTATTCCCTCTAGTTTGTCAGCAAGGATAGGCAATGTGTTATATTCTACGTTAAAATCATTTGATGCGATTTCTTTTAATCGCTCAATGAATTTAATGCCCTCTACTATCTTTTGACTGGAATTAATGAAAGCAAATTCAATACCATCGAAAGTTGCATAACAAGTCTCAGTAAGACCACTATTAGATAAGTTTTCCTCTAACATGACGAAATGTATACCAGTCTTTTCTAAAGCCTTTGTATTAATGCATTCAATCATTTTATGAATGAAATCATTAACCTTAGCTATTAAGAAATCATTATCATTAATTTGCTCTACTACTCTTGCAAGCTTACCCTCTAATTCAGTTTTTAGTAGCTAGTTTGGATTGAATAATATATTCACTCTTTAATTGCTCTTCAACCTCATTAATTTGAATATCTAATTTAGCAATTTCATCATTAATTACTTCTTTAGATTGCATTATTAAATTGCTTCTCTTGACTGATAAAGCTTCGATTTGACTATCAATTTCAGGAAATGATATAGAATAAATCGCTGTTTTTAATTTGCTCCGCCTCAGTCATTAATTCAGGTGTTTTATCCTCAAATTTAAAGTTATTGGTTGTATATTCAATTTGCATTTGCTTTTTCAGTTTCCAGGTTAATTAATTCATTTAACCTAGCGCTTAATTTACTAACTTCTAAAGAAGCCGCTGCCTTAAGCTTATTTTTCATTTTCACAAGTCTCTTTAAGCTTTGCTTCAGCTTCCTTACAATCACATATCTTCTTTTTCAAGTTCAGTAATTCTATGAAGCTTGCAATCATTAAATTTAACTTCAGCATCAGGAATTAAGGAGAACACTCCGCCACAATGAGGACAAGTAATATAGTCATTGAACTTTTTATTCTTTTCCATTTCAAAATCAATAGCAGCGCTTGTCTTATCCTCAACTAATCTTCTAGCTTTATCAATCGCATATTTGATATTAGAGGTATGACCATTAACCTCGGCTTCATAAGTAGCCTTACTAGATTGGACTTCAGCTTTCTTTGTTTGAATATCTAATAATTCAATTTTTTTAAATTCTTTAAGACTTCATCTAAAGCAGTAGCTTTCTTTGTTTTAATGCTTTCAATTTCATTTAAAATTTTGTTAAGTTCAGATTGAAATTTAGTCTTTGTTTCAGCAATCTTATTTTTGTTTATCAAGACTTAATTCTTTAATCTTAAGCTCTAGTTCTTTTTATTTCACTAGTCATATTTCCAACCTGTAATTTTGATTTTTGCTAGTAATAATTCAGACTTTTTATCATTTAGAGTCTTAATTTTAGATGGATCATTTTCTTCAACGTTTGCATAATCTTCTAGCTTTGCTTCTAGGATTGTTTGCTCTTTAGCAAGCTCTCTATTAGCTTTCATTAAATCAAAACGCATAGTCTCGAATTTACCATCATACTTGCTTTCATATGCTCTTAATTCTTCAAAGCCCTGAGCGTATAATTCTTCATTAGAAACACCGCAACCAATATGTATTAATAAGTCTCTTAAGACTCTTTTATCAAGCTTTAATAATGCATATAAGGGATCAGTAAATAAATTAACTTCATTTACATATGGTGCCTTAAAAGCTTCTTTAAAAACTAAAAATCAGCATATAGCTTTTTCATAGAATTCATTCTTTGTTTTAACGACTACATCATTTAACATAAATTCATTATGATGACCTTTAACTCTATCAGAATTCTTTTCAAAATCAGTCTTATAAATTTTGGTATACTTCTTACCATTATCAAGAGTTATTGAAACTGAAGTATGCTTACCTTTTTTTTAAAATCAAATGGAATAATTGAATCAATTTGATTCTCACCACTTCCAAACTTATCAGTTAACAAAGTATCAGTTAATAACCACATTAACGCATTAAGTGTATTTGATTTACCAAGACCATTTTCACCGCTAATGATTGTTGTTTGACCTAAATCATACTCAGCAGCTTCAATATTTCTAAAGTTATTAATACTTAACTTCTTAATCATTTTTGTTCTCCTTTAATAATCCTGTGTAATAAAGCTCCTGTTGTGTACTTATTCCAAGAACCTTTAATACTGCATCACGCTTAACTAAACGCCCATTATATGGAACTGCTCCACCATATTTTTGAATAGCTTCACGTCTAATTTTAGAAGCTGTTGTTTTTCCACAGCCAGCATATTCTTGAATTATGCTATTGTTCCAAAACGGATTAGCAAGCAATGCACTTTTATTTACTTCCATTATTTTTCACCTCTACCGTTATTTTTAATGTTGAATTTTAGATGCTTTTTATTCAGCAATTTGCTAACATTCATCTAAAAAAATATTAACATCAGTATTTAACGCATTCGAAATTTTCTTAATTTCTTCAGCAGTAATTTTAGTCTTTTTACCAAGCATTTTTGCTTAACTTAACTCTGCTAATGCCTACTTTATTAGCTAGCCAAGCCTGACTAATTCCGTGGTCCTTTAAGTAGTTCTTGACTCTTTCATTTACGTCCATCTTCTTCACCTCCTTTGTTTGCAAAAAAATACAAACTAAATTTTTTTAATTGATACATTAAGTATCTTAGATAATTCTAATAATTGACTACAGCTAGGCTCATTTTTACCATTAGCCCAGCGACTAATAGTAGCATATGAATTATTCATTTTCTTAGCTAGCGAATAATTACTAAAGCCCTTGTTTTTCATTAGTTCCTTAAATGTCATATAAATCCCTCTTTCTTGCATTTTGTGTAATACTAAAGTATAATAATATTGCTAATACTAATTAGCGAGAAAGGATGATGCGTCGTGTCTTTTATTAAAGCACTTATGATGCAAAGTACGTTCCTATTTAATATAAATGTGCTACCCTTTCATTCTTTTTTATCCTGAATGCGACAGGAAAAGTATTTATTCTCCTAAGAAGAACAGTTCATAGGGGCTGTTCATTATTGTAAATCAGGGAAGCTAGATATATCGTTAATAAATATTGTGTTGACTTGTAATACCGGTTATCAATTAAATACTATATTTAGATATAACTGAAGCTTGTAGCGAACACGTATAAGTGCCTAGAGTGGACTAGTAAAAAACACATTGCCGTGGATGGTGTCATATTCCACAAAAGCTGATTTGCAATAATTGCAGGAGTTTTAGGTAAACAAATTGCAGCAATCGAAGATGTGCCTATGTGCATCTTCTTTTTGCTTTTAAGAAGAAATTATCTACTATATTTAACTATATGAAAACTATCATAAGAAGCAACTAATGCTTTAAAATCATTAATGCTTGTCTTATTCAAGTCAATCATCATTGCAGTTGAATAACTGCCTTTTTTTACTTCAATCATCATTGCCATATTATTTACTCCTTCTCAATTTATATAACAATTTCAGCAGTTTCTGTTTCAATTATCGCGGAAATATTTGTATAAATTGTATATATCAAATTATGATCAGCTAAATTAAAAAAATTCTAAATCTAACGACAACTTTTTAATTCATTTTTTTGCATTATCATATTTAACTTCTGTGTTTGGTTCAATAAAAATAAATAATGTTGTTATTACAAATTTCATAATATGCAATGAAATTTAATGAGTGGTTAATAAATTCAAAATTAGCTTTTTTTCAATAATTCTACAATAATCATCAAATCCATCAATATATAAATCATTTTTCTGTACGATTGAAATATTTCTTTTTGAACGCTTCCAAAATATTTTCTTTAGTAAATATTAACTTAGTCATAGATTTAAATCCTCCAGCATATCTTCATATTCTCCATATTCATATAAAAGGAAACTTATACAACAGCTACCATTAAAAAAGAAATAAGGCTTTCTATCATAGTCTGTTTCAATATAATAATATCCTTTGAACCTATTATAGAGTGCTCCCTCTAATGCTTCCTTATCGTGCTTTTGGAAATCAATAAGGAATTGCTTATAAACTTCATTACATTCATTTTCTGAATCACAGCTAATTCCAATGTAGACTTTTGAATGATCCATATCGATAATATAATGACCACACCAGCCATCAGCAGTTAGCTTATTCATTTGAATGCCTTCAATTTTAAGCATCTAAGTCTACCTCATCAAACTCAAATACTTTGACTTCCTCAAATTCTTTGTAAAATGATAGTGAAGCAAATGTACCCTTATTTGAATAGCAAGTCTCTTCTAGATACTTGCTATAATCCGTATTTAGACAACAATCATCCTTATCCCATCTCTTACCCACTTTAGCAAATGCTGCTAATAAGACCTCAGCCTCATCAGGTGATTTACAATGAATAGCTAACTTCTCCTCACTTTTGAAGAATTCAGTCAACGTAATCTTCTTTTCTGGCTCTTCCTCTTCAATACCATCAGCCTGGAATAACTTCTTTGCTAATGCAACAAAAGCTAAAGTAATAACTAATCCCATTTCAGGATTACCCATAGCTAAGTCAGTAGCAGTATCAATTGCTATTTTGTGATAATCCTTTTTCCTTTTAGAAACTATTTCTTTTGTTTCATCATAACCACCAAATAGCTTATCAGCCAACGCTGCAAAAAAACTAAAGGAAATAGTGTTCTTAAAGCTGACCTTTTTCTCACTAAACTTTGTTGTGATTTCAGCTGATAAATCACAATACTTATCCGCTGTTAGTTTAATTTTTTTCATTTTTTTCTTCCTCCTAAATTTTATAAATAATTAACACAACTAACGATAATATTGCTAAGCTAACAATTGTTAGCAATATAAACAACACGATATTCTTACATATTCTCACCTCAATCAGCTCCTTGTTATTTAATAGTTAACATTTTAAATATTCAATCATCATTTTGATAACTTCAATAGAATATTACCACGATTTGATAACAATGTCAACACTTTTAGCAACATTTTGACAACATTTATTAACATTTTGTCAATTTGTGTTAAAATATAAGCAACGAAAGGATGATTAGAATGAATAGATTAAGAGAATTAAGGAAAGAAAAAAAGACTAACAACTAGAGAACTTGGAGAACTAACTAATATTTCATATTCCTCAATTTCTTATATGGAGAATGAGACACGTCCATTTACTCAAGCTAACTTGGAAATATTATGCAATTTCTTTAATGTTTCAGCCGATTATATGCTTGGTAAATCAGATGAGAGAAATGTAGCTAAAGCAAACACTCCAAAGTTTGCTATGTACGGATTAGAAAATGACTTAACTGATGAGGAGAAAAAAAGTTCTTCTTGATATGGCCAAGATAATGGTCAATAACAAAAAGAACAAATAACGAGAATATGACATTTAAAGAAAAAGTTAATTTATTAATGCAAGAACATAACACAACTCAACAAGAATTAGCTGACTATGTAGGAACTACTCAAGCAACTTTATCTAGAAATATTAACGGATTACATTCTCCAAAGGCTGAAATCGTCGAAAAAATAGCCAAATTCTTTGATGTATCGGTTGACTATTTGTTAACTAACAAGCAACCAAAAGCAACTAATAGAATTAGAAAACTACGCCTTGAAAAAGGACTAACACTTAGAGAATTATCAGAGGAATTAAACATTTCATACTCAAATATAGCAATGCTAGAGCGTGGAGAAAGAAATTTAACATCTGACACACTAGCTATTTTCTCTAAATACTTCAACGTGTCAACCGATTATTTACTAGGTTTATCAGATGATAGACAACCAATAGAGGTTGTTCCTTCTACTCCTAAATTTGCATTATATGGCCTTGAAAAAGACTTAACAGATGAACAAAAGGAAGCAATTATTAATTTAGCTAAAACAATGATAAATAAAAAAATAAATAATTGACATAAATAATGTCAATATAATGATTATAATATAGTCAAAGGGAGATTGATAACTTTGACAAAATTAGAATTATTAGAACAGCAAGCCTATGATCAAGGCATTTGCATTTACTACTATAATATAAGTTGCTTTTAAGGCGTGTATTATTAAATTAAATAATGAAGTAGGTATTTTTTTATTGATGATGCTACTACTTCTCTTGAAAGGCCTTTTTTTACTCGGCCATGAACTATCTCATTTTTACACCTCCAGTTACAATGAGCTTGGTAAAAAAACTATAATAAAAGAATAGAAACTAAAGCTCACAATTATTACTGTACGCATTTTTATCAGCCTAGAAAAATATTATAGATTTAATTAAATTAGAGCTTGAGCCCTGGCAAATTGCTGAAGCAATGGATCTATGTGAAGATGAATTAAATACTATATTTGATTATATAAAAAGAAAGAATCTATTAAAATAAAAAATCTCCACTAAGGGAGATAGAAAGGAAATATTAAAAATGAAAAAAATAGAGCTTTATTATTATGTTTAAAAAAACAATATCGAATTTATCGAAGAGTATGCTTTTTAGAATAGGCGTATCTATGGATACAGCAAGAGGCATCCTAAACGAGTCAATTATTATTCCTGATGATATTGTTAAAAGAAATTGTGAACTATTTGGAGTATCAAAAGAATACTTCTTATGCTTAATTTAATAAAAAATATTTATCTTTTTTGCATATATCTATTGACATACTAACGTTAGTATGATATAATATATGTGTAAGGAGGTAAGAATGATGGATAATAACAATAAAAAAAGAAGTCTTAAAACTTCAAATTATTCTTGAAATTGTTAAGTTAACCCGAGACTTAATCAAGAATACCAACAAGAGAAGCTAAGACTTCAGGCCCTATTTGGGAGAGGGGGCCTCTTCTTTATTATATCATCATTAAAAATAAAATTCAAGTTGAAAGGAGTGAACAAAATGGCACGTAATTATGATAATGAAATGAAGTGGGCTAAAGAAAAGCTTATAAGATTTGATGCTAAAATCAATAAAGATGAGTTTGGTGAGGTAGCCGAGCAAGTAAAGCAAGAAATAGGAACAGCTGCATTTATAAAAAAAGCCCTCCTATTATTCAAGGAACATCCTGAATATTTTTAAGGAGGATTAATATGCCAGTACATAAGGATAAAGAACGTAATACCTGGTATTATGAATTTAAAAAGGTTATTAATGGTAATCAAGTCAGAAAGAAAAGGTCGAGGCTTTAGAACAAAGAACGAAGCTATAGCCGCTGAATATGAATGTCTTAAATCATTAGATGTTAATATTTTTATGCAATGATATGACACTTGATCAGTTGTTTGAAACCTATATTAATTATTTAACTACAAAGAATAAAATAACAACTATCAAATATAAGTCATTCAATTATAAAAAAATCATATTAGTCCTTGCTTTGGTAATACTATGCTAATTAAGCTTACACCATCTTCTATTGATGAATGGCGCCTTAATTTAGCTAGCAAGAATATGTCTGAAAAAAATTCACTAATGGTATCATTAAATTATTCAAAGTACTTATCGAATATGGAATAAAGAAAAAAATTATATTGTTGATGCAAGTCTTTTTAGACTCATTCGATAAAAATAAAAAAATTCAGAAAGTAGCAAATGAAAGAGCCGTATGGAACATAGACCAGGTTAAAAGATTTTTAGATAGCTTTGATTTAAGCGCACAAATTGAAAAGGACTATCACGATTATTTTATGGCACTCTTCTATTCAGGAATGCGACCAAATGAATTTAGATGCTTACAGAAGAAAGATATCATAGGTAATTATCTAAATGTTTGTAAAACTATAGATTCAAAGGTTGTATCTTGTGTTGATACTATTTTTGCCACCAAAGAACAAGGGATCAATTAGAAAAGTTTTAATGCCTGACTTTGTTATTGAAATGCTTAATGAAAGAACTAAGGACTTAAAAGCAGATGATTTTATCTTTGGTGTTGATAAGCCTTACCGAGAAACTAACTTAAGAAGAATGCTTAATAAACATATAGAAGCTTCCAAGCTTCCTCATATTGTTATTTACGCATTTAGACATAGTCATGCAACTCATTTAATTAGGTCAGGAGTACCTATAAAAGTAGTTTCAAAGCGTTTAGGACATAAAGACTCATCTACTACTATGAACGTCTACTGGCATCTATTTCAGGACGATGAAAACCTAGCTTTAGAAGCCTTAAAATAGCACTTTTTAGATAAAAAGACGCCAAAAAGACACCACAAAAATAAAAAACGGCTTAACAGCCGTGTTTTTTTATCTATGGTGCCGAGAACAGGGTTCGAACCTGCGACCTACGCGTTACGAGGGCGTTGCACTACCAGCTGTGCTATCTCGGCAATTAATGCTTTAAAGCATCATTTTTTTATGAGGTATTCCTTCATCTAAAAACTCATTAGAAATTATCTTAAAACCAAATTTTTTTGATAAAAAGCCAATTGCTTGAACCTGTGCATCAACATATATATTATTAATTTTATTAAAAATGTTTTTTTATGTAATTAAGGCTAGTCTCCATTAAAATCCTACCAAGACCTTCATTATGTCTAATAGATAATACTCTACCTATTTTTAAATTATTACCATCAATTTTAAATACTCTTAAATAAGCGACTACTTTATTATCTTCCCATAAAAAAACATATGTGTAGCATTATAATCAATATTATCCATATCCTGACAAACAATATGCTGTTCAAGTAAAAAAACACTTCTGATCTAGCCTTTAAAATTTCATATAATTCATTTGGCTTTAGCATAGAAAAATTTTTTTAACAACAAACTCCAATTAAAAACACCTCATTTAAATTATATAACTTTTTGATTTTTTTATTGCAACTATTTTGTTTGCATATGCATAAAAAGACAATAAAACTAACAATTAAATTAGCTTATTGTCTCATTTTTTTAAAATGCAATATTAACTATGATACAAACTCATTAATTATTAACATTTTTTTAAAACCATCAATTAATTCAATTTTACTATTTATGGTTCCTATAAGTGATTTACCAAATAAATTAGACTTTGTCTTACAAACGCCATCATTAAATGAAACATATACCTTCATAAATGGTGCGCCAAGTACTAACTTATCGCTTTTATCCTTTAAGATACCAATTTGTCCAACAATTGCCTTTTTAATAGATAAAATTGCTTCACGTTGAGACATAGAATAAGAAAAATTTAGCCATAATTATTCCTTCGTATTTAAATTCTTTTTGTTGAAACTAAATGTCTATTTTTCATCATAGGTATATATATAGTTACCTCTTTTTAACTGAACAGGTAGTAGAGGTATAACCATATAATTCACCTGAAAAAGTTCCAATAAGACGATTACGCTCATCATAGACATAAACATAATTTCCCTTTGGAATAGCTGTTGAAATCATAAGAATTCATCTCCTTTCTTTTACAATTATTATTATAAATATAATTTGTACAAAAAAAGGGACACAATAAAAAAATCGATATCTTTTGATATCGAATAAAGTCAAATGGTGCCGAAAAAAAGGAATCGAACCCTCAACCTACTGATTACAAGTCAGTTGCTCTACCAATTGAGCTATTTCGGCAAAATAAATGGTGGAGGTTAACGGGCTCGAACCGCTGACCCTCTGCTTGTAAGGCAGATGCTCTCCCAACTGAGCTAAACCTCCATATGTGTATATTATACACTATATTATTAAAATAATCTAGTTAATATTGTTATTTACCTAAAAAAATCTATTACATAAGTAATAGGTCATTTTATTATATAAAAAGAGAAAATCTGGCAACTACCTACTCTTGCACATAGTACTACCATCGGCGTGAAAGTGCTTAACTTCTGTGTTCGGGATGGGAACAGGTGTGTCCACTTTGCCATCATCACCAGATTTTTTTCTTTCAAAACTAGATAAAAAAATTTATATCGAATTATTTAAGGTTAAGTCCTCGTTTCTATTAGTACTGGTCAGCTCCACATGTCACCACGCTTCCACACCCAGCCTATCAACCTTATCGTCTATAAGGGAACTTACTATTTGGGAAATCTCATCTTAGAGGAGGCTTCGCGCTTAGATGCTTTCAGCGTTTATCCTTTCCGTACTTAGCTACCCAGCTGTGGCCCTGGCAGGCCAACTGGTGCACCAGCGGTACGTCCATCCCGGTCCTCTCGTACTAAGGACAGCTCTCTTCAAATTTCCAACGCCCACGATAGATAGGGACCAAACTGTCTCACGACGTTTTGAACCCAGCTCGCGTGCCGCTTTAATGGGCGAACAGCCCAACCCTTGGAAGCTTCTCCACCTCCAGGATGCGACGAGCCGACATCGAGGTGCCAAACCACGCCGTCGCTGTGAACGCTTGGGCGTGATCAGCCTGTTATCCCCAAGGTAGCTTTTATCCGTTAAGTCACGGCCCTTCCACATGGTACCGCAAGATCACTAAGTCCGACTTTCGTCCCTGATCGACTTGTCTGTCTTTCAGTCAAGCTCCCTTCTGCCTTTACGCTCTACAAATGATTTCCAACCATTCTGAGGGAACCTTCGAGCGCCTCCGTTACTCTTTAGGAGGCGACCGCCCCAGTCAAACTGCCCACCAGACACTGTCCTTTGTTATCCACTAACATTAGTTAGACGCTCAGTATGCAAAGGGTGGTATCCCAACGGCGACTCCACCAATACCGAAGTACTAGTTTCTTCGTCTCCCACCTATCCTGTGCATCACATACCAAGTATCAATATCAAGCTACAGTAAAGCTCTATGGGGTCTTTCCGTCTAGTCGCGGGTAACCGGCATTTTCACCGGTAATTTGATTTCACCGAGCCCCTTGTTGAGACAGTGCCCAAAGACATTACGCCTTTCGTGCGGGTCAGAACTTACCTGACAAGGAATTTCGCTACCTTAGGACCGTTATAGTTACGGCCGCCGTTTACTGGGGCTTCAATTCGATGCTTCGATTGCTCTAACATCTCCTCTTAACCTTCCAGCACCGGGCAGGCGTCAGCTCGTATACTTCACCTTTCGGTTTTGCACAAACCTGTGTTTTTGTTAAACAGTTGCTTGGGCCTATTCTCTGCGACTCATATCTCTATGAGTCCCCCTTCTCGCTAACTTACGGGGTCAATTTGCCGAGTTTCCTTAACAAGGGTTTTTCTCGCGCGTCTTAGAATTCTCTTCCTACCCACCTGTGTCGGTTTACGGTACGGGCAATCAATAAATATCTTTAGAAGCTTTTTCTTGGAAGTTTGACATCATACTAACTTTTTATATACCTACTTTGTCGTAGACGGATTTGCCTATCTACTATCCTTGGTACTTTTTCGCTTAATCCACTAGAAAGCGGTAGCTTAGCCTCCTTCGTCCCTCCTTCAGTTTATTGACTGGTTCCTGATTCTACGCAGGATGTCCATCAGATACGCCTTTCGGCCTCTCCTTAGGTCCCGACTTACCCAGGGCGGACGAACCTTCCCCTGGAAACCTTGGGTTTTTTTGACGGATTGGATTCTCACCAATCTTTTTCGTTACTTACACCGGCATTCTCACTTCTATACAATCCAGCACTCCTTCCGGTATACCTTCATCTCGTATAGAAACGCTCCCCCTACCAATAATAGTTTTACCATTATTCCGCAGCTTCGGTATAGTGCTTAGCCCCGGTACATTTTCGGCGCAGAGTCACTCGACTAGTGAGCTATTACGCACTCTTTTAAGGATGGCTGCTTCTGAGCCAACCTCCTAGTTGTCTATGCATCTCTACATCCTTCTCCACTTAGCACTAATTTTGGGACCTTATCTGGCGGTCTGGACTCTTCTCCTTTTGACCATGAACTTTCTCGCCCACAAGTCTGACTGCTGATCGTGTTTTATAACATTCGGAGTTCAATTGGTATCAGTATCCCGAGGTGGGACCATCTACCATTTGGTGCTCTACCTTCATAAAACTCTTCATCAACGCTAGCCCTAAAGCTATTTCGGGGAGAACCAGCTATCTCCCAGCTCGATTGGAATTTCACCCCTAGCCACAAGTCATCCAGGCCCTTTTCAACAGGCTATAGTTCGGACCTCCACGAAATTTTTACTTCCGCTTCATCCTGCTCATGGCTAGCTCGCCGGGTTTCGGGTCTACAACAACTAACTTCTTGCCCTTTTCAGACTCGCTTTCGCTTCGGCTCCGCATCTTTTCTGCTTAACCTCGCTAGTTATCGTAACTCGCCGGTTCATTCTACAAAAGGCACGCCATCACGCTTTAACGCGCTCTGACTACTTGTAAGCACACAGTTTCAGGTTCTATTTCACTCCCTCCCGGGGTTCTTTTTCACCTTTCCCTCACGGTACTGGTTCACTATCGGTCACATGCTAGTATTTAACCTTATGAGGTGGTCCTCATTCTTTTTCAAACAGGGATTTCTCGTGTCCCGCCTTACTCGTTCCAGCTAGGCTTTAATTTATTTCGATTACAGGACTTTCACCTTCTTCGGTTGAGTTTCCCAAACTCATTCATCTATTCCTTATTGCCACGTCGCTGACTTAGGTTCCTCCAATTTCGCTCGTCACTACTTTCGGAATCGCTTTTTGCTTTCTTTTTCCTCTTCCTACTAAGATATTTCAATTCGGAAGGTTTCGCCCATCTTTCGATGTACTTGACATTACTCAAGTGTGTTCCCACATTCAGATTCCTACGGATCGTTGCTTACTTACAGCTCCCCGTAGCGTTTCGCCGTTCGTCGCGTCCTTCTTCGCCTTCATGTGCCTAGGCATCCACTGTGCGCCCTTTTTTTCCTTAACCTTTTTTTATTCTTCGACTAAATTTTTTTATCTACTTTTTCAAAGATCTCTTTTTGAAAGACTACTTGGTCTTTCAAAACTAAAGAATCACAAACTGTTTTTTTCTCCTTAGAAAGGAGGTGATCCATCCCCACGTTCTCGTAGGGATACCTTGTTACGACTTAACCCCAATCATCTGTCCTACCTTAGACGGCTCCTCCCTTGCGGTTAGGCCACCGGCTTCGGGTATTACAAACTCTCATGGTTTGACGGGCGGTGTGTACAAAGCCCGAGAACGTATTCACCGCGACATTCTGATTCGCGATTACTAGCGATTCCAACTTCATGAAGTCGAGTTGCAGACTTCAATCCGAACTGAGACTGCTTTTTTGAGGTTTGCTCTGCCTCGCGGCTTCGCTTCTCTTTGTTTCAGCCATTGTAGCACGTTTGTAGCCCAGGTCATAAGGGGCATGATGATTTGACGTCATCCCCACCTTCCTCCAATTTGTCACTGGCAGTCTCTCTAGAGTCCCCAACTTAATGATGGTAACTAGAAATAAGGGTTGCGCTCGTTGCGGGACTTAACCCAACATCTCACGACACGAGCTGACGACAACCATGCACCACCTGTCTTGAAGCTAACCTCCACTATATCTCTATAGCTTTGCTTCAGATGTCAAGACCTGGTAGGGTTCTTCGCGTATCCTCGATTTAAACAACATGCTCCACCGCTTGTGCGGGCTCCCGTCAATTCCTTTAAGTTTCATACTTGCGTACGTACTACTCAGGCGGAATGCTTAATGTGTTAACTTCAGCGCTACCTTGCGGTAACACTTAGCATTCATCGTTTAGGGCGTGGACTACCAGGGTATCTGATCCTGTTTGCTCCCCACGCTTTCGTGCCTCAACGTCAGTTGTGACCTAGCAAGCCGCCTTCGCCACTGGTGTTCTTTCATATATTTACGCATTTTACCGCTACACATGAAGTTCCACTTGCCTCTTTCACACTCTATCCTTAGAGTTTCCGTAGCGTCACAAAGTTGAGCTTTGATTTTTAACCACGGACTTCTAAAGCCGTCTACGCACCCTTTACGCCCAATAATTCCGGATAACGCTCGCTCCCTACGTGTTACCGCGGCTGCTGGCACGTAATTAGCCGGCGCTTATTCATCAGGTACAGTCAATTTGTTTTTTTCGTCCCTGATAAAAAGAACTTTACATACCGAAATACTTCTTCGTTCACGCGGCGTTGCTCGGTCAGACTTTCGTCCATTGCCGAAAAATTCCCTACTGCTGCCTCCCGTAGGAGTATGGGCCGTTTCTCAGTCCCATTGTGGCCGGTCAACCTCTCAGTCCGGCTACGCATCATCGCCTTGGTGGGCTTTTTATCTCACCAACTAGCTAATGCGCCGCAGGCTCCCTCTAACAGTAAATTGCTTCTTTAAACATCTTATCATGCGATTTGTGATGTCCTATCCAGTTTTACCTTTCGTTTCCAAAAGCTATCCTCGTCTGTTTGGTGGGTTACCTACGTGTTACTCACCCGTTCGCCACTGGAGTGCAAGCACTCCCGTTCGACTTGCATGTATTAGGCACGCCGCCAGCGTTCATCCTGAGCCAGGATCAAACTCTCCATAAAATTTTTTTATTTTATGAAACTTTCGTTTCCTTTTTGCTCATTTCTTATCTTAAGAAATTAATTGTTTTTTTCGTTTGCGTTTGTCATTCTTTAGTTTTCAAAGATCAAATTTTTAATCCTTGGCTTTTTCTAAAGCCGAATAATATTATACATTATTTCAACTATTAAGTCAAGCATTATTTTTTTATTTTTTTCAACTTTTTTTATTCGGTTGAAATTTGGCTTATCTTTTGCAGCCGAGTAGTATTATATAACATTTGAACCATTAAGTCAAGCATTATTTCTACATTTTTCAACTTTTATTTTTTGTTGAAATTCGGCCTTTTTTGTAGCCGAATAGTATTATACTACAAACCAATTAATATTGCAAGTAGAAAATTAAAAAGAAGTGAATTTTCATCACCTCTTTATAGAGTTCTTTTTAACCTCAGTATAAGCCATAATAAATGGACCAACGCCTTTAGCATCATTTTTCTACTACTGGCTCTGAAATATAATATTCATAGCTTCCATCTCGTCTACGATTGTCATCTGGACCTAGACCTGCGACAAGACAAATACCGCCAAGGTTTAATTCACCATCTTTATTAGATAGATATTTTTTTACATACACCATTAAAAATATCAAGACCAATTTGTTTATATCTTGGAGGTAATATTCCTAGTCTTGCACCCTTTAGAGCTGCAAAAGCAATCATTACACTTCCTGATGTTTCAAGATAATTACCATCTCTTCCTATTTGATCAGGTACCTGATAGAACATCTTGCTTTCCTTATCCTGATATTGTAATAAGCCATCTATTATCTCTTTAAGTAAAGATGCAGTATAATGATATTCATCATACATTTGCTCATCCATATAATCACATATGTCAGCAAGGGCAACAGTAAACCAACCAATACTTCTTAACCAAAAGTTTTTAGATAATCCTGTTTTTGGATCTGCCCAAAACATTTTTTTCTCACTATCATAGCCATGATAATATAAGTGCTTCTTTTCATCAAACATATGTTTTCTAACATTTTTTTATTTGATTAAAAAAATATCATTATAGTTTTGCATCTTATTTCTTATTGTCTCATAACGAACATAAAAAAAGGTTGAGCCATATATAATCCATCAAGCCATACTTGATTTGGGTAAATTGCCTTATGCCAGAAATTTCCTTCCTTAGTTTCTTGGCTGAGTTTTGATTTGTGAATAGGTCAATTCAATGGCCTTAGAATATTTCTCTTCACCAGTCATTTGATATAAATCAAATAAAATTCTACTTTCACAAATATAATCTGTAGAGTGCTTATCAGGATTATATCCTCTGATAGTTCCATCATCAAAAAAACATAATAATCAACAAATTTCTTAACAAAATCAAAATATTTTTTTGTTCCTTTGTTTCCTTATAAAGTTCTAGTAATGATGTCATCATACAACCATCAACATAATTCCAAACTGGGTTTTTTCCACTTCTTTTAGCTTCAATATTCCACAAAGGTAAATCTGGTTTTTGACGTAATAAGCTTATCAATATAATCATCTATTAATTTATACATTGTGTTTCTCCTTTACTTCCTTCATTAATGATTATATCATCTTTTAATTTTTTTCAACCTAATTGAGATGTTTTTACTTAAAAACGTCGAATTTTTAAATTTTGATTTTTCTAGCTTAGTTTCATCAATATAGATACTATCATTATCAACTTCTTTAAACCCTAAATTTACAAATAAATCCTTAGTAATTTCATCAAAGGCAATACCTATTATCTCCTTAAGTCCTTTTTCCCATTATTTTGGCTTCTAAATTGTTAAACAAATATTCACAAGTCATTGAATTTGGAGTATTTTTTTAAATATGAAATATCTTATTAATCCCTTTAAACCATATTCCTCATAAGAAATACAGCCAACAATCTTATTATTATCTAGTGCAATTATAGCATTACTAATTATATCATCATCAATTTCCTTAATTGATGGCACATTTGTTAAAAAAAGATTTTCAACAAATTATAATTACTACTATCAATATTATTAAATTCCATTATCCTATCATCCTTTTATAACATTCATATAGAAAGCTTTTTGTATTCAACCTCTTCATCAGATGAGGTAGCTAAAAAAATTTAGGAAATACGCTTCCCCACCAATTATCTCCCATACCTTTATTTATTACAACATATAAGCAATAGCACTTTTCATTTAAAATAGCAGTATCATTATATGTTTTTATTATATAAAATATGCTTATCAAAGCTAATCGTAGTTTTTTTATATCAAGCTCATCATTTATATTATTTTTCAAGCTGCTTATAGGTACTATTTATATTCTTAAACGTTTCTTCAAAGCTAGTAGAAATTTGTTTATTTAAATATTCAACAACATATTTCTTTACTACTTCCTTTGTATCTAAATCAGCTTCATCGTTAGAGTTTGGAATAATTCTTACTCTAATTTCTTTGTTTTTTTAAATAAATTATTCATTATAAAAAAAGAAGGAGGATAACAGCAAAAAAATAAAACATATTATCTTTTTTTCTTCATAAAAAAACCCCTTCTATTATCATTATTAGCAAAAAGGGGTTATCTTATACTTATTTATTTAAAATTTCTTTAATATCTGAAAGCTTAATTGCACCTTCACGTAAAAATTTTAACATCATCATTTTTCAATTTTTACAACTGTTGAAGCTAAATTAGATGATTCACCACATGGCTTATATATTTCATCAACTAAGTCCTTATATTTACTATAAATAGTCTCATAATCATTTAAAGCGACTGATCCTGAATCATTTACTGATGTAGTAGTCATTGGTCCAATTTCATTTAAAATCTTTAAAGCAAGCGTAGAATTGGGTATTCTAACACCAACAGTATCAAAGCCAACAATATCACAAATATTTTCTTTAGCCTTTAAAATTATAGTAAATGGTCCAGGCAAAAAAATGCTTTTTATAAGTTTTCTTGCTTCATCATTTAAATAAGCAATCTCTTCAATTTGTTCAATTGATGAGCATAAAACTGCAAGTGGCTTATCTAAAGGACGATTTTTTTAATTTTATATATTTTCATTTGAGAATCTCTATCATATATAGAAACAACCAATTCCATATACTGTATCAGTTGGAAAAAAATAAGTAATTTATTCATCAAAGTCATCTCCAATATAAACAAATAGCATTCTATCCTTACCCTCTAAATCCTTAATAACCTCACATTTAGCTGCTGGAAAATAGGCTTTAGCTAATGCAAGCATTTCTTCTTTTTTATCATAGCCGTGTTCAAAGCATAGCATAGCTTTGTTTTTAATTATATTCTTAACACCATTAAAGATAATGCGATAAAATTTTAAGCCATCACTTCCACCAAAAAGTGCCAATTTAGGTTCATTTTCCAGTACTAGTGGCATTACAATCTCATCATCTGGAATGTATGGTGGATTTGATACAAAAATATCAAATTTTTTTCCTTGTAATGGTGTTAGCATATCTCCTTGTAAAAACAAAACATCAGCATTTAAATTTAAAGCATTTCTTTTAGCAATATCTAAAGCTTCAAAGCTAATATCTGTAGCAACAACCTGCATATTTGGTTCTTCCTTCTTTAGCGTAATACCAATACAACCACTACCACAGGCAACATCACATACATCTACCATTTGACCTTTAAAATACTTATCATAGCGATATAAAATATTTTCAACAAGCTCCTCAGTTTCAAAGCGTGGTATTAATACATTTTCATCAACATAAAAATCATAGCCATAAAAGCAGGCATTATGGGTTAAATATTGAACAGGCTTATTATGATTCAAATATAAATCCAATAGCTTATTAAAATTTTTGAAATTCATCATCCTTTACATCTTTATCTAAGGAATTAAATAATTCATTACTTTTTTTAAATTACAAGCATATCCTAGAAGGATAAAGGCTGCTCCCTCTTCAAGTCCACGCTCGTTAATTTGTTCTTTAGATTTTTTTAATAGGTCCTTTATTTTCATATTTTGTCTTTTTCCTTTGTTTAGCATGGCTAAAAAAAGTAAAATTTTAGCCTAATCATATCTATTAGCATAATTTTTGTTATATTTAAAATTCGGCATTTTTTTGCAATTAGCAGTAAAAAAAATTCAAAAACAAAAAAATAAACAACATTATGTCAAAATAGACACAATGTTGTAATATTTTATAGCTTTACATTCTCTTCAGCTGAAAGCTTCCTTCTTTGGTCCTCTTCAATTAATTGATTAATAACCAAGTCAATTCTGCCATCCATTATTGCATCTAAACGATTAATAGTAAAACCAATACGATGGTCAGTACAACGATTTTGAGGATAGTTATAAGTTCTAATTTTTTCGCTTCGTTCACCATGACCAATTAATGACTGGCGAGTAGCGCCCTCTTTTTCTTCCTTTTCTCTAACCATTTGATCATAAATTCTTGTCTTCAATAAGGCTAATGCAGCAGCCTTATTTTCATGCTGCGATCTATGAATTTGACAAGCAACATACATACCTGTTGGAATATGAGTTACACGAACAGCTGAATATGTAGTATTTACACCCTGGCCACCAGGTCCTGATGAACAAAATGTATCCACTCTAATATCATTCATATCAAGATCAAAATCAATCTCTGAAGCCTCAGGCATAACTAAAACAGTTGCAATTGAGGTATGGATTCTACCTTGTGATTCAGTCTCTGGAACTCTTTGAACACGATGTCCACCAGATTCATATTTCATATATGAATAAACACTATCACCACTAAGCATAAAGCTTACAAGTGAATAGCCACCCATTTCTGATGGTACCATATCCATAACCTCTACCTTCCAGCCTTGAGCCTCAGCATACTTAGTATACATACGATATAGGTCACCTGCAAAAATATTAGCCTCATCACCACCAACAGCACCTCTTATTTCAACAATAACATTCTTATCATCGTTAGGGTCCTTTGGTAATAATAAAATCTTAATTTCTTCTTCAATTTTATCCATTCTAGCTAAATTTTCCTCAAGCTCAATTGCAGCCATTTCCTGCATTTCAGGATCTTTCTTCATTTCTTTTAAATCATCAATGCCATTTTTCAAGCTTTGTATATTCTCTAAATAGCATTACTGGCTTTTTCTAAAGAGCGCTGCTCCTTAGCAAGTCCAGTTAATTTTTTTACATCAGTTACAATGCTAGGATCTTGCATGAGTTCATTTATTTCCTCATATCGTTTCTCCATAGCCTTTAAACGTTCAACATACATTATTAAATGCTCCTCTATTAAATTTTATTCATTATTGTTAGTTTGCTGTCTTGTTATAGGGGTAAATTTAACTAATTCGCCTCTAAAATTAAATGGTAAACCACTACTTACAGCACCCTGACGGTTTTTAGCAACTATTAAATCAGCCTCACCAACTCTTGGTGAATCCTTATTGTAATAGTCCTCACGATATAAAAACATAACAATGTCGGCATCCTGCTCAATACTTCCAGAATCTCTTAAATCTGATAACTGTGGCTTTTTAGATGCTGCACCATTGCCATCTTTTCTTTGTTCTACACTACGTGACAATTGAGACAAAGCTAAAACTGGGACATTTAATTCCTTAGCCATTAGCTTTAATCCACGGGAAATTCTTGCAACCTCCTCTTGGGTGCTTCTTCTTCCACTATCATCCGTAATTAATTGTAGATAATCAACAACAATAAAATCAAGTTTTCCTTCAGCAGCAAGCTTACGACATTTAGCTCGCATATTTGATACAGTAATCGAAGCTGTATCATCAAAATATAGATTGTATTTTTTTAAATTATCAGCCGCACGCTGAATTTGCTTTTATATTATATCCAGCATCAATATCAAATTTACCAGTAACTATATTACCAAGTGGTACCTCTGATACAGATGAAAGCATTCTTTCTACTAGCTGCTCACTTGTCATTTCCAATGAAAATATAGCAACACCAGCAGTACCATTTTTATTATTTTTAGCAACATTGTAGGCTAAATTCAAAGCCATTGCTGATTTACCCATTGCGGGACGGGCTGCTAAAATAATAAGTGCTCCTGGCTGAAAGCCATTTGTTAAATGATTTAAGCTATAAAATCCTGTGTCAAGTCCAGTAATGTCGCCAGTCATATTGTGACGAATATTAATATTATCAAGTACTGTGTTACTTAAATTTATTATATTTTTGGAAATCGCCGACCTTACGTCTAGAGCTTAATTCAAAAAAACAACACGTTCTATATTTTCAATAAAATCAAAAGCTGAAACCTTACCATCATAGCCCTTTTGAGCTAGTTCATTTAAAGAATTAATAGTATTTCTTTTTTTAATGAGGCATTAGAAACTAAGCCTATATAGGTATCTATATTAAGCGTTGAATAGGTTGAATCATATAATGATGAAAGATATTCTAATCCTCCAGCCTCATTATATAAATTATTAGTGTTTAGCCACGCTGAAATTGTTGTTATATCAATATGGGAATCCATTTGCATAAGGCCAATCATCGCTCTAAAAATAATACGATTTTTAGGATCATAAAAATCGTCCTCCTTAAGTGCATCACTGGCATTAACAATTAACTTTTCATCAATTAAAATCGCACCTAAAATTGCCTGTTCAGCCTCTAGGTTTTTAGGAATTTCATTCATAGCCTACTCCTATTTTTCAATAACGTTTATTGCAAATTGGGCAACGATATCTTTATCTAATTGAACATTTGCAGTATATATTCCTACAGAATTAATATCTGCAGGTAATTCGATTTTTTTCTCTTATCAAGATGAATTCCTGTTTGAGCTTCAAATTCATCAGAAACCTGCTTTGTAGTAATATAACCAAATGCTTTACCATTAGCACCCATCTTAATATAAATATTAATAGTTTTACCATCAATATCCTTTTTTTATCGTTTCAAAGGAATTTATGATGATTTTTCAGCATCAATTCTTTCTTGCTCCTGTGCTTCCTTTAAAGCCTTCAAATTAGCTTCATTAGAAATTACAGCAAGCTTATTAGTAATAAGATAATTTGCATAGCCATTTGCTACATCAATAATATCATCCTTTTTTTAACTTTTTCCTTTAACATCCTCTAATAAAATAACTTTCACTTTTTTCTTCACCATCTTCTACATAATCTCTTTCTAAAATAGAAATAAGCTCACTTTTTAGCTTCTTCTATTGTAATATCCTTTAATTGGCAGGCAGCACTATTTAAATGGCCACCACCACCCATTTCTTCCATAATAATTTGAACATTAAAGCCATCAAGACATCTAGCTGAAATACCAACTACATTCTCATTAGCAATAAAACCAATCGTAAATGCAGCCATAACTCCATCAATTGTCAAAAGCTTATCAGAAACCTTTGCTAAAAGTGTTCTATCAGTTACAGGTCTATCTTTTGGAATAGAAACAATAGCAAACTTCTTCAAAATAATTTGAGCATTCATTAGTGCACTTGCAATTTCTTGCTCTACCTCAATATTATCTCTTAATAAAGAGCGAACAACAAGCATATCCGCACCAAAGCTTTTTAATGTTGAAGCCGCTTCAAAGGTTCTACTTCCGGTTCTAAATGTAAAATTAGAAGTATCAACAACAATTCCTGCAAGCATTATAGAAGCCTCAAAAGGTGTCACAATAATATTTTGATTATAAAACATAAACATTTCACTAACAAGCTCTACTGTTGAAGAAACATATGTTTCAATATAAGCCATAGAGGTATTAGTATAACCTACATCACCGCTTCTATGATGATCAATTATTGCTAAAGTAGGCACCTTATCTATCAAATCTGGGAACATCGCAATTGTTGGTGATTGCGTATCACAAACAACTAATGATGTTGTTGGCTTAATGCTACCCAAAGCCTCATCATATGTAATAAAATGTTCAAAAAAATAAATTGATTTTTCTGTTTCTAGCTTTTTCATATTTTTTTGAACTGTAACATCAGCTTTTTTTACATCAAAAACAATCTTAGCATCCTTATTTGAAGATAGTGCTAATCTTAAAATCGCAATAGATGAGCCAATTGCATCACAATCAGCTAAATTATGCATCATAATTAAAACATTACTACTACCCTCAACAATTTCCTTTAACGCAAGAGTTTGCATTCTCGCAACAACAAGAGTGTTCTTCTCTAATGCATTAGAATTACCACCAAAATATTGAATCTTTTCATTTTGAATATTAACAACAACCTGATCACCACCACGCTTTTCAGCAAGCTCAACAGCATTTTGAGCAAGGCCACCAAGTTCACTAGCTTCAACATCAAAGCAAGCAATACCAATACTTATAGTTGTTTTAACATGATTTTTTTATTAGAAATATCTCTAATCTTGTTTAGTATATCAAATTTACTCTTAATCATTTTATCTAATGATTCTCTATCCATCATTACAACTAAACGATCCTCAGAAATAGTTTGTAAATAAGCACCAAACAAAGAAACCCAATCGGAAATTTCTCCAAGATACTGACCTCTAATGTTATTCTTTTCCTGCATATCAAACTTTTTTAAGGTTTCATCAAGATTATCAATAACAATTATTCCCATTGCTGAAACACGATTACGATATCTTAAGCTTATTTCCTCACGCTTAGTTTCATCGAAGAAATAAAGCAAATTATTAGCTGCATTATGAGTAACATCATAAAAAGTGTCCTGAGGTTTCAATAGTGAATTTTTGCTTCACCACTAGAAATTATATTTATAAGTCCTGGATTAATAACCTCAACAGACGAATCAACTAGATGACTTTGAAATATGCTTTTAGCATAATTATTAGCCCATTTTATTTCATATTTATCATCATAAACAACAATACCAATTGGTAATTCATTAAAAAAACCTCATCACCAGCCTGGTTAACATGATAAGAAATATTGTTCCATACATCAAGTCTACTTTCAAGCCATTTAATTTTTTTGGAGATTTTTTTCTAAAGAAAAAAATAAAATCAAAAAAATACAACGCCAAGCACTAAAAAGTAGGCAAGCACTAACTAAAAAAAAGCAATTTGCTTTCCACTTAGAACTAGCGGTGAACTAAATAAAAAAATAGAAAACAATAGCACTACCCACAAAGGCAAAAATTGCAATCAATATTTTTTTCACATTATCTCACCTCGTATTAATTTATTATACCAATTTTTTATACGTTTTACAATATTACGCATAGAAAAAAATATACCCAACAGGCAAGAAAAAAATTCCAAGGGTTTCCCCTGGAATAAATTCTTTAGAATCCAAAAATCAATATTAAATTGGGTTGGATAAGCATATATTTCATACCTAGCAATATCATATGAAGAAATATTATCAAACGCAAATGGCATGCAGGTAAAGCCAACTTTATCTCCCGCAGGCAAATCGTTATCTAATATTGTAAAACAATTACATATTAGATTACCATTTGTATCAAATAAATTAGCTGAGACATATACTAATGTGCCTTTTTTTCGCTGTTTTTAATTTTCAACTCTACCAATAATCTTAATTCCATTATACTTATCATCAGTAATTGAAACATCACTTATGTCATATCTTATTACCTCATTAGAAGATTTATGAACATCAACATGTGGAATTACTCTAATTCCATTTGTGTCAAAATCAACCATTGTCTCATCATAATAATATGCTGTTTCACCTGGCTTTATATAATCAGGATAAGCATTCACCATTGAATTTGTTGTTAATAGAGTACCTGTCGATGATTCAATATCAACAGCCATATTTTCAAGATAAATATCAACATTTCCTGTATTTGTTACTGGAACCGAAAACTTTATCCAAGTTGTGCCAATGCTATTTGTCCAAGAATCAACATTCGCTTTACCAACCTCATATTTCATCTTTCTCTTAGCTGATGGCGAAGATTTCGAATAATCATCACTAAAGTTTCTGGCATTAGCCGTTATGCCATCACCACTTGTACCTTCATCTAAAAAAATCACACGAAGTTAAAAAAACAGTACACCAACCAAAAAAATAATACACCTGCAAATAATTTATTTTTTTCATTTTTTTCCTCCACTTTTTTTATATGAATAGCATTATGCTATATCACACTAATCATTCTTTTTTTAATTTTTTTCTAAATTAATAAATATTATTTAGTTTAAGATTCAGCTCTTTAGCCTTTGCTTCCAAATTTGTAATTGCTTTATCTACAACCTCAATTTTATTGCCTTTATTATATTCAGCCATAAGTTTATTTATTTCTGAATATGTATATCCACAATCCTTAAACATCTTTGCTAGCACGAATTCTTCAACCTCTTCAATGGAATAATCGTAACTAATTCCTACAACTATTTTGTTTTTTCTCTTGATTACTGTCTTTTGAAGCATTATAATTTGCCTTCTACTTAAGCCAGTTCTTTTCTCCAGTGTTTTTTCGTTCATATCTCTTTCTGATTTAATGATAAACTTGTTCGCTCCGAACAGTCAATACCAAAAAAATATTTCCTTTCCACTGAAGAAATTGTTTTTTTCGTGCGAGGTAAATATAAACCATTTTTTTATGGATTTAGATGTATAAAAAAAGAGCTGAAGAGCTCATTTTTCTAATAAATAAAAAAAGAACCTGCATATTTTTGTAGGTCCTTTGTGTCATATACTATTCCTTAACGAATGGTAATAAAGCCATATGACGAGCACGCTTAATAGCGATTGCAAGCTTACGTTGATATTTTGCACAAGTGCCAGTAACACGTCTTGGTAAAATCTTACCACGTTCAGAGATGAATCTCTTTAATAAATCAACATCCTTGAAATCAATGTGTTCAATTTTATTTTGTGTAAAATAACAAACCTTACGACGACGATGTCCGCCATCACGGTCAAATTTATGATTATTTTGCATTGTTATTCCTCCTTTAGAATGGTAAATCATCATCAGCTACTTCAAATGATTCAGGCATTGCTGGTGTCTCATTTTGAGGCTGACGATTTGGTGCTTGATAATTTGCATTATTTTGATTTGCACCATATGTAGGGTTAGCATAATTAGTTGTATTTTGACCTGGTTGAGCATTAGGATCACGTGGAGTAAGATTTTCAACACGTTCAACAATAACATCAGTAGTATAACGCATTTGTCCATCTTGACCTTGGTAATTACCAGTTTGAAGTCTACCCTCAACTGCTAGCATATTTCCTTTTTTAACATAACGACCAATAAAATCAGCTTGTTGTCCGAAGGCAACACAATTAATAAAATCAGCCATTCTTTGGCCACTTGCATCCTTTTGCATACGATCTACAGCAACAGAAAATCTTACATTAGCAAGACCATTAGCTGTATATCTTACCTCAGGGTCTCTTGTAATACGACCTGTTAATATAGTTTTGTTCATTTACAAAACCCCCTTAATTATTCTCCGTCAACAACAATAATGTGACGAATAATATTTTCATCTAAGCGAACTACACGATCGAATTCACTTACAGCCTTAGGTGTAGCATTTACTAACATCCAAACATAATAGCCTTTACGCATATGCTCGATCTCATAAGCTAATTCTCTAAGACCCCATTCTTTACATTCTAAAACCTCAGACTCATTACCAGTAAAGATTGCCTTAACATCAGCAACTTCCTTTTGAATCTTCTCTTGTTCTAGATTTGAGCGAAGAATGAACATAACTTCATATTTTTTCATCTTTCGTACCTCCTTATGGTCTTTTGGCTTATATATTTTATATAAGCAAGGGGCATTTTTTCAAATGCTTTAATATTTTATCATAAAATACAAATATTAGCAATAGTTTTACAAAAATTAATTCTAGCATTGTTTCAATTGCATAGCTTGTAGCGGAATTTCTAACTTCATTTCTAGAACCATTAAAATGTTTTTGTGTTTTTGTAACTATTTTTACCATTAACATAAAAAAACCAAAGCATACCATTCCTACAGGCTTAGCTTTACTTCCTCCTGTTGGACCAGCAATACCAGTAGTTGAAATTGCGCATTCACTTTTTGGTATTTGTAGCCACACCTAAAGCCATTTGATAAGCAACCTCTTCGCTTACAACACCATATTTTTTTATTAAATCGCCATCAACATTTAAATACTTTATTTTTTTGCCTCATCAGCATAAGTGACAAAGCTTTCATTTAATACCTTAGAAGCATCCGGAATATCTACAATACAGCTTGCAAGCATCCCACCTGTACATGATTCACCAAAGCTAATATGGTAATTCTTTTTCAATTAATTTACTAACTAATTCCTTATTTTTTTCATCTTTTTTTCCTCCCTATATGGCAGTAATTTTTCTTAAATATTCATAAACATTTGTACCAATTTTTTTATATTCTTAAAATCCTTTAGAGTTATTAGTACATAATTATTTTTTTCTTCATTGCTAAAAAAATATGACAAAAATTCATCGATAGGATTATGCCTTATTTCCTTATTACATTTTCCACAAAGCTTGTATGATTCAATATCGCTTAATTTAAATTGATATGGTTCACTATCAATATAATTCTCATCATATATTTTTAAATACTGGATAAGGATTATATTGATTTTTTTATATTTATTATTCAGCTTAATATTTGTTTTTAATTAAAGGATCTGAACAAATATAAAAAAATAATAATCATCACTAAATAAATATACCTCACTTTTAACATTGCATGCCGTTGAATCAAGCGTATAGGTATAAATTCTTTTCATGCCTCTATAATAGCTATATTTGCTAGCAAGTGCTTGATACAGCTTTTTTTATAATACATATTTAATCTTTCTCTAAGAAACCAACTAAATAAGATATAATAAAGATAATAATCAAACAAAGATAAATAATAAATAAAATAGCATTTTTTTAGCTAATATAAATAAAGCTATCAGACCTAAAATTGCTAAAATAACAATTTTTTTAAAAATAATATTATAGGACGTATATTTAACTCCTAAATAGTTAAAAAAAGTCTTTTTTTGCATACTTTTTGATAAAACATTTTCTTTAATAATATCCTCATAATACCGATTCTTCATAGCATTACCCTCAAATTATATTTATTGCTTTTTCTTCATTAATTATTTTTACTACATTTGAGTCATAATAGAAATGGTGATTTAAAATGAAATTTCGTAAATTTTACTTTAAAGTCTTACTTTTTTTCTCTTATTTTTTTAATCCCCTTATTTTTTTAAAATTGCTCCTAAGACAATTATTGATCATAAAAAAATTATAACGCTTATGAAATATATGATAAGAATAATAATTTAACAGCAGTATTGCAAAATGATCATAATATTTCAACACTTACGTTTGAGGAAATTCCCAAAAAAATTAATTGAAATATTATTATTCTTAGAGGATAAAAGCTTTTTATAAGCATAGTGGCTTTGATATTTATCGTATTGGTAAAACAATATTTACTAATTTGTTCAATAATGAGCGCTATGGTGCATCCACTATAACTCAGCAATACATAAAAAATGTTTATTTAAACAATAACAAAAAGCCTAATAAGGAAAAATAAAGGAAATAATCCTAAGTATATCTTTAGAAAAAAACACAAGCAAGAATGAAATTTTAACGGCTTATTTAGCCACAATTTATTTAGGAAATGGTCAATACGGTATAAAAAACGCTGCTACTTTTTATTTTAATAAGACCTTAAGCCAGCTATCAATAAACGAAATAATTTTTATTATGTACAATTTTAAGAGCTCCCAATTATTATAACCCCTTAAGCAATAGAAGCGCTTGTCTTATGAAAAAAAGGATGAATTATTAAAACATCTTATAATATTATTTCTGAATATGAATTTCAAACAAGCTATAATTATAACTATATATTGAAATTAAATGAAGAAGCCCTTAATAAATGCTATTTTATTGATTTAGTAAAAAAACGAATTAAAAAAACACCATAATGAGTTTGATTTTTGAAGAAAAAAAATAAAGATTTATACAAGCTATAATCCTTTATTTGAACATATTAATCCTAGTAATAATAATGGAGATATTGCTGTTATTATTGCAGATAATAATAACAATTTAGAATATATTCTTGGTGGTGCTAGCTACAAAAAAACAATTATAATATTGCTTATCTCGGAAAAAAAGAGATATTGGTTCAACAATTAAACCTCTTCTTTATTACGAAGCGCTTAAATGTGGCTACAGTATAGATAAAAAATATATTTCAAAGCCTCTAACTATAACATACAATGATGTCAATTATACCTTTAATAATTATGGAAACATTTATCCTAAAATCCCCATAAATATGCGCTATGCTCTAGCAACATCTGATAACATTTATGCCGTTAAAACTCATTTAGATTTAGGAATGAAAACCTTAGCTAATCATTTAAAGCTATATGGTATAGATGCATTATCAATTCCTTCACTTGCTCTTGGTAGTACTAGTATGTCTTTATGTAAATTAGTTGAAATTTATAGTTGTATTAATAATAATGGCTGGTATCAAAAGCTAAACATCATAAATTATCTAGAGCATAAGGGAACTAAAAAAAGCTATTATTACCACTAAAAAAAGCTATTAGATGAAAAAAAATACACGAAAAATATTAAAGGAATTAATGAAGGGAATGTTTGATACTACCATTGCTGAAAAACGTAACTGGCAGAAATATGACTGCAAAAATTAAAAAAACCACCTTTATGGGAAAAAAAGTGGTTTAACAGATTATGATTCTTATATGATAGGTTTTAATAATTCCTACATAATAGGCTGCTGGAGTGGTTATATAGATAGCAAAAAGCTAACAAATCAAGAGCTAAAAGCAACCCCCAAAAAAATTATTTATAGATTATGCTAATCTAACTACCACTAATATATAAATTAATAATTATACTACATGAAACTATAATGGCTATAGAAATCACTGCAACAAAAAAACTGCTGATACTATCCTATAGCCTTTTCTTTCAGCCTTTAATCCCTTTGCTAAAACAAATAATACTAATAATCCAAGAAATAAGCTGACCTAAATAGCAAATAAGACCTAATGGCACTAATATAATAAGAGCTATTCCATTTAGATCATTATCAGAAGTAGAATGCTTAGCTGATAAGAAAAAAAGTTCCAAATATAAAAAAAACGCTATTGATAATACGGCAAAAAAATAATTGAAATAACTAATCTTTTTTTACTCATACTATACCTCCGATTTAACTATATATCGAAAAAAATAAACTTTGTCAAGAGAAAAAAACACTCAAGAATTTTTGAGTGTAAAGCATTTATTTAATTAGCCCAAGCAGCCCCTACAAGAATAACTAGAATAAATAAAACTAATATAAATGCAAATCCTCCACCACTTGTCGTTTTTGTTAGAAGTAGTGCTTTGACTGCAACATCCTTGTGCCATATATTATCACCCCTAATACATAATATGCAATCAAGTATTATATATTTAGGTTATTGTAGGGTAACATTTATCTTTAAAGACTCAAATTGATTTTTGAGTATTTAAGCGATAAATCTTTAAACTAATTATATCACCTATATTGGCTAAATCTAATATCTTAGAAATATCTTCCCTTTTTAGTAATTGTCTTATCATTAATCATATAAATAACGTCAAAGGGATTGACACCAGCATTTTTCGCATTGCCATCAGTAACCTTTGTAACTAAAAAAATGCTTCGTCAATATTATTAGGTAAATATTTAGTATATTCCTCATTTAAAAACTAAATAACGATTTATAATATCACCGCTAACACCAAGTAATGGTCTTGTAATTGTTGTTTTTCTTTGCTTCAATATCAGAAACACATTTTCTTACAATATCCATTCTTATCGCATTACCAAAGCCTTCAACAACGACATCCTTATCAGTTTCAGATGTCCAACTAGTTTTAGAAACATTAATTCCAATTAATCTTCCAGATAAATTAAATAATCCACCGCCACTATTTCCACTATTTAAGGCAGCATCAGTTTGAACGTATTTCGCTGTAACACCAGTAACAACACCTACCGTAATATGATTAAAATAATTAAGACTTAATGGACAACCAATAGCAATAGCTGTTTGGCCTGGATTTAAAAACATCCTCAGTACTAATATCAATAGGTGTAATTTTTTTATTTGTGCCTAATAGGTCAAGAGAAAATCTTAATACAGCAACATCATTTTTTTAGAGTCTGACCCAATTAAGTCAGCATTATAATATTTACTATCCCCTAAATAAACCTTATATGATTTACCATCTTCAATAACATGATGATTAGTTATTACATAATAATAATTATCTTCTTCCTTATAAACAACCCCTGATCCCGTAGCATAGCTAGTTTGAGATATAGCCGTATAAATTCCCACACATGCTGATTCTACCATAGCCTTCACATCAGTAATAGAATTTTGAATCTCATAAACAGTCTTATCCTGTTCAATTGTATTAGCTGTTTGCGAAGGTGTAGTAGTAAAAGAAATTACAGCTACATAAGTTAAACATAATTATAATTCCAGTAAATAAACTAAGCAATTTCTTTTTTTCATCTTTAATCCTCCAAGTTAAATATTTTTTTCTAGCATTTTTTGAGGTTTGTTCATCAATAAATGAAAAAAATCCTCATTTCTTATTTTTAGCAATTTCTTCACACGTATAATAAATATATGCCGTTTCATTTCTCTTTCCACGATATGGTGTTGGAGCTAAATAGGGACAATCAGTTTCAATCAAAAGCTTATCAATTGCAATGCTTTTAGCAACCTCTTTAGCGTTTTTAGCATTTTTAAAGGTTACAACCCCACCAAGAGCTATATAATAGCCAAGCTTAATAAATTCCTTAGCCATTTCCCAAGATGAGCTATAGCAATGCATAATCCCCTTAACATTAGGAAACATCTTTAAAATGTTATAGGTATCCTCAATTGCATCGCGAGAATGAATTATAACAGGAAGCTTATATTTTGCAGCCAATTTCATTTGAGCAATAAAATATTCCTTTTGATTTTCCTTATCATCCTTACCATAATGATAATCAAGACCAATCTCGCCAATTGCGTAAACCTTATGCTCTTTAATAAACTCTTCAAGTATTTTTTTATATCATTTTTCTAAATTTAAAGAAACCTCTGAAGGATGAATACCAGCGCTATTATAAAAAAAGTTAGGATCCTGCTTTGTTAAATTATACGCCTTTAAATTTGCTTCATGGGAATAGCCAACAAGCATACATTTCATAACCTTATTATCCTTCGCTCTTTTTATGCACAAGTCTCTATCATTATTAAATTCATCAGCAAATAAATGTGAATGCGTATCAAACATTTTTTCTTCTCCTACAAATTACAAAATAAACAATTAAATAGCCTATAAAACCACCAATCATATCAATAAAAACATCACTAAAGCTTCTTGCTCTACCTAAAACAAAGCCCTGATGAATTTCATCAATAATAGCACATATCAAAAACTAAAAATTAGTGAAACCCAAAGAATTGATAGGTGATAATTAAATAATAAAAAAATAAGAGATTAAATATCAAAATAAATAAAAACCATAAATAAAAATATATGCGCTGATTTTTCTAACAATTAATGATAATCTTCTATTTATTGCAATTTTTTTAATTTTTTTCATCTAAGCAATCAAAATCCTTATAAATAACATCCCTAATAAAATACATTATTTTTATTACTCGAATTAGATGATGTAATTCCATTTTTCCGAGGAAAGAATATAAATAAATGCTAACCATATCAAACATACAAAAACAAAAAAATATAAGAGCATTTCTTCTATTCATTTTTATAACCTCGTATTTATTATACGCTAAATTTAGAAAAAAATAAATAAATACGAAAAAAAGATTCCGAAAAAAATCGGAACCTTAATTTTCATTAATTATTCAATAATTTCAGTAACTGAACCAGCACCTACAGTGTGTCCACCTTCACGGATAGAGAACTTAGTACCTTGTTCAATAGCAATTGGGTGAATTAACTCAACTGTCATAACTGTATTATCTCCTGGCATTACCATTTCAACACCTGGTTCAAGAGTGATTACACCTGTGATATCAGTTGTACGGAAATAGAATTGAGGACGATAATTTGAGAAGAATGGAGTATGACGTCCACCTTCCTCTTTAGTTAATACGTAAACTTGAGCCTTGAACTTTTGATGAGGATGAACACTCTTTGGTTTAGCTAATACTTGACCACGTTGAACATCTTCACGAGCGATACCACGAAGTAATACTCCGATGTTATCTCCAGCCTCAGCATAGTCTAATAGCTTACGGAACATTTCAACACCAGTTACAACTGAAGTTTGAGTAGGTTTAATACCAATGATTTCAACAGTATCACCAACACGTACTTGACCACGCTCAACACGTCCTGTAACTACTGTACCACGTCCAGTAATTGTAAATACGTCTTCAATTGACATTAAGAATGGCTTATCAGTATCACGTACTGGAGTAGGGATATATGAATCAACATAATCCATTAATTCACCAATCTTAGCAGTCCACTTAGGATCACCTTCAAGAGCCTTTAATGCAGATCCACGAACAAATGGAATTTCATCTCCTGGGAAGTCATATGAGCTTAATAACTCACGAACTTCCATTTCAACTAAGTCGATTAATTCTTCATCATCAACCATATCGCACTTGTTTAGGAATACTACCATTTTTGGAACACCAACTTGACGAGCAAGTAAGATATGTTCTCTTGTTTGAGCCATAGGTCCATCAGTAGCAGCAATAACTAGTATTGCACCATCCATTTGTGCTGCACCAGTTATCATGTTTTAACATAGTCAGCATGTCCTGGACAGTCTACGTGTGCATAGTGACGAGTAGCAGTCTCATATTCAACGTGTGCAGTATTGATAGTAATACCACGCTCTTTCTCTTCTGGAGCAGCATCGATTTGGTCATATGCTTTAGCTTGTGCTAAACCTTCTTTTGCAAGATAGTTAGTAATAGCAGCAGTTAAAGTAGTTTTACCATGATCTACGTGACCAATTGTACCAATATTAACGTGTGGTTTGTTACGTACAAATTTTTCCTTTGCCATTTTAAAAAAATTCTCCTTTAATTTTTTTTTCTTATAATAATTTTTTATAATTCTTGACCGAATTTCCACATATAATTTTACATTAATTGGACGGTTAAATCAAGATATAACCCTATTTTTTTGAAAATTATGATCTTTTTCTTAATAATTTCCTCTTGAATAGCCTTAGGAGCAGCTTCATAGTGGTCAGTTTGCATAATGAATGTTCCACGTCCTTGAGTATTAGAACGAAGAGAAGTTGCATAACCAAACATTTCAGCAAGTGGAACATATGAATGAACACGAATTGCATTTCCATGCTTTTCTTGTCCTTCAAGACGTCCACGACGGCTTACTAAATCACCAATTACATTTCCTAAATATTCTTCAGGAACGATTACATCAACAGACATAATTGGCTCAAGAATAACTGGAGCACATTTGTCCTTCATTCCCTTTACAGCTAAGCTTGCAGCAACCTTATAAGCCATTTCTGATGAGTCTACATCATGGTAAGATCCATCAAATAATGTACACTTAACATCGATTAATGGATAACCTGCAAGAACACCATTAGGTAAAGCTTCTTGTAATCCCTTATCAACAACTGGAATATATTCACGAGGAACGTTTCCACCAACTACAGCATCAACGAATTCATATCCCTTATCCTTATTAGGTTCGAAATGAATCCAAACGTGACCATATTGTCCACGTCCACCTGATTGACGAATAAACTTACCTTCAACATCAGCACCCTTAGTAATAGTTTCACGATATGAAACCTGTGGAGCACCTACGTTACAAGATACATTGAATTCTCTCTTCATACGATCAACAATGATATCAAGGTGTAATTCACCCATACCAGAAATGATTGTTTCTCCAGTTTCTTGATCAGTATAAGTCTTGAATGTTGGATCTTCCTCAGCAAGCTTAATTAAAGCATTAGTCATCTTGTCTTGGTCAGCCTTAGTTTTTGGCTCAACTGCAACACTGATAACTGGCTCTGGGAATACCATCTTTTCAAGAATTAAATCTTCATTAACTGTTAATGTATCACCTGTTGTAGTTGATTTGAAACCAACTGCAGCAGCGATATCACCAGTATATACTTCTTTAATTTCAGTACGGTGGTTAGCATGCATTAGCATAATACGTCCTAAACGTTCCTTAACACCACGTGTAGTGTTTTGTACATATGAACCAGATTCAACATGTCCAGCATATACACGGAAGAATGTTAAACGTCCAACGAATGGGTCAGTTAATACCTTAAATGCTAAAGCAGCAAAATCAGTATCATCTCTTGGATGAATATCAACCTCTTCACCATCAGCCTTGTGTCCCTTAATTGCTGGAATATCAAGTGGAGATGGAAGATAATCAATAACACCATCAAGCATTTTCTTAACACCCATATTCTTGAATGCAGATCCACAGAATACTGGGAAGAATTCAGCCTTTAAAACTGCTTTACGAATAACAGTTTTAATTTGATCAGCTGAAATTTCATCACCCTCTAGATAAGCCATAGCTAAATCATCATCAAATTGAGCTAAAGTGTCGATTAATTCTTCACGCTTACCTAAAATGAAGTCCTTCATATCCTCAGGGCAATCAACAGTTTGATAATTCTCATCTGCTCCGCCATCATATAGATATGCCTTCATAGTAATAATATCAACAGCGCCATGGAATTGATCCTCAGCACCAATAGGCCATTGTACAGCAGCAGCTGTAGCGCCTAAACGATCATAGATAGATTTAACAGAATATTCAAAATCTGCTCCAACCTTATCCATCTTATTTACAAATACAATACGAGGTACATTGTAATCAGAAGCTTGGCGCCAAACTGTTTCAGTTTGAGGCTCAACACCTTGACTACCATCTAGTACGGCAACAGCACCATCTAGTACACGAAGAGATCTACTAACCTCAACAGTAAAGTCTACGTGTCCTGGAGTATCGATGATGTTAACACGATATCCATTCCAAATTGCAGTTGTTGCTGCAGATGTAATTGTTATACCACGCTCTTTTTCTTGGTCCATATAGTCCATTGTTGCAGCACCATCATGTGTTTCACCAATTTTATGAACCTTACCAGTATGATACAAAATACGTTCAGTAGTTGTAGTCTTACCGGCATCGATATGAGCCATAATACCAATATTACGATATTTGCTTAATTCATATTCTCTTGCCATTTGGTTTTTCCTCCGATATTACCAACGGTAATGAGCAAATGCTTTATTAGCTTCTGCCATCTTTAATGTATCTTCACGCTTCTTGCAAGCTCCACCTAAATTATTAGATGCATCAACGATTTCCTTAGCTAACTTTTCAGCCATAGTCTTATCATTGCGCTTACGAGCAAAAGTAACCAACCAACGTAAACCTAATGTTTGTTTTCTTTCAGGTCTAACTTCAACTGGTACTTGATAGTTTTGAGCACCGATACGACGACTCTTAACTTCCAATGTAGGCATAATGTTGTTTAAAGCAGCATTAAATACTTCAAGTGGATCTTTATTTGTCATCTCTTTAACACGATCGAATGCAGTATATAGAATTGTTTGTGCAGTTCCTTTTTTACCATCTTCCATGATTGCATTGATTGTTCTAGTTACAATCTTTGAACCATAAATTGGATCAGGAAGCACGTCTCTTTTTGCGATATGTCCCTTACGAGGCATGATTCATTCCTCCTTTTTATAATTAGATTTTATATAATATTACTTCTTAGCAGCTTTAGGTTTCTTAGCACCATATTTAGAACGTCCTTGCATACGGTTAGCAACACCTGTAGTATCTAATGCACCACGGATAATATGATAACGTACACCTGGTAAGTCCTTAACACGTCCACCACGAATTAAAACAGTACTATGCTCTTGTAATGAATGTCCAACACCTGGAATATAAGCAGTTACTTCAATTCCGTTTGTTAAACGTACACGAGCATATTTACGTAATGCAGAGTTTGGCTTCTTAGGTGTCATAGTTGTAACACGTGTACAAACTCCACGCTTTTGTGGTGATGGAAGGCTAGTTGGTCTCTTCTTTAAAGAATTATATCCTACTAATAAGCTTTGAGCTTTAGATTTATAAACTTTATCTTCTCTTCCTTTACGTACTAATTGTTCAATAGTTGGCATAGTTTATTTCTCCTTTCTACAGCCTATCTAGGTTGTATTATAAACACCATAAAATTTCGATTAAAAATTTACACTATTTTTTCACAGCAAGAGTATTATACATAAGAAAAAAATACTCTTGTCAACAACAAAAAAACAAAAAAACGCACTTTTTTTATTCTTTTTCAAAAAAACGCCAGTTAGCGTGTACGATAAAAAAACAGCCTATTTACTTATTTTTTTATATTTATATTATTTCATCAAAAAAAGTAATATTATACATATTTAATATTGCAACAATTAAAAAAATAATTGATATAATTATAAATGCTTAACTGGTCGCGTAGTATAATGGAGATTACTAGGCCCTCCTAAGGCCTCAATAACGGTTCGAATCCGTTCGTGACTGCCATCTAAAGTAATTAAGCCTGATTATGCAGGCTTTTTATTTTTTAAAAAAGAGATTGTCCAAACAATCTCTTTTATTACTATAATATATCAACAACAATTGATTCTATATAAATACCTGTTCCACCAGATGAACGATATATTTGATAATTAGCTTCCTCAGTGCTTGAAAATTCAAATGTATAGCTTTGATACTCATTTGTCATATTCGCAGTTTGTTCATTTGATTTATTTCCATTAGTAACACCTAGTACTGCTATCTTTTCTGTTGAATTAATTTTTTTGCCTTAATTGTAACTCTAATACTACCACTTGCCTTAAAAAGAAATATAATGGTCAGTAATATTATTGGAACTATCTTTATTAACTGAATTATTTAATTTAAGAATATTGTTTTTCTAAAGCAACTGCTTGAGGCTTTAATGAAGCCATATAGCTAAAGAAGCCATTTGTTCCCATTGCACTAGATAAGCTAGTAAGTGTAGCAGCATTTAAAACATAAGTTGTGCATTCTTCAGTTCCACCGCTAGTTGAGCCTGACCCAGTACTACTACTACTTGAGCTTGTTGACCCACTTGGATTATCATCTAAGGTATTACTAATACCACTATAACCATTATAATAAATTCCTGCCATTTTTATGCAATCATTTTTAGCTTGCGCTGGTGAAGTTAAAAGCTCAACATTACTTTTATTATTGATAGAGTCATAATAAAATAAACTACTATTAATATCAAAGTTTGTATAATCAGCCTTACCATTAGGTAAGCATAAACCACTTAATGTAGTATTTCTTGTTGAAACAACGCTAGCTAATGACTTGCCACAGCCAGTTAAATAATCATTATATGATTTAATTACCGTATATTTATATTTATCAGTTTTAGTAACCTTTTTGAGGATTGGTACAGCCCTCAAAAATAATTTCCCTCACTTAACACAAAGGCATTAGCTCTAATATCCTGAGCAGTTGAGCATTTGTAATAATAATTATTATATAAATGCATATTAGCTTGTCTTCCTAACGGAAGTCTTGAGCCAACCTGATTATAATAATTATGATGGAAGGTTATATTCATATTATAAACAGTATCACTACCACCAACAAGTCCAGTTTTTTTACAATTATTAAACTTATTATAGGCTAAGGTAACATTATGAACACCAGATAAATCAAAAGCACCATCACCATAGTTTTTATCTCTTTCACCAGTAATATCCCATTTATTTAATCCCTTATTAAATACATTATTATGAATCCAATAATTACCACATTTAGACGCATCAGTTTTGTCACCATCAAAGCTACAAGCATCCTCAGGATTAGATGTAATAGTTAAATTTCTTACCTCAATTGAATTACAATTAGACCATGTCATTCCAAATTGAAAGAACTCAGCACTATTTCCAATACCCTCAACTGTAACATTAGATGCACCAGAAATATCTAGCATATTATTATAGGAATCATCATCATAAACTGTTTTTACCAGTAATCTTTGAATATTTTTGTTCCTGAATAGGTCGTTTCCTTTTTTTACCTGAATTACCTATACTAACACTACTAAGACCCGTTTTAGTTGTAGTGTAATTATAAGATTTCAAAGCCTTTTTTTATCAAGAAGCTTAACAGAAAGACCAACAAGATTTTTCTCCATATGTTGTTTCTAATTCATTATTAAAGAATTCTTTATCCAAAGCATCTGTATAATTAGAACCATCTGCAAGTCTTGGCTCCATATCTTTACTTTTTCCATTGATTTGTTGTAATTTTATCTAAAAATTCTTATATCAAGGGGATAACTAGACTTAGATTGATTTTTTTAAAATATTCACTAAACCTGTATAGGTTTTTCCCACCAAGAGTAGCTGATACAGTATTTTTTTAGTTTCATTAGAAACATTAACAACTACAGCATTAGGTTTTAATGTACCATCGTTATTATAAGCACCAACAGCAGTACTATTATTAAAGTTAGCATAGCCACTTCGATCATTTAAATAAGCTAAAGCATTAGTAACTGTTATTTGCTTGCCTGCATTTCTAGTTATTAAAACATCATATAGTCCTGACTTTAAACCAACAATATCAGCACGACATACACCCTCATTATATCTAATTAAATTAGAATCCAAAAATATTATATGATGTGCTATTCTTTTCTTTATATTGAACAATTGCCCCTACATTAGAGGTATCCCTCCACTCAAAGTATAACCCTTCATTGTAGCCGCCACTTGCCTGTAGGTAATTATTATCATCAATTATAGTACTACTTGAGCTTGTACTACTATTTGAGCTTGTACTACTGCTTGAACTTGTGCTACTACTTGAGCTTGTGCTACTACTTGAGCTTGTGCTACTACTTGAGCTTGTACTACTATTTGAGCTTGTACTACTATTTGAGCTTGTACTACTATTTGAGCTTGTACTACTGCTTGAGCTTGTACTACTATTTGAGCTTGTACTACTATTTGAGCTTGTACTACTATTTGAGCTTGTACTACTATTTGAGCTTGTACTACTATTTGAGCTTGTACTACTGCTTGAATTTGCAGTTTCATTTGATATAGCACTATTACTAATATCAATCTTACATGAAGTAAGACCTAATATTCCAACAAATGCTAACGCAATTAATTTTTCCCTTTTCTTTTCATTTTTTTCTATTTCCTTTTCCACTATATGCTTAATTATAACACATTTTTTTAACAAAAAGTGATAAAAATAGAAGAAGACCATTTAAAAAGTCTCCCTCTATTAAAAAAATAATTACTTTGATTTGTAAACAACCTTACCAAACATACCTTTTTTTAAAGTTATTTAATTCATCTTGAGCTGGCTTATAGCCTTGTTGTGCCGCCTTTGTCAACCATTCAACTGCCTTTTCTGGTTCAACCTGTTGAACACCTTTACCAGTTAAATAGCATTTAGCAACCTTAACACAAGCCTCAGGATTACCTTGTTGAGCAGCTTTTTCCCACCAAAATCTAGCTAAAAATGGGTCAACAGGTATTTCATCCTTACCATTAGCATAGCAATTACCAAGATTCATTTGAGCCGGGATATAATTTTGGTCAGCAGCCTTTTCCCACCACTTAAATGCTGTTTTTAAATCCTTAACAACACCAGTACCATAGAAATAACAGCTTCCTAAATTACATTGAGCCTCAAGGCTTCCGTTTCCTGCCGCTTTTATCCACCAAACTAAAGCATTTTTAATACTTTTAGGAATTCCATCACCATTAAAATAACGAGTTCCTAATTTACATTGAGCCTCAACATTTCCACCATTTGCTGCCTTTTCAAACCATTGAATAGCTTGAATAAGATTTCTTGGAACGCCCTTTCCATTAGCATAATAATATCCTAAACGATTTTGAGCATTTACATCGCCAGCCTCAGCAGCCTTAGAAAACCAAAATACTGCTTGATGTAAATCTTGAGTTGTTCCTTCACCACGCTCGTAGCAATAACCTAATCTAAATTGTGCATCTAAATTATTAGCCTGAGCAGCTTTAGTAAACCAGAATACAGCCTGACAAGAATCCTTATCAACACCCATACCACGCATATAGCAACAGCCTAAACGATATGCCGCATCAAGTTGTCCGTTTTTTGCAGCATTTGTATACCATAAAACCGCTTGTTGACGATCTTGATTTACACCTTCACCACGTTCATAGCACATACCTAAATAGTATTGGGCATCAGGGACTCCTGACATAGCTGATTTTGAAAAATATTCAAATGCATATGAATAATCTTGGCGAACACCTTCACCTTTATAAAAGCAACGTCCTAAATAAAAACTAGCGTTTGCATCTCCAAGCGAAGCAAGAGCACTCCACTCTTTAAAAAGCTTTGGCATATTCTTTTTTTCTTGATAATACTCATTTGCAAGTTGTAATTGTTCACTTTTTTTGTATCAATCTTTGCCATCTTTTTTTAAACCTTTTTCCTCTTCCTGTATTTTTTTATTAAAGATGAGTTTAGAAATAGCAAGCTCTTTTGCTATTCCAACTCAGTTTTAATCATCAACATCTTCGATTGCCTTTAATAATGCACTAACTCCATCGACTTCCTCATCGTTATCGATTTCGTTATCTAATTCAGCTTCTTCATCATCGAATGATTCATCTTCAGTATTATCTAGTTCTTCATCGTCTTCGACATCATCTAAATCAGCTGGCTTATGCTCACAAGTAAATGTTTCTTCTTGTAAAACACCAGTTCCAGCAGGAATTAGTCCACCAATAATAACATTTTCCTTTAGGCCAACTAGGTTATCAACCTTTGACTTAATTGCTGCAGATGTAAGAATACGAGTTGTTTCCTGGAATGAACATGCAGATAAGAATGAGTTAGATGCAAGGGCTGCCTTAGTAATACCAAGTAATAATGGTTTTGCAACTGGAAGCTCTCCACCATTTTTCATAACCTCAGATACTGCATCAGCAAACTCATCAACTGAAACCTCACGACCAGGTAATAGCTTAGTTGAACCTTCTTTAATAACAATTAGCTTACGCATCATTTGTCTAACAATGATTTCGATATGCTTATCAGAAATTTCAACACCTTGAGAACGATAAACCTTTTGAACTTCATCAACTATATACTTTTGAGCATCCTCAGTAGATTGAATTCTTAAGATTTCCTTAGGTGCCTTAGAACCCTTAATTAAAGGTGTACCACGAGTAATTGTATCGCCAAGCTTAACATTTAATTCAGATGTAACCTCAACGATATAGCTATGCTCTTCACCCTTCTCATCTTTAATTACAACATTCATACCATTCTTTGTACGATCTAGAGCAACAACCTCTCCATCATACTCACTAATTGTTGTCTTACCTTTTGGCTTACGTGCCTCAAACAATTCCTGAACACGTGGAAGACCTTGAGTAATATCGGCAGCAGATGCAACACCACCTGTGTGGAATGTACGCATTGTAAGCTGAGTACCAGGTTCACCAATTGATTGAGCGGCAATTGTACCAACAGCCTCTCCAACCTCAACAATTGTATTAGTTGCTAGGTTACGTCCATAGCACTTAACACATACACCTCTACGGCAAGCACATGTTAAATTTGTACGTAAGCATACGCTCTTAATCTTAGCCTTAGCAATTTCATCAGCTAATACCTCATCAATTAATTCGTTACGCTTTACAATAACCTCACCAGTTTCAGGATTTACAATATCCTTAGCAGCAAATCTACCAATACAACGCTCACTAACAGAAACAACAACCTTTCCATCAGCACTTATTATATCAGTTAAATCCATACCACGATTAGTACCACAATCAACAGCAGAAATAATTATATCTTGAGAAACGTCAACTAAACGACGAGTTAAATATCCAGATTCAGCAGTCTTTAATGCTGTATCTGTAGATCCCTTACGAGAACCATGGGTTGAAATAAAGAATTCAGATACGGTTAATCCTTCACGGAAGTTAGCCTTTACGGGAACCTCAATAGTTTCACCAGCAGTGTTACTCATAAGACCACGCATACCTGCTAATTGAGCAAAGTTAGATGCGTTACCACGTGAACCAGAATCAGCCATCATAAAAATAGCATTTTCCTTTTGTTTTGCAAGTTCATCCCAAAGACCTTTTTGAATCTCATCACGAGCATTACTCCACTCTTCGTTAACTAGCTTCTTTCTTTCTGAATCAGTCAACATACCTAAATCAAATAGCTCTGTTATTTGCTTAATCTTCTCATCAGATTGTTTAATTCTTGTATCCTTACCATCGTACTTTAATACGTCAGCCATAGAAATAGTAATTCCTGATAATGTAGAATAATAGAATCCTTGATCCTTAAGATCATCTAGCATACGTGAAGTTGCTGTAACCTTAAATCTCTTAAATACTTCAGCAATGATTCTAGCTAAATATTTCTTATTGAATGGCTTATTTAGAGGCATATTTATCATCTTGTCATATGCTTCCTTACTATTTAATTTAACAAAGAACTTTTCAGGAGTTTCATTCATTAAATTATCCTCAGTAGGCTCATTTAAATATGGGAATTCTTCAGGAAGAATTTCATTAAATATAAGCTTTCCAAGAGTAGTAAATAAATATTTACCTTCAATTTTATCTTGATTTAAACGAGATTGAGGTAAACTCTTAGGTGCAATAAAAATACGTGTATGAAGAGTAATTTCATTATTACGATAAGCAATAAATGCTTCATCCTTACATGTATAAATATGACCCTCATTAGTCTCATACTCACGTTCCATAGTTAAATAATAGTTACCAAGAACCATATCCTGAGTAGGGGTAACAACTGGCTTACCATCCTTAGGGTTTAAGATGTTATTAGAAGCTAGCATTAATAAACGAGCTTCAGCCTGTGCCTCTAAAGATAGAGGAACATGGACTGCCATTTGGTCACCATCGAAGTCCGCATTGAATGGTGTACAAACAAGTGGATGTAGACGAATAGCCTTTCCTTCAATTAGTACTGGTTCAAAGGCTTGAATACCTAAACGGTGAAGTGTAGGGGCACGGTTTAATAAAACTGGATGCTCACGTACAACATTCTCTAAAATTGGCCAAACCTTATCATCCTGACGCTCACAAATCTTCTTTGCTGCGCTAACACTTAATTGACCAGGATTTTCTTGCATTAAAGCATGAATAACAAATGGTTTAAATAATGTTAAAGCCATCTCCTTTGGTAAACCACATTGATACATCTTTAAAGATGGACCAACAACGATTACTGAACGTCCTGAATAGTCAACACGTTTACCAAGTAATTTTGACGGAAGCGTCCCTGCTTACCACGAAGCATATCAGATAAACTCTTTAAATGATGATTCTTTTTCAACAACGGCCTTCTTGCCACGTTTTGAATTATCAATTAAAGCATCAACAGCCTCTTGAAGCATACGCTTTTCATTTTTAATAATTAATGTTGGTGCATGTTGTTCATATTGTCTTTTTAAACGATTGTTACGATTTAAAATACGACGATATAAATCATTTAAGTCAGTAGTAGCAAATCTACCACCATCTAGCTGAACCATTGGTCTTAAATCAGCTGGAATAACTGGTAATACCTCTAAAATCATCCATTCAGGTTTGTTATTAGAATGAAGGAATGATTCAACAATTTCCAAACGCTTAATAACATGATCACGACGTTGCTTTGAAGTAGTCTTTAGCTTACGACGTAACACCTGTGCTTCACGTTCAAGATCAAGTTCTTGTAATAATTTCTTAACAGCCTCAGCACCAGTTAAAGCTGTAAATGTTGAGCCAAATTGCTCACGCTTTAGTGAATACTCGCCTTCTGATAAAATTTGCTTTCTAGCCAAGCCAGTTTTACCTGGATCAATAACAATATATGATGCTAGATAAACAATTTCCTCAAGCTCCTTACTCTTTAATTCAAGTAAAGTTGCTAGTGGAGATGGGGTATTTCTTAAATACCAAGTATGTACAACTGGAGAAGCAAGGGTAATATGACCCATTCTTTCACGTCTAACATTTTTCTCAGTATATTCTACTCCACACTTTTCACAAACCTTTCCACGATCAGCAGGACGCTTTGTTTTACCACAAGCACATGTATAATCCTTTTGAGGTCCGAAAATCTTTTCGCAGAATAATCCATCTGGTTCAGGCTTTAATGTACGATAGTTAATAGTTTCATGCTTTTTTTAACCTCACCATGAGACCAAGATAAGATTTCTTGAGGAGAAGCTAAACCAATTTTTAATATATTTATATTGCATACTCATAATTATAGCCCTCCATTAAAATCCAAATTTTGATATATAATCTTCGGAACTTGAATTGCTAACAATACTCTTGTTTGCTTCATCTTCTCCGTTATTATTAATTAATTCAACGTGTAATCCAAGTGCTTGAAGTTCACGTGTTAATACTCTAAATGATTCTGGAATAGATGACTCTGGAATAGGTTGACCATTAACTATTGCGTTAAACACCTTATTTCTTCCAACAATATCATCTGACTTAACAGTCATCATTTCTCTTAGGGTATGAGCAGCACCATAAGCCTCTAGTGCCCAAACCTCCATTTCACCAAAACGTTGACCACCCTTTTGTGCCTTACCACCCATAGGCTGTTGAGTAACAAGTGTATAGTTACCAACGCTACGAGCATGTAGCTTATCCTCAACCATGTGGCTTAGCTTGATGAAATACATAATACCAACTGTTACACGATTTTCAAATGGTTCACCATTACGTCCATCGTATAATACTTCTTTTCCATCAGGTGCCAAGTTAGCATCTGCCATAATTTGTTGAATATCCTCAATTGTTGCACCATCAAATACTGGAGTTGCAACCTTAATTCCTAATTTCTTAGCAGCAAGACCTAAGTGAAGCTCTAATACCTGACCGATATTCATACGGCTTGGTACACCTTGTGGGTTAAGCATAATGTCAATTGGACGACCATCAGCTGTAAATGGCATATCCTCAACTGGAAGAATATTAGAAATAACACCCTTATTTCCATGACGACCAGCCATCTTATCTCCTACCATTATCTTACGCTTTTGAACGATATAAACTCTTACAACCTCATTAACTCCAGGAGGAAGCTCATCGCCCTTAGCTTTAGAGAAATGCTGTACGCTTTGAACAATACCGCCGCCACCATGTGGAACAGTTAAAGATGTATCCCTATTATCTCTACCCTTTTCACCGAAGATAGCAAGCATTAATCTTTCTTCAGGAGTAGGCTCATTTTGTCCCTTTGGTGTAACCTTACCAACAAGGATATCGCCTTCCTTAACCTCAGTACCAGGAATAACAATTCCATTAGCATCAAGGTTCTTCTTCATATCATCACCGACATTTGGAATTTCACAAGTAAATTCTTCACGTCCAAGCTTAGTATCACGAGCTTCAACACTGAATTCATCAATATGAAGTGAAGTATAGCAGTCATCATAAACCATTCTTTCGCTCATGATTACAGCATCCTCATAGTTGTAGCCATCCCATGTCATAAATGCTACTCTAACATTTCTACCAAGAGCAAGCTCTCCATCCTTCATAGATTGACCATCAGCGATAATATCACCGCGTTCAATTCTCTCGCCAGCCTTAACAATTGGACGTTGCATAATAGCTGTAGCAGAGTTTGAACGAAGGAATTGATATAATTCATAGGTGCGAAGTTCACCGCTGTCTTCCTTAACAACGATTCTTTTTGCATCAACATATTCAACAATACCATCAGATACGGCAACACAAGCACTACCACTATCGTGAGCAGCCTTATATTCCATACCAGTACCAACAATTGGACTCTCAGGAGCAATAATTGGAACGGCCTGACGTTGCATGTTAGCACCCATTAGGGCACGTGTTGCGTCATCATGCTCCAAGAATGGAACGCACGCAGCAGCAACTGAAACAATTTGCTTTGGTGAAACATCCATATAATCAACAGAATTAGGGTTAACCATTTCTGTTTCTCCATTACGTCTACCAATAACAGATTCATCTAATATATAACCATTTTCATCAAGACGAGTAGATGCTGAAGCAATAACAACACCATTTTCCTTATCAGCTGATAAATAAACCTTTTCATCAGTTATATAAACACGACCATCCTTATCCTTTGCAGCCTTTAAATATGGAGTTTCAATGAAACCATATTCATTAACCTTTGCATAAGTTGCTAAAGATGTAATCAAACCAATTGAAGGACCTTCAGGAGTTTCAATTGGGCACATTCTACCATAGTGTGAATTATGTACGTCACGTACCTCTACACCAGCACGATCACGGGCAATACCACCAGCACCTAAAGCTGATATACGACGCTTTTGCGTGATTTCAGCAAGTGGGTTAATTTGATCCATAAACTGTGATAACTGGCTTGAACCAAAGAATTCCTTTAAAGCAGAAGTTAAATGCTTAATATTAATTAAATTTTGAGGAGTAGCATCTGCAACCTCAACAGTTGGCATTCTCTCCTTAATATTCTTTTCAAGTTTAGCAAAACCAATTCTAAATTGATTTTTTAATAATTCACCAATTAAACGTAAACGACGATTTCCTAGATGATCAATATCATCAAGAGAACCAACATTATCATATAAATTAGCATAATAGCTTAAAGATGCAACAATATCAGACATTGTGATATGTAATGCATTTTCACGAGAGTCATTACCAATAATCTTAACAGTTGTTGTATGCTCAGCACGGATAACCTCAACATTTAAAACCTCACACATTGGGTCTTCACATAAGAAGTTTCCAAGATCAATCTTTTGTCTAAACGCACTACGCGCTTTGTTTAAACGATCATAGACCTCTCCAGCAACAACATCATTGTATCTAGCGATATAATCGCCCTTTGCAAATAAAACCTCTCCAGTTTCATCATCAAAGATATCTTCACTAGCAATAACATCTTGGGCAAGCTTTAAGCCCTTTGCTCTACTTAATACATCTAATTTTAAATTATATTTATAACGGCCAACCTTTTGTAAATCATATCTCTTATCATCAAATAAATGACTTACAATATATTCCTTAGCGCCATCAACAGGAACCTTTTTCACCTTGACGAAGCTTAGAATAAACTTCAACAACAGCATCCTCGCTATTTGTTTGATCATCCTTCTCTAAAAGTAGCCTTAATAAATTGATTATCTCCAAATAAGTTTTTGATACTAGCATCACTGCTAAGACCAAAAGCGCGCATTAAAGTGGTCAAAGGAATTTTCTTCGAACGATCTAATTTACCATACCAAACATCCTTAGATCCCATCTCATATTCAAGCCATGCTCCACGAGTTGGAATAATTTGACATGTATATTTTGTTTGACCAGTCTTTTTATCAACTTCCTTAGCATAATATGCACCAGAAGAACGAACAATCTGACTAATAATAACACGTTCAGCACCATTAATAATAAAAGTACCTACTGGAGTCATATAAGGAATATCACCCATGAATAATTCTTGTTCAATAACAGAACCAGTTGCAGAATTTTCAAGTCTTACATTAGTCTTTAAAGGACGTGAAAAATTGCAATCACGTAATTTTGATTCTACAATATTGTATTTAGGATCTTCAAAATGATAATCACCAAAATAAATTTTCATCTCTCCATTATTAGAAACAATAGGAGAAATATCGTCGAAAGCTTCTCTTAAGCCTTGTTCAACGAACCAATCAAATGATTTTTGGTTTGGATTTCAATTAAATCTGGTAGTTCAACCTCAGTACGAATTTTTAGAATAATTTCTACGTACAGATTTTTTTACCATAATTTACATTCTTATAAGCCATGAGGACACCCCTTCAAATAAAATTATTTGACTATAGAGCAACAAAAAAAGTCACTATAAGCATTTTTAGCATTATATACTAAAAAAACGCAAAAAAAGTCAATAGAGCTTGACAACTTTGTTATAACAAAGTAAATATTTTTCATATACAGCGAATATTTTTACTTAACCTCTTATTATTATATCATACTTTTTAAGAAAAAAAGAAGAAGCGTATTTACTTCTTCTTAGCATATAATATATAATATCCTTTATCCTTAGCAATAGCAGAGCAATTTCCAAATAATTCAAATATATTTTTTTGACTTGATGGAGCTCCTTGCTTCTTTTTGAATTACAACAAAAAAAGCTCACCATTAGACACAAGATGCTTATATGCTTCTTCATACATTTTAAAAACAACATTTTTTCCTGCTCTAATTGGAGGATTAGTGACACAAGCACTATATTCTCCCTCAATACCTTCTAATATATCAGCAACATAAGCCCTAGCATTAGCATTATTTAGAGCAATATTTTTATTTGCAAGAGTTACTGCTCTTTGGTTAACATCAAACATTACAGCCTCTTTATTATAAAGCTTTGAGATTATAATACCTAGTGTACCATAACCACAGCCCATATCTAAAATTGGTAATGACAATGAATTAGGCTTAAAAGCATTAATTAAGGCTTTACTACCATAATCAATATAATCCTTGCAAAAAAACTCCATTATCAGTAATAAAAAGAAAAGTTTTTTTATCTAAAATAGAAAAGCTAATTTTCTTCTCTTCTGATTTTATATCATTTTGTTCCTTTGAATAATAATGACTCATAAAAGAAAGACCTGAGTAAAACTCAGGTCAAATCCTCTCTTCAAATTACTTTAAAGTTACAGTAGCACCTGTAGCTGCAACCTTCTTTTGAATGTCTTCAGCTTCAGCCTTGCTAACCTTCTCTTTAATTGGTTTTGGAGCGCCATCAACTAATTCCTTAGCTTCCTTTAATCCTAAACCAGTGATTTCCTTAATAACCTTGATTACTTGTAACTTAGTTGGACCAACCTCTGATAAGATTACATCGAACTCAGTTTGCTCTGCAGCTGCAGCAGGACCACCAGCAGCAGGACCAGCAACAGCAACTGCGCTTGGATCAATACCAAATTCTTCCTTCATAGCGTCTACTAATTCTTTTACTTCAAGAATAGTCATTTCCTTTAATGATTCAATAAATGTTTCTTTTTGTTAATTTAGCCATTTTTTTATTTTTCCTCCAATTTTTCTTAGGCATTTTTCTTCTAATTTTTTTCACAATATAAATTCAAACCAACTGCTAAATTTCTAACAGTACCTAACATACCAGCAGCTAATTGAGTTAATAGTGTTTCGTAAGATGGTAAAGCTGATAAAGTCTTTAATTGTTCAAATGAGTAAACCTCACCATCAACAACACCCTTTACAACCTCTACCTTATCGTTTTCCTTTACAAAGTCAAATAAAGCCTTTGCAGGTGCTACAACATCTTCATTAGAGAATGCAATAGCAACAGGTCCAACGAATGCATCAGCGATGTCGTATCCGCACTCTTTAGCTGCACGAGTAGTAATATTATTTCTAATTACTTCGCAAGAGCAACCCTTAGCACGTAAATCACGACGAAGCTTCATAAAACTTTCAACTGTTAATCCTTGATACTTAAATGCAATAAATGCACTTGAATTCTTCATTTTTTCAACAGTAGAATTAACTTCGTTTTGCTTTTGAAGAATGATTTCTTTCATTCTTACACCTCCATTAAAATTAATAAAACCTTTTTCCTGCCGAGCAAAAAGGTTTTAGTCCATTTTTCACCTCGGTAGGAAATTAAGTGTGTTTCCACACGCCTACTATCTTCGGCTATTTAAATTATTTGCCTACTTTTGCAATACTCTCAGAATCTACCTTAACGCCAGGACCCATAGTTGAAGCAATTGAAACATTCTTCATATAAGTTCCCTTTACAGTAGATGGACGAGTTCTTAAAAGTACATCATAAACAGTCTTTAAGTTTTCTGCTAACTTCTCAGCACCAAATGAAACCTTACCAATAGTCATTTGAATGTTACCAACCTTATCAGGACGGTATTCAACCTTACCATTCTTGATTTCCTTAACTGCTTGAGCTATATTCATTGTTACAGTACCAGTCTTAGGGTTTGGCATTAATCCTTTAGGACCAAGTACACGTCCTAAACGTCCTAATTCACCCATCATATCTGGTGTAGCAACGATAATATCGAAATCAAACCAACCTTGGTTGATCTTTGCTAATAATTCAGTATCACCAACATAGTCAGCTCCTGCATCCTTAGCCTCTTGAGCCTTAGCACCACGAGCAACTACTAAAATTTTACGACTTTTACCAGTTCCGTTTGGTAATACGATAGCACCACGTAAATTTTGATCAGCCTTACGTGGATCGATATTTAAGCGGAAAGCAACATCAACTGATGCATCAAACTTAGTTACAGATGTTTTGCAAACTAATTCACATGCTTCAACAGCATCATAAACCTTTGCAGCATCTACTAACTTAGCTGCTTCAACGTATTTTTTTCCTCTCTTCATGCTTTTTTCCTCCTAAAATGTGGTATAAGCGGGATATCCTCCCACAAATTTAGGCTGTTATAAACAACCCAACAGTAATATTAGTCCTCAACAGTAATACCCATATTACGAGCAGTACCTGCGATAATATTAGCTGCAGCTTCGACATCATTAGCATTTAAATCTGGCATCTTCATTTCGCCGATTTCTCTAAGTTTAGCTCTAGAGATCTTAGCTACCTTATGTGTCTTTGAATTTTCAGAGCCTTTTTCGATTCCACAAGCCTTCTTTAATAAATCAGAAGCTGGTGGTGTCTTAACAACGAATGTAAATGAACGATCTTCATACACAGAAATAACTACTGGTAGAACATAGCCCATCTTATCCTTTGTCTTTTCATTGAATTGCGAACAAAATCCGGGAATATTAACACCTGCTTGTCCTAGTGCTGGACCTACTGGTGGAGCTGGATTCGCTTTTCCGGCCTGAATTTGTAATTTTACAACTTTTACAATTTTCTTAGCCATGAGTTTTTTTCCTCCTTCTTTCAATGATGTGGTCAAACGGATCTAAAAATCCTCCCACGAACGTGAAATCACATACACGTGCTTATACATTATATCAAATCAAAAATACCATAGTCAACTACTTTTTTTAAATTTTCATAATTTTCATTATTTCTTTCCCTGCAAATATCCTTTTAAGTAATTTTTTTGTTGCTATAAAAAAATAACAATATACACTAGCAATAATTATATATAATACTGATAACATATAAAAATATATTTTTGAATTATATAAAAGTAAATTTCCGCCAATTATAATATTAGCTTTATTAAATATCCAAAATAACAAATATGTATTTAAAACAATAATTAAGTATAATATGATATTAACAGTGAAAAATATAAAAATATTACAAACAAGTCCTACCTCTTTTTTTGTGTAGCCCATTTCCCTTAATATTCTAAAGCCTTGAATAAATAACATATTTATCATTTTATAAAATACCAAGGTTAATATTACACTAACTATAAAAAAATAGCACCCGTAAATATATATATCTGCATTTTATTATTATCATATTTAGCCAATATATCATTTGCTTTATCTAAGCCTTCACTATGAAAATCTAAAAAAATAAATGATTATATTTATTATAAAAAAATTATTAATGTCGTTTTTTTGAACCTTAATTATTATATTCTCATAATATAATGTTAAAAAAATTCTTTCATAATTATTAGTAGATACCATAATACTATCATTAAGTCCCATACCAAAGCATAATAAATCTTCCTCATTTAAATAATGATTATTTAAATTAACTAATTTTTGTATCTAAATTTAAATCAATTAAAGGATCATTTGTTAAATAAACATCCATTTGACCAACATTACTAAAGTGCTTATAGGTGTTAACCTTCATTTTTTTCTTTTGCCAATAATTTCAAAAATAATCATTAGGATTTAAATAAAGATTATCACTATTTATATAAAAATAATTCAAACTAAGATTAGAAATTTCATTCATCGATCCATAATAGCCACAAGGTATTTCTTTACTTAAAAACGATTTTTATGATCCATAGGAAAGTAGGTAAATGCTGCTTCCTTAATTAAAGTAACAGCTATATTGTCGTTTAAAGCATTAATCAAATAATTACCAGAGAACGCTCTTATTTCATCATTTTTTTCTTTCAACTTCTCCCTGTTATTACTTCATCACCTTTTTATTCCTCTTATATATACATCCTTCTTATTAGAATTTAGGTTAACATTTAATAATAGATAAAATAAACAAAGACTCACCAAAAGATAAAACAAAGCTTAAAACAACTAATCCCATCTTCAAATAATTTCTTTTCAAAAAAAGAAAAAAATAATTTATAGATCTTTTTATAATTATTAGCTATTGTTATTTCACTTTTCACCTTTTTCATTTTTCCAAATAGTTTATTTTTTTATTCTTGATATGATAAACACCATCAAATTCAGCTTCATATTTTTGATGAATAATACATATAATTAATCTATTATTACTATATTTCTTTAAACAACTAATTACTAACTGAATATTATTATCATCAAGACCAATAAATGGTTCATCAAGCATTATAACCTTTTTATTTAAGCTTAAGGCTGCTATAATTTGTAATTTCTTTTTTTCCCCACCAGATAAATTTTTTTAATGAGTTCATTTTTTTCTTATTAAAAAAAATCTAATTCTACTATAATATCATTATTAACATCACCATTCAAATGTTCTAAATACTCATCAACTGTTAAATTATTAAATAACAAATTATTACTAGAGATAAATATCATATCATCACTGTTATAATTTGTTTTTTTATTACTCCTTCATATTTTTTTCAATTCCCATTATAATAGAAAAAAAGCGTAGTTTTTTTCCACAACCACTTTCTCCCATATAAAGCATAAAATCCACTATTCTTTGAAATGATAGCATCAGCATCAATATCAAAATCATTATTCTTTTTTTATATTTATCTCTAGTTAAATTTAGTAATCTCTATCATCTTACTCACCAATATATTTAATATTTTTTTATTAATTCTTCTAAAATAAATAAAATTGATAATACCCTCTATTACAAATAATATAATCAAAAAAATATAACACTCTTATAAGAAAAGAAATTCATCATTTTAGTTATATGATTATTTCCACCATTTAAATACCTTTGATATATTAAAGTAAATATTATAGAAAGTCCAAAGCCTATTATTTGAATTAAATAATTGAGTTATAATCTTTCTTTTTATATCTATTCCATAATATAATGACATCTTATATGACATTAGATCAACCCTTAAATATAATAAGTATATTAAAGAATACATTAGCATAATTAATCCTACTATTATTAGCCTATAATTATTTAATACATCTATTATTTTGATAGAATGTTCAACTAACTTTTAAACTTTGCAGATGCTTAATATAACAGGTGATCATATTATCGATAACTACCAAAATTAAGCTTAAAATTGTGTCATGCTCATTTAAATATCTAAAAATCTATCTTACTATCCTTAGTAACAAAATAATAAGCATCAATCATAGGTCCAATATACTATTTAAATATGTATTAAGTTTATTTTTTTGAATTTATAAACGAACAAGAAAAATATTGTAAAAAAGAAAATTGTATCAAATACAAATAATTATCAATATTAAAATTTTTCTATATTTTTGCTTAATCTTGGTGTTTTCTTCAATGAACATTTGATATCTTGTTTCTAATATTCCTGATACCTTAAATTCATATGATTTGTAAGAATCTACATCGTTCTTTGATCCACTATATAAAATTGTAAGCTTCTTACCTACAAGCTCACTAATATCATTAACATTATAATATTCAGTAAGAAGGCTTGCATAATAATCACTTATTACTATTTCATCATCACTTGCAGTATCATGACCATATTTTACATCTAGACTAACATCATTTAATTTATAATAATACCTACAACAAAATGTTATACGGATCTTGTTTATAACTAAAATCACTATTTAAATTATCTTTTTCCATTTTGCATAAAAATTTATCGAATAAAAATCAATTTTTCTTTAAAGCCACTACATTATTAGTAGTTGTTAAATCTAAATAATTATCATTATTCATTCCCTCAATATAATTACTTCGATATATTAGCCTATTAGTTTTGGCATCCTGATAATTCATTTTTAATCTGATTATTTTTCACTATAAGCTAATATTGTACCAGCTACAAATAATAAAAAGATATAAATAAAGCTAAATGTTAAGAATGATTTTTGATAATGTAATCTTACTTTTATAATTCTTTTTTCTCTTATTTTTATCATTTGAAATTTCTTTATTATTTTTCAATCCTATGTCCATTAAACACTATTACATTTTCACCATTTATATCACTTATATGATTAGAAGCTATAATAAGCTTATCCTTCTTTAACTCATTTAAAACATCATTAATAATTTTTTTATATTATCAATATCTAATCCTGCAAATGGCTCATCTAATAACAATATAGGACTATCCTTTATTAATGACATCGCTAGCATTAATCTTCGCATTTCGCCATTTGAAAGATTACAACATATTTCATCCTTTAAAGAAGATAATGACAACATATCTAAATATTTGTCAATATCATCATCACTTACATTAAACATATGACCAATATAGGTAATATTAGCTATTACACTTTTTATTCATAAATAGGCAATTTCTTTGATTTAAATATGAATAATAATTTTTGATATTTTTTTATTCTTTTTAATATCTTTATTATCTAATTTAACATATCCTTCATATTTCTTATCAAACGAAGCTAAAATATTAAATAATGTTGTTTTTCCACAACCACTTTCTCCACATATATAATATAAGCCTTTATCTGGAAATGATAGCTTTAGCCTCAATATAAAAAAATCAGCAATTTTTCCTTTTTTATATTTATCTCTAGCATTTTATCATCTCCCAAATATTATTTAAATACAACATTATTCGTACAAGTGGTTATCCCATAAATAGACTCAATTGTACCTTCAATACTTATATTTGATTGGAATGAATAATAACCATTAACATTTTTTTCTTTATTTCATATATTCCACCACAAGTTGTATGAAATGTTTTATTGTTATAAACGCCAAAATCATAATAAGTGTTGTTAAAGCCTTGAACACTTGAATCATACTTACTATAACTAAATATTGGACATATTAACGAATAATTTTGTGAATATGTTGTTGAAAATGTATAAGAACCATTAATACCAAATTTAACTTCAGTTTTATTAGTCAATCTAGCAGCTGAATTTTCCTTAGATATACTGCCATCATATCCTATAGAAGCACCAATAGCAATAGTTCTTGTATGTCCTTTTTGAAACAATTATTTCACCCAATTCATTTTGTTGCTCTTGGGGCCAAAATCTAAGTTGAACCGGTTCACATGGACTGGAACTACCAAAAAGCCCACCTCTGTTATATTTAGAAACTTGAAGACCTACTTCACATCTATCAATATAGCTGTTTTTAACATATCCTAATGATGTTAAAGCTGCTACTCCAGGAACAAATGATGCATTAATATTATATTGAAAAACGCCATAATCACTATATCCATCATTATAGGCTCCAAGTTTTTTTCAATGTAATAATCATAATAAAAATAGCCATATTTTTCTGCCACCACTTGATATAACTTTTTCCCCCGATGTATGATACAAATTTGTATTTAACAATGAAGTAAAGTAAGGATCAACATCAGGTTCAATATCTGGCGCAATTTTAGCAAAACATTTCACATTAAATAAGCATACACTGCCAAAAAGCATCATAATTAAAATAAATATTTTTTTCTTCATAAATTCTTTCTCTCCTTTATTTTTCTATATTATACGCTTATTAGAAATTATTGTCAATGAATATACAATTATTAATTATTTCATTTATATATACGAATTAAATTCGACAAAAATAGTACTTTTTGCAATAAATAAAAAAATAGTCTGTAAAAGACTATTTAAAAAAATTAATTTTTTTAGATTACCTGTTGTTGTTTTTTTAAATCAATACTCTTATTTCCAAAGCTTTGTTCAGCAAAAGATATCGTTCCTACTGTTGTTTTTACCACTTAATTTATAATCTTCCTTTTTACCATTAACATCTAACGATATATCACCAGTTGTTGATGAGGCCTTAAAGGAATTATCAATATAGCCATTAAAATTAATATTAGAGGTTTTTAGCAGTAATTACATAATCAAAAGCTTTAGTATTCACAAATCTTATTTTTTTCCCGTTGAAATATTAAGATTAATACCATTACTTATAACATCATTAATTTCAATATTGGTTGTTTTAATATCTAAATCAAGACTATCAACAAGGGAATTAGAAAGATTAAAATCACCAGTTGAACATTTAACATTTAAATTCTTAATTTAACTATCCTTAATATTTAAATCAAAAGGTAGTCGCATTAACATTTAATGATTCTATAGCATAGCCATCAAGAGAAAGCTCACCAGTTTGAATATTTAAATTGAGCTTAGCAAGTGGTCCTGTTATTTTTTAAATCAAAATAATTAGTATTTAAGGTGTTTTTTTAGAAAACCAATATTTTGAGTATTTACTACTAATATTTACAGTATCATCATTTTTCAAAAAAAGTATATTTCAATTTTTTTGATGTATAATAAGAAACCTCAAATTCATTGCTTTCTTTATTTACAAAAGAAATATTACAGATATTAGCTTCAATATTTAAATTTTCCTTATATTTAAGCTTATATGTAACAGGGATATAGCTTATATTTTTTTATTATCATAATTTTTCAACACCTATTGTAATAAGTAAGGCAATAGCTAAAAAGCCTAAAATAGTACAAATAATGCCTATAATTTTTTTCATTAATTAGTTCCTCCTAAACTATCCCTTTCCCCTATATATTAAAAATTCATCTCTTTTTAAAAGAAATTAGCAAAAGAAATAAATAACTACAACAAACATAAAATAAATTATTGAAGTATGAATAATACTATGCCCACAAGCACTTCCAAAAAAATAAGCTGATTCTATCAATTTTTAAAAGGTACCGCTAATTACAAATTCCTTTATATATCTACAAATATCATTCATAAATAAAATAATAAATAGCAAAACAATCACTCTCTTGTTTTTTTAGGCATACTATCACCCCACTTCATTTCTTATATTATACCATACTAGAATAGAAAAAAAGTTGAAAGTTCGACTTTCAACCCTATTTTTTTAAATTCAGTGAATTTTTAATTCCATTGGAGTTGGTCTACCACCGAAGAATGTAACAAGCACTGTAGCAATTTCTCTTTCAAAAATTAACTGATGCAATTTCACCAACTTGACCAGTAAACGAACCAGAAATAATGTTAACCTTGTCACCAACCTGATAATCATAAACTGGCTTTTCAAGCTTACCAATCTTTAATAGAATATCATTCATTTCCTCTGTAGGAATTGGAACTGGCTTTGTACCACCACCAGATGATCCTAAAAATCCTGTAACCTTTGGTGTGTTACGAACCATAAACCAAGCCTTCTCATCTACATCCTTATCAACTTCCATTTGAATAAAGATATATCCTGGGAACATCTTAACCATCTTTTTAACCTTAGTTCCATCCTTACGAACTGTTTCTTGTTCTTCCTCAGGAACGATTACCTGATAAATTTTTATCTTGCATACCATAAGACTTAATACGGCTATCTAAATCCTGCTTAACTGAATTTTCATATCCAGAATAAGTTTGCGCTGCATACCATTTTTTTACTCATAATATCACCTACTACTTAACAATTAATGACCAAATTTCCATTAAGAAGAAATCATATAGAACAAACAATAGTGCAAATATAATTAAGAACATAAATACACGAATTGAATCTGCTAAAAAAATTCTCTTTTTGAAAGCCATTTAACTCTCTTAAGCTCAGGGAATGCTGGCTTAAAGAAAGGATAAATAGCATATAATACACCAAATCCAGAAGCAACAACTAAAACCCAAGCAAATGGTTTTGGATAGCTACCAATAACAGGCATATTTTTCTTTAACACTTAATGTTCCAGTAAGAATAAGTGTACCTAAAATTAATACAACAAGAGAAATTAGTAAAAAAACACATAGCTTTCCCATTTATAATCCTTTGATAAAATTTCCCAAATACGACTTTTTTGTTCCTTGTTTTTTTCTTTAACAGCCATATTAAACCTCCTATTTTGTTTCCTTATGGATTGTATATTTATTGCATGTTGGACAATATTTTTTAAATTCTAACCTTGTATTATTTTTTTATCCTTGTTTTTTTGTAGTTGTATAATTTCTACTCAAACATTCTTCACACACTAGTATAACTTTTTCTCTCATATAAAAAAACCACCTTTACAAGTGTCCTATATCATTTTACAATAAAAAAACAAAATTAAGTCAAACAAAATATTTTTATAGATTCCTATTTATTACTATTCTTAATTGTATTTTTTTGAGCTTTGTAATATAGTTATACACCTTTTTTTACATTCATATTATGAGTTTTGGCATATTCTTTAATTGAAGTTTGTTTAATTTCTAAAAAGAGTTTCAAACTCTATAGAATGAGATATTTCATAATTTATAGTTTTTTTCTTTAAGCATCGGTGTATTATCCATAGGTGTTAATAAATAATCTATTTCCTGACGCTTTTTATTAATTAAAGTAAAAAAATCTTCTTTTTAATCGCAACATTACAATAATTAAAAAATAATCCCTTATCTTCAGAATAACTATTAATACACTTATATAGAATCATTAGTCCCTCTTGAAGAAAATCTTCTTTATCGACATAGGGAATATTCATTTTTTTAATTAGCAAATATACTAAAAGGCTTATATTTGTTCAAAATAATCTCAAGTATATTTTTCATTTCCTTCATTATATAAATAAATTAATTCATAATCATTTAATTTCACATTACATTAAATTATGTAATACTATTCCAGCTGAAACAGATGCATTTAAGCTATTAACATGGCCTATCATAGGAATACTTAATAGATAATCTACATCCTTTAAAATACTCTTGCTCATTCCAAAGCCTTCAGAACCAATAATAATGGCTAGGTTAAGTTTTTTATCAATATCAGCAAATGAAGCATCTCCGCTTGCATCTGTGCCAACAATCCAAAAATTATTCTCCTTTAAAAGACGAATTGTATTTGTTAAGCTATTAACATAGCAAATTGGGACAAACTCAATTGCCCCTGTAGAAACATGAGCAACTACCTCAGTTATTGCTACGCTTCGATTTTTAGGTAAAATTACACCATCAATTCCAAATGCATCACAGCTTCTTAAAAATAGCTCCAAAATTATGAGGATCCTGAATCCCATCTAAAAATAACTAATCTTTTAGCACATTTTTTTAAATTTTAAAAAAATCTTCAAGCTCATATGTTTTTATAATCATCTCGATATGCTGCATAGCCCTGATGTTTATTTAGAAACTCTTTATCCATAAATGCTTTATTTTTTTAATAGCATACTTAATTTTTTTATCATTTAGCATTGCAATAAATTTTTTTGGGACTCTTTAGCCTTTTGATTCTTCAATAAAAAAACTTCCCTTAAAGAATCAGTGTTTCCTCTTATAGCTTCATTAATACAATTTTTTTCCATATATTTTTAATCATTTTTTTCACCTATTGTTTTTTTCTCTTAATTTCATTATACCATCTTAAATACTAGTTGCAAATATTTTTTTATAATTGAGAAAAAAATATCAGCTCAATGAGCTGACATTTTTCAATTACATTTTTTTGCAATCAATGATTGAATATTATAATACTGTTTTTCTAACCCAAGGAACGATTGCCTCAAAGAAACGCATTAATGGAGCTGCCATTAAGCAAAGAGTTGCAAGTAACAAAAATGCTGGCGTTTCTAGCATCTTTACTGTTCCACCATACGAATATTCGACAACAGCCTTAATATCAATTTTTACCCCATTTACTGCATAATAGCCATCTGAATCAATCGTAATAGAAATTTTGGTACGATCTCCGGCAATTTTGAACTGAGTATATCTACCATCTAAAATATAATATCCTGCATGAGAGGTATCAAGCTTTGGAGCTATTTCACTAATAGTTCCTATACTAAGCTTTGATTTAACACCATCAATCATATATGTTCCGGCATCAAGTGTTACATTATCAGTAAAGTCATCAATGTTACTTGCATAAACATTACTATTATAGCCACCAACAACAAGCTTATTATCATTATTTCTACTAATATTAGGAGTATCAATTTGATAATCAATTACTTCACCATTAATTATCAATTTAAAATCCTCAGTAATGCCAACACTTAAAATTTCTTTAACACCTTGAATTTCTGTTGTGATATCATTTACAACATAATTTCCGTCTGAGCCAATTAACACATTAGGCATTACATTATAATGAGTTTGATTATTAGGATTAATAGAATCAACATAAACATTACCATCTAAATCAGAAACAAGCTTATATTCATTTGAATAATCAATAGCTGTAGCAAAGCCATTTGCAATATATTCTAAATCATTAGCTATTGTAAAAGTAGGAGTTTTTAATTAAATAATTTGTTTCTGGTTTCCATTTACAACTAAATAGAATCTTCCATCAATATTTTTTTACTTGAGAATGTATAATTTCCTCCATTATTAATTGGTGCTGGATATTCCGTAACCATTCCATCAATTACATAATATCCATCCTTAGATATAGCTATCTTTGGTAAATTTCTAGGAGTTTCAATTTTTTTAATTTTTTTCTGAATAATATTCCGAAAATTTAGTAATAGGTGAGAATTCCAATACACTTGGTAATAATAAAACCACCAAGATAAAGATTGTATACATTACTACACATAACAAGCGTCTTAGCCAATTAAATGGTCTACAAACCCTAAATAATACACACATACAGGTATGAGTTGCTGAAATAACGATAATTGTTGAGGAATCAATAAACTTCAAATTAAGTGAATCAACAAGACCAAATACCACCGTCGAGCATACCAAAATTACTAAAGCACCAGGGAGGGCTCCTTTAATAATATTCAACAAGAAATTGCCGCCAACCTCTTTATTATTAGGCTCAAATACTAAAAAGAATGAAGGAACTGCTATACAAAAATACATCAATAATTAATAATTGCAATGTTGATATTGGATAAATACCACCACTTTGTAATGCTTGAATTGCAAGTAAGAAGCTAAAAATAGTTTTAGTTAAGAATAAAGAAGCAACATTTGCAACATTGTTGATAACTCTTCTTCCTTCAGATACAACCTTAGGCATTGAATCAAAATTAGAATCCATTAAAACTAAGTGTGAAACATTTCTAGCCGCTTCACTTCCTGATGCAACCGCAATAGAGCAATCAGCCTCTCTTAAGGCTAAAATATCATTTACTCCATCACCAGTCATCGCAACTATTTTTCCCTCCTCCTTAAGAGTATGTACTAAAAGTCGCTTTTGAGCAGGTGATACACGACCAAAGACAGTATATTTAGAAGCTGCTCTTATAACATCCTCATCCTCCATACCATCAAGAGAAATATATTCATTAGCTCTGTTAATTCCAGCACGTTCACTTATCTTAGATACAGTAATAGGATTATCACCAGATATTACCTTAACATCCACGCCACTCTTCTTAAAATAATCAATTGTTTTAATGGCATCAGGACGAACGTTATCCTCTATTAAAATAAGAGAAACAACCTCAATATCTCCACTAGGTAACTCTTCATTTTCAATGGTTCCATCAATATGAGCTAATAATAAAACACGATATCCTGATTTTTGCATAGTTATTAACTTCACTTTCAATTACCTTATATTTATTTTTTTAAAAATAAATTCTGGCGCTCCTAATGCAAATGTTCCATATTTTTTTCAAATGTCACTGCTTGATATTTTTCTTTGACTTGAAAAAGGAATTGCTGCCGTATGCTTTATTCTTTTTGATAAACCAAAATGCTCCTCTAAAGCCTTAGAGGTAAGATTTTGATCATTTAAAGCATCTAAAATAGCACTTACAATATTTCTTGTCGATAATCCACCTACTGAATTATATTCAATAACATTTTTTTAATTGACATAGTTCCATCAGTAATAGTACCAGTTTTATCAAGACAAATAGTATTTACTCTTGCAAGCATTTCAATACAATATAATTCATGAACTAATACATTATTTTTTTCCTAATCTAATTACTGATAAATATAATGCCACAGATGTCAATAAAAAAACAATCCAGATGGAATCATACCAATCATAGCACCAGCTGTTTTTCTAACAGCTGTTACATAATCAGCTCCATTTTGGAAAAGCTGCATATAAAATAGCCAACCACCAATAGGAATAATTACAACAGCCATAACTCTAATGATTAAATTTAAGGAGTTCATTAAATCAGAATTAGGCTTTTTATATCTTTTAGCCTGTGAGGTAAGAGTTTCAATATAATTATCCTTACCAACCTTATCAACCTTGGACTTACACTTACCACTAACAACATAAGATCCAGAATATAAGATATCTCCAGGCTTTTTAGGAATACTATCACTTTCACCAGTTAATAGCGATTCATTAACCTCAACAGCGCCTTCAACAACAATTGAATCAGCACAAATTTGTTTACCATTTTCTAATAGTAATAAATCATCAAGAACAACCTCAGTTACTTTAACTTCCTTTTGAATACCATCACGAACAACGATAGCAGTAGGCGCACTAATAAGTGACAATCTATCAATAGTTAACTTAGCTCTTATTTCTTGAATACATCCTAAAATTACATTAACAGTTACAATAACTAAAAATAACAAATCAGTAAAGGCTCCAACAGTCATTAACCAAATACCAATTGCTAGGGTTAACATATTAAAGAATGTAAATACATTACCTATAATAATTTTTGGGAATTGATTTTTGAAGAATTAGCATTGGAATTATTAACAAGGCCTTCATTTATTCTTTGTTCAACAATACTTTGGCTTAAACCATTAGTAGTATCTGTATCAAATCTAACAATTGTTTGAGGACCCTTTTTTTAAAGCTTTTTTTGGCGTTCCTTTTTAAGCTTCTTTTTCAATTCGTTCTTTCTTTATAGCATCTATTTTTTTCCTGGCGTTTTTTTCCTTTTTTACATCCTCAGGCTTTTCTAAAACAACCGTTTCTAAAACCTTAGTTTTATTTTCTTCGACCTCAGAATCCTCCAAGGTCTTTGGCGTTTCTTCCTTTATTTCTTTATCTTCCATCAACAGCACCGCCCTTTATAATGTCAAATGCATTATCTATAATTTCTTTAATTCTCTTTTCATTACCCTCTAAAAAAACAAATATCCAACTAAAGCCTCAAGCCCTGTGGCATCTAAATAATCCGCAAGAGCAATATTTTTTTCTTGTAAGATGAACATGACTATTACGCCCACGCTTATAAATTAATATTTCTTCATCTGTAAAGAAATTATTAGCAAGCAAATATCTAACAATTGTTGCTTGAGCACTTGCTTTAGTATAATTTATAGCCGTTTTATGAAGCCTGTCACTTTTAGTCAAGCCCTCTAAAATAAGCCTTTTCCTTATTAATAGTTCATAAGCACTATCCCCAACATAAGCCAAAGTTAATCCATTTAACAGCTTATTATCCATTATATTACGCTTCTTGCTGCTAAATAATTTCTACATTCATCAGCAGTTTCATAATCTTTATTAACTCTTGCTTCTTGCCATCTATTGTAATAATTTATTACCTCTTCATCAATAACAGGTAAATTTAAATTAATTGCAAATACATTTAAAATAGTCATAAAAGCCTTTGTCTTTTTAGCAAGCAACACATAATCATTTCCTCTAATTGAGGTATTAATGGTCTTAAGAATTTCTTGAAGAAGCGTCATAACATTTTTGAACATTTAAATCCTGATTCATATAAGAAATAAACTTTTCAATATCCTCACTTGAGGCCTCTTCATTAATATTCTTAGAAGCAATTATCAAATTAGCCTGTTTAATTGCTCTTTGCCATTTTTGGTATTCCTTTTTCATATTGTTTGAATAATTCATCACTATATTCAATAATATTACGATAAGGTGAGAATAATAATAGCATACGCATAATTCTTGCCTCTTCATCAGTTAAATCCTTAACTAATATTGTATTACCTAGTGATTTACTCATCTTTTCATTCTTTTTATTTAATCTACCAACATGAATCCAATATTTACTTAAATGATTATGATACAATGCCTCACTTTGAGCAATTTCATTTTCATGATGAGGGAATTTTAAATCCATACCACCACCATGTATATCTATACTATTACCAAATAGACGATGATTCATAACAACACATTCAGTATGCCAGCCAGGTCTTCCAGCACCAAATGGCGATGGATATTTAATTCCTACCTTAGTATCCTTCCATAAATTAAAATCTAAAGGATTTTCCTTAGCAGCTTCAACATCTACTCTAGCACCCTCCTCAAGATCTTCAGAAACCTGATTAGAAAGACAACCATAATCTGGAATCTTATTTATTCTAAAATAAACATTTCCACCCTTTTGATAAGCATAGCCCTTTTCTAATAATTCATTAATAAATTCAATCATATCAGGGATATATTCTGTAGCATGAGGAATTAAATCTGGCTTTCTTGAGCCAAGCTTTTCATATGCTTCAAAAATAAAGCTTTTTCATACTTTTTTTAGCATATTCACTTTCGCTTACATTATTCTTAATTGCATTATTTATAATCTTATCATCAACGTCTGTAATATTAGAAGCATATGTAACATGATAGCCAATAAACTCTAAATAATTTCTTAGCATATCATAAAAATACAACTGGTCTACCATTACCAATATGAATATCACTATAAACGGTTGGCCCACACACATACATCTTTACATTATTTTTTTGTCCTCAGGAATAAATTCTTCAATCTTATTAGACAAAGAATTATATATCATAAGTGGCATAAAATCATCTCTTTTCTAAATTATCCTAATATAGCAAGAACACTATCATTAAAGCCCTCAAAGCTCTCCTTAACGTCCGCATAGCTTAAATTATAATCTGAGTCCTCTTTAATACTAATAGTAAATGAAGCATTTTGATAGCCTACTACATTACTACTATTTTTTTGCAAAGCCCACAACACCACCAGCATAAGCATTGCTTTTTATCAACAAACTTATATAATGTTGAGGCTGCAACCTTACCATCAACAAGAACGTATTTTTCATTTTCCTTCTTGTATACCTCTAAATCACTCTTAACAGCACCTGATGTTAAAGCCTTATATTCTTCACCATCTTTATAATATAGATTAGCCATAAGCTCATAAGATTCAACCTCTTCATTAGCTTCACCATTATTAACTAGCTTAACATATCTTTCATCTGATGTAGATGTAGAAGTAACATATTCAGCTGATCTACAAGAAGCAGAAATTTTACCATTCTTAGCCGCAAAAAAACCGAATTTGTAATAAAGGCATGATTATCTAAATAACCAGCAATACCACCAATATATATATCAGTTACATCAGCACTTACATAATCAATATCAGCCTTTGCTGCTGATTTAGAAATGTTTCCAACCTTGGCATAGCCAACAAGTCCACCCACATAATTTTTATAATCATTTGATGAAGATGATGTTTTAGTTGAATTAATAGTCATTACAACATCACTAAATGAATCTTCAATCAAACAGCTATTATAGCCAACAAGTCCACCCACATATGATAAAATGTCGACTGAATAAGTAGAATTAAATGTAATATTCATAGTTCCTGTAAATGATGACTTTAAAACCTCAGGAACATATTTTTTTAATTGAAGGCTCATCATTTGAACCAATTAAACCACCAATAAATGATTTATTCTTCATATTAGCAGTAATTGTTGTATTTATAGCTTTACATTCACTAACTAATGCTTTATCACCATTGACACCAACTAGGGCACCTATATATTGAAGTCCTGTACCTGTTGCCTTAACATCAAGCTTAGCATTATCAATAGTAACATTACTAATTTCACCACAATTTTTACCACAAACAACACCAATATAAGCACTACTACGTGATGAAGAAATAGTAACATTCTTAAATGTAACATTTTTTTATTGTACCATCATTTTGACCAAATAAACCGCTATATTGCTTAGTTTGACTTGGAATTGTGAAATTAGAAACTGTATGTCCATTTCCATCAAATCCGCCCTTAAAGGTAGTTGTTGAATCAAAAAAGGAATTAATTTCATTTTCACCACAATCAATATCATTTTGTAATGAATAATATGCTTCATTATCCTTACTAATATTTAAGAATTCATCATAATTAGTAATTAAAATTGGTTCATCTACTGTACCAGAATTAGTTGTCTTAGTAGTTTGAACATCTAAAACATGCTTCTTCGAATTATAATTAGCATATAAATAAACCTTATAGCTTGTATTTACATTAAGAGTAGTAAATTCAACACTACCTTGATTAGCACTATTAAGGCTAACCTCCTTTGAATAAACAAGCTCCTCAGCACTATCTTTTAATTCATAAATTGTACAACTTATCTTGCCTGCAACTGATTTAGAATCATTAATAGTTACATCAACATTTACTGAAACACGCTTAGGTGTAATACTCATACTTCCACTTACACTATTTCCACAGCTAGCCATTATAAATAGCATAACAAAAACAAGTAAAAAACTACATAATTTATATATTTTTTTCACGAGTTAATCCTCCTATAATATTTAATATAATCATTCTTAATTATACCTTAAATTTAAAAATTCATTCAACCAAAAAAAGCATATTTTTTTAATAATTATTGTATTTAGACACTTAAAAAAAATAGACTTTATCACCTACGTAATAACCAATTTTTGATTTTTTTATAATTATATAAGTTGTTAGCGTAAATATAAATTTATGTTCACCATTTTTTTGACAATTAGTTTTTTTCTTTATTTCTTACTCAATAAGGCATTAAAATTAATAAAAAAAATACTGCTACATTTAATTTATTATCAAGAATCGTATTATATTGATTTACTATTATTTTTTTAACCACTTATAATTCTTTTGATTTCAAAATACTTTTTTTAACAGTCCTATAATCACAGCCGTATTGCTTGGCTAGTTTACTATATTGTTGGTTTTTAATATAATATGTATACAAGAGAAAAAGTGTAGTTCATTAACCTACATTTCTGAAGGCCTAAACTACACTTCAATTATTACCATTAACAATAAGATCAATATTATGCTAAATATATTAAATTAGTAATTAATGTTCTTTAAGCTTAGCTTTAATTTCATCTATTTCATCAATTAATATTTCCGGCTTATTTTTTTATCAAATGTTTCATAAACAGCAATTTTACCATCTTGATTCTTTTTCACGCAATTTATTAATTAAATCATTTTTCACTTATAATAGCATTATTAAAATATAATTGCTTATTATAATAGTCTCCTCTTATTCCTGTAAGATCAAACACAATTTCTATAATAAAAAAATTCATTTAGATATGAACAAATAATTGTTTCTGGCTCTTCCATATGTTTTTAACCAAATAATAATGTCATCAACATCAACTAATATTGGTTTAAATTTAAAAGTATACTTGCCACTTTTAATTTTTTGCGCAATTCTATTATCACTAATGGCAGTTAACCTAATACTAAAGGCCATTAATAAATATAAGAAAAGAGCAGTTAAAATTACTAAAGGTATGCCTGATTCAAATATAATATTAAATACAATAGCAATTAATACTAATACAATATCAGCTGCTATATAGACTAATACTGTATTCTTATATTTTTAAATCATCACTGTAACACATAAATAACTCTTTTAAATATTTCATACTAACCAACCATTCCTTTCTCGTGCCTCAAAAAGGCACACATAGTAATAAAAAAATAAATGTACTATTATTTTTTTAGACTAATCAACATTTCTATTTTAGTAAGCATCCGTTATTGGTGTAAGAACAATTCCATTGTAAAATGAATTAATTAAACTAGAAGGAATAGAATTATACAATTCCAATCGAAACATCTTTCCTAATGTTTTAGCAGCTATTCTAGCGATTTTATTTCTAACTAGTTTAGTATTGATTTGTTTTTGAATAGCGCTTAAACTCCCAGTGCCTTTACTTATTCGTGGAATTTTTACCTTTGAAAATATTCCTGCTGTCAATCCAGACATAGATGCTGAAAAAACAGTCGTAAATAACATTTGACCGTAACATAAAGTATAGAAAAACTATAGAATTCATATACTTCAGCCCTTACGGTTAGGCTTTTATAGATTATAAATTTATTCTATTCTCCAAACAATAATTCCTTATTATTTGGGGTATACATAAAATTATATTACAATCTATTTAATAAAGTTATATCACTTTAAGAAACAATTATATTATCTCTTGGTAATACAATTGCCTTAAAAAGAACAATTGCTTTTTAATTATATTTTTATCAATAAAGCCTTGGTATCTTCTAGCTATTACAAAGCTTGCTGCTTGATGAATTGTCATTTTTTTCTGCTCTTTGCATATTTTTCATAACCTATTAAACTTGTATTATACGGATTAACCTTATTTAATGATATTTGCATTTTTATGACATTTATTTTTCTAATCTAAATATATATCTTGAATAATCCAAAGTATGAATCATTTTATTATATTTCTTTTTCATTATTTTTGATTTGAACTTATTGATTTTGCTTTCTTTGAATCAAATTTTAAATCTTCAATACTTATATCCTTTCCTACACTTCTTGCATAAGTAGCAATATTATTTATTGTATTAAGTATTTCATTTAATGCTTTATTACCACATCCGTGATATTTTTAATGGATAATTTAATGATTTTTATTAAATTCCCTGTTTCATTTGTTTCACTAAATGAAATAAATCCATTATTAAAATCTAAACCAATAACACCATATTCCTTCCTTGTTATATATTTTTCTACAACTGTAGTAATTATAACCTGTAAATACCATTTGTTGTTTATTCTATATATTCTATATGATAATGGTAATAATGTTTGATTTGATTTATGGTTGTTTATTATATTAATCAATTCATTTTTTTCATATATTTAAAAATCAATATTTGAAATATATAAATATTTTTGATTCATTACAAAATTGTTTTTTTCCTTTTCTAATCTTTAATGTAAATTTAGAAGTAGCTATATCATAATCAAGCTGTGCTAATTGATTACCTAGTGTTTCATCCTTTGAACCAAGATAATAAATATTTTTATCTCTTTTCTTATGATAATTATTTTTTTCCATTTAATATGGGTTTTAAAGCCATTACCTTCTAAATTGTATTGAGCATTAAATAATTTCTTACTTCCAAATGCTATTTTTGACATTTTTTTATTTTTCAATGTCATTTTTCAAGATTTCTAATATTTTTGTTTAAGGCTATTTATTTTTATTACACATAAAATAATATTTATGTTTGTATTTCCTATATCTAATTAATTCTTTTTTTGACTTAGAGCATTTTAAAGAAGCCTTTTTCTTTAAGATTGTTTATTTTTTTAATTAATTCTTCTTTTTTTATTAAGAAGAATTCTATATCTTATTTTTTTATTTGATAGTTCCGTCTTTTTTTAATTCTAATAACGATTTCTTTCTACCAACTAAATCACTATAAATCGAATTTGCTGTTCTTTTTTTAAAACATCATATTTATTACAAACATAAGTATTAAAATTACTTCTTGTATATAGCTCTTTAAAATTTGAAAGTCGAACAATTTGCCATAGCTTACGACTAATTTCATTATAAAAAAACTACATATTCAGTTAGATATTTTACTGCATCTTCGTTTAATTCTAGTCTTGTTTCTATAGTAAATTGTTTTTTTCCATCATTTACTCCAAATTATTTGCATTTTTCAATTAACTTACATTTTGTTCGCTTATCATGATTTTTGATATGCTTCAATAAATAATAACGCATCATCTTTATTTGTAAATTCAGCAATAACTAAATTACCTTTTTTTACTTGATAATTACAAACAAAGTTTTTTTATCATGACTATTATATTCGCCATATATTTCCATAAAAAAATTCCGTAAAGCACTTCATTATAGTATCATTAGAAGCTAGCTTTTTTTAAATCACCTAAATTATTAATATTACCCATTTCAATTCTCCTTCAACTTATTTGTCTTACTTCTCATACCATATAATTTCCCAGAGAAACTAGCAATTAATGACATCATATCATCAACCAATTCCTCTTTCACATATTTTTTTCTTCCTTTTTTTATCTTTTTACAACCACAATTTGAACATTATGGTTCTTAAACATTTCCTCTAAATAGTTAAGTCCAAACCTTGTTAATCTATCTTTATATGTTACATAAACATTTCTAACTTGGTCATTACATACTAAATTAATTAATTCAATTAATTTTTTTCGTTTATCATTTAAGCCACTACCAACTTCTTTTTAAAATAAGTGGATTAATCAAATTATTAACATTTTCAATTAAGAACATAGCTTGTCTATCTAAATCGCCTTTTATTTTTTGTTCATTTGATGATACTCTTGCATAAATAACATCGCGTTTTTCTAGGGAAATATCACAAAGCATTCCTTCCTTATCTAAATAATCTAAAAGATCTTCACGTGTCATAAGTCTATAATTAGTAGTGGTTCTAATAAATTTAAGCTTACCACTATGATCATAATTTTGAATCGTTTTAATAGTTAAATTAAGTATTTTAGCAACCTCACCAGTTTTATAATACTTCTTAGTAAAATCAGATCTTTTATACATAAAAATATCACCACTTTCTCTATATATATTATACCACAAAAATAAATAAAAAAAGTATAGAAAACATCTATACATTTTTTATAAAATTACATATATTTAGTTAGCTGCTGAATACCCATAGAGTAATTTGATTCACCAGTTATATTTTCCAATCCCATACCAACAATTGATGAAATTGCACTGTTTATAGTTGAAGTGTAAACAGGTCCCATAAATGGAGTCAATGCACCTGCAACGGCTCCACCAACACAAGCTCCAACATATGTTTGCCATGAAGAAAATTGCCACTTTGAAATATCAAATTGATGTTTTTTGATATTTGAAACTGCATCTGTTGCTGCTTGGCCAATCAAAGCAACTAAAGCACCAATTCCAGCACCAATCAACATTGCTAAAAGTGCACTATCCCCTTCAGGATCATCATACATAATAGGATTATTATTACAATAAGCATATAAATTTAAACCAGTTATATTATTTATATCTAAATATGCTACATCATCTATTGATATAAATATCCGATACTTGGATCATAATATCTACTCTTCAAATAATATAAATTTGTTTCTTTATCATAATAATAGCCCTTATATCTTATATTATTTATTTACTTTGATAAATTATTTCCCCATTCTTATTTAAAATTGAAATTACACAAATGTTTAAATCTAATAGTTTATTGCATTTTTTTATTTTTCAGTTATTGTATAAATTGACATAGCTAACTTTTTTTATTTTTTTCATATTAATAAATTGTTTTGAATAATCCTTATAAAAAAACTCTGCCATCCTTATAAAAAAATTTTTATCATTACAGAATACCTATTATTTTTCTCTGGTTCAGTAAATACTATTGATAATTTTTTTCTATTTCACTTACTTTAATTATTTTTCAATCTAAAAATCAGGCCAAAAATAATATAGTTCCTCTTTTTGTTACATTCATTCCATTCAAAGGTGTAACTATTAATCCTAAAAAAATAATTGCTAATAAAAGTGGCCAAAATATCTTAATAAATATCGGCATTTCTGACCAATACGTAAAAAATAGATATGAGCATGGAACAATTACTATTAACGATAACCCTAGTAATATAGTTATTATTCCTTTATTAATAAATGATAGTCTCTTGCTTTTTATAAGTCATTAATCCATTGTTTGATATCATCTAACCACCCCCACTTTTCATTTGTCCAATCTATAAACCATGTAACTTCAGCTGATACAAATGGAGCAATAAATACACCAACACCTGGAATTAAGGATACTAAAGCACCAACGCCATAGCCAATTCCAAATGTACCTAGTGCATATGCAGTGTCTACACCAAAACTGATCCATTGTTGTTTTGTAGTTAAATTATCATTTGTAAAATTTGACCACGATGATAGCACTATATTAAGTCCTAATAATCCGTAGCCTATCACTGAACATACAGTATTTAATTTTCCAGGAACGAAATCCAAGCCATATAATTTATTTAGATCTTTTACTCCCGGATAACGAATATACTGATATATTGTTCGTAAAGCAGGAGTAATCGAAGCTCCAAAATCAGAACTTGACATAAGTGATGAAATCCAAATAGGTATTTGAATCCCACCATTTTCCCAATCAACTCTACTTGAGACAACTGTACCAACTGAAATACTGCCTGATGAATATGCTCCGCCTCTTGAAAAACTAGAAATTGTTGAACTAATTAATGAATCATCTAAAGAAATTGGTCTTTGCTTATAATTTATAGGGTTATTATTACAATAAGCATATAAATTTAAACCAGTTATATTATTTATATCTAAATATGCTACATCATCTATTGATATAAATATCAGATACTTGGATCATAATATCTACTCTTCAAATAATATAAATTTGTTTCTTTATCATAATAATACCCTTTATATCTTATATTATTTATTTTTAGCTATTTGGCCATTATATTCTAATATATTACCATATGGATCATATTTATAGCTTCCTACCTCTAAACCTCTATCATCTATTATTTTGATGATTTCTCCTCTTATGTTTTTTTATATAATAATATAGCTTGTCATTATATATTAATCCATATGGAGCACTATTTACATATAAATAGCTTAATTTCTTAGTTCTTAAGCTTACTGACATAAAAAAATCACCCACTTTTTTTATTAAAAAAATAAAGTATTTTTTTCTTAATTTAAAGATATCACTTCTTTAAACAATAAAATCAATACTTTTTCTTTGTTATTTTTTTATTTTTAATTTTCGTTATACTTTGTTGTAAATGGTATTATTAAAGTGTAGGTTAGGGAGTGGGGGATGGGGACATTTTTTTAATTGACATTTACATTTGTGACATTTAAATCGCTGAATCTGGAATTATATCTAAATTTTTTTAAAATTCATTCAACCAAAAAAAACATAATTTTAATAATTATTGTATTTAGGTACTTAAAAAAACAAGCTTTACTCCCTACGTAATAACCAATTTTTGATAATTGACTAACTTTGTTTTTTTTTGTATAATTAAATGAGTTATTCGTATAAGGAGGAAGCCATGAAAAGAATTGGTTTAGATATCGGCTCAACAACAATTAAATGTGCCGTATTAGATGAAAATGACGAATTAATATATAGTGATTATCATAGACACTATTCTCATATCAAAGACAATTTAATTAAGATTTTTAGAAACACTTAAAAAAATGAAAATATAATTACCGATGAGGCTATGTTTGCTATTTCTGGCTCTGCAGGAATGGGACTTGCTGAAGGTGCTAAAATAACCTTTGTTCAAGAGGTTTATGCAACAAGAATTGCTGCTAAAAAATATATACCAAATACCGATTGTATTATCGAGCTTGGTGGTGAGGATGCCAAAATTTTATTCTTAACTGATGGCATGGAGGTTAGAATGAATGGCTCATGTGCTGGTGGTACAGGTGCATTTATCGATCAAATGGCAACATTATTAAATATTGATGTAACTGAAATGAATGGTGTTGCAAAGGATCACCAAAAGCTATATAGCATTGCCTCACGATGTGGTGTATTTGCTAAATCAGATATTCAACCTCTTTTAAATCAAGGTGCATCAAAAAGTGATATCGCTGCCTCTATTTATTATGCCGTAGTTAATCAAACAATTGGTGGACTAGCTCAAGGAAGAGAAATAACTGGAAATGTAGCTTATTTAGGTGGACCATTAACATTTATGTCAGAGCTTCAAAATGCTTTTGATACTGCTTTAAACGTTAAAGGTATTTGTCCTGAAAATTCCCTATATTATGTAGCGATGGGTGCGGCGCTATGTGCTAATGAAAAAAATACAATTGATGAAATTATAACCAAAATAACAAGCTATGATAATAAATCAACCTATGCCTTTAATTCACCTCTATTTAAAAAAATGAAGAGGAGCTTAAGGCATTTAGAGAAAGACATAAAAAAAGCTTATGTTCCAAACTATCCTCTTGATGATTATAATGGTAGGCTTTATCTAGGAATTGATTCTGGCTCTACGACTCTAAAATTTGTGCTAATTGATGAAGACGAAAAATATTCGCTTTGAAAAAAATATTTACCAAATCGTGGAAACCCTGTTTCCGTTATGAAAGCAAATTTTTTTGATGAATTATATGAAAAAAATATCCAAACATTAATATTGCCTCAAGTGCTTCTACTGGCTATGGAGAGGACCTAGCAAAAAGCAGCCTTCAATCTTGATGGAGGTCTTGTTGAAACAATGGCTCACTTTACAGCAGCAAAAGAAATTTATGCCAGAGGTTGATTTTTATTATTGATATTGGTGGACAAGACATTAAATGCTTTAAAATCGAGCATCAAACTATTTCTAATATTTTCCTTAATGAAGCTTGTTCATCAGGCTGTGGCTCATTCCTTCAAACATTTGCTAATGCCTTAGGCTATAACATTGCTGATTTTTGCTAAGCTTGGTCTTATGGCACCAAAGCCTGTAGATTTAGGATCACGTTGTACTGTTTTTATGAATTCTTCAGTTAAACAAGCTCAAAAGGATGGAGCAACAATTGATAATATTTCAGCTGGTCTTTCTATTTCTGTTGTAAAAAATGCTTTATATAAGGTAATACGTGCTACTTCTAAAGATAGTCTTGGTAAGCATATTGTTGTTCAAGGTGGAACCTTCCATAATGAAGCAGTATTAAGAGCATTCGAAAAAGAATTAAATTTAGAAGTTGTTTGTCCTAATATTTCCGGCCTAATGGGCGCTTACGGCGCTGCATTATATGCCAAAAAGATTGCCAAAGATAAATCATCAATTCTAACTAAGGAAGAGCTTAAATGCTTCCATCATGAAACAAAAAATTTCAATTGTGGCTTATGCTCAAATCATTGCCTTTTAACAGTAAATACATTTGGCTCTAACCAAAACAAATTTATAAGTGGTAATAGATGTGAAAAGCCTCTAACTAAAAAAAGGTTTCAAATGATGAATTAAATATCTATGAATATATTAAAAAAACGCCTTATGTCTTATGAACCAAAAACAAGGACCAAGAGGTAAAATTGGTATTCCTATGGGCTTAAACAATTATGAATTATGGCCATTTTGGTATACATTCTTAACAAATCTTGGCTTCGAGGTTATCAATAGTGGCTTTAGTAATGCTAAGCTTTATACCCTTGGTCAGCATACTATCCCATCTGATACTGTATGTTATCCAGCTAAGCTAATGCATGGTCATATTATTAAGCTTTTAAATGAGGGAATTGACACTATCTTCTATCCTTGTATGAGCTATAATATTGATGAGCATATTTCTGACAATCATTTCAATTGTCCTGTTGTTGCTTATTACCCAGAAACTATCGAAAATAACGTTAAAGCCTTAAATGGTAAAAAATTCATTAATGACTTTATTGGTATTCACGACAAAAAAATCTTTGAAGAAAAGATAACTAAAATATTAAATAAATATTTTGATGGTATTACTAAATCAATGGTAAAAAAAGCTTCTAGCCTTGCTTACCTTGAATATGATAAATATCTTAACGATATTAGAAATAAGGCCGAGGAAATTATTACTCATGCAAGATTAGACCATAAGCAAATAATTGTACTTGCCGGAAGACCTTATCATATTGATCCCCAAATTAATCATGGTATTGATAAGCTAATTTCAAGCTTTGGTGCTGCCATCGTTACGGAAGAAAGCATTTCAAATCTTCTTCCAAAAAGTGGTGTAAATGTTTTAAACCAATGGACATATCATGCTAGACTATACAATGCAGCCAAATATGTAACAACTCAATCAGATATGAATTTAGTACAGCTAGTAAGCTTTGGCTGTGGACTTGATGCCATCACAACAGATGAAACAAAATCAATACTTGAAAGTCATAATAAAAATATATACCCAAATTAAAATTGATGAAATTACAAACCTAGGTGCCGTTAAAATTAGACTTAGAAGTTTATTTGCTGCCCTAGAGCAAAAAGGAGTAACATATGAATCAGGCTGAATATAAAGATACAGAATTTGAATATCCAAAGTTTACTAAAGCAATGCGTAAAACTCATACAATTTTAATTCCCGGTATGCTAAAAATCCACTTTGCACTATTTCAAAATGCTTTAATAGGCTGCGGCTATAATGTTGAAATATTACAAAATGAAGGACCAGAGGTTGTATCTGAAGGATTAAAATATGTTCATAACGATACCTGCTATCCTGCCCTTTTAGTTATAGGACAATTTATTGATGCCCTAAATCATCGAACTGATTTAGATAAAATAGTTTTATTAATTACGCAAACTGGTGGTGGCTGTAGAGCCTCAAATTATATTCATCTTCTTCGTAAGGCGTTAATTAAGGCAGGCTATGGTTATATCCCTGTTGTAAGCCTTAATGCTTCAAACCTTGAAAAGGATAGTGGCTTAGAATTAAACTATAAGCTAATAAAAAAGGTTGCAGCAGCGATGACCTATGGCGATTTTCTAATGTACACCTATAATAAAACTAGAAGCTACGATAAAAAAACAATGATGCTAAAAAAACACTCTAGATAAATGGATTAATAACTTAAAGGTTCAAATAAATAATAATAAAGGCTTAAATCTTAGAGGTATAAGAAAAAATTTAAAGCTTATAGCTAAAGATTTTGATAGTCTGGATCTTGATTTATCTCATGCCAAGCCTAGAGTTGGCGTAGTTGGTGAAATATATATTAAATATGCTCCTCTTGGTAACAACCATCTTGAGGACTTCCTAGTAAGTGAAGGTGCCGAGGTAATGGTTCCGGGTTTATATGGCTTTATCCTTTATTGCCTTTATAACACCATTTATGATCAAAAAAATTTATGGTGGTAAGAAAATAAAGGTCTTCTTAACCAAAAATTCTTATTTCTTATTTAAGAAGACGTGAAAAAAAGCAATGATTGAAGCTCTTAAGCCAACAAAAAAATCACACCTATGAACTACTTTAAAGAAACAAAGGAAATGTCTAATGGTGTAATTTCTCATGGAACAAAAATGGGTGAGGGTTGGTTACTTACAGCTGAAATGATGGAGCTTGTTGAAATAGGCTATAGCAATATAGTTTGCGCTCAGCCTTTTGGTTGTCTTCCTAATCACATTTGTGGTAAGGGTGTAATGAAAAAAATTAAAGAAATTCATCCAACTGCAAATATTGTAGCAATCGACTATGATCCATCCGCAACTAAGGTTAATCAAGAAAATCGTATTAATCTTATGCTAGCAATTGCTAAGGAGTCAATAAAGCCTGACGATAAGGTCAAATTATAACATAATTTTTTTGGTATTAAGAAACTAAAAATATCTCTTGGTGATAATATGAAAATCCAAAGAGGTATTTTTTTACGCTTATAGAAACCAATGCAAATAACCTTAGGGGAGGTTTTAGAGGAATTTTTTACAATCAAAAAAATTCATTCACGTGGTAGTATTATTTATCCAACCGAATTTTCGCACTTTAAAGCCTTAACAGGTATTACACTTTCACCCCTTAAGGAAAAATAATTTTTTTGGTATGATTTAAGTAGTATGCTTAAAATTGAAAAATTATATTTTTAAGAGAAAAGAAAGAGGAAAATAGATTACTTATACTATTATATTATCTTTATAGCAAAGAGAAAAACAACATTAATTAATATTAATATGACTAGAACAATGCTAGCTCAATATTTAAATATTTCTCCTATAAAGCTTAGAGAATCAATAAAAAAATTATGAAAAAAAAGGAATTATAGAAGTCTATAATTCCGAGTTTCTCTTAAATGTTAAATTGCTAGAAACAGCACCATTATAACGAGTTTTTAATAAACTCTTTAATTTTTATCTGAAGTTAATACTTCATATAAAGCCTTAATTGCTTTATGATTTTTGATTACCATCTCTAACACATAAAAACATTAGCATATGTATCAGCTGCTAGACTATCTGATGATTCATATCTAATAGCATCACTACTAGTTAATCCAGCATCAAGTGCATAATTACCATTAATTACAGCAATAGCTGCATCTACTCTATTACTAGCAATTTGTTGTGCCTCAAGCTCTTTAATATTAAAATTATGAGGATTAGAAGTTATATCAAGCTTTGTTGCCTCAAGACCTACGCCATTTTTCAAAGTAATTAAGCCAGCATCCGCTAATAAATTTAGAGCACGTGCTTCATTAGTTGTATCATTAGGAACTAAAATAGTATCACCATCACTTAATTCCTCTAGGGAATTCTTTTTACCCTTGTATATTGCAAATGGCTCATAATGAACCTTGCCAACACTCACAAGATGAGTATTATTTTCCTCATTGAATGAATTTAAATATGGTGTATGCTGAAAATAATTAGCATCAACAGATCCATTTTCGGTTGCAATATTTGGTTGAACATAATCAGTATATTGTTTAATAATTAAAGTGTAACCCTTAGACTCAAAAAAATAGGCTTTGCTGCCTCTAAAATTTCGGCATGTGGTGATGGTGAAGCAGCAACTGTAATTGTTGTTGCATCATCTGGAATAGGACTCCAGCTCTTTCCACAAGATGTTAAACCTACTACTCCTAATACTACTGCGCCTAGCGCTAATTTTATAACATTCTTCATTTTTTTATTCTCCTTTTTTTCTATGATCAATTTTTTTAGCTACAAACATTCCTATTTCTTGGAATACTTGAACAATAATAATTAATAATGCTAAGCTTATTAGCTTGGCATCAAGATAATTTCTAATATAGCCATATGAATATGCTACATTACCAAGGCCATCAGCACCGATAATACCAGTCATTGCTGTATATCCTAATATAGTTGCAAAGCTTATAGTAGCTCCTACAATAAGTGATGATTTAATTTCGGGAAGAATCACCTTGAAAATAATGGCCATTCTTGAAGCACCCATTGCACTACTTGCTTCAATAATGCCATAATCAACCTCCTTTAATGATGACTCAACCATTCTAGCGACAAAGGGAATTGCCGCTATTACTAAAGCCATCACGAAGGCTACATTACCAGTACCTGTTCCAATTATATTTCTAATAACCGGTAAAATTGTTACCAGCAATATAACAAATGGTGCAGATCTTAAAATGTTAACAATAATACCAATAATAAAATTTAGCCATTTACATTGAAATAAGCCATTTTTATCAGTAACGTTTAAAATAATACCAACTGGTATACCAACAAAATAAGCAAAGAAAGTAGCTACTAAAACTATACCGATTGTAATTGCTGTTTGCTCTAAATAATACATAAAGCCTAAATTAGCAAATTTAGCCAATAACATTAAGAAATTCATATTCTACTCCTTTACCTCATATTTAATATTTTTCAGTTTCAAGATAATTAATTACCTTAGCAATCGTTGCCTCATCATTTGGTAAAACGACCTTCATTTCCCCAAATATTTTATCATCCTTTGTTTTTTTATATTAGCATCAATAATATTTATTAAGGCTTTTTGTCTTTAAAAATCATTTTTTTGCCACAACAGGCTCTAAGGCATTACCATCAAATATTAAATTCATACACATCCGACCATGAGCCTCATACATTAAATCAAGCTCAGGATATAACAAGCTTTTAGTAATTTCCTCCTTAGGATTAATAAATACATCCTTTACCCTACCAACCTCGCGAACAGCACTATCATCAATTATTGCTACCTTATTACAAATGCTTTCTACAACTCTCATTTCATGAGTTATTATAACAATTGTAATACCTAGCTTTTTATTTATGTCTGAAAGTAGCTTAAGAATTTGATTAGTAGTATTAGGATCTAAGGCACTAGTAGCCTCATCACATAATAATACACTTGGATTAGTGGCCAATGCTCTTGCAATTGCTACTCTTTGCTTCTGACCTCCAGATAGCTCAGATGGATAAACTAATGCTTTTATCCTTTAAACCAACTAGTTCTAATAATTCATATGCTCTTTTAACTCGATCTTCCTTAGCAATATGAGCAATTTCTAAGGGAAAGGTAATATTCTTCAAAACATTTCTTTGCTCTAATAAATTAAAGCTTTGAAAAAAATCATACCAATATTTTTGTCTTATTTGTCTTAATTCTTTTTTTGTTTAAATCAGCAAGATTAACTCCATTAAAATAAACATTACCACTAGTTGGTCTTTCCAAATAATTTAAACAACGAATAAGAGTTGACTTTCCTGCACCAGATAAACCAATAATTCCAAAAAAATATCCCCTTTTTTTCAATTGTTAAATTAATATCCTTAATAGCTAAAATATCCTTTTTTTCCTTGTTTTATATATTTTAGTTACGTTTTTGAAGCTCAAATATTTTTATCCATATGTTTTTCCTCCTTTTTGAAAATAAAAAAAGTCCTTAGACACATTATATGCCTAAGGACGAAATAATCCGCGTTACCACCTTAATTTACAAACACCTCACGATATTTGCCTCTTCAAGTACAATCATACTCTATCGCTTTAACGGGCGAAACCCGTAATATTCTAACAAACGCTCGAATATTAAGCTCCAAGACCATCTTCATAAATTAATCTACATCCTTTTTTTCACCAAACAAGGATTCTCTACGCTAGACATCATTTACTACTCTTCTTTTTCGTAGCTTTTTCTTAATATGCTTCATATTATAAACTATTAATAACGAAAATGCAAGCACTTTTTTTATTAATTTAAATAAATCATTTTATTATCAAAATCACAAATTACATGCTCATTAATTGATGTAGGAATGTTCTTACCAACAACATCAGCTCTTATTGGTAATTCTCGATGTCCCCTATCAACAACAACTGCTAATTCAATTTTAGCTGGTCTACCAAAATCCATTAGTGCATCCATTGCTGAACGTACACTTCGTCCTGTATATAAAACATCATCAATTAAAATAATAGTTTTACCATCAATATTAATTGGTAAATTTAAAATTCCATCAATTCTTTTTAAATCATCTCGATGATAGGAAATATCTATAGGATATAATTCTACATTTATTCCCTCAAATGTCATAATTAAATCCTTGATATATTTTGCAATAGGCATACCCTTACGCTCTATTCCCATTAAAAATAACATCAGCTAGATTATCATTTTTTTCAATAATCTCATGAGTCATTCTTTTAAGTGTTCTTATAAATTGTTCATTTTTCTAAAAATAATTTTTCATATCTTTTTATATAAAGAAAAAAAGCCCAATGGCTTTTTATTCCTCATCATCCTCAACAATATCAGCATTGTGATGAATTGCTTGAACATCATCAAGTTCTCTTAATAAAGAAAGCATACGCTTAAATTTTCCTTCACTTTCCTCATCAAGCTTAACATAAGTTGTTGGAACTAAATCAACACCCTCAGTCTCAAATTCTAAATCTGGTTTAGCAGCAAGTAGGGCGTCACGTACCTTATCATTATCCTTTGGATCAGCAATAATTGTAACAAAGCCATCTTCATTTGTTGATAAATCCTCAAAATCAGCTTCTCCGTTCATTAAGGCCTCCATAGCCTCATCCTCGCTCATACCATCAAATACAAATCTTGCCTTACGATTAAACATATATGAAACAGCACTACCAATAGAACCACCAGTTTTATTAAATGCTGTACGAACCTCTGTATATGTACGATTAACGTTATCAGTTAAGCATTCAACGATAACTGCAACGTTTCCATTACCATAGCCTTCATAAACTGTTTCCTTAGAAGCTCCTGATTGAACTCCCTTTGCTTTTTCAATTGCACGCTTGATAACATCAGCAGAGCATTGATCCTTTTTAGCTCTAGCTATTACATTTTTTAGCTTTAAATTCATTTCTGGATCAGGAACACCAGCTTTTGCTGCTTCAAAAATTTCCTTACCCCATTTAGCATACTTACTAGACTTAGCAGCTGCAGTCTTAGCCATAGATGCTGCACGAACCTCATGAGCTCTTCCCATAGAATTACTTCCTTTCAATTCTTTAGATTTTTTTACCTTTATTATTATATCGAAATAGTCTTAATTTTTTTCAAGAATTATTTATATATATTGCAAAATTTCTTACTTAAAATAGCCATTTATTTGATTTTTTTATCAAAATAAGCTGTTTTCAAAGGAAAAAAACAAAAGGCAAGATGGACATTCAATCCTGCCTTCCTATTCATTAATATTTCCTATGATAATACAAAAGAGTTGATACTAATGTAATAACAATTATAAATATAACTATTAAAAAGAGTATAAAAAAATATTTCTATCAATAAATCCAAAAAGCTACAGTAATAATTGATAATACATATAAAATAATTTTTAATTGTTAAAGCACATGATTTCATTTTTGACAAAAAAACTAAACGTTCATCATGAAGCTTTACGTAAGCCTTATTAGCATATTCTTCTTTTTTTAGAATTAAAATGTAATTAGTTATTTTTTTGAATAATTACACCCTCAACTAAAACAAATAAAACATATCTTAAAGCCATTAAATCTGCATAAACCTTAAAAATGCTCTGAAAGAATTGGCGGCAAAGCCGTTATGACAATAATTGGAAGCAATGTTGCAAAACACATAACAATTAGCTTAGCTTTAGTAACCCTTAAAAATCTATCCATAATTAACTTCCTTTCCTAATCATTATCCTCAAGGATAAATACATCCTCAACATTCTTCTTAAACACTTTAGCAATTTTTTTAAAGCAAGAGGTAAAAGATGCAGTGTATTTTCCTTGTTCAATTGAAATAATAGTTTGTCTTGTTACACCAACCTGCTTAGCTAAATATTCTTGGGTCATTTTAAGCTGCTTTCTTAAAACATAAACCTTATTTATCAATAATAGCACCCCTAATCACTATAAGAATCTATAATAGGTAAAAGACGATTAATAATTTTAGAAATAGTTCCATCCTCAAAAGGATTAGATAAATTTGCTTCTTTAAGAAGCTCTAAGAATGACATACTTCCACCTAAATCACATAAATGAAGATAATCATGCCATGCAATACTATGATTATCTAAATTCTTCTCATAAAATTCAATTGCACAAACCTGGGCAAGAGTATAATCAATATAATACAATGGTGAATTAAATACATGCTGCTGTCTGAACCAATAACAGCCCTTTTTCCCACATTGGTTGGTATGTATATTTCTTAGAAGGTAAATACATTTTCTCCAATTTTCTAAAGCATTCCTTACGCTCTGCAGGAGTCATATTATAATTTAAATATACCTCCTCTTGGAAGTTATCAATTAAACAACCATATGGAATAAAGGTAATAGCTCCACTCATATGGGAAATCTTATATTTTCTTTCATCATCACCAAAGAATGAATTCATCCATGGATAGGCAAAAAATTCCATACTCATAGAATGAATTTCGCATGCCTCCATAGTAGGCCACATTAAATCAGGATTTGTAATATGCTTACTAGCACGATATACCTCAAAGGCATGACCAGCCTCATGAGTTAAAACATCAACATCACCTTTAGTTTGATTAAAATTAGAGAAAATAAATGGTGCATGATATTTAGGAATATATGTACAATATCCTCCACCCTGCTTACCCTTTTTTAGTCTCTAAGTCCATAAGCTTACCTGAAACCATATATTTGAAGAATTCATCAGTTTCTAAAGACATTTCACTATACATTTTTGAAGCCTTCATAACTAACTCATCCTTATTTCCCTTAGGAGTCGGATTACCATCTAAAAATTCCAAATTCATATCAAAAGCTTCTGGATTTGTAATTTTTATTCTCTTAGCCTGATTAGCAAAAAGCTTCTCACTTACAGGAACTATATAATCTAAAAACCTGCTTACGATATTTTTCTAACATCTAAATAATTATAATCAGTTCTACCCATTCTTAAATAGCCAAATTCAAGATAATTTTCATATCCTAGTTTTTTAGCCATTTTAGTTCTAACCTTAACAAGCTTATCATAGATTTCATCTAATTCATCTTCATGACAAGCAAAAAAACTATCAATTAGCTTAGAAGCCTCTAATCTTACATTTCGATCAACAGCTGTTGAATATTTTTCCCATTTGACTTAAATTATTTATTTTACCATCATATTCAATTTGGCAGCTAGCTAAAAGCTTTGAATATTTTGTAGTAAGCTTACTTTCCTCTACAAGTTCATCCATAATTGAATCATCAAATGTCTTTAAGCTAACCTCCATCATTTTAAACCAATGGCTAGTATATATTTTTTCAAGCTCATATCTTTTTGGATGATTTACTAAAACTTTTGATATTTTTGTGATAGCACTTGAATATTTTGGAGATTCATTATCAAAAAATTCCTGTTCATCCTCATAAAATTTATCTGTTGTATCAATAGTATTACGAATAGAAACAAATAACCATCATACTTTCAAATTCAATTTTAATATTTTCTATTTCTTTAATTAATCTCTTTATTTCTTCTACATCTAATGAATTCTCTATTTTCTTACCAAGAGCCTCTAAATCATCACATGTTTTTTACATCTGGACGTTTATACACAAATTCCTTAAATTCCATAATAATCACCTCAATTAGATTTTTAATTAATTATATCTTATTTCAACTAATAATTCAAGAAATGAACAAAAAAATGCTGTAAGTAACAGCATTTTTCTTAATTATTTAATATTTTTTTATAAACCTCATAAATATTATTTACTGTAAAGCCATAATAAGGAATTATTTCCTTTAAAGGCATTGACTTACCAAATTCATCAATACCATAAACATTAGCAGCATATTTATACCAAGGCATTGTAGCACCCATTTCTACAGCTAAACGCTTAGTGATACGCTTTGGTAATACCATTTCTTTATATTCAGGTGATTGCTCATCAAACAAGCACATTGAAGGCATTGAAACAACACGAACAAATTCGCCCTCAGATTCAAGCTTTTTAGCAACATCAATACATAATGAAAGCTCACTTCCACAACTAATCATTATAGCATTAGGGCTAACCTTTGGTTCAAATGCAATATAGCCGCCAGCCTTAACTCCTTCATAATTTGTACAATCTAGATTTAATACTGGTTGTCTTGTTGAAACAACAATTGTTGGACGCTTTGTTTCTTCGAATGCTAAAAGCATTGCACTTGTCATCTCAACAGCATCAGCTGGTCTAAATAAATTACAATTAGGCATAGCTCTAAACATTGCAAGCTGCTCAATTGGTTGATGGCTTGGACCATCCTCACCTACACATACGCTATCATGAGAGAATAAAAATACACTAGGAATATTACTTATAGCGGCAAGTCTAATTGCTGGCTTCATATAATCAGAAAATACAAAGAAGCCACTACCAAAGCCTTTAGTTCCACCATGAGCTGTAATTCCATTACAAATAGCTGCCATTGCATGCTCTCTTACACCAAATAAAATATTACGACCTTGACGATTATCATAATCGAAGACACCATTTGCACCTCTAACCATAGTTGATGAGCATAAATCAGCAGAACCACCCATTATATTAGGTAGCTTAGTGCTAATCCAATCTAAAACCTTACCCATAACCTTACGAGTTGATTCTTTACTTCCTACCTCCCAAGAAGGCATATCTTCATAATCATCAATACTAAAGCTATTATAAATATAATTTTTGGAACACTTCATATTCATTATGATATTTTTTTCACTGTAATTTTTTTAAGTTCTGTATTCCACTGCGTATCTGCAAGAATTCCTCTTTCAATTACATTTTCTTTATAGAATTCATATACGCTTGGCGGAATTACAAATGAAGGATAATCATATCCTAAATTCTCTCTTAATGCCTCAATATCTTCTAAAGAAAGTGGCTTACCATGAACAGAATTTTCCCCACTATTAGGTGCACCATAGCCAATAATCGTCTTAATCTCGATTAAAGTTGGCCTATCATGACTTTCCTTAGCTTGTGAAATAGCAGCTTCTATTTCATCGCAATCATTACCATCATTAACTAAAATATAATTCCAATTCATTGCTAAGGCCTTATTCTTAACACTATCAGAATTGCAGAATTTAACCTCACCATCAAGCTGAATATCATTTGAATCAAACAATACAATAAGCTTTCCAAGCTTTAAATGACCAGCTAAAGACATTGCCTCCATCGCAACACCTTCCTCTAAATCACCATCACCACATAACGCATAAGTATAATGATTAACAATCTTACTATCAAGCTTATTAAACTTTGAAGCTAAAAAAGCTTCACTAATTGCCATACCAACTGCACTTGCAATACCCTGACCAAGAGGACCAGTTGACATATCAATACCATCAGTATGGCCAAGCTCAGGATGTCCTGGAGTTAAGCTTCCCTTTTGACGAAAATTCATCAAATCATCCATAGAAATCTTAAAGCCTGATAAATGTAGCATAATATAAAGTAGCATAGAGCCATGACCAGCACTTAATATAAATCTATCTCTATCAAACCATTTTTGATTCATTAGAATCAATATTAATCTCTCTTGTAAATAATGTATGAAGAATTGGCGCTGCACCTAAAACAATTCCTGGATGACCACTTTTAGCTTTAGTAATGCATTCAGCACCAAGAACTCTAATTGCATTAATACATTCTTGATCAATTTTTCTTCATTCTTTTTTTGTCCTCATTTTTCCTTTACATCATTGCTATTTTCTTTTTCCTCTGAGTTTTTCATTTTTCTTTATCATTATCTAACTCATCTGGATATTTTTCGTTCATAAAAGGCATCAGCATAGCCTCTTTGGAGCTCTAGAAGTTCATCAAAATGCTTCTCACCTAGATATTTCTTTATTTCCGCTACGCTTTTTAACATTTACATCACTAATTTTTCTTCTTTGATAGACGATTTAAAAAAACATAATTAGAATTAAAAAAATGTTCCTAAAATCAAAATACAAATCCAAATATTCCAGTGCCATACTGAAACACCAATTAGATAAACAATTACACATAATAATGTTAGTGGCATAATAATTTGCTTAGAAAACTTATTACCAATCTTTTCACACTCATCCCAAAAATCAAGCCAAACCTTATTAATATTTGCGCTATATAAATCCTTAAGACCTTCATAATAGCCACTTTCAACATAAATACGATAATTTATTCCATCCTCACTACTCCAAACATAAAATTTAGATTGAGATGTATATTCATTATAAATGTCTTCGAAATCATCCATTGAATAAATTTCAATGACTCTTTCATCTTCTAATTTTTGAACATCAAGCGCTTCTTTACCATCAGCTGCATGATAAATTTTAGGGTTAATTCTCATTTAATCAATTTCCTTTCTTTTTAATAAACACATATATTATACCATAACTAACAAGCAAACAAAACAGCAAAAAAATAAGTTCATTTTTTTACAATGAACTTATCTAATGTTCTACAGCATTTTAGATATAATTTTAGCCTTTATAGCCTTAAATTCCTCATCTGATAAAATTCCAGCCTTAGCTAATTGACTAAATCTTTCTAAATCCTCAGCAAGCTTTAAATAATCAACGCTAGAATCTGTACTAGCCTTTGTTTCTTCTTTTTTAGGCTCAATATGAACTGGTTCTACTTTTTCTTCCTTTTTAGGTTCAACATAAGCTGGCTTTACTATTTCTTCCTTTTTAGGCTCAATATGAACTGGTTCTACTTTTTCTTCCTTTTTAGGTTCAACATGAACTGGCTTTACTATTTCTTCCTTTTTAGGTTCAATATGAACTGGTTCTATTTTCTCTTCTTTTTTAGGCTTTGCTTCTACACTCTCTTCTTCCTCTTCTTCAGCCTTAGCACCAAATGACATTGCAGGCTTTACTTCATCATAAGCTCTTGCTTGCTCAATTTGTTCATTAATTTCATCCTCATTTTCAAATGTAGCATTTGCAAAATCTAAGGGACCAGAAACCTTAAAATCCTCTTTAAATGGATCATCATCAACCTCAACAGCTCCCTTAACAGGCTTTTTGACTGGTTCAACTGGCTTTGTTACTGGCTTAGTAACAGGCTTATTAATAGGTTTATTTACTCCAGGAATAGCATTCATAACCTTTGGTACTTCACGCATTAAAATAATTTCATCAAGAGTTTTAACAGTTCGAATACGATATTTCTCTAAGCATTCACTACAAATCGGAAAGCCATCCCTTGTCATATAAGGTGGAGCGCCCTTAACAACAGCAGCACATCTTCCACACACGAAATTCTTTGCCATATTTTCTCAACGTCCTTTAACATAATTAATTATCATATAAGATTATTCTACCATATTTTTTTATATTTCATTCCATATAATTTATGATTTTTTGTGAAAATCTCACACAAAGCTATGTTTTTGTATAATATACATATATTCTATTTTTTTAAGGAGTCTAGAATGAATAAAAGAATATTAATTGTTGAAGATGAACCCACATTACAAAGAATCATAAAAAAACATATTTTGAAAAAAACGGCTATGATGTTTATGTAGCTAGTGATGGCGAACAAGCTTTAACATTGTTTAAGGATACAATTTTTAGATATTATTGTTTTAGATATTATGCTACCAAAAATTGATGGCTTTGAGGTGTGTAAAATTATTCGCTCATCATCAAATATTCCTATTATTATGATGACTGCCCTTGGTGAAGAACAAAATATGTTATACGGCTATTCACTAAAGGTTGATGACTATATTATTAAGCCCTTTCCTCCAAAGGTTTTAGTAGCAAAGGTTAATAATTTATTATCACGAATTCAAAAGCCAGAGGAGCTTATAAAAATTTATGAGGTTGGTGGCATCAAAATTGATTATAATGCTAATATTGCCTATGTTGATAATAAAAAAATAAGCTTAAGTAAAACTGAGTTTGATCTTTTATGCTTCTTCATTCAAAAATCAAGATAAGGCTTGCTCAAGAGAGCTTCTACTTGATGAGGTATGGGGAATGGATGTTTATGTTGACTATAGAATTGTTGATACCTATATCAAGCAATTAAGAAAGGCAATTAAGCCTTATTCCTACATTAAAACTGTTTTTTTAAGGTAGGGTATAAGTTTAGCTTAGGAAATGATAATGAAGAAAATAATCAATAAATCTCTTAGTACTTATTTACAATTAACAATCTTTATCTTTTTTTACATTTTTTTCTATTTCGATTATTCTAACATCAAATATCATAAAGCATTCATACATTAATAGCATAAATAACAATGCCTTAAAAAAATAAATAATGTAGATAATTTTTAATTACCAAAGCCTAATAGATTATTATAATAATGGGATTTATATTTATAATCTAGATAGTAATGACCCCTATACAATCGTCACTATTGAAAATACCGATTTTAAAGCAATAATTACTGATAATCTTCAAATAGGCGATACCATAAATTATAAAATTAATGATGGTATTTTATTGCTTAATGGTGATAATGCTGGCGTTATTACTAATATTTCTTATCCAAACAATATTAATTTCCTATTAAATAGCTTTTCATTTATAGAAAGTAAACCTAGCTTTAGTGAGATATCTACAATAACAAATAATAACAATAGCCAATATGCTTATATTTATAAGGATAATTATTTAATAATAGCTCCTATTATTTTTGGGATCAACTTTATTTACAAATTTAAATTTGTATATTGCCATAATCTTATTAATTTGCTTTTTTTACTACTATTCATTCTCGGATATTTTTTTAAATTATCATCTAATCTATCCTATAACAGAAATGACTGAGGTTACAAGAGGCTTCAAAGAAAATAAATATTCGCATCAAGAATTAAATTATTATACTAAGGACTATAAAAAAATTTAGCAAATGAAATAAACGATATTGGTTTATTATTAGAAAATAATAACAAGGAGCTTCAAATTAAAAAAACTGAGGTCGAAAAATTATATAAAAAAAGCAACCAGGATTATAAATTTAATAAACAGCTAGTTGCTAATATTTCTCATGAAATTAAAACTCCTCTTGCTATTATTCAAGCTACCATTTGTGCAATTCAAGATGGAATATTTGATGAAAAACGAACAAAAAAAATGAATTAAATAATGTTTTGTTAGAAATTGATAAAACCAACAAAAATGCTTCAAGAAATTGTAAGCCTTTATAAAATGGAAAATGATTCCTTCAAGCTAAACATTACTAGCTTTAATCTAGATGAAATGTTAAAAAATAAGCTTCAGGAATTTGAAAAAATAGCCTTAAAATATGATCAAACCTTAATTTATAGTGGCGTAGATAATTTATATATTAAAGCTGATATCACACAAATTGATAGAATAATTAATAACATAATATTAAATGCTATTACCTATTCACCACCTAAAAATAAAATAACAATTGAGACCAGAAAGACCAACCATTATAGTGTTTCTAGAAATAATAAATTACGGAATAAATATTAAAAAAATGAGGATTTAAATCGTATATTTGAACCATTCTACCGTGTAGATAAATCTAGAAACAAATCAGAAGATCATGGTAATGGCTTGGGTCTATATTATGTTAAACAAATGCTTGAAAAGCATAACTTTGATTTTTGGAATGGAAAAATGTTGTTAATGGTGTTAGGTTTTTATATAATATTTGATGAAACCAAAATAAAAAAATATAATCTTATATTTTTCAAGCAAATTGACTATTTAAAAACAAAATAGAAAAAAATAAATTTCCATATTTAGTTATATGTCCTATTTATCTATCAACCATTCCAAACCTTATATTTCAAGCTTTAGTTAATGCTAAAAAGTATTCATTTTGCAATAACATGTCGGGGAAGATACAAGCGCAGCTGCAGTTTCCCTAAAAAAATCTAAATATGAATTATAGAGGTACCAATCATTTATCAATGCCTCAAGATAATTTAAGCTTCTTCAAGGTTTCAAGAAGTCAAACAAATAGCGAAAAAAATTAAAGTTAACTAAGCTATCTTTAAAAAAATTCAAAATATTTATTTTTCACTTGAATCCTCAATATTAACATTCTCAAAATTAATATTAACACAATCTTTTAATTCTAAGCCTTTGTCTGCGACAAGCTTAGAATTTTTTAATGTAACATCATGAATAGGTAATTCCTTAAGACCATTAATTTTCAAGGCAATTCCTGCTGAATTACAAATTATATTATCCATTAAAAATATCTTTAAATTCAGGTATATCATCTTTACTAAAAGATGCTACTCTTTTTCTTTAGAATCCTCAATATTAACTAAAGCATAGCCCATAGTAAATATAATTGCTTCACCAATTATATTGTTCATACAAATATTTTTTTCATAACAATATCCTTAACAACACCACCACGTCCCATTGCTGATTTAAATCTAATGCCAACATCAGTTCCTGAAAATATACAATTTTCAACTAAGACGTTTTCTATACCTCTACTCATTTCGCTACCAACAACAAATCCTCCATGAGCTTCAAAAACCTTGCAATCATGAATCCAAACATTTTTTGTAGGTATGGTTATTAATCTTGCTTCCTTATTCTTACCAGATTTAAGGCAAATTCCATCATCACCAACCTCAAATATACTTCCAACAATTTCACAATTTTGACATGATTCTAAATCAATACCATCACCATTTTGAGCAGAATGCTTATTCTTAATTGTAGCATTTTTTAATGTAAAATTACTACAATATAAAGGATGAAGATTCCAAGCCGGAGAATTTTGCAATGTTACATCCTCAATTAAAACCTTATCACACTTTATAAGTGAAACAAACACTGGACGATACATATCCCAATTATCACTAGCTATTTCTAAAGCCTTAGGATCATCATAATCAGGCTCTCCTTTTAAAATACCTTCATAATAGGTTTTAGTAGGACACCATATTTCAGTTTCCTTTGGCTTGAAAAACATATGGACTTTTTTTAAGACATCTTTCCCATTCCTTTGAAGTAAGCTTAAACTTTTTAATACCGCGCCATAAATCGCCACTTCCATCCATTATCCCCTCACCTGTAATGGCAATATTAGATGCATTTCTAGCACTAATAGGTGAAATAGCTCTTATTCTTTTTATTCCTTCATATTCCGTCCATATTAAAGGATATTCTTCCTTAGACTTAGTGAATTTAACAAATGCATTTTTTTACAAATATGCAGATTTACATTACTCTTTAAATTAATTGGCCCTGTAAGATAAAAATCCATCAGGAATAATTACCATTCCGCCACCATTTTTTTATTACATAAATCAATTGCCGTTTGTATAGCTTCCCTATTATTAAAATCAACATCACTTTTTAGCACCATAATCTAAGATATTATATTTATCATTTTTTTAAATATAGGTAATTCAATTTTAAAAATTCATACAAAACACATTATAATACAATTGTACTTAATATTATAATACTCCTTTTCCATAACTTTATGAGTACAACATCAGTCATATAATACCATAAACCTACCACTATTATCAACTATTCCTAAAATATTTTATAAGTAATAGTTAAAAGGATACATAATAAATAAAAAAAGCTCTAGATTTTATCTAAAGCTTTTACTTAAAAATTAAAAAAATCCTGTAAGATTTTTTTAATATATTTAATTATTCTTGTTCTATAATATTTTTCTTTTTTTATCAATGCTATTTATCAACAGATATGATGCTAATGCACCTAAAATCAATAAAATAACACCTAAGATTATGTCCTTAGCATCAATAGGATTTGTAGCATAATCATATTCTAAATAAATACCTACAAATGAGCCTATGACAAAGCTAACAATAGCCCAATAAGTAACTCTTGGAAATTTTTCAAGTAATAGCTTCATAATCTTAGAGATTGTAAAGAAACCAATAATAAGACCAACCGCAAAGACTCCTAAAATTAATACTGAGCCTAAAAAATCAGTTTTTAAATTAGAAATGGTTGCAAATAAGGGTTTATAGTAGCCAAGTAAAAAGTAATAACATTGAACCACTAATACCGGGAACAACTAAAGCAAATGAAGCAACAACACCGACTAATACTAATAACACATACGAAAGGAAATTTCCACCAAGAGTCACATCACTACGACTTGGTAGAAAGCATAATCCTATAAGAATTTCAGCTGGCAAAAATTAATTCAATCGCATCAATTTTTATACCATTATTCTTAGCATCCTTAATCAATTTTTGGTAGGCTTCCGAGCATTAAACCAACAAAAAAAGGGAAATAATTATAAATTCACAATGCTTTAATGCCCAATTAAGTGGGAAATATACAATAATAAAGGCTAAGGCCATACCAATAGCAATTGGTAGGATATATTTAACAGAATTAACAAAATCCTTACGCAAATTTGCAATTGCATCAATTAAATTCTGATAGATATTTAATAATACTGCAAGGGTACCCCCACTGACGCCTGGTATAATCATCGCAACTCCTATACAAGCGCCCTTTAAAAGCCTAACAAAAAAAGTCTTTCATTTCTAATCTAGTATAATCAAATTGTACTTAAGATTATACATTCTCCTTCTTTTTAAGGTTTAATTTATAGTTATGAGTACAACATAACTTTTTATATCATCACACTGGATGTTATAATTATTTCGGCACTGTAGTCTGTTTCATTTTTCTTCTACAGGAGTCTTAGACTCTCTGGTTATAGGAGAGTTCAGCTACAGTCTTTTCTTTTATATGGTTATTAGTTGGTTACAGCTCTCTTAGTAGATGACTGGTTATAAGGAACTAGAATACACAAGAATTGATTTGTAGACAGCACCAGTGCAAATATTATTACAAGGAGGAGCGACAATGATATATGTCGGAATTGATATTGCCAGTGATAAGCATGATTTTTATGCTTATGAATGACAATAGAATTTTTTTATACTAAACGTTCCATCACTATACCTAATACAGATGATGGATACGAAAAGCTCCACAATTCAATAACTGAGTTTTGTGGAGCTAACAATGATTATCAAGTTCGTATAGGGCTTGAATCTACAGGATTTTACCATTTAAATCTTTTTATTCTATCTATTACAAAAAGAATACAAGGTAACTATTTTTAAATCCTTTTTTTAACCAATATGTTTAAAAAAAATCAAAACAAATTCATACACAAAAGAACGATAACTTAGATTCGATAAACATTTGTAAATATCTGCAAGATAATCAACAAGATTTCAAGCCCTATACACTTACATCATACCACACTGAAGCTTTAAAGTCATTATCTAGAGATAGATTTTTCTATAATTGAAGAGCTTAGACAAGCAAAAATTAGTTGTATATAGAATACTAACTCAGCTATTTCCTGAATATTTAAAGCTTTTTCAAGCAATGTTTATCAAGGTTCAGCATTAGAAATAATAACTAAGTACCCAAGCCCTAAAAAAACTAGCTAAAAGCTCATTTAGAAACTATTTCTAATATGTTACATGCCAAGTGCAAAACTTCTGTAAAAGACATTATAAATGCTGCTAAAGCAAGCATTGGTAATGATAATGAATATCTTTCATTTTTCTTTACTTCAAGCTATAAAAAAACACTAAAAATTCATTCAATCCAAGATCGATGATTATGATGAAATGATTAAATATTGTGTTGATAAGCTTGATACTAAAATACTTACTATTCCAGGTATTGGTTATGCTACCGCTGGAATGATTTTGGGAGAAATTGGGGATATTTCAAAATTTAAAAATGCAGAACATTTGGTTTCCTTTTCTGGCTTAGATTTAAAGATTTATGAATCTGGTAAATTCAAGGCAAAAAATCTTAAAATCAGTAAGAAAGGATCTAAATACTTAAGATACGCATTGTACCAAGTAGCAAGGGTATGTTGGATTCATGATTCTACTCTTAACGCTTACTATGAAAAGAAAGAATCAGAACATAAGCATTTTCTTGTAATTGTTGGTCATCTAGAAAAGAAAATGGTGAGAATAATCTACTCCATTTTAAAATCAGGTAAGGCGTATACTCCACATTAACCATATAAAATTTTCAAAGAACTAGATATATAACATTAATCAGCATATCCTTACTCGGATACTGTAAACACATTTTTTAAAAAATGTATGGTGAAAGGCCCTTTTTAGCATGCACTAAATTTCCATAAATAAATTTTTTTGATATTTCTTTCAAAAAAATCTCTTGATTTATTTATAGTTGGCTCCTATTTTTTTAAAATTTTTTTGCATTCTCTAAATTAAGCGCATAATGGTTAATAGATATAACAATTTTATCCTTGGAAATTTTATTAATCACTTCAATAATTTGCTTTGATGTAATAGGGTCTATTTTAGCATTCATTTCATCTAAGAATATTACCTTTGGATTTCTTACAATTACTCTAGCAATATTAAATAATGATAGCTCACCAAGTGAATATTCCTTAGGATTTAATACCATATCCAAATTATCTATATAACCAAGACCAACTAAGCCTAACGCTTCCTTTACTGCTTCTTTAGAGATTTTATTATCATTTAATGCTATTTCATTATATATAGATTCACCTGAAAAGAAAGGATTCTGATAAACTATTGCAAATAATTCCTTACGCATAGCCTCATCAATCATGAAAATTGAAGCATCGCCAATTGTTACGCTTCCTTTAGTTGGATTTAAAATTCCCATTGCAAGCTTCATAATTGTTGACTTACCACTTCCAGATGGTCCCATTAAAACCAGCTTTTCACCACCACTAATTTTTAAATTGAAATCACTAATTACTTCATTCTTATCATAGCTAAATGAAACATCCTTAAATTCAATAATATTATCATTAATTTTTATATGCTCCTTCTTTGGCATTTCTTCAAATGCTAAGAATCCATTAATTCTTTTAACAGAAGCAAATGATTTTTTTGAATTGTTTGAATTTCCATTCCTAAATTTTTCAATAGGCATAAATAAATCAGTAACTAAGCTTATTGAAGCAATTATCATACCAGGTGACATTCCAAATATACTAGCATTATAACCACTTATTATTAAAACAAAGACAATAACAAGACTTTTAACGATTTGCATAAATGGTGAAAATATCGCATCGTAGAAGTTACTTCTTTGACTTGCTCTAAAATGATTACTTAATATTTTATCATATTTACTAGCCGCATACAACCCAGATTTGCATATTTTAATTTCTTCAATATTTTCAACATTTTCTAACAAAATTTTATTAACATTTCCTTCCAAACCCTTAGTTTTTAATTGAACCTTAAGCATTCTTTTTCTAATAAATGATGTAAATATAATTAAGAAAGGTAGTACACATAAAAACTAAAATACCAAATTTATAGCTAAATACAAATAAAGAGATTAAAATACCAAACATTTTAAACAAATCAGTAGCCATATCAACAACACCAGATGTAAATAACTCATTAATAGAATTTACATCATTATTAAAATAGGCCTCAAATGTTCCACTATCATTATTAACAATGGTGTTATAGTTAATATTTTGATAATGCTTCATCATATCACATCTTAGATCACCTAGCATTTCTTGTGAGGTTTTAAGCATTAAGAAATCCTTAAAAAAAGGTAATAATTCCTACTAGAAAATATGAAAGAAAATATAAGCTTTGAAACCTTTAATATGATATTTAATTCCTTCTTCAAAATGACCTCATCAATAATATATTTTTAATATTTGGGCAGGTAATAATGCAAGAATGGTCACTAAAATAATGACACCAATTACTAAAAAAATCTTAAAGGGATGATGCAAAAAAATATTTTTTTATTGTTTTTTTCCAACACTCATTTTTTTAATCCTCCATTAAGTTCTTAAAGTTATTATTATTCAATAAATTATCATAAGAATCAATATATAGCTTATCATCAATAAAAAAATAACCTTTGTTGCCTTCTTAAGTAAATTTTTTTATTGTTACTTACAAAAAAAGAACAATTTTTATCATTTCCGTCAATAATACCATTAATCATATCTATAGCCATATCAGATGAAACACTTGAGAAAGGATCATCAAGTAACAAAATATCACAATTAGGATATATTGCTCTTGCTAGTTCTATTCTTCTTTGCTCTCCACCAGATATGTTAGAATTAGAATGTGATAGCATTGCATCAATTCCCCCAAGCTCTTCTAAATTTGTATTAATCTTTGATTCCTCTATAGCCTTATCTAAATTACCATCTCTATTTAGAGTAATATTATTTTTTTAATTGTATCTGAGAATAGCTTTGCTTCACCTAAGCAATAGGCAATATGCTGCTTTTTAGATTTAACTAAATCTTTAAGTTCAACTCCTGCATAGGTAATGTTTCCATTATAATCATATAAGCCTGAAATTGCCCTTAACAAAGACGTTTTTCCACAGTGAACTCTACCACAAATTCCAATTACCTCACCCTTATTAACAACAAAGCTTGCGGTTGGAAGAATAAATGTGGAATATTTTATACTAGCATTATCAAGTACTAAACAATCACCATTTAAGATGAAATCTTCATCCTTCTTTTCCTCATTTGTAAGATATTCCTTACATCTTACAAATGATACCTTAAAGCCTTGATAAGCATTGAATACCTTACCAACCTTACTTGCTTTTTTACTTACTAGTAAATATGTTGATAGAAATGCTGATAATGTACCAATTTGATAAACGCCATTAATTACACTTTTACCACCAAAATAAATAATGAAAAAAATAAGCCTACCCAACCAATAATACTATAAATTGGCTCCAAACTACTTTGAAACAATAAAGCCTTTGTATTTTTTTATTACATAATGTTTTTTTGTATCATCAGCAAATTTATTATAATAGTCAGTAGATGCTCCAAAGCCTCTATAATAAAGCTCATTATCTAATAATGACAATGTCTTCTCCTTATATATCGAAAGATATTCTTTATATTCCTTATTAAATTTATAAACTAGCTTTTTTTCATAAAATGAGCAGCAAGCACTGATAAAATTATAAAAGGACAAACCATTAATGTAAGCTTATAATCCATAACGAATAAAGAAATAATGTAGCCTATAAGTAAAACGATAGTGTCAAATACCTCAGTAGTCATTTTTCTTATGCCCTCTGTTGAATCATAAATATCTGATACATTTCTATTTAATATATCACCAGCAGTATTATTAGTAAAGAAGCTTAAATCCTTATTCATAAGATTTTCAAAGCTAACCTGACGCATCTTTAAGGTAATCTTGTTTCCAAAAAAATCTAACTAAAAAAATCTTTTTAAAGAATCTATTAATTTGTACAAACAAAACAATGCCTAATAATGTTAATGATGAATACAAGATTTTTTTATAATCTGCAGTTAATAACAAATCAATTGTATTACCTTCAATTTTTAGGTATAAAAAGCCATAAAGGCATTATATAATAGACCTGTTACGCAAAAGAGGTAAGACAATATACCAATTTTCATAAAAATAGGTTCTTACTTTATCATATCTCTTCATATTTATTTTCCTTTCTTATATCCTTAGATCTCTTATAAACCTTTTCCAATAGATTCAAAAACTCCTCAAGCTCAGAAGCATCTAAATCGGAAAAAATCATTTTATAATAATTTTCCTCCATATTAACTATTTCATCCTTAACTCTTTCTGCTAAAGGTGTTGAAAATAGCATATAAGCACGTTTATCACTTTCTGATTTTTCCTTATAAACCAATCCTTCATCAATTAAATTTTTAACAATTCTAGTTATTAAGGCCTTATCAAGCGATAAAATCTTACCAACACCATCTTGAGTTATACATTTATTATGTCTTATAACATGTAAAACTAATTCCTTAGAGGAATTAAAGCCGTTTTTCCCTTTTTTCTTTTATACATCTCAAGATTTCTACTTATTTTAGTTATATATCTCATTCTTTCATCCATATCAAATCACCAAACATATTATAGCCTAATTAGTTGACCTGTCAACTATATTTTAACACAAAAAGAGCCTTAAGACATCATCCTAAGGCATTTTTACTACTTCTTTACATTTATATCGCTACCATCATTTTCAAAAGCATTAGGGCTTATATTACTAACACTACCATTAAAGGTAACATTTACATCATATAAACCATTAGTAAATATATTATCATAAACATTATTAACATCACCATTAAAATAGATATTAATATATATGGTATTAATTGCATACGTCTCAATTGCTTCAACGCTTCCATCAAAATAAATATTAATCGAATCAGAAAATCCTATTCCTGATAAGGCAAAAGGCATAATTGTTAAATCATTATTATTTATATGGATATCATCATTACTTGTTAAATCTAAATAATATAGCTTTTTTTCAAATCCTTAGAATAAACTGATTTATTTACCATTTTATAATAAGGATTATTATCATTTACAGATATACTTGTAATTGTTAAACGTGATGCATGATTAAACTGTGAAATAAAAAAACTCATCTTTAAGTATATTTTTTTCATACTCTGTTAAATCAACAAGCTTGCATTTTTTTACCAATATAAATATCATTATATACTCTTGAATTTAGAAGATTAAAGGTATGAATACTTAAAAGCTTATCATTCATTACAAAATAATTAATAATAAAATTTCCATAACCAACAGTAGTTAAATTAGAAAAATTATATAATCTTAGCTCAGCATAGGAAATAAATTCATCATCAAGGCTTGTAATATTAGCAGTACCCTAAATATGAACAGTATAATATGTCATGCCATATTGAAAAAAACTTTTGTCATAGCTTTATCAAAGGCATTAGCCTTAATACCCACAACCTTATAGTTCTTATTATCAATTTTAACAGTTTCTGGTAAATATACATCACGCTCAGATGTAAATCTTTTAACACTAGAAACATAGGCATAATCATTTTCTAATTCAAAAATCAAAAAAATTCGTTTTTTTGTAATCCTCATTTTTTTATATTCATAGATAGGATAAAGATAATGCTCTTCATTATAAAATCTACTTTTAACGCTACCACCATTAGTATCATAACGCCATTCCTTAAATTGTAAGCCATATAAATCACCAGGCTTATAATTTGCTTTTTTTATTCTACCATTAACATCTAAGCCAAACCAAATTGCCACAAAAAAATAACAACCACAAATAAAATAATACTTGGTATTAATAATTTAAATGCTTTTTCTCTGTTCATCCATAATTTTTCTCCTCAATTTCCACTAAAATACATTAAATTAGTAACATTAGTAGCCGTATCAAAAGAATCATTCATTTCAAATTCATCATCACTTGATCCACCCATGCCAGAATCAACTATAATTGCTCCACATGTTGAAATTCCATCATCCGACATTTCATAATCATCACTTAGAGCTTGGCCTGTGTATTCCTCATACTCAATTTCATTATTCGAACTTGCATAAACATTAAATCCAAAAAAGAGCATTAAGAAACATAAAATAATAAAACTAATCTTCTTCATTTTTTTACACTCACTTTTTTCATTAGTTGTAAATTTGAAAAATATAATTTTTAAATTTACAATTATTATTGTATATTTTTTTAGAAAAATTGTCAATTTTTCATAAAAAAATTAAAAAAACTGGAGTTTTGGTACTTTTTAGGGTGCTATGTAAGCGCTAACCTCCAGTTTCAAACTGAGATTTGCCATTTTTTTGAAGGTAAAAAAATTTTTTTATTTTTTTCCAATACGATTTTTTTAATCATTTTTCATAAAAAAACTCCTTTAGCTTTGTTATAATTTAAGCTAAAAGGAGTAAATAATATTAATCTCTAAATGGTCTAGTAGAAACAATATGATATAAGCTATCAAGATAATGCATATCCTTATCATTAATGACAAAATCAATATCTAGGTTTGCTTTAATTCTATCCTCATGTACTGATTTAGGAAGAGGCAATGTATTTTTTTGAATACAATATCTTAAACATATTTGGGGAATTGATTTATTATATTTAGCAGCCATCTTTAAAACTTCTTTATTTTCTAAGAGCTCGCCAGTCGCAAAAGGTGAATAAGCTTCAACTAAAATATCATTTGCTTGACAATATTTTGTTATTTCCTCTTGCGTGTTTCCAACGAAATAACGAATTTGATTAACCATTGGTTTAAATGATGTCGCTTTAATTAAAGCCTCAATATCCTTAACATGGAAATTAGAAACACCAATAGCTCGTATTTTTTTCTCATTATATAACTCAATTAGAGCACGCCAAACCTCGATATTACCACTTGTATAATCTCCACCAACATTATCCCAAGGCCAAGGAGCATGAATCAAATATAAATCAACATAATCTAAGCCAAGGTTTAACAAAGATTCATTAAAAATGCTTTTTTTAGCATCATCATAACTTTGTACACTTGCAGGAAGCTTAGTTGTAACAAAAATTTCTTCTCTATTTATTTTTAGAATCAGCTATGGCTTTACCAACACTTTGCTCATTTTTTTATAAACATAGGCAGTATCTATATGACGATATCCATACTTAAGAGCCCAAATAACTGAATTATAGGCCTCTATTCCATCCTTTGTTTGCCAAGTTCAAAGCCAATCTTTGGAATTTTTCACTCCATTATAAAGCTCAAAAAATTCATCTTTAATCATTTCTTCCACCCATCTCTAAATAAATTTCATCAATTTTTGATAATGTTTCTTCATTAGTAATTTCTAATAATTCATATTCCTTATCATTATATTTTTACTGAATAAACAATAACATCATCGTCTTCATAATCACCAAATAAAGGATGAAGGATAACATAATTAATTCCATCCATAGGAATAAAAAGCAACCTGTTCAAATTCTAATTTTTTTGATTGTTGCTATAAAAAAACAACATTATCTTTATTATTATCATCCAATAGCTTTTTCGATTTCTGTTTGCATAATTAACCTCTAACAACATAATAAATAATTAAAATTATACCTAAAATAATACGATATCCACCAAACACCTTAAAATCATGCTTTTTTTAATATATTTCATTAAAAATTTAATAACAAGCATACTAACAAGGAAAGCAACAATTGCACCAATAGCTAAGAAGACAGTTTCTCCAGATGAAGGAATACCAACATTAATCAAATATTTAACAAGCTTTAATAATGAAGCTCCAACCATTACGGGAATTGATAAAAAAAATGAAAATTCAGCTGATGAAGATCTATCAATACCAATAAGCATTGCACCTAAAATAGTTACACCACTTCTTGATGTACCTGGTATTAAGGCAAGAAGCTGAATTAAGCCAATTATTAAAGCAATACGCCAAGAAATACCCTTGCAGCTAGTAATTTTAAATTCTCTTTTTTTATTCCAAATTTCAATAGCAATAAATAAAAACACCATAAAAAAATTAACATAATAGCTACTGTTATAAAATTATAAAAAAATGCTCATTAAGCCAATTATCAAATAAAAAGACCAACAATAGCTGCTGGAATACAAGCAATTAAAACATTACGCCATAATATCCAAGTATCCTTTTTTTCTTCTTTGGTTTTGGTTTTAGAAAAAGGCCATAGTTTTGAAAAAAAGCAAATAATTACTGCGATTATCGCTCCAAGCTGAATTGCAACTAAAAACAAATCCCAAAATGATGCTCCAAATTCCTCTTGAACCTTAAGCCAATGCTCAAGTAAAATCATATGACCTGTTGAAGAAATTGGCAGCCATTCACTAATACCTTCAATAATTCCAAATAATACTGCCTTTTAAAACATCAATAATTCCAATCAAAAAAACATAAATATTTATCTCCTTATTCAATCACAACTATTTTATCATAGTAACTAAATAAAAAAACAACATTTAGAATAATGGTGAAAATACTCTAAAGATAAATGCAATTATTCTTTGAAGAATATTTCTTTTACGCCACTTAGTATAGGTTAATAATTCTGATTCCTCACATGCTCTTAAAAAAATCATCTTTGATTTTTTTAAAATTTCAGGATCATTAATAATTAAGGCACCACATTCATAATGTAAAAAAACAAGCTACGATAATCAATATTTATCGTTCCACAAAAAAAGCGTATTTATCATCAATTATAATATTCTTAGCGTGATTAAAGCCAGGAGTATATTTATAAATCTTACCACCAGCTTCTAATATTTCACCTAAATGAGCCATCGTTAAAGCGTAGGCTGTCTTTTTATCAGGAATTCCCGGAATTAATATCCTTACGTCAACACCCATCTTTATAGCCATTACTAAAACTTTAATCATATTATCATCAATTATAAAATATGGTGTTGAAATATAAGTATAGCTATTAGCCTTAGAAAACATTGAAGCAAATAAATCATAACTTATATTATTAAGGCTCATCGGACCATCACCAAAAGGCTGAATACAATTATTTAAATGATATACCTCATGCTGCTTAACATAATCCTTATATGATAAAAACCTCTCTTGTTGACATATACCAGGTTTCAATAAACATAGCTACTAAATTATTTACAGCCTCACCATAAATTTTTCACTCCATTATCACGCCAATAACCAAATCTTTTAATATAATTAGCATATTCATCAGCTATATTTGCTCCACCAATATACCCTACACTACCATCAATTACACAAATTTTTCTATGGTCACGATAATTAATCATAGGATTCATATTAGTTCCCAGAGGTGCAAATGCTACGATTTCTAAATTATTTATTTTTTCAAGCTCACGACGTTTTTTTATTTTTTTAGGCCACCTACACTACCAACATCGTCATATAAAAAAATCTAACCTTAACGCCCTCAGCACATTTTTTTGCTTTAAAATCTCATATAGCTGGTTAAATAAAATACCCTCAACAACAATAAAATATTCCAAAAAAATATATTCCTTAGCATTTTTTTAAAGCCTCAAGTATATCATCAAAAAGAGGCTTACCATTGTTAAAAAAATTAATTTTAGAATTATTATAGGCATTATAATTGGTGTCTTTTTTTAAAAAAATGAGATATATTTAGTCGCATTAGTATCGCCAGTTACCTCATTTACATTATTATCCTGAATACTTGAATAAACATTTTTGAGTTATTTTTTTAATTCTCCTTTTAGGCAAATGCTGGGAATTTTTTTAACTAAAATATAAAGAGTGGTTCCATAAATAGGAACAGCTAAAATTAATATTGTCAAGGTAAGCTTATACGAATTAGACATGTTAGCGTTTTGATAAATAACAAAAACAATGAGTAAGCCAATAGCTTGAATAAGAATATATAACCATTGAATATGATAAATTGATTTAAAGCTATAATATAAAAAGAATAAGTTGTACGGCTAACAAAAAAATAAAGATATAAAAAAAGCAATAACTCGCTTCCATGTTTTTAGTTGACTTTCTTTTCACTTCTTTTTTTCAAAAATTAAAGCCTCCTCTATTCATATATATATTATATCAAATCTCTAAACAAAATAAAATCAAATATTGTCATTTATTATTGACACTTTGTCAATAAATGCTATAATGAAATTATATGAAAGGATGAGAAAAAAATGAGAAAAAATTTTGGTGCAAAAACATATTTATATCCAATGCCAGTATTAATTATTGGCACATACGATGAGGCAGGTAATGCTAACGCAATGAATGCTGCTTGGGGAGGAATAGCTGATACCAATCAAATAGCTATTTGCCTTGCAAACCATAAGACAACCGATAATATTTTTAAAAACAAAGCATTTACAGTTTCTATAGGAACTAAGAAAATGGTAGAGGCTTGTGATTATGTTGGATTAATTTCCGCTAATAAGGAGCCACATAAAATGGAGCACGCTCATTTTACAACAACAAAATCAGAATTTGTAAATGCTCCAATTATTAACGAATTACCTATGAGCCTAGAATGTAAATTTATCGACTTTGATGAATCAACAGGACTTTTAAGAGGTGAAATCGTTAATGTTAATGCTGATGAGAGCATTTTAACTAATGGTGTTATTGATCCTAAAAAAAGCTTGAGCCAATTACCTTTGACCCAGTTAATAATACTTATATTGTTCTTGGTGATGTTGTCGGAAAAGCCTTTAGCTGTGGGAATAATTTAAAATAAAGGAGTTTAAATACATATGCAAAATTTTATTTATTATACTCCAACCAAGCTAATATTTGGTGAAAATGCTATTAGCCATCTTGTAGAATCATTAAAACCATATGGCAAAAAAGTTCTTCTTACCTATGGTGGGGGAAGCATAAAAAAAATTGGTCTTTATGATAAGGTTTTAGAATTACTTAAAGATTTTGAGGTTTATGAGCTTTCAGGAATTGAGCCAAACCCTAAATACAATCCAAGTGTTTTAGATGGTGTTGCTATCTGTAAAAAATATAACATTGATGTTGTTTTAGCAGTAGGTGGAGGAAGCGTCTTAGATTGCTCAAAGGCTATTTGTGCTGGAGCATTATATGATGGTGATCCTTGGGATTTAATCACCTATAAGATAAAGGCCAAAGCTGCCTTACCACTTGTTGATATTTTAACACTTGCAGCCACTGGTTCTGAATATGATAGTGGCGGTGTAATTTCGAGAACTGAAACAAACGATAAAATAGGCTATATAGATGAATTATTATTCCCTCGCGTTTCTATTTTAGATCCAAAATACACCTACAGTGTTTCTAAAAGACAAACTGCGGCAGGAACTGCTGATGCTATCAATCATGTAATCGAGCAATATTTTACTAAGGACACATCTATTTTAACTGATGGTATGTGTGAGGCAACAATTAAAAGCCTTATGAAAAATGTTGTTATTGCTTTTAGATAATCCAACAAATTATAAAGCTCGTGCTGAATTAATGGTTGACTGTTCACTTGCCTGCAATGGCATACTATCAATTGGTAATAGTGGAAGTGGCTGGCCATGTCATGGCATTGAGCACGCTCTTAGTGGCTATTACAATATAACTCATGGGGAAGGTCTAGCTATTATAACTCCTCATTGGATGAAGCATATCTTAAACGATAATACCATAGAACGTTTTTGTCTCATATGGCGTTAATATTTTTTTGGAATAGATAAAAAAATCTAGATAAATATGAAATCGCAAATAAAGCAATTAAAGCTACATCCGATTTCTTTAAATCTATAAATATTCCAATGACCTTAAGAGAGGTTGGTATTGACGATTCACGTCTTCAAGAAATGGCACATCACATTGCTATTAACGAAGGTCTTGAAAATGCCTATGCTCCTTTAAATGAAAAAAAGATATTCTAGAGATTTTTAAAGGCTTCATTATAAGATAAAGAAAACTCAGCTTAAAACTGAGTTTTTTTATTTTTATATAATGAATATATTCTTCCTTAAATTTATCACGTGGCTTAACATCACCATCAGGATAGCCAATAAATAATAAGCAAAAAGGAATATATTCATCTTGTAGATTTAAAGCTTCAACAACTCTTTTTTTAAACGCTTCAACTGGATGGATACCAATCCATACACCACCAAGACCTAAAGATGTTGCACAAAGCAGAATATTTTCGGCACTTGCAGCTAAATCTTGAATCCAAAAAAATCACCTATTTTTAGAATCTAATGCTCTATTTTTTTATTTGCACATAAGCAAATAACTAATGGTGCATCATAATTTGAATATCTTGAGGCTTTTTCTAAGCTTTAAAATCGTCTCCTTATTTTTCTACTACAAAATATTCCCAAGCTTGCTCATTACAAGCACATGGTGCTGCCATTCCTGCTCTTAATAATTCTTTAATGATTTCCTTAGAAACTATTGTTTCCTTAAATTTTTCTAACTGATGCTCTAGATAAAAATTATATTATTCATTCTTCAAAAAGCTCCTTTCTAAATTCCTTAATTGTATAGTCCTTATTCAGATAATAAATACATCCATTTTTCCTTTGAAGAACAATTATTATTATAAAAACACAACATTTTTTTATATCACTTTCTTTAAACTCCTCAGTATCTAGAATATATCTATTTGTAGTTATCCTATTATTAGTTATCTTTAAACCATCAACCATATTAATAATAATCTCAGCTGCTTCCTTATTAGAAGAATTATTAATAAGCTCATTATTATCTATTATAGTGCTTTTTAACAATTCCCGAATTATTCAAATCATAGCCACCTACTCTAATTCCACAATAAAGATTATTTTTTTAATTAGATTATTTGCTACAATATTATTGTATGTATAATAGCCTTGAACCTTTTCTTCAGAGCCAACTTCTATCCCATATTGAGAATTTGAGATGTAATTATTATCTATTAATGAATCTTTTGCTCCATCAATATAAATACCGGCACAATAATCATATTTAGACTTTGAACCTATAACATAATTGCCAGCTGCAATACATTTCCTTGGTTGATCATATTCTTTATCATTACAATAACCAAAATTACCTGAAAAATCAATACCTATATTACTATTATTTTTCTAAAATATTATTAAATACATAAATGCTATAACAATTACTAGCTATACTTATAGCCTCGGAATAGCCTAATTTATTATTATATATTTTATTATTATAAACAATAATATTATTAATAGCATATTCGCTATCCTCACCAATTAATAATATGGCATTTGCTCCATAATTTTTCATCCTTTTCTTTTGATGTATTAATATTATGAATAATATTATCTCTTATAATTATATGATTTTGCCTTCCACCATACATTCTTATTGCTATAGCATTTTTAGCCTTAATATTAGCAAATTCAATTCCTTCTATTATTAAATACTGAGCTTTTTTTCTTCTATTGTCATTAAGGCATATTCACCATCAATAGCATATTCTTTTTATATATTTTTATTATTTGATGTTAAACATACCTTTTCATTTGGATAATTTCTAATTGTAATAAAATCATCAATGCTTCCGCTTAAATCAATGCTAATTCCTTCATTTAAAACATAAGTTCCTTCTCTTAAATAAAGAACATAACCTGGCTTAAGCAAATTTATGGCATCATAAATATTGGCTTCGTTATCTATTTCACCATTACCAATACCACTTGGTGAGGCATAAATCTCCTTTTTATATTGCTCATCATTAAATTCTAAATATTTTTTTAAATGAATCATCCGTATTATAGCTATCTCTAATATATTTCTCACTATATTTTTTTCTAATGATTTTTGTTTCATATTCTATTTTAGTTTCATCTTTACTACAAGAGCATAAGAAAAAAATATAAAAATATCATTATATAAATAATTCTTTTTCATAGCTCCTCCTATTTTTTTCTTTTTAGATTATTATATAATATTAAAATCATTTTTTTAAAGTACAAAAAAGAAAAAGAACCTTGGTTGAGAATTCCAAGGTTCCTTCTTTTATTAATCCATAATGAATATTTGCATTTAAATAAACTGTATAATAATTAACGCTTAGAGAATTGAGGTGCTCTACGAGCTTTCTTAAGACCATACTTCTTACGCTCTTTAGCACGTGGATCACGTGTAACTAAGCCAGCTGGTTTTAAAATAGCACGGTATTCAGGATTTACTTCCATTAAAGCACGAGTGATTCCTAAACGGATTGCACCTGCTTGACCTGAAGCTCCTCCACCAAATACGTTAACGATAACATCAAACTTACCTGTGTTTTCAGTTAACTCAAGTGGTTGTAAAACGTCTAAACGAATTGCTGCTGAAGGAATATAATCTTCAAAATCACGCTTATTGATTGTAAATGTACCTTTACCTGGTCTTAAAATAACACGCGCAACTGAACTCTTACGACGTCCTGTTCCTAAATATTGAACTAATTGCTTTGCCATATCTTATTCCTCCTTATGCCTCTACCTTGAATTCAACTGGTTTTTGTGCTGCATGAGGATGATTACCCTCAGCATAAACATATAATTGCTTTCTCATTTGATCGCCAAGCTTTGTATGTGGTAACATACCATAAATAGCCTTCTCAACCATGCGAGTAGGATGCTTAGCCATCATTTCAGCAGCAGTTAAAGTCTTTAATCCACCACTATATTCAGAGTGTGAGCGATAAAGCTTATCTTGCCACTTATTACCAGTTAATTTGATTTTGTCTGCGTTAATAACGATAACGTTATCTCCACAGTTTACATTTGGAGTATAAGTAGGCTTGTGTTTACCCTTTAATAGAGAAGCTACAGCTGTAGCTAAACGACCTAAAGTTAAATCAGTAGCATCTACTACATACCAATTGTGTTGTACAGTTTGATTGTTTGCCATATAAGTATTATTCATTGTTTTTTTCCTCCTAAATTATAATTTAGGGCAATTTGTGGATTTAAAATAAAAAAATGTACCTATAGTATTTTTACTACATTTACAAGTTATAGTCAACAAATATTTTTTTATTAATTAACTAAAAAAATATTTATTTATAGTTAAAATGATCTATTAATAAAAAAAACTGTAAGCTTACTATCTTAATATGTCTACAGTTTATTTGTATTATTTAATTTAAATTTGGAAAAAAATTGTATTAGAAAATCCAAAAGGTTCAACGTGACCAACATATGTTATATCACTTGTATAGATATTTATCGGTAATGAATAATTTTTGAGGTTTACAAAATTTCGCCAAAAAAACATCTCCTGATTTTTAAATCATCATATTCGATTTTTATCCCCATCTGGATTTTTTTAAATAAAACATTACCAGAAATCTTAGTAGTTTTTATCAAGATATCTTATAATTGAATTGTCAGTTGATGTATCATCATAATAATATAAATTACATAAGCTATTTTTCTTTAATTTTTATTTCTTACATCATTAATATTAGTAAGTTCATCTTTTTCTCCCTATTTCACCATAAAGTAAAAGCTCATTATTTTCATCATGATCAACATAAATTAAAGCCCAAGGATTTTCATAATTATCTTTTTTTGTTATTAGAAACATGATGCACAACATATTAATAATAAAAAAACATTAAAACTAACTTTTTTTCATTTATTTATCCTCCTTGAAATATAAATTTATTCTATATTTATATTTTTAAATCATTTGATGATGATAGTCAATTTTTTGCCAATTATTTGAATATATCTTTAGTAAAATTTTTTTAAAAAAATGAAAGATTTTTTTCTATAATTCAAACATTAATATATTAATTTTTTTAGTAGTAAAAAAACGATTATGAAATATAATTTTAATACTCATAACCGTTTCTTTTTTTATGCACTTTATTTTTTTAAATGTTATTTTTACTTAATAATTAAAATGCCCAAGTACCATTTTTTTAAATATTGCTATTTCTTCTCCATCATTAGTAATTGCTGTTATACTTAAATCACTTGTTCCAATCATAAAATCACAATGAACTAATGACTCATTAATATCATATTTTTTTGATTTCCTCTGCACTTTTTGTTTGATAATCGTTAATATTTTTCAGTGAATCCTCGACCTAAGGCAAAATGACAACAAGCATTTTTCATCAAATAAGGTATTATAGAATAATACTCCACTTTGATTTACTGGTGAATCAAAAGGAACTAAAGCAACCTCTCCAAGCATTTTAGCACCATCATCAATATTAATTAAGCTCTCAAGAGCTTTTTGGTCTAGGATATTATTTGCCAAAACCTCAACGACCTTGCCATCCTTGAATTTAAAGCCAAAATCACTTACTACTCTTCCCATAACAGATAAAGGCTTAGATGCCATTAATACACCATTTGCAGTATGCTTATTTGGAGTGTTAAAGCATTCCTCAGTTGGCATATTTGGATTATAGAAAATATTTTGCTTACTTGTTTCGCCGCCACCGATAAAATGCGTACCAGGAATTAAATCAATACTAAAATCAGTTCCATTGCCAGCTTTATATTTTTAAGGTCTTAATATTCATTTGATCAAGCTTTAAACTTCTTCCAACCAAATCCTTATTATGCTCATCCCAATTTTTAATTGGATCACCATAAACTCTTGCACATTTAAATATTTCATCCCAAAGCTTCTTTAAAGCCTCTTTTTTGCTAAGATTTGGATAAACCTTTTTAGCCCATGCCTCACCAGCTAATGCTGCAATTGTCCATTGGTACTTACCATCCATTTGATCACGATAAGGCTTAAATACTGCTCCACTACGACGAACAGCCATCATTTTATCATTAGAAATTCCCTTCATTCCATCAGGATCAAAAGAACCAACATGAATCATAACAGGAAGTGCTTCAGCCGTATATTTCATTTTTTCTATTTTCCAATTAGGAATTTCTGATAAAGCCTCAACACTTTCATATTGATAAGCAAGCTTACTTACAGGCTGAGAGCTCCATTCAACGCTAACTCTTTTAGCCTTAGCCTTATAGCATTCTTCAACAAGATAAGGAATAAAAATAGGCATCATCTACGTTTGCACTAATTACTACCTCTTGATTTTTTTGAACATTAGCACCAACATTAACAATAAGCTTTGCATATTTTTTTAAATCACTTTTTTTCATTTTTTTCACCTCTGCCATAAATTTTTTTCAATATCCTCAACAGATTTAATTATTTCACTGCTTAAATTAACACAACCATCCTCAGTAATTAAAACATCATCCTCTATTCTAATACCAATTCCCTCTTCAGCGATATAAAGGCCAGGCTCATTAGAAATAACACATCCAGGCTTTAATGGACCATAATCACATAAATCATGACAATCCATACCCATATGGTGGCTAACACCATGGAAATAATATTTACTAACCTCACTATCTTCTTTAATTAAGCCAATCTTTTTAAGTTCAGTTGCAAAATATTTAATTAAAACCTGATTGCAATCTCTTGTTGTAAGACCAGGCTTCATAGTTTTAAACATTAGCTCCTGACCACCAAGAACAATATTATAAATTAATTTTTTTGGCGTTCAGTAAATTTACCATTGGCAGGGAAGGTTCTAGATATATCAGAACAATAATTATCCTTTGAAGCACCTAAATCAAATAAAAATTAAATCGCCATCTTTAATTTGAGAATTATTTTTTTAGAATAATGAAGGCAACAGCCATTTTCACCACTAGCCGCAATAGTATTAAAGGCATAACCAGTAGCACCATTATATTTAATTGCTTGATCAAAATATGATTCAACCTGATATTCATACATACCAGGCTTTAAATTAGTCATAATTGCCTCAAGACCACATCTTGTAATATGAATTGCTTCCTTTATTTTATTGACTTCTACATCACTTTTAATTGTTTCCTTGCACTTGCAAATAATGGATGAGCATTTAAAACCTTAACATAAGGATATTTATCAGTTATTTGCTTAGCAAATGCTTCATCATCTGACAAAGTAGTATTAATACTTTCTCTTCTAAAAATCAATATAAATATTTTTCAGCACAGCCACCACATAGCATACTAACATAAGAATCAAAGCTATTTAAATATCTAACATCCTTAATTCCACTAAGCTCTGTTGCTTCCTCCTTAAATAATCCTCTTCCAACCCATTTTGCCTTATATTCGTCATATGGCTCAATAAATAAAAACCACATTTACCTTACCACAAAATTTAGTAATAACTAATTTATCACCAAATTCATTTAAACCACTAGCATAATAGAAATTACGATTTATTTCACGTCCCTCTCCACTATATCTAGAAAATAAAATCATTGCTGAATTATCAGCCATTAAATTTGCTAAATTATTACGATGAATAATAAATTCTTCCTTAAACATAATAACACCTCGAATTTATTATATCACTTAAAAAAACTCTTCAACTTTTTTTGCTTATTATTAATCTTCATTACTACTAATACATATTTTTCCTATTAATAAACAAAAAAATAATTAAATAATTAAAGAAATAAATAAAACCAGATTTTTAATAAATAAATCACTATATTTTTTTATATGTAAGTCCAATATATCTATTATATATATACCCAAACAGTAATGTACCAACAATAAAAAAATAAAGAATACAAAGTAAATAATACTATAGCTAAAAAAATAATTTTTTTCTATTTGAAAATTTAAAATTTCTTAAAGCATTTATATTTTTCTTTATTTTTGCTTATTAAAAAAATATAATCTAAGCTTATTATCAAAACAAATAATCCAAATGCTATAAAATAGATAATTAAAAAAATATACTAGAATTTTTCTTTTACCATATTCCATTACAAGTGAATAAGAATTTGTATTATTAAAATAAAGATAGCCTTTTTTTCATTTAAAAATAGCATTAGCAATTTCTTCTTCATTTTGAGTTGTAGCCTTAATACCATAAGCATAATCCGATGCATAAAATATCTCATAATATTTGCTCAATTTTATCGCAATATCATTACTTATAATAATATTAGAAATACCTGCACTAATAACATTTACTTCTATTTCATCATTATCTATTAATATCTTAGCAATCCCATCAATACCTATTGGGGCAATTATCGTATTTTCATCTAATGCTGGATTTATATAACAATCATTTAAAGGGATTGTTTGAAGGAGTCTATCAAGCTTAATATCAATACTATAAGGAATTGATATTCTAATTATAGGATATTTGTAACAAAACGAATTATAAATATCTTTATTAATAACTGAAACATCACCTACCATATTTATACCAACTATTTTAAATGAATAGGAATTATCAAATCTACAAACCATTTTATTATCAATTAAATCAAAGCCATCGATATTTTTATCAATCAATCTATTATAAGCTGGTTTTAGATAAAATAATTTCATCTTCCTTAATCAAATCTGATAAATAAATATACGAAATGTTTAGATTAGGATTTTTTTAACAAAAAAATCTTTTTCATTTTTTTCGAACCAGTTTTAGTTCTAACAAAAGCTTCATCAGATGCCGAAAATAAAACATAATTATCCTCACAAGCCTTTATTTCATTTAGAATAACATTTTTTTATCATTATACGTTTTTACTAAAGCCTAAGAATATTGTACTTATAAATAAAAAAATACCATACTTAAGCATAATAAAATAAAGGATATTTTTAAAATCTAAATATTTAAATACGTTTTTTTCTTGTTATAAATATGGGTATCTTCTTTATTCGAAGTCTCACCTATATATTTATAATCAAGCTTTTTTTATTTACACTTATAATATCATTTGCATATGGTAATATACTTTTTTTGATTAGTCGCAATTATTATTAATCTATTCTCACTTATTTTTTAAATAAGCAATAATTTTTTTCTTCATGCTTATAATCTAAATTACAAGTAACCTCATCAAGCAAAAATAATATCCTTTGATTTTAAAATAATCATTAATAAATATAGCCTCATTTTTTTCGCCTTTAGATAATTTACATACCTTTAAATCTATAAGATTATCTAAATCAAAAAAATTTTTAAGCTCATCCTTAATTTTTATTTAAATCATCACAGCATAGTTTTTAAAATTTTCTTTAACACTTTTTCTTTAAAAAAATAAAGCTTCATTATATCTTGCATAAATAACATCACCTAATATATTAACACTACCACTAATAGGATTAATACTTTTTATTAATTAAATTTAATAATGTTGTTTTACCACTACCATTTTCACCACATAATGCTAAAAATACCACAGCCTTCAATATATAAATTTAAATTCTCATATATCAAATTTCCTTCAATTTCATAAAATAAATTCTTTATATCTATCTTCATATAATCACCCTAGCAATGATAAAAAAATTATATTTTTTTGTTTTTAAAAAAAGTAATTGTTGACATAATAATAGCACTAATAAATGAAAAAGCAAAAGAAAAACACATAAATATTAATGAAATTATAATGCATGCTATACTTTATTTTTACTTAATAAAAAAATATAATATAAATATGTAAATAAAAGGTATTAAAATAAGAAACCAAAGGCAAAGATTATTAAAATATTCCTTATTTTATTAACTAATATTTTTTTCGATAATTATAATTATTTCTTATTAAAATCTTAGAATTATTATTAAGAGTTAGTAAAGAAAAATATATATAGCAATATACTTATAATTAATGACATAATTGGCATATATCTTTGAGAAGATATTAGCGTTTCATAAACATTATAGCGATATAAATAGTCTTCTTCATTAACTAATATTGAATCAATTTCTTCATTAAAACAATCATCTAATAGTTCATTGTTATAATGCTCTTCATCAATATTATAATAGCTTTTTGTGAGTAAATATTTTTACCAGCAATATTTGTTTTTTTAACATATTTTTTTCATAATCATTATTTGTTAAAAAAAGTAAAGTCAATATATATATTAAAATGATAATTATATGATTCAGCTTTTGGTATTTTAATTATAAACTCAGTATTTTCATCAATGAAAGGTACCCTAGTTTTATAAACATATCCATTTTTAATCTTAGTATACAATTCTTCAGATATACCTAAAATTTCTTTAGCAATAAAGGTACTAATAAATATTTCTCCATCATTTAATTCAATTCCCTTTTAATTTTTTTCATCATAAATTCTATCAATTTGAAATTCATCTGATAAATAATCAATAGAGCATACATTTGTATCAGCAAATTTGTTTTTCAACATATTCATCAGATTTTATGAATACATTTCCATTTTGATCTATTGTAATTGGTTCGATATAATTTTAAAAAAATTAGTAATTTTTACTAAACGTCTTCTCATTTACAAAAAAATTCCTATTTGAAAAAAAGAACTGTATTCTTTAGAACATCAATATATTTTAATTTAATACCATTACCTATATATTTATTTTTTTAATTGAATTATAATATTTTTTTATCAAATGTATAAACATAATTATCTAATAGCTTATTATAACTATGTCCGTAATAAAGAGAATTTGAAACATAATAATAATATCCACCATATACAAAAGAATAACAATTAATATGATTATCCTCTAAATGATATTTTTTTATATACGAATCATCAGAAAAAAATTTACAAGTGGAAAGGTTTGAAGAAAGGCTTCCTTTTTTTAGAATCAGTAAAATTAATCAAATACTTAGTAGTTATAAAAAAATTCCTATAAAAAAACAGAAAAAAATATAAGTATTATAAAACTAAAAAGAAAAAAAGAAGCAAAATTATTGTAATTCTTTTTTTCTTAACATTATTTTGACAAACAAAATTATAATCAAAGCTATTAAAATTAGATTTTTAGATTTATGAAATCAATAGTAATAGCATCTTCAAAAGCTCAAAAAGCTTTAAATGATCAACAATAATTATTAATCTATCATTTCTAAGCTCATATAACATATTCAGAATCAATTTATAATTATATTCATCTAAATTAGATATCATTTCATCAATTAATATAATTTTTTTCTATTTTTGCATAAAAGCGAAGCTTAAAACAAATCTTTGTTTTTTTCTCCAGCAGATAATGTTTTTATACTTTTTGATTAATTTTATTATCTAATTTAAGTTTATTTAAAACATTAGTAGCACAATTTAAATCAAAAATCATTACCTAATATAAATTTAATATTATCTATTAATGATTTATTTTTTTATTACAAAAAAATTATTTTCACTGAAATAAAAAAATATTAGATCTTATTTTTCTCAATAGCTGAAATATCAAAATCACTAATATTTTTCTTTATTAAAAAAATATTTCCACTATATTTATAATGATTAAAATAAAGCATTTTTAATTAAAGTTGATTTACCACAGCCAGATGGACCACTAATAAAAATACATACCATGATCATTAAATGAATATGAAAAATCACTAAATATTACCTTTTTAAATTTAAGTGAAACACTCCTAAATTCATACACTGCTATCTCCCCTAATCAATATAAACAACATTACTAACCTTAGGACCATCATAAGTATAATGATCACCATTATCAATATATTTAAAAACTCCAAAACTGCTTGACGAATAGACAAGCATTAAATAGTAATTACCTACATCCTTTCTTGATGGCATATATTTATCAGCACCATAAGTTATATAGTCAGAAACAATATATACGCTAACTCTTATTCTTAATTGCGGTTGATAATAACCAGTTTCACTAATATAAAAAAAGAATCAGAACTACTTTGAGTATAACCAAAATATCTAGACTCTTCATAGCCATATGTATACGAAGTTGAAACTTCACTTTCACCACCAATTTCACCAATAACACCATTATCAAAAGGAATTTTAAATAAAGAGGTAAGCTTATCAGAACTTGTATGAGTAAATTGATATAAAATTGTTTTAGTGTTAGAAACAGTATAACTGCTTGCTACGTTTCTACTTGATCCAGCATCAAAATAATAAAATGAATTACTCTTAGAATAAGTAACAATATTATCATTGTTTCCTCTAACAGGAATATCTAATAAATATGGCATCTTATAAAAAAATGAGTTTCACCAGCTTCACATCCATTAATATCAAGAATGGATTTAGTTTCTACTAAACTTCCATATCCACCTAAATACGATGAATAAGGAACCACACAAAGATCTTCTGGAAAATATGATTTAGCCATAACATTAGTTCCGAGAAAGCAAATAATAAAAAAATATTTAAATAAAATAAAATAAAAATAATTTTTTTCATATATTATTATCTCCCTTATTTTTTTAATAAAAAAATATATTTTTATTGTCTTAATTATAGTTGTTTTTTTAAGAATGTCAATAAAAAAAATATAAATTTATTTATATTTTTAATAAATTATTTGCATTTTACCGAATAAAAATTCGATTATTAACTCATTTATAATTTCAAAAAAAAAAAAAGAAAGACCAAGTCTGGCATTTGACTTGATCTTCCAAGAAATATAAGAAAGGTTTTAAGTTTAATAAATGGTGGCCCAGGGCGGGATCGAACCGCCGACACAAGGATTTTCAGTCCTTTGCTCTACCGACTGAGCTACCGGGCCATTATTAATTTTTTTAGCTGTATAAGCTGGCGGTTTGGACGGGAATTGAACCCGCGATCTCCAGTGTGACAGACTAGCATGTTAACCACTACACCACCAAACCAGTGGTTGCGGGGGAAGGATTTGAACCAACGACCTTCGGGTTATGAGCCCGACGAGCTACCAGACTGCTCCACCCCGCGATGAAAAAAATGGCGGAGAAAGAGGGATTCGAACCCCCGCGGGACTTGCATCCCCTGTCGGTTTTCAAGACCGATCCCTTCAGCCGGGCTTGGGTATTTCTCCGTACTTTATGAATAAATTAAAAACAGATGGTGGACCCGGTAGGACTCGAACCTACGACCGATCGGTTATGAGCCGATAGCTCTAACCAACTGAGCTACGGGTCCAAAGATTAATAAATGGTAGCGGCGGAGGGATTCGAACCCCCGACCTAGCGGGTATGAACCGCTCGCTCTAGCCAACTGAGCCACACCGCCATAAACCCGTAATTCTTACTACACGAGTACAACATTATTTAAATGGTGGAGCTAAGCGGGATCGAACCGCTGACCTCCTGCGTGCAAAACAGGCGCTCTCCCAGCTGAGCTATAACCCCATAAAAGTGGTACCTCGGGCCGGAGTCGAACCGGCACGGCTTCATCAGCCATGGGATTTTAAGTCCCACGTGTCTACCTATTCCACCACCGAGGCATAAACTGGAAAGTTGGTGTCCCGTACAGAACTCGAATCTGTGACCCCTTGATTAAAAGTCAAGTGCTCTACCAACTGAGCTAACGGGACAAAAAATGGTGCCGAAAAAAGGAATCGAACCCTCAACCTACTGATTACAAGTCAGTTGCTCTACCAATTGAGCTATTTCGGCAATATGGTGGAGGTTAACGGGCTCGAACCGCTGACCCTCTGCTTGTAAGGCAGATGCTCTCCCAACTGAGCTAAACCTCCATATTTAGAAAGAATTAATCTGGCAACTACCTACTCTTGCACATAGTACTACCATCGGCGTGAAAGTGCTTAACTTCTGTGTTCGGGATGGGAACAGGTGTGTCCACTTTGCCATCATCACCAGATTTTTTCTTTCAAAACTAGATAAAAATTTATATCGAATTATTTAAGGTTAAGTCCTCGTTCTATTAGTACTGGTCAGCTCCACATGTCACCACGCTTCCACACCCAGCCTATCAACCTTATCGTCTATAAGGGAACTTACTATTTGGGAAATCTCATCTTAGAGGAGGCTTCGCGCTTAGATGCTTTCAGCGTTTATCCTTTCCGTACTTAGCTACCCAGCTGTGGCCCTGGCAGGCCAACTGGTGCACCAGCGGTACGTCCATCCCGGTCCTCTCGTACTAAGGACAGCTCTCTTCAAATTTCCAACGCCCACGATAGATAGGGACCAAACTGTCTCACGACGTTTTGAACCCAGCTCGCGTGCCGCTTTAATGGGCGAACAGCCCAACCCTTGGAAGCTTCTCCACCTCCAGGATGCGACGAGCCGACATCGAGGTGCCAAACCACGCCGTCGCTGTGAACGCTTGGGCGTGATCAGCCTGTTATCCCCCAAAGGTAGCTTTTTATCCGTTAAGTCACGGCCCTTCCACATGGTACCGCAAGATCACTAAGTCCGACTTTCGTCCCTGATCGACTTGTCTGTCTTTCAGTCAAGCTCCCTTCTGCCTTTACGCTCTACAAATGATTTCCAACCATTCTGAGGGAACCTTCGAGCGCCTCCGTTACTCTTTAGGAGGCGACCGCCCCAGTCAAACTGCCCACCAGACACTGTCCTTTGTTATCCACTAACATTAGTTAGACGCTCAGTATGCAAAGGGTGGTATCCCAACGGCGACTCCACCAATACCGAAGTACTAGTTTCTTCGTCTCCCACCTATCCTGTGCATCACATACCAAGTATCAATATCAAGCTACAGTAAAGCTCTATGGGGTCTTTCCGTCTAGTCGCGGGTAACCGGCATTTTCACCGGTAATTTGATTTCACCGAGCCCCTTGTTGAGACAGTGCCCAAAAGACATTACGCCTTTCGTGCGGGTCAGAAACTTACCTGACAAGGAATTTCGCTACCTTAGGACCGTTATAGTTACGGCCGCCGTTTACTGGGGCTTCAATTCGATGCTTCGATTGCTCTAACATCTCCTCTTAACCTTCCAGCACCGGGCAGGCGTCAGCTCGTATGCTTCACCTTTCGGTTTTTGCACAAACCTGTGTTTTTTTGTTAAACAGTTGCTTGGGCCTATTCTCTGCGACTCATATCTCTATGAGTCCCCCTTCTCGCTAACTTACGGGGTCAATTTGCCGGGTTTCCTTAACAAGGGTTTTTCTCGCGCGTCTTAGAATTCTCTTCCTACCCACCTGTGTCGGTTTTACGGTACGGGCAATCAATAAATATCTTTAGAAGCTTTTTATTGGAAGTTTGACATCATACTAACTTTTTATATACCTACTTTGTCGTAGACGGATTTGCCTATCTACTATCCTTGGTACTTTTCGCTTAATCCACTAGAAAGCGGTAGCTTAGCCTCCTTCGTCCCTCCTTCAGTTTATTGACTGGTTCCTGATTCTACGCAGGATGTCCATCAGATACGCCTTTCGGCCTCTCCTTAGGTCCCGACTTACCCAGGGCGGACGAACCTTCCCCTGGAAACCTTGGGTTTTTGACGGATTGGATTCTCACCAATCTTTTCGTTACTTACACCGGCATTCTCACTTCTATACAATCCAGTACTCCTTCCGGTATACCTTCGTCTCGTATAGAACGCTCCCCTACCAATAATAGTTTTACCATTATTCCGCAGCTTCGGTATAGTGCTTAGCCCCGGTACATTTTCGGCGCAGAGTCACTCGACTAGTGAGCTATTACGCACTCTTTTAAGGATGGCTGCTTCTGAGCCAACCTCCTAGTTGTCTATGCATCTCTACATCCTTCTCCACTTAGCACTAATTTTGGGACCTTATCTGGCGGTCTGGACTCTTCTCCTTTTGACCATGAACTTTCTCGCCCACAAGTCTGACTGCTGATCGTGTTTTATAACATTCGGAGTTCAATTGGTATCAGTATCCCGAGGTGGGACCATCTACCATTTGGTGCTCTACCTTCATAAAACTCTTCATCAACGCTAGCCCTAAAGCTATTTCGGGGAGAACCAGCTATCTCCCAGCTCGATTGGAATTTCACCCCTAGCCACAAGTCATCCAGGCCTTTTTCAACAGGCTATAGTTCGGACCTCCACGAAATTTTACTTCCGCTTCATCCTGCTCATGGCTAGCTCGCCGGGTTTCGGGTCTACAACAACTAACTTCTTGCCCTTTTCAGACTCGCTTTCGCTTCGGCTCCGCATCTTTTCTGCTTAACCTCGCTAGTTATCGTAACTCGCCGGTTCATTCTACAAAAGGCACGCCATCACGCTTTAACGCGCTCTGACTACTTGTAAGCACACAGTTTCAGGTTCTATTTCACTCCCCTCCCGGGGTTCTTTTCACCTTTCCCTCACGGTACTGGTTCACTATCGGTCACATGCTAGTATTTAACCTTATGAGGTGGTCCTCATTCTTTTCAAACGGGATTTCTCGTGTCCCGCCTTACTCGTTCCAGCTAGGCTTTAATTTATTTCGATTACAGGACTTTCACCTTCTTCGGTTGAGTTTCCCAAACTCATTCATCTATTCCTTATTGCCACGTCGCTGACTTAGGTTCCTCAATTTCGCTCGTCACTACTTTCGGAATCGCTTTTTGCTTTCTTTTTCCTCTTCCTACTAAGATATTTCAATTCGGAAGGTTTCGCCCATCTTTCGATGTACTGAACCTTTCTCAAGTGTGTTCCCACATTCGGATTCCTACGGATCGTTGCTTACTTACAGCTCCCCGTAGCGTTTCGCCGTTCGTCGCGTCCTTCTTCGCCTTCATGTGCCTAGGCATCCACTGTGCGCCCTTTTTTCCTTAACCTTTTTTATTCTTCGACTAAATTTTTATCTACTTTTCAAAGATCTTTCTAATATAATAATTAGATATTTATAATGGTGGAGCTAAGCGGGATCGAACCGCTGACCTCCTGCGTGCAAAACAGGCGCTCTCCCAGCTGAGCTATAACCCCATTACATTATATTAAATGGTGGGCCTAAATGGACTTGAACCATCGACCTCACGCTTATCAGGCGTGCGCTCTAACCAGCTGAGCTATAGGCCCATTCATTTTATTTGAAAGACTACTTGGTCTTTCAAAACTAAAGAATCACAAACTGTTTTTCTCCTTAGAAAGGAGGTGATCCATCCCCACGTTCTCGTAGGGATACCTTGTTACGACTTAACCCCAATCATCTGTCCTACCTTAGACGGCTCCTCCCTTGCGGTTAGGCCACCGGCTTCGGGTATTACAAACTCTCATGGTTTGACGGGCGGTGTGTACAAAGCCCGAGAACGTATTCACCGCGACATTCTGATTCGCGATTACTAGCGATTCCAACTTCATGAAGTCGAGTTGCAGACTTCAATCCGAACTGAGACTGCTTTTTTGAGGTTTGCTCTGCCTCGCGGCTTCGCTTCTCTTTGTTTCAGCCATTGTAGCACGTTTGTAGCCCAGGTCATAAGGGGCATGATGATTTGACGTCATCCCCACCTTCCTCCAATTTGTCACTGGCATTCTCTCTAGAGTCCCCAACTTAATGATGGTAACTAGAAATAAGGGTTGCGCTCGTTGCGGGACTTAACCCAACATCTCACGACACGAGCTGACGACAACCATGCACCACCTGTCTTGAAGCTAACCTCCACTATATCTCTATAGCTTTGCTTCAGATGTCAAGACCTGGTAAGGGTTCTTCGCGTATCCTCGAATTAAACAACATGCTCCACCGCTTGTGCGGGCTCCCGTCAATTCCTTTAAGTTTCATACTTGCGTACGTACTACTCAGGCGGAATGCTTAATGTGTTAACTTCAGCGCTACCTTGCGGTAACACTTAGCATTCATCGTTTAGGGCGTGGACTACCAGGGTATCTGATCCTGTTTGCTCCCCACGCTTTCGTGCCTCAACGTCAGTTGTGACCTAGCAAGCCGCCTTCGCCACTGGTGTTCTTTCATATATTTACGCATTTTACCGCTACACATGAAGTTCCACTTGCCTCTTTCACACTCTATCCTTAGAGTTTCCGTAGCGTCACAAAGTTGAGCTTTGATTTTTAACCACGGACTTCTAAAGCCGTCTACGCACCCTTTACGCCCAATAATTCCGGATAACGCTCGCTCCCTACGTATTACCGCGGCTGCTGGCACGTAATTAGCCGGCGCTTATTCATCAGGTACAGTCAATTTGTTTTTTTCGTCCCTGATAAAAAGAACTTTTACATACCGAAATACTTCTTCGTTCACGCGGCGTTGCTCGGTCAGACTTTCGTCCATTGCCGAAAATTCCCTACTGCTGCCTCCCGTAGGAGTATGGGCCGTTTCTCAGTCCCATTGTGGCCGGTCAACCTCTCAGTCCGGCTACGCATCATCGCCTTGGTGGGCTTTTATCTCACCAACTAGCTAATGCGCCGCAGGCCCCTCTAACAGTAAATTGCTTCTTTAAACATCTTATCATGCGATTTGTGATGTCCTATCCAGTTTTACCTTTCGTTTCCAAAAGCTATCCTCGTCTGTTTGGTGGGTTACCTACGTGTTACTCACCCGTTCGCCACTGGAGTGTAAGCACTCCCGTTCGACTTGCATGTATTAGGCACGCCGCCAGCGTTCATCCTGAGCCAGGATCAAACTCTCCATAAAATTTTTTTATTTTATGAAACTTTCGTTTCCTTTTTGCTCATTTCTTATCTTAAGAAATTAATTGTTTTTTTCGTTTGCGTTTGTCATTCTTTAGTTTTCAAAGATCAAATAAGTGGTGGTTGGGGGCGGTTTCGAACCACCGAACCCTAAGGAGCAGATTTACAGTCTGCCGCGTTTAGCCACTTCGCTACCCAACCATCTATTTTATCGTGTTCCTCACACGTGCTTGATTATTATATTACATTTCAATCTGAAAATCAAGTACTTTTTTTAACTTTTTTCACTTTTTTAAAAAAATGTCATTTTCAGCTTAAATCACTTAATTTTGCTGCTTAATTTTCTTATCTAACTCATAGCTAGGCATTAAGACAATTCTACCACAGCCTTCACACTTAAGCTTTAAATCAGCACCAACTCTTATTATTTTCCACTTATTAGAACCACATACATGATTTTTTTAGTTGTAACTATTTGATCTAATACATACATTACAAAGGTCGCTCCTTTATTTGTTTTAAATATACGGGGATATTTTTTTATTAGTTTCACTAATCTTATCGATAACCACAATTGTTCTATCACCCATATCATATGGTAGTTTCAATTCATCAATTTTTTTCTATTTTACCACCAAGTAGTTTTTATAGCATTTTTTTAGAATTATTAACCTCATCTATGGCATTACTACCCTTCATTGCAATAAAATGACCATTAGTTTTTACAAGTGGCATACATAGCTCACATAGCACTCTTAATGCTGCAACTGCTCTTGCACACACAACATCAAAGCTACTTCTTTTTTCTAAAGCATATTCCTCAGCACGATAATGAAGGGCAATAACATTGTTAAGCTTTAATTCTCTAACAAGATCATTCAAAAAGTTAATTCTTTTATTTAAAGCATCAATAATAGTCACCTTTATATTAGGATACATAATAGCTAAAGGTATAGATGGAAATCCAGCTCCACTACCAACATCACAAATATTCTCGTTTCCTATTAAATATTTACCAATAGTTAGAGAATCATAAAAAAATGCTTAATATAAACCTCATCATATTCTGTAATAGCTGTCAGATTCATAACCTCATTTTTTAGTTATTAGAATTTCATAATATTTATTAAATTTATCAAGCTTCTCATCATCAAGCTCTAACCCTATTTTTAATTCCAATTTAAAATCCAAAGTTTATTCCCCCTTTTTTTATTATTTAAGCTCTCAATATATACAACAAGGACAGCAATATCAGCAGGATTTACACCACTAATTCTTGAAGCCTGACCAATAGTCTTAGGCATAACCTTAGCTAATTTTTCTCTAGCCTCAAGAGCAATATTATCAATATGCTTATATTCAAGACCTGATGGTATAAGCATTTCCTCATAGGTTTTAGCTTTATTTGCCTGGGCTAATGCTTTATTAATATAGCCTTCATATTTAAGCTCAATTTCAACCTGCTCTAAAAACATCATTTAAATCAGTTTTAATTTCTTCTTCTAATTTCTCTTTATTTTCAATAATTTTCAAAACATCCTTATAGCTGATTTCTGGACGCTTAATTAATGAAATAGCCTTTATACTTTCTGTTAATCTTGTTGAGCCAATACTCTCTAGGTAATCATTATTTTCATCAGTTTTTCTAACCATCATTTCTTTAAAAAGCTCAATTGCTCTTTTTAATGTCAGTTTTCTTTTGAATCAAATAATCATATTGCTCCTTAGAAATAGTATTTAGAGCGTAGCCATATTCTCTTAATCTTAAATCAGCATTATCATGTCTTAATAATAAACGATATTCAGCTCTTGATGTTAACAAACGATAAGGCTCCTTGGTTCCCTTAGTAACTAAATCATCAATCATAACTCCTAAATAGGCTTCATCTCTTTTTAAAATAAGAGGCTTTTTACCTAGAACACTTAGTGAAGCATTGATTCCTGCAATTAGTCCTTGGCCTGCAGCCTCCTCATAACCAGATGTTCCATTGATTTGACCAGCAGTAAATAAATTTTTAACAAGCTTAGTTTCCAAAGAAGGCCATAAATTTAGAGGATTAATTGCATCATATTCAATAGCATAGGCATATCTAATCACAACAGCATTTTCTAGTCCTGGTAGCATATGAATCATTTTATCTTGAACCTCAACACACATGGATGTTGAATATCCTTGAATATAGGTTTGATCTAGCTCCAAGCTTTCAGGCTCAAAAAATATTTGATGACGATCCTTATCAGAAAATCTAACAATTTTGTCCTCAATCGAAGGACAATATCTTGGTCCAATACCTTCAGCAACTCCTCCATACATCGCACTTTCCTTTAAGTTAGCTAAAACGTATTTATGAATTTCTTTCGTAGTATAAGTTAAATAACATGGAACCTTAACCTTTAAAATAGGATCATAGCCCTTATCAAAGCTAAATCTAGTTATTTCCTCATCACCTGGTTCAAGTTTTGTTACTGCAAAATTGATACTCTCAGTTTTAATTCTTGCAGGAGTACCAGTTTTAAGCCTTAAAACCTCAAAGCCAAGCTCACGAAGCTGATTACTAAGTCCTGAGGTTGTTCTTTGCTCATCTGGTCCTGATGAATGTGTAACGTGTCCTCTTAAAATTCTACTTCTTAAATAGGTACCTGTAGTCATTACCACACTTTTTGATTCAAATGCATCGCCATTTTCTAAAACAATACCACAGGCTTTTCCTTCTTTAATAATCAAATGATCAACATAAGCCTCTAATAAAGTAAGATTCTTACGTGATTTTTAACACCTTAAGCATTTCTCTAGGATATAATAATTTATCTATTTGATCTCTTAAAGCTTGAACTGCAGGTCCCTTTGATCTATTAAGCATTTTAGTTTGAATTTGACACATATCAGCAAGCTTACCCATCATTCCACCAAGGGCATCGATTTCACGTACAACAATACCTTTTGCAGGACCACCAATAGATGGATTACAAGGCATTGATCCTGTCATATTTAAATTACCAGTTACAAGCATAACCTTAAGTCCCATTTTTTCACTAATTAATGCTGCCTCACAGCCAGCATGACCAGCACCAATAACAATTACATCATACATAGTTTTAATCACCTTATTCATTTTATCACTTTTTATTTATAATAAAAACATTTTTTTCATAATTTTTTTCGCTTTATCTTTTGCTATTGTTTTTAAATTAATGTTATAATATAGTATAAAAGGAAAACGCTTTTAATTTTAAGAGAGGAGTTGAATATTATGCTGTCGCAAACCAACGAAGAGCTAATAACCATAATAGAAAAAAACTATTAAGATTATATAGTGAGGTTTTTGTATGAATATGATGTAGCAACTAAAAAAATAAATTTTTATTGTAAAGGATGAGCACGTTTTTACAAAAAAACATAACCATTGATTCTTTATTAGATTTCATAGCTAAAACCTATGATTTAATGAATGCTGAAAAAGATAAAATTTTTTTGAAGCACTTGAAAAAAATAAACCAAATTAACTCTTCTCATTTTTTTCTATAACTATCGATTGCTTAACTAATTCTGCAAATAAATGTGATTTAAATATAAAAGGTATTAATCGTAACGGTAAGGTTTTTATGTGCCGTAAATAATACTACTATGCCCTTAAATGCTGATGAAGCACCAATTGAGGTAATGGATAATTTAACAAAAAAACATTAAATGGCCCTTCAATTGTTTCAGCCATAAAAAAAAGAATTTGACAATCCGACCTCTAATTTTTAATTTTAATTCAGGTTAACATTGATAATTTTAATAATATTAACGCTAATTATGGCTATAACTTTGGTGATATAATCCTTGTAGAGGTAGCATCAGAAATTAAAAAAGCAGTTGCTAACAATGGTCTTGTTGGTCATTTAAATGGTGATAACTTCTTAGCATTAATCCATTGTAACACTGATTATGAAACAATTTGGAAGATATGCTCAACATTAAAGAATGAAATAGCTAAAATTAGTGATTCCAATAGTAAAAACGTCCCAATTACCGCAACTGTTGCTTGTACAGTTTATCCAGATCATGGCACAACATTCGAGGATCATATGAACAAATTAAATAGAGCTATGACTAGAGGTAAAAACAAGGGTAAGAATAAATTTATCATATTCACAAACAAATGTACGGATATTGATTACAACTATAGCCATAAAAAAGATGGTGTCCAACAAAGTGATAATAAGGACCCTCAGATGCACGTCGTTTCTTCTATGTTTGATATGATGAATCGTTATTTACCAATATCAAAAAATTTAATGGATTCAATTGATCTTGTTGGTTCTTTCTTTTTACCAGATAGAATTAATATCATCATATTAAATGAAAATCATAATGATATTGATAAAATCATCAATTGGATTAACCCTGAATATCCAGATATTAAACCAATAACCAAAACATCCATAGAGGCTATAAATCTATTTACTAATTGTGTTAACGGCGATGGCTACTTTTCAACAACAAATGTTCCAAAAGACGAATCAAACTCTAAATATGAAAGCTTATATAAAATATTAAGAAAATATGATGTAAAAGCAACCTTGATTCATGAACTACGTAACACAAATAATGATTTAATTGGCACAATTCACTTTGAATATTGCCATTCTTATCATATTTGGCAATCAAGTGAGCTACATTATCTTATTTTTAATTTCTAAGATTTATGCATCAGCCATCAATAAATACTTAATGGATAAACAATTAGAAAAGAAATTCTATACTGATGAATTAACTGGTTTATATAATCAATCAAAATTCATCTCTACTTGCAATGAATTTTTTTAGTTGAAAAATAAAACTCCAGCTTCTCTTATCTTCTTTAATATCAGCCACTTCCAATATATTAATGAACAATATGGCTTTGAGGAAGGCAACAAAATATTAATTCATTTTGCTGATTTGTTAAGAAAAGAGCTTTCAAATGACTCTATATTTTGTCGTATAAGTGCCGATAAATTCCTAGCACTAGTAAAAACACAGGATAAAAAACAAATAACCGATATCTTCTATTCAATGGCAAGTCAGCTTCGTTTAGCCAAAAATGATAAATTTGTCAGAAAGGTCAGCTTAATCGGTGGTGTATACTTCATTAAGGAAAAAGAAACAATTTACCGAGCAATTGATTTAGCAAACCTAGCAGCTAGAACTATATCTCAAAGTGAAAAAAATCAAATATTGTATTCTATGAAGAAAAAAATATCACGAAGAAATAACCCTTCAAAAAGATATTGAAGAGCATATGTTCGTAGCCCTTAAAAACCATGAATTTGTTATTTATTATCAACCAAAGGTAGATATTAAAAACAGAACAAATAATTGGTGCTGAGGCTTTAACTAGATGGAACTTTAAAAAAATGAACGTTTATTACAGCCATATCAATTTATTGAGTTATTTGAAAAGAACGGCTTTATTGTTGAACTTGACTTCTATGTATTTGAAGAGGTATGTAAGTTTATAGCAAAAGCTTCTATCAGAAGGCAAAAAGAGTTTATCCAATTTCTATAAATATGTCTAGATATCAATTCAACTTTAATCAATATATAGAAAGAATTGAGGTAATTAGAAAGAAATACAATATATCTCCTGAATATATTGAAATTGAAATAACCGAGGGATTAATGAGTAATACTGAAGTAATTGCTGACTTAATTAAGCGACTTCATGACATTGGCTACAAGGTATCAATGGATGATTTCGGCTCAGGATATTCAAATCTAGCATCCTTATCAAGTCTTGATTTTGATACAATAAAGCTAGATAAGGGATTTTGTTCAGATTCTTATAACCCTAAGGAAAACATCATCATCTCAAACGTTATTAAAATGGCCTATGAGCTAAATATAAATATTTTTATGTGAAGGCGTTGAAACTAAATCCCAAGCTCAAAAATCTTTATGATTTAGGCTGTAATCAGGCTCAAGGCTGGTTATATGACAAAGCCTTAGCCGAGAGTGATTTTTATCAAAAAAATATCTAAACTAATAAAAAAAGACTTTATTTCAAAAAAATATTGAAATAAAAGCCTTTTTTTATTATTTAATTAACTAAATCTTTTTATTGATAATCTTAGGAATTAAACAAGAAATAATAAAATATCCAACCATTATCGTTATTAACATAACACCTAAACACTCAAAATAAAAAGCAAATAAAATCAAAATATTTTTAATTTAAAATACCAACAAAAAAATATTCGAAGCTTGAATAATAAAATGGCAAATATCTAGTTAAATAAATTAATGAGCCTATCACAAAAAAAGCTAATACTAAAAAAAGCATAATTGTTTTAATAAATAAAATAATCCTACTTCTTCTATTCATTTTTTTATAAAATTATAAAAAGATATATCTTTTGTTAAAGAAAAATATAAATAATTGTAAATATAAGAATTAAGCCAAGTAAAATCTTATAATTGCTCAATATATTAATAGGACTATATTTTTATAGATAAAATCTTAAAATACGAATTTAAATCAGCTTTATCAATAATATTATAATCATGATCATAATTATACTCATCACTATATATACTTAAGGCATCACTACCATCTCCAAGATTCTTAAAAAAGAAATCATAGGTTCTTTGATTTAAATAGGTTCCTCTAACTGTACTATCATAAATATAATGTAGAGTCGCACTTTCACCCTTATAATTCTTTTTAGTAGTTATATTTCCTTTCATGACATTACCACGTAATACAAAATCATCTAAGGAATTATCAATTTTTAAATATTTAATAGGATAATAGTCATTATTACCAGTAGGACAAATATCACCATTACCATATTTATTATTATATTCATTCATATAATCAAAGCTCATCTTATCACATAAGACCAAGGGATATGAATAATCATAAATAATTATTCCAACAACCTTAAATTCAAATTCTGTCATTGGAGCATCACAAAAAGCAAATTCCTTCCATGGATAATAAATACAATTTATATAACCTTTATAGGTTTTTAAATAAATATGAAGGAATAGAAATAACAATTTCCTTTTTCATTTTCAATTTCTCTACCATAGGAAACCTTATTAGAAATCAAGCTTCGTTCATAAAAAGGTAGCTTACGTCCATGAACATAGGTACTAATTTGATTAGTAAAATAGTAATTATAGGTAATACCATCATAACTCAAATCATAATTTTTTTCGTATTATCAAATTTCAATTCATAGGCAAAAAGGTGAACGACGCTTATTAGTATAAAAAGGGATATGAATAATTATTAGAGGAAATAAACATACTAATATAAAATGTCCCTAATATTAAAAAAATAACATAAATAAATAGCTAAAATAAACTAATTTTTGTACTTTTTTTAAATGCTTTAAAAAGATATTATGCTTAACACATCTATAATCATTTAATTGAATGTTAGAATCAATGATATCATTAGCTTTAATTGTCTTCTTTTTCAATATCAACCTCTACTGCAAATTCAAAAGGAAATATTTCTCTTTTATGAGAAATAAAAAAATCAGCATCTTATTTTTTTACTTTCAAATAATCTTAAATACTTTACCAATGAGGCTTCATCAATAGATTGAGTAATTTCATCTAAAAATAATAATCGGACAATCCAATAACAAAGCATAAGCAATTAAAACACGTTGTTTTTTTGACCAGAACTTAAATTTTTTTAAACTTAGCATTAACCTTCTTTTTTTCAACTCAAGCTTGTCTAAAACGTCAATTATCTTATGCTTCAATTCTTTATTATCATTACTAGCTAAAGCTACAAACAAATTTTCATAAATTGTCAACCCATTCATAAATAATAATTTAGCAGGTAAATAATAAACATATTTATTTAAATCACTATTACTAAGAACCTTACCATTATAGCTTATTTCTCCTGTATAATTTTTTTATTCTTCCACATAAAATCTTAGCCAGTGTTGACTTACCACACCCACTTTCACCATAAATAAGTGAAGGCTTGCCAGTAGGAAATGCTATTGAATAATTTTCAAATATTTTATATTTAGTTTTTTGCAGTGTATCATAAGCAAAACAAATATTCTTTAATTCAAGCAAATCTACACACCTTCATTTCTCTTAGTCTTAAATAATATTATTAGCATACCTAAATTATAAATAACTAGCATTATAACCAAAGATAAGAAAATATATATATTATTACTACTATATCCATAAGCATATTTTTTTGATATAGATGATCTTTAGGATTATTATTAACATAATAATAAATCAAATGATATATAATACCAATACTAACACAAAAATAAGCGATGGTATTAGAAACATCCTTAATAAATATTCCTTTAATTTATCCCTTAAAGCTATATCCACACCAATTATAAAATACTATTTCATTTCTTAATAGCTTAGCCTTAAACAATAATAATAATATCACATAACCAATGCTAATTATGCCAAATGCTATAAAATTTATAGTTATATTCTTAATTAAATATTCATCAACTAAGCTTCCAATTAAATAAGAACTATCTTGTGACTCTAAATAATAAAAATTATGCTTAATCGTTGTTTTGAAATCAGCTTTTCTAGTTGTTCCGTTAGTAAAAACATGTTCATCCATATAATCAAGCAAGTTTTTAACATTCTTAGTGGCTTTTTAGTCATTACTAGCCTTATTATTAGCTTCAAAATTTTTCTTTATAATAATCATAATTTGCTTCGTTTAGTACTATAGCATTATAATTTGATTTTAATACACCAACTACTTTAAGACTTTGTTATGTTAGAAACTCCTATACTATTAACATAAACATTATTATAATCATTAAAATTAATATTTTTGTTTCTGCAATTGTAATTTCATTCAAAACAATCTATGTACGTTCGTCATAACTATTTGTCAGATATAAAGCTACCTTCATCCTCATGATTTTTATAATATATTTCTAATGCTTGTTTCATATAAAATCATGAATAGGTATAAATAACTTCAAATACCTTATCAGTTATCATAACCTCATCTTCTTTTTTTGAGGATATCTTCCTTTTATTAATTTGTTATTTTTAAATAAAAAATCATATGATACTATTGAATCTGTTGACAATTGAAGATGTTATACCTTTATAATTGAAAGAAAGATAAAAAAACCACTTTCATATAACTTTGTATTATTCTTGGTATCTTTGATCAATATCATCAATATTATAACTATTTAATACACAATCTTCCTTTGGTAGATTATTGCTTTCTATTATAAAAGACTACATTTCTTAATGTATTAAATATTACTATTAAATAAATTAGTGTCATTACATACATTAATATATTTATTGGTCTTTTAAATCTACTTTTATATTTTACTACCTCTTTATCATTTTCTCCATTTACATCTAGTGATATTCCACCATTATTTATTATTAGCTCTTCCTTTTTTATTTCTTTATTTTCTAATGTTAAAATAGTATTAACATATTCTCTTATTTTTTCATCATGTGATACAAATATTACAAAATGATCTATTGCCAACGTTTTTAATTGCCTTATAAATAATTATTCTATTTTTCTTCATCTAAATTTTTCTGTTAATTCATCATATAAATAGATTTTTCTTATTCAAAAAAATAAGCTTAATACAAATATAAATCTGTTTCCTTTGTCCTGTGGATAAAGCTTTATATTCCATATGTACTAATTCCTTTGGTAAATTAAATAATGCCATTAAGCCATAGAAATATTCCATTTGTTTATTTTTTTCAATATTACTCTTTTTTCTTAAGGCCATAAAATTCTCAAATAAGGTAGCTTCCATAATTGCATTTTGATCACTTGCTACATAACAAATATCATTCTTAGCTATTTCCTTATTATTAAATAACACCTTACCTTGATATTTTGTATCCTTAGCTATTATCTTTAATAATGTTGACTTTACCACAGCCACTTTTTCCCTCTAAGCCAAATAAATCCGTCATTAATTTCTAAATTTAAATTATCATAGATTATTTCATCATATTTTCCTTACTTATCCCAATTAGGCTTAACATAAAAAAATCCACCTTTACAATTAATATAATTCCCAATGATAATAAAGTCTACAATCTCCATCACCAAATGACGTTGACACATCTATTCTTACTTTATTATATGGAGTAAGTTTATTAATATTTTTCTAAATAATTACGCAATGGATCATAACACGATGGTATCTCCCCCATCAGTTAATAAAATTCCTAAAACGTCTTTATTTTTACTTCCAGGTTCAAATAAATATAATGTTTTACTAATTATCTCGGTATATGATCCTCTATCAATATATATTGCAATGTAAATAGTTGGATAATTATTTTGTTCATTACCCGTTGCGTATAAAATAGTTGACTCATAAACGCTAAAATATAAATAATTACATGAGATAGAACTTGGTAAGGTTGCACTCATAATAGTTCTAACCTCATCATGATTTGCAATAAATGGTATGCCTCCATTTTCTCTTCTTACATCCTTACTATGGATCATAGTTTCATCCGGAATAAACTTAGCTCCAATATATGGTGAAAAAAACAAAATAAAACAATTAAAGCTATAAAACTAAATATTAATTTTTTTCATAAATAACTACCTCCCTATATTTAAAATTAATTTTTACTACATTATATTGTATTTATATTTTTATTGTCAATACTTATTTTTGATTTTTTTATAATAATTATAAGCTTATCGAATTTTATTCATCATTTGTCGAATTTTTATTCGGTATATTATATTGTATTTTTTTAGCTTCAAATAAAAAAATAAAAAAAGAATAAGCATATTTCTAATACTTATTCCATAATTTCTGCCATATAGCCAATCTTAATTAAAAAGATTTCTAATTGCATTTTTTTATTAACTTCTTCTTCATAATGAATTGTTATTATCTTATTCTTATTATCAAATACTGGATAAATATTTCTATCTCTTGCAAAAAAACCTGATTTAATTCTAAAATCCATTTATAGCCACGAACACCAGTAATTTTTTTATCTTAAATGAACCAATAAATTTTTCTACCAGCCATTTCCTTTTCAATTTGCTTTTGACTTTTTATGAGCCTTTGAATATTTAAATAAATAATATGGAACTAAAATTAATAACAAAACAATTATTGCCCCTATAACTGTATAAGGGTTCTTTTCATTTGCTAAAAGCATTATATCAACTCCAAAATAGAATATGTTATTATTATAACCTATTTTTAAGCAAAAAGAAAAAAAGAACCTAAAAGGTTCTTATTCTACAAATGCAACAATTGCCATAGGAGCAGCATCTCCACGACGGAAACCAGTCTTTATAACACGAGTATATCCACCATTACGAGTTGCAAACTTAGGAGCAATTTCACTAAATAATTTTTGAATTGCATACTTGCCATCTGAATCCTTTTCAAAACGAACAAGTTGTGCTGCTTGACGTCTAGAATGAAGAGTATTAGTCTTACCTAGAGTAACCATTCTATCAGCTAGCTTCTTAACTTCTTTAGCCTTTGCTTCAGTAGTTTCAATTTGACCATTAATAATTAAGTCAGTAACTAAATCACGAAGTAATGCCTTACGTTGAGCGGAATTACGACGTAGTCTACTATAACCTGCCATACTTATAACTTCCTCCTTGTAAATTAGTCTTTTCTAAATCCAAGGCCTAAAGCCTCTAATTTTTCTTTAATCTCTTTTAATGACTTACGTCCTAAATTACGAACCTTCATCATATCTTCTTCTGACTTAGAAGAAAGTTCAGCAACAGTATTTAAAGCTGCACGTTTTAAGCAGTTATAAGAACGAACTGATAAATCTAATTCATCAATTGTCATTTCAAGTTTACGGTTGTGGCTTTCGCATTCAGGCTCAGTCATAAATTCTCCTGAAGCCTTCTCGCTTAATTCAACCATTACCTCTAAGTGCTCAATCATCATCTTAGAAGCAATTGCAATTGCTTCCTTAGCGTTAATTGAACCATTAGTTGTAACTTCAATTGTAAGCTTATCATATGATGCAACGTTGCCCTCATTACGAGTTTTTTCAACGTCAAAGCTTACATTAGTAACTGGTGTATAAATTGAATCAATTGCAATAACACCAACACTATGATTATATGCTTTATTCTTATCAGCACCAACAAATCCTACACCACGACGAACTGTTAGGTACATACTTAAATTACCACCAGCTGATACAGTTGCGATATGTTGTTCAGGATTAATAACCTCTACTTCACTTCCATGAATGAAATCAGCAGCTGTTACTTCTCCTTCTTGCTTATGTAATTCTACAGTTGTTTCGAAATTAGGATCATCAGAATCAACCTTTAGAACTACCTTCTTTAAATTTAATATGATAGTGATGACATCTTCAACAACACCATCAACATTCATAAATTCATGCTCGGCTCCATCAATTTTTACGTTGACGAAAGCTGCACCAGGTAGAGATGATAATAAAGTTCTACGAAGTGCATTTCCTAATGTAATACCGAAACCTCTCTCTAATGGAGTAACTTCAAATTTAGCATAGCTGCCATTTGGAGATATTTCTAGAATACTAGTTTTTGGTTTTTCAAATTTTAAATCTTTCATAATGGGCCTCCTATATCTTATTTTGTGTTCCTACAAAACTATCCACGAGGACGTTTAGGTGGACGACAACCATTATGAGGAACTGGTGTTACATCTGTAATAGTTGTAATCTCTAAGCCTGCAACTTGAAGAGAACGAATTGCAGCTTCTCTTCCTTGACCAGGACCCTTTACAGATACATCTACTTTTACAACGCCTTGATCCTTAGCTGATTTAGCAGCTGCTTCACTTGCCATTTGGGCAGCAAATGGAGTAGACTTACGACTACCCTTGAATCCAAGAGCACCAGCACTAGCCCAAGAAATTACATTTCCAGCTGGATCAGTGATTGTAACGATTGTATTATTGAAAGTCGAATGAATATGAGCAACGCCAACTGGACAATTTCTCTTCACACGACGCTTAGTTACTTTACGTGCCATGATTTATTCCTCCTTAAGCTTTCTTCTTCTTAGCAATTGTGTGTTTAGGTCCCTTGCATGTACGAGCATTATTTCTCGTATTTTGACCACGGCAAGGTAATCCCTTACGATGGCGGATACCACGATAACAACCAATTTCCATTAAGCCCTTAATATTAAGAGCAACCTCACGACGAAGGTCACCTTCTACATGATACTTGCTGATTTGACTACGAATTGCACTTAATTGCTCTTCAGTCAAGTTCTTTACACGGATGTCTTCAGCAACACCGGCATCCTTTAAAATTTTCTTTGATGTTGGAAGTCCAATACCATAAATATATGTTAAGGAAATCACAACTTGTTTTTCATTTGGAATATCTACACCTGAAATACGTGCCATATCTGTGCACCTCCTAATTTTCTATCCTTGTCTTTGTTTATGTTTTGGGTTTTCGCAAATAACCATAATACGGCCTTTACGTTTAATAACTTTGCATTTATCACAAATTGGTTTTACTGATGGTCTAACTTTCATCTTCAATACCTCCGATTTACTTTTGTCTATATGTGATTCTTCCACGTGTTAAATCATAAGTAGAAAGCTCTACTGTAACATTATCACCTGGTAAAATGCGTATGTTATTCATGCGGATTTTACCAGATACGTGGGCTAAAACTTGATGTTCATTTTCAAATTGAACAATAAATTTTGTGTTTGGTAACACTTCTAATACTTTACCTGTCATTTCAATGACATCGTCTTTTTAGCCATAACGCTAACCTCCTTAAATTTGAGATTCAAACGAGTATCACAACCATTCTAAGCAGGAACCAAATTGTTCCTGCAGCAGTTGTGTAATTGCTTATTTACTTAAAGCAAGCTTAATATCAGCAAATACATGGTCGACAGGTTGGTCACCATTAACAGTTTTTAATAAACCTTGTTTTTCATAATAAGCTAAAAGTGGAGCAGTTTGAGAATCATAAACAGCTAAACGATTAACTGCAGTTGATTCAGTATCATCAGCTCTTTGGATTAATGCGCTACCGCAGTTATCACAAATACCTTCAGTTTTTGGTTTATTAAATTCAATATGGTATGTGGCTCCACATGTTTTGCAAACACGACGGCCTACCATACGGCGAACTAATATTTCTCTTGCTACATTAACGTCTAATACAGCATCAAGTTTAACATTTTGTTCAGATAAAATTTTATCTAAAGCCTCTGCTTGTGCAATAGTTCTTGGGAAACCATCCAACAAAAAGCCATTTTTACAATCAGGCTCTAGCAATCTCTCTTTAACAATTCCGATTGTAACCTCATCTGGAACTAAGGCACCCTTATCCATATATCCCTTTGCAGTCATACCTAAAACAGTTTGATTTTTGATAGCTGCACGGAACATATCACCAGTTGAGATATGAGGAATATTGTAAAATTTTTGTTATATTTACAGCCTGAGTACCTTTTCCAGCACCAGGTCTTCCCGTAATTAATAAACGCATTTTTCCTCCTAATTAATCTAAGAAACCTTTATATTCCTTAGTTTCAGAAATTGTCTCTAATTGTTTAAATGTTTGAATTGCAACACCTACAACGATAATTAGTGATGTACCACCAATTGTTATAACTGAAGCCTCAGATGTAGTAAAGCCAAAAGCCTTTGATACAATAATTGGGACTAAAGCTAAAAAATAGTTAAATAGGTTGCACCTATAAGAGTAATTCTAAACAACATACGAGATAATTGTTTCTTTGTTTCTTCACCTGGACGATATCCTGGAATAAACGCAGCCTGTTGATCTAGGTTTTCACTTATCTTATCAGGATCAACCATCATAAATGAATAGAAGAAACTAAAGAAATAAATTAATACAATATATAATACAATACCAATAGGTTGATTATATGAGAATATTTGATCAATCCAATATGCACCCTGTGAGCTAGATGTTGAAAGTCCCATAATACCTACAATAGTTAGAGGTATTGACATCAAAGTTGAAGCGAAAATTACTGGAATTACGCTTGCACTATTAAGCTTAACAGGAATTCCATCATTACCAGATGTTTGACGGTTTGAATATTGAACAGGAATTTTACGAGTAGCACCCTCGAAGAATACAACTCCTAAAATCATTATAATGTATAATAAGATAATGACAATAAAGCAAGTAAGATGTGCACCTGTAAATCCACTACCAAAATATTTATTCCATAATGTAGTAAACATAGTAGGGATTGAGGCGATAATACCAGCTGAAATTATCATTGAAGAACCATTTCCAATACCATGACGAGTTATTAAATCTGCAAGCCACATAGTAAATGCTGAACCAGCAGTTATAACAATTGCCATATAAATATAGAATAACCAGAATTGATCCTTAAAAACTAAAATAGAACCAATTAATACGTTCTCAGGACGACTACCAAGACCGAACAATAAAGCTAAAGCCTGAATCATGGCTAAAACTACGGTTGTATATCTAGTCCATCTATTTAGTTTAACTTTTCCAACTTCTCCTTGCTCTGAATATTCCTTAAACTTAGGAATAATAAGCTGAAGCATTTGGATAATAATTGACGCTGTAATGTATGGTGAAATACCAAGAGCTAAAATTGAAAACTTGGATAAGCCACCACCACTAAAAGCATTTAATATTGTAAGGAAATCATTTCCCTTAATTGTTTCAGTTATTGCCTTTGTATCAATAAGTGGAATAGGAATATAAGTTCCTGCTTTAAATACAAGTAAAAAGAATGAATGTATATATGATTTTTTTAAAACTATATCTCGATTACCTAAAATCTTCTTTTAGTTTTTTTCAAACATTATTACATCACCTCAACGCTTCCGCCAAGTTTCTCTATAGCTTCTTTAGCGCTAGCAGAGAATTTCTTTGCCTTAACGGTTAACTTTTGAGTTAATTCTCCTTGACCTAAAACTTTTTACACCATCCAATTCCTCTTTGATAATACCATTTTTTTAATTAATAATTCTGGTGAAACAACTGTGCCATTTTCAAAAACATTTAATTGTTCAAGATTAACAATTGCATATGTCTTATGACAATGACTATTGAAACCTCTCTTTGGTAAACGTTGGAATAAAGGTAATTGTCCTCCTTCAAATCCTGGACGAACGCCACCACCTGAACGTGAGTTTTGACCTTTGCTACCTTTACCAGAAGTCTTACCTAGACCACTACCAATTCCACGTCCAAGACGCTTCTTAGCATGTCTAGCTCCTTTAACTGGGCTTAATTCATTTAACATTATCTGGCACCTCCTTATTTCTTTACAACTTTAACCATATGAGCTATAGTTGCAATTTGACCTTTAATTGCTTCATTTTCCTCTTTAACAACTGTTTGACCAATTTTAGTTAGTCCTAGAGCTTTTGCAGTCTTAACTTGGTTTTGGCTTACGGCCAATTAAACTTTTAACTAGTGTAACTCGATACATATTTAATTACCCCAAAATCTCTTCAACAGTCTTGCCACGACGAGCAGCTACTGTCTCAACAGTTTGTAATTTAGTTAATCCATCAATTGTTGCTCTAATAACATTGATTGGAGTTGCTGATCCTAAAGACTTAGATAGGATATCAGTGATACCTGCTAATTCTACAACTGCACGAACTGGACCACCAGCAATAACTCCGGTACCAGCACTAGCAGGACGTAGAACTACTCTACCTGCGCCATATACACCAGTTATTTCATGAGGAATAGTTGAATTAACTGTTGCAACATAGACCATATTTTTCTTTGCATTTTCGATGGCCTTCTTTATTGCATCTGGTACCTCAGTTGCCTTACCAGTACCAAAGCCTACGTTACCTTTTCTGTCGCCAATTACAACAACAGCTGCAAAACGGAAACGTCTACCACCCTTAACAACCTTCGTTACACGGTTGATTGTTACAACACGCTCTTCGAATTCTGGTTGTTCTACTTCTTCATTACGTTGATCACGATTATTAGCCATAGTAATGAGTCCTCCTTTAGAATTCTAAGCCGGCTGCACGAGCTGCTTCAGCTAATGCCTTAACACGGCCATGATATAAATAACCACCACGGTCGAAAACTACGCTCTTTATATTTAAAGCTAAAGCGCGTTTTGCAATTGCATCACCAACAACAGTTGCTGCTTCAACATTGCTTCCGCAAGCGATATTTAATTCTTTTTCAAGTGATGAAGCACTACATAAAGTAGTTCCATTTTCATCATCAATAATTTGTGCATAAATTTGCTTGTTAGAACGGAAAACATTTAAACGTGGTCTAGAAGGAGTTCCTATAACAGTTTGACGGATACGTAAATGTCTCTTTTGACGACTAACATTTTTAGATACTTGATTAATCATATTTTAGTACTCCCTTCCTACTACTTTTTAGCAGTTTTTCCTTCCTTACGACGTACATGTTCATCGCTATAACGAATACCTTTTCCTAGATAAGGCTCAGGCTTACGTGTCTCACGAATCACTGCCGCAAATTGTCCTACTGCTTGTTTATCAGTTCCTGAGATAATTATAATTGTATTTTTAGGTAATTCAACTGTAATTCCAGCAGGAACCTCTAGCTCAACAGGATGAGAATAACCAGCAGATAATACAAGCTTCTTACCTTGTAAAGCTGCACGGTAACCAACACCCTCGATTTCTAATTGTTTCTTAAATCCTTCAGATACACCAACAATCATATTATGAAGCACAGCACGAGTAGTACCATGTAACATCTTAGTTTGCTTGTCATCATTAGGACGTTTTACAACACAAGTTGATCCCTCAACTTCAATTGTCATTTCGTGATTGAATTTGAAGCTTAGCTCTCCTTTAGGGCCCTTAACTGTTACAAAATTATCTTCTGCAACGTTAACACTAACACCTGCAGGTATTGCTATATGCTTATTACCAATACGAGACATTTAAAACACCTCCTGTAAATTTTATAAATTACCAAATGTATGCTAATACTTCTCCACCAATGTTTAACTTACGAGCTGCTTTATCAGTCATAACACCTTGGGAAGTAGAGATAACAGCTATTCCTAAACCATTTAAAACCTTAGGAAGCTTCTCTGCATTTGCATAAACTCTTAAACCAGGCTTACTTACTCTCTTTAAGCCTTTGATAACAGCTTCATTATTAGCTGTATATTTTAAAACGATCTTAGTAACGCTCTTTAAATCAGCGCTAACAGTATAATCAACGATGAATCCTTCATTCTTTAAAACCTCAAGAATAGCAGTTTTTAAAGAAGATGTAGGAAGTTCAACTGTTTCATGATGCATCTTGCTAGCATTTCTAATGCGAGTTAGCATATCTGCAATTGGATCTGTCATATGTTTCTTCCTCCTTCCATTACTTGGAAAAAAATTTTATTACCAGCTAGCTTTTTTAACGCCTGGAATTTGTCCCTTATAAGCTAAATCACGGAAACAAAGACGGCATAACTTAAACTTAGCCATTACAGCATGTGGACGACCACAACGCTCACAACGTGTATATTCACGTGAGCTATATTTTTGCTTTCTATGATTTTTAACAATCATTGATGTTTTTGCCATAGTTCGATTTCCTTTCTACTTTCTAAAAGGCATACCCATTAATTGTAATAAGGCACGTCCCTCTTCATCACTTTGAGCAGTTGTAACAATAACGATATCCATACCGCGAACCTTTTTAACCTTATCAAAGTTAATTTCAGGGAAAATTAATTGTTCCTTAATACCCAAAGTATAGTTACCACGGCCATCAAGTGCAGTATTAACACCATGGAAATCACGTACACGAGGTAGGGCAACTGATACAAGCTTATCGAAGAATTCATACATATGCTCTCCTCTTAAAGTAACCTTGCATCCAATAGGCATACCTTCACGTAATTTGAAGTTTGCAATTGATTTCTTAGCTCTAGTAACTACTGGCTTTTGGCCTGCAATTAATGTTAATTCTTCAATAGCATCATCTAAAACCTTAGAGTTTGCAACAGCATCTCCACATCCCATATTGATAACGATCTTATCTAATCTAGGAAGTTGCATTGAAGAAGAATAATTGAATTTCTTTTTGTAATTCTGCCTTTACAGAAGTTTGATATTTTTTTCTTGTAAACGATTCATTTTTTTATCTCCTCTTCCGTAAATTATTTAAATTCATAGTTAGATTTCTTAGAAACTCTAACCTTACTAGTTTTTTTCCATCTTTACCAGTAACAACCTTAACACTAACACGTGTAGGTTGGTTCTTAGTTGGGTCTAAAAAGCATAACGTTACTTGCATCAATTGGAGCCTCAATCTCGATAATGCTTCCAGTTTGATTCATTTGAGTTGGCTTTTGATGCTTTTTAACCTTATTTACGCCCTCAACTAAAACTTTATTTGTTTTTGGATAAACAGCAATAATCTTTCCAGTTGTAGGAACCTTATTACCTTTTTTATCAACAGTATACTTATCTTTACCTGCAATAACTACTACAGTATCTCCAGTTTTTAATTGCATATGCGCACCTCCTTATAGTACTTCGGGAGCTAAAGAAACAATTTTCATGAAATTCTTATCACGTAATTCTCTAGCTACTGGTCCGAAAATACGAGTTCCACGTGGGGTTAAATCGTCACGGATAATTACAGCTGCGTTCTCATCAAACTTAATGTATGAACCATCTGCTCTATGAACACCATATTTAGAACGAACGATAACGGCTTTTACAACGTCACCCTTCTTAACTGTTCCATTTGGAGCAGCATCCTTAACAGAACAAACAACGATATCACCAACGTTAGCATATCTATGTAATGCCCCACCTAAAATTTTAATTATTAATAACTCACGTGCTCCACTATTATCAGCAACCGCAAGTCTTGTCTCTTGTTGAACCATGAGAGTACCTCCTTTCAAGAACTAATAAATATTAAACTGACTCTTTTGTCTTAACCACTTCAACTAAACGATAGCTAACAGTTTTAGCTAGTGGTCTTGTTTCCATGAATTTTACAACGTCGCCTACTTTAGCAACATTTTGCTCATCATGAACATGAAATTTACTAGATTTCTTAACACGCTTCTTGTATAATCTATGTACACCAAAAGTATCAACAGACACAACGATTGTTTTATCCATTTTATCAGAAACTACAGTTCCTGTAAAAGTTTTACGACTATTACGTTCCATGTTGTCCTCCTTATTCTGCTCTCTTTGTAGACATTTCAGTTAAAACTGTCTTTAGTCTAGCGATAGTTTTTCTGATTTCACGCATACGAGCAGGCTTTTCTACATTACCAAGAGCAGCTTGAAACTTTAGATTAAATAATTCTTCTTTTAAATCAGCGATTTTTGCATTGATTTGTTCTTCGCTCATTGATCGAATTTCTTTAGCTTTCATCATTGCTCGTCACCTACTTTTTTAACAATTTTAGTTTTGATTGGTAATTTATGAGAAGCAAGTCTTAAAGCCTCGCGAGCAACCTCTTCAGATACGCCACCAACTTCAAATAAAATCAAATTTTCTTTAACTACAGCAACCCAAGTTTCTGGTGAACCTTTACCAGATCCCATACGTACCTCTAGAGGCTTTTTAGTCTTAGCTAAGTGTGGGAATACTTTAATCCAAACTTGACCTTCACGGTTCATTTGTCTTGTAATAGCAATACGAGCTGCTTCAATTTGGCGGTTAGTTAACCAACAACCCTCAAGGGCCTTTAGTCCATATTCACCAAATGCTAATTCAGTACCGCCTTTTGCTAATCTATCCTTATAGTATACACGATGAGGACGACGGTATTTCACTCTTTTAGGCATTAACATAATTATTTACCTCCTTTAGAGCTTTGGTTGTTTTCTTTCTTGCCTGCTTTATTGAATTTTCCTTCAGGCTTTCCTTCTGGTCTAGGACGACGTTGAGGACGATCAACAGGACGAACCTTCATTTCAAGGATTTCACCCTTATAAATCCATACCTTAACACCTAACTTACCATAAGTTGTATGTGCCTCAGCTACAGCATAGTCGATATCAGCACGAAGAGTTGTTAGAGGAACTTGACCCTCATTATAACCTTCGCTACGAGCCATTTCAGCTCCACCAAGACGTCCAGAAATTAATGTCTTAGCTCCCTTTGCTCCAGCCTTTAAAGCTCTTTGAATAGCAACCTTTTGAACACGACGGAAAGATGCACGTGCTTCAAGTTGCTCTGCAATTGATTTTGCAACTAATGTAGCATCAAGTTCAGGTTTCTTGATTTCTACTACATTCATTATAATTTCTCTTTTTAGTAATGAAGCTTAATTCTTTAACTACTGCGTTTTTTTAGTTTCAGCTTCACGGCCAATTACAGTACCTGGCTTACCAGTATAAACTGTAACCTTTACCTTATCATTCTTTGAACCCTTTAAACGTTCAATAACGATACGAGATAATGCAGCCTTCTTATATACATTTTCAAGATACTCACGGATTTTAATGTCTTCTAATAATAAATTAGCAACATTAGCCTTATCAGCATACCAAGCAGCATCCCAATCACGGTTGATACCAACACGTAATCCAACTGGACTAACTTTTTGACCCATGGTTTCTCCTCCTACTTACTTTCTTTCTCAGCGACAACTACAGTGATATTACAAGTTCTCTTTGTAATTACATCACCACGACCTTTAGCACGAGGGAACATTCTCTTCATACGAATTCCATCAGTAACATAGCAAGTCTTTACGTATAAATCGCTTTGATTCATATTATGATTATGCTCTGCATTAGCACATGCAGACTTTAATACTTTAACTACTGCTTCACAAGCTCTTTTGTTTGTTAAGTTTAAAATTGCGTAAGCTTCATTAACATCCTTGCCGCGAATTGAATCAACAACAAGGCGAGCTTTACGAGGAGTCATGCGAACAGTATTTGCAATTGCTTTAGCTTCCATTGTTTATTTTCCTCCTCTTACTTCGCTTTCTTATCAGCGTCATGTCCATGATAAGTTCTAGTTGGAGCGAATTCTCCTAATTTATGACCTACCATGTCTTCTGTTATATATACAGCAACATGCTCACGACCATTATATACTCCTAATGTATGACCTACAAATGAAGGGAATATAGTTGATCTACGAGACCATGTTTGAATTACTTTATTTTCACCAGCGGCATTTTGTGCTTCAATTTTCTTTAATAATGATTCATCACAAAATGGTCCTTTTTTTACTGAACGAGCCACAGTGTTTCCTCCTTCCAACTAATTATTTATCGTTTCTTCTACGAACGATTAATTTGCTAGAAGCCTTCTTACTCTTACGAGTCTTTAAGCCTAAAGCTGGTTTACCCCAAGGTGTAACTGGGTTTGCTCTACCAATAGGAGCCTTACCTTCACCACCACCATGTGGGTGATCATTAGGGTTCATAACTGAACCACGAACTTCTGGACGTAAGCCCATATGACGAGCACGTCCTGCCTTACCGATACGAACTAATTCATGAGATTCATTACCAACAACACCAATTGTTGCTTTACAAGTACCTAAAATCTTACGAACTTCGCCGCTTTGTAATCTAACTAAAACGTAATTTTCCTCACGTCCTAGGATTTGAGCAGATGTACCAGCACTACGAACTAATTGTCCACCCTTGCCAGGATGTAATTCAACATTATGAATTAAGCTACCAACTGGGATTAAACGAATTGGAAGTGCATTTCCTGTCTTGAAATCATTTGTTTCGCCAGAAATAATTGTTTGACCAACTTCTAATCCTTTAGGTGCTAGAATATATCTCTTTTCACCATCAGCATAAACAACTAATGCGATGTTTGCGCTACGATTTGGATCATATTCAATAGTAGTAACCTTAGCAGGAATACCATCCTTATTTCTCTTGAAATCAATGATACGATATTTTTGCTTTACTCCGCCACCTTGATGACGAACTGTAATTCTACCTGTGTTATTACGGCCTGCATTCTTATGTAGAGGTGCTAATAATGATTTCTCAGGAGTATCAGTTGTAATTTCTTCAAATGTAGAAACACTCATGTTTCTATGTCCATTAGATGTTGGTTTATAATATCTAATTGCCATCTTATTTTCCTCCTATAATTAAATTTCGAATGCTTCAATCTTGTTATCCTTAGCAAGCTTGCAAATAGCCTTCTTATAAGCTTGAGTATAGCCTTCATGTTGACCAACTCTCTTATGCTTTGGATGAACAGTGATTGTAGATACTGACATAACCTTAACCTTAAAAAAATTGTCTCTACAGCATTTTTTTAATTTCGATTTTATTAGCATCTAATGCAACCTTAAATGTATATTTGTTATAATTTTTCCTTTAACTTATTAGTCTTTTCAGTAATGATTGGACCCTTAATAATATCATAAATATTCTTCATATTACTTCAAAGCCTCCTCATAATACTTTATTGCAGCTTCAGTAACTACAACCTTGTCATAACATAAAATGTCATAAACAGAAGCACTGTTAGCTGTTAGAACAATAGTTCCAGAAACATTTGCAGATGATAATACTAAATCAGGAGTAAATTCCTCAACAGTACAAACAATTAAAGTCTTTCCCTCTGCATTAATATTATTTAAGAATTGAATGAAATTCTTAGTTTTAATCTCTTCAAATTTTACAGAATCAACTGCAATTAATTTACCATTTTTGTACTTTATATGATAAAGCTGATTTTTAAACCTAATCTCTTTACCTTCTTATTAAGCTTAAATGCATAGCTTCTTGGAGTTGGTCCAAATACGGTACCACCACCACGCCATTGAGGAGCACGAATACTACCTTGACGAGCACGTCCTGTACCTTTTTGCTTCCAAGGCTTACGACCTCCACCAGAAATCTCACTACGACCCTTAGTGTCGTGAGTTCCTTGACGCATAGCAGCTCTTTGAGCATTTACTACATCATAAATAACTTGACGGTTAGGTTCAATTCCGAAGACAGTCTCTTCAAGTACACAATCTTTAACCTTGTCTCCAGCTTGATTTAATAATGCGATAGTTGGCATAATAAATCTCCTTTCCTACTATAAACTCTTTACAGCTGTCTTGATTACAACAAGTCCCTTTTTAGGACCTGGAACGTTGCCCTTAACTAGGATAACATTCTTTGTAGCATCAACGGCTGCAATAGTTAAATTTTGTAATGTTACAGTTTCATGTCCCATGTGTCCTGGCATCTTCTTACCTTTAAGATTACCTTTAATTGCACCCATAGAACCAACTATACGGTGACATGCAGATGTACCGTGGCTCATACGAAGACGAGCATGATTGTAGCGTTTAATAGTACCTGCAAATCCTTTACCCTTTGAAGTACCAGTAACATCTACAACATCACCTGCTGCAAATATATCACACTTAATTTCTTGACCCACTGTATAAGATACTAACTCATTTCCTTGTGCTTCTGAGAAACGGAATTCTCTTATGAAGCGCTTAGGAGCAGTGTTAGCCTTTGCAACGTGTCCTTTTTCTGGTTTGTTGCTTAATGATTCTCTTTTATCCATAAAACCAACTTGAACTGCCTCATAACCATCATTTTCAACAGTCTTGTGTTGTAAAACAACGTTTGGAGTACAATCAACTACAGTTACAGGAATAAGATTACCAGCTGCATCGAAAATTTGAGTCATGCCCAATTTTCTGCCTAAGATTCCCTTAGCCATTTGAAATTACCTCTTTCTATAAATTATTATTTTTTTAATTACTTCTTTAATACGATATCTACACCACTAGGTAGATCAACGTGCATTAAAGCGTCAATTGTTTGTGGAGTTGGATCCACAATTTCGATTAATCTCTTATGAGTTCTACGCTCGAATTGCTCACGAGAATCCTTATTAACGTGAGGTGAACGTAAGATTGTGAAGATTTCCTTTTCAGTTGGAAGAGGAATTGGTCCATTCACCTGTGAACCTGTCTTCTTTACACTATCAACAATTTTCTTTGCTGATGCGTCTAATAATCTGTGATCATAAGACTTTAAACGAATTTTAATTTTTTCTTTTGCCATTTTTATAACTCCTTTCGCCTATAATCTAATGTATAGACTTGCTCCATGGGAATAACCCAACACACTGTATGACAACGCCTGTCGGTGTGTCAGCAACCTCCCACTTCACAGCCACTTCTCAGTGCCTATGAGACTTGACTATTTTACCATATATTAATAACAAATGCAACACATTTTTTTAACTTTTTTTCAAAAAGGTGGTTTTTTTATGAATTATAATCTTGAATATCATAAAAAAATTTAAATAAATCTCATATTTTACCTAATTTCATAAAAAGGTGCCCAAAGTGGCATAACTAGTCAATTTCTATCTGACGTTTTTTTATATCCTTATTGTTATATAATGAAGATTTAGTTATAAACGATATAAAAAAATTAGTGAAATTCCCGCCTTTTTATGCTGCCACTGTCTCAGGAATAACCTTAAGTGTTTTATCAATCTATCTAGATCCCTTTGCTCTTGTTCTTTTTTTCAACAATTTCTTATGCCTTTGTTTTTTTAACCTAATCGATTCTAATATAAGTAATAAAAGAATTTAATATCACACCAAAAAGAAATAATTTTTTTGATACAATAATATCTATTATTCTTATTTATTCATTTGATCCTACAGCTAAAAAAACCAATTTTTTTAAGATATCAAGAAAAAAAGGCATTATATCGAGCCACACTATCAAAGAATGGATCGAAATAACGCCCAAGCAATATTTTTTTATTGTTCTTGTTTCAACCTATAATTATTTAAAACAAGTTAATAGTAGTATTCTTAAATGAATCAATACACTCCACATTATCTAATTCCTTTGAAATTCTAACCTCACATAAAGAATCTTGGTTAAAGGAATCTTTTAATTTTAGTAATATGCTCAAATTCTAAACAAGTATATGGTATTCCATTAAAGGAATATATGATTTCATCAACGCTTTTTAGTTTAATATTTTTATATTGACTAAAGCTAAATGAACCAACAATTTTCTTTATTGTACCATTAAAAGTTAAGTTGTTAATATTACATCTTTCAAATGCAGAAGATATTTCAGCTATATCAGCATTAATTGTAACAAAATTACTAGTGATATAACAAAATGAATTAATTGGTAAGGATATTTCCTTACTAAAATTAATGGTTAAGTCGTTACAAATAACATCTATAAAGGCAATACTAGAAAATCCTTCTAAATTATATGTCAAGGATGCACTTGCATCACGATTTAAACATAAATATAAGAAGCTCTTATCCTTATTATATAAAGACGTACCATCAAAAATATAAATAAGGATTATTCTTATCAACATTTAAATACGTACTAAATGCTTTATGATAATTTAAATCTATGATTCCCTTAGACTTCAATTCAAGCTTTTTAATCAATATCAAGCTTGCAATAAATTATATCTTCAATATAGGCACTTTCCATATTAGAATTCAATTTAAAATAATCTAGCTTCCAGTCATTATAGCCTAAAGACTTAAGATTTTTTTAGCACCATAAATATTATTAACTCCATGAATTGAATTATCTTCAATAACCTCAATACTATCAGGAATATATAAGCTACTAGTTTTACCACAAATAGCCTCACTCTTAATAGTGGTTATTTTTATAATACTTATTGTTAATATATGCTCTTGAAGGAACTGTAAAAATATTCTTAGGACTATTAGTTATTGCAGCCGTATTATCGTCGATTATTTCAAACTCAAATCCTAAGCTTTGAAGATCTTTGTCATTTTTATATTCTAATCTTGGATAAACATAATCGCTTTCCTTTAATCTAGTAAATAGCGAAACCTTCTTATCATCAACATACCAGCCCTTAAATTTCATATTATCAGGCACTTTATAATATGCCTTAGCATCAGAAAAATAAGTGCTATATGCTCCATTACCAGTATCAACGTGAACTAAATTATTCTCTTTCGTATTAAATTAAATTACAAGCAATTATAACAATTACCGCAATAATTGAAATCCAAATGATAACCTTCTTTTTCACTAATATTACTCTCCTTTAACAATATTTCCCATCCTAACAATTGGTATATTATTTCCATCTGCCCTTAAACAAATATAATATTTACCGATTGTTTCAGTTTTTTCTAGTGTAGTATTACAAACAGATCTTTTTAAATGCTTAGTCTCAACAATAGAATATTTATTATCACTATAATAATTAATACTAGTATCACTACTATTTTCATCAACAAAATAATAGCAATCAAGCACATCATTATTATTTTTCTCCACATAAACCAGGTTCATTTTTTTGATTTATGACAAAGTTATATAATTAATGTTAAAATTTGTCAAATTATGTGAAAAAAATGAAAAAAACTGGAGATTTGCCATTTTTAGAGGCAAAAAAATTATTTTTTTCCAATCGTGTTTTTTTAGTTATTTTTTTCATCTCAATATAAGCCATTACAAAGGGACCAACACCCTTGGCATCATTACTTCCAACACTCTCAGATAAATAATATTCAATGCTTCCATCACGATATGGTGATGATTCAGGTCCAAGTCCAGCAGTAATACAAATACCATCTAAATTAATACCGCTAGAACTAATAGTTAAATACTTTTTTTGCATATACCATTAAATATTTCAACACCTTTATCATACATAGCTTTATCAAATAAATTTAAATGATAGCCCTTCATTAAAGCATAAGCAATCATTGAGCTACCTGATGTTTCTACATAATTAGTAACATTTTTACCAACACCTGTTTTAGGATAGTAAGAGCCATCAACAAAAACTGTAACATCTTTTTTATCAACAACCTGATAAAACATTTTAGTATTAGAATCCTGATATTCTAAAATACCATTAATTGCTTCCTTAAAAAAATATTAATTAATTCATTTTTTTATTAGCACTATAGCTATCAGGATATTTTTCAATAACATCAACCAAGGATACAATATACCAGCCCATTGATCTTAACCAAAATGATTTTGAACAGCCTGTTTCCTTATCGGCCCAAAAAATAGATTTAGAGCTATCATAGCCATGATAATATAAATGCTTATTTTTCATCATACATATTTTTTTCTGACCATCTTATATTGATTTAAAATATCATCATAAATCGTCATTTCTTTGCCATTTACCAAAGCCTTAGCATTGGTATTATTATTGGCATATTCTAAATAGAAAGGATTAGCCATATATAATCCATCAAGCCATACCTGATTAGGATAAACTTTTTTATGCCAAAAATTACCCTCATTTGTTCTAGAGGTATTAGTTAAAGCTAAATAGGTGGTATTTATAGCCTTAAGGTATCTTGAATCATTAGTATATTTATATAAATCAAATAATATTCTACTCTCACAAATATCATCCAAGGCTTTACCATCAAAGCCACTCTTTTTTTAGAATCCTTTAAATTTAAAAAAATTTCCCAGATTTATCAATATAATAATTAACAAATCTTGTAACAAAACTCAAATATTTTTTTGGTCATTTGTTTCTTTATATAGATTCATAAATGAATTAAGCATTACACCATCTATATAATTCCATTTTTCCTTTAAAGCTTTCCTGATTCCAATAAGTAATCTTATCTGTTGTATTTTTCCATCAAGGAATCAATATAGCCATCAATAGTTTCAAAATATGCTGGCTCACCCTTACTACTTTCAATTAAAGCTGATGAGGCTTGGTTTGACGTTTCACTACTTGCTGAAGAACTTATAACAGCTGTTTCACTTTTTGATTCCATACTTGAATTACTATTGCCACCATCTAATGCACACCCTGTAAGTGCTAGCATTACTAAGGCTCCTCCCATTAAAAAATTTTTTTTCATTTCTATTACCTTCTTTTAAATAATCCATTAATATTATAACAATTGATTTAATTATTTACCACTATCTTTATAATTAGCTAAAACTCTTGCTGAAGGATCATCTACATTACAGCCTGGCCAGCTTCTATTAGGCATCCAAAAATCCACAATCATTTGCGCCTGATTAGGATAAAACTCTTCAAATATTTCACGATATAATAAAGATTCCTTAGTAAAAGGCCTTACATAATCATATTTTTTAATTTTTTCATTAAATTCATTATCACTATAATAGCTATTAGCATATTCCTTTATAATATCAACCATACTATGACCAACCGCATCAGAAAATGCAGCCTTTTCACGATACAAAATATCATGAGGTAAGTAGTCACCCTCAAAGGCATGTCTTAATAAATATTTACCCTTATTATAGGTATTTAGCTTTAGTTTAGGATCAATACTCATAACATATTTTACATAATCAATATCGCCAAATGGGACTCTAGCCTCTAAGGAATTAGAGCTTATACATCTATCAGCTCTTAAAACATCATACATATGAAGTTCTCTAATTCTTTTTTGGGCCTCCGCTTGAAATTCTAAAGCACTTGGAGCATAATCAGTATATTTATAACCAAATAGCTCGTCTGAAACCTCACCTGTTAATAAAACCTTAACATTTGTTTCTTCTTTTATTTTCTTGCATAATAAATACATACCAACAGAAGCTCTAATAGTTGTAATATCAAATGTTCCTAAATGATAAATAATTTCTCTTAAGGAAGAAATTACATCATCCTTTGTCATATAAAATTCCTTATGATCAGTATGAAGATAATCACTTACCTCTTTTAGCATACTTTAAATCAATAGCATCACCAACCATACCAATAGCAAAGGTCTTAATCGGCTTTTTAAGCTTTTTTGCAGCGATGGCGCATACAAGTGATGAATCAAGTCCACCACTTAATAAAAAAACCCAGTGGAGCATCTGAATCTAATCTTTTTTTCCACAGCATCTATTAAAAAAAGCTTTTTAAATTTTAGGACAAATTTTTTTGTATCAATATCACCACTAACATAATCATTAACACTTGTTATGTCATTATAGCAAACAAACTTTTCGCCATCAAAATAATGTCCAGGTGGAAAAGGCTTAACCTTATCAACCATTTTTAATAAAACAATGGGTTCAGATGCAAAAACATATTCACCATTATCACAAACACCATAATAAAGTGGTCTAATACCAAGTGGATCACGCCCAGCAATAATCTTATCCTCCTTAGCATCATATAATATTAACGCAAATTCAGCATCTAAATGCTTAAACATATCTAAGCCATATTTAATATATAATGGTAATAAAACCTCACAGTCACTTTCACTTACGAAAGGATAATCCTTAAATTCTCTTTTAATATCCCTAAAGCCATAAATTTCACCATTACAAACAACATAAATATCATTATAGAAAAAAATGGTTGAATACCTCTTTCATTTAATCCCATAATTGAAAGACGCTTAAAGCCTAAAGCAACCCTCTCATTATAAATATATCTAGTGGCATCAGGTCCCCTATCATTAGTCTTAGAAAATTCCCCTTCAATAAATTCATTACTCCACATCGGCTTTTTCATTCCAAAAATCGAACACATATTATAATCTCCTTTATAAAAAAAACAGCATTATCCTAATATTTTAGGACGAATGCTGTTAAACCCGCGGTGCCACCTAACTTATCACAAATGTGATCACTTTTAATTCTCTAACAAGAACAAGAACTATAACGGGTTCCACCGGCTCACCCTACTATTAGTTCAGGAGGCAGCTACAAAGTGTTCTTCAAATAGGCCTTTTTTTCTAAGTTCTCATTATCCTTAAATCACTGTATTTAAGTATCCTATTTTTACTTTTTCTTTATCATTGCTTTGATATGATTATACATAACATATAAATGAATGTCAAATAAAATTCATAATTTTTTTCTAATAATTAAAAAAATGAGCTATACAAAAGTACAGCTCGAGTAATTATTTAGATGATTTTTTTATTTGATTTAGGCTTTGTCATACCACCATAGACAATCATACAAATTCCATATAAGAAAATGAAGATAACAAAAATCCATAATAAAACAGTGTCACTAATAAATGGCTTTGCAAAACAATATGTACCAAATGTTACCATAACTACAACAACAAATACATACCATAATGGAAATTTAGATTTACTATCTCTTTGATGATAATAAGCTCTAAATACCTCAACAACACCTCTACACCATAAAGCAAGCCCAAAAATCTTGCAAGCACCACTGACATTAATAACATTAAATTGTGATAATATACATCCTAAGGCTACTAAAGAAAGTAAAATAAATTCAATTATTGTAAGCGTCTTTGTAACTCCACCGCCACCATGCATTACCTTCTTTAATAAGAAAGCAAATAAATAATATATTAGGATAGCTGCAATGACTAAATTAATAATTTTCATTCCATAGCTTTTCCAAAAGCACCAATCACCGCATTTATTCCAAATAGGAGCAAATACAACTGCTGCCAAAATTAAAACAATACCAATAACAATGTAAGCCCAAAACATCTTTGTTTTTTTAGGATTCTTAAAATTAAACATTATAACACCTCTTTATTATTATACACTATAGTTAAGCAAATTCAATCGTATTTCTAACATTTAATCCAAGTTTTTTTGCCATATTAGAAACATCATCGATAGCCTTACATGATAATGCTGAAAGCTTATGAGCATCAGCACCAATAATTATTTTAGCATCCTTATATTCTTTAACAATTTTCCAAAAATTAATATCAGGATAAAGCCAAGTATCATTAATACCAAACTTCTCACTATTTGCGATTCCATTAGCATTAATTTCCAAATAGACATCATTTTTTATTGCTGATTCAATTATTGCTCTTGAAGCTTTTTAAAGCATATTCATCAAATTCTCTTTTTTTCCATATTTATTCTTATATTCAAACATAAATAAATCAGGATGAAACCAAGAGTCTTAAATAATCCTGTTTCCATTCCCAAAATCGCATTTATTGCATAATCATAAACATTTTTTTATAATCAACCTCATGATACGTGTTGATAATTTTACCATTGCTTTTTAAAAAAAAGTGAAGTCCTAAATTTAAATAATCAAGATCATCTTTTAGGCTTTTTATAATAATCATAATGTTCAGATAAATATTCACATTCTAAGCCACTATATATTTTTAATTTGTTTGCCATATTTTTTTCCTTAACAAGAGCCATTTCCTTAAGATAAATATTTTTTTGAAGACATCATAACTCATGTTACGATGGCACCAATTATCCATATATAAATCCTTACCTAAAAAAGATACAGGAATAGGATTATGATCGGACATACCAATCTCCTTAAAGCCAAGTCTTATAGCTTCCTCTACATAATCACTAGGCATACCCTCAGCATGATTACAAAGCTTTGTATGGGTATGATAATTTGCAATTAACATTTTTTTCCTCCTTCAATTTATCGTTAAATGCCAAATATAAGGTTTTTTTATATTAGGAGCACTTACTGAAAATTTATTAATACCTATATTCATTAATCCTTTAGAGGCTTCTCTTATTGAAGCAAGCTCACCACAAACACTTAAGGAAATATCCATTTGCTTACAAAAATCAATAACTGGCTTTAATCTCTTTAATAAATCATCAAGGTATTCCTTATAGCTAATATTATCACTTCTAGAAATATTATAAATCTCTTTAGTTAAATCATTAGTTCCAAGAGAAATAAAATCAACATTACCAAAAATCACCAATATTATCTAAAGCCATCTTAGTCTCTAGCATCATACCAATCTCTATTTGCTTATCATTAGCCATTTCTTCCTTCAAACGATAAATCCAATTTCTTAAAAAATAAAACTGCTCCTTAGTTTCAATCATAGGAAACATAATTTTCATATTCCCGTATATGTTAGCACGAAGTAAAGCCTTAATTTGGCTTTCAAAAAGTGTAGGATTATTCATATAATTTCTAACACCCTTAGAATCAACATGCAAATAATCTAGCTGCTTATCATCACCAACATCAAAGGTTCTAAAGCAAATAGGTAGCTTATTCATTTTAGTTACAGCCTCTAAATAAATATTATATTGTTCTTCCTCACTAAGTGGTCGATCACTATTCATAAAAATCCACTCAGTTCGATATAAGCCAACACCATCAAAGCCATATTCTAAGCATTTATCAAGCTCACTATTATCTGTAATATTACACATAAATCTATAGCCAGGATGTGGGCAATCAATAAAATTTTCATCCTTAATTTTACCAAGAATTTCCTGATAATGATTAATAATATCTATAGAAGGATTAACATCAACAATTTGTCTTCTTGTATCAATAATTATTTCATCATTTGTATGAATATCATAATCCTTTAAAACAACACATGGAATATCTAAAGAACGACATAAAATACCTGCATGAGATGTAAAGCCACCATTTTTACAAATAACCCCTTTAACATCCTTAAAATCAACTAATAAAGAAGGTAATAGTTCTTCAACAACTAAAATAACATTATGGAAATTAGAAAAAAATCAATTTTATTATCCTCAATATTTCTTAAAATTCTTTTCCTTAATATCTAAAAAAATCCAAATAACGTTCCTTCAAATAGCTAGATTTAGATTCTTTAAAGCCTTTAATATAACGATCAAATACACAGCTAGTAGCCTCATATGCACTTTTTCCATTATATTCGATTTCCTTAAATAATTCATCCTTTAAGGCAGCATCAGTTAATAGCATTTTATGAACTTCAATAAATTCTTCATTCTTATTTTTGCTTATACTATTAAGCTCATCAAGTGAATTCATAATAGCATTACCAAGCTTGTTTTTTTCTTCTGCAACACTTTTTCTAATAGTACTATTCTTTTTGTTTCTAAATTTAAAACAACCGCATTTCCCATACAAATTCCATCAGAAATAACATCAACAAAATAGTTTTTTTCATACTTAATCACCACATCAATAATTATAACGCAAAAAGCCCAAAAAGAAATGAAAAAAAGCATAACCCAAAAAGAAAAATCACCATTAAGATGATTTTTTTAACTATTCTCATGCTTTAAGCTATAAATAATATTCATAACAAATCCTACCAAGAAAATAAAACCAAAAGCAATAGCAATTAAAGCCGTAATTAATTGTAATACCTCAAGCTCATCTCCCTTAACAAAGGCTGTTGTAAACGCAAATATAAAAAAAGAGAAATAAGAGCAGGATATATCATTTTTTAAAAAAATGAATCAATAATTTTTTTCATTGTTAGCCCCCTTAAATCATTCCATAACAAAAAAATTATAAATTTCCTGAAGCTCGCCAGCGCGAACAGTTATATCAGCATTGCCATATTTTTTTAAAAATTAAATCTTGCGTATTTGTATTTACTTTATTTTTTTCACTTTTACAAATTCCGTTTCCTCATTTAAATCACTTTGACTAGAATTAAATCTCAAATTACTCAATGAATTACTTAAAAAAATATGACAATAGAAAAAAAGCAAACCTACACTTTAATAATACCATTTACATTTAGGTAATAGTCAAAAAGGAACGATTCATAAAAAGACAAGTTTAACATTCTCAATCGTTCCTTTTTTTATTATTAGGTGCTTTGATTTATTTAAAGTACCCCTTTTTTTACACTAGTTCTCTAATGCTTCAGCAATTGCTTTAGGGAAATCATACTTAGATGCGCTATTTAAATAACGTACTAAATCATTTTTGAACACCATAATGCTCAAGAATAACCTTAACAGCATTTACAACACGCTTCTTATATGATTTCTTAATTAATACCTTAGATAAAATTGCTGCATCATAATGATTAGCATATTCATGTAATATATTTTTCTAATACTTCTAAATTAACATTAGTATAATCATCAATATTTTTCAATAATTTCTAATATTTCAATTGTTTGTAGAATAATTGGGCTCTTAAAATCTACTTCAACATTTTTGAATATTTAATCCACAAATATTTCTCTTAGTTTTTAATTTCTAATACATTAGTATAAATATTTACAACCTTACAATCAGTAGAAATGATTCCTTTATTGTTTAATAATTGTTCACCAACAATCATACCATTTCTATGCTTATTAGTGAAGAATGCAATTAAATCTTCCTTTGTAGGCTTTCTTTCTAAATCACCCTTATAAGGCTTGAAATATAAACCCTTAGCTAATTTTCCGATTGTTTTTTCTACACATAATCTTGCTAATAACTGATAGAAAGTGGCCTCTTTCATATCTGAGAAATGTTCCTCATATGTTTGCTTAGCTAAAATTAATTCCCCATCTTTTAATGATCCTAGCCATTGTCTAATACTTCTTGTAAACATAATTTTTCACCTCTAAATTATTATTTTTTTGTATATTATTAGTATTATCGAAATTCTTCTTACTTACTGATTTTGTCCAAAAAATACCACAAATAACGCCACCAATAATAATTGCGACAACAACAATTAATGTTGCCCACCATATCTTTAGGCATTTTCCAATCCATGTACCATAAACAACGCATAATAAAAAAATGTATAAAGTACAACAAGCATTAAATTGAAACTATTTTTTTCTTAAAAATCATCTTTTTGTAAGCTTCATTTCATTTCACCGTATTTATTATAATATAGATAATCAAAAATACAATAAAAATAAATTTTTTTATCTTTTTCGCATATTTTTTTCGTATATAGTTCGCATATTCGTACAAAATGTAAATTTTTGCTTTTACTATAGTATTTTTTTAAATGTGTTTCATTGCTTTAATTAAAAAAAAATATTATTTAATTCTTAAAATCATACACTTTAAATATAATTGTTCTTCAGACTGAAGTAAGGCTGGATGATCAGGAGATTGAATTCTAAAATCTAGAAACTGAACTACTCTTTTAGCATCAAGTGCTGCTTCATTTATCATTTGCATAAATAAATTAGGAGTCATATGCTGACTACAGCTAAATGTTAAAAGATATCCCCCGGATTTAATTATCTTCATAGCCTGCATATTGATTTCCTTGTAGCCCTTATAAGCCTTCTTTAAAGATTCCTTATTTTTTGAAAAAGCTGGTGGATCTAGAATAATAACATCATATTTATTAATAACCTCATCACTATGTAAATAATCAAAAAAACATCAACACATTTCGCTTCTAAATTATTATATCCATTAATCATAGCATTATGTAATATTTCCTCACAGGCTCTTTTAGAGATGTCACAAGCATCAACATGTAAAGCACCATATTTACAAGCATGTAAGGCAAAACCACCAACATTTGAGAAGGCATCAAGAACAACCTGGTTCTTAGCATAAAGTCTTAAAATATCTCTATTTAGCTTTTGATCAAGAAAATAACCAGTTTTTTGACCATTCTCTAAATCAACAATCATTTTAATATCATCCTCAATAATCATTACTCGAGGATCAAAGCTTCCATATAAAAAAAGCCTTTTTACCTGCAAAAAGACCTTCCTTTTTCACGAACAGGCATATCACTTCGTTCATAAATTCCTTTACAGCCAGTTAATTCAACTAAAAATATCTACAATATCATTTTTTTAATCAGGTCCATTCCTAATGACATAAATTGTACAGATAAATAATCACCATATTTATCAACAATAAGCCCAGGTAAAAAATCTGCTTCACTAAAAATAAGTCTTGTTGCACTCCATCCTAAATGCCTACGATGAGATATAGCATACATAATTCTTTTTCTTAAAAGAAATCCTTATTAATCTCTTCATTTTTCATCTAATGATAATACTCTTATCATTATTTTAGAATTAGTATTTAAAAAGCCATAACAAACAAATTTACCATCATTTGTTAAAACCTTACACACCTTACCATTTTCAATAATACCATCAAAGCCATTAATTTCATTATTGAATACCCAAGGATACCCCTTTAAAACATTTTCTTCTTCATATTTATTTAAAATAACATTAAGCATAGAAACCTCCAATAGAGAAAAAAGTGGTCAAAAAGACCACTTTTAATCTAATTTAAACCATTTTTTCGAAATTATGCATTTTTAACAATTGATACTGCATATAAACGAACCTTATTTGAAACACCTTTAGCGTCATATTCACCAGCACCAATTACAAAGCACTTAATTGTATAAGTATCAGTTGTATTAACCTTCTCATCAGTACCATCTACTGTAAGTGGGCCTTGATATAAACCAGCATAATCAGTTTGACCTTCTACAACAAATACAAACTTTGAATATAAATCTTGGTCACCATCATTAAAAACTGATTGGAATTTAACATTTGTAAATTCAACATATGAACCAGCAAGAGCATCATTTGTAAGTGAAGCTAACCAGTTATAACCATTCTTTGACCAATCAATAGCAGTAAATGTAGGATAAGCAATATCTTGATCAGCAATTTTCTCAATTTGAGCGTCGTTTCCAACAGTAATTGAACCCTTTACACTTCCACCAGTACCTAAAGCTAGAGTAGCAGATGTAATCTTAATTGTATCGCCAACATTTAAAGTCTCAACAATAGCCTTTAAAGCATCAGACTTAAAATAAGTAACTGCAAATGTACCTTCAGCTGTATAGCAGAATAATAATGAATCCTTAGTTGATATAGCACCAACCTTACAAGCATCAATACTAAAAGCTTCACCAGCACTCTTGCCCTTTAATAAAGAGCAAGTAGGATTATCAAGCTTTGTGTATGCAGGCTTTGTTGGAGTTTCAGGAGTAGAAGGCTTTTGAGTTGGATTTAATAGGCCTGTATAATATACATCAACACTATATGGACTTACAGTATATGTAGAATCATTTACATAATAGAAATCAGTTGTTCCTTCTGGGAAGGTATATGTATATTTTGTACCTGTATTCTTTCCTTCACTATATGCTTCCTTTTCAGCAGTAATTAGTGTACCAGTTGCATCCTTACCAGCATACATCTTCATATTATCATATGTACCATAAATAGTAGCAACAACCTTTGTAAGACCACCAATACCATCAGAGGCAATACTTCCTCCCTTCTTAATATTAAATTCAACAGGGAATTTTGTATTTTCAGCTACATCATTTAAAATCAAGCCAGAAACACCAGTTTTTAATGTAGTTGGCGTTAAAGATAATTTCTTATCAGTAGCTTCCATAAAGCATGTAACCTTAATGCTATAAGGACTCACAGTATATGTAGAATCATTTACATAATAGAAATCATTAGTTCCTTCTGGGAAGGTATATGTATATTTTGTACCTGTATTCTTTCCTTCACTATATGCTTCCTTTTCAGCAGTAATTAGTGTACCAGTTGCATCCTTACCAGCATACATCTTCATATTATCATATGTACCATAAATAGTAGCAACTACAGTAGTAATATTAGTAAGGCCATTAGAAGCAACACTTCCTCCCTTATTAATATTAAATTCAACAGGGAATTTTGTATTTTCAACAACACCATTTAAAGTTAAGCCACCAACACCAGTCTTAACATTAGATGGGTTAAGCTCAATAACAGTTTCAGCAACACTACCAACTCTAAACATAGCAACCTTAGATTTTTCTTCACTACCAGCTGTGGCTTTAACATTTAGCTTAACAGTTTCAATACCAGTACCAACAGTCATACTTAAAACATTGTTATTAAGTGTAGTAGTTTTAGGAGTTCCCTCAAGGCTATAGCTAAAATTAATTTCATCCTTATATTCAGTATAGCTTGTAGGAAGCTCATAAGTAGAAGTTTCTTTAAAATTATCAACCTTTACTGAAGCTAGGGCAGCAGCAAGAGCATTCTTTACATCAACATTCTTAACTGTAACCTTAAAGCTTTGGCTTGCAGATTTTTTACCAGCATTAATAGTTGCGGTAAATTCAACTTCTTCATCTTGACCAAATGGAGCATGAATATCAGCAGTAGCAACATTTTGTCCTTCTACATCAACAAATTTTAATAGCTTTTCATTGCTAGAGGTCCAAATAACCTCATAATCATTCTCACCAGACTTAACATGTCTAGTTACACTAAAATCTTTTGAAACAACAGTCTTATCCTGAGGAACAAGAACACTATTTAAAGCATCTTCTGCTTCATTAGTTTTATCACCACATGAAGCAAGGGCTAAAACACCCATAAGGGTCATTGCCCCCAAAGGCAATTTTTTTCCATATTTCTTCATCTTTTTTTCTCCTATTTATTATATTTAAAAACCTAATTATTATGAAATATAACATCACTAATTGCGACAACCTTGATTTGATATGCACCATTGTATTCTTCTACAATGCCAGTAACATCAATAGTTTGATTTTGATAAACATCTTCAGTTACTGTATGATAATTATCATCAATAAGAACAGATGTACGAATAGTAACATTTTTACCATCACAAATACCAGTGATAGTTACAGCACCATCATTTGAACCACCATTTTTAGTAGTATAAGTGCTAATAACCTTAATGTTATTCATTCTTACAAGGCATCTACTTAACAAAGTGTTAGAAACAACAAGCTCACTTGGATTAACCTCTTTATAAACAACTTCATTACCCTTAGATAGCAATTTAATATTATCAGCAGAGGTAGAAAGAGGAATATCTTGCATACTGGTAATTTGAACATTGCCTTCATATTCTGCAACATTACCACAAATAGTTACTCTATTACCATTTTCAAGCTTCTTTGTTGTTAAGTTATAGCCTTTGTATAATAATATAGAATAAACATCACCAGTTAAGCCATCAACATCTTGAGCATAAACATACATACCATCATTTCTAGTAATTGTACAATCAAAACGAACCTTAACAGTATCCTTAACATATTGTTCTTGGTTATCTAAAATACCTTTAATGGTAGTTTCAATAACCTTGCCACCATACCAATTTTCATCAACATTAGCTGGGCCATAAAGTTTAAGCTTTAATCTTAATGACTGAGCTTGAGCTTGAATCAAAACATCAGAATATCTAGGAGCTGTAGCAGATTTACCATATGATAGACCTTCTTGGACTAATTCAAGATTTAATAAACGATAATCACCACCATCGCTTGTTTGATACCAAACATATGTCATATATCTAGTACCATTTGAATCAGTTTTGGCAGCACCACCATCAGTTTGAACTATAATACTTTTAGCACTATTTAACTTACCAGCTGTAAAATATGAAGCTGTTTTTCCCCATTTTTCAATTGAACCAGTTGATTCAGGAGTATCAACACCAGCATATCTAGCAGTCATTTCAAATCCTTCAACCATAAAAACGGTAGTATCACCATCAACATTACGAACAAGAGTCGCAAAAGCTATACCATCATCACCAAAAAATGATGAATCCTTTGTACATACCTGATTAAGCTTAGTTTGAGCTACATAATCAACAAAGGGAATTGTTGGTTCAGCACTACTTTCTTTGTTTCCATTATTATCTTTATCACATGCAGCTGTAAATGACAAAACGCCAAATACAGCTACTAATGATAATAAAATCTTTTTAATACACTTCATAATTTAATTATACTTCACAAGCAGCAACTGCTTCCTTAAATGCTTTATCGATATCCTTGCTACCAGTCATAACAGCAACAAATAAATCACCAACCTGGCTACGAGCTGTTGAAGAACCAACAAAGGCAGGAGATGTATAATAGCTATTAACCATTTCATTTGAAACCTTAGCAGCTAAAGCCTTAACACCATCAGCAGTCTTACCATCAGCTCCATTAATCCAATTAGCATAATCCTCGATAGCACTTGCGCTCTTTAATACTGGGTTATAACCAGATTGCATAGAGAACTTAGCTTGGAATACAGAAGTTAATAAATAATTCTTAACAAATACCCAAGTAGCTAATACCTCTTGTGGATTTTCCTTATTGAAAATACATAAGCTTGGTCCTTGAGAAATAACCTTTAAATCAACATTGCCATATGTAGGAATAGCAGCAACGCCACATTCAAATGATTTATCAAATTGGTGAGATGCACCACCAGTTGAACCAATTGACATAAATGATCCAGTAAATGTAGTTTGGTCAGAACCAGTTTGAGCAAATAATGTAGATGTATAAGCATCTAAAATTTCTTGAGTTGTAAAATAGCCCTTATCATACCACTCTTTAAATTTGCCAACAAATGTTCTATTTTTCAGTATTATCAAATAAATAATGATCACCAGTGGCAGATGTATATTTTTGAGCCAATTTGTTCACTTATTGTAATAAATAAATTAGATTCACTATCAATTCCAAGTGGAGTTGAAGATGGATATTTAGTCTTTATAGTAGCGCAAAGTGTAGCCATTTCCTCCCAAGTAGTTGGAACAGTCCAGCCTTCTCTATCAAATGCTGTCTTATTATAATATAAAACCTCAGTTGATTTACTAAATGGTAATGTATAAATATTATCATCGCCATATTGACTACCTTCAGCATAATATCCTGGTACGAAATCAGAAACATCACCATTATAGCCAAACTTTTCACTATCAATTAGGCTATTTAATGGAACTACAGCTCTTGCTCTATTATATAAAGCAACATGATCTGGATAACAATAAGCTAGGTTAGGTTGATTTCCATTAGGAATCTCAGTAACTAATTGATTTCTAACATCATCATATCCACCAATTTGAGATGACTCAACTGTGAAATTTGGATAATCCTTTTGGAATTCATCAACAGCCTCAGCTAAAACCTTTTGTAAGGTATCACCCATTGTATGATAGAATTTAATTGTAAGTGGAGTATTAGTATCTAGTTCTTCTGGAACTTCAAATGTAATTTTATTAGTCTTTCCTCCACAGCCTACCATTGTAAGACCAAGTCCTGCAGCAGCTACGGCAAGCAATACTTTTTTTGCTTTCATTTTTATTTTTCTCCTTTAGTATTTTTTTAATATATATCAAAGGCTATTAGCCCTTAATACCACTCTTTGATACACCACGCATGATATATTTTCTAAAAATAATGAATATAATCATTAGTGGGATAGAAACAATAACTACACCAGCCATCTTCATTGGATAGTCTGTCATATTTGTTTCTTGATTTGTAAATGAATTAGTTAGCCAGTTAGAAATTAAACGCCATTCAGCCTTGTTAACTAATCTTGGCCAAACATATGAATTCCAAGCACCCATAACCTTTAAAATTAGAATTGAAATAATAGTAGGAGATGCAAGAGGAAGCATAACCTTGAATAAATATTTTAAATCACTAGTTCCATCAACCTTAGCAGCATAATATAATGAATCAGGAATTTGCTTGAAAGCATTTCTTAATAGATATATATAGAATACTGATACCAAGAATGGAACAATTAATACAGTATATGAGTTATTCCAGCCTAGCTTTGAAACAGTTGCATAGTTAGAAATTTGGAATAATTCACCTGGAACCATCATTGTTGCAAGTAAAATTGTAAATAGTGTATCTTTACCCTTAAATTCAAGTCTTGCAAAAGCAAATGCTGCAAGAATTATAACAACCATAGATAATGATGTAGATACAATAGCTACTACAAAGGTATTTCTTAGGTTATTAGCAAAATTTTTAACCTGAATAGCATTTGCATAATTTTGCCAATTCATTGAGGTTGGGAAAAAAATATTGGATTTAATGATGAATTAATATATTCATGATAGGTTTGAAGTGAAATATTAAGCATCCAATAAAATGGGAATAATGTTGAGATAGCAACTATTACTAAGAAGGTATAAACTAAAAATCTTTTGAATAACCTTCATTATTTTTTGTCTTCTTAAAGCTCTTTCAACACTAGAAGGCTCTTTTTTTGTTTCAATAATTTGTTCTTCCATATTAACCTCCTAGAAATGTACTCTTTTCTTATTAATAAGCATTTGAATACCTGTAAATATTAGAATAATTACAAATAAAATCATTGCCATAGCAGAAGCATAGCCATAATTAGCACTTTCAATATAGTTATAAACTAAAGCAACAATCGTATTCATTCTTCCTGAAGAGCCTGCTGGTCCTAAGTTAGTACCAAATACACCAATTACAGATGTATATTCCTTAAATGCACCAATAAATCCAGTTATTAATAAATAAGAAATCATAGGTGATAATAGCGGAACGGTAATTTTTCCACAAAAATTCTATGCTTTGAAGCACCATCAATTTTTAGCAGCATCATAATATTGCTTATTAACGCTTTGAAGAGCACCAAGTAATATTAAAATCTTAAATGGTAGTGCATTCCAAACAATATAAATTATTAATACTGTCATATTAGCGACATATGTTGAATTAGGACCAAGCCAATCAACTGCACCAATTCCAAACCAGCGAAGTACCGTATTAACAACTCCTGCAACCTCTGCTGGTCCAGTACCTGCTGATTGAAACATTACCGCAAATACGGCACCAATTGCAAGTGAGTTAGTAACATAAGGTAGGAAATAAATAGTTTGGAATACCTTTTGTAATGGCTTAATTGAATTTAAGGCAACAGATATTAATAAAGCTATTAAGGTAGATAAAGGAACGGTAATAAATACAATAAGTGCTGTATTTCCTAGGGCTCCTAAAAAAATCTAGTTCTTAAAGTTGAATAAGTAAAAAAAGTCTTGTATAGTTTTGAATACCTATGCTGAAGGATTCACCACCAGCAGCTCCCATTCCATTATAGCCATTCAAAAATGAATAAATCATTGTTTGAATTAACGGATAGAATGTGAATATAGCCATCAAAATTAATGTAGGGGCCAAAAACAACCAAGCTTTTTTGGTGTTAAGTCCTTCCATTATTTTTAACCTCTCTTCTGTATAACCATCAAAGACGAAAATCTTACCAGGCTTTAATGAGAATTTTAAATCCTCACCAACAGTAATTCCCTTTGCCTCTGATGCATCCACAATAATACGAGCAGTTGGCTTTTCGCAGTTTGGATGAGATACAATAATTGAAATATCACGACCCATTACCTCAACCTGCTCAACGTGTAATGTAAATTTGCCGTTTGGATCAATAACAAAGCCCTCAGGACGAATTCCTACATAAGCCTTATATGGCTCATTTTCATTGTAATTTAATTCTTCTGGAACAAATTCCATAGGCTCAGCTTCAACAATCTCATCAATCTTCTTTTTCTTTTCAGGCTTCTTATTAGCCATATATTCTTGATGACGTTTGAAATTTGCTAAAGCAGCATCATTACGCTTTTGAAGATTAGCCTCTAATACTGGTAAAAGATCAATTTCTTCAACTGCTTCTTCACCAATATAAACAACACCATTAGATATTGTTGCATTAAATACATTGATAGGAGGTGTACCTAAGAATTTAGCAACGAATAGATTAACTGGGTTATCATAAACCTTTTGTGGTTCATCCATTTGTTGCATAACACCTAATTTCATAACAACTATATAATCAGAGATACTCATAGCTTCTTCTTGGTCATGGGTTACGAAAATTGTTGTAACTCCAGTTTCCTTTTGAATACGTTTAATTTCCTCACGAGTTTGTAAACGAAGTCTAGCATCTAGGTTTGATAATGGCTCATCAAGTAATAATACATTAGGCTCCTTAACTAATGCACGAGCAATTGCAACTCTTTGCTGCTGTCCACCTGATAATTCACTTGGCTTTCTATCCATCAAGTTATCAATTTGAACAAGTCTTGCTGCTTCTAAGGCCTTAGCTTTAGCTTCCTCCTTGGGAACACGCATATTTTGTAATGGGAACATAATATTTTGTTCAACAGTCATATGAGGATACAATGCATAATTTTGAAATACAAGGCCAATTCCTCTTTTTTCTGGTGCTAATTCAGTAACATCATCTTCTCCAAAAATAATTCTTCCCTCTGTTGGTGCTTGTAAACCACTAACCATATATAAGGTAGTTGACTTACCACATCCTGATGGTCCTAAAAGTCCAATTAATTTTCCATCAGGTATTTCAATGTCTAAGTTATCAACAGCTCTAACTTCTGACTTAGTTTTTCTTATTCGTGAAAAACCTTGGTAAGATTTTTTTAAAACAACTTTCATATTGTTTCCTCCATATAATTATAATTATTTATTTATGAGTTCTCTTTATTAGTTTTTACAAAATAATAATTTCTATTATTCCTCTTAAAAACAAATTTATTCGTTCAATTAAATTATAACACGATGAAGAAAAATATGACAATAAAAAAACATTTTTTTAATACTATTTTTTTGCTGATTTTTTTACAATAATTTAAAAAAACAAGTAAATTATACTTAACAAATAAAAAAAGGTATACCTGCTCAAAACAAGTATACCTATTATCATTATAAATATTAATATTCGCAATTTTTTTAGGAGTTCTTGGGAAAGGAATAACATCTCGAATATTTTCAACGCCTGTTAGATATATAAGTAATCTTTCGAATCCCATTCCAAAGCCAGAATGAACGCATCCACCATATCTACGAGTATCTAAATACCAATCGATACCATCCTTACTAACATTAAGCTCCTTCATTCTTTCAAGTAGCTTATCAAGATTTTCCTCTCTTTGAGATCCACCCATTAATTCTCCAGCATGAGGAACTACTAAATCAACAGCAGCAACAGTTTTATTATCATCATTAACCTTCATATACCAAGCTTTAATTTCTTTAGGCCAATTAGTAATAAATACTGGTCCATTAAAATATTCAGTAATATATCTTTCATGCTCCTTAGAAATATCATCCTCATATGTAGGTGCAAATTCCCATTTAACAGGTGCCTTCTTTAAAATATCAACAACATCATGATGACTAATTCTTACAAATTTTGAATTCAAAATTGCCTCTAATTTAGAAATTAGGCCCTTTTCTACAAATTGATCACAAAATTCAATTTCAGCCTTAGCATTATCTAATACATATTTAATAACAAACTTTAACATTTCCTCTTCAATATCCATTAGACCCTCTAAATCACAAAATGCCATTTCTGGTTCAATCATCCAAAATTCATTAGCGTGAGTTTGAGTATTAGAGTTTTCAGTTCTAAATGTTGGACCAAAGGTGTAAATATCTGCAAAAGCCATTGCAAAGGTTTCACCCTGTAATTGACCTGATCCTGTAATCCAAGCCTGCTTACCAAATAAATCCTTTGAGAAATCAACATGCTTATTCTCATCAAGTGGTAAATGATTCATATCAAGAGTTGTTATTTTAAACATTTGATCAGAGCCTTCACAATCAGCACAGGTAATAAGGGGCGTATGAACATATAGATATCCACTTGATTGGAAATAAGTATGAACAGCCATAGCTGCCACACTTCTTATTCTAAATACAGCATTAAATAAATTTGTTCTTGGACGCAAGTGAGCATATTCTCTTAAAAATTCTCTTGTATGTCTTTTAGGCTGAATAGGATAATCCTCACCACAATCACCAAGCATAGTAATTTCACTAGCGTGAATCTCTAAAGGCTGCTTATTATTAGGGGTTAAAACAACCTTACCAGAAATGCTTACTGAAACACCAGTTCTAAATTTAGATACTTCTAAAAAAAATTAGCAAGCTTATTATCATAAACAACCTGAATATTTTGAAGGGTTGAGCCATCATTAACATTTAAAAAGCCAAATTGGGCTTGAGCTCTATTAGTTCTAATCCAACCACAAATAAATATTTCCTTTTCTTCCTTTAATGTAAGTAATTCTTTAATATGATCTCTTTTCATTTTAATAAATCCTCCTTATGAAATAAAAAAATCCTTAGATAAAAATCTAAGGACGAAATATTCGCGGTGCCACCTTAGTTCAGGATAAAATCCTGCCCTCAATTAAGCCCTTAACGCAGGCATACGAATGGTTCTACTTAATTTCTTCCATCACTCAAAGCTGTTAAAAGACTAAGAATCTATTTATTTTCACCAACCATAAACTCTCTAAAAGTTACATCTTAGCTTTCTTCTTATCAACGTTTGTTAATATTTTTACCCCAAACTAGCAAATAAATCAATTACAATTTGTTAAAAAAATGCTTTTGTTTTTTTATTTCCAAATTATATTATAATATTACTGGTGATTATATGAGTGATTTAACAAAAAAAGCAATTGCATTTGCCTTTAAGGATTTATTATTAGAAAAGCCCATGTCAAAAAAATTACAATTACTGATATTACAAATAAATGTGGTATTAATAGACAAACATTCTATTATCATTTTTTAGATCTACCTGATTTAGTAGAATGGATTTGCCTTGAAGACGCTGACGATGCCTTGAAAAATAATAAAACCTACGATACCTGGCAGGAAGGCTTTCTTTCCATATTTGAATTAATTAAGAAGGATAAGCCATTCATCTTAAACATTTATCATAATGTTTCCCTAGAAATATTAGAAAACTATCTTTATCGATTAGTCTATCCTTTATTATTAAATGTAGTAAAGGAAAAAAAGCTAAAGGCTATACCGTAAGAGATGAGGATTTAGAATTTATTGCTAATTTCTATAAATATGCCTTTGTAGGAATTGTCCTTAATTGGATAAAGACTGATCTAAAGGAGGAACCAAAGGAAATAGTAAATAGAGTAAGCGATTTAACAAGTGGAACCATCGAACACGCATTAAATAACTGTAAGCACTAATTACGACATTTTTTTAACAAAGTGTCGTATTTTTTCATTTATTGAATTATGTAGAATTTTTTTATACATATCCACTTTTTTTGTTTATTGGCTAACTAGTTACAATGAACTAAAATATAGCCGTAAAGAAAAAAATTATGGAGGTAATAAATTATGTATTATAGTGCAGGAAATTATGAAGCATTTGCTCATCCTTTAAAGCCTGAGGGCGTAGATAAAAAAAGTGCTTATATTATTGGTACAGGACTTGCTGGCCTATCAGCAGCCTTCTATCTAGTAAGAGATGGTAGAATGAAGGGCGAGCATATTCATCTACTTGAAAAGCTAGAGCTTGCTGGTGGTAGCTGCGATGGTAGAAAGGACGTTACAAAAGGCTTTTATATGCGTGGTGGTAGAGAAATGGATAACCACTTTGAATGTATGTGGGATATGTTCCGTGATGTTCCATCTATTGAAACTCCCGATGTAAGTGTCCTAGATGAATATTATTGGTTAAACAAGAAGGATCCAAATTATTCACTATGTCGTGCTACAATTAATCGTGGTAAAAAAATGCTCATACAGATAATAAATTTAATCTTGATAAAAAAAAGCTGCAATGGAAATTACTAAGCTTTATCTAACTCCTGAAAGTGAGCTTGAGGGAAAAAGAATTGATGAATTCTTTGATGACCATTTCTGGAATAGTAACTTCTGGTTATATTGGCAAACAATGTTTGCCTTCCAACGCTTTTCATCAGCCTTAGAGATGAAGCGTTATCTTCAACGTTATGTTCATCATATTGATGGTCTACCTGATTTTAGTGCTTTAAGATTTACTAAATATAATCAATATGAAAGTATGATTCTTCCTCTTGTGAAGTATCTTGAAGCACATGGAGTAAAAATCGAATATGGTATTAATGTTAAAAATGTCATTTTTGATCATCAAGGAGACAAAAAGATTGCTAAACAAATTATTTTCGAAAGAAATGGTAAATCCGAGGCAATTGACCTAGTTAGTGATGATCTAGTATTTATTACTAACGGCTGCTGTACAGATACATCTTGCTATGGTGACCAGGATCATAAGCCTGATTTAAGTCAAATTAGAAATGGCTATGGTGAATCATGGGATTTATGGCGTAATATTGCCGCTCAGGATAAGGAATTTGGTAATCCACTCGTATTTTGTAATAACGTAGAGCAAACAAACTGGATGAGTGCTACAATTGCTACTAAGAATGAAGAGATAATTAACGCAATTAAAGCAATTTGTAAAAGAGATCCTAGAAGCGGTAAGGTTACTACTGGTGGAATTGTAACTGTTAAGGATAGTACAGATAATTGGTATTTATCTTGGACAATTAATCGTCAGCCACAATTTAAATCTCAGGATAAGGATTTAGTTTTAATTTGGGTTTACTCTCTAAATACTAATAAGCCTGGTAACTTTGTTAAAAAACCAATGAGAGAATGTACAGGTCGTGAGGTTTGTATGGAATGGCTATATCATATCGGTATTAGTGAAGATAAGATTGAAGCATTAGCTACTAACGAAGCTAACACAACAACCTGCTATATGCCATACATCAATGCCTTCTTCCAACCACGTCATGAAAGCGATAGACCAAAGGTTGTTCCAAATGGTGCAGTAAACTTTGCTTTTGTTGGTCAATTTGCAGAAACTCCAAGAGATACAATATTTACAACTGAGTATTCTATTAGAACCGGTATGGAAGCTGTATATACCTTATTAAATGTTGATAGAGCCGTCCCTGAGGTTTGGGGAAGTACATATGATGTACGTGAGCTTCTAAGAGCTACATATTATGCAATAGATAAGAAAAAGCTTAATCAAATGCCATTAAGCTTTAAGGAAAAGCAGCTATTAAAGCTTGTTGTCAAAAAAACAAAAAATACAGATATTGAAAAGCTATTAAAGGAAAGTGGCTTAATTTAGATGAAAAAAACACCTGAAGCTCTATCAACTTCAGGTGTTTTATTTACAGAAATAAACCTATTATATTAGCAAGCGTATTATGATTATATAGATATTTGGATAATCTAAATGAGCTTGTAGAAAGCTGCATATCTATATCAATAAAATTCCTAACTGCTGCAAATGATGATGTTTGCATTAATAAAGAAACACCAAATAATAAAATATCAACAATCACTAAAAAAATATTAGTCCATATAAAATAACACCTAGTGTTCCATCTAAGACCTTTAAAACGGTTGAGCCTTCCTTTAACGCCTTGAAAATAATTTTCAAAATAAAGCAAATAAGAGTCGTCCCAAAAAACATAACAAAAAATGCAATAGCAACCATTAAGCATTTACTAACATTTTTCAGATATTCCAACTGCAACACTTGCTCCATCAATAGTTACTCTTTCAGCTATAAACTTACTAATATTTTCAGGAAATCCAATAGCCTTTAATACATCAAGTGCTGTTGCATTACCATCCTGTAAGGCCTCACTTGCTGAAACGTTACTATACACCTTATTATATATAGCATTATAAAATATATTATGCTTAATCATAAATGAAGCAAGATCTCTACAAAAAAATTATTGAAAATAAAAAAAGCCACATAAAGAATTAGCTAATGATAAAAAAATTTTTTTCAACAAACCCCTTCTTTAAGCCTACAATTATAAAAAAACAATAAAAAAAGAACGACTAAAACAATATCAATTACTCCACAAAATTTAAAATCCATACATACCACCTTCGATATATGCATTATATCACACAATATTACAAAAATATATGAAAAAAATTATGAGTTTGTATTATTCTTGCAAAAAAACAATAAAAAAATGATTTATAATGACTTATGGAGATGATTACATGAATAAAATTGAAGAATTTCAAATACTTTTTGTTTCAAAAAGAAAATAAATTGCTACATTATTCCTACATCAGATTTTTCATCAAAGTGAATATGTATCCGATTATTTTTAAAGGTAGAGAGTATTTAAGTAATTTCACTGGCTCTGCAGGAACCCTTGTTGTCACCCAAAATGATGCAAGAATCTGGGTTCACGGCAGATATTTTATTCAAGCTGAAAAAAACAATTACCTAAAAAAATATTCATTTAATGAAAATGGGAGCAAAGGGCTTTCCAACAATCGATGAATATTTGAAATCAGTTTTTAAATGATGAAGATACCCTAGCCTTTGATGGTAGATGTTTAAGTGCTAGTTTCGTAAATAATCTAACTAATACTATTAATAAAAAAATTAATATTATCGATGAAATTGATTTAATCAATGAAATGTGGACAGATCGTCCTATACTTCCAGCCACACCTATTTTTATGCTTGAGACCTTCTTTAGTGGTGAAAGCTATCAAAAGCAAAAATAGAACGAATAAGAGAACAAATGAATTTTTAATAAAGCAACAAATTATCTATTAACATCACTTGAGGATCAAGCATGGCTTTATAATCTTAGAAGTAATGATGTGTTATATACACCTGTATTTTTTTAGCCTATACACTAATAACTAAAAAAATGATACCATTTTTATATTTAGATCCTAAAAAGCTAACGCCAGAAATTCATAATTATTTAAAGGAAAATAAAGTTGTTGTTAAGCCATATTTTTGATATTTATGAAGCAATAAAAAAATGTTAGTGGCAAAAACAATTATGGATTTATCAAAGGTAAATTACACCTTATACCATTCATTTACAAATAAGGATGATATCATTAATATTCAAAACCCAACACTTTTTAATGAAGGCAATAAAAAAACGATACCGAGATAGCTAATATTAAGCTTGCTCACATTAAAGATGGAGTTGCTGTTACTAAATTTATGTATTATTTAAAAAAAATAACATTGGTAAACAGGATTTAACAGAAATTAGTGTTTCAAATTATTTACAATCACTTCGTGAGGAGCAAAAGGGATTTGTTGAATTAAGCTTCAACACTATTTGTGCCTATAAAGAAAATGCAGCAATGATGCACTATAGTGCAAGCGAGCTATCTAATGCTAAGCTAGAACCAAATGGATTTTTACTAGTAGATTCTGGTGGCCACTATTTAGAAGGTACAACTGACATCACTAGAACCTTCGCTTTAGGAGAATTAACTGATACTATGAAGCTTCATTTTACCACTGTTCTTCAATCAGTCATTAATCTTGCGAGTGCTAAATTCTTAAAAGGTATTAGAGGTATTAATCTAGATATTTTAGCAAGAGGCCCAATTTGGAATTTGGGCATTGACTATAAATGTGGTACTGGTCATGGTGTTGGCTATCTTTTAAGTGTGCATGAGGGTCCAAACGGCTTCCGCTATCAAATAGTACCAGAACGAAATGATAGTGCAATTTTAGAGCCAGGAATGATAACAACTGATGAGCCTGGAATCTATCTTGAGGGTCAATATGGTATAAGAACTGAAAACGAACTTCTTTGTGTTAAGGATGAATCAACAGAATTTGGTGATTTCCTTTCATTTGAAACTATAACCTATGCCCCAATCGATTTAGACGCAATTGAACCTACAATTTTAACTAAGGCTCAAAAGGATTGGTTAAACAATTATCATAAGCAAGTATTTGAAAAAATATCACCATATCTATCACCAGATGAGGTAGAATGGTTAAAGAAATACACAAGAGAAATCTAGATAAAAAAATAGAGAAGCAACTTCTCTATTTTTTTCTTGCTCATTATTTACTTTTTTTAAAAATCAATCATTTCTATAAGCTTATTATATTCCTCTATATGGCTTCCCTTTGGAACTATATAATTAGGCTCAACAAATAAATTTGTTGACTCATCAAAAGTAAAAAGCCATCATAATATATCTTATCTCCTTGGAAAGCAAAATCAAGGATTTTTTTCTTTAGTAGAATCATCTACTGTATAAAAAAATTTCAAAGCCAATAAATTTATCGCATTGATCAATTCCCTTTGTTGGTTCTTCATTTTTTTAGTTTCATTAGCTATAGTATCATTATTAGTAAAGTACTTAGAATAGTCATCAATTACAACTACCTTATAAGCAGTTTTACCTTCAATTTTAATATAACCATGACCAAATCTAACACCTTTTCTATTAAAGCCTAGGCTAACAAGCTTCTTATCTAATTCATTACTTGTTAATCCCTCATATTTATTTACTGTACATTTTCTAGGCTTAGCCTTATATCTAAAGGTTCTTGCAATTGCTGAATTAATAGCCATTGTCATAATGACAAAATCAAGCACCATCAAAGCCATCGGTAAAGTATTCTTCTCACTTCTACTAGTCCATAAAACAAGTAATACTCCTAAAACCAAAGTAATTAAAAAAATACAAGCCATAAATAAATTGCCTTTATTTGTTTTCTTTGCTGCATTATAGTATCTCCTTATCTTTTGCTGCCATATCTAAAAAAATATAACTCTAGTGTAATCACTATACAATTTATAATAATCAGGCATTATTCTATGATATTCTAAGACCTTAGTCTTATTTTTCAAATAATAATATTTGTCTAAAAATGATTTTTTTCTACTACAAAATTCTTTTTTTAGCATATGTAATAGTTCTTTCACTATTTTCCTCAAATACAATTATTTCAATCATTTTAGAATCATTAAATTCATCAAGTGAAAAAAAGCGCCCTCAAAATCTGTTCCCATATTCAAGTCTCTTAAATTCTCATTTGAATAATCAAATTTAATAAATTCATCATATGATTGAACAAAAATAATTTTACTAAGACACCCCTTATATCCTTTGGCAAAAACCTTATATGCCTCAGTATTTAACAAGCATACATACTTTGAATAGGCTAAATCGTCATATATTTGTTTAATAGGTTTAACATCATAATAGCCAACCCTATTTCTTTTTTTGGTTCTAAATCTTTCTTCTTATTAAAAAAAACATCAGTGCACCTCCGATTAAAAAAATAATTTTTACCATAAATTAAAAAAATAAATACTAGGAAAAAGAAATAACTTAACATATATATTTGCTTTTTAAAATTTCAATCAGTTATAATTTAAATATAATTTAAGGAGGAAACACATATGAAATTACCACCATTTATAAATAAAGGAGATATCATATATTTAGTTGCGCCATCATTTGGTTGTACAACAGAGCCTTATCATACAAGGCTTAATGAAGCCATAAAAAATTTGAGTGATGATGGATATAAAATTATTATAGGTAGTAATTGCTACAACGCTAAGCTACCATATGCTTCCAATACTAAAGAATCACGTGCCAAAGAATTTATGGATGCCTATAAATCAAATGCCAATGTTATTTTCTCAGTTGGTGGTGGAGAAATGATGAATGAAATTCTTCCCTTTATTGACTTTGAAGAAATTAAAAATTTACCACCAAAATGGTTTGTTGGCTTCTCAGACAATACTAATTTAACATACACACTTACAACAATTGCTCACACAATGAGCCTATATGCAATAAATGCACCTGATTTTTGCTTTCAAGCCTTATAAGGATGCAACACTTGATACCTTGCTTTTTATTACAAGGTAAAAAAATATAATATCTGGTTATAAATATTTTGAAAAAGGAAAAAAATAAAAATGACAATCCCCTTGCTCCACTAAATTTAACAAATTTAAAAAAACAATTAGAGCATATAATAAGAATTCAGAAATTTCTGGTAGACTTCTTGGCGGAAATTTAGATATTTTTAAGAAACCTTTGTGGAACAAAAATATGACCAAACAAAAAAATTCATCGAAGAAATCGATGAACCTATAATTTGGTTTTTTTAGAAGCTTGTGATTTATCACCACTTGATATTAAAAGAGCAATATTCCAATTAACTGAGGCTGGTTGGTTTAAAACCGCCTGTTGTTTTTTTAATTGGTAGATCACTTTGTATGGATCAAGAAATTTTTTTGGGGTTAATGCTTATAATGCCTATGATCAATTAAAAGAAATTTCTAATAATGTCTTTTTTTAGATGTAGATTTAGGTCATATGGCTCCTTCTATGCCAATGATATGTGGTGCTTTAGCAACTATTAAATATAAATCTAAGCATAAGCTTGAAATTATTTATAAATTATAAAAAAAGCGCCCCAACCACATCACTATATAGGCTTAAGGCTGCTACCTTCCGATCCTGACCTGGTTCACCGCAAGTAATTGATTGAGGACAATAGCTATTGTATCATATTTCTAATAAATATGCAATTGAAATAGAGGTAATTATGTATAAAAAAATAATTGATTTTTTTATAACTACGCTAAAGAAAAAAATATACAACCCTAGCAGGTAGTCTTTCCTTCTTTTTTTAATTTTATCGTTTATACCTATAATTTATTTAGCATTAAGTATCTATAATAAAATTATAAATATGCTAAATATGACCATGGAGATTCCCAAAATTTTAGAAAAAAATATGTAAGCTTTGACTTAAATGCTAAAATATCCATTTTGTTTTTTTAATTACAACGATATATTCATCATCACAATTATTTTTTTCAATTAAGAAGAGTTGGTGAAATTATTTATAAAACAAAAAAAGAGAAAGAGCAATAAAGCAAAAAGCTATTATCAATATTGATTTCTCTTTTATTTATTTTAATTAGCTCAGGGGCCTTAATCATATTTAGAATGACCAAGGAAATAATTACAAATATAAACTATTCAGTTGTAATAAATATTTTTCTCTTTCTTATTCATTTATCTTGTTTTAATCAGCTTTATAATTATCGTAAATCAATATGCAACAACTATTAAATTACACATGCATCAATTAATTTATGGTGTGATTTTTTTAGTGTTGTTTATATAACAATTGTATCTATTGGTTATTATTTATATATTATTTTTAATTTCAAACTATGAAGCATTATATGGCGTATTTTTCAACAATAATCGTTAGTTTCATTTATATATATTTGATGTTTATTGGTATTATTTTTAGGAATAATTATAAATGAAAGAAGAATTACTAATCAACGCTCTTAAGTGATTCTACCATCTTAATTTTCTTTATTCTTCTAATAAATAATAGATCAACCAACATTGAAAAAATAATTGTAAATAAAAATGAGAGTAAATATCTTACAAATGATGCATCAGCAACATAATACATTCCATTTGAAGAAATATTTTTAACAATAAAGCCTAATAGCAGTCTGCCAAGACCAAGACCTAAAAATGTGCCTATTATCGTCATAATAAGTGTTTCACGATAAATATACATTGCAGCCTCACTTGGTAAATATCCAAGTACCTTTAGTGTAGCAATTTCTTTAATTCTTTCATTAATATTAATATTGGTAAGGTTATAAATAACAATCACTGCTAAAGCAAGTGAGCATATCACAACAACTATAACAATATAATTAATTGTATCCATCATTGATGAATACATTTTTTTTGTTTGGGCTACAAGCTCAACACTACTTATTAAGCCATTTTGTAATAAGCCTTTAGTTAATTCATCAGTATCAATATTGGTTAGGTCATATTTAACATACATAGTATTCTTATTTATATTTGTATCACCAATATAAATATAGTTATTTAAATAATTATCAAAAAAATGCCTGTTATAACCTTTGGAAATTGATTTATCATTAACCTTAAATTTAATAGTATCGCCAATCTTTAATTTATTATTTTTTTAGCAATTTGCTTACTAATAAAAAAACTGACTCATTTGTAAATTTCAATAATTTCTTCTTATCTTTAAAATTAATAAAGCTGTTAATTTCTTCATTTGTATATACAATCATTGAGGCCATACCATTATTTATAACCTCACCACTATATTCATCAGCATATGTATATTTAGTAAAGCCAAAGCTTTGATTAGAATAATTATTATTTAGCTTTAAAGAAATATCATAATTAAAAATCTCACCATATTGTTTATTTGCAATATTAAGTGATGGCTTAATTGTAAGAGCACAAAGTAGTAATGCACTACAGCCACCAACACCTAAAATCATCACAAAGAAATTCTTTTTTTATATCTAAAAAAACATTTCTAATACTAGATTTAAATTTAAATTTTAGATGCTTCCAAATAAAAACCAACCCTTTCTAATAATATTCTCTTACCAGGTTTAGGGGCCAAAGGAGCAAGAAGCATATTAGGCTTTTCCTTAAGTGTTTTATTACAAACATAAATTGTTACTGATAAAATAACAACAAGCATTGTAAGAACTGATGGGAAAATATATTCTGCACAAAAATAATATTTTTATATTTAGGAATAAAATAAATGGTTGAATAGGAATAAATAACAATATAAGGTAGAATAAAAAAATACCAAGTAGAGTTCCAATGATCCCACCAATACCGCAGGCAATCAAAACATAAATAATATATTTTTATAAGAATTGTTTTTTTACTATAACCAAGCGATCTTAAGCAGCCTATACTGCTTCTATCCTCACTTACCATTCTAGTTATAGTTGTTAAAGAAACTAAAGAAGCAATTAAAAAAAGAAAAAAATATTGGAAACACTAAAGAAATCTTTTTTAACCATATCAATTTTTTTGACTATATGATAAATAGCTAAAATTACTATTTCTAGTTAAATTATAAAAAAATTAGCCATATTTACAAAGCTGTTTATTTCTTCCTCGCTATAACCATAAATCATCATATTATGTTTAATATTAAGAATTCTTTGATTAAATATTTCATTTATATAAATATTTAGTTTATTTATATCCTCATTAAGAAGCTTATCATATTTTTTTACTAAAAGGTATTTAGCTTTGTTAAATTATAAAAAAATTCACATTAATATCACTAAATTCACTAGTATCCTCATAAATATACATTATAATTTCTAGCTTACCACTTCCAACATTAACCACTTCTCTTTCAAAGGCGATATAGGCTGGGCTAGCAACTATACCAACAACATTATAGGTAACTTCATTATAAATAATATCTTCACCAATTTTTTTATATCCAGTAAAAACACCATTACTTCTTTCAACTACACATTCATTAGCATTTTTTTAGGCAATCTTCCTTCTATTAGCTCAAGCTTATCTGTTGTAGCATATTCCATTCCTGTATTAATTAATCTAGTGGTATATTCACCACTATTATAATTTGTAAGCAAATCATAGGAAGAATAACCCTCAACAATTGCCTCATCACGTAAGGACTCTCTTAATTTAATTACATCATCCTTACTAAAGCCAATCGTACTTTTAATATCAACATCATGAAAGGCCATTTTATCATAATAGTTATCCATTGTAGCCCTTAAATCAGGATTACTAGACATAAGACCAACTAAAAAACTTACACCTAAGGCAACAATAGCCATTATTGCAACAAGCTTAGAAATATTTTTTTCTTAATATCTGTTTCTAATTGATTTTTTTATAAGCACTTTTCATCTTTATCACCACTCAATTTCTGATATTGGCGTAGGATTTTCATTATATTCTTCTTTTTACAATGGTTCCGTTTTTTTAAATAAAGCACATGATCAGCCATTGGAGCAATTGCTAAATTATGCGTAATAACAATCACTGTTTGATTATTAAGCTTAGCACTATCATATAAAAGCTGTAATATTTGCTTACCAGTCTCATAATCAAGAGCTCCTGTTGGTTCATCACAAAGTAAAATCTTGGGATTTTTGGCAAGTGCACGAGCAATACTTACACGCTGCTGCTCACCACCACTTAATTGAGCCGGAAAATTATTCATTCTATTTTCCAAACCAACGGCCTTTAAAACCTCAATAGGATTAAGTGGATTTTTTTGCATATTTCAATAGCTATCTCAATATTTTTCTAAAGCTGTAATATTAGGCATTAAATTATAAAATTGAAAAAAACAAAGCCAACATCATAACGTCGAAAAAAAGAGTTAATTTTTTTATCATTATATTCTTCAATATGCTTTCCATCAACAATAATGCTTCCTGATGTAGGTGACTCCATTCCTCCAAGTAAATTTAATAATGTTGTTTTACCAGCGCCGCTTGGACCAACAATAACACAAAATTCATTTTTTTATTTATATTTAAATTAATATTATTATTGGCATAGATTTTTATTATCCGCAACCTCATATATTTTGCTTACATTTTTTTAAATTCAACATAACTCATAACATCACTTCCCTAAACAAAATTTTGAAAACAAAGAATCAATTAATTCATCATCATAGGCTTCACCAGTAATTTCTCCAAGTAAGTCAAAGGCATCCTTAATATCTATTTCAATTAAAGAGGAATCAAGTGTTTCTAAACAGCCATCTTTTGCATTATTTAAAGACTCTAAAGCTTTTTTTCATTAAGCTAATGTGTCTAGAATTAGCTAAATAATTATTATCAATGGGATTAAATTCATTGATATGTACCATTTGCTCTATTCTTTCCTCTAGCTTTGCCATTCCTTCTTTATTGGAGGTAGAAATACCAATCATCTCCTCATCCATTTTAAATGCTGGATTAAGGTCAATCTTATTATAAATAATAATTCTTTTCTTAGCCTTTGTTTCCTCTAAAAATTTTATAATCATAATCGTCAAGTGGTCTACTACTATCTAATACTACAAAGACAATATCAGCCTCATTCATTGCCTTAATCGATCTTTTGATACCAATTTGCTCAACAAAATCATCACTATTTCTAATTCCTGCAGTATCAATAAAGCGAAGAGTTACATTATTAAGGCTAAGCTCACCCTCAACCATATCTCTTGTTGTACCCTCGATACTAGAAACAATTGCCTTATCCTCATCTAAAAGCATATTTAAAAGACTAGATTTACCAACATTTGGCTTACCAACAATTGCTACCTTAATACCCTCTCTTACAATTTTTGCTACTCTTGAATTATTTAAGATATCCTTCATTTTTTTCAATAAGCAAATCAACCTTTGGCATAATATTATGGTAATCCATAGTTATTGCATCCTCATATTCTGGATAATCAATATTCACCTCAATAGAGGCTAGAATATTTAAAATTTCCTCACGAAGCTTTTTGAATCATTTTTTTAGTATGACTATGAAGACTACCCTCTGCCGCTTTCAAAGCCATTTTATTGCTGGCAGCTATTATATCCATAATTGCTTCACTTTGTGTTAAATCAATTTTATGATTTAAAAAAAGCTCTTTTACTAAATTCACCAGGCTCCGCCATTCTAAATCCCGCATCAAGTAAGGTCTCTAAAACTAAATTGGTAACTAAAATACCACCATGACAGCTAATCTCGCAGCAATCCTCACCATCAAAGGAATGAGGAGCTTTAAAGACACTTACTAAAAACCTCATCAATTATCTCACCATTATTAACGATATTACCATAGCTTATGGTATAGCCTTCTCTTTTTAGCTTTCTATCAAATACCATTTCCACTAAATTAATAGAATCAGGACCACTAGCTCTTATTACACTAATTGCACCACTTCCATACGGAGTGGCTATTGCTACTATATTATCCATATTAATCCTCCATAAACAAAATACTACCAAGCCTTACATAGGTAGGCTTAAAGCATAATGCTTCTTCATAGTCAGATGACATACCAAATGATGTCATCGGTAAATTATATTTATTTGATAATTCACTTATTTCTTTTAAAATAAGCCATTTTTTTCCTGGTGAGATAATCCATTTTTTAAAATGGTCATCAAGCCAACAATTCTAACCATAGAATATTTTTTTGCTTCAGTAAGAAATTCTTCCAGCTCATATGGCTTTATTCCAAACTTATTTTCATCATTGGAAATGTTCACCTCAATAAAGCAATTAAGCGGCTTTTTACAATACCTCTCAATATATTCTAATAATAAAACACTATCTAAGGAATGTAGATAATCAATCTTTCCTAAAACATATTTGGCCTTATTTCTTTGAAGATGACCTATGAAATGCCAGGTAATATTATAGCCATTTAATACGTTATATTTACCAAGAAAGCTGTCAACTCTATTTTCTCCAAAATCATGGATACCTAGGTTATAAAGCCTAATCATACTAGATATATCAGCATATTTACTCGCTGCAATTATTTTACTATCCTTGGCCTTTAAAATTAAATTCCTTACCTTATTTTTCATTCATTTAACTCACCATCCTCATTATAGCATTTATTTATTATATTCTTCAATTAATTTGATGAAATCATTATTTATTTTTTTCATCCTCTATTATATCATTAAATTTAAAAAAATGTTATCCTCACATTCACCACAAATATCCATACCAATTACTTTATTATTAATTAGCATTTCCTTTTAAATCATTTTAAAATATCAATCTCCTGATATTCACCTTGATCCCAATTTGTATTAATAATATTTTTTTAGCCATAATATCCTTATCAATAGAAATATAAATAGGTAATTCAAATTTAGTCAAATCTATCTTTTTACAAATAGTAATTTTATCATCGTTATATCTACTATCAGGACCTATAATAATAATTCTTTTTAAGATTCTTATTTTCTTTAACATAATTAATCCAATTACCACAGGTTAGGGCATTAAAGCCATCATCCTGCATATCAGTATGATGATCCATAACTATTAAAATAAAAAGGAAAAGAAATCAAATCACAAAATAACTTAGTCAAATAATGATAATCACCAGAATCAATAAAATGAATAGCATTAAGATCATCTTCTTTTAATAGCCTTAAAAAAAGATCGCTATTGGCTAAAATGCATTCTGTACCATATAATCTAGATAGATCAATAAACTTATTTTTTTCTATAAATTTTTTTCTTCATTATAAATATTTGTAAAATTATAAACAATAACCTTATTATTCATAGCTAATCACCAATTAGATTATAGCACAAAAAATCCTCCATAAAAAAATATGGAGGAAATTTTTTTATTTATTTAAGGAAACATAAAATACATTCATTTGGTCACCCTTAGTAATTTCATACTCACCGCTTGTTAGCTTAATAGTTAAGATACCACTAGCATCTGTAACATTATTATTCTTATTAATTTTAATCTTCTTTATAGAAGCATCTGTAACTAAAACTAAGGTCATATCACAATCAATCTTAAATTTAATACTAGTTGATGACTCCATCTTTAAAGCCTTAGCTAAGGTCATATTATTATAAGTAATTGGATTAACATTAGCCTTCATATTACCAACAATAGTAAAGAATGAGCTACTTGTTCCATCCTCAAAATTATGAACAATATCAGAAGAAATAACTGGATCACTTGGTGTTGGATTAACAGGATCTACAGGGCTTGAAGTCGCATTATCTACATACACAGCAATTATTTCATCATTATATTTAACTAGCGCTGCCTTTTAACTCAGGAATAACTACATAATTTTTGATCCTCAATATTATTATCGAAGCTCCATTTAAAATCACCACCATTAATACGACCAGCATATTTCATCGTATTTGCCTTAGCTTGCTCTGGTGAATCAGGTAGATATGAATACATCAAATTAGTATCAGTATCAAAATTGTTATAGCTTGAGCCACCCTTTAGGGCAACAACACTCTCAGGTACTTTTTCATCACGGCTTTCTACAACATAAGCATCAAAGCTTGTTGCTGAATCCTTTTGGCTAACAAATGAAACCTTATTTGCATCAAAAAAACATTGTTGAAGGCTTTGATAATTCCACCAGCCTCACCACTAAAGGTTCCCTCACCCATTGCATCCGTTCCTTGACCAGAAATCATCATAGGTCTTAAATTAGATGTTGATCTAAAATAATTATTTTCAACAAAAGCAGAGCCACCCATAGTCATTCCTACACCATATTTAGCATTACCATCAAAATAGTTATTATATATATGAACACTACAGGTTCTAATACGTGGATGACGAGAATCAGAATGATCATACCAATTATGATGATAGGTAATATAATTAGTTGTTTCCTCATCCTTCATTCCTTGAAGATTACATTTTCCATTATCCCAAAAGTGATTATAGGAATGAGTTATATATGATGATTTCTTAGTATCTAGTGCGCCATCTCCCTTAACCTGATCAGCGTCACTTCCAGCATCACCATAAAACATATCACAATTATGAACCCAAATATGATCAGCACCCTGTTGAATACCAACATTGTCACCTTCACCACTATTGCAATTCATAAATCCTAAATTTCTAATTTCAACATTAGATGAATTCTTAATTCTAATACCAAAGCCATTTAAGGTAGTATCCTCACCACTTCCCTCAATTGTAATACCACAGGTTATACCATCAATTAATAAATCACCCTTCTCTAAAACACTAGGGTCAGTAATATTACCAATTAAGCGAATACAAAGTGGAGTATTCTGCTTTTTGGCTCCATCAATAATATTTTGAAGACCAACACATGAAGCACCATTAATAGTTGCAGTAACAGTATCCTTATTACTATTTGCTACATAAACAACAATAGCATTATCCTTTAAGGAACCATCATCATTATAAGCTCCTGATGATGTATTGGTTGTAACCTTTGTCGTTGCACCAGTTCCTTTTACAAAGCCAAAGCCACTTCGATCATAAGCTTTAACATTAACCTTATAGCTAGCTGAAGCATTTCCTAAATCCTCATTATTATCAATTACAGGAATAACCTTTACCTCATAGCTACCTTCACTAAGTCCCACAATATCACTACGATAATAATCACTATATTTTCTTGTTAGACTTTGATGTGCAAGCTTAAAGCTAGCATCTCCATCCTTCTTATAATAAACATTATATTTAGATGCATTACTAAATTCCTGCCATTTAATAATACAAGATTCTAAATTACCACTAGCATCTACTACCTTTATTCCTTTTTCACCTTCAATTGTAGTTGAGCTTGATGAACTACTAGATGAGCTTGAACTATTAAAACTCGAACTACTACTAGAATTTATACTTGAACTACTAGATGAGCTTGCACTACTGCTTGAGTTTGAACTATTAGAACTCGAACTACTACTAGAATTTATACTTGAGCTGCTACTTGATATCACATCATTCTTACTAGATGAAGCACTACTAGTACTTTCACCAATACTTGTAATAGAACTAGCATTCTTACTACTTTCCTTATTGTCAGCACATGATGCTACACTAATCATTGCCATAGTCATTATAGCAATTCCTGTTATTTTTTTTCTTTTCATTTTCTTTTCCTCTTCTTTTAATACCTAAATACATTCTACATTATAATTAAATTTAAATCAATGAAATGCATGTGAAATATGTCATTAATTGTCACTTTTATTGACAACCGACCGTTCGGTTTGTATAATAGAAGTGGTGATAATAATGAACACAAAAGAAAAAATTTTAGATGCAGCATTGATGCTAGTAGCTAAATATGGAACAAATAAAACCTCAATGGCCTTAATTGCTGAAAAATCAGGTATAGCTAAGGCTAGCTTATATCATTATTACAAATCAAAGGATGAGCTTTTATCAGATATGTACCATAATGCTAGAAAAAAATAAGCGTTAATTTACCAAAAAAATGAATTTTTAATAATGAACCAATAGCAATTTTAAAGGAATGCTTTAAAAAAATTATTTGTTATTATGTGAAAACGAAAAAAATGAAACAAATATTTATGATAATAGAATCAGAAAAAAATTTATAAGCGATATTGCTAAAGCATTATATAAAGAAGAAACTAACGAGGTTATCAACAAAAAAATGAGCTTCTTTTTTTAATAAATTGTTTCCAAATTTAAATGCTAATGATATTAAAGCTAAATCTCACATCTATTCATTATATGCACATGAATTAATCATTCTTTACATTTTAAATGAATATACCATAGATCAATGTCTAACCCTTATTGACAATTTTATTAATAGCTTAAATTTAAGAGGTAATAAAAAAATGAATAATGAAGCCAAAACAAAAAAAGATTAAATGTCACAAAATATATTTTTAATAGCTATTGAAGCCTTCATTGCCATTGGAGCATTATATGGTGGTATCATGATGCTTTTAGATCCTAGTGGTAAAATGCTAGGTATGGATAATCTCCTTCCCTATTTTATGTTGTTGCCATTTGCTGATATTTTTATTTAAAGATTATCTATTTTTCAGGCATTATGCTAATAATTGTTAATGGTATAACAAACATAATTGCCATAATATTTTTTTAATTATGAAAAAAAGCATCAAGGCTTCTATTTAGGTGCTATCTTTGGCTTAACGCTAGTACTTTGGATATGTATTCAATTTTATATGTTTCCTCTAAATGCCTTGGACATAATATTTTTTTCATTAGGCTTAATTCAATTACTTATTGGTATTACATCAATAATTTTTTTATAAGCAAACAAGATTTATTTTTTTAATGAAAATGATTATATAAACATTAGCCAAAGCTCTAATACCATAGTTTCTTTTATATTTTTCAAGAATGGGGTATGCTAAAAAGCTAGCCTATGAAATAGCTAATCAAAGCAATTATCAAATAAAAAGAATTAACAGTTTTTTGAGCATACAAAAGAACACCAGTGGCTTTTTGGTGGTGTGGTAGATATGCAATGCATAAATGGCAAATGAATATCACAAATTGTCCTGATTTAAATTTATATGATAAAATAATTATTGTTGGTCAAATTTGGTGCTTTAAAATATCAGCACCAATTAGAAATCTACTAATAAAAAAACAAAGATAAATTTAAAAAAATAAATCAATAGAATTAAACATTCTTCATTTCAATAAGACAATTCCTCATAATGCAATAAAAAGAAATAAATAGCATTGTAGGAACTAATACTAAAAATTAATTCGTATATCTGCAAATATGGGGAATATAAAAAAACGGCTTAATTACGCAAATTAAATATAATTATAACTTATAATATAATACAATAAAAATATATTTTTATCAAAGTTAATTTCTTATATAAACATACTATTTTTTTCAATAAGTTATATGCATTATTTTAACAAATCTTTAAGAAATTCAGAGCGACTTTTTCAAGATTTTTTTAAGAAATTTAGAGCGACTTTTTTTATCACAAAAAGTAATATTAATGTATTTTAACACTATATATTTTACAAAAAAAGTGCTAATAATTATAAATAATAAAAAAACATAAGCAGGCTATTTTTGCTTTAATAAGCGCTTATGTTTATAAATTAAAGAAATTTCAACATCTTATCGATGCATTTCTTCTTTTTGTTCCTTGTTAGGATGAACATAAAGACTAAGTGTTGTAGAAATATTAGAATGTCCTAATATGACACTAACGGTTTTGTAATCGCTATTTGATTCAATACATCTTGTAGCAAAGCTATGACGTAAACTATGAAATTTCAAATTTGGAATATCAAGTTTACGTATGGCATTACGCTTTATGCAATCAACTAGTTCTTGTGATTTAAAATGTTCACTTAAATCTTCAAACAATTCTGAAATCCAATAAAAGCTATCTGGTGAATAATAGTTGTCTATGATTTTTCTTCAGTCAAAATATCGTTTTGAGTTTCAATTTTTCTTTCTTCTTTTTTTATAGTATATACTACTGGTATACCTACAAGTAATATTACACCTAAGCTAAATGTGTATTTAGCCATTCTTGAAAGCTTTGTTCCTACATATTTAATAGTAACATCACCAGACTTATCAGTTTTAAAGCCAACATAGCCTTCACTACAAAAAAATAATCAAGATTTGTTATTTCATCATTAGAATTAATTCTGATTTGATAACCTAAATAATAAATTCTTGGAATTTCAATTATTGATAATTCGTCTGCTTCTATATGGAAGGTTATTGAATCAGTATTATATTGATAATTAGTTATGGTTGCCTTACCATCCTTAATACCAGCCATTAAAATCTTTTTCATCAGTTTTTTTGTATATAGTATTATACCATCTCCACCAAAAATTACTTTTAGGTCCCTCTAAAAATATTTTAGGAAAATATTCAAGCTGCCATCCTGCTGAATATACATAATAGGTATCCTCAATATCTATTTGAATATCACTAGATGTTTCATAAGCACTTGAGTTTAAAGGCCTAATTATCATAATTGTAGCACTAGCAAAAAAATTGCGCCTACAGCCTTTACAAATATATCATTTCGCTTATAACGTAAGATATTAAATAATAAACAAGCAAGTAAACCTAAAAAAAGAAGCCTACAAATACCCATAATCGCCAAGCAAATTGAATTGTATAGAAAAAAACTTAGGCATTATTTTTCCATAATGATTTATTCATAGTTAGAGTAAAGCTAAAAATTAATAGGAAGGTAATCGCAATAAGTAAAATTAATCTCAAGCTTTTTCTCTTTTTCTTTCTTAAGTGGAATAAATAAAATTAATAACTCAAGTAAAAAAATGCAAGATAAAAACGCTAAAGAAAAAAATTATATAAACAAATAGTAAGAATTAATAAGCAAGTTGAAGAGCATCCACCTAAGGCTATACCAATAAAATAATATTTATTTTTGTTTAGAAGATAGCTTTTTTTATACAATAAATAACCGTAAATATAGTAATTGAAATTGCTATAAACCAATATAAATAAAGATCAAAGATGTCATTTACTCCAGCATATAAAAAGGCAATGCTTCTTTCTATTTCACCTGTAACATTATCAATATTAGTATTCATAGACTTAGCATCAAAAATACGATAAATTCCTAAGGCTCTATGCTCAAGCATTGGGAATAATAGTGGCGATACTAATAATACCATAATTATAATACTAACTATAGCAGCAGCCCAAAAAAATATTTATCCTTAATTAATCTAATAATATCCTTAATATAAAAATAAAGCAAAGATAAAAAAACAAATGAGAAGGTATAAATTGCTGTTATATTATGAGTCATAAACACAAGCGCAACACCACAAATTGTAATAAAAAACGGCTTCAATTCTATTTTTTTTATCTTTAAAATACTATAGATACCATTAAATACTAAAGGAATAAAAGCCATAGCGATTGTTTCTGCAAAAGCATTTCTAATATAAATATCCGTATAGCGATAAGGAAAAAGCATATAAATACTAGCAGCTATAAGCGCAGCAATTTTATTTTTAGTCATCTTTAATCCTAGATGATAGGTAAATATTCCACTAAGAAGAATTGATAAATAAATAGTAAGCTTCATTGCCTGAGTTAGACTAATTCCAAATGGTGATAAAATAAAAAGCAATTATTACCACAAAAAAATGCGATAAAAGGAGCATACATAAGCTTAACACCCATACCAAGGAAATGATTACATTCAAAATTAATGTAGTAATTGAAATCCTTATTTTTTAATGAATCAAATAAATCCTTTATTTGAGCAAAATGAAAATCATTATCATGACCAGCTATAAAGCCCTTATTACATAATACAATACAAGGAATTATACTTATTATTAAAATTAAAAAAATATGGTAGACACCTTTTTTTAAATTTTTTCCATACAGTTTGCTCCTTTAAAAAAATATAATTTAATTATACAACAAGAAAAAAATATATTTCAAGAAATTATCTTGTTAACAGCCTAGGATTGCTATATAATTTTAAATAAAGATGGAGGCAAAAATTATGTCGTTTTTTTACCTAACAATTTTTTTATAATTTCAATTATATTATTATTGCTTCTTCTTACAATTTATAAGAAACAGGCAGGAATATATTTTATTCTAATTTTTGTTCTTACCGCAATTTCAGCATTTGGCTATTTAGAGCTCTACACAATAGATAACCTTAATTTAAAGGATAAAGCTATTTTAGCTAATACCATTACCTATGTAGGCGGCTGCTTTATTCCTATTTTAATGCTTACATCTATTTGTGATCTTACCAATTTCAAAAAAATGGAAAATATTTAAAAATCTTCTTCTTCGTAATTGCAGTCATTATTTTTTTCATTTGTTTTTAACTAATAACCTTCATCACCTATTCTATAAAAAGCATTGAGCTTATTAAGATAGGCAATCATTATAAATTAAAAAAGGAATATGGTATAGTGCATACCATTCATTATATTTATCTTTCCTTAATAGTTGCTTCCATTATTTTTGTAGCAATTAAATCATTTAATAATAAGGCTAATGTTCCCTTTAAAACAAGCCTTGCTGTATCAACAATACTTTTCATAAATATTCTAACCTTTTTCCTAGAAAAAAAATAATAAATTCAAGCTATGAGCTTATTGGCCTTGCCTATATATTATCGGAAGTAATTCTTTTTATTTCTATTTAGGAAAATGCGACTATATGATGTTTCAATGCTAACAACCTCTTCCCTAGATAATGATAAATTCTATGGATTTATTGTTTTTAGATCACCATCATCATTACTTAGGCGCAAATAAAAACTATTAAGGAATGGTTCAAAGAGGTCAACAAAATAAATATTGATCATCATATTAATGACAACTCTATATTTTTTTAAAATCCATTCACGATTTTTTTCCAAAAACTAATAAAAAAACAAGATACTATTATCAAGCAAAATGAAAAAAATATTATAAGCTAGATTATCAAATTTTTGTATAACACTCGTAAAACAAAAATATTAGCTTATATCATAATTTGCTCTGATGATACCAAAAAAATCAACAATATTTAAGCTTATTAAATAATTATAATGAAAAGCTAGAAGCTATGGTTTTTATTAAAAACCAAGCATCTTAAGGAAATTCAAAATGATATAATTTTTAAGTATGGCCAATATTGTTGAAAATAGAGATTTAAACACAGGTGGTCATATTAAAAGAACAAGTGATTGTATAAAAAAATATTTGTTCCGGAAATTAAAAAAAGTGGATTATATAGCTATGAGGATGAATTTTTATAATAATGTAATTACTGCTGCTCCTCTTCATGATTTTGGAAAAATCGCTATTCCTGATAGCATTTTAAATAAGCATGGTAAATTTACAGATGATGAATATAATATCATGAAGCTTCATCCTATTAAGGGAGCCAAAATTGTAGGTGAAATACTTCAAAGCTCTGAGGATGAATATTTCCGAAGAATAGCTGTAAACATTGCCTATTACCATCACGAAAAATATGATGGTAGTGGCTATCCATCTAAGCTTAAAGGTGAAGAAATACCTTTTGAGGCTAGAATAATGGCTCTTGCTGACGTATTTGATGCTTTAGTTTCAAAACGCTGCTATAAAGAAAAATATAGCTATGAAAAAGCCTTTAATATTATTAGTGAATCACTTGGTACTCACTTCGACCCAACACTAGGTAAGATATTCTTAAATTGTCGTGATGATTTAATAACATATTATGACAAAGTTTCGGATTAATAAGATATTTAAATATTTAATTTAATATGGTATAATTATAAAGTAATAGAGAGTATATATTTTAATTATTTTTTTAGTACAATGGGGTATTAAAATGAAAAAAAGCTATTAATTTCAGGCATACTTTCCTCTTATATAAGGCAGGATAAATATGAAACAATCAAAAAGTGATAATAAGGGCTATAAAATTTATAATGATATTTTACAATATCGTCCTGATTTTTGTATTATTCATTATAATAGCTTAAATGGCTATTATCCCTTATTTAGGATGATTTTTAGATCGACCAAACACTAAAATTATTTATGTAACTCCTATAATGGAGCTTGGAATGCTTGAAAGCTTTTATTGATAATCCCTATTTCTTCGTTTTTAGATGAAAAGCATATATTTGCAATTGAAGAAATTATTTATTCAATGGAAAAATATATAGCTAAAATTGAGCTTTTAGCTAATAAGCTTAGTGAAGCAAATTATAAGCTAAACGAAGAAAAAATGGTGAAAAAAGCTAAAATCATTTTAATGAAGCATAAGCTTAGTGAGGATGAAGCCTATAAGACTATTTTTAAAAAAATAGCTATGGATTTAAGAATATCTAAGCTTGAGGCTGCTAAAAAAATATTAGAAAAATACGATGAAAAAAATAATTTGAGGTGAAAAAAATGATTGCAAAAAAACAAGAGAAATAGCAGATATCAGAAAATTAACCAAGTCACTTCCAACTATGCGTTATGTTGATCCTGATTATGTCTATATTGCTGTTACAAATGCAAGATGTGCAACCGCCGAGGTATTCGTTAAACCTGGAGATAAGGTTAAGGTAGGTAGTGTTATTGGTTTAAGAAAAGGTCCTTTCTTTGAACAAAATATGCATTCTACTGTCAGCGGAGAGGTTGTAGGAATTGTAAAAAAATTCCACCGAAGTGGAAAGCTTGTTGATTTCGTACAAATTAAAAATGATAAAAAGGATGAGCTTTGTGAAACAGTTCATGAAAGAACTCCTGAAGAAATCGCTAAGCTTACAAGAGAGGATTTCGTAAGGATCACTAAAGAAATGAGCCTAGTAGGACTTGGAGGTAGTTCATTTCCAACCTACATTAAATTCCAAACTCAAGATCCAATTCATACTATTTGTATAAATGGAATCGAATGTGAGCCATATCTATCAAGTGACCACCGCTTAATGATGGAATTCCCTGATCGAATTATGAAGGGAATCAGCTATGCAATGCAAGCCTTTGGTGCTAAAAAGGCCTATATTTGTATTAAAAAGAAATATCAAGATTTATATGATGTTTTAACAGCTGTTAAAGGTAGATACCCAAATTTAAATGTTGAAATTGCTAGAGTTGGTAATTATTATCCTCAAGGCTGGGAAATTGAAATGATTAAAAGCTGTTTAGGAATTCACATTCCATCTGGAGTTTTACCTGCTAAATATGGTATTATGAACTTCAACGTTTCAACAATTGTTGGACTTTATAAAGCTATCCGTTATAATATGCCAGTTGTAAAAAGAAACTTCACACTTACTGGTGATGGCATTAAATTCCCTCAAAACTTTAGAGTAAGAATTGGTACCTCAGTTCAAGAATTAATATCACTTTGTGATGGCTATACTGATGATAAGGATAAGGTTTTAATTATGGGTGGACCTATGATGGGTGCTTGCCAGGTTAGAGATGACTGTGTAATTACTAAAACCTGTACATCTATCATTGTTTTACAGCATGAAGAATATAGGGAGGAGCCTTGTGTTCGCTGTGGTTCTTGTGTTTTATCATGTCCAGTTGGCCTACAGCCAGTTCAAATTATGAACGCTACTAAAAACAAAGATGGTAAAATGCTTAAAAAGCTAAAGGTATTAAGCTGTATTGAATGTGGATTATGTACATATAGCTGTACTTCTAAAATAAAAGTAACTGATTATTGTCGTCAAGGCAAAAAATTAGCTAAGATGGCAAAGTAGGAGGATATATATGAAATTTATTCGAGAAACAGCTCCTTATATTCGTAAGCAAGCCAGTGTAAAAAGAATGATGCTTGATGTAATAATTGCACTTCTACCTGTAGTTTTATTTGCAATTATTCAAAATGGTTGGAATGGCATATATGTAATATTATTGTCAATAGTAATAATGCTTGCTGGAGAAATAATTTGCCATATGCTAACACATTGGCCAAAGGATATGAAATTTAAGGAATTATTTAGTAAGGATGGCTTTAAAAAGGTAAAATCAACCTATACTATTAACAATATTACAGCACCACTTATAAGTGCTATAATTTATTCAATGATTATGCCAGCTGGAGCTCCAGCCTACGTAGTAATCGTAGGTGCATTATTTGGAATTCTTGTTGGTAAAATGGCCTTTGGTGGTTTAGGAAATAATGTCTTTAACCCAGCTGCTGTAGGAAGAATTTTTGTTCTTATTTGCTTTGGCTCAAAAATAAATAATGCTACCGCAAATGGCATAATAGATGTTGCTGCTGGTGGAACCCCACTTGCTCAGCTTAGTGAATCATTAAAGAATTTCAATTATGCAATTGCTAATTATCCTTTAAAGGATTTATTCCTTGGTAATATTCCTGGTATGATGGGTGAGGTTAGTGCCTTATGTATATTAATCGGTGCCATCTATCTATTTGCAAGACGCAGTGCTGATTTAAGATGTGCTCTATCAATGATTGTATCATTTACAATAATTATGCTTACTGTTGGTATTATGGGCTATGTAAAAAGACCTGGGATAATCCATTTGAATTTGTTTCATATGAATTATTATCTGGTGGATTATTATTTGGTGCTACATTTATGATAACCGATCCTGTAACTGGTCCAGTAAATAAGGTTGGTAGAATTGCCTATGGTACTCTTGCTGGTATAATTACTGCTCTTGTTCGTCTTCTTGGGGCTTACCCAGAGGGTGTAGCATTTAGTATTTTAATTTGTAATATGTTTGCTCCTATGATTGATCATTTAACAATTAAAAATGCTAAATATAATTGGCGACAAGCCCTAATTTCTGTTTTAGTAATGTGTGTTATATGTCTTGTTGTAGCATTCTCAGTGAAGGGGGCATTATAATGAAAAAAAGAATATATTAATAGGTGTTATTTTTAATGAGCATATGTATTGTATGCGCCGCCCTAATTTCTGGTGTTAATTTATTTACAAAACCAATAATTGATGAAAATAATATTACAAAGGAAAATAATCTTTGTAAAAAGATCTTTAAAAATTATGATAATGCTAAAGAAACCATTACTGATGGCTTTAGCTCAGATGAAATAACTAAGTTAGTCATTGCTTGTGATAATTCAAATGAGGTTTTAGGTTATATCTACACTGTAAGTGGTAAAAATGCTTATGGTGAAATAACTCTTCTAGTTGGTATTAATACTAATAAAGAATTAGTTAGTGTTGAATTTATGACAAATGGTCAATCATTTTCAAGTGAAACAGCAAATCATGTTAAAAAAACAATTATGTAGCTGGTATAACAAATAGCGATGTAGACAGTATTGATACCGCCTGCGGTGCAACATTTGGAGCTAAGCTAGTTAAAGAGCTTGTTGGTCAAGCATTTACTGATGTAGCTACAAGGGAGGCAGCCTAATGAAAGAAAAAAATTTCCTATAAAAAAAGAATTTGTAAAAGGAATATTTGCAGAAAAACCCTGTACTTGTTTCTCTACTTGGTATGTGTCCAACTCTTGCAACTACTAAAAAGCCTTGAGGCAGCGTTTGGTATGGGTCTATTAGTTTCTAATAACCTTATGCTTCTCAAACCTAATTATTTCTCTTTTAAGAAAAAAATAATTCCTCAAGAAGTAAAAAAATTCCTGCTTATATAGTTATAATAGCTTCACTAGTTACTATTGTTAAAATGTTTACTGAAGCCTTCTTACCTGATTTATATAATTCTCTTGGTGTATTTATTTCTCTAATCGTTGTTAACTGTATAATTCTTGGTAGAGCTGAAGCCTTCGCTTCAAAGCATGGTCCTCTTGCATCAATTATGGATGCTCTAGGAATGGGCATTGGCTTTACAATGGCATTATGCATTATGGGAATTATTCGTGAGCTTTTAGGAACTGGTGGTTTAACATTTGGTACTTATTTCCCATTCCTTGCTAACAATGGTGAGCCTAGAAGCTTTATCTTTGCAGCTGATTATGCAATAAAATTATTTGTTCAACCAACTGGTGGATTCTTAACACTTGGTGTTATCCTTGCCGTAATTACTTGCTTTAAAAATAAAAAGCAGGATAAAATTGAAGCAATAAATAAAGCAAAAAAAGCTTAAAGAACTTGAAGAAAAGAAAAAAAGCTATGCTAGCACAAAAAGGAGACAAAGTAATATGACAGCATTTATTCTTGCAATTATTAGCGCAATGCTAATTAATAACGTTACATTATCTAGATTCTATGGTATTTGTCCATTCCTTGGTGTATCTAAAAAAACTGATTCAGCTCTTGGTATGGGTGTTGCAGTATTCTTTGTAATATTTATTGCATCATTAGTAACCTGGCCAATTTATCATTATATCCTAGTTCCAGCTGGAATTGCTTTTATGGATACAATTGTTTATATTCTTGTAATTGCATCATTAGTTCAATTAGTTGAAATGGTAATTAAAAAAATATTCACCATCACTTTATAAAGCACTTGGTGTTTATCTACCACTTATAACAACTAACTGTGCTGTACTAGGTGTTGCCCAAGGAAATACTGATTCTAATTTAACATTTGCTGCTTCAATGGCTAATGCTATCGGTACATCTCTTGGATTTATTCTAATAATCTTTGCATTCTCATGTATTAGAAATAGACTTGAAGCATCTAACGCTCCAAGAGCATTTAAAGGCATTCCTATTGCTTTGCTTACTGCTGCTTTAATGAGCCTTGCAATTTTAGGCTTGACAGGAATGATTAAATGATTTTAGCTAAAAACACAGGATTATTAATAATAGGAATAATCCTAATAATGTTTTTTTAATTGGTTTATTCTTCGTAAGCTATCTATTAAATAAAAGAACTCCCATCCCTAAAGGATGTGAGCAAATAGCCTATGATGTTCAAAGCTGTAGTGGCTGTAAGGAAACATCATGTGAATATCATATTCGAGCCGAAGAAATGCTAAAGAAAATGCAAATAGAAATGAAGGAGAAAGAAAAATGATTATTTTATGGTCAATATTAGTTCTTGCTGGTCTAGGTCTTCTTTTCGGACTTGGACTTGCAATTGCTTCAAAGGTATTTTATGTTAAAGAAGATACAAGAATTACAGATATAGCTAAAATGCTACCAAATTACAACTGTGGATCTTGTGGATTTCCTGGTTGTGCAGGCTTTGCTGAAGCTATTGTTAAAGGTGAAGCAACAATGCTTAGTCAATGTAAACCAGGTAAACCTGAAACTAACTTTGCAAACATTAGAAAATATCTAGATGAGCATCCAAATGATGATGGTACAATCAATCCAATAAAAATAAAATAGTATTTAAAGAGGCTGTAGAAATAACAGCCTTTTATTATGCATACAAATATAATTAAAAGGACATAACATCAAATTGATATTATGTCCAATTTTATTTAATCTCTTAAATAAGAATTATAATCAATCCAACTTTTTATAAACAAAATCAATATTGTCAAAAAAATATTTTTTTGGGGATTTTTTTGTAATTTTTTTATATGTAATAAAAAAATACGATATAATTTCTTTCCATTTATAAAAAAATGAATATATAAAACTCTAGTAACTTCAGGATAATACCATCCCAAAAACAAAATTATATTCCAATTTTTACGACAATTCCTAGCATAGAAAATCTTGTCTATCTTATTTAAAGGTAAAACAATAACTTCCTTTCTTCTTTTTTTAGTATTATTTGTTTTGACGTAAATATTGGTTTACTATATATTATACGCTCATTGTTTAATCTTTTCCATTTTTCAATATAATTCATATAATTAACTCTCCAATTTTCTTAAAATAATAATCCAATCAAATCACTAGTTAAATTTTTAAGTAAAAAATACGCTGTTTTTAAAAAGGTAGATATGCAATTGTTGACTCTACCACTAAGTCTCCACTTATTTGTTTTATGTTACCATAGCTATGATACTTATATCATACCATAAGCTAACCAGCATTATCAACTATTCCTAAAATATTTTATAAGCAATAGTTAAAAGGACATAACATCAAATTGATATTATGTCCGATTTTATTTAATTAATGAAAATCAAATAATTTAGTGCTTTATGTTTAAAATTTGATACTTCTTTATATCTATACCTGCTGCAATTAATTTAGTTTTTTTAATGCTTTAACAAATTTTTTTCATCATATTTTTAAACTAATGCTTTTTTTATTGTAAAACATTAAATCTCTCGTTAAAAAAATCCAATTTTATATCTCTATCTAATGAAATAAATATCCATCCTTGATATGCATTGTTAGGAGAGCATTTGATCAATTTAATATCTTTAAAATAAATCGTTCTTTTTATTTTTTTAAAACAACGCATCTCTAATCTATCATCAAAAAAATTTAAAATAATATCAAGAGAAATCGAGAAATAATAAATATTTATCAAAAATAGTAAATATTAGAAAAAAAATATTAAAACTGCCATAGTAATAACATTAAATTCAAACACATTTCCATCATAAATAGTATACAAAAACAAATCCACTCGTGAAAACAAATACAAAATCTACAAATATAATTACAAGCATACCAATAGCGTATCTTCTAAATATCATAAACTAATTCTTTAACCTCTTCATTTTTATTTTTCTTTCTTCTAATTGAATTAGGATTTGGTAATGAATAATACGAGAAATATGCACTCGTAGCAACACCAATTGGAGAAATTTTTAAAGCATCAATAAACTTTTCACCAAATGTAGCTCCGTTTACAATTCCCATCTTTCTATAGCCAGTAAAAGTAGCTGTGTTAGTAATAAGACTAAATGCTCCTTGAAGTGCAGAGGCTCTATAATCAATATCACCATAGGAAATTTTTTGACCAATTGCATTACCAGCGAAGCCACCTGCAAAAGATAAAACACATGCTACCGCAATAGCAGGCGCTCCTCCTGCAGCTCCAATTGCAACTGCAATACTTCCAACTGCACCATCTATAAAGCCACCAGTAAATGCCCCTAAAAATGATTCATCTTCATTTCTACTACAAGCCGACGATAAACCCGTGAATAGTCCAGATACTAAGATACCAGCGCCTACTAATAAAGCGGATAATAAGCCAAAATTTCCCTTATCATCAATCATCATTACAGGATTATTATTACAATAGCTAAATAGATTGATATTACCTATATTGGTATTATCTAAATATTCTATTCTATCCATATTTAGCCATCTGCGCCAATATGCTACATAATATCTACTCTTACAATAATACATTCCTGATTCATTATCATAATAATAGCCCTTATATCTAAATGGATTTAATTTGCCTAAGCTTAAATCTCCACTTATTTGTTTTTATGTTACCATAGCTATCATACTTATATGATACCATAAAGCTTACCACTATTATCAACTATTCCTAAAAATATTTTTTTGTTAATATCTCTTATATAATAATATTTAGTACTCTTATTTAAGATAAATCCATATAGGCTTTGTTCCTCATCATATAAATAATCTATTAAGGCGTTATTTCTTTTGTTCCTCTACTAATTGATCATTTACATAAATATATTTTTATTACTAAGCCTTCACTATTTCTTTTTTTCAATTCTTAAGCCCTTATGATTATATTTATATTCATAATGATCATCAATATTATCATATTTTTATTAGCTTTCTTCCCTTATAGGTATAGGTATTCTCATCATAAGCTATTGGATTATTACTACTATCATAGGTTATTTCGTATCCTCCTACTGCCTTTTAATCTATCCTTTATTATTGGATCATAGTTAAATTCTAAGGCTCCAAATGTTAAAATATTACCATTATCATCATAAGTATAGCTTATATCATCTTCTTTAATTAAGAAGCCTTCCTTATTGTAGCTATATTCATGACTTCCAAATTTATCATCATTTATTTTTAATGATATTTCCTAATTCATCATAGCTATAACTTCTATTTAATTCAAAATCTAAGCCTCTTATCTGTTCATTTGTAATTCTTGTTTGATTATATTCATATTCATTTCTTAATACTATTTCTTTACCATTATATACTTCTTTATCTACAACTCTTCCTAAGGTATCATAGCCTGTTCTTTTTCCTATTAAATTCATTGCTTCATTTAATTTATTAATAGTTACATCCTCACAATATGATGCCCTCATACATAACATTCTTACATTTCCATATAATGCCTTATAATCATCTACTACTCCTAAATTTGTAATATTTGTTTCATGTGTAAATTTTTCTTCCTATTGATAATGTAAAATAGCTATATCTAAAATTAGTATTTACAATATGAATTTCTTCTTTATCATCTAATCTTATTCTAAATGTCATTTGATAATATTGTTTCGACTGGCTTGTCACATCAGTTTTTATATGATAATATTACATTATGCCAATTATTTAAGCTTAATGTTAGGCTTGTCCTAATTATTTTTTTCCATTATAATCTATCACTAATTTATTTTTCATTATCCTTATATAAGCCTAATAATCTTCCACTTGAATCCAAAGCTTCATATAAATAGCCTTTTATCTCTTACTACCTTAGTTTTTTTACACTTATTCCAATTGTTTCCTATTTCTGATAAGCTTGTTTTATATTTTAAGACATTTCCATCACTTACAAAGGCATAGCTATTTATATCCTCTTCATAATTAAAGCTTCTATCCTTATCATAGCCTGATACCTCTCTTAAATCAAAAGGCAAGTGGCTTTTTTTAATGAGGTTGAGGTAATACTATTCATTAACGGATATATTTCAAACATATTAAGAATCTCATTATTTGTTATATTATTTACACCACTATAATTTACAGCTCGATTATTTTCATTTTCTATTACATAATCACTACTCATTTTGTAATATTTTTAACATATCATCATATCTTAAGTAGTTTCTATTAGTAATTAATACACTGGAAATTTTTACCATTAAAATAATTACCTTCAATATTATCTTTTTTTCTTATGACCTAAATTATAAATTGGATTTAATCCAAGTCCTACATTTAATCTTGGATTTTTTTCTTTCTATAAATATCATAATTATTATTTAGCATTAATAAATATTCACAAGCATCATCTAAATTTTTCATCTTCTCTATTAATAAAGCTTAACGCTACATAATTCCAGCTATTTTTTATAATTCCTGATAATTCTATTAAGCTATATTTTTACTCCACTATTATCTATTACCTCTAAATAGATTTTTTTCATTATTGTAATAAATACCAATAAATCCCTTTTTCTCCTGTTGAGAATAAATAGCTATTATTTAAAAATATTACTACTCTTAAACCAAAAAGCCTACAAAGCCACATTCTAAATTATAAGGACAATTAACATCTAACTTATAGCTTAATTTATGACTACTATCTACACTTACATATTCTATTACTCCCTCTTTTTTTACCTCTAGGCTTTGAATTGGCACTAGCTTTTTTTATTTTTTTAATTTTCTAAAATATTATTTCCTACATAATATGAACTTTTTATATTCATTTAAAACTGAAGATATTATAAACAATCCCAAGGAGTATGAAAGCTTAGTGACCTATTTGAAGTCAAAAAAATGTTTATTATTTAAAATATATAATGCCTTTTAAAAAAATATATACATCATAAAAAAACCTCTATTAGATAAAATGTCCAATAGAGGTTTTTGTTAAATTGATTTAATTGTACTTTCAATTGGAAATACCTTCCAACCATGATTTTGAGAATCAAATTGATATAATGAGCAATACATACTTACCTTTGTTTCATTCATATAATAATTAGACAATATGCTACTATCAACATTTAAATGATTCATTAAATAAATACCTTTTAATGGATGTTTTTTTATTCCTGTATCTGATAATGTATTATTGCTATTATCAGTCATTCCATAATAATAAGCATTTGTTTCTACTATCATCTATATTAATATATCCTGATACTAAATAAAGAGTAGAAAAAAATCATCATAGCCTGGATCTTTCATATTATTTGATAGGTGATACCAACCTGCAAAAATATGATGGATTAACTGCTTTTTGCATTGCTATAATCAATATTAATTGTTTTTTTAGCTGATTTTAAATCTAAAAAGTAATACCGCAGGTGCGCCATTTTTTTATTGATATAATTCCAGTAACAATAAATTCCTTTATCAAGATCTGTGAAGCCATCACAAATCTTTTTTTCTGATATTATAGTTATTATATTTTTTTGTTATCATATAAAACTGCCTTACTATTAGAATCAGAACGATCAGTAGCTATAACAACACCATTAAAGGTAACAATATTGCCTACACCATTTTTTTCTTGTTGGTAAGGCTTACATTTTTTTAATATCATTATAAACCTCACCAATACTATTACATTTTTTTCGTTAAATTAGCAAAAATCAAATGTTTCTGGTGTTGATGTTATATTTTCGATTTTTTCATAAGCTATTTCTATTTGATTATTGTTTTTAGTTACACTACCTTCCACACTGTAATAACAATTTAAATATCTATTTTTTAAATGGGTAGTAAAATCACCGGATTTAACTCTAACATTTATATAAGCACTATCATCAGCAAATAGCATTAGCTTATCCATATTATCAGTTATAAGCTTCAAATACATACCATCAAAATTCACTTTAATTCCAATCTCTCCTTCATTTAAGGTAGAGCCTATTGTTAAAATTTCTTTAATACTATAGCTAACATTTAAATCACTTGAGCTACTTAGTATTGTAGTAGTACTAGCTGTTTTGTTAGAACTACTTGATGTACTACTATTAATACTTGAAGAAATACTAGAACTTATCGAACTACTTGATTCTTTTTATAGTAGTAGTCTTTGATGGAATAATTGAATTTTTTTATTATTACCACAAGCCGTAATTACAAATAAGAGCATAATAATTGCAATAAAATAATTGATTTTTTTCATATCTTAACCTCACATATATAAAATTATATACTCATTCCTTTTAATTTTTAAAAAGATAAATTATTGAAACTAAAAGATTTTTTTGGTAAAATTTAAATATAGATTTACGCTTTTAAATGAAAAAAAGAAGGAATTTTTTTAATATGCGTAAAAAAACAAATTGTTTGTTATTATTAATTCTTTATTAATAACCTCAGACTGTTGTTTGTCAACAGTTTGAGATGGAATCCTAAATGGATTCCTCTTTTTTTCTTCGTGAATTATAAGTGAAATTTATTACATTATATTTAGATTTTTAATAAAATTATGGTATAATTGATTAAAGATTATTAAGGAGAATGACTATGAGATTTAAAGATTTAAGGCTTCATATTTTTATCACTATTTTTTTAATTATTTTATATGTCTTTTTTTCCTTTATGTTTTTATTTAATAACTACAAATGGAATTACCTCTTCTTCAGCAATTTCTCAGGCTGAAACATTTTTGGCAAACGAAGATTATAGAAGCAAATACAAATATTGATTATTATTTAAATGCCGTTAAAAAAACAATGTAGATACAGATATTAACTATTTAGAGGATATAAATACAAATATTTTTTTGAAGATAAAAAAATTATTTAATAACACCATATAATAATATAGATACTACATCAACTAATACTACATCATATTTATTTATTAAAAAAATGATGAAACGATTGCCTATGTATCATTAGAAAAAAATATTTACAACCTATAATAATGATGAAAGCTTCTTCTTATATAATGAAAATGGAGAAATTCTTTATTCAAACAAAGCAAATTATAAAAACTAAAACTATTGCCGATTATTTTTAGTATTAATCCCACAAATTATAATGACTACAAAGCTAAGCTAGATAAAGGAATAGTTATTTCTAAGGAATACAATAATTTATTCTTTGCTTATCATATTGATAGCTTTGGAAATACCTTAGGTACTGATAAGCTTCATCAGCAATCACTTATTTTCTATAGTGGAGCATTTGTTGTTTTATTACTATCATTTTTCATTATTTTACTAGGATTTAAAAAAGCCTCACGTTTAATTTTAATTGATAAGCATAATTACAATCGTGCTAAATCAATTGTAATTAAGGTAAATAAAAAAGGAAAGATTATTTTTGTTAATAAAGTGTTTAAAGCTTTATTCAATTATGAAAGCTTCGTTAAAAGTATAAATGATTTTCAAGCGATTGGATCATCAATTACCCAGTGTATAAAAAAGGAACAAAGCTTTATCGCAACTATCAATCATAATGGTCAGGACTATTATTTATCACTTGCTTCAATATATTCTCATGGCTGTTATTATCTGATTGGTTTTGATGATACTAAGCAATATATCAATAATCAATATTTATTACAAATGCTAAGTAAAAAAACACCTTAACAAACCTAGATAATTCATTATCCTTAACAGCTAATTATATGGATATCCTCGATTTAAGCAAAACTGAATATATTTCATTAGCCTTAATAAATATTGTTGGCTTTAGAGAAACAAACAAGGTATTTGGTAGAAGAATTGGCGATCAAATTCTAATTGCTTTTGCAAGATTACTAGAAGATAAATTCAAAGGTATGAAGATTTACCATATGGATGCTGACAGATTTTGTGTTGTCTTCCACCATCATGAGGCAAGAGTAGCTCAAGAGCTATGTAACGAATTAATTCTCACTCTAAAAACACCTCTTCTTGTTCAAAACAATCATATCTTCGTTCGTGTAAAAATTGGTATTTATCATATGGATTCACCAGCTACTCTTTCATTAGAGGACGCAAAAAACAAATTAGACATTTCATTACAAAGAGCTATGAATACCGCAACAAAGGACATAATTGTCTACGACTATACTATCGAAAATTATGTTAATGAAAGTAATAAAATGGAACGAGACCTACTAGAAGCTATCAATAAGCATGAATTTGAAATGTATTTTTCAACCTCAATATGATATCTTTGCTGAAAGAATTGTTAGCTTTGAGGCTTTAATTAGATGGAATAATCCTCTTTATTCTAGACAATCTCCCCAAATATTCATCGAGATGGCTGAGCATAACGGCTTTATTCTAGAAATTGGTAAATTTGTAATTGAAGAATCATTTAAGGCAGCTAAAAAGCTTGAGCCCTATAACTGTCATGTTTCTATCAACGTATCACCTGCCCAGCTATTACAAGCAGGATTTGTTAGTGACATAATCTCCGAATTTAATAAAAATGAGCTTAAGCCTGGAAGCATTGCCATTGAAATTACTGAAACCTTCGTTATGGAAAACTTTGATGTAATGCTTGAAAAGCTTGATAGCTTAAAGCGTCAAGGCTTTAGTATTCACCTAGATGATTTTGGTACTGGTTATTCCTCATTATTATATTTAAAGGAATTACCAGCCGATGTATTAAAAAAATTGATAAGGAATTTACTAATGGAATAGAATCTGATAAATATTCCTTAACAATGGTTGATCATATATGTAAGATTGGTAATGATTTAGGTCTAGATATAATTTGTGAAGGTGTTGAAACAGAAACCCAAAAAGGCCTTGTTAAAGAAAATGAATTGTAGAATAATTCAAGGTTGGCTAATTGGTAAAGCAATGCAGCTTGATAAAGCCATTGAATTAATTCATAAGCTTAATATTGAATCACCAAAAGCACCTGAGAAAAAAACAACGAAAAGGAAAGGAAGTAAATAAATATGCTAGTAATAAGTGATACTACCTATATGTTCTTTACTATTTTAGCAATTATAGTGGCAATTTTGCTGATAGTAGGAATCTTCTTCTTAATTAAGCATAATATGAAAAGATATTCTGAGGAATCAAATGTTATTTTTAAATGATGCTCTATCAAAAACTCAAATTAAAAAGAACCGCAACTAAATATATCAGCAAGGTTGGTGTTTATGGAGCTTGTTCTTTCTTATATGTTGACCTTGATGCCTTTAGTGATTTAAATGAATTGTTAGGTCGTAAGGCCTGTGATGAAATACTAAAGCAGGTAGCCTTAAAGATTGTTAGAGTTTTACCTTTTAATGCATCTATATCTTTATAGAATAACGATTAATTCTGAATATTCATTAAAATACAAAAATGATAAGGATTACCTAGAGAAAATTGCCAAAAAGGTTTGTGAAAGTGTTAATACTGAATATCATGTAACAGTTGCTGCTGATATCAATCTAACATGTAGTGTTGGTTGTGCAACCTATCCACTTTGTGGTACAACATTTAATGAATTATTAACAAATCTTGAACTTGCAACCTATATTTCTAAAAGAGATGGTGGAAATAAATTTACTACCTACTACTCAACATTATCAAGTGAGGAGCAAGAAAATTACGAATTCTATCTTGAAATTAAGAAAGCTATTAAGAATAAGGAATTCGTATTGTACTATCAACCGATGATTAATATCGATAAGAATACAATATTTGGTGCTGAAGCCCTAATGCGTTGGAATCACCCAACTCAAGGTATTGTTTCACCCGCTAAATTCATTCCTATTTTGGAGCAATCAGGAGATATTCGTTGGGTTGGTGAATGGGGCATTGAAATGCTTGTTAAAGAATATTTATCATTATCATCTAAATATCCAGAATTTGATATCAAGCTATCACTAAACCTATCTACTAAACAGCTACTTGATCAGCATCTATCACAACAATTTATTGATATTGTTAAAAAATATGGTGTTGAACCAAACCACTTCATGCTAGAGGTTGGTGAATACACAGCCTATGATCGTTTAGGACAGGTTAAAAATAACCTTTTAAAATTAAGAGACTATGGCTTCCTTGTAGCTGTTGATGGATTTGACCTAGATGAAACAGCATTAACAGATATCGAGCGTGCACCAATTGATATTATCAAGCTAGATCGTAGCTTCCTTGCTGAAAATACTAAACAAAGCATTAAGGAAAAATTCGTTGCTTTACTTGTTGAATATGCAAAGAATTACGATCACGAGTTAATTTGTGAGGGAGTAGAAAATCAAGAAATGGTTGACTACATTAAAGCTCATAACATTAACTATGCTCAAGGATACTTCTATTCTAAGCCTATGAGTGTTGAGGATTTTGATTCATATATTGCTAATCGTAAATGGCGTGATGTTAATAAGGCTCAATATATGGAAACTAGCATTCCTGCTAAAGAAGAGGTTAAGGCAGCAACTACACCAGCTCCAGAAAAGCCACAAGAAAGCTTTACTACTGCTGAAAAAACAGTTGCACCTACACCAACTCCAGAAGTTAAAAAGGATGATACCTTGGATTTCCTTGAGGGTATTGATGATAACCCATTCAATGATGAGGAAGATAAAAACTAAAAAAATAGAGGACACAATGTGCCCTCATATTTATACCATTATTCAATTAATGGTATTTTTATTCTTCTTTTGACTCGACAGCTTCTCCTGCTGTTTCATCTTCCTTTTTATCCTTTAAGATTAAATTTAAGAAAATACCTAAAATCATTGCAACTGCTGTTGAAGTTATTTTTTTACTGTATAAGCTTCAGGAGTTCCACCAAAGCCAAATACAAGTCCACCAATACCAGCTACAAGAATAACTGAAGCAATCATAATATTCTTAGTAACATTAAAATCAACATGATCCTTTATAAGCATTTTTACACCACTTGAAGCAATAAAGCCATAAAGAATAAGGCTTACACCACCTGTAATACAAGCAGGAATAGTTTCAAGCAAAGTAGTAAGAGGTGCAAACATACCTAAAACAATTGACATAATTGCCGCAAATATTACTACACTAACAGAAGCAATTTTGCTTACACCAATAACAGCAACATTTTCACCATATGTTGTATTAGCAGCACCACAAATACAGCCAGATACTGCTGTAGCAACACCATCACCAATTAATGTTCTAGTTAAACCAGGCTCTTTACCTAATAAATCTCGACCAAGAATATTACTTAAATTCTTATGATCTCCGATATGCTCAGCTATTGTTACTAAAGCAACAGGGATAAATAATAAGCAAACACTTCCAAATGTTGAACCATCAAATATTCTATTTTGATTCCAAGCACGTCTAAACATCCAATCAGTAGTAATCCAAGCATCAATACTACCCCAGTCCTTTTTAAATATGCTAAAATCAATTACGCGCATAAATTCAAGACCATCAATATAACTAAATAAAGTTAAAATAACAGCAAATAAATAAGCACCTACCATACCAATAACAAAAGGTATAAGCTTAATTGTTTTCTTACCATAATGAGCTGCAAGAGCAGTTGTTACACAAGCAACAAGACCAACAAGCACACTTACAAAGGTATAACGCCAATCGATATTTTCCGTAGCAGTTTTAATTGCTGCTGTTCCACCTGTAACATTGCTTACAGCACTAGTAGCAAGGCTTAAACCAATTACCATAATGATTGGTCCAATAACTACAGGAGGTAATAGCTTATTTAACCACGCTGTACTAGTCTTCTTAATAATAAGAGCAATAACAACATAAATAACACCAACAAGTAGCATACCAACTATTACAGCAATATAATTAGGTGTAATAGGCTCAAGTGCATTTTTAACACCACCAAGGGTTAAAGCACTAAACATAGGTGATAAATAAGCAAATGAGCTACTAAGAAATACTGGTGATTTCTTTTTAGTGGCAAAAACATAAATTAATGTTCCTACACCAGCAGCAACGATTGTCGCTCCTAAAGGAAGCCCTGTTAACAAAGGTACTGTAATACAGGCAACAAGCATTGCTAAAACATGCTGAATACCAAATAAGAACCAATCTCTTTTACGTTTTGGACTTTCTTCTACATCAATAACCATCTTATTTTTGTTCCATATTAAATTTTTATATTCTCTCTCTTTCTTATATTTCTAAAGAAAAAAACTGACTATAAAATAGTCAGCATAAAAAAACGTAAATAATAAATCCTTTAGTTTCTCTGAACTATTTTTAAGGCTTATTTTCTTTATTTAAAAATAATATCACAATAATATACATATTTCAAGAAAAAAAAGGAGAAATCTCCTTTATTTCTTTTGAATATTTAGATGCAATCTTATAAAAAAATCAACTTCATGAATAAAATCATTAACAGCTAAATAAGCTTGTTCCTTAGCTTCATTTATTAATGCAAGCTCAGATTCAGGAAATTTTTGTAAAACATAATCAACAACAGGAATCACACTACTTCTTCCAATTCCTATTTTTAATTCTTTTAAAATTTTCACTATGAATATGAATGGCAATATTCTTTAAACCATTATGACCACCAGCTGAACCACTATCACGAAGTCTTACACGACCAGGATGAGAATCAAGATCATCAGAAATTACAATTATATCCTCAAGAGGAATCTTATAATAATTGCACACCGCAAGTACTGCTTCACCTGATAAATTCATATAGGTCATAGGCTTCATTAAAATAGCCTTAAAGCCATCAACATTAATACGAGCTAAAACACATTTTAAGCTTGTATCTAATGAAAAGCTAGCATTATATTTAGCTGCAATATAATCTAGGCAAATAAAGCCTGTATTATGCCTTGTACCTTCATATTCCTTAGTAGGATTACCAAGTCCAACAATTAATTTCATTTATAATAATTCTCTTTTACTCTTATCATAGCTATATGTGAATAAACCAGATAATGGCTCATCACCTAATATACGTAAAATACCATGTCCTAATAAAGAACCTACTGATAAAACCTTAATTTTATCAATCTTCTTTTCCTCAGGAAGAAGAATAGTATTAGTAATTACAACCTCTTTAAGGGCAGAATTCTTAATTCTTTCAATAGCAGGTCCTGATAATACACCATGTGTACAACATGCATATACAGCAGTTGCTCCTGCCTTAATTAAAGCTTCAGCACCAATAGTTAGAGTACCAGCAGTATCAACCATATCATCAACAACAATACATACTCTATCCTTAACCTCACCAATAATGTTCATAACCTCAGCTTTATTTGGTTCAGGACGACGTTTATCAATAATGGCAATAGGTGCCTCTAATACCTTAGCAAATTCTCTAGCACGTGTAACTCCACCATGATCTGGTGAAACAACTGTAACATTTTCTAAATGCTTGTCTAAGAAATAATTAACTAAAATTGGCAATCCCATAAAATTATCAAATGGGATATTAAAGAATCCTTGAATTTGAGCTGCATGAATATCCATACAAATAACTCTATCTGCACCAGCAGTTTGTAATAAATCAGCAACTAATTTAGCAGAAATTGGTTGACGACTCTTAGCCTTACGATCCTGACGGCTATAGCCATAATAAGGAATAACTAAATTAATAGTTTTTAGCTGATGCTCTTTTTAATGCATCACACATAATTAATAATTCCATTAAATTATCATTTACTGGAGCTGATGTTGGTTGAATAACGAAAACATGATGTCCTCTTACTGTTTCATTAATGCTAACATTAATTTCTCCATCTGCAAAATGTGAAACCTGACAATCCGCAAGCTGAACACCAATAGCGCTTGCAATTTCTTCTGCTAAAGGACGATTAGATCCTAATGCAAATAATTTTACCTTCTTACCCTCTAAAATAGACATGATAAAAAGTGACTCCTTTATTCTTTTTTATAATCATTTAAATATATTATAACAAAAATTCTTACTTTTTTTAAAAATACTACTATCATTTAAGAAAACGTTTTTAATAACAAAATGTAACATTTTATTTATAAATTACATAACACTACATAAAATGTTAGTTTTAAAGGTTCTAACATTTTCTATTTTAATATCCGCATTGCCTAAAATGAATCTTGTTGGTCCGCTTCCACTTTGAAAGCTAATATACCCTAAAGCTTTTTATTATTTCTTTACTTTTTTTAAAAAGCTTATCCTCTAATTTTAATGATACATCCTCTAAATCATTAAATATTCCTTCATTAATTAAAGGAATATTATTCTCAGTTAAGCCCTTTATAATTTTTTTATAATTATTATCTTTGTTTATACCTAAACATTGATAATTTTTTTATAAACTTCCTTTGTACTCAAACCAAAGTCATAAAATAATAAGGTAATAGGTATAGGCTTATAGCTAAGACCATTTAAAACCTTAACAATTTCACCACGTCCTTCACATATGCTTGGTCTTTGATAAACACAGTATGGCATATCAGATCCTAATATACTACTAATGGTAGCAAGCTCCTCCAAAGGTCTATTTAAACCAAAAATTTTATTTAAGCCTCTTAGACAGGCAGAAGCATCACTGCTTCCACCAGCCATCCCAGAGGCAAGAGGAATATTCTTCTTAAGCTTAATTCTTATTCCTTTATCATTGATATTATATTTGTCAAAAAAAGAGCTTGGCGGCCTTATAAACAAAATTATCATTGATATCAATATTAGATTCTAATTCAATACCACTTGGTATTTCAATAAATTCTAGTTCATCATATAAATCAATAGGAACCATCAATGTTTTAACATTATGAAAGCCATCAGGTCTTTTTATTTCCTACCTCTAAGGCTAAATTAATTTTTAGCATAAGCTCTTTCAATCATAAATATAATTCTCCTTATATAACTACTCGCATTTTTGCCATAGGAATCAATTCCTCCAACAACCTTATTGGCACTTTTTGGATAATTTTTTTAAATTTATCTAAGCTAATAAGATTGGTAATTCTTGTTGTTGCGGCAATATAAGCAACGATTGCTGGATCATAAGCATCAATATTATCTCTATTAACACTTGAAGCAAAAATTGGCTCCACTAGCAATTAAAGCTTCAAAGTTAGAGCCACACGCCCCAGCATAAATAAAAATATCATCTAAAGAAAACTGCTCTCTAACCTTTTTTATTGTTTTTATATAATCAGAGGTATGAGAATAATTATCTAAATCATCTAAGCCCTTACGATTATACGAATCATGACCAGTAATTACAATTACATCTGGTCTTATTTTTTTAAAAACCAAATCATTTATATTATCAGCCATTTGTTCTTCCTTATAACATACACCATAAGCATAAATGTTATTATCCTTATAAAATTGCAGACATTTTTCTTAAATAACTAACATCACTATCTAAATGAAGTACCTTACCATTAACCTCTCTTGAATCTCTTTTTAATACTTGAAACAATATTATTATAATAGCTATATTCTTCATCCTCTGCACGTAATAATATTTCGTCATCAATTACCTCTAAATCTTCTAATTTAGCATCAGCAATAAGTCTAACATATATTCCAACTAAGGTAGCAATATCGTTTCTTATATCGTATATTCTAAAAATGATATCTTTATTATGAGAAATTCGTACAACACAATCTCCTATTTTTCATTATACCACCAAATTATTTTTATGAGCCAGTTTTTTTCATTCTCTAGACAAGTATAATAATTACCTAATTTTTTTAACTAAAAAAATATAACACAATTAAAAAAATTGTGGTATAATGTAGATGATAAAAAAACGAAAGGATTTTTGTAAAATGAAGGAAATTATTATTGAAACAAGTGCTAGACACGTACATGTTACTCAAGAAGTATTAGAAAAAAATTATTTGGTGAAGGAGCTCAATTAGAGGTTAAGAAAATGTTATCTCAACCAGGACAATTTGCTTCTAATCAAAAGGTTGAGGTTGTTGGTCCAAAGGGAAGCTTAAAGTGTTCAATTTTAGGACCTTGTCGTGATCATAATCAGGTTGAGGTTTCTTTAACTGAGGCTAGAACATTAGGTGTTGTCGCTCCAGTAAGAGAATCAGGAGATATTAAAGGTTCTGCACCTTGTAAGCTAGTTGGTCCAGCTGGCGAAGTTGAGCTTGCTGAGGGTGTTATTGCTGCAAAGCGTCACATTCATATGACTCCAGAGGATGCTAAAGAGTTTGGTGTTGAGAATGGTCAAATCGTTGAAGTTAAGGTTTTAAATGAAACTGGTAGAAACCTAACATTTGGTGATACAGTTGTTCGTGTATCTCCAAAATATGCTTTAGCAATGCATGTTGATACAGATGAGGCTAATGCTGGCTTATTATCTGGAACAGTTACTGGTGTAATTGTTAAGTAATTAAATACACTATAAAAAGAAAACAGGCTTACTCATTTTTAGAATAAACCTGTTTTTTTCTATTCTTTTTTTCTTCCTTATTAAGGCAAAAAAATCACTACTAGAATAAATGAAATAGCATATAAACTAAATAATACTATCATATAGATATTAGAATTAGCTTGATTAACTGTTCTTAAAATTAAATAACCTAAATAAATTAAATATAAAATTAAAAGCGTTAAACCACCAATTTTATTTATTTTACCAATTAAAGCAAAAATAAATACAACCAAGGTAGCAGCAAGCATAATAACCATATCAATCCAAATTTGATTACCAACAGTAAGTGGATTTACAGCGGCAGCAATACCAATTACAAATAAAATATTAAATATATTAGATCCAATTACATTGCCAAGAGCAATTTCATTTTCACCCTTTTTTTAGCAGCAACTACTGAGGTAACAAGCTCTGGAAGAGAGGTACCAACAGCCACAATAGTAAGACCAACTAAAAGATTCAACTAAATCTTTATTTAAAGAAGCTAAATCGCCAATACCATAAGCAATATTTTTCGAACCAAAAACAACAGCTTCTCCACCTAAGACAATTCCAATTGCTCCAAGGATTATATAAAGAATTGACTTTGATATTTTTCATTTCCTTTATTTCTTCATCAGTATTATTTTTCATCAACTAACCCTTTCTTTATTTGCTTTTTTTAGCATCATAAACTAAATACCAAACATAAAGAATAATACCAATAACTAAAATAATACCTTCTATTCTTAATATCGCAAAGGTTTTAACACCATTAACATTTAAACCAAACAAAAGCGTAAATATTGTAAATACCACGGAAACTAAAAATTAAAATAGGATATTCCTTTTTACAAACACTTCTTTTAATAACAATAGGTGTAAATACCGCACTAAAGCCTAAAACAATTAATAAATTACAAGTATTTGAGCCTACAATATTTCCCATTGCCACATTAGCATTACCACCCTTAATTAAACAGGTAATTGAATCACTAACTGATACCGCAAGCTCAGGACAGCTTGTACCAAAGGCTACGACAGTAAGTCCAATAATCATTGGTGATATTTTCATCTTTCTAGCAATTGATGCCGAACCACCAACAAAAATATCAGAACACTTTACTAATAAAAAAATACCAACAACTAATAAAACTAAACATAAAATCCAGCTATACCATAAGCTCATATTTAAATCTAAAAAAACATCTTCTATACTTCCATTTCTAATAATATATCACTAAGTCTTGCAAACTCCTCAATACTTAAGGCTTCACTTCTTATTGCCTTATCTAAATTCATTTTCTCTAAGGCTAAAAGAGTTTTTTTCCTTAGGTATATTCATTTGCATCAAGTTATTAATTAAGGTTTTTTTCTTCTGTGAGCAAAAAGCATCCTTTAATAAGCTTTTAAAAAAAGAAATCCTCATTCTTAACAATTACACGAGGCTTATCATATAAATCTAAAACTACAACAGCACTATCAACATTTGGTGCAGGAATAAACACCGTTCTTGGTACATCTAAAGCCTTGGTTGCCATAGCCTTATAAGCAATAAGAATCGATAAAGCATTATAATCTTTAACATTAGGCTTACTAGTAATACGCATAGCTACCTCATATTGCATCATCATTGTATATTTTTTTATTCTATTAGTCTCCTCGAGTAGCTTTAAGATAATAGGCGTTGTAATATAATAAGGTAAGTTAGCTACTAAAAAAACAGGCTTATCATCAAAATATGTGACAATATCTTCATTAACATTAGCCTTTAAAATATCCTTATGAAGAATTTGATAATTATCATATTCTAAATTCTTTTCAAGTAAATCTATCATATCCTGATCTATTTCATAGCACAAAACCTTATTAGCTTTTTTTGGCAAAGATATTCTGTCAAGGAACCAAGACCTGGCCCAATTTCAATAACATTAACATTAGAATTAATTTCAGATACCTCAACAATTCTTTTGCAAAATATTTTTGATCAACTAAGAAATTTTTGACCAAATTTCTTTTTTGCAAACAATTCATTCTCTTTCAGTATCCTATTAATATTTTTGTATGCTTCCTATATTTTTTTCATTATTAATCCTCATGATAAAAAAATTCTTGTGCTTTTTTATTGATGTTTGAATTAAGCCCTTAATAATAGGTGAATATTCCTCCAAAGGCATTGCTTCACCATTTGGTAATAAAATTGTGATTTCATTTATATCTAAGGGAAGTGATGAATTAGTTTCCAAATAAGCACTAATTGTGATAGAAATCTCATAATAATAGTAACGAGAATTTTTCTTTATTTTTTTGTATTTTTTTCTTCAATTTTTAAGAAGCTCAGCCTGATCCTGATCCTTATTAATATCAATATATTTAAAAAGATGTCTATTCATAAAATCAATACTTAATTCCTTTAAAATAGGATCAGAAGATGCAGTTAACTGCTTAATGAAGCCATTAACATAGGCATCATCCAAATTAACATATTCTCTTATATCAATATCATCACTAATTGCATTTAAAAAAATGATGAAACTGAAGCATCAACATATATGCCATTCTCAGTTAAATCCTTAATTCTTTTTATAAATACTCTCTAAAAATAACCTCATATGCTCTAACAACAGGATGAAAAATAAACCTGCCAATACATATGATATCTACTCATTATATATGATTCAACAGAATGAACTCCACTAGCTCTTACATATACCTTATTATCCTTAATAAGCATACATCTTAATAATCTTTCCTTGTCGATTACACCATAGGCTGCTCCTGTAAAATAAGCATCTCTTGATAAATAATCCATTCTATCAACATCTAGCTGAGATGATACTAAGGATTCGATAACTGTAAACTTACCCTTATGAAGAATAATTGAAGCAATATCAGAGGCAAGAGCTTCATTCTCTTCATTTAATATCATATTAACCTCGCTATATTTTGATAATATTAGTCTAGCCGTCATTTCCTCATGTGATACCTTCATAACTGTTTCAAAAGCATGAGAATAAGGTCCATGACCAATATCATGAAGTAAAGCCGAGCATAAAAATAAGATTTTTTCATATTCTGATAAATTTTCAGCACCACTTACATTTTCCAAAACTAAATTTGCCATTTGATAAGCACCAAGGCTATGAGTAAATCTTGAATGCTCAGCAGTTTGGAACACCATACTAACACCACTTAGCTGGCGAATTCTTCTTAATCTTTGAACCTCTTTAGTATCAATAAGCTTGGCAATAAGCTTATATTCAACCCTTATATATCCATATAGAGGATCCCTAAAAACCTTGCATCTAGGCAATTTTTCGAACATAAAATCACATCCTATTTTTGAATTATATCTAAATAATAAGCCATTAATTTATATGATGCATTATCATATAGCTCATCGTCTTTTGTAACAAAGTTTGCCATTCCTTTATTATAAATACCATCAATAAAAGCCCATAATCTTGGTGATGCATCAGGTGAATTATCATTATCAAAGCCAACCCTTGCCTGTAAGGTTTGTACTCTTTTTTCATCACCATTAGCATCTAATATTTTAGAACGTAAATAATAAATTTTTTCAATACCAAGCTTCTTTGCATTTTTATCAAAAAGCCAACATTCATTAAGCAATTAATACATTCCTTTTTGACCATAATAAACAATAAAGCTATCTTTGTTCTCCAATTTATTATAAAAAAATCATCTATACTAATTTCTTCATAAACATTATCAGCCGCTAAATCATAAGCATCCTTATATTCAGAATAAAAAGCTTTTTTTACAACTAGCTAATGATAATATCATAATAAAAAAATTGTCATTAAAAAAAATAATCTTTTTTTATTCACTTTTATATTCCTCACTATCTTATAATCTTATCATATATATAAATTATAGTCAATTCAAGTAATAATTTTTTTATCATAATTTAATATCATTAAATAGAGGTGATTGTATGGCAGTTGTTTCCTATAATGAAAAGGAGGTTGCACTTCTTGCAAGATTAATGCGAGCTGAAGCTGAAGGCGAAGGTCAAAAGGGAATGTTACTAGTAGGCAATGTAGGTATTAATCGTGTAAGGGCAAATTGCCTAGATTTCAAAAAGATAAATACTATAGAAAAAATGGTTTTTCAAAATCCTGGTGGCTTTGAAGCAACTCATAAGGGCTATTTCTATCAAGCGGCAAGAGAAATAGATAAAAAAAGCTAGCCAAAAAGAGTAATAAATGGTGAAAGAGTAGCTCCCGCCACTAAAGCCCTCTGGTTTTATAATCCCAAAGGTGAACAATGTAGAGCTAAATGGTGGGACCAATGGAATTCAGGAAAATATAAAAAAACCACTGCTTTTTACGCTCCCCTAGATAGTGAAAAATTGTTATTAATAAGGAGATTATTATGAATTATTATCCGTATCCACCACTTTATGGCTGTATGATGCCACAGCCTTATTATCAAAACGCATCTAATTATCCCGATCAAAGTGTTGACACCAATGAACAAAGCTATATCGAAAACATCCTACGCTTAAATCTTGGTAAAACTGTTTCTGTTTATATGAATTTTGAAAATTCACAATGGGGATCAAAAATATTCAAAGGTAAGCTTGAAGCTGCAGGCAAAGATCATATCATTATAAGTGATCCAACAAACAATATGCGTTACATTCTACTTACTATTTATTTAAATTATGTAACCTTTGATGAGGAAATTAATTATTATTATCCCTACCAGTCAAAGAAAAACGATTAATCCTCCAAACATTTAATAAAAAGACCATTAGGTACAAATCTAATGGTCTTTTACTATATTATCTTTACTTAAAATTTAGAAATTTTGTCATGCTTGTCTAGTCTTATTTAAAAAAATAAGGTTAGCTCCACCATAACTATCAGGATTATTTTTTTCACAGGAATCACTTTCCCAATTACACACAAGACAAATGTCATAATTATCATTACAGTACTGTTATTACCTATATTGGTATTTTCTAAATATTCCATCCCTATTTAGCCATAGCAACCAATATGCTACATAATATCTACTCTTACAATAATACATTCCTGATTCATTATCATAATAATAGCCCTTATATCTAAATGGATTTAAATTACCTAAGCTTAAGTCTCCACTTATTTGTTTTTATGTTACCATAGCTATCATACTTATATGATACCATATGCTTACCACTATTATCAACTATTCATAAAATATTTTATAAGCAATAGTTAAAAGGACATAACATCAAATTGATATTATGTCCAATTTTATAAAAACAAATTAATTAAATTTTTAACTATTTTTCACATTTTTTTCATTTTAAAAAAATGGCTGTTTTTTTGTATATATAGTATCTACTCTAGCAGATAATAATATGTTATATAATTCTTTAAAATCATATTCAAAATAGATTGTTTCTTTAGACGTTAATGTCTTATTTAAATTTCTAGCATTATAAATATCTGGAAAGATTTTTACAAAAAGTAAATTGTATTCTTATTTATAAATACAAATTTTTATTTCATTAATATATATATATGACGAAATTCTTTTTTTGTAGTAAGAAATTATTCTATCATTGGAAATAATTACCCTTGACAATAATCTCTTTTTAATAATTAAAAAGTAAAATGTTTAAAAAAATCAAATATAAAAAGTCCTAAAACTATTCCAATTATATACTGGCTCTTTCCATTTTTTTACATATAAAGCAACATTTAAAAAAATATAAACATCAGCATTGTGAAATTAATAATAAATTCATAATAATAAAATTTCCAACTATTTTTTTCATATCTTATCCCCATTGAAATAATTTTTTCGCTTTTCTTACAAAATCAAAAAAATATGCGCCTTGATTCGAAATATAATTGTAAAAAGCCTGATCTAGCAACAGAATTATCTAAATATCCTGCACTAGCTCCACCAACTGCACTTATTAACAATCCACCAATTGATATATTTTTTTAAATTTCCATCCATATAAGCAGTTTGCCAAAGATAAGTTCCTAAAGATCCTACACAATTTGCAGCCATATGATATCCAACATTTATAGAATGATTAGATGAAAAAGAAACTTGATTAATGCCACCTGAGAATGCGCCTAAAATAGAACCAAACATAAATGATGAACTAGAACTTGTTCAAGACCTCCACCAGTTGCTGCAGTCATAACTCCTGAAGCTAACATTGATGTTATCCCTCCCACTTTAGCACCAGCAAATGCACTTCCAGCAACTGTAGCGGCCAATCCTGAAGCTCCAGAGCCAATTGCAGTTCCCGTGAAACCAGCACCAAATGCTGCTCCTACTCCAACTCCAGCAATTCCAGCGGTAACAACTGTTGCAACTGCTAATGCTGCAATTATAGCTCCACCAATTATGAAATTTTTTTAGCCCATTTAGGCATATTTCCCTTATCATCAATCATCATTATAGGATTGTTATTACAATAACTAAATAGATTGATATTACCTATATTGGTATTATCTAAATATTCTATTCTATCCATATTTAGCCATCTGCGCCAATATGCTACATAATATCTACTCTTACAATAATACATTCCTGATTCATTATCATAATAATAGCCCTTATATCTAAATGGATTTAATTTGCCTAAGCTTAAGTCTCCACTTATTTGTTTTATGTTACCATAGCTATCATACTTATATGATACCATAAGCTTACCATCATTATCAACAATTAAAAAGGACATAACATCAAATTGATATTATGTCCTATTTTTATTTAATTAGTGATATACTTATTGAATAACTGAATATCTCGTCTTTGATTTGTTATTAGAATTTTTCCTAGCATTAGTTTTTTTGCAAAAATCCTTAAGATCCTTTTGATCTCTATATATATCAAAACAAATTTCATTTTTTTAAAAATTCTCTGTAATTTAATAGTATAATTTTTTTCATTCAGTATTTTTTTATAATCTCTTTAAAAAGAAGTTTCATCTTTATCACTTACAATAATTAAATTTGGAAAAAAATAGGATTATATTTATCTCATTAATCTTTATCTTTTTTTAATTTAAGACATTTTCTAAATTTAATCCATCTTTTTTTGCACAATTTCATTTTTCATTATAATATGTAATATAATTTTTGTGTTTGATATATAATTGGCAAGATAGATATCAAAAATTATACAAAGAGACATTACAATAATCGCATCAAAGCCCTCACTATTTGTTGCAATAATAATTACTATAATGGCTAAGTAAAAAAATCCAACAAGCCAAAAATTTTTCAAGTTTATATACACATCATTAATAAGCTTTTTTTCATACAAAGTCATAACCAGCTTGTTTTCCTTTCCTTTTTTTATAAGCACTTGCAAATGCATCGTATCCAAGTCCTAATGAAGTTGACATTGCTGATGCTTAAACATATGCATATAAGTATAATTAATACGCATCTTGAACAAATTAATGCTAATTTATATTGTCTATTATACTTTTTGATTACCTTTTTTAGTATCATCTGATAATGTATTTTTCATCTATCTTATTAACTACGCATATATTTAAATTTACATTACAATCAAAATGATTATACTTATCTATTTTTGGCACAATGATAATAATAATTGTCAGTTGACATTTCTTTTTATTATTGTTGGTACAGATAATATTAAAAAAAATAATCATTATCGTTTTTTTAAATCTCAAAATATCCCCTTTTTTTATATATAATAGGCAAATTAATTATTTCATCAAATGGAACATTTGGTTTATCTTTACCACGCGGATCATTGATATTATAAAATTTTTATCGTTCTATCAAAAAAATATAGCCATATTTTCTTAAATCCTTTAATGCAATTGTTAATAATTTTTTTCTTCATATTCAGATGTGGATAATTCTTTTTAAGCCTTCAAATATAGCAACCTTTTTTTCCTTCCCAAAATTTCAAAACAATAGTAGCCCATTGAAATAATGTAAGTTCGTCTTTTTCTTTTCCTTAAATATCCACAAATATAAACAGAATATATATGCTGTAAAATAATCTCTTGAATTGGTTTGCGTGGCACAAGTTGCAAAAAAAATAATTTCGTAATTCTTTTTGAGCTATATTGTCGTATATTCGAAAATTGTAATTCATTTTCTTTAACAAACATTTCTTTCTTTACTAGAATATGTGCTATTTTTTTCATACTTAGGATAACTTCTAATTACCATTAATGAAATCATTGGATATAAAAAAATGCTGATAAATATCCATAACAAGCAAAAAAATTATAAATATAATATAAGGTAAAATAGTCCAATCATATGGAAATAATAAAATAATTGTACTGCCAACTCCAATTAAGAGAAAAAAACAAATGGGGCGAAAAAAATAATGTGAATTTCATCATATTTATTTGTTCTTTTTTTATTTTTACCATTAAAAAAATATCTTTTGACATACTCATTAGTTTTTTTCACCCTTTTAAATATTAATAATTTTTAAAACTTTAAACTAAATAATTAATAATATTAGAAATAACATTTGTTCCAATTGTAGAAACAGTCATCATTCCTAAATTTTTTTGTTGTAAGTTTAGCAATAGTACTTGGTAAGGCATCAGCTACAGCATCAATAAACTGTCTACAGTGTAAATTAAATACACCAGCTAAACCTCTATTAGACATTTCTCCGGATATATTTTTGTTAATTGCAGTAAATAAAACACCAAATGATTTATTCAGATCTTTATTTTTATAAGTTCCTTTCCAACTTCAGTTGAATTTTGTGAACCTGCTCCCAATAAATAACCAATTCCAGCATTAATACTACCCATTATAATAGCCTTTCCCCAATTAATTGAATTCATTTTTTTCCACCAGATGCTATTAGATCACTGCCAACACTTTCACCAAAACCAATTATTCCAGATGCAATTGTTGAACCAATACGACCAATACCACTTGCTGATAATGCTCCACTAATTGCACCGCATCCAGCATCAAAAAGCACTTGATATACATTAATATTTTTCCAACCATTAGTTATTCCTTGCGAAATTGCACTAGTTCCTGCACCAACTGCCGCCCCAACAAGTGCACCTATAATTAAAGCACTAAAAAAGAAATTTCCCTTATCATCAATCATCATTATAGGATTGTTGTTACAATAGCTAAATAAATTGATATTACCTATATTGGTATTATCTAAATATTCTATTCTATCCATATTTAGCCATCTGCGCCAATATGCTACATAATATCTACTCTTACAATAATACATTCCTGATTCATTATCATAATAATAGCCCTTATATCTAAATGGATTTAATTTGCCTAAGCTTAAATCTCCACTTATTTGTTTTATGTTACCATAGCTATCATACTTATATGATACCATAAGCTTACCACTATTATCAACTATTCCTAAAATATTTTTGTTAATATCTCTTATATAATAATATTTAGTACTCTTATTTAAGATAAATCCATATAAGCTTTGTTCCTCATCATATAAATAATCTATTAAGGCGTTATTTCTTTGTTCCTCTACTAATTGATCATTTACATAAATATATTTTTATTACTAAGCCTTCACTATTTCTTTTTTTCAATTCTTAAGCCCTTATGATTATATTTATATTCATAATGATCCTCAATATTATCATATTTTATTAGCTTTCTTCCCTTATAGGTATAGGTATTCTCATCATAAGCTATTGGATTATTACTACTATCATAGGTTATTTCGTATCCTCCTACTGCCTTTAATCTATCCTTTATTACAGAATCATAGCTAAATTCTAAGGCTCCAAAGGTTAAAATATTACCATTATCATCATAAGTATAGCTTATATCATCTTCTTTAATTAAGAAGCCTTCCTTATTGTAGCTATATTCATGACTTCCAAATTTATCATCATTTATTTTAATGATATCTCCTAATTCATCATAGCTATAGCTTCTATTTAATTCAAAATCTAAGCCTCTTATCTGTTCATTTGTAATTCTTGTTTGATTATATTCATATTCATTTCTTAATACTATTTCTTTACCATTATATACTTCTTTATCTACAACTCTTCCTAAGGTATCATAGCCTGTACTTTTTTTCCTATTAAATTCATTGCTTCATTTAATTTATTAATAGTTATATCCTCACAATATGATGCCCTCATACATAACATTCTTACATTTCCATATAATGCCTTATAATCATCTACTACTCCTAAATTTGTAATATCGGTTTCAGATGTAAATCTTCTACCTATTGATAATGTAAAATAGCTATATCTAAAATTAGTATTTACAATATGAATTTCTTCTTTATCATCTAATCTTATTCTAAATGTCATTTGATAATATTGTTTCGACTGGCTTGTCACATCAGTTTTATATGATAATATTACATTATGCCAATTATTTAAGCTTAATGTTAGGCTTGTCCTAATTATTTTTTTCCATTATAATCTATCACTAATTTATTTTCATTATCCTTATATAAGCCTAATAATCTTCCACTTGAATCCAAAGCTTCATATAAATAGCCTTTATCTCTTACTACCTTAGTTTTTACACTTATTCCGATTGTTCCTATTTCTGATAAGCTTGTTTTAATTTTAAGACATTTCCATCACTTACAAAGGCATAGCTATTTATATCCTCTTCATAATTAAAGCTTCTATCCTTATCATAACCTGATACCTCTCTTAAATCAAAGGCAAGTGGCTTTTTTAATGAGGTTGAGGTAATACTATTCATTAACGGATATATTTCAAACATATTAAGAATCTCATTATTTGTTATATTATTTACACCACTATAATTTACAGCTCGATTATTTTTCATTTTCTATTACATAATCACTACTCATTTTTGTAATATTTTTAACATATCATCATATCTTAAGTAGTTTCTATTAGTAATTAATACACTGGAAATTTTTACCATTAAAATAATTACCTTCAATATTATCTTTTTTTCTTATGACCTAAATTATAAATTGGATTTAATCCAAGTCCTACATTTAATCTTGGATTTTTTTCTTTCTATAAATATCATAATTATTATTTAGCATTAATAAATATTCACAAACATTATCTGAATTTTCATCTTCTCTATTAATAAAGCTTAACGCTACATAATTCCAGCTATTTTTTTATAATTCCTGATAATTCTATTAAGCTATATTTTTACTCCACTATTATCTATTACCTCTAAATAGATTTTTTTCATTATTGTAATAAATACCAATAAATCCCTTTTTCTCCTGTTGAGAATAAATAGCTATTATTTAAAATATTACTACTCTTAAACCAAAAGCCTACAAAGCCACATTCTAAATTATAAGGACAATTAACATCTAGCTTATAGCTTAATTTATGACTACTATCTACACTTACATATTCTATTACTCCCTCTTTTTACCTCTAGGCTTTGAATTGGTTTCTAGCTTTTTTTATTTTTTTAATTTTCTAAAATATTATTTCCTACAAAATATGAGCTTTCATAATATGCTCCCTTTAATGAATCAGGATTTGAGGCCTTTGATCTATTTATGCCATCATAATAGCTAATTATTCTATTTTTCACTTGTTTTAATATCTACTATATTAATATCCCCTAAATTATCCTTATAATAATTTAGCTCATAATCACTATTCTTATTATTTACTCCCTCATCAGTTATTGTATTTTTCTTCTACTACATTACCTTGATTATCTAATACCTTTATTAATTCATTTTTTTATTATTATACACATATTCATATTCTAAGCTACCATTATAATATACCTTACTTAAATTATTATTACTATCATAGCTGAAGCTATATTTATTAGTTCCTAACTCTTGTGCTATAATATTTCCTAATTCATCATAGCTATATTTATATATTTCTTGATTATTTAATTTAATACTAGTTATATTATTATATTCATCATAATTAAAATCATAAATACTACCATTCTTATTAATAATCTTATTTATTCTTTTTATAATTATCATAGCCATAGCTTACAACATTTTTCTCCTAATTTTTAGGTAATTTATCGTGTTATCTAAATTATAGTTATATTCTAAGCTCTTTAATGAATCCTCTACTCTTATGATCTTACCATAGCTATCATAAAAATATATTTTTATTTCCTTATTAAATTCATCTATTTCCTTAGTTTTTATATAATCCTAATTTATCATATTCATTTTTTTCTTACGATTCCATTAACACTACTTTTTGTGATATTTCCTTTGGAATCATATTCATTTTCACTTATTACTCCATAAGGCATTTTTTGTTTTAACAGATGACCTAAGCTATCATAGCTATATTCATTTAACGCTCCGGTTTCATCAATATTTTTTTAGTTATTAAATTATCAATATTATATTCCTTTGTTTCACTTTTTCTTACCCAAGCTATCTATTAAATTATTGGCCTTATCATATGTATAAAAGCTTCCTAGATTCTTATTAAAAAGATAAATATCCTTAATTTTTAAATCTACCTCTCCTACAAGCGTTAATTCTATTTCTATATAAGAATAGCTACTCTTCGCACTTATTCCCACAGCTAATAGCTCATAATTACCATCATATTCTCTTTTTCTTACTATATTTCTTGATAATCCATCCGCTCTTAAATCTACTATTACATTACTAAATTCATTCAAGCTTTTTATTTAATCTAACTAAGGCCATTAATGTTAAATCATCACTAGCTACACCATTTGTGTTTATTTTATAGCTTAATTTATTAACACTATTACCTGCTGTCTTTACAACATAATAATCATTTTCCTTAGTTATATTTACCCCTTCATTACTAAATTCATTTAATTTTTAATTCTTTTTTTATTATCATTTAGATTAATTTGAGTACTATATTCAATAACCTCGTTATCATTATATTTAGTATAGGAAATATCACCATATTTATTTTTTTCAAACAATACAATATTTTTTTATCATCATAGGTTATTTCTATTTCATCATTATTATCTATTACTCTAGTGATACATCCATCATACACTACTTTAGTTTTTATTACCATATTCAATTATTTCTTCTATCTTATCATTATTTAGCTTAACACTTACTTCTTCATTTAAATAAACATCTCTAATTGTTATTTTTATTTGTTAGATATTCTAATTTAACTCTACCTATTTCATTATTATTTTTCTCGATAAATAATTTCACTTAAATATTCACCACTATAATTTAACAACACATCTCTTTTAGCTTCATTCTTATATTTATAGATTATTTGTTTAATTAAATTATTTTTCTTTAACTAACACTAGCTTATCATCATAATTATTTCTTATTTCTCCATAATCAAAATCTACTGTTATTGTTTTTTTCTTTCCTTAGTTACTATATTTGGATAGGTCCAATTATCATAATATTCTAATCTATTTTTTTATATTTATCGGTTAAGACATAATGGGTATCATCCTCATTTTCATCATATATTTCCTCTAGAATTTGGTCAGTTTTCTTATTATACTGGCTTATTTCATATTCATCTACTCTGCCATCACTTCCAATAATTTTATACACACCATTATTAATAACTAATTTATTATAATAATTGGGCTTCATTCCCTTGCCAAAGCCTACATTTTCATATCTATCCTGATATGAATAAACTAAACTCATATCTATTTTATTTAAATACATACTTTCAATTAAGGGGATTTTTTTAAATAGATATTATTATCATAATAATTTAAATTAAAGTAGAGCTTATTATTTCCTACTTCCTTACTCATATTTGTTAATTTTTATTCCTTTATTCATTTCTTTCTCCTCACATTACTTTCTTTTATTTTGGTTATTTCGTCCTTTAAAATTAAACATATCATAGTTTTTAATATGTTTAAGGAATCGGTGTTTTTTTCTATTCATTTTTCTTATTACTCCTTTCATCTTGATTTCTTAAGCTTAAGACACCAATATGATACTATACGACTATAGCATTTGTAAATGTTCATTCGACTAGGCATTGTAGGCATAAAACTAGGCGAAGCAAATTACATTGTAGCTACGCCATTTTTTTCTATTATTTTTTTAACTTCTAGTAAAACTAGGCGGATTTTTTTCCAAAAAAGTAGGCAAATTCTTCTTTTCTCTTGACTTTTTCCAAAATAAAAAGCTCTAGATTTAACCTAAAGCTTTACATAAAAATATAAAAATCCTGTAAGAATTAAAATCTAACAGGACCTTTAATATATTAAATTATTCACTTCTCAAAGCGGTAACTGGATCCTTTTTAGCTGCACTTCTTGCAGGAATCAAACCAGATATTAATGTTAATACAATACTTAATGCAATCATAATTAAAGCCGCTGTCCAAGGAAGAGATGCTAGAGTATAGATTCCTGATAATGAACCTACAATCAAATTAGCAATTCCTGAAAGTAAGTAAGTAATTAGGATGCCAAATAAACCAGATACAGCACCAATTATAAATGTTTCAGCATTAAATAGATGTGATACGTCACTCTTTCTACCACCAAGAGAACGAATAACACCAATTTCTTTAATACGCTCCATAACCGAAACATAGGTAATAATGGCAATCATTACACAAGATACAACAAGTGATAATGATGTAAAGGCAATTAAAGCATAGGTAACCAGATTAATCATACTATTAATCATTGTAATCATTAACGCAATGGCATCAGAATATTTAACATCTACTCTTTGATCCTTAGTAAGCGTGACACCATTTAATACAATATCAGCGTCACTATTCCATATGTCTAAATAATCAGTAACATTATTTTTTGTTTCGAAATTAGTAGGATAAATAGATATACTATTAGCTAAATCATTACCTCCAAGCTCTCTTTTTAGTTATTGTATAATAGGACGAAAGTGATGAGCCTGATGAACCACCCATCATTCCTAACATAAATGAATAGTCAGGGCTAGTTCCTAAAAAGCCATTGTTATTAGCATGTAAAACATTTTTATTATCATAATAATCATATTGATAAACAATTGCCTGACCTGAAAATTTATTTATACCTGTGTTTGTATCATAAATAACACCACCACTAAAGCCATCAAGATTATTATTATCTAAATATTTAATAATTTCTGATTCCTTAGCAGATGCCAAAGTCTTTTGACTTAAGGCTGATGTATAATAAAATCCTGAAGTCATACAGCCATAAGAAATATCAGATTTTTGGTTCTAAAATACCTACTATTTTTAATTTTGTTTTATTACCATTTATTGTATTTTCATAAGCATTATAGGTGAATGGGAAATTAACACTTGCTTCATTTCTTACATAAATACTATTATTAGGATACCAACTAAACTCTTTATTCAAAAATTTCATCATAGCTAAATTTATCTTTTATATAATGATTCATTATAATCAGCTGAATTAGATGCCTTATATGCTAAATTTAAGAATTCTTCTTGAGTATAATAACCAAGCTGAGCTAAAACTAAGTCAGTAATAGCTGAATTGGAATCTAAAACAACCATTATCTCATCTTCTTTTAGTTGCAATATTACCATATAATACATTATATTGAGATTTAATATAATCCTCATTATCAGGAGCTTGGGCAAATAAAGAAGCAAGATTTGTAACATAAGAAGCATATTGCTTAAATTCAGTTCCCTTTAAAAACTGATGTATATATTTCCTTTATTGCTGTTAAAGACAAATTTGTTTTTGTATTATTAACACTAAATGATGTGTATATATTATTAGATATATTAAAGCCATAATCATAGGTGATACAAGATACATCATCACTATTTATTTGCTTAACATAATCGATATAATCCTTAGTAATATCGTTTTTTTAACCATCATTTGACTAGATTTAACTAAAGAGTTAATTAAAGAATTAACATTAACCTTATTAGCCTCTTTAATAAAATTAGTCTTTTGTGTTATAGTCATTGTATTCATAAGAGCTGTATAATCAATTGCTTGCTCAGTAATAGTAATAGGATTTCCTGATAGCATATCATCCTGCATATTTTTAATATAGCCCTTTACACCAGATGATACTGCAAGAACCATCGAAATACCAATAATACCAATTGATCCAGCAATGCATGTTAAAATTGTACGAGCCTTTTTAGATAATAGATTTTTAAATGAAAGCTTGAAAGCAGTAAAAAAGCTCATTTTGGCTTTTTCAGATGTGTTAGAAATTGGATTTTCTTTGTCCTCAGCAATTTCATTCTCTTCACTAAAAGGATTAGAATCATCAACAACCTCACCATCTAAAAGCTTAATTATTCTTGTTGAATATTTCATTGCTAGCTCGGGATTATGAGTAACCATTATAACAAGCTTTTTCTTTTTGATATTTCCTTAATCAAATCCATAATTTGAATAGATGTTTGTGTATCCAAGGCGCCTGTTGGCTCATCAGCTAAAAGAATTTCTGGTTCATTAACTAAAGCACGGGCAATAGCTACTCTTTGACATTGGCCACCAGATAATTGATTAGGCTTTTTTTATTATATTGACCCTTTAAGCCAACTCTATCTAAGGCTTCCTTAGCTCTTCTTGTTCTTTCTTCCTTACTAACTCCAGCAATAGTTAAGGAAAGCTCAACATTTCCTAAAATTGTTTGATGTGGTATTAAATTATAGCTTTGAAAAAAATAAAGCCAATTCGGTGATTACGATAGACATCCCAATCATGATTAGAAAACTCCTTAGTTGATTTACCATTTATAAATAAATCACCAGAGCTATATTTATCAAGTCCACCAATTATATTTAGAGTTGTAGTTTTACCACAGCCTGATGGACCTAAAAATTGAAACAAATTCACTTTTTCTCTAAAAAGATAGACTAATTCCCTTTAAGGCTTCAACACGTGTGTCAGCAACCTTGTAATATTTCTTAATGTTTTTTTAAGTCTTAGCATAATCATCCTCCTACTAAATAAAACTGTATAAATTCTATCATAATTAAAAAAATCTTTTTTTATATTTTTAAAGCGTTTTTCAAAGAAATAAAAAAAGATGACCTGAATCATCTTAATTATTCTGCTTTTTTTCTTTCTTAGCTAAATACATTTTTCGCATCAGCCTTAGAAATAATATCCTTATACTTATTTATACCATCACCAAAATAATAACCATTGCTTGAAGAAATACTCAAATCATAACCACCAAGTTTTTTTAATTTTTAGCACATGATTCCTCAAGTATTTTAATATTATTTTTTTAATTTCTTTATCATTTGTATTAGGATAAATAACTACAAACTCATCTCCACCATAACGAATACATTTAGCTGGAAACTTAAAATGCTTTAAAAAGCTCATTAGCGAAGGTTTGAATATATAAATCACCAACATAATGACCATATTTATCATTTACTGTTTTTTTAAATTATCTATATCAAAATATAAAACGGCTGTATCATTTTCTACTATTTCCGCATTAATTTCTTTTTAAAATTAAACGATTATAACAGCTTGTTAAAATATCATTTAGATATTTTTTTCCTTTAAATTATCATATTCAATTTTAAATTTATGAGTATATAGCTCTGATTCAATTTGCGTTTCCTTAATAATTTGACTATTACGATAAAATTCCTTTAAAGCAAATGTGTAGTTTAAATATAGGGCATAATATTTATCCATATCAATTTTAACCTCATCGATTAAAAATGAATAAAATGCGAGCTTATCATTTAGACTTTGGTTATATTTTAAAATCTTATTAACATAATTTACAAGATCATCATCAGTAACCAAATCCTTAATATATCTAAAAAAATAGGAATTAAGATTGAAACAATATTCATCAATATAAAAAAATAATTATTATCAAAATTATTTAATATGTTATTTATTTCCTTTAAAAACATTCTTAGGATTTTCATTTAAAAAGCTCTACATCATGATATATTTTATGCATTTTTAAAGCAAAAAAATTAATGCCATCACGATGATTAAATTCTAAATTACCATTCATAATTTCTTGATATTTTTAATAAATATTCTTGGTATTTATCATAATCCTTAGCCTTAGCATAAATATCTAAGGCATCAATAATAAAGATTAATATCTCATGAGGCTTATAATCATCTGCTTGCTTAATTATATTCATTAGCTTATCAATATAAGCATAAGCATCCTTAATTAAATTTTTGATTAAAGAATATTGTTAAAAACATAGCTAATAGCGGCAAGCCTAAAGGTTAATTCATAGGAATCATCGTCAATTAATAAATTAGCATAATAAAGACATCTATCATATGCTGACATTTCATAATAATAATTCATCTCTAAAAAAAGCAAAGGCTCTTTTTTTATATTAGTTGCAATAGCATTGTTTAAATATCTACTAGCAATTAAATGAATTTTTTTGTTTGGTTAGCAATATACTTATTTAACAATACCAATTTGCGATAAAAAAACATATACCTCATTTGCTGCTTCATTTTTAGAGGCTGAGTCATTCTCAAAAAAATTCAATTATTCTTTTTTAATATCTATATTATCTAAGTTATTTTTTTATTAAGTAGCTTTAAGGTTAAGGTTAAATCTAGCATAATAAATTCCTCCATATATAAGTATTATATTATAATAATTAAAAAAAGTACAATATTTGACAAAAAAATATTTTTATTAAATCTCTATAAAATATAAAAAAAATGCTAACCGAGGCTAGCATTTTTAAATAATTGTTTTCTTTTTTTATAATTACCAAATATTCTTCTAACAGGAGATACAACAACAAATACATGAGGATCAATTTTTCTTAATAATATCCATAACCTGATGAATTTCATATGATGACACAACCATAAATATATCAAATTTATGATCCTTCGTATAAGCACCCTCAACATTAATTATTGTACAGCCACGATTTAATTCTTTTTAAAATTATATCAGTTATTTCAGTCGATTTATCACTTATAACATTAAGACTAAATAAGCTATAAGCAGTATGAATTTTATCAACTGTTATACTAGTTAAAAATAATTCTAACAAATGTATACAAGATGATAGCCATATTCTTTTTGAAGAATTCCACCACCGATGCAACCAATTAAAAACATTGGAAATCATCGTAATCATACCAATACTTACTTTACTATCACGAAGCGTTGCCGCTTGAGCTAAAATATCAATACCTCCTGTTGAGGTTCCAAATCTTAAGGCTAGTCCACAAGCAAAGCCCGTAACGATTGCGCCAATAATTGAGCAAAGCAAATAATCTACATTTTCACCACTATTAACTATAAAATCAACAAAAGGAAAAATACCAGATGTTAATACAGATTGAATAACAATGCAAATAATAGAATAGATAGCAAATCTTTTTGATACAAAACGAAAACCGACTAAAACAATAGGAACGTTTAAAATAAAAATCAAAAGTCCAACGCTTAAATCAACTTTAAATAATAGAAGAATCTCTCTAATAAGCTGAGCAAGACCAGTAAGTCCACCAGCATAAACACCAATAGGCTTTAAAAACCATTCAAATCCCATAACATAAATAAGGGATGAAACAACAACTATTAATAAGGGAAATAAATCATTTTTTTAACTATTTTTAAAAAAAATTTTAGCCTTCATATGATTAACTAATATGATCTCCTGGATTTAAGCTTGAAACATTTAAAAGCTCAAGTTTTTTATCTTCCTCATCACTTGCACAAAGAAGCATACCCTGTGATTCAACACCTCTAAGAAACCAACAGGCTTTAGGTTTTTTTAACAACAACAACCTTTTTGCCAATTAAATCATTAGGATTATAAAACTTAGCTATTCCTGAAACTATTTGACGAACCTCACTACCAATATCAACCTTAAACACTAAAAGCTTATCAGCCTTAGGATGCTTACCTGCTTCAATGATTTTACCAACAACCATTTCAATCTTATCAAAGTCATCAATTGTTATAAGATTATTTGCTTCCTCTTGCTTTGCATTTTCAGCTTCCTCACGAGCATGAACAACATCTAATACATCCTTATTAACATCTAATCGCTTAAATAGCATTACAGCCTCACCAATATTAAATTCCTTAACTACGCCAAATTTGGCATCTTCAAATGAAATAGAATTAGTATTTAGCATTTGATAAATCTTCTTTGATGTATCAGGAATAAAAGGCTCAAGCATAATAGCACAAACACGAATTGACTCTAATAGATGATATATAACATCCATTAATTCATCCTTTTTGGCTTCTTCCTTAGCTAAGGCCCAAGGCATTGTTTCATCAACATATTTATTGGCTCTTCTTAAAACCTTTAAAACCTCATCAATAGCATCTGCAACATGATAATCCTTCATTAGATTAATCATAATATTACATAAATTATTGGTCATCTCCTCTAATGAAGCATCAAATTCTGTTTTTGTAGAGCTTGCTACAACCTTAGAGTCAAAATATTTTTTAGCCATAGCCATAGTTCTATTTACTAGATTACCTAAGGTATTTGCAAGGTCACTATTATTCTTTTCACATACTAATTCATATGTTAAATTTCCATCCTGAGCATATGGGATTTCATGAAGACAATAATATCTAACTGCATCAACACCAAATAGTTCACAAAGCTCGCTTGGATAAATAACATTACCCTTTGATTTACTCATCTTATTGTGATTCATTAAAATCCAAGGATGAGCAAATATTTGCTTTGGAAGTGGTAGATTTAAAGCCATTAGCATTATTGGCCAATAAATTGTATGGAATCTTAAAATATCCTTACCAATAATGTGAACATCAGCAGGCCAATTTTTTACAAATAATGGTTCGGATTCCTCATTAAAATGATAGCCAATACCTGTAATATAATTAGCTAGCGCATCTATCCAAACATAAATAACATGCTTAGGATCAAAATCAACAGGAATTCCCCATTTATATGATGTTCTAGATACACATAAATCAGGAAGAGGCTTAGCTAAAAAATTATTTAGCATTTCATTTTTTCTTGATTCAGGCTGAATAAAATCATCATGAGTTTTAATATATTCAACTAATCTATCCTGATAAGGAGTTAACTTAAAGAAATAGCATTCCTCTTTATTTCTTGTAACCTTAGCACCACAATCTGGACAACAGCCATCAACCAAATCCTTTTCTGTAAAATAAGACTCACAATCAACACAATAATAGCCTTCATAGAAGCCCTTATAAATATCGCCCTTTTCAAATAAATATCTAAACATTTTTTTGAACCTCACGCTCATGATAAGGATCAGTTGTTCTTATAAAATGATCATAATCAATATTCATCATTTTATAAACATCTTTTTATTTGATTAGAGATATTATCAACATGCTCCTTAGGTGTTATTCCTAAACTCTTAGCCTTATTCTCTATTTTTTGGCCATGTTCATCAGTTCCAGTTTGAAAATAAACATCATAGCCTTCCTTCTTCTTAAAACGAACAATTGCATCAGATAAAATTGATTCATACACATTACCAATATGAGGCTTACTTGAGGTGTAAGCAATTGCTGTTGTTAAATAAAACTTTTCCTTCATATAATCACGCTCTTTCTAATACACTACATTATACATCTATTTTATTTTTTTTCCTAGTAAATCACTTTATTTTATTTATTAATTCATTAAGCTCATTTAAATATGAGGCACTGTAATCAACCTTAGCTTCATCAGCTTCTAAATATAAGATATTACCATCATATAAATATTCCCTAGTAACATAGCCAACTATTTTACCATCTTTATAGGCTAAAACAGTAGGAACGCTCATTCGATCAATATTTGTATTTTCAGTTTTAATACCCAGAGGATTTTGATATTTTGTCATTTCTATAAATTTCTTATATAAACCTAGAGTAGTCTTATTAGTACAATTTCTAATATCATACTCATATTCATTTTTTTAAGCCTTGGATTAAAATTATAAATAATTACATCACTTTCAATTGCACTTTTTTTGAATAAATGGTAATGCCGCCTGACAATTATTACACCAAGAGCCACCAACATAAAGAATGAATGTATCTTTATTTAGCTTTTTTTCATAAGACTTTGGTATTCTATAGATATAATATTTTTGATTATTTTTCTAAATATTGATATTCTAAAAGCATAATCAGGTTTTGCATATAGACTTAAAAAAAGCTTTTTTTCTTCTTTTTGATAAAGAACTACAGCCTAAAAGAAAAAAATGAGCATTATATAGATTAAACTAATTTTTCTTCATTATTACCTCTTTTTATAAAGAGCATAGGCCTTATATATATCATTTCTTGATTGATTCATCATTTTAGCTACTTCCTTAATTGCCTCATTAGGCTTATAGCCTAAGGATATAAGCTCATCAATCTTTTCATTAGGGTTTAAAATAGTTGTGCCTTCTTCTAGGTAGCCTTCAACAAGAACAACCATTTCCCCTTTAAGATTTGAAGCATTAATAAGCTCTTCTAATGTTCCACACACATATTCCTCATGCTTTTTAGTTAATTCTCTTGCAATAACAGCATTACGATTACCTAAAACCTCTCTCATATCTGCTAATGACTCACTAATACGATGAGGGGCCTCATAAAAAAATTAGAGTAGATTTTTAAAAAAATTTCAAATTATTAAGCTCATTAATTCTTATACTACTCTTAGAATCTAAGAAGCCATAAAATGTATATGGTTTAGGAGGAAGCCCAGACGCAACAAGGGCACTAATACCAGCTGAAGCACCAGGAATCGTTGTAACCGCAATCCCTTGATTTCTAGCTTCTCTTGCAATTTTAAAGCCAGGATCAGAAATAACTGGTAAACCTGCATCTGTTATAATTGCAATATTCATCCCATTTAAAAAGCTCATTAATTATATCCTTAGTTTTTTTATCTCCTGATTAAATTCATGATAGCTTTCAAGATGAGTTTTAATTTGATAATGATTTAATAATACTAAGGAGTTGCGTGTATCCTCAGCATATATTTTATCAACATCATTTAAAATATGAATTGCCCGATAGGTAATATCCTCTAGGTTACCTATCGGGGTTGCAACTAAATATAGCGTTGGTGTACCATCAAAGCTCTTTTTTCTAATCATTAGCTCTTAATGACTCTAGCAGCTTTCTCACGCAAATCTCTTTCATCATAAACAATTTTAATCAAATCACGACGCTTTTCATCAGTAATTTTAAACGTCTTTTGAATTTTCTCTAAAAATAGCATTTCAGATGTATTATATAAATCATCCTCCATAGAAATTGTAACTAAATTTAGATAAACAATATTTCTTACAACAGGATTAGAATCCTTAAAAAATTCAATTGTTTCATCAATACTTGATGTTCTAGTAAAAGAATATTCTTCTTTAACATCTGTAACCTCAGCAAACATCTTGTTTAAAAATTCTTTTTTTCAAATATTGTAGGCTCGCCATCAATATCTACCATATAGATAGCTAAATCCAAGAATTTTAAATTTTTTTCCTTTTTTTACTTAAATAACTTAAAAAAACATATTTATTCCTCCTCATAATTATATATTTTTAAAATTTCTTTAGTCCATTTGTTATCATCATTATATACATATAAAGGACTTAGGACTCTAAGTCCACCACTATTTCCTTCTTTAACAGCTTCAATCAAAATATGATTACATTCCTTATTCATTTTAGGATAAACAAATTGTAATCTCTTAGGCTCAAGCTTATATTTTTTTAAGGTATCAATTATTTCAATCAAACGATCAGGACGATGTACCATAGCAAATCTACCACCACTTTTTAAAAGAATAGAGGCCTCCTTAATAACATCATCTAAAGTTGCCATAATCTCATGACGAGCAATTACCTTAGCATCATTGGGATTTAAACAAGCACTCCCCTTTTTAAAGAAAGGTGGATTACAGGTAACAAGATCATAACAAGCCGTACCTATTTCTTTATAAATATCGCATAAATTTCCAAGTATCAAAGAAATCTGATCTTCCTTATGATTAATTAAAAATACTCTTCATTGCTAGCTCATATGAATATTCTTGAATTTCAACACCAATTATTTTAGCATCAGTTCTAAGTGATAAATAAAGAGGAACAGGAGCATTTCCACTACATAAATCCACAATAGTTTTGCACCTTTTTCCAACACTAGCAAATGAGGCAAGAAGCATTGAATCCAAAGAAAAATTAAATATGTCACTATCCTGATATATTTTAAGAAGTGGTCTTCCCAGTAGCTCATTCAAGACCTGTGGCATCTTTTGCTACCTCTTTATTTTTATTACGATCACGTTTTCTTTCCTTAATTTCAAATTCACCAGGCTTTAAAAAGCCAAAGCCATCATTTTCTAAATATTTAACCTTGACTGTTTTATTTAAAACATCAACGCTTAATATTTTAGCATCACCATGCTCATCAGTAACAATATCTCCAACCTCAGGAGCATTTTTTCTAAGCTCAGTATATAATTCATCCTCATAATTAATACAGCATAAAAAGCTTACCACAATTACCAGAAATCTTAACAGGATTTAAGCTTAAATTTTTGATTTTTAGCCATCTTAACAGAAACATTACTAAATTCAGTTATAAATGTTTGACAACAAACAATTAATCCACACGGTCCAATACCACCAAAAGCCTTAGCACCATCACGAGATCCTACCTGTCTTAATTCAATTCTAGTTCGATATATTTCCGCTAAATCCTTAACTAATTCTCTAAAATCAACTCGACCCTCAGCCTCAAAATAAATAATTAGCTTACTAGAATCAAGAGTATATTCAGCACCTAATATTTTTTTATTTCTAAATTATTTTTTTGCTTAATCTCTTTGTATCCTCGATTATTTTGGGCTCCATTGCTTTATTTTGTTCATAATGCTTAATATCCTCATTTGTAGCCTTACGAACAATATCCTTAAGCTCCATATCAGCATCAATACCTTGAAGATTAAAAACTTCACCTACAACAAAGCCAAGCTCTAAGCCTCTTATTGTATTAACAACAACCTTATCTCCATCAGCTAAGCGCTCTTTATTATTAACAGAAAAAAATAATATTTTTTTCCTAAATTTTTTTAAATTTAACTCTAACAGCCTTCAAGCCTAATCACCTACTAACAATAATACTTAACAACTAACTCATGGAGAATATTTTTTTAGATATAACATTAAAAATTGATTCTTTTTTTCTAGTTCCAGCAATAATTCAAGCTTAGTCCTAATTTCTTCAACACTATATCTTTCTCTATACAATTCTATTTTTATCATGAAGTGGATAAAATAACAAATCTTCTTTATAAAAAAATCATGAATCATATCCTCATGAATTATTATTAAAAAAATCTTAAGAAATAAGATAGGTAGCTATCAACTAAAAACACTACTTTGATTTAAATAAAACAAAAATAGCTCCACAGGCATTCTTTATTTCCATAAACTTATAAACCTGTTCAATTACATTACCTAACTTTTTCATCATCATTAAGCTTTATAATTTCCTCATAGGAATTAGTTAAATAAGAAAGCATAATCTTTTTCAAGAGGAATATCATTAATTGAAGCAATCAAATTTTTCTTATCAAGTGTTGGAAAATAAATTAAATTACATCGGCTTTGAATAGTAGAAACAACCTTAGTTTTTATCTCTTGCGATAAAAATACCATAGGTTTCTTCTTGATTTTGAGGCTCCTCAATAAATTTTTAAAAAGACTATTTTTGAGCAGCAACACTAGCAGTATCAATACCATCAACTATATATATTCTCGCACCATTAACTAAGCTAGTACGTGAATATTCCTCCTGAAGATCAGTAATTTGCTCCTTACTCAAAAGCTTTTTATTATCTAAAAGACCAATGATGTTAACATTTAAATGCTCACCATTAATTATGTTTTTGCAGACACTACATTCCATACAGCCGCCACTTGGACAATATATCTTGCAAGCAAAATATAAAGCCATTTCCTTTTTACCAACGCCATCATCACCATATAAAAGATAAGCATGGTTTAAGCGATCATTTTTATAAGAATTATCTATTAACGTTTTAATTTGCTTTTTGGGCTAAACACCATATCCTTTATATTCAAAAGAATCTACCTACCTTTTTAAATATGCTAAAATCCTATTTAACACGTCATTATATACAGCATCTATACTTCTCTCACCATTAATTTTAATAATTCGCTTAGGATACATCTCACATAACTTTAAATATCCCTCATAAACCTTATGATGAAAATCAAGCTTTTCTAAATCAAGTCTATTTAGTTCATTACGTCTTTCTATTCTTTTTAAACCAACCTCAGGAGTAACATCAATAAAAAACGTTAAATCAGGCAAATGATCTAAAGCAAAATGATTTGCTTGTAATACATTTTCAATACCAAGACCTCTTGCATAGCCCTGATAAGCAAGTGAGCTATCTAAATATCTATCACATATAACAATCTTACCCTCATTTAAAGCGGGAATTACTCTTTTCTGATAAATGCTGCATACGACTAGCAGCATATAATAATGCCTCAGTTTCCTTAGTCATTTTCGTATTTTCCTTTTTAAGGATAATATCTCTTATTTGCTCAGCAATATCAATTCCACCTGGTTCTCTTGTAGAAACAACACTATACCCAAGATTTTCTAAAGAAGCTACAATCTTTCTTATTATTGTAGTTTTTCCACTACCCTCTCCACCTTCAAAAGTAATAAAAGCACCCATTATAATCAACTCCATAAAATATAGATATATTTTTAGCATATTTTATATTTATTATAAATAAGAAAAAGCCAAATTCAAAAAAAAGAATTTGACTTAATTTAATTATTTAGTTATAACATTTGCTAAATAATCTCCTTCTTGATTACCATATAAATTAACATTACCATTAATATTAACAGTTACCTTATAATCATCAAATAATGTAAAGGCATTATTTTTCTATTTCATTTATATCTCCATTAAAGGTAATTTTTTTGTTCCACTCATATAATTACTACCAAAAAAACATATGAGCTTATTTTATTAACGTTACCATTAAATTTTTACATAGCAATTAGGAATAAAGGCAAACATAGCTATTTCATCGATATCTGTATTAATAGCTACTGATACGCTATTACAACGTACAAAAAGCAAATGAAGCAATTTTATTTATTGAATAATTATTCAATAAATTCTCATTAGCAAACTCATAGCATCTATAAAGTGTTGTTTTATCATACGAAAATAAGCAATTATTTTTCAACAACATAATTTTTTTATATTTTTCTTTGATACTCTAAATTTTGTGTTTATTAGTGGTAATGCAATCTTATTAAATAACCCCTCATAATATTTTTACATCATCATTTGAAGGATAAATAAATTTTTAGATTCTTACCAACATAAATATCATACATATTAAGGGTATTAAAAGCATGAACGCCTTCTAATTGATCATTAAAATTTGTATTTTCTATTTGAAACTGTCCAAGACCAATATATTTCAAATTTTTCAAAATTATATAATACTAAATTAATTAAATAATTATCTTTGCTTTCTAAGAAATAATCATCAAGAATTACAATGTTTTTTTGTACCATAAATCTTAAATATATATTCAGGATTAACACTAAATGTATTCTTTAAAAACCTTAGTAACCTTATATTTCTTACCATTATGCTTATAAACCTCTGGTAAATATACAATATCATCCTTTCCTTTATATTTTTGAAATATATGCTTCATCGCCAGCAATCTCAAAATCAAAATAATTATCTAGATTTGCTTTTAGATTTATATTTACAAATTGGATAATATTTATCACTATAAAAGAAATGTGTTTTTGGTACCACTATCTAAATCCTCACCATATTTAACAAATTCTAAATCTGAATTTAAAGGCTTATAGCGCTTAAGCTTCTCTGGCATTCCAAATGCGAACCAGAAAACAACAAATGCTAAAATGACAAGCCCAATTGTTATTGGTAACAAAAAATTTTTTTATATGATTTTTATTAATTCATCTGCCATGACTAATCTCCTTTAATTTCTATTAATATTAAAAATCGTAGTAATATTCTTTTTCCATTGATTGATGGGACGTGAATTTTAAATGTCATAAAATATGACTTTTTTTATCTACTAAGCTTTTTTTCTCCTACACTAATACTTCAACATAATCATCACTTAAAGCCTCACCTGTATGCTCATCAAATGATAAGTCTTCAGTTTTAGCGGCTGCACTAATACCTAAAAATAGCATTAGTGACATTAAAATAATAAAACTAATTTTTTTCACTTTTTGTACTACCTTTTTCCTCTCTATTTTTTTCATCAAAAAAATTTTTGCGTTTAACTCTTAAATAAATTATACAAAAATATGTTAAAATTTGTCAAATTATGTGAAAAAAATGAAAAAAACTGGAGATTTGCCATTTTTAGAGGCAAAAAAATTATCCAATGTATAAATTACAGGTGTCTTTTTATCATTTCTGGTATTTTTTTACATTCAGCAATTGATATAGATGATAGTGTTACTCTTATAACATTTTCCAAAGGAATTACATATAAATCTTCTTTTACAAGAGCATTATAAACCTCCATTGGCTTATCACAAGGAATAGAAATAAAGAATCCTGAATCAAATGGTAAGGTCTTTAAATTAACCTTTGCTGCTTCTTCTTTAAAAACATTAGCTCTTGTAGTAAGAATGTCTCTAATATAATCTAGCTCGCTTTTTAAATTTTTTTCTTCATATTCCTTATTAGTAAAAAAATTTTTAGTTATTATATTCATACCAAGTATTGATGATGATCCCCACTTAGCTCTTGAAGAAAAACTTATTTGCTCTTGCAAATTCGATAATATTTTCTTCACTTTTTGATAGACCAATTTGGGCACCAATTCTAAGCCCATATAATCCTAAGGTTTTTAGAAACCACTAAATGCTAAAATCGCAATTACACTTTCATTTAAATTTTTCAAATAAACGAATATTATCTCTTGAAGCTTGTAGACCTCTTCGATCATAATCGATATAGGCCATATCATATAATAAAACAAAAGGTGTACCGTCTCTTGATATCATATTTATTTCACTTATTAAGCCTATCCATTCCTCATAGCTCATAGTATAGCCTGTAGGATTATGACAAGGATCATTAACTATTAAAACAATTCTTCCTTGAGATTTTTTTAATTCAAGCATTTTAAGTCTTAAATTATCTAAATTAAATTTTCCTTCTTCATTAAATAATGTATAGGTATCGTATGATTCAAAGCTTTCATAAGCAAACTGCTTATAATTACTCCACATATAATTTGGTAATAATACCTTATCACCAGGATTTAAATAATTAGCCAAGGTGTTGCCAATAGCACCACTACCACCAGGGGTAGCCATTACAGCACAATGCATATTTGCTAAAATTTCAGCCTCATAATCCTGAAAAACCCAGTGCTTTAAAGCTTCATGATATTCCTTACTACCTGGGGTTGAGGCGTAAGCGAATTTTTCATCATTATTTAAAGAAGCAATAACCTTATTAACACTATCAAATGTATATAGACTACCATCCTCATCATATAGCATTCCAATTGTTGTATTGATAACCTTAGGATTTTTTTTCTTAGCGGCCTTAGCCTCCATTCCTAAGGTAATAATATTACTCTTATCTTCCTTATTTACTGCATGTTTAGCTAAAATACTCATTTTAACTCCTCCTTATATTCCACTATTAAATAATATAATAAATATCAAAAATATTTCAATCAAATAAAGAATTTTTCCTTGAAGATTTAATTTAATTCATTATAATATAATTATGAAGGAAGGATGATATTATGAGTTGTGTATTTTGTATGATAAGAGATGGTGCAATCCCAAGCACTAAAATTTACGAGGATGATGATGTTTTAGCAATACTTGATATATCTCAAGCAACCCTAGGTCATACCCTAGTATTTCCAAAAATTCACAGTACTAATATATTATCAATAAGTGAATATCAATTTAATAAGGTAATGGCAAAGGTTCATATGCTTGCTAGCAAAATAGTTGAAGCCACTAATGCCCTTGGCGTAAATATTTTAAATAATTGTAATGAAGCAGCTGGTCAAAGTGTTATGCATTTTCATGTTCATATAATTCCAAGATATAAAGATGATGATGTAGAAATTAAATTTCATGAGCATCAATATGATTTAAAAAGAGATAGCTCTTAAAATTAAAGAAAAAAATTACATTAATTTGCTATGCTTTGCATAGCTTTTTTTATGGAGTATAAAATGAAAAAAATATATTATGTTTTACTTACAATTTTAATAGCCTTAGCTCTAGTTGGCTGTAGAAAGAATAATAATAAAGCTAAGGTAGAATTTACTGGAGAAAATGTTAAGCTTGGTCAAAGCTTTACTATTTTAGGAGAAACCAAAAGACAAGAGGCTATAATAGCTGATGAGGGTAATAGATATCCAACCTATGGAACCAGCCTTAAAAAAATATTACTGATGAGGAAAAAAACTAATTTAATTAATGAGGCTAATTATTTAAAAAAAGCAGTAGCTCTACCTATGACAAAATGGATGAGGATGGTAATCTTTATTTAAATGATGTACTTTTTAGATAGAAAGCTTTATAAGCATACAACTGCTTTAAATAATTATTATGGTACACCAGATGATAATGAAGCAGGCGTAATCAAAAAAATTGATATAAATGCTACTAGACGTGGCAATTATATAACTGGTCTTTATGCTCCTGCTGGTGAGGTAATTAAAATAGAGCTTAGCGATGAGGATTTAATTAAAACCGGTGGTGTTAAAATTGAAATTGGCCAATATTCCGAAAATAATCAATTAAATAATATTTGGGCTAAAAGAGATGATTTTTCAAGAATGCCACTTATGGGTAATGAAATGGAAATAGCTACTAAGATAGGCTATGTAGGAAGCTTTCTAGGTGGTCCAATTTATGTAACTCCCAATAATAAATGCGAATTTAGTGTGACAATTTCTAATGCTTTAGAATATTGTCATTTTATCTATGGCCTAACTACTAAGGAAGAATTTGAAAGATTAAAAAATACTAGCTCACCATATTTTGATTTAGAGGTGTGGGATAGCTCAGTAAGACATTCCGGACCTAAAAAATATGTCAATTTAGATTACAATAACTTAATGAAAATATCTAAGCTTTGGCTTAGTATTTCAAATATAAGTAAGCAAATTCCTTCAGGCTCAGCTAAGGATATCGGCATAACCTTTATTTATGATCCATTTGTTGCCGCAGGAAGCGCAGTAGCATTTGTAGGTAGAAATTGGTGTAATCTTCCACCAAGCTGGATGAGTGAATCATTAGATTATGAAAAATTTACCACTAATGGCAGCTGGGGTGCAATTCATGAATACAATCACCATTTCCAACGCTATGGCTTTAATCCTGGTGATGAGGTAACAAACAATGCCCTAAGCCTACTATCTTATATAAATTATACTAACATAAGCGCAAATAGACCAAATCTTGTTAGTTGGAATCGCTATTTAGATCCTAAAACCTCACTTACTGAAACGCTAAATCAGGCCAGTAAAAATGAAACATCCTCTAGCCTTAACACCTATGCTGATATAATTCATACCTTTGGTGTTGATACCTTTATTAAGGCTGCCAAGGCCAAAAAAATGGCGCTGGTGGGGCTGATAATTGGTATGAAGCCTTATGTGAGGCTACAGGCTATAATATGGAATATTACTTCTCTTTAATTAATCAAAGTGTTTCTGATGAGTTAAAGGCAAAAATATAATGGCTTACCACTATATATTCCTATTGCCCTAAAAGGAACAAACAGGAAGAGTAATTAATAAAAAAATAATATAATAACTGTAAAGCCCTACAAAATAAAAAGCAAACACTGATTATACAATTGATTTAGATGAAAATCTAGTTTCTTCCAAATGGCTTTAGCTATAAAATAAATAAGGTTTCAAAGCCAGCAAATGGTAAAAATTAAAACAAATGGTAATGTAATAACCTACACTCCTAATAAGACTAATTCCTCTGGTCAAATAAATTTAGAGCTAACGATTACTAATAAAGAGCTCAAATATAATAATAAACAAACTATTATTTTTTTGAGCTTCAGCCTAAATATATGGGCATTGATGCCACTAGATATAGCTATGATAAAGCTTTGTATACTAATATTGATGAGGCTATCGAAAACAATTTTGCCGGATATACATCCTCTTTAAATGAGCAAATTAATAAGCATTTTGTTAATGGTATTAAAAATAATGAAATATACATTTATCATGGTAAGATATATATGCCAAATGATGGCGAATATAAAATAGGAGTTAGGACCTCAAAGCGTAGTAACACCCTATTAGAGCTTGGCTTAAATACAAGTACCTATACTGATAAAATCAATTCCTTAAGAACAAATCCTGTTGATGTTAATAATAATTATCTTACCTATAGTGTCAAAAAAATGGTGATTATATTTATTTTTAAAAATGATAATTCAATCATTTGATTCTGATGGCTTTGCAGAGCTTTATGGTGGCTATAATGAGCTAAAGACTATTGATAATAGTTACTTATATAATGATTTAGCCTATAAGCCTACAAGCTTTGAATTTAATGATGCTTATCCTAAAGAATATCTAAGTAATAGCTATGCCATCCCTTTAGCAAATCAAAAAATCATTAGCTACACAAGCTCATATAAGGAATGGGACAATAATTATAAAATTGAAAATATTATAGATGGTAATCAAAACACTAGCTACCATAGTATTAAGGGCAAGCTTATTACATCTGAGCCATTTGCATTAACAATTGATCTTGGTAAAAGCTATCTAGTTAATACATTGAATATAACAGCCTATAATGGTAATGAATCTCATAGTCCTAAAAAGCTAAAGCTATATGGTGGTGATGAGTTAAATAATCTAGAATTAATAAATGAATATCAAGATTTAACTCCTACTAATAGATTAATTTCTTTAAGTTTTAAGGAAACCAAACTACGCTATTATAAAGTAGTTATTGAAGAAACCGCAACCAATAGATATGTTGCCTTATCAGAAATAAATATGACATTAAATACAAAAGGCAAGCTTATTAATCCTAGTATGGCTAGCTATTATGTAACTAAAAATCAAAGCTTTAGTAAAGAGTATCAATTATCAACATTTGGCTTTATTATAAAAGGTAATGGTAGTATTGTTCTAAACACTACTAATAAAGCCTTTGGTATAATAACTAAAAAAATCAAGACTCCAAAAATGAAAAATAACTATTGATGGGAAATCCGAAATTGTTGAATTTGACAATATTTATTATTTAGAATTTAACGAAAATAAAAAAATTGAAATTGAAATACTAGATAATGATCTATTAATTGATTCCTTTATATTATAAAAAAAGTCCAGTTCATTTTGAACTGGATTTATTATTTATAAAGCTTCATAAATTGATTAGCATTACAATTTCTAGCTTCTAATTCTTCAAATGTGTAAAAGCCTTTTTTACATACCACACAATTATTATTAGTATTAAAGGCATCATCCATTACCATCATCAAATTACCATTTTTTTAAAATATGAATAGCTTTTTCTTCATTGGTATACAAACTAAAAAAATGTTAATAAAGCTATAGCTATAAATAGATAATTAATAATTTTATTATCTTTAATCTCTACTACAAAAATTAAAACATCGAATAACAAAAAAATAAGCAGGTAGAAAATGCCATATTTCATTTATTCCCCCAAGAATAACGATATTTTTATGTAAAATCACAGAGCCAATAAGCATTACAATAAAAACCCAAAACTCAATAATGAATAGCCAAAAAAATTATTGCTATCTTTAAATAATTATGCTTAGTAAATAATTTAGTAAGCTTAAAGATAAAAATTAAAACATTAATCCAAATTGAAAAAAATCAAATGAGCTTTAGTTAAAATAAGCCATGAGGCAACAAGTATTATAGCATTATAAATTCTTTTCTCTTTATTAAAGATAACCTCAAACAAAATTAAAATAAATGAAATTCCAAAATAAACAAAGCTACTAACTGGTGTATAGATAAGCATTGAAAGTATATACAATAATATTGAAACCATTGTTAATAATAAATAAATAATTTTTTTCATAATTCCCTCCTGTTTTTTTAATATTATAATTATTTTTTTAGCTTAATTGTCAACGTTTTTTTAAATTGTATATCGTTTTATATAAATTAACAAAAAAGGCTAACTGCAATTTTTTACAGTTAGCCTAATTTTTATTTTTCGTACTTTTTATTGGCACGCATTGCATTTAAAATAGCTATAACCGCAACACCTACATCACCAAATACCGCAAACCACATATTAGTAATACCAAGTGCTGATAAGATTAAAATTAGTACCTTAACTACTAAAAGCAAAGATAATATTTTTCATAAACTATCGTCATTGTTCTTTTAGCTATTTTCTTAGCAGTACCTATGCTCTTTAAATCATCATGCATTAAAACAATATCAGAAGCTTCAATTGCTGCATCTGAACCAACGCCTCCCATTGCAATACCAATATCTGATTTCATTAAAACAGGGGCATCATTAATTCCATCACCAACAAAGCATAAAACATCTTGATTATTCTTTTCCTTTAAAAGCTTATCAACCTCTTCTACCTTATTTTGAGGAAGTAGTGAAGCCTTATAGCCCTTAAGACCAATTTCCTTGGCTACGCTAGAAGCAATTCTATCATTATCACCAGTAAGCATAATTGTTTTAGAATTAATGGAATTTAAATAGCTAATAGTATCTTTTTGCATCATCTTTGATCTCATCAGCAATAACAATATATCCTAAATAATTGTTATCTAGGGCAACATAAACAACTGAACCAATTTTATCTGTCTTTTTCATATTTAATAGAATAAGCCTCCATAAGCTTTTCATTTCCACATAAAATTTCATGCTCACCACTTGCCTTAATACCCTTACCAGAAATATCTTCTATTATATAATTATCCTTAATTTCTAAACCAAAAAGCTTTCTTAATAGATGTAGCAATAGGGTGATTACTCATTTGTTCAGCAATTGCAGCATAATGAAGAATTTCATCCCTTTTATCATTTGGGTAAATTTCTTTGACTGCAAAATTACCTTTAGTTAAAGTTCCGGTTTTATCAAAAAAACAAAGATATTAGCATCATTAAATCTTTCAAGATAAATTGAACCCTTTACTAAGATACCATTACTAGAGGCACCACCAATTCCTGCGAAGAAAGAAAGAGGAACAGAGATAACAAGAGCACATGGACAAGAAACAACTAAAAAGCTTAAAGCACGATAAATCCAAGATGACCAAGTTGACCAATCGCCCTTAGCTAAGCCAATAATTAAAGGTGGTAAAACAGCTAAAGCTAAAGCTAAAAAGACAACAATAGGTGTGTAATACTTAGAAAATTTGGTTATAAAATTTTCAGATTTTGATTTTTCAGATGAGGCGTTTTCAACTAAATATAAAATTTTAGAAACTGTTGAATTAGAAAATTCCTTGCTAACCCTAACCTCAATAGTACCAGTTAAATTAACACTACCAGATAAAATATTATCATGAACCTTAACATCAACAGGAAGTGATTCACCAGTCAAGGCTTTAGTATCTAGGCTTGTAGATCCACTTACAATTTCACCATCTAGTGCTACCTTTTCACCAGGCTTTACTAAAATAATATCTCCAACCTTACATTCATTAGGATCAACCTCTACATAGGTATTATCCTCTTGACGTAAATTAGCATAATCTGGTCTAATATCCATAAGGCTAGAAATAGATTTGCGTGATTTACCAACAGCATAGCTTTGAAACCATTCGCCAACCTGATAAAATAATAACACCGCACAAGCTTCATCAAAGCCTTCAGGCTCATGCTTTACAATTCCTGTATATAAGCCTAAACCAAAGGCTCCAAATGTCGCAACAACCATTAAGAAATTTTCATCAAATATTTGGCCGTTCTTGATATTAACAAAAGCCTTTTTAATAACATCATGACCAATATAGACATATATTATAAAATATAAGCCAAAGGCTAAAAGCCAACCAAAGCTTTCACTAGGAATTAAAGATGAAATACCATTAGAAAAACCACAGGCATGCTCTAAAATTAAATCTAATCCCTTAACGATTATAAAAGCTACTAAAGCAATAATAATTCTTTTTTTAAATTCTTCTTTTGCTTCTTTGTCATATTTACCTCCATAGTTGAGCATTCATTCAACTGTTATTTAAAAATATATAGTGCATTTAAAAAAATGTACTATATAGCTTTATTATTCAACAATTTCAAAATCTGGCTCAACCTTACGAGCTGCCTTTAAAAATATATTTTTCATAACACCATCAATATCTAAAGCCTCAAGAGTCATCTTTTTGAGTCATAAAATTAATTTGACAACCTGTTACTCCTTCAACCTTTTTTTGATTGCATCCTCACATTTTTGAGCACAAATTGCACAATCAACTTCAATTTTAAAAATCTTTTTCATTTTGTTTCATCCTCCTACTATTCATTAATATGCTCTAGGGCACATTTAAATATCAAAGACACATGTTCATCAGCTAAAGAATAATAAACCTCTTTACCTTTTTCCTTTTAGCACATACAAGATAAGCATCCCTTAATATTTTTTTAATTGATGTGATACTCTAGATTTACTCATATTAAGACAACTACAAATATCTGTAACACAAAGCTCATTGTTTTTCTATAGTATAAAGAATTTTTTTGCTCTTGTTACATCACCAAAAACCTTAAATAAATTAGTTAGGTCAATAAGCATATTATCTGTAGGCATATTATTTTTTTAATACTATCTAAATCCATGATCATCATCCTTTATAACTATATAATATCATTAGTTGAACGATTTGTCAACTATTCAACTAACATTTTTAATAAATATGTAAAAAAATCACATTTATTATCATTTTCATAAAAAAATTTCTAATCTTAACATCTATTTTTCAATATATTTAGTTACAAAAAAATGTGAATTCGCACACTTTTTTTATAAATCAAATTGCCTTTTTTATGCACTTTGTATTAAAATTCATGTGTAAAAAGATAGATGATTCTTTTTAGAGAAAAATTATTGTCGAAGGCGATTTATACAAATCATATACTGGTAATAACGATAAAACACATTGATATTATAGATTTTTTTATGTAATGATGAATAAATTTAACTAAATATTTTTTTATAAAAAAATGACCATTAGATATTTAAATCTAATGGTCATAATTATTATTAATCCATTTTTTTAGCTTTGCCACCAAAAATAATTTCACTTTCATTATTTTTTTGTAATTATAAATGAAACACCAACATTTTTCATTTTTTTAACTCTTAATTTCATATTAAAGAAATCTAATGTTTTAACAACAATGCTCATACCAAGACCAAATTGGCCCTTACTTCCCTTTTCATAAGGCTTAAATTCAGCCTTTAAAAATTGCTCGTCAATATGCTCACCATCATTATAAATAACCAATTCATCATTCTTTAAGATTATCTTAATAGTAGTTTGAGCGTAACGCTTAGCATTATCAACAATATTATCAACAACAGTATAATAGTTTTTCTCTATATCCTTTAAAAAAATAACATCTTCTAAATCTAAATCAAATTTTAAAGGACCTTGATGCTTATAGGTTTCAACAACTTCATTAATAACATTTTTTTCATATTAACATCAACAAAATCTTTTATCTTTAGATAAATATTCCAATCTGTTATATTGAAGAAGCTTATTAACCTTGTTTCTTAATATGTCAGCTTGATTTAAAATTATTTGAGCATCCATTGGTTCAGAAACACCATCAATTATTGACTCAGCATAGGATTTAATAACAGCAATTGGTGTCTTTAAATCATGTGAAATATTTTTGAAGCATTTCTCTTTTAATTTTTATCATTATCTAAAAATTTGATGACGCATTTCCATAACAGAATGGCCTAAATCAGAAATTTCATCTGCGCCACCATCATCATATTTAATTTCATAATTTTCATTAGGAAGATTATCAATGTGAGTTTGAATTTTTCTTAATTCTTTTTAACAACACCATTACTCCATAAGCAAATTACAAGGCTAGCAACTAGCATAATAAGAAGGAAAACACAAAAAATTTTATATGTCATGCTTTTTAAGCATTGATATAATAAAGGATTGATCTGTAAGAATCATTCTAAACATACCATCCTTATGGATTTCATAAGTATAAAATAATAAGCCATTGCTTCCATCTAATTGACCTTTTTCAACAACATTAATAGGTCTATCAAATGATGTTCCTTTTATCTTGGCATACTCATTACTCATAAGCTTACATATTCTTTCACAATCATTATCAGTTAAATATTCTTGATTAATTGGTTTTATTTTATATTCGGAAACATAAAAATTGCCATCCTCACATATAATCTTACCATCAATCATACAAGGCTTAATATTAGAGGAATATGCTAAAAAATCATTATCATCAGGAGTTAATGTTAAAATTGACTCGAGTCTTGAATACATTTCTGTTGTTGCAAATTGCTTTGATTGAAATATTACTAAGATTGTAAATAAACATCCACACAATAATAAAATTGAAGTAATCAATAATATAATTTGCTGGGTTAATTTTTAACTTTTTCATTTCAATCTATAACCATAACCATAAATTGTTTCAACATTTAAATTAGGAAGCTTTTGACGAAGCCTTCTTAAAAGATCATCTACAACTCTATCAGAGCCATAATATTCATCGCCCCCAAACATGATACAATATTTGTTCACGACTAAATGCCTTACCTCTATTTTTCTAATAGAAATACTAATAAATCATATTCTTTTGATGTCAAACTTAAAATTTCATTATCCTGCATTACAATTCTCTTATCAATATCGATTAAATAGCCGTTATAATTAACAGGAGATCCATCATTTGATAAGGTATTATAGCTTCTAGCTAGAAGATTCTTAACTCGAAGCATTAATTCTCTTATAGAATATGGTTTAGCAAGGTAATCATCCCCACCAAGCTCTAATCCCATAATTTTATCAATATCTTGATCACGAGCTGAAGTGAAAATTACAGGCATTTTAGGATAATGACGATGAATTGCTTTAATAAGATCATAGCCACTTGTACCACCAGGTAGCATTATATCTAAAATCCATAATTTAAAAATCATCTTCAATATGCTTTTAAGGCATCCTCACCATTTTTTTAAATAGTGTTGGTTCATAACCATTTGTTTTTAAATACTTACATACTAAGGTAGCTAAATCTACCTCATCTTCTACTACTGCAATTTTTATCATTTAAATCACATCCTTTTTAGTTTATTATATCATTTTTTAATAAAAAAACAAAGAACAACCTTTGACGGTTGTTCCTTGCCTAAATTGGGAGAGTTAGTTTTTCTTATGAAAAAAGTAATCTATCATCTTATGTGACAATTACCGTCTTTTTAAGACAACTAAATTATATGATAAAAAAATATCTATAAAAATATCATAATATTATGTGAAAATATGTATTATAGTTATTGCTTTAGATGCTGCTTAGCTAAGGCAATTAATTTCTTCGTTTCATCAATCATAAATAGTGGAATATTTAATACATTAGCATTATGAACAAGATTTTTTTAACGAATATCTTATAATAAGTGTTTTTTTCACCACCTACATTTTTCTTATATTCAATTATACTTGGTGAGAATACACTTTTACCAGATTTAATCTCAATTGGTATAATATCATTACCTAATTGTACCACAAAATTTTCACCCAAAGCACCTTTAAATTCCTTAAAAAGCCTATCTCCTTCTGTAAAAGCTCTATAGCTTAGCTTTGATTGACTGCGCAGCAATCCCACATCTATATGATAAATCTTAAAAAAATGACTCTTCTACATAAGCAGAAAGAGGTAAAGCTGGCTTCGATACCTTAAATATTCTTTTTAACAAGATTAGCATTTATTAAAAATTCTAGTCAATTATTTTTAAACTTATATTACTAATAAAAAAATGCATAATAAAAACAAAAGAACAACCTTTATAGGGTTGTTCTTTGCTTAAATTGGGAGAGTTAGTTTTTCTTATGAAAAAAAGTAATTTATCATTTTTTTATGTGACAATTACTGTCTTTTTAAGACAACTTAATTATATAAATAAAATATCTATAAATTATCATAAGATTATGTGAAATTATGTTAAAGCTTATTTATTAGATTTGAAACACCATTTTTATTAAGCATTCCCTTAAAATGAGAAACAATCTTAGAATATAATGGTGTATCTATTAGACTAATACCAAATAATTGGGCATTGCCTAATATTGAATCAAGCTCATTATGATAGGTTAGAGTTTCTCTTACGTTTTTCAATATATCCTGTAAATGTAGAAGCTCAGGATCACTACTACAATTAAATGGCTTTAAATCATCATCAAGACCCAAAAGATATCTACACCAACCAGCAATAGCAATCGGAATATATTCAAGTGTATCAAGATCACCCTTTTTAGCTATAGCTTTAATTGTTTCACCATAACGAACAGGAATCTTAAGCGATGTGTCTGTTGCAATACGAGCAGGAGTATCAGGTATAGCCTTATTAGGAAGTCTTACATTTATAACATCATTTACAAAGTCTACAGGTGAAATAATTTTAGGATCAACTACTACCTTCATTCCCTCTTTAGCAATACCCTTAACTAAATTTGAAAGACCTTTATTAGTCATTTCCATTGCTATTGTTTCATAATTAAGCATACAGCCGTATACAGCAAGAGCAGTATGTAGGGGATTTAGACAGGTTGTAACCTTCATTGTTTCAACCATATTTACAGTTTTACGATCTGTAAAATAAACATGTGCCTTCTCTAAGGCTGGTCTACCATTAGGGAATTTATCCTCAATAACAAGATATTCACTAACCTCAGCATTAACAAAAGGAGCTATAAAGGTATGCTTAGCTGTAGTTATAGGCGCAATGTTAGTAAATCCAAGCTTAGCTAAATCCTCACTAATACTTAAAGCTGGGCGGGGAGTAATTTTATCAATCATTGTCCATGGGAAGGTTATTTTTAGTTTCATCATTTAAATAATCAATAAATTCTTTACTAACAAAAACCATTTTTCATACCATTTATTACAAATAGTTAAAACTGCATTTTGAAGCTTTTGACCATTTTGAGAGCAATTATCCATACTTACAACTGCTAAAGGATAAGCACCATTGTTAAATCTTAGCCATAATAGACTTGCTACTACAGCCATAGTATTTTTTTAGGTGTGGTTGGTCCATTTTTAAAATCTGACTCTACGACATCTAAGAATGTTCCATCCATTTTATATAGATTATAGCCCTTTTCAGTTATTGTAAAAGAAATCATTTGCAATGATTCTTTACTAAAAATGTTCTTAAGACTATCATAAGTGTTAGTGTTAGCTAAATCAACATACATTCCCTTAGCTATTGAAGCAATAACACTATAATCTGTACTAGTAGGACTCAATGATGCTAGAAGAGTTAAGCTGTCATATTTATCATAAATATCACTAATTATTTCTTCATCAAAGGTTTCTAAAGCAATTATTCCTTTAGTAGCATAGCCATTATTTAATAAATCATTTTGTAATCTAGCGATAAATCCTCTAAAGATATTACCAGCACCAAAATGAAGCCAAATTGGTTCATTAAGGGTTTCTTCATGACATTTTAAAACATCATATTTTGGGCATTTTATTCCCTTAGCGGCAATTTGCTTTAAGTTTTCAATTTTTAGGTCCATTATTTTGTTCCTTTCAATTTATCAAGAGTATCCCAAATACCATTAATATACATAGCACCAAGAGCTCTATCATATAAGCCATAGCCTGGCTTTGCATCTTCATCCCAAATCATTCTACCATGGTCAGGACGAATATATTTATCAAAGCCCTCATCATGAAGAGCCTCAAGCATTCCTACCATATCAAGTGAGCCACTCTTTGCATAATGAGCAGATTCCTCAAAGGAATGAGGTCCCACAAGCTTAATATTTCTAATATGAGCAAAATGAATACGATCCATATGAGCATATTTTCTCATTAATTTGACCATATCATTATCACTTCTAGTCCCTAATGAACCACTACATAAAGTTAAGCCATTATAGTGATCATCGACTAATGATAAAAACCTATCAATATTTTCTTCACAGGTAATAATTCTTGGAATACCAAAAATAGGCCATGCTGGATCATCAGGGTGAATTGCCATTAAAACATCATTTTCTCTAGCGCAAGGTATTATTTCCTCTAAGAATAGCTTTAGATTATTCCATAGCCCTTCTTCACCTAATTCTTTATAAGCATCAATTAATTCTTTTTACCTCACTTGGCTTATATGAAGAATCCCAGCCAGGTAGACTTAACTTAGTTGGATCTAGCTTATTAACATCCTCTTCATAATAAACAAGAGCCTTACTACCATCACTAAGCTTATGATCAAGCTGGCTTCTTGTCCAATCAAATACTGGCATAAAATTATAGCAAATACATTTAACACCACATTGACCAAGAATCCTAATATTTTCTTTAAAATTATTGATGTGACGCTTATAATCACCACGTCTTAGCTTGATATCCTCACTTACAGGTACTGATTCAATAACTTCCATTGTAAGACCATAGCTATTAATATATTCCTTTAGCTTTTTAACCTCTTCAATAGGCCAAATCTCACCAACTGGCACTGAATAAAGAGCTGTAACAACACCAGTCATACCCGGAATTTGTCTAATATATTCCAAGGTATTTTTATCATCATAACCATACCATCTAAATGTCAATTTCATGAGCAATCACTCCTTTAATTTATACTATTTGCTGCGTCGTAAGCAGTTTTTGTAGCAGTTTCAATACTACAAGGACTGCCATCCTTACAATCGCCAACATATAAAATGTTAGCCTTAACATCACTTAAGTCAATTGTATTCTTTTTACTTGCAAGAGCATTAATAACTGTTTCACATTCAATTTTAACCTCTTCATTATTAAGATCTCTTGCTAAAAACATAATTAGAGCCAATTTCTTCAATCTTAGTATTTGTTAAAACCTTAACATTATACTTTTTTTAAATTCTTCTAAAAATAGTTGGTAAAATTGTATTTGATTCTTCCTTAGCAATACGATCTTGCATTTCTATGATTGTTACATCATAGCCTCTATTAATCAAATATTCAGCACATTCAACACCAACAAGACCTCCACCACAAATAGCTATTCTACCATATGGGAAGGTTTTTTTAGCAAGAACATTCCAAGAATCAATAGCATTATCAATTCCTTTAATTCCTGGATGAGCATTTCTAGCTCCTATAGCCACTATTATATCCTCAAATTCCTTGGCATCAAGAGCTGTAAATTCATGATTATATAAAATGTTAATATTGTATTCCTTAATAATAGCATCATAGAATCCACAAATTCTATTCATTTCTTCCTTGCGAGGAGGAACACTTGCAATTCTAAGCTGACCATATAAGGAATCACTCTTTTCATATACTGTTACATCGTGTCCCTTTAATGCTAAAACTCTAGCAGCCTCAAGTCCAGCAATTCCTGCACCAACAACTGCTACCTTGTGCTTTCTTGTAGGCATAGTTATTTCACGTTTAAATTCATAACCATTTTCAGGATTTAGTACGCATGATAAAAATCTTCTACTTTGGATAGCATCAGTACAGCCCTTATTACACATAATACACTTTCTAATTAAATTTTGTTGTCCTAAAGCCGTTTTATTAACTATATCTGGATCAGCTAAAAGAGGTCTTCCTAAAGCAACAATATCACAAATATTGTTTTCAAGTAATCTATTAGCCATATCCACATCAACAATTCTACCCACCATAGATACAGGAATATCAACAGCATCCTTAATCATTTTACATTCATTAGTCATAAATGCATATCTACGCATTCCCATAGCAGGAATTGTATCATTCATATTGCCTGTATGATTTGCTTGAGCTACATGAATCATATTAACACCATGAGCCTCTAATATCTTAGCAAATTCTACGGCCTCTTCAATAACAAGTCCACCTTTACCTTGAAGACTTCCATCAGCTCTTCTTGTAACTATTGGTAGTTTATATTCAATAGTAACTGTATCAGAAGCTTTTTTAATGGCATCAACAACTGCTAAAAGCAAAACGAATTCTATTTTTCAAAGCTTCCACCATATTCATCATTTCTCTTATTTAAAATTGTTGAGCATAAAGATCCTACTAAACGATCACCATGAACCTCAATAACATCAATTCCTGCTTTAATTGCTCTTTTAACACAAGCTGTAATACTATCAAGAATTCTAGTTATTTGTTCTTCATTTACCTCATTTACATAATGAAGCATATCATAATGAAGCTTAGCATAAAGCTCATCTCTTTTTCCTTCTTTAAACATTTGCATTAAAGCAAAGGCATCATACTCAGGATGGAAGATTTGAACTCCCACCTTACAATCATATTGATGAAGAGTATCAGCTAATTTCTTAAATGAAGGAATTTGCTCATCTGAATATAGCTTAGGAGTTGGTGAAAACGTAGGAATTGGTACAACATCACCAATTACCACATATGAAACTCCTCCCATTGCAAGGCGTTTATAAAAATTTAATGATTGCTCACCTATTGAGCCATCCTTCTCTTCATATCCAGTTGTAAGAGGAGGGAACATTACTCTATTTTTTTAAGGTTATATTACCTACATTAATTTTTTTCTAATAGTTTCATTTTTTTCTCCTTAATTGTTAATTTTTTTAAGATTTCCTTTAAAGCTGCTTCAATTTCCTGCTGCCATAGCTCCCAGTTATGACCAAATCCTTCTTTAAATTTATAGCTAATGCCCTTATTACACTCTAGTAAATAGTCATTAAATAGGACACTATCCTTATAAATAAAATCTTTAGTTCCAATGCTTAAATAAACATTAGTATTATCATCCTTAAGATCAGCTACTAGCTCATGAAGTGATTTAGTACCTAGGCTTTGTTCTAATTCTTTATTATCTGGTCTTGTAGCTGGCGATAAGGCTATACAGCCCTCATAGGAATCCTTATATAAAAGATAGTTATGCAAAGCGCCATATCCACCCATTGAGCAGCCACAAATATATTTTTGCTTATTAAAGCAGGAAAAGTTACCAAATAGAAAATCAGGAAGCTCATAATTAATATAGCTTTCCCAAGCATCTATTGGCGAATAATTTAAATACCATTTATTTTCGCCACCAATCATTGCTAGACATAAACCATATTTTTTTCAGCTAAATCCTCAATATTGGAATGAGATTCCCATGCATATTTTGATTCTCCAAAGCCACCAAGCAATATCATTAATGGATATTTTTTTTGCTTATCCTGATATGGAGTAAGACTTTGTTCCTTAATGGTTTCACCTAAATTCATAGAAGGAACAAATAAAACTATCTCTGATTTTCTAAGTAAATATTTTTGATTGAAATTCTAATACTAATCTTGCCATATTTTTCACCTGTTTTCTTTAATCCTTATAGCATTTAAGGAAGGAAAGAGCCCTAGGCCTAAAAAAGCTTAGGGCTTTATTACATTATAGCTTTGCAGCTAAATTATTTAATGTTGAATCATCAAATAGTTTTTGAAGTGCAGCACTTGTCTTAATATCATCAAATGTTGCTTTCTTGTATGAGAAGCTTGCAGAAACAGTGCATGCCTTATCAAAATCAGCCTTATTAGTTGCGAACCAATATGTTTGATTAATATTTAAAGCCTTACCATTATCACGAATTGCTTCACCATTAAATGCCTTTGCAGTAACTGCAAGAATTGCTTCATTGATAGCACCAAACTTACCAACAAGATATGGATCATGGCTAACCTTAAAGGCATTAACCTTTGATGTAGCATCAGCCTGATACCACTTATCATAATCACTTACAAATGAATCAATTGTACCAAATCTAGTTGCCTTTGATAAAGCACCATATTGAGCAAACATATTTAATAAATAATTGCCATTACATGTTGTAATTACAGCACATGGATTCTTCATTAAAATACCAGTACATTGAGTAATTAAGGCATTCATATTTGCAAGATTATTTCCCATAATAGCTACCTTGTCCTTTAAAAGAGAATCAGCAGTATATGTTACAGTCCATTTAGAGCTATCTGATTCATTATCACCATTAACAGTAACACCAGCCTCATTTAAAGCTTGCTTAATTCCCTTCCAACGATATGTCATTTGATGAGCAAGTGATAATCCGTGATAATCAGCTGGCCATACAGCTAAGGTATCAGTTGTACCATCAGGTAAAACAGAATCAGATTTATAATATTCATTAATAAAATATTTAGTCATATTATAGGCTTGTTGTTGCTCTTGTTCAGGAGATGGAGCAATTTGACCTAAGAAATAAGGACTATCCTTATATTCATCAAATGTTTCTGATGAAACTGTTGATCCACTATAGCCAACATAGATTTCACTATCAACACAATACTCTAATACACTTTCCTTACCATCCATCTCAAAATTACAAATAACAGCATTACAGCCAGCTGCAACAAGCTTTTCAGCACATGTCTTATAATAAGTTGGATCTTGACCTTGGAATTGTTCATAAACCATTGTTACTCCATATTCCTTAGCAAGCGTATTCCAATGCTCCTGGAATGACTTTGTTTCTCCACCAATTGTTCCTGGTAAAATTACACCAACCTTACCATCCTCAATAATTTTTCCCCCATCATTGTTTTTGCCACAGCTTGCAAGAGATAAAACTGCTAAGCCTAAGGCTCCCATAGCTACAAACTTTTTTTCATTTTTTTAGTACCTCTACTTTCTTCCATATTTTTGATAGTTTGTATATTTTTTTATTTTTAATTTTTTATTGTTGTAACCCAACGAGTCCAGTTAACCATATATGTTAGGATTACAAATATTAAAAGTGATGTTATTAAAGAGATAGTTGAGCTTTCAACACCAAAGCGAACTAATCCTTCCTTAAATAGACAAACGCTTATAACACCTAAAATTAAACCAACAACCTCATTTGAATGCTTTGCAATCAAACCACCAAGGAAAATTGGTAGGAAATTTTGCATTACTGCCATTGCTGTTCCTAGATTAGTTGAAATAGATATCTTCGCCTGATTAATAGAATAAATGTAAGTATAAACAGCGATTAATGCACCAGCTAATCCATAACAAATAATAGCATTTTTTTAATTTCTTTAACACCTGTATCAACAGCTACCTTTTGACCATATAAAATAGATAACTTATCATGTCCAAATTTTTGAATATTTTTAAGGTAATCAACATGTAAATTGAAATACCAACAACTACTACTAGCATAAAGTAACGATTTATAATCATAGGATATAAGCTAGGCGCTATAGCTGCAGAAATATCAACTGAGCCCTTACCACTAGTAAGAATATAAGCAAAGCCTTCATAAATTAAACATACACCAAGTGATACAACAATTGCTGGTATTTTCAACACTGTAAATACTAAACCACTTAGCAAGCCTAAGCCTATACCATAGACAATACTTAATAAAAGGTAAACAATCGCAAAACCATGAAAATCCTTATTTGGTAAGCTTAACCAAGCCAAAACACAAGCTAAAATACCAACAGCGCCAAGTGAGAAATCCATCCTACCACTATTCATATTAGTATTTAAGGCAAAGCAGGCAATTAGTACAGTAATCATTGTAATGAGTAAGTTATTAAATATAACCTGATCTCCATATAAGCCTGTTCCTGAAGAAACACTTCCAAATAGCATAAATAGGAATCCGATTAATGGAAATATAACAACAACAATCAAATCCTTGAATGTTTTTTTAGTTTTAGGAGCAACATATCTTTTTTTACTTAAAGTCTTTAATTCCATTGTATCACCTACCACATCATCTCTATTGCTGGTAAACGATTTGTACGATTACCAACAGTATTTAAGGAAACAATTGCTAGGAATAAAATTCCTTTAACAAATGATTCATAATTTGTTATACCGGCAAAGCCACTTACACGTCCAATTGCAACTAATAGATAGCTTATCAAGGTAGCTGTAAGTCCACCAAATATTGCAGCACTTATTTTACTTTTAGGTCCACCAGTTGTTTGCATTCCACCAAATACAACTGCCAAAATTACATCAAGACCAATTGTTGAACAAGAGCTTGCAGAAATTGTTCTACTTCTTACAATATATAATGTAGCACCAACACCTATTGCTATACCTGCAATGAAGAAGGTAATAATTCCTTGCTTAGTAATATTTACACCTGTATACTTTGAAGAAACACTATTACATCCAATCATTTTGTTTTTTCTTCCAACAGGAGTAAGCTTGAAGATAAAGCTTGTAAATAAGAATAACGCTAAAATTACACCAAAATAGAAAATAAATACATCAAATTGCTTAATACCAGTAACCTTTATTGTTTGGGTTGCTGTATTTTCCAAAATATTTGATAAAATTGCGCTAAGTACACTACTCATTGCTAGGGTTGTTACCATTACTGGAAGCTTTAAAACATTTGCAAGACCTGCATTAATAAGTTCAATAACAACACCTATTATGATAGCAACAATTAATACTAAAAACATATTCTTTGTGCTATTCCATATCATAGCTCCCATAGCTGCAGCTAAAGCTGTACCACCACCAAGTGACATATCAAAGCTCTTCATCGAATAAATAAATACACCACCAAGAGCTACTGCAATAATTATAGAGCTTCCCTCTAATATTTTTCTTATATTCAATCTTTATGCCACCAATAACACAAACAAGAATATAGGCAATAACTAAAATCAAGAAGCAAAACATTGATACCTTAGATAACCAGAAGCTTCGATCTCTTATTGTTTTTTTCAAATGAGCTTGTTGACATCGCTTCAACATTTTTTTAGTTTTTTTAAATTAGAAATTATGCTTGGCTTTAATCTTATTTGCGATTCAAGCTTAACATATTCATTTCTTAAATCTAAAAGCTCCTTTTTGCACACTAGCTCATCCTCAAGTCTATTTTTTTGATATTAGTTTTAAGAGCTCTTTTACGTTTAATATCAATTCCATTTTTTTCTTATTTGATATTCTTTTTTTATCAAGCTCTAAAGAATTAATTTCCTTTAAATTAGCTGCATATTCACTTTCAATTTGCTTTGTAATATCATTATGCTCTTCTTTTACAAGAGAAATGTTCTTTCTAACATTTTCTTTAACCTTTATTTCCCATTCATGATATTCCTTATTTAATAAATCTAAAGCCTGGGCTCTAATTTTTTTATCTTCTGGCTCAATACTTTTTTTGATATAAATAGGCTTTATTCATTTGAGCCTTCAAATCAATAATAGCTTTTTCATCATGTCTTTTTTTAGCTATAGCTAATTCGTTTTTTAAAGCTTGATATTTAGTTTTTCCATTTTCGCGAAGCTTATTTAAGCTTGCAATATTTTCTGTTATTTCTACACTGAATTTAATATCATCAGAAATCTTCTTTATTTCCATCCTAAATACATCCTTTCTATAGCATATATTCAACAATTTGCTCTTGAGCTAAATCATTACTACGTGGGAATTCATGAGCAATTTGACCATTCTTCATTATTATCAATCTGTCGCTCATTCCGATTAATTCAGGTAATTCCTCAGAAATCATCAGTATAGCATAACCTTCATTTTTAAGCTTAATCATAAGCTGATAAATAAACTGCTTAACACCAATATCAACACCACGGGTTGGACAATCTAAAATTAAAATCTTTGATTCATTTCCAAGCCATTTACCAAGAGAAACCTTTTGCTTGTTACCACCAGATAATGTTCTTACTAAATCACTACTGCTATTACATTTGATTTGAAGATAATCAACTTGGTTCTTAACAATTTCACTTTCTTTACGTTTAGAAACAACACATTTAAATTTTTAAAAATATTATTAATTGAAGCAAGAGCAATATTATTATAAATTGAATCATTTAAAGCCAAAGCTTCAACATCTCTATCCTTAGGAAGATAGCCAATTTTATTTTTCATTGCTACTAATTCATTTTTAACAATTATATCTAGATTTTCTCCTGTTAAAAACCGTACCGCTACTTGGATGAATAGCTCCAAATAATATCTTTCCTAAATCATGCATACCACAATCAGATAAGCCACCAATTCCAACAATCTCTCCAGCATGAAGATCTAAATTAACATTCTTTAAACGTCCATTTAAATTAATATCTTTAGCTGATAATAATATTTCTTCTCTTCTTGATGGAGTATAATCAGCACGATAATAATCACCCTTTAATTCACGACCTATCATATATTTCTTAATTAAATTAGGATCGTATTCAGCTTTAGTCATATTCGCAACAATTGAGCCATCTCTTAAAACTGTAAGAGTATCACATTTATCCATTATTTCATCTAAATCATGAGAAATAAATAAAAACCGCTTTACCATTATTTTTTTAATTCGTTCATTTTTCTTATAAAGAATTTGTCTACCATCTTCACTTAAAGCAGTAGTAGTCTCATCGACAATAAAAATATCAGGATCCTTAGCTAAAACCTTAGCAATTTCAACTAGCTTTCTACTTTGAATGTCATACATTCCCATTGGCATTTTCGGATTAATATTATAAACACCAATATTAGCCAAAATTTGCTTAGCATGTCTATTTAGCTTATTTTTGGTTTACTACCTTACCAAAAAAACAAGTCTTAACCAAAAAAATTCTTAAATTTTGTTTTTAACACTTATATCTGCTAAAGCTTCTAATTCATTAATTAGATTAATTTTATAATTATTTATACTTCTTAAATCATTTGCTATAGCAGCTAAATCATTTTTGATAGCTTAAATCTAAAGCATTTCTTTTTTTATCTTGTATTCCTTTTTATATAAAGATAAATAATATTTATACTGCTTATTTTTTTATGAGAATCATCGATTGAAGAATCATTATTTATCTCTTCAAATATTTTTCTTACTTTTTATCATCATATTCTTTAATAATAACATCTAGCTTAGTATCATATTCATTTTTTTAATGATGTAATATAATTCTTCTTTTTTTGAATTATGCTCTAAAGCAATTTTTTTAGCAAATTCATTAATTGCTTTTTTTACCATCCTTAACATTTGATTCTTTAGCTTTTTATTAAGGAAATATATTTATCTTTAATATTTGTAAGAGGCTTTAAATCAATATCAAAGAACCTAGAGAATGAAACAATTTTATTTTTTTCTCAAAGAAATTAACGCCACTAAATTGATCAAGTTCACATAAAAAGATATTTTCAGCTACGCTTATTCCTGAAATTGTTCCATTTTCCTGAACTGCAATTCCAATACCATTATTTAGGGCATCCATCATAGATTTAGGATTCCATTCTTGACCCTTAAATGTCATAGTTCCACTATTTTTAAAGTAGATACCTGTCATTATCTGGCTCATTGTTGATTTTCCACTACCATTTTCTCCAATAAAACCACGAATTTCATGAGGATAAATATTAATATCTACATCGTTTAAAGCTATTGTTGGACCAAATCGCTTTTACAATATGAGTCGCACTAAAAAAATTGGTTTTTTTCCTGCATTTTTTTATTACCTTCCTTGCTCATCGCTTTTTTTACATATACATTTTTATCAATATTTTATAGCTATTTTTAATACATATTCTTAAGCATAAATATAGCAGTTTTTTTAATAATATAAGCGTTTTTCATATATTTTTCAGAAATTAAAAAAATATTAAAATATTGTATATTACTATTTACTTTTTAAATATTTTTAGACTATAATAAGGCTATGAAATCAAATTTCTCATTTATAAATTTTCCCAATAACTTCCCCATAAAAATCTCCCTGAAGAAAGTAACAAATCACGAAAACGATTGGCATACTATAATAAAGATTTATTATGTTGTGGAAGGCAATGCTATTATAACCATAAATTCTATTTCTTATAATCTAAAGCCAGACGATATTATTCTTATTAATCCCTGGACAATCTATGATATATCAGCTGAAGCCCAAATTGCTATGCTAGACATTGAAATAGATTTAGCAAAATTCGGATTTACTCAGAATGAAATTGAAGATGTTTGGTTTGAATGTAATCAAACAAGTGATTATCAAAAAAATTAAATATAAGGTAATAAAAGCCGCTATTTTTTTGCGCTTATAAGAGTTAACACTCAAAAAAATAAATGATAATGTGGAATATTTAAATCAATCACTTGCATATCAAATTCTCTTTGTCCTAATGAATCAATTTAAAATAAAAAGGAAATGAACGTAAAAAAATTAGTCAAAAAAATATTTTTTTATATTCTAAAAGCAAGCTCTAGATTATATCGATCAAAACTTTGCTGATAATATAACCTTAAATGATTTAGCTAGCTATTTAGGCTATACGCCTCAATACTTTTTCCTTATTCTTTCAAAAAGCATATGAAAGAAAACTTCCAAAAATTATTATGACACCTATCGTATAAATAAATACTTAAGTTTATTACAAAAATTCAGATATTTCCTTAGAAGAAATAGCTATAAAAAAAGTGGATTTGGTGATTATAGAAGCTACATAAGAGCATTTAAAAAAATATTTATACATTAACGCCATCAGAATTCAGAAAAAAATAAAGATAATCAAATTGAAAAGGATTCATTATTTTCTAATGAGGATATTAAGCGTTATCTAGATATAATATTTAAATACGATATCGGAAAAAAATTGATGAGCCATCATCAACAATCGAGCAGGTTATTGAGCTAAATGTTGACTTTAATAAGAAAAACTGATTTAATTAATAAGAATTTTTATGAATATGCTTTTTTTGTTGGTAAAGCATCCGATTTATTAAGACAAAATGTTAGAAACTATGCTTGACCAGGTTCAAAAAGAGGTTGGTTTTAAATTAATCAGATTTCATGGCCTATTTTCTGATGATATGCACGTTTATAGAAAATTTGTAAATAACGATGAAGCTTATTCTTTTGTTTTTATTGATCAAGTTTTTGACTATATTAAAAGCTTGAACTTAAAGCCATTCATTGAATTATCATATATGCCAAGAGATTTAGCATTAAATCCTAATAATATAATTTATGAATCTAAATTTGTTGTTTCTCCTCCTAAAAGTCTTGATGCTTGGTGTAATTTAGTTAAAACCTTCTTTTATCATATGATTGAAAAATACACTCTTGATGAGGTGTTAACTTGGCCTATAACTATTTGGAATAAACCAGATAGCACAAAACACGCCTTTGGCTTTGATAATAATATAGACTTTTTTTATGTTTCTATAAAAAAACATATGAAACAATTAAAGAAATATCTAAAAAATTCAACGTTGGTTCCCCAACACTTATTCCCTTTGCCTCATTTGCTAGGGACTTTGATAAGGAATTTTTTTAACTTGGACTAGGGCTAACAATTGTCATCCAGATTTTTTTATCTGTTGCTTATTATTCCAATGATTATAATTTTTTTCATTGAAGGAAAGAAAAAAAGGGAAAAGCTAACTAAAAAAATCCTAATGGCTTAAAGGATTATTTAAATATGGTCAAGGATATTAGCTTTTATCAAGGAAGTAAGGTATATTTAACCGAATGGAACATTACCTCATCTCAAAGAAATTACTTAAACGATACAATTTTTTTCAAGCTGCTACTTTGTTAAAAATATTTTAGAAAATATGGATGAAGCATTATCATTTACAAAATGGGGCTTAACTGATTTCATTGACGAAACCCAGTTACCAAATCAAACATATCATGGCGGCCTTGGCTTCTTCACCTATAATGGCATTTGTAAAGCATCATATCAAGCAATTAAGCTTCTTTCTAAGCTTAGTAATAACAAGCTTGAACAAGGAAACGGATATTATATAACTAAAAACTCAGAAAGCATTCAAATTGTTTTATATAATTATGAGCATTATAACGATTTATATGCAGATGGTGAATATTTCACATTGCAGACACATTCTCGTTATGAACCTTTTTCAATTAAAAACAAATTAATACCTATAAATTTACATTTAATAATTTAAATTTTTGATTACGCTAAAATAAAAAAATAACTAGAATCACCAAAGAAAGTGGTTTCTAGTTATGATATAAATGAAGCAATGACCAATATTGAATTTGAGAATATCGATGAAACTATGGATTTAAAAAAATTGTCCACGGCGAAATATGAGCTATTTGGAAAAAAAGCATTGAAAATAATTCTTTTGATTTATCAATATCATTAAGAAGTCTTGAAACTAAGCTAATTGAGATTAAGCTATTAAGAAATTCATTTAAAAATATATAAAACAAAAAGGCAACCACGAAGGTTGCCTTTTTGCTTAAATTGGGAGAGTTAGTTTTTCTTATGAAAAAAAGTAATTTATCATCTTTGTTTGACAATTACTGTCTTTTTAAAGACATCTATATGATACCTAAAAAAATTGTGTTATACTTATCAAAAAAATATGTGAAATTATGTGATAAACCTATTTTTTTAGATTTTTTTTAATACTATATCAAGCTTATTCTCTATTTTTGAATACTTTTTATTGTGTCCTTTAATAATTTTTCCTTTATATATAACAAGTTCAGGATTTCTTAATGCCTCTAAATTATCTAAAGGATTTTTGATCTATAATTAATAAATCAGCACTTTTTACCAATACTAATACTTCCAGTTTCCTTTGAAACACCAGCAATTTTTGCGTTAATCAAAGTTGCTGTATGAATTGCGTATTTATTTGTAACATTTGCATACTTTTTAAAATAACAAAGCTCACGCCACATATCATAATGAGTTACAAGTGGACAGCCTGTATCTGTTCCAAGACCAACAATTATTTTATTTGCTAAGCACTTATTAGTAAGCTCAACCATTCCATCTAATAAAACCTTACTATTATAGCTAACATCAGCACTATAGCCTAATGAGATTGGATCTAAAAAGCTTAAAGGTATCGCTGGAGAAAATGTAGCAACATATGCTTTATTTTCTTTTTTAAGCATTAATAAGGTTGAATCATCTACAGGAGCACCATGCTCAATAGTATCGACACCATTTTCTATTGCAATCTTAACTCCTTCACTACCTTCAACATGAGCCGCAACTCTTAATCCTTCCTTATGAGCTTCATCACATAGACATTTAACCATATCAGCTGGCATTTTTAATAGACCAATTTTCCCACGTTCCTTTGAATCAAGGATGCCACCAGTAATCATAAGCTTTAATTAAATCAACATTTTTCATTCTTTAAGGATTTAATCATTTCCATTCCTTCATTATTATTTGAAGCTGCTTTAGCAACTGTTCCATCCATATGACCATTAATAACACCTATAGCTGTATTAGCTGCTAAAATTCTTGGGCCAATCTTTTTTTACCAGTATTAATTTGATCTCTTAGAATTGTATCAAAATCGGCAATTCCTCCAACTGTTCTTATTGTTGTAACACCTGACTTAAGCTCAATTTTAGCATATTTTGCACATAAGCCTATTCCTATTTTTCGCATTAAGCTATTTGAAGTAATCTTTTTTTATAAGCTTTTTTTCCTTTTCAGCAACTGGAGTTTTACTAATTTTTTTCCACTTGCAGGTAAATGAACATGAAGGTTTATTAAGCCAGGAATAGCATATTTTCCTTGCATATCAATTGATTTTTACATTTTTTTATTAGTAATATTACCTATTTCTTTAATTATCCCATTTTCAATATAAATATCGCAATTAACAATATCACTTGTTTCTTCACCATCATAGATATTTATATTTTTTATTAAATATGTATTCATAATATTATCCTTTTCTACTTTTTAATCCATTATACCATAAATAAATAAAAAAAGAGCTTATAAAGCTCTCTTTAAAATTAATTTTTCGTACATATCCTCGAAATCATCCATAAGGTTATTATACTTATCCTCATCGAAATCATCTTCGTTATAACGATCTAATGGCTCACCATCATCATCAGTTTCAAGGTCTAAATCCTCATCGTCATCATTAGAGTAATCATCGTCATTATCTTCGTCTTCCTCTTCTGATTCCTCATCATCGTTATCCTCGTCGTCTTCATCAAAGTCATCCTCATCAAAGTCGAAATCATCGTCATCTTCAACAAGATCCTCTTTAGAATTGAAGGCAGCTCCATCCTTGTCCCATTCCTCTAATGGTTCACGATCCTTTAAATCCCACTCTTCGTTACCCATATAAACAAACTTTGCGCTTGTTGTTATGTCTATATATAATTGTGTAGCATAACTATTATCCTCATCATCAAGGCCTTTCATTTCCAAAACCTCGCTAATAAGCTTACGAATATTTTGCTTAGTATGCTTTTGATTCATTAATAAGATTGCTACTTCAAGTAATGATGCTTGCGAAATATTGTTTTCCATTAAAATTCCTCCACTCGACTCTTATCTATTTTTACCTAAAAAAATCATCTATAATTCAAGCATTTTATTTAATTATAAGCCATATTTTTTTACATTAGAAGCGTTTTTTTGTCAAAAAAATAGTCTCATAGCTTATAAAAAAATTTTTATTTTTTTGTAATATTTAGTTCCTTTGTATATATGAGAAAATCTGATGAACCATATTTAGTTTCATATACTGCTTTTAGTTTCTTTTTGCTAATTCAAATAGAAAATTAGAAGAAATTTCCCCATCTCTAATTATTCTAATTGTTTTATCATTAATAAAGACATTAACTAAATTTTTATTTTCATCAAGACATTCATAAAATGATAAAACGTTATTATTAAGGCTTGCTTTTTGATTTATATTGTATTAATTGTCCATCAATTTCTGAAAAGAAATGTACTTCCATATCATTCACCTACAATATTAAAATTATTAAAAAGTAACAATAACCCAGGAATATGAAAAAAAGCCAATTAAAAAAACACTAACAGCATTAAATGGTAAATGAAAATTAAACCATTGACCAATAAAATTTAAAGCAATTACTACACTAATTCCTATTAAAATAGATTTTTAAGCAATATTTTTAAAAAAAATTTTAGCATTTATTTTTTTCACCAAAAAAATTATATGCTAAAATTCAATATATTATTATTCGTATTTTTTTCTACCTTCAAGGGCCTTTAAAATAGTCATTTCATCAGCATAGGCTAAATCACCACCAACAGGAAGACCATGAGCTATTCTAGTGATATTAACATCATAATCACCTAATAAGGCTTTAATATATCTAGCTGTTGTTTCACCCTCTAGGGTTGCATTTGTAGCTAAAATTATTTCATTAACCTCGTTATTTTTTACCTTTTCTATTAATGAGGAAATATTTAAATCATCTATACCAATACCTTTTGCAAAGCTTATTGCTCCGCCAAGAAACCATGATATATTCCGCGATATTCATTGATGTTTTCCATAACGAATAAATCCTTGATTGTCTCTACAACCATTACAATTCTTTTATCTCTTTCAGGATCACTACAAATTGAACACAATTCACCTTCACAAATATTTCCACATGATTTACATACACCTATTGATTTAACATCAACAACTGCTTGAGCTAGCTTCTCACATTCATCCTTACTAAATTTTTGAAAAATGTGAATAGCATATCTTTCAGCTGTCTTTTTACCCACAGATGGTAATCTTGACAATTCATCGATAAGTGTTAATAAAGGCTTTGGATATTTCATTTTAGAATAATCCAGGCATACCGCCAGCAAGAGGTCCCATAATTTCTGCTGTCTTTTGATCTATTTTTATTATTTGCATCATTTATTGCTGCTACAATAGAATCACAAATCATTTCAATATCATCCTTTGATTCAAATGCATCTGGATCAACCTTAATACTAACTACACTATGGTCTCCTTTAACATCAACGCTTACCATACCGCCACCAGCAGTACCAGTAAATACAGTCTCCATTAATTCATTTTGCTTTTGCATCATTTCCTTTTGCATCTTTTTAAGACGCATCATTGCTTGTTGATTCATTTTTATTATCTCCTTTATTTTTTTATATAATTTTTACTAAATCCTTATCAAATAGCTCATATGCTAAATCAAGCTCTGGACTTGCTTGTTCCTTTGGCTTTAAATGATTCTTTACAGGAATTCTAATAGGTTCAAGTTTTGGCTTAGTCACACCACTTTTTATATATTTTTCCATAAAATCATTTATAATGGAATTCCAAATAGCCTGTGGTATAGCAATATAATCCTCAATAATGTTTTTGTTCTTTATTTATTTTACTCATTATATTAACAAAGCTTTCATATCGCATAACCCTATTACATAAGCCTTCATCCTTAAGAACAATTAATACATCCTTACTTGAGGCAGCAACAATTTTTCCCTGACATAGCATATTTAGAGCAATATCAGAGGTATATTTTCTTTGCAGACTATTAAAATAATCTATCAAAAACTCTTTTTTCGTCTTATTAGGATTATTTAAAAATGTTTTTCTATTTGTTCAATTTGAACCTCTTCATTTTGATTTTCTATAGCCTTAGGAACAATTACTTCTTTAGGCTTTTCTATAGTCTCCTTAAGCTCACCTGGATTATATGTTGTTTTAGGCTTAGTTATATTTGATGGGGTAGGTTGAATCTCCTTTACAATAACCTCTGGTGCTTGATTAATCGCATCACACATTTTTAATAAAGCAACCTCCATATAAGGACGCTTTTGGTTTGTATAACGAATATTGTTTTGAAGCTCATTTAAAACATCTAAATATGAATATATTAAATTAGAACTAATCTGGCCTGCAAGCTCAATAAATTTTGGAGCTTGGTAAATACTTTTTAAAGAATTAAGAGAATTGTTCTTGTATAATAATGTATCTCTTAAAAACAATATTAAATCATTCACTAATCTTGGTATTTCCTTACCGTCAGCTAAAATATCATTTAAAAAGCTTTAAAATTGTTCCACCATTTTTTTAAATAAGCACTATTGATTATTTCTAATAAAAAGCTCACTACTAACATTACCACTTACAGCTAAAACATCATTTATATCAACAACATCATCTGTTGAATAGGATATACAGGCATCAAGTAAGCTTAGAGCATCTCTCATTCCACCCTCAGCACTTTGAGCAATTAAGCCAAGTGCTTCATCAGTTGCATTAATCTTTTCCGCCTTGCAAACAACATTCAATCTATTAAAAATTTCATTATCAGTAATTGCTTGAAAATCAAATCTTTGACAACGTGATAAAATTGTTGCTGGAAGCTTATATGGCTCAGTTGTAGCCAGAATAAAGATAACATGCTTTGGTGGCTCCTCTAATGTTTTTAATAAAGCGTTAAAGGCTGCATTAGAAAGCATATGAACCTCATCGATAATATAAACCTTATACCTTGCTACACTAGGCATAAATTTAACACTATCACGAATAACTCTAATGTCATCAGCACCATTATTAGAAGCAGCATCTAGTTCAACAACATCAGGAATCGTTCCTTTAGTTATTCCTTCACATAAAAAACAGGTTCCACATGGTTCTATAGCTGGACCAGATTCACAGTTTAAAGCTTTAGCCAATATTTTAGCAATAGTTGTCTTGCCTGTACCTCTTGGACCACTAAATAAATATGCGTGAGCAACCTTATTTAATCTAATTGCATTTTGTAGCGTAGTAACAATATGTTTTTGTCCAACAACTTCACCAAATTTTTGTGGTCGATACGCTCTATATAATGCTACATATGCCATAAAATGCACTTCCTTTCTTCAAAAATAATCATAGCCTATTATATCATATTTAACAATTAATATCTATATTTAAAAGCAAATTATGCATATATATTATCAGGTGATTTAAATGCGCTTTTGTTATTATTTATTAGCACTTACTTTTTTATATTTATTTCCCATTTATTACTTCAATTATCTAGACATTTCTTTAATCGTTGGAGTTATAGGACTTTGTTTATTTTTTTCAGTTACTATTTTTTTCCAAATATGACAACAAAACAATAATTTGTCTTTTTTTGCTCCATCTATTAAGCTATTTATTTTCTTTTATTATATTCAATTTAAATTACATTTCAGCATTTTCAATAATTCTTATCTTTTCTAATTTATATAAGCATAATAGGAAGGAGCTATCATTGCTACTTCCTATTATCATTTATTATTTTTTTGGATATTATTTGTTAAATAATAAATATGTGTTATGCCATCATTATCAAAAAATTTATAATAAAACATATAGGTATTGTTATTGCTCATTAAATCCATAACTGTAACAGCAACACCATCTTTATTTAAATTAACGCCTACGTTTTGATAAGCCTTGGATATAATATCAGTACAATATTTTTGGTTTTATTCGTATTAAATATAAAAGAAAAAAATTATAAGGATCATTAATGTAAGAAACAGCGTAATTAAAAGCTTTTTCTCTTGTTTTTTCATCGCATTTTACTCTAAGGCCAATAACCTCATTGCGATATTCATTATCTAACCAATAATCTCTATTAGATATTCTTGAGGTTGTACTACCATCCTCATTAATACCCGTTGCTTCAATACAATCAAAATCATTAATTGTTAAATTTTGATCATAATATTCACTACCACAAAATGCTGCATGTCCACCAACATAAAAAGCTTAAAAAAAGGATCAAAAAAATTGAATTTGGAAATGGCGAACGCATTCCAAGCATTATATCACCAAGAGTACCAGGATATCTAATACCATTAAGACAATAAAATGCATCTTTAGTTTCATTTTCATCATAAATAGCATAATATTTAACACTATCAGATGAAATACTATCTTGATATACTCCTTTCTTTATAAATTCATTTATTTCTTTTTTTATACCTATATGTTCAACTGCCGAAGAGGTAGTTGCCCATATAACAAATGACAATACAATAATTTTTTTATAACATATAATATTTTCTTTTTTTCATATTTAATATTATAAATCATCATTTACTTATGTCAATATGTTATTTATAAGTAAGTATAGCCATATTTTTTTAAAAAAAAGAAAAGCTCTAGGACAAACCTAAAGCTTTTACTTGATTAGTAATTAAAATTTAAACTATTAACAATTCTTGTATTTGTTTGTGAATCATAAATTGCAAGGATTGAACCCTTTACACCTTGACCATTCCAATTGCATAATGCTAAATCCATTTTAACTGTTTGATTTTTCATATTCCTTTAACCAGTTATATTGATTTGCACTTGATGTATACATTAAAAAGCTTTGTATCATCTACAACTACATATAATTTAGATGAGAAGCCATCTCCTTCAAATAAAAGCTTTCCTGATAATGTATAAATATTTTCAGTTGCTTTTGGATTAGCCTTATTATTCTCACCAATAGGAAGCTCTGCTAAAGCTTTATCTGTAATAAATGAAGCTGTTGAATAATCTTGCTTACCATAATAATTAACTAAAACCTCAGCATCTAAAATTGCTGTTTGACCAGGCTTATCACCAATTGATGTAACCTTTTTACCAGAAATAACTACCTCTTGACCTAGGCTTAGCTTTTCCATTTGTTCATTTGTAGTTGTTACAGCAATTCCTGATGTTTCATCTACTAAATAGAATCCAACCTTATTTACTAAGGAAGCAGCAATTATTCCTTTTACAGTAACAATTGAATTATCAGCGGCATCTATTGCAGCCTTTACATTAATACTATCTACAGTTGCAGGCTCTTTGTATTCTATTCTTTCAACATAAGTAGCTTGTTTGCCATCATAGCTTACAGTAATAGTAATATCTGAATATCCTACCTTTTTAGTAGCATGTAATACTGTATCATTATTTTTCATTTGCAATGTAGAAGATATCCTCATTACTTGATGTATATGTAATTTTGGCATCACTAAATTTTTAAAATATCTGAAGAAACACTATTTACAAGTGATAAAACAGGATCTCCAGTATATTCACTAAACATTTGACCCTTTGCATAATAATCCATTACAAAAGTAGGAACCTTTTCTGCTGGGTAAACAAATTCCTCATCATTAATTGAAATAGGAACAAAACGCCACTTACATCCTGATGATGTAGATTTAGCATTTAATGCTGATAAATAAATTTCACAAACCTTACCATCATATTTATCCATCCAAGCAAAATCCTTACCATTAGCTTGAGTATAAACATAATTACCTGTTGTTCCATCAAGATCATTTATATAATAATTAACAAAAAGATGCTCCTTGAGACTTTTTTTAACTAAAGCAGTTGTTTTTGGAAAATTGTTGTTGTAATATTTGTTGTTATAGGAGTTTCATAAATATCCTTAACTGATTTTTTTCAGTAATCCATGATTTATCATAAGCAGTTGTACCATTATCGTTTGAAACTATTTTAGCATCTTGAAGCTGACAGCAGCCTTCATAACCAAATTTCTTAGCGTTTGTCTTTTCTTTTTCTAAAATATAATATGTTTTTTTCTCCTAAAATAGTAATTGTATTACCAACTTTAACTGAGTTAGCAATTTCGCCACCATAAACATAAATTGAATTAGTATTATCAACTAAATAAATTCCATTAGGAGAAAGACCGTTTGCATAAGTAATAGCTGCAACAACACCTGTTGTCTTAATAAGTTTACCACTTTCAGCATTTCTGGCTTCTAAAACTGTCATTTGTTCATATTTAGAATCATCAATTTCTGTAGAATGATGAACAATTTCTACAATCCAACCACTTTTGATTTGTGGTGTATCGTTATGTAAGCTTAAGTTTGCATATAATGTTACCTCATCACCTACTACAGGTTTATCTTCTAATTCATTATATCTTTTAACTCCATCAGCACCATATGTACCATAAGCCTCAATACTTCCTGTGCTATCAGTAATTACCATTTGACCATATTGATAGCTAGATATTGATTCAATTGTTCCATGAATATAATATCTTTCTTTTGTTGGATTAGTACTTGTACATAACTTTTTAGCTGCCTCAATACTAATAATTTCTTTAGTAGCACTTGTTGAGCTTGAGCTACTTGAGCTACTTGAACTGTTTGAGCTGCTTGAGCTTGTACTACTACTTGAACTTGCACTACTACTTGGATTTGTTGTACTCATAGAAGAGCTTGAACTGTTTTTCTCATTACCACATGATGTAAGAGAAAAAAAGCTGTTAAAAGCTACTAAGCAAGAAGTACTAATTGTTTTTGATTATTGTTTTTTTAATTTCATACTTTTTACCTCACACACTTTAATTATAAAACAAAATTATAATATTACAAGTTTCGACATTCAAATAAAAAAACGCTTTTTATTCAAAAACTACTAGTATTATTAGTTCTAGTAGTTAAAATAATTATTCTTTATTTTTTTCTTTGGTTTAATGACCAATGCTCTTTCAGCACCTTCACCCTCAGATTCAGTATAAACATCACGCCAATCACTTAATTTTTTTCATGAATTACACGACGCTCATAGGAATTCATAGGTCTTAATTTTACAGCAACACCGCTTTTTGCAACTTCCTTAGCTGTTTTTGTAGCTAAGATTTCTAATTGTTGATTACGATTATTTTTTTGTAAGAACCAATATCTAAAGATGTAATAACTCGATCCTTTGTATACATAGAGATAACATTTCTAACTAAAGTTTGAAGTGCATCTAATGTATTTCCTTTAGCTCCAATTAATAAAGGATTTTTCATCACTATTAATCATATAATGAATTTCAGATTCATCATTAATGTTTCTTGCCTCTAGAAGGTATTTAACATTTAAAGCCTTTTAAGATACCTTCTAAATATCTTTTTACCTTCAAGTGTTAGATTAACATCAACTAATGCTTCACAATTTAATCCTGATGGTAATTCGCCTAATACATTAATAAAGATTTTTATCGCTAGAGATATGTAATTTCTCTACAGCTTTATTCATTGCTTCCTCAGCTGATGAAGCAATTATTTCAATTTTTTTCTGCATAATCTCTTTACCTCTACATCTTAGCTTTCATTTTTATAATAGTTTCTTTCATTCATAATACGACCAACCTGTGATTGACCTAATTGATAAATACCACCAATTAACCAATATAGTGCTAATGATGTTGAAGATAATGACATAATTACAAACATAACAGTCATAATTGAATTCATCATTTTCATCTGCTTTGCTTGATCATCAGCCTTAGGATTTTTATTAGGATAATTCTTTTGGTAGCTTGGCTTTCTTGTTGCTAGCTTTTGACTTATAATTGTAACAGCACCAAACATTAAAGCAATTACAACAGCAAAAACTTTATCATGAGTAGTTGTAGCCTGATAGAAACTAGTATTTAATTCAAAATAATTAAATAATTTTTGTATTTATTAACGCAAATTTTTCCTGCAGTTTCAACACTGGCAATTCCTCCAGCAACAGTTGTAGTTGTTGTTAGGTTAATACGACGAACAACCTCATACATTGCCATAAAAATAGGGAATTGAAGTATCATAGTAAAGAAGCAACCAAATGGATTGAATTTATATTTTTTATATAAACTCATCATTTCTTGATTCATTCTATTTTTACTTTCAGGATCTGTTCTTCCATAATATTTTCTTTGAATTTTTTCCATTTCTGGTTGCATAACAGTCATCTTAATAGATGTACCGTTTTGCTTTGAATAAATAGGCCATGCAATTGTTCTAACGATTAGAGTAGTAAAAATAATACCCCATGCATAAGAATTTCCAAGACCTTTTCCAATAGCTGAACAAAGCCATGCAATTGGATAAGATATAATTGCAATTGGCCAACCAGTAATAGCTTGACCCCACCACTCAAAAATCAAATTCTGCTCCATAAGTAGTATATACTTTTTGGCTCCAATTTCCTTGACGGCAGCTTGTTAATCCAAATAACATTATAAAAACAAAGGTTAACGCAACAATTTTATTTAAATGTCTATTAAAGAAATGTCTCAATTGTTTTTTTCTCCTTGGTAATTTTTAAGTTTATTTAGTAGAAATTCTAATTGTTCTTTTGTTTGTTGGTAGGATAAATCTAATATACTTTTTCTTTGCAATTATAAAAAAATATCATTATTTTTTTCTCTATCAATTGGTAGTTCCTCTAAAATAGCTCTAATTCTTCTTTTTTTACACTATTTCTTATAACGGCATTACCAATTTTTCTTTCCTACACTTAACGCATAGCGAAAATGAATGGTTTCTGAATTTTTCTTTTTTTGTAGACTGAAAAAAATATTTATTATTCTTGAAGCATTTATTCTTTAAGATTGCTTCAATTTCAGTATTTTTTTCACATGATACGTTTTATTCATATTAAAAAACAAAAAGACGACAAAAAAACAATAAAAAAATAATTTTTTTGATCTTGTCGTCCTAGTTATGTCAAAATTATTAAAATTAACTAAACAGCTAATTGTTTTCTACCTTTTTTTACGTCTACGAGCAATTACCTGACGTCCGCTCTTTGAAGCCATACGTACGCGGAAGCCATGAGTCACTTTTTCTTTTACGTTTATTAGGTTGATATGTTTCTTTTCACGTTGCATTACCACCTTTCTCACGAAACCATGCTTGTTTATTTTTATCAAAAAAATATAATATTATGTCAATAGAATTTTTTTACATAACTTATTTTTTTCTTCTGAATTATGAATTTCTCCACAGCAAGGACATATTATATCCAAATTTGCTGTGATATTGGTTATGTTTCTATAAAACATTTGTGATTCGTTTTTTTCTTTTAGAAAGCCAATCATTATCATTTGTTTTGATATTTTTTTAAGTTTGTAATTAAACATTTTTGGTATAACTGTATTCATGCTGCTTAACTTTACAAAATGTATCAACTATTTGCATTTGACAGCTTCTACAAATAAAATAATTTTCTTCTTTTTCTAAATTGCCGTAGCAAAACGGACAATCTGTTCTTCGATAATCAGAATAAACCATCCCTCTTAATAATATTTGTTCAAGTCTTCTAAATGATTCAATATTACTTATACTAACAAATAATCCTTGACTATCCTCATAAGGAACAACAAAAAGGCATTCATTAGCACTTGTTTTTTTCTTTAATATTCTCATAAATCTTATTTTTGGCCTTTTAAAAAAACAGAAGGAATTAATACTATTTTTATATAAGAATTCCTTACTTATTTCTATAATAAGTAGATCACAATCATCAATTTGACTAGAATAAAAAAATGAAGATTCCATTTCTTAAAAATTAAATAATAGATTTAATTTATTTAACTCAATTACTGTATTTTTCATTACAAGAAAAAAATTAAAATGGCCTATTGAAAATATTGTTAACAATTTTACAAAATCAAAATAATTCTTATCAAAATCAATTGCCATCTCCATTTCAAAATCATCAACTAGAAAAATTTTTTTACTTAAAATTTCCTTCTGTAAAACATAAATTTGATGATAATCCTTATGCATTCCTAAAATATTAGTTTTACGAAGAGGTAAATGCTCTTTAAAATTTTTATTTTTTTGATATATTGGTAAATGTAATCTTGAGGTAATAATATTTTCTAAATAACTTAATTTATTGATACATCTTTTTGTAACATCATAATATTTTGAAAAGTTTCTAATATATCCTGTATGAAGCTTACCTAGTGCTAAAAAAAATAATTCATATGGTTTTTTTCTTTCTAAGATATTAAATTCAATTGTTTGATTAGAATAAATATATTCCTTCAAATACCTATTATTCTCTTTGATAAAATCTAAAATATCGTCAATTGTGTTACAAAAAAACTCGATTCTCATAAATACTATAATTATCGTTATAGGTTTTTAGTTAAAAAGCTTCACTGGCTTTATTCCATCATCTGTTAAATCATCCCATAGCTCACTATGAGATGCAATATGAATAATGCTTGATTGATTTATTCCTCTAACTGATTCAATTGGTAAAACCTCCTCATTTTCTTTTAAGTGAAGAAGAGGGTGAACAAAAATACTTTTAATTGCTGGAAGTCTTTTAATTATTTCATCAATTTTTAATTTTCTAAGGTATCATAATCAATATCTGGATCAACCATAAAAAGGGTTAATTCCTTTATTAAATAATTATCAAATTGTAAATAAGTGAATTTAGTATGCTTTTTTTGTAAATTTATCAATTACTTGATACTCATTACATAAAAATTTTTGATATCATTTTCCTTTTTATTCATAATTAATCCTCGTTTAATTTACGAACAAAGGCGCTACACATAAATAAGCCGATTTCATCAAAGGAAGAGGCTAACTCCTCCTTATCATCAACATTTTTATATTCTAGCTTACTAACCACCTTACTCAGCATTATTTTTTTCAATAGCACTATTTAATACATCCTTATTGTTAAAACAAGCACAATAAATATTAACAAAGTCTTCAATTTGCTTTTAAAATTCTATTTCCAAAGGAGATATTATATTTGCTAAGAAGTTGTTCAACATTAGAAATTATTTGGTTTCCATCAGCATCGAAATTACCATTTTTTTAGCTTCATTTAATAAAGCAGCTAGGGTATCATAATTAATAAATTTAGGTAACATAGGCTCAGAATAATTATGAACTTTAGGAGCACGCTTATTAAAATTCATTGTTTGAGCTCTATCATAAACTTTATCACTAATTTCAAATGTACTCTCATCTCTATTTGCAGTTCCAATAAACCAAACATTTTTAGGTATTTTTAATGTATGACCATTTTCCAACGCTAAGTACTCAAACTTTTGCCCATTAATTGTTTTTAAATAATCCAACATTTAAAAAGTTTAATTTTTTTCTTTTTATCCTCTTCATTTTCCATTAATGATAGAAAATCTGAAAAAAATAATATTCAATTCTACTTAGGTTCATTTCATCTAAAACTATAAAGGTAGGAATATCTTTGTTTAATGCCGCCTTATAAAGACATTGAGTAAATTTTTTTAGGTGTATAGGTTTTTACTAAACTCATTATAATAGCCTAATAGTTCATTTTTATCACGCCATGATGATTCAACCTCAACTATTTCACAATTTCCCATAATAGCTTCCATAAAAAAATTTTTAGGTAGACTTGTTTTTACCTGTTCCACTCATTCCTTGAAGAATAGCTAGCCTTGAAGCACCAAGTCCGGCAACAAAGGTGGCAATATCCTCCCTTGAATAAGATAAATGAAGACGAGAATTTTTAGCATAATTTACAATAAATTCAACAACATCAGGTAATGTTGGATTAATATATGGTTCGTTTTCTCTTTGAAGCAAATCAGCATCATATCTAGGTTTATTATTATCTATTTCTGTTAATGCTGGACAAGCATCAAAATCTAATATCTTTCCTTCTTGTTTTATAGATTCAGAATTTTTCAACTACATTTTTGTATAGGCTTTGTTTCTTCCTTAGATTCCTTTTCATTGTTATCTGGCATAGCCTCTACAAGACCAAATATCTTTTTTTGATTGTGAATAGTTCCTACAATAGTCATAATAATTATAACTACAAAGCTCATAATAAAAACAAAAATTGACTGGCTTTTTACAGTGGTTGTGTATGTTCCTACAACAGTTATTCCATATTTTTTGCCTAGCTTGTTAATTAAATCTTGAATGGTTTGTTCATTGATTTTTTTGAGTTATTTGATAATAAACTCCAAAAAAATACCTATTAAAAAAAGCATAACAAAACATTTACGTAGGCTGTTATCTTCACTATACGATCGTAGTCTTCAAATTTAGCCAAGAAGCAAACAAATGTGTAAATAAACAATGAAGCTGAAATTACTAAAACACAAAAGAAAATAAAAGAAACAACTAAATAGCTGCCATTTAAGTCCTTGTAATTAAAAAAATAAAATCTCTCCCCTTTAAAAAGAAGAGTTGTTTTATTTCCTACATAATTCATTTCAATATCAACAATATTAAATAATAATGATGAAAAATGTTATAACTGTTAATAAAATAATAAATAAAAGTTCCCATACTCGATAATATGACTTTTTTTCTTCATTATTATCTGGCATAGCTCTACTTGCCCCTATAACAAAGGAATTAATTACAATAACAATAAGCATTAACAATAAAGGGATAAAGCTTGCCGTGGTTGTTTCAATTTTTTTGACATTATTATAAAATGTTATACCATAGCCTATAAAAAAAGAAAAATAATTGTTAATAATAATGATCCATATATAGCATTTTTTTAGACTTAAGATAATATTTTTTTCTTATCTGAAAATATAAACATATTTGCTGAGAGAGTATTTAATAGATTTATTAAAAAAATAATATAAACATAATTATAAATAATGAATATAACATTATTTTTATTGTGTTTAACAAAAAAACAGCTAGAAATTATTAAATTATCACCTTTTACCTTAACAACAGGAATAAAGAAAAACTAATATTGTTACAGCTACACTTATTATTTGTAACAATAACTCTATTTTTTTGTTTTTTTGGTTATCTTCCATATTTATTACCTCACTTAAAATCTTATCTTGATAAACTACTAACAAAAAAAGCACATTATTCCTAAAAATTATAGAAATGATTGCTAAAAAAATACAAAAGCCTTTAATTATATGGTAGGCCATATTAATTCCTATTAAATAAAAAGGAAATTAACATATTTAAAATTGTTAATACATACAAAAAGCTTGTACTTTTTTTCTTAAAAAGTAAGAGATAAGGCAATAATTCCTAAGAAGATACTAATTAAATACAATATAACTAGACCTAAAAAAAAGGGGTGGAGCATAATTAATATTGTAATAAATACTTGCATACTCAAATATATTATATTTTTTTGTTTCTATCGAAAGATATTCATTTTGTTTCAATTTACAAAGCATTATTATTAAGAAAAAAACAAAAATATTGCTTGATATGCTATAAAAAAATATTTTTCCCTTCGTTTTTTTAATTTATTATTCATAATGACCTCATTTAATTTAGTTAACTAAATTATAATCTTTTATTGCATTAAAGTCAATTTTTTTATCTAAAAAAATATTTCTTGTTATGTATATTTAATAATTGCTTCTATAATTTTTTTAGCTTCAACAGGCTTTGATAAATAATTTGTCATACCACAAGCTTTTTCCTTTTTAAAATATCATCACAAAAAGCATTGGCGCTCATCCCAATAATAGGAATTATTTGATTTTTTTGCCTAATTATTTTAGTTGTCTCATAGCCATTCTTTTTTGGGCATTTGAATATCCATAAATATTAGATCATAGCTATTTGTATTAAAAAGCTCTAGCGCCTCATCACCATCATAAGCACTATCTACACTAGCACCTGTTTTAGTTATTATTTGTGTAGCTATTTCCATATTAATTAAATTATCCTCAACAAGAAGTATTTTTTTACCATGTAGATTTGCACTATTTTTCAATTTGATTTTTTTAGATTCGATTATTTCGTTATTTATTTTTAAAGCTAAAAAGAAAGAATAACCTTAGTTCCTTCATTTATTTCACTAGAAATCTTTATTTCACCACCAAGTAAATCTACCAAAGATTTAGTAATAGTTAATCCTATACCTGTTCCTTCTCTTTCTTCGTTCTCTCTATTAAATGGTTCAAAAAAATATTATTTAAAAAAATTACTAGTCATACCAATTCCACTATCTTCAACAATAAAATTAAGCTTTGCTTCCTCGTAGTTCATATTATCCTCGCCAATTACTCGAAATAATACCTTACCATTCGGCTTATTATATTTAATAGCATTGGAAATAACATTAAATATAATTTGCTTTTAATCTTTTAGAATCAGTCTTAATATAATTTTTGTTTTATATTTACAAAATCATACTCAAATTTAATTTTTTTGTTTTAATGCTAATCCTTCAGCTACACCAACTATTTCTGATAATAATTCAGTAAGAACTATATTATCACTTACTAAGCCTAATTTACCATTTTTCAATTCGTGATAAATCTAACATTTCATTTATCAGCTTTAATAAATGACTAGATGATTCCCTAATAATTTTTTTAAATTATTCTTTTTCATCGTTATGAAGATAATCCTTCATCAGCATCAAATCAGTTATTCCTGTTATCGCATTAAGTGGTGTTCTTAAATCATGCGACATTCTAGATAAAAACACCGTTTTAGCTTGCGATGCATTAGTAGCACTTGTAAAAAGCGTCATTTAATATTTTCTTATTATTTTTCCTCACAAATAAAATTTTTCATTTATATCCGTAATTAAAAAGAATGGCACTGACTACTTTTATTTCCAATCTTATTATTCAATATTATAAATGCTTGATACCATTTTATTAAATTATTAGCTTTTTAATTGAAATTTGATACTAACAGATTGTTTATTTTTTTAAGATTTTTGCTTAATATTTTTCAATTTTTAAAAAAATTCTTTTTACAATTTTAGTATCACCAAAACAGTTATTGATAATCATTTCATTAATATAATCATCAAAGCTTATATTATCCAAAGTATTTTTTTGGAAAGAGAATGATACCTATTATGTGTTAAATCTATTATTAAGGATATTTCGTATTTATTTGATAATTTAGCTATAATATTATTACTTTCAAATTCATCTGTTATATCCTTATAACAAATTAAAGCATTATATTTTTGTATTTAAAACTGGTAATATATTATATTCCATTAATTTATATTCATCATTATAAATATGATGAACAGAAAAAGATACTTTCCTTTTTATTTTTTTATAATATTTTTTTATGCTTAAAAGCTTTTTTTACTTTGTTTTTTTGTCATAATAATAAATAACCTCATTTAAATTATCCAAAAAAATCACTATATTTTTTTAAATTTTTTTGATTTCTGAATCATTATTTACTAAATAAGAAATATTTTTCACTTTTTTTAAGTTTAAGTTTCCTATAAAAAGAAAAGCTATGAGCTATAGTTTTTTTAATAAATTATTCTTTTTCTTCATGAATCTTTATTATTTTTTTCTTTTTATAATTAGTAATATCATTTAAGACAAAGCTCGCAATAATATCTTTAGTTTTAGAATCCTGCGATATAAAAAAAGTGAAGCATTCATAAATTGATAGGTTTTTCGTTTTAAATTCTAACTCATAAAAAAATTGTTTTTCTTCATACATTGCTAAGAGCTTATCTTTAGATAATTCTCTATATTTTCTTTCAAGCATATATTTTTCATAAAACAAATAAAAAGAAGGCATCTACATTATCCCCTTTTTTACACCCAATATATTCTAAAAATGATTTATCATTAAAGCTTGGCATATCTGAAGATACCTCATCTTTAGTTAAATTAAGCACAACAGTCATTACATAATCAGCAATGTTGTAATCAACATCTAAATCATAATTATAATTGTTATTATATACACAGCCTATTGTTTTTTTGAATCATAAGAAAAAAATTCAAATTTATTGAATTACTTATTTTATTATCCTTATATTTTTTTAATTCCTCAAAAAAATCCAAGTCTTTTGTTTATCAAAAAGCTTGTCAAAAGCTTTCGTTAGCATAAATTAAGACATTTTTCATTATTATATAAGGCAATAGCATTAGGTAAGGCATCATATTCCTTTATTTTTTTCATTTCCTGTGACATAATCTCACCCCAAATTAATTATAGCATTTATAAAAAAACAAGGTCAAAACATTTCGCTCGACAAATTAAGCACATTTTTGACCTTTTATCCACACAAAAAAAGATTTTTTTGTTAGTAATTTTTTTATAATTGTGGATAACTTATCCACCAATTTTTGTCCATTGTGGAAATGTGGATAATTTAATATTTTTGGCGTATTTTTCTACAATTTTTAGCATATTTTATCCACAATTTTTTTGGGGATAACTATTGTGAATACAAAAAATATCCACATTTTTTGTGGATAACTTTCTCTTTTATTTATTATAAAAAAATGATATAATTATCTTATGATTTTTTTAATTTCATAATATTCCTTTTTTTATTGAAATTATTAAGAATTTTAGTATGTATTAGAGGTGAGAGATTTGGAGTCGCTTAGTAATTATCAAGAGCTTTGGGATAATGCAAAGGTAATTTTACAAGAAAAAGCTTGCTCAAAAATGTATATAACGAATTATTTAAGGAAACCTATGTTTATAAAAATTGCTGGAACATCGATTATTGTTATTGTTCCTTCAACATATATTGAAACAAAAAAATAAATAAGTTTTTATTTAAATGTTATTCAGGAAGCATTAGAGCCAATTGTTTTTTTAATGATTATAAATTTGTATTTAAAACCAAAGAAAAAAATATGATACTGAGGTCGCAGTTAATAGAAATGTAAATACTAGATTAAAAATCAAATAATAATTTAGACCCTAGTTATACATTTGAAAATTTTTGTAAAGGGTGATTCTAATATTTTTTTGCATTTAGAAGTGCAATGAAGGTTGCAGAAACACCTGGACTAATGAATCCATTATACATATTTGGTGATGTTGGTCTTGGTAAAACCCATTTAATGCAAGCAATAGGTAACTATGTTACAGAAAATTATCCTGATTATAAGGTTTTTATATGTACCTTGTATTAACTTTGTTAAGGATTATCAATATGCTTCTCAAACAAAAAAATATGAACGCATTTATTGATAAATATTATTGTGATCTTGACTTGTTATTAGTAGATGATATTCAACAAATTGAAATAGGTGAAAAAAACCCAGTTTGAATTCTTTAATTTATTTAATGAACTTTATTCAAATCACAAACAAATTGTAATCGCTAGTGATAAGCCAGCCAATAAGTTAAAAATTATGGATAGATTATCATCTAGATTTTCTCAAGGACTTATTGTTGATATAACAGTTCCCGATTTAAATCAAAGAATGAATATTTTTAAAACAAAAAAATGGAAGAAAGAAATATTCCAAAGGATAAAATATCAAATGAATCATTAGAATTTATTGCTAATAACTTTAAAGATAACATTAGAATGCTTGATGGAGCTCTAACAAGAGTATTAAATTATTATGATGTAATGGGAGGTATTGGAACAATAAATCTAAGCTTTACTATGGAAGCTTTAGACAAACTATTACAGTCCCAAGCCAAAAGTAAAACTAATGATATTGATAATGTTATTGATATTATTGCTGATTTTTATCAAATAACTCGTTCCGAGTTAATAAGCTCTAGTAGAAATATGAAATATGTTGTCCCAAGACAAATATGTATGTATTTACTAAAGAATAAATATGATTTAACCTATAGTAAGATTGGAAAAATATTAGGGAATAGAGATCACTCAACTGTAATGAGTGGTGCTACTAAAATAGAACGTGATCTTAGTACAAATCAAGAGTTAAAATCAGCAGTTGATACAATTTTAGCAAAATTAAGTAAGGTGGATAATTAATCTTTATCCACAAATAAATGTTGATGAGTTTTAGGCTTAGTTAAGCCAAATTTTAGACTTATCCACATTATCCACAATGGTAATAATAAATATTTAAGATTAAGAGGAGAATAGAAATGAATTTCACAATTGATCGTGATGTTTTGATTGAAAATTTAAATGTTATCGCAAGAGGACTTCCAAATAAAAGTCCAATGCCTATATTAATGGGTATTTTAATTGAAGTTACAGAAAACGATGTTTTCTTAACTAGTAGTAATACAGATTTATCAGTTGAGGTTGTTATAAATGATGCATCTTTAAATATAACAAAAAAACTGGTAAAACAATTGTACCTGGTAAATTCTTTATTGATATTGTACGTTCCTTTAGTTCAAAGAAGATTAATCTTTATTTAATAGAAGATAAGCTTCTTATGATTAAGGCTGATAGAGGTGAATATAAGCTTCATGTAATGGATCCACTTGATTATCCTAATATAAGCTTTGTTTGCTTAGAAAATCCTTTAGTTTTAGATTCTAAAATTATTAAGACAATAGTAAGAGAAACTACCTTTTGCAGCAGGTACAAGTGAAAAGAAACCAATTTTAACTGGTGTTAATTTAAAGCTTGAAAATGAAAAGCTTACATGTACAGCAACTGACTCATATCGTTTAAGCCAAAAGATTTTATATTTGGATAAGACATATAATTCGTTTAATATAACAATTCCTAACAAGTCATTAGATGAATTATCAAAGGCTTTAGATAATTATTTTTGGAAATATTGAATTATATTTTTTTCACCAAATAAGCTACTTGTTAAATATAAGAACATTTTATTCCAAACACGTTTATTAGAAGGTAATTATCCAGATACATCTAGATTAATTCCTGCTGAGTTCCCTATTGTTTTAAAATTTGATAAGAGCGAGCTTCAATCTGTAGTTGAACGTGTTTCTATTATGTCTCCACACGATCGTGAGCGCGATAGAGAGGTTACTTATTCTATTATTAAGCTAACAGTAACAAAGGATAAGATTGTTGATATAAGTAGTAATAACCATCAAATAGGTGATGCTCATGAGGAAATAATTCCGACTGATATATCACTTGCTGCTCCTATTGTTATTGGCTTTTCATCTCGTTATTTAATTGAAGCATTACGTAGTTTCTCATCAGCAGAGGTTACAATTAATTTATCTTCTGAATCAAGACCATTTGTTGTTCGTGGTGAAAATGATGATAATTTAACTCAATTGATTTTACCAATTAGAATGGAATAATGATAATATGAAAATATTTGTAAGAGCACAGGACCTTGGCAAAAAGGATGAAATTACCCTAGCAAAGGAAATTAAGGCTTTAGACTTTGATGGTCTTCAGCTTGCTATTAATAAGGCTATCGCTGGTGAAACAGCCTATGATATGGATGAAAATAGAGTAAAGGCTATAGCTAAAGCCTTTAAGGATCAAAATTTAGAGATTGCTTTAATAGGAGCTTACTTTAACCCTGTTCATTCCAATAAAGATCTAGTATTAAAAAATATAAAGAAATATAAGGAGCATTTAAAAATATGCTCATCTATTTGATTGTAAATACATTGGTAGTGAAACAGGATCATTTAATGATGACAAGTGGACTTATAACCCTAAAAATAGAACAGAAGAGGCTTATCAAGAGGTAAAAAGAATTTTTAATGAACTTGCACTCTATGCCAAAGAGGTTAATTCTAATCTAGCAATTGAAGGTGCTAGTGGACATTGTATGTATTGTCCTAAGCAGCTTAAGCGTTTAGTGGATGAAATAGATAATGGTCACGTTTTTGTTACTCTAGATGTTTATAATTTCTTGGATAACGAGCATTATGATAAAGAATACCAACATCGTATTGTTGATGAGGCTTTAGCTTTAATGAAGGATAAAATTAAAAATATCCATTTAAAGGATTTCACAATGGATAAGGAGCCTTTATTAAAGGTTGGTCTTGGTGAAGGTATGATGGACTTACCATACATTATTGCTAAGGTTAAAGAGAATATTCCAGATGCAAATTTAATATTTGAGGGTGTACCAAAGGAAAGTATGGAATCAAGTATTAATTATATAAGAAAGCTATTAAATGATTAATTAGCTATAATTTAATAACAAAAACTTTAATTAAGAAGTTTAGGATTAATATTGTTTCTACCCACTTATGAGTAAGAATCTTACTATTTCTAAACTTCTTTTTAATTTTTTGTTACTACAATTGATTAAACAAAATTGAAATTTTGAAGAAATGAATTAATTTGCATAATAAAAAGTTGGAAGAAACGTCAATTTTAGATAAATGAAATCTTGAAGAAATGCATTAAATATGTTATTATACTGGTGAAGGGATGGTTTTTATTACTATGTATTTTTGAAAGAAAAAGCCTATAAGAAACTATTAGATTGGAAGAAAAAAATTATGCTAATAATTATGCTGTTATGTTAGAAGGTGTTATTGCGTAAAATGTAACCCAAAAAGGTTATATTATTATATAATATAAAAAATCAGGTTTGATCCAGATTTTCTTATGAAAATTTGAATTAAGCCTTTTTAATTTTTTCCAAAAAAATTGGTTTAGGGTGAACAATAGTGGCACCACCCCTAGCGTATAATAGTACGTGAGGTGATGTGATTGAAGACATACGAAATCAATGGAAAAAAATATAAAGTAGAGCGTGTTAGTGCTGATAGCAAAACACAATTAATTGATAGATTAGTTTACTTGTTAATTGACTTGCGAAATGAAAGGCTTAATTCTTCAAATCAAGGAGAAGACAATGATACAAAAACAAGCAAGTGATTATGTAGTAGCTATTTACTGTAGACTATCAAAGGATGATGGTCTTGATGGTGATTCATCATCAATTCAAAAATCAAAAGGAAACATTAATTAAATATTGTAATGACAATAATTATTTAGTTGGTGGAATTTACTGTGATGATGGATATTCAGGTACAAATTTTTAATAGACCTGATTTTTATTAGAATGATTGATGATATCAAAAGAGGTAAAATCAATTGTGTTATCACAAAGGATTTATCACGTCTTGGAAGAAATTATATTCAAGTAGGTTATTATCAAGAAGAATTCTTTCCATCTCATAATGTTAGATATATTGCGATTAACGATAATGTTGATAGTAATAATGATAACAACGATTTTTGTAGGAGTATTCAAAAATGTAATAAATGAATATTATGCAAAGGACGTATCTAAAAAGATTAAATTTACAGTAAGAGCTAAAGCTAAAAATGGAGAATGTCGTGCAACACCAAGACCACTTTATGGTTATATGTATAACAATAAAGGAGAAAGAGTTCCAGACCCTGAAACTGCTCCAAATGTTAAAATGATATTCCAATTATATGAAAAAAACTAAAAAAAGTTCTACGAAGGTTGCGAAATTATTAAAAGAAGAAAAAAAGTGTATTCACCGAATTATTATAATTATTTAAAAAAAGAGGAGATCATTCAGCACGATATTCTAATTGTACAGATGAAGAAAAATATTGCTGGACTGGTCAACATATCTATGGAATGCTTAATAATCAAGAATATTTAGGTCATTATATAACCCAAAAAGTCTTTTTAAAAAAATTCATTTAAAAAGTAAAAAAATAACGAAAAAAATAAAAAAATCCTTATATTTTTTTGAAAAATAAATTTGAGGCATTAGTTTCTCAAGAGGAATTTGATGTTTGCCAGCAAATACTCAATATGTACGCATGCTTACATAAGCCTGAAGAAGAAAAACAATTATAAAAGATTAATCGTTTGTGGTTGTTGTGGTAAAAGATTATCATTTTGTAAACGCAAAGATAGAAATACATCAGCTAGTAAATATCGTTATTATTGTAGAAATAAAGAGCGTGAATCATCATCTTATATTAATCGTGAGGATTTAAATGAAATTGTTAAGAAGGAATTATCTGAGTTATTTGATATGGTCTTAGCTAATAAAGATAAATTTATAGCTTATGCAAATGAATTAACCTCTCATTATGATGTTAACTACTTAAATTCTATAGAAGGTAAGAAACGCTCTTTCTTACATCAAAAAAAGGAATTAGAAGGTAAATTATCACGTGCTAAGGAACTATATATTTCTGGTGACTTGGATGTAAATGACTATAAAACATTTAAAGCTGATACAGAAGATAAAATAGGATCATTAGTAATTAATTATAATAATTTGTGTAAGGACTCTGAAACAAGAAATTATACTAATGAAGCTTATGCATTAATTAATATTTTAGAATCATTAAAAAGATGATGAACTAACAAGTACTAAAGTTATTGGTTCATTGATAACAAAAAAATAGAAGTAACTAGATCACCAAGAAATAAGGATGTATCTGTAAAGATTCATTATCCTAAAATTAATGATATGGTGGGAGGATTTATTGACTATGTTAACAATGAAAAAAATAATGTTAGATTTGCCTTATATGCTAGATTATCAAGAGAAGATGAATCTGATAATGATGAAAGTAGAAGTATTGAAAATCAACGTAAAAAAACATTAATGAATATTTAACCTCAAAAGGATTCATTTTAGTAAATGAATACATTGATGATGGAGTATCAGGGGCCACACTTAATAGACCAGGCTTTAATGAACTTTTTAAGTGATTTTGAACAAGGCTTATTTGATGGAATCATTGTAAAAGATTTATCACGTCTTGGAAGAAATTTAATTGAAGTCGGTAGATTTGTAGAAGAATTTGCTATAAATAATAACCTACGTATTATATCAATTCTTGATAATTATGATTCAGCTATTAACCAAGACGATGATTCAATTGTATTAAAATCATTTGTAAATGATTACTATTTAAAAGGAATGCAAGAAGAAAATAAGAGCCGCAATCAAAAAGAAAGCCGAAGCTAAACCTTTAGCAAGGATTGGTTTATATGGTTATAATGTGATTGATGGTAAATTAGTTATTAATGAAGCTGAAGCTCAAATAGTTAAATACATATTTGATGAATATTTAAAAAGGTAAAATGCCAAATGAAATTATTGATACATTAAATAAAGCTAATGTCCCAGGACCTGGACAAGCCTTATATGATAAATGTGGTTATGTTACTAAAGAAAATTGTAATTTATCTTGGAAAAAAAGAAATATATGTGATATAGTTCATAATTTATCCTATAGTGGTACGTATATTAATTGTAAAAAGAAATCTTGCGTTGTACCAAGTAACGCTATTAATATTGATGCGATTGTATCAAAAGAAACTCAAGATAAAGCTATTGTCTTAGCTAAATCAAGAGCAAATGTGCGTGATGAATATTTGTCTCATTTCATCTATAATACTATAGAAAAAAAGTATTTTTAAATGCAAACGACCTTATTCATATTTTTTTATACAGCAAAAAGGGGAAAATAGTAAATATAAAGGGTTATATTAATTCAAAAGGAATGTCATTTAAGCCAGATGAAATTAAGGATATCATCCTTAAAGAAACTAAAAGAGTTATTAAAGAGTTAAGAAATAATCGTGATTATATAAGTGAGCTTTTAAATGGAGCTTCAAATGATAACAAAGCTAATCTATCAAAGATTAATAAAGATATCTTAGAAGCAACAAATAAAAAGAAGAAACTAACTGAAAATTATATAGCAGGTATTATTGATAAAGAATCCTATAATCAAAATAAAGAAGAGCTTAGTATTAAATTAAAGACTTTGGAAAATGAAAAGCAAATCATAGAAACCAAAAGATAAATAATTCTAAAAAAATGATAAGAGTTATAAAAATTTTGTTGATGAGATTCTTTCATATAAGAATGTTGATCTTTCTCTAGCTAGAGTACTTTTTCAAAAGAATAGATGTATCCTTGGATGAGAAGCAAAAATAAAGTACTAACATTTGTATATAATATCTAGTTTGTAAAAAAATATGAAGAATGTCAGAATAAACGCATAATCTTGCTGTCATTTTTTTATTTACTTGCAATTTTATGCGTTTATTCTGTTTTTTTATAAATTTACAATTGCGTAATTATGTAAAAATATGCTAAACTTATATAAAGTTTAATTTGCATTGGTTAGGGAGGGTGAGTTTAATAAATGCTAACTTAATAAAAAGTAAAGGAGAATTTTTGTTTATGAAGTTTAAAAGAATTTTGTTAAGTATTAATTTATTGTTGATTGTTTTTTTGTTACTGTAATTGTTGGACATGCTAGCGTTCAAAAGAATGATAATCTTAAACAAGAAGCGAGAACTGTTTCTTACGATGAAAAAAAGCAATTGATGAAGAAACGTTATTTGATGGATTTGATACCCATAAAGTTGAAAGAGAAGAAGATAATTTAAAAGTTATAGCTGAGAAAAAATTTGATAAATCTTTTTTTGAAGAATTAGATTTTGTTGATTTATCTGATAATCAAGAAAAAGTAAGTGTTAATTATGAAGCGAAATTTATTGATGAAGAAAGTACAATGTACCTATCTGTTATTATAAATGACGCTAATGGTGAAAAATAACATTATAGAAATTTTTACCTGGGTTAGTTACATTTAATAAATTAGGTGATGCTGATGTAATGTTTATGGATGAAGAGGGAGAAATATGGCTATCCGATTTACAAAAATTCAGATGTAATTAATAACACTGGCTTTTGGAATTTTATTAGAAAAGTAATAAATTATGCTATAGAAATTAACCCAATTAGAGAAGTTGTAAATAAAATTGCTGCAATATGTGCTCCATTTATAAGAATTGGAACTACTACTCTTTATTTAAGAGGTTATGGTTCATTTGCAGCCTGGATTGGTGCACAAATTTTTAAATATGAAGCAAGAATATAAGGTGACCAAATATAATAATGGAACAGAAGTTTCTGTACCAACTGGAATATATCATGCAAATTTTAATTGTTGGCAAAAAAATGTTGGTTATGATGATTTATATGATGAGGTTTTTGATAATGGGACACAAGTTTTAGGTAGAAAAAGAATGGAAAGACATAAATATGAAATAGATATAGATCCTAATGCTAATGATGGCACTGATTATATATTATGGGCATGGAAAGGTGATTATTATAATTTAGGAGCCGGATGTGAGTTAGGAATTTATAAAAAAATTTATACTTCAAATTTTTGGATTAAGATGGGCTATTGATACTAGTAAAGCTTTTTTTCTTGTAATTTGAATTTAAAATATAATAATAAAGAAATAATAAATTGGAATAATGATGGAAATAAGCATTGGTGGTTTACAGGATTTAATTCTAATTACCAATATCCAGTTTTTATGGAATATAAATGAATTGAAAGCAACATTTACTGTCACATTTAATTCATTTAATACTCAAAGTGAAAAATGATGCCTTTTTTTGATTATTTTTTTATGAAAAAAATATAATACGTATAAATATGTGACTACATCTGATTGGAGATATTGGAATGCCAGCAAATCATCATATGTATATTATAATGGTATGAAGTGCTATAAAGCTACATTATCATTCTAGTTCTAGAGGTTTAATATGAGGAAAATATTAGTTATATTATTAACTATGTTAAGTATAAGCTTATGTAGTTGTAATTCTTTATTCAATTCGAAGCATATGGATGATCATGAATATTGTGATATGATAATGAAAAAAACCTTACTACCTATTTAGCTGAAGAAAATACAAATGAGTTAAAGAAATTATTTGCTCCAAAATTATACGATATTTCAACATTTGATGATGATTTGCAAGATTTAATTGATTATTATGATGGACAATGTGAAAGCATAATTGGTAGTGTTACAACAGGCGAATATTCAAATTGGGATTACGAAGAAAAAAAGCATCAATTAGAATATACTATAGTAACGAATGAAGATACATATAGATTTGTAATTTATTATGTTGTAATAGATAGTAGAGCAAATAATAATATTGGAATTAATTCTATGTACGTTCTTAAATTATCTGAAGATGAATTTCCAGATAAAATTTATGGAGGAAGTCTTAACGAAGTTCAAGATGGGATTCATGTAGCGTATCCACATGAATTACCAAAGGATTAAGCTATGAAAAAAAGATATTAATTTGTATTAATATAAGTTTACTTATGGTTATATTTACAGGGATTTTATTTATGTTTTTTTAAGTAAATCTCCAACAGCAGAAGATGTTTTTTTAAAAAGAATCAAAAATTCTGTAGTTGAATTAAAATCACAAACAGGAGAATTTTTTTAACATCATATGGCAGTGCTATATTTATTAAAGAAGATGGAACCATTGTATCAAATGCTCATGTTGTTACTTACAAGCAATCAGGAGTTTATAAAGAATTTGAATTATATGAGATTAGATTTTCATTTGAAATTGATTATAGAGAAGTAACTTTAATTAAATATGATTTGAATCAGGATATTGCTATTTTTAAAAATTAACAATACTGAAGATGTAAAATATAAAACTATTAAATATGCTGATAGTTCTAAAAATTTCATCAGGTGATAAAGTATATGCAATTGGAAATGGAATGAATCACGGAATAGGAATAAATGAAGGAATAATTAGTTTACCGCAAGTTAATATTGAATATGAAAATAATGTGAGAAATGTAATTCAATGTGATTTAATTATAAATGAAGGAAATAGTGGTGGTGCTTTGCTTGATAGCAAAGGAAGACTTATAGGAATAACTACATTTAGATTAAAAAGATTATTCTGGTAATGTCATTTATGGAATGGCATTTTGTATTCCTATTAGAGATGTGATTGATTATTTAAATAGTTAAGGGTATTGAAACTATTCTATTTGAACCATCATTTATACTACGATTATGTTGATAAGTAGTTTTTTTAAGTAGATAGTATGATTTTTTTATTAATTGTTAATTATTTGGTTTATACTAAGAATATAAAAGGTAAGAAGATAAAATTCTTATGTAATAATTAAATGTTCAAGAGAAAATAATTAATATCATTTCTAAAAAAAGTATTAGTTTTAGCTTACTTAATATAGGCTAAAACTATTTTTTTATATCAATTAGAAAAAGGTATAGAATCATAGGTTAAAATGGTATAATAATTGTGTATAAAAAAATTCGATCCAAAACCAAAATGGTGTTACAAAATTAATAATAGCAGGAACAAGTTTTTAGTGATTCAACTCACATTAGCTTTTAAAAAAAATTTTGGTACAACAATAATTGTAATACCTACTGATGAGCAAATTGTTAAGACAACAGTAACAGAAACTGAATGGACTAATTTATTTGATTTAGGAAACAACTGTAAAATAGAAAGTGTTTCACAATATGGTGGAACTAGCATTTCAAATTCAACAGTATATTTTGGAGATATTATTTATATTAGTATGAGCATTGGTTCTAGTACATCTCCTTCAATGAGCACATATTTTCAAAAGGATAATGATAAGTATTATCAATATTCTTATAGTGATAATCAATGGGTTAAATCTGAAATTACAAAAGAAGATTATGATACACAAAGATACGGATTAAAGGAAATAGGTACTCAATTTTCAAGTTTTGCTTATGATGAGGAATCAAAATCATATAAAGCAGCTGAAATTGATTATCATGGTACTAAAATGAAAAATGTTGTAATAAAAAGTTGAAGATAATAAGCTAATTGAAATTGAATATGAATATGAAGGTGATGATATTTCTTATTCAGGCACATTCTCATACGAACAACAAACAATAGAGTTACCTCAAATTTCAAATAATTAAATTATATGCCACAAGATTTTTATGTCTTGTGGATTTTTTTAATTGAAAAATTTAAATAAAATTCTCTTATTAAAACGTAATGGATCTAAAAAAATCCATTATTTTTGCAATTTTTTTATATTTTTAAGGCTTAGGGTGCACAATAGTGGCACCACCCCTAGAGTATAATGGAATTGTAAAAAAAGAAATTGGAGATTTAAAAATTATAAAGAATGGCCATCCTCCAATAAAAAAATTAATAATAAGCACAAATAATTATTGATGATGACAAATAGAAAAAAATAGTTGTTTAGTTTATGTTTAAGAGTTTCAAATTGCAAGTTAATAATTATGAATGCTAAAAAAACCTAGGAGGATTTTAAATAATGATTAAAACAATAATGAATGTCTGCGTAAAATTCGCAAATGACAAGGATTCAAATCGTGCTAATGTAGAACTATTAGTTCCTAAAATGGCAATTAATTCCGAAATGGGCTGTACAAAGGCTACACGCCTTCAGCTACTTGCTGATAGAGCTCAATTTGCCCTAACTCGTGAGCACTTTGAGCTAATTGCTAATGAAAGAGGAGAAAAGATAAATCTTTACTCCAAAGATCCAATCATCCTTAAATGTGAGGTTGAACCATATGAAAAATCTTTTGAAAATGGCTATTTAATGCATTACTTCAAGATTAAATTCAGTGAATCAATCACTAGATGCGTTAAATTTGCTCCCCATCAAGAAAAGAACATGAAATTCATTAAATTCCCATTTGAATTTAATAAGGTCCAAGAAATTGATGAAGAAGCTATAGCTATGTTAGATATTCCAGATAATGTTCAAAAAACAGAAGGAAAAAAGGAAAATAAATAATTTCATAAAAGGAGCTTAATATGGCAACTATACTAGCATTTTTTGCAAATTTTGGAAAGGCCATATTAAATGCGATACAAATATTATGGTCTATCCTAAAATGGCTATTTAGTAAATGTTGGAAGGTGACTCTAATTTTAGGGTCACTATTCCTAACAATATTTTCAATCAAAAAAGTAGCTAAGGAGGAATAATATGAAGTATTTAAAAAAATATTCTTTTTCATTTACGGTAGCCTTCTTATTATGTGCTTTAGTATCAACTAATGTAAGTGCTGAAGAAATAGATGAAGAAGTAACTACACAAGCTACTGCTTCAACAGATGAATCATGGAAAATGATACTAGACCACCTAGATATTGATATTGAATATCTTGAGCCAAATAAATACCTAGGCTTATATTGGGATTCATTTGTAAATGGTAAATCAACAGACGGTTATTTATACCTATGCTGGATTAGTCAATATTATACTAATACCTCAAATACCATTTTACAGTTTAAAGAATCAGGAAGTACCTACTCCCTATATTCAAATACAACGCAAATGAATAACAAGGAAGGAAATTGGCTATCATCACTTTATAAACAATATCCTAACTATAATTTAACCCTTTATATGACACCAATCGGTGGAATTAAAGATGGTCAAAACTTTGGTATTAGATTAAAAAGAACTTATAACTTCACAAATATTAAATATGGCTATGAGGGTACAAATAAAGCTATCGGCCAAATAAGTGAATCGATCACCTTTGACCTTGGAATGGAACCAGAAAACAATGGTAAAAATTCCATGCAGCTATGTACACATGGCTATGAAATTATCAAAGACTGTGAGGTACAAAGCTATTTTGATTTAATGAAATATGGTGGATATGGACATTTCGCCTATTTTTAATACAACACTTAAAATAGATAAGATTTATCGTGTCGATGTAGCATATAAGGTTCTAAATGATGATAAGCCCTGGTATCAATTTTTCCTACCAAATGATGAACATCAAATAACCAAATCCTTAACTACAAAAAGAGTATCAGGTGGAATCTTTGGACTATTTCAATTTCAAGGCTTTAAGGAAGGCTCATATCAATCTACTAAAAGCTCAGCCATCAATTATAAATATCGTCTTCATCTAAATTATGATGATGAAGCTTGGAATATCTTTTGTAGGAAAAAGAGTACTATGAAGCTGATTATAGAAGAGTATCAGAATTTCAAATTATCAGAATGAATTATGTAATAGATGGTAAAACCTATGATGTACCAATCAAGATGGATACCATCGAAGGAGATACCCTATTCATATTAGACCCTGATTTAATCCTTGATACCGATTCACCATATTATGATTTAAAAAAGCTAATAGATGATTTCTTTAGAAAAGCTAAAGATAAGCTAAATGCTTATAAAATCATTTTAATAATAATAGCTTCAACAGTAGGAGGAATCTTCTTAATCGCTTTAATTATTAGATTTATTAAAATGATAAAAGCGATTATAGGCCCAAATGAAAAAGAAAGAAAGGATGATGACTCGTGAAAAAAGTCCTAGATTTCTTAGGTAATCTGTTTGTAGCATTAGCCTTCTTGTTTATGAGTCTAATGCTACTATTTGTAATAATGTACCTAATTTGTGGTGCACTATTATTAGTAACACAAAAATATTTATATCGGAGGATTTTAATATATGAAAAGAAGAAGATTACTTATGGTTTTATCATCGGCTGCTATTTGTGCAGCCCTTGGTGGAGCTGTAATTAATACTACCAATACCTACGCAAATCCTACAATCCAAAACGTAAGACTTGCAAACAATGTAGAAAATGAATCTACAACCAATTATATCAGACGTGTTCCTAATTCTTGGGCAAATAAAACCATAGAATATGGGGGTCTAAGCTATAATGTATCCAGTGATAAGAAAATGACAGCCTCAATTGCTTCAAACCCAGAATCCGTTACAGAGCTATTCTTATACGCTTCCCTTGGAAATGGTCTTGTAAGTTATAATGAAATAGATTGGACACGTTATACTGCTCTTGTGGATGTAGTAGTAGTTGCAAATGATATATCAAAATTTGCACCAATTCTATCAACACTTCCAAAGGGCACAAACCTATATATTTCAGGAGATTTAGCAATAGGTGAAGCACTCGGCACAATGCCATTTGAAAATCTTTATATATGTAATACCTATGTTCAAACACATAGCTCTATTACATCACAAGATTTCACCTCAAAATTAGGAACATCCAAATTAAAAACAAATATTTTATAATGAATTTTATGGAACCTACGCTTCATCAAATATTAATTCATTTACAAGTAATACTCATACTAATTCACAAGGTGAAACAATTAGTCTATCTCAATATTCAGAACAAGACTTTAAATTCCCTAAGCAAGTATTCTATCCTTGTGATGATTTCACGCTAGAAGGTAAATATTTTGGTGGTGAGGTAAGATATACAGCAGGTACTGCTGAAATAACATCAAAAAATCAATTCACTCAATCATTAATATCACTTGATGAAAGAGTAATTGACTTTAATGGTGAAGGCTATACAGCAAGCTCATTTTTTAGCTCTGTTCAAAATGAATTTGGAACTCTATATCTACCAAATGTAATAAGCTATGGAGCTAAAAATGTAAAAGCTAAGGAAGTAGTATTCCCTACAATTAATAATAAATCAATTGATATTTCAGCCTTTAGTGAGGTTGAAGCAATTAGATTTTTTTACCAGCTGATAATTCAGTAATAAAAGGTTGGTCCAGCTTTATATGATTCAGCATCATCTAAGCTAAAAAAAGATATATCTTCCTGAAGGAAAAGAAGATGAATTTTATAACTTAACCTCAAGAAGTGATCTATCACCACTTATTGAGTATTATGATTCATCAAAATATGTAGCACCACTAAATTCATTTAAAAAAATAATGATGAGACTATCTATGTTAAGGATGGAAATTTATCAATAGATGAAGCCTTAAATCAAGTGAATAGATTAAAGTCCCTAGGCATTACCTATGATGGAATGCCAGTTGATGAAATAACCAAATTATATGAGCTACCACAAATTAGCGATTATGATTATGATGATTATTCACTAAGAGATATGCAAACTCTACTATTAGGTAAAGATATGGATATTACAAAGGTACTTGGGCTATTAAAGGATTATATGATATTAAATCATAACGCAACATGTGACCCAAAAAGACTTTAATTTGGGAAGCATCCAAACATCAAACATTGGTGAAAATGGGGAAGGCACTGTTACATTTAATGTCCAATTTCCTGATAAAACAACCAAGGAAGTATCACTTAACGTCAAACGTTTGACGTTTACCTCATCTTGTGCCTATTTATTAGATGAAGCTAAGAACATTACAGTTCTTACAAATCTAACCACATCTAAGAATAATTTAGCCTCACTTGTAACTCCATTAATGGAAAATTATTTAAGTGAAACCCAGGTTGAATATCAAGTATCAGAAATCCTAGATACAACCTCATCAACCTTCAATTGTGGAAATACCTATAAGGCATCAGGAAGCTCAGGTAAGATTAGAGTAATTGCTCTAAGTGATGATTTTACCTCAACTACAACAACTCCAGGAGAAACACCTGATACACCAAAGGAAGATACCAATGGTGTTGATACAGAAGGCTTTCTAATGAAGGAAATTAAGCACATCTATACCACAAATACAATTGATGCGATAAATCTATTTACCAATATTGATATGGATCTTTTTAACCTATAATGGACAGAAAAGACAATTCCTACCAGCAATTGGTTATAACAAACATGATAATACTAAGGATTATCAAATAGGCATTTCTGGAAATATAACAGAAAAAGATAATTACTTTAAGGATATAGATGTCACAATTATTAAGAATTCTCTAAATTTAGGAATTATCGTATTTGAGGATGGTTCTATAACTATAGAGTATTATGGAGCTGATAGTTATACAAAAGAAGAGGTTATTTCTGGAATTCAAGAATTCCTAATAAGCCAAAATATAGATTCAACTGGTGTAACAATTAATGGAACGATATTGACAAATGGAGAATATAAAAGGAAGCTATAGTGGTGGTGAGCTTACTGTTATAAATTCCAACTATAACATTAAATATTCATCAGAAACCAAACCAGTAGACCAATCAAGTGTTAAAAAAAGGCTATGTTGTAACAACAAAAAAATTTACTATACGAAAGGTTATTCAAAGGAAGAAGCCCTTCGTGCAGTTTCAAGAAATATCCTTTTACATGATGGTGAAAGAGTTACTGATTATGATATTGAATTTAAAACCAAAGAAAACTCAAACTTTGTTGATTATTTAATTAAAGTAAATGGTGAAGAATTAAAAGGCTATGTTGAGCTTACAGAGGTTGAGTCTGATTACAAATATATCTTCGCAAGAGCCTTTGATTTTGATACAGCCTATATCTTTATTGATAAGCTAGATAAAACCCCTGATTATACCTTAAATGATGTAATGAAGGATGTAATATTCCAGTTTAGAACTATCATTGGTGAATTCAAGGATGATACTAACGTTAATTTTACTAAAAACCAAGAGGTAACCCTAGAAGGAGTATATCAAATAGGAAATGGATCCTATTGGAGCTATGACTACAATGTAGAAGTAAATTCATTAGACCACGTAGTAAAAACAAATAAAGTAAGTGTTGATGGTAAAGAAGCTATGGGTGAAACCTTCAAAGAAAAAAATTTGAAAATTTCTTTGACAACCTAAAAAGCTAAATATGAAGAAAATAACATCTTCAGAATTTTAACAATTACTCTAGGCTCAGTATTTGGACTACTTTTAATTTATGGTGCTTATAAGCTATTAAATAAAAATCTTTAAATGGTTTAGAAAGTAATAAGGGATGGGGAGGTAAGAATCCTTACTTCCCCAGCTTTTTTAAAAAGGAGGTCAAAATGAAAAAAAGACAATATTAAAAAAATATTATCCGTATTTTCCTTATTTCTTTTAACCATCATTTTAGCAAATGTTAATACCTATGCTGCAAGTGAAACCTATGATATCGCAACCAACTTTATATTTACTACTGATATGAATGCGGAAGAAGGCTTTGAATTAATCAAGCCATATATTCTTATCAAAGATGGATTTCCCTCAAGCGAATCATTCACCTTTGATATAATTCCTATGAATGTAGAAAATGAATATACCTTTTAAAGGAAAATACCCCAATGGTGAAACATTTACAGCTATTACATATATTAAAAAAATAGAAAGTAAATGTGGAAGCTATATTGAGGCTGAAAATACTGATGCAACCTATCAAGCACTAGTTGCTAAAAAGCTAAAAGAAGATAAAACCTTAAATGATTGTCTAGACGAGGCTTGGCGTTCATTTTGGAAAAACATAAGATTTCCAGAATATAAAGCTCCAACAAATGGAACAGATACCTATTTAGAGTCATCCTATATGGCAGGAAATACTAAAGAATATGTCTTAAGATATGTTGCAAAAATGGCATCAAACTCAAGTAACAATGGAAGCTCAAATAATAGTGGAACAAATACAGGAGGCTCCAATAGTGGTTCAAATAACCAAGGTGGAACTGGTGAAGGTGGAAACAATAATAAGACCAATAATTCCAAAGCTGACCCTGTTATGATTGTGTTAATATCAGTAGGTGGAGTCCTAGGCCTTGTCCTATTATTTTACCTATATAAGCTAATTAGAATGATAATCAAATGGCTAAAAAGATAATCAAAATAAGCCTAATTACATTAGGAATAGGAATATTCTTATTCCTAGTGTATCTTAACTATACCTCATTTATAGATACAACCAAGCGTTTAGCTGATATCCTGGATATTCATAATTTAAAAGGATTTTTATTGAAAAAAATATAATTCTAAAAAGAAGCTTTATCTATGATGAATCAATAAAAGAAATAGAAGACGCAGTAGGTGGTGTAATAGATAATATTACAGCATCTGCCCAAAAGCCCTTTGGAGAATTATTAGCAGAATCCTTATTAAATCTTTTAGATTTTACATCAAATCTCTTAATCTACTTTTGTAATTATGGCTTAAATGTAATCATACTTGCCTATATATTCTTCCATGAAACTATTACAGGAACGAATCTTAACCTTAAAACAAGCCCTCCTGCAAGACTTTATCTATTAATCATAAAATCAATAGATAAGCTAAAAGAACTAATCAAAAAAGGCTTAAAAAAGCTTAAAAATTATATATATCAAGAAAGAAGAAAGATAGCCTTAATAATCATATTATATCTACTTTCAAATGGTATTTTATACAAAATACTTGTAGAAGTATTAATCTTCTTTATCACCTATATTATTAGAATGATTAACCTAGAAACATACCTACTAGTATTTTTCAATTTTGCAGGCAATATTCACATTTACCTATCCAAAATTAAAATATATTCCCCTTTGGATATTAATACCATTACTTCTTGTAGCCCTATTCTTTAAAGCTATTTCTAAAGCTAATTATAAGCTTAAAAAGAACCATAAACGCCTAAAGGAATTTGTGAAAGTTGACTTAACTCAAACAACCTTCATCAATGGTCCTCCAGGCACAGGAAAAAAACATTATTAAATGTATCATTATCCCTAGCATCTGAAGAAAACTTCATTGATGAGCTAGAACGTAAAATGCTCGAATTTGAACAAAAAAATATAAATATGTTAATTTTTGCTAAAATAAGAGCCGATTATAAAAAAATTATGAGGAAGGCTTCTTTAAAGAATATATCAATTGGTATAAAAAGCTCTACTTTAGGCAATCATTTATTATTTCTAATTTTTACAATATATGATCCAATATTTGATGATAATTCAAAAAAATCTGGGATTTTTAAATATATGAGAAAAAAATATACCAACAGATATTTATCCTTTAGAAGAATATATTGTTATATCTATCTCAGAATTTGATAAGGAATATAACTCCCATGATAATAAGAAGGAAGTAGGAGAGGAAGGTGCTCATATATTCTTTTCAACAGTATCACATGACCTAAAAAGAAACGTAAAGGTCTTTGTAGATTATCAGCTTAAAGACCAAGTACCACTTAGAATCAGAGGAAATGCTGAATACTTTATAACCTTAAAGAAAAAGGAAAAAAGAAATACCCCTTCTTATTATTCATTTATTATTTACCAATAAAAGCCTTAAATAATCTTTTTATTACTACTCATATCAAAAATATGAAAAAAATAAAAAGAAGCTTGGAAAAAGCCTCATCAAGAAACGCTCTATCAAACTTCAAAAGAAATGATATAACATTGCTTTATGCCATATTAAGAAATATGTCATATACCCTAGGCAAAAATAAATAAATGGTTTGAACAATTTTACTACTTTAAAATTAATGTCATACTATCAAATGATGATGGTGAAAACGCAAAAACCTAAAGATTTATATATAAACTTTAGAGATTTAGAATATAAAAAAATATAAAAAGCTCTACGATTCAACATTCCTATCATTTGCCTACAATGAGAAGCATAACTTTGAATTTAAAGACCTAGATAAGTTTAAATCACTTACCCCATCAATAGAGGAACTAAAAAAATGTCATTCCCGAGCCTATGATTCATTTATAAGCTACTCACAAAATGACAATAACTAAAACATTACATACATTAAATAGCACTCTTTTACAATCAAAAAAATACACCCACAAGAAAGGAAAACGGAGCGGAAGAGGGCTATACTAATAGCCCTCTTATCGCTCCCTTTCTTGAGTATTTTGGTAAAAAAATGCTTTAGGAGGTAATTTTATAGAGGAAATAAAAACAGGAATACATGTATCATTTGACTACTTTAAGGTAACATTTCCCTTAGTAGTTAGAAAAGCAGAATTACAAACAACAGAAATAGAAAGAACCTATAAAGAAATTGGAAAAATTCTCCAATATAGAACCAGATGAAAAAAATGGATATCATCCTATAAACAAAGATACCAAGAATCAAGAATCTTAGGTGACTATATAGAGCTTTCTGTTGGTGGACCTGAATTTGCAAACGGCTTTCCCTCATGCTTACTAGAGCTAAAAGGAAAAGGCTGTCGTGAATTTGAGGTAAGATGCCCAGATAAAACCTGGGATGATTTAATTAAATTCTTTGCCATTGAAATAGATGGGCAAATTAAACGTATAGATATTGCAATAGATGATTTTGATGGAAAATACGTAACCTTCGATTATGTCTTAGAAAAAAACTCAATAAAAAAACAATTTATATCTCAGTTCAAGGATAAAAAAACTTCGATTTTATCGGCAATGCTGTAAAAGGAAGAACCATCCAATTTGGTTCTCATAAATCATCACTCATGCTATGTATTTATGAAAAGCTCAAACAGCAATTAAAGCTTGGAATCGACTGTAAGCAAACCTACTGGGTAAGATACGAAATGAGATTTAATGATACTAGAGCCCTAGACTTTATCTCAAATTATATAAACCTTGAAAACGTAAAAGCTTAGACAATACGTTATGCAAATATTTTTATAATATGCTAGATATAAAGGAAGACAACAATAGAAACTTTGAACACCAAAATAGAGTTCAAACAGATCCAAAATGGTTAAACTTTCTTGATAATGTTGAAAAAAATACAAAATGGAACACGCTAAAAAATTAGAAGGAACCTATTTAACCTATGAAGATTGGTTTAAACCTATCCTTGGACAAGCATTCATATATCTTATTTGTACAAACAAATTTGAAATATATACAGCCCTAACCAAGGTCATAGAATCATCTATAAGCCAAATTGATTTATATAATAATCAAAAGCTAAAAAGATAAACTCATATTTAAAAAAATCAAAAATATGAACCTTATAACCCTAGAACAAATAAAGGAGCTGGGAATGGAATTAAAACAAATATTAGAAGAAAGGAAGCTACCTTTCTAATGAAAAAGAAAATATAACAACAAATGGTTTTTATAAAAAAATAAGCACTACCTAATCTATAAAAAGGAAAAAAAGAAATAGGCGTACTAAGAAACCTCTATGATATGTCATCAGATTTAATAGCTGATGTCATATCATACAAATATAATAATCAAATATTTCATAGCCTTCCAAGAATACTGATAAAGCTATCCCTAGAAGATAAGAAATATTATCATGCCTTATTAAGTAAAACCATTACAAAAGAAACCATTATAAATGAGTTAGACTCTATTTCATCAGAAGATGAATTGGAGTCTAAGGTCATAGAAATTCTAAAAGAAAAGGAGCTAATATAATTGGATTACACAGATCTTAATCCTGAGCAACTAAAAAGCTGTAACTTCGACAAGCCAAGATGTTTTTAGTCCTTGCTGGTGCAGGTACAGGAAAAAAACAAGAGTGCTAACAAAAAGAGTAGAACACCTTTTATCACAAGGAATAAATCCAAATGATATTCTCTGCTTTACATTTACAAATAAAGCAGCTAGAGAAATGAAATGGCGAATCTCAAAAACAATTAATAATCCCAAAATAACAGATAACCTAATCATTTCAACCTTCCATTCATTCTTTTTACCGCTACTCATACCAGAACTAGAAAAATTCGGCTTTACAGACCCTAAAATAAAAATCTATTCTGATAACGATATCATGATAATCATTGATCAAATTATAGATGAGCTAAAGCCAAGCTTCACCAATCAAGAATTAAGAAAATATATCTCAAATATTAAAAAAATGAAGTAGCCCTGAACCTGGAATCAACCCTACAAGAAGCTCAAGTATTGAAATGCTTCAAAAACCTACCAGAATGCCCTAAAAAGAGCGTAATGCCATTGATTTAGATGATATTCTATATTACTTTAAACTAGCCCTAAAAAAACGAAATATTTAAAGAAAGACTAAACTTCAAATATATCATGGTAGATGAATGCCAAGATACTAATCCAGTCCAGTATGAAATTATCAAAGCCCTAAGAGGTAAAGATAATAATGTATTTATGTGTGGAGATGACGATCAATCCATCTACGCCTTTAGAGGAGCTGATCCATTCTTAATTAAAAGATATAAGGATGACTTTCACCCAGAAGAAATCATTCTAACTAAAAATTACAGGAATACCAAAAGAATCCTTTCTTCATCCTTAAACCTAATTTCAAATAATAACCATCGAGTAATAAAAAAATTACTCCTCAGTAAGAAAAAAATGGATGCCGTACTAGAAGTGATTTCCTGTAATTCTAATAGACAAGAAGGACTCCAAATAGCCTCAATAATTAAACAATTTCATCAACATGGCTATAACTATAAAGATATAGCTGTACTGTTTAGAAATCATAATATTGTAGAACACCTAGAGCCCTATCTTCTTTATGTAGGAATACCTCATAATAAAACTTTAGGAATGAACTTTCTAGAATCAGAAGAAATCAAAACCATCATCAATTATTATAGACTACTAGATAATGAATATGATGATATAGCTTTAACAAATCTCTTCAAATCTCCACTCTTTGGCTTTTACCAATGCCTTTTACCTAAAAAGTAAATGAAGACTCAAAAAAATTAAATGTACAACTCTTTGACGCATTTAAATTCAAGGATGAACAAGACCCAAAGGTAAAAATACTTCCTAGATATTTACTATAACCTAAAAGAAGAATTCAACTTTCAACAAGTAATACCCTTCTATGAAAAAGCTAGTAAATGATATAGGAATATATGATTACTATCTACTTAAAGAAAATGCTGAAGATTATATCTATAAAATAGATAACTTCAAAAGAATTCCTACAAGATTTAGATAATACCAATCCTAAATCAAGTATTATCTATACAATCAATAATATAATGCTTGATAATATCAAAGAGGAAAATAACCAAGATAAAGTCAACTTCCTAACCATCCACCAATCCAAAGGATTAGAATTCTCAATTGTAATCATCCCTGGAATGGAGGAAGGAATATTGCCCTCATCAAGAGCTAAAACCCCACTTGAAATTGAAGAAGAAAGACGAATTTGTTACGTAGCTCTAACCAGAGCCAAAGATAACTGTATCTTCTTAACCAATAAAAAAAGATTCCTTTATGGCAAAGAAAGAAAACAAAAAGGAATCCAGATTTTTTTAAATGAACTAATAAAGGAGCAATAAATGAATGAAGTAAAAAAACACCAAAACAAACAAATACCTACTATATTGCAGTTTCAATTATTTATACCTTCAAAAAAACAAAATTAGATGCCCAATATAAAGCAAAAGATCTAAAAATAATGAAAGCCTATAAATCAAAAGAAAAAAAACAAAACTAAACTTATATAAAGAATTTGTCCAAACAAATACCCTAACCTCATCAAATTATAAAAAGCTATCCCCAAATAAATACTATATAGAATATGCAATCTTCAAACTAGATGGAAATAACATTAGAATCTATGAAGAAGTATTCTATTCAAAAATAATAGCATTACACTTAAAATGCTTTATGTAACAACTTACTCACATTGTAGAAATACATTGTGAGTATTTTAATTTTTAAAACCATATGTTAAAAATCAGAAATAAAGGCTAGGGTGTATTTCTTATAATAACGTTAATTCAGGTTAATGTTTTAGAATAAATCATTATAGGGTGCAGAATTAACAAGACATTTAATTGTGGCTTTTTATTTATAAAAAAACAACATTTATTGATTACATTTGAGAAAAATTAGAGAAAATTTGCATAAAAAAATCATCAGTCGTATAGAAGAATTTTTCTATAAAGTGTTATAATAACTAATAAAATGTTAATCAATTTTATTGATTTAAAAAGCAAAATTATTATCTTTAAAATGAAATAGGTAGTTGCATATGTTATTTTTGCTCCTATAATTAGAGGTTTGAAATGTCATTATGAATAATATTGCCATATATAATAAGGAGATAATGAAGTTATGCAGTAAAATTAAAAGAATTATTGAGAGGTTAAGTGAAATGATTACTGGAAGTATAAAAAATAAGATTAATGCAATTTGGCAAGATTTTTATAATGAGAATATGGCTCAAACATCTGATATTGTTAATCAGTTGACAACTTTAATGTTTATAAAGATGCTTGATGATAAACAAAATGCATTGGAAGCTCAAGCAGCAATCATAGGTGTTGAACCTTTGCAAAAGCGATTTGACATTTAAGAGTGGTAATTATAAATATTACGAAACAATTAACGGTGAGAAGCAATTAAAATTTGAAATTCCGTATGAGAATTTAAGATGGAAAAAAATTTTTAAAAAAATTTAAATTCTATGGAATTGGCTAGAACAATTAAAGAATATGTAATTCCTTTTTATTAAGGATCCTAACAATAAAGCTATCGGACAGTTTGGTAAATATGCTAAAAAAATATACTTTTTGGATTTGATGATAAGGAAAGATTATTAACTTCAGTTGTTGATAAATTATCAGACCCAGAACTTGATTTTTACAAATATTGATTTAATGGGCGACGTTTATGAATATATGTGTGGTAGTGGTATCTCAGGTCAATATAGAACGCCTAGACATATTATTGATATGGCTGTTGAAATGATGAAACCAAAACTTGGTGAAAAAATTATTGATCCAGCAATGGGAACAGCAGGATTTATTATCGAGGCAGCTAAATATATTAGAACACATCAAAAAGGATGAATTATTAAATGTTCAAAATTCTAAAAAAATTTAGTGATGAAATGTTTTATGGCTGTGATAATGATAATAATATGGCAAGAATTGGATATATGAATGCGGTTCTACATGGTATTAAAAAAATCCTAATTTTTACAATTGAATCTTTATTAGAAACTGAAAATGCCAAAGACTATATTGGTAAATTTGACTTGGTTCTAGCTAATCCTCCATTTTCAGGAAGTTTAGTTGAATCTGCTATAAATGGTAAAAATATTGTCCATAACTAAAAACAAAGAAAACAGAATTATTATTTGTTGCTTTAATGGATATGTTACTTAAAGCAGGTGGAAGATGCATGACTATTGTTCCAGATGGAGTTTTATTCGGTGGTGATAAAGCACATAAACAATTAAGAGTTGAATTGATTGATAAGCAAAAAAATTAATTGGTGTTGTATCAATGCCTAATGGTATTTTTTTAGTGCTCCATCTAAAAAAGGATCTGCAAGTAAAGGCGCTGGTGTAAAAACATCATTCCTAATTTTTGAAAAATCTGATAAGGGTGGAACTGGTGATGTATGGTTCTACAATATGACTAATGATGGATTTACCTTAGACGCCAAAAGACAACCATGTGATGGCTCAGATATCCCGGATATTATTGAAAGATTTAATAATCTTGCAAATGAAAAAAAGCTCGCTCTAGAAAAAGATAAATCATTTATGGTTTCAGTTGATGAAATCAGAGCAAATGATTATGATTTAACAATTAATAAATATAGAGAAGTAGAAAAAGAAAAAAAAGTTTATAGATCAACATCTGAAATTTTTGATGAACTTGAAGAAAATTATAATAAATCTATTAAATTAATGAAGTCGTTAGAAGATTTATTAAAAGGATTAGTGGGAAAGTTATGTTATACAAATTAGAAGAAATTATAACTGAATATTCAGAAAAGAACACCTCTGGTTTATTTAAACCTGTTGCTGTTGGCAAATATGGAATAAGACAAAGAAGCGATATTTATAAAAAAGAATTAGCAAATGATTATTCTAAAAACAAACTAATTTATACCAATACTATGATTGTAGGAATGGGTTCAACTCAAATTGATTTTTGGTGTACTAACTGAAAATGAGATATATTCTGTTTCACCTGCATATCATACGTTTAAAATTAATACATCAATAATTAATTCAAAAATATTTTTGAATATTTATTGCAAGCAAAGAATAAAAACATATACCCAAAAAAATATATGATTGCAAGTGCTAGACAAGGTAAGACAGTTAATTTAAAAAGATTTAATGAAGGAATCAATAGAAATTCCATCTTTTGATGAACAAGAATTAATTATTGAACGAATAGCTTTAATTGAAAAAAATTAATGAAAAAAATGGTGAAAATAAGTTCGTCGAGTAACAAAAGTTGATTATTAAAAAAATTTCAATTTCTTTTTTTATAATTCTAATCGTTTTTGTTTATTATATTTGTGATATCCTCATTATAAAAAGGTATTTTGTAGTTACTTAACCATTTAGTAGACATATTTAATTGAGCACATCCAGTAGAATTTTTTTAATTGCTTCTAAACGAAATTTTTTTCTGATTGAAAAATAATATAAGTATTCTTTTGAAATATTTTTCATTAGGACGAATACATTCAACACGTTGGTTCAAACCTGCTGGTAGCATTTCTTTATCAATTATAGCTACTCTACCAACATTACCGGTTAATGACATTAATAAATCATTTTCATTCAAGGCTGCTTCCCCTAAATAATTTAAACAATCAATTGGATAAAAAGCAGGGTTGTTCATCACTAATATATCCATCTTGAACATTTGCAATTCTTATAATACGAACACCAGAGTTAACATATTTTTCACTTTTAAAGGCATATCCGTTTATTAATTTTGCAATGTCTGAAAGTTTTTTTCTAATCATAAACAATTTCCTCCTGTTTTACAAATCGTGATTTAATTAGTTCATTTAATAAATTTGATTGTTTTTTTCATTATAATTTATTAATTTTTTTCTAGTTGCTTAATCTCAAAAAAATTATTTCATTTTTGCCTTTTTTATAGAAGGTATGTTTAAATTTACTTCTGTAATATTATTTAATTTAATGTATTTGATGACTCCACCAATAGCTTTGATGTCTTAAATATATTAAATACCATTTAAAAAAATAATAAATGTATTTTTGTACTTAATATTTTTTTGTTATTAGATTCTATAATATACGTTCTTTGATATGCATTAAATTTTCCATCATAATATTTGGCGTTTAATTCACCATTTCCTGCAAGAAGAACACATTCACAATCAAAAGCAAAATTATCAATTTTCAAAGTTTCTTTTGAGCAAGTAAAAAAAGGGTATTTTTCCATTTTTCAGAAGAAGCATTTGCATCTAGTTTACCTGTTTTTACTGAAATATAATCTCCTAAACGCATGTAATTACCTCCTGTCTTACAAATCGTGATTTGATAAGCTCATTAAGTGAAAATAATTGATTTTCTTTGAAATCTAATTAATTTTAATAAGGATTTTATTGAAATATCATAACTTAATATTTTATCCACCTCCGAATAAGGGACAGAGGCAAGTACAAAAGGTATGTCCGAAGCCGAAAGCCCGTCCTACAACGTAGGTATTCCCAAATAAAAAAAGAAGAGCCTAAACTCTTCCAAAAACTTAAGGTAGTCCAAAAAGGATTACCTTTTTTTACGCTGTCTTTAAAATATCCTTAACCTCATTAATTAATTTAATATTAAGCTCAATAGGCTCCTTAAAATAATAAGCCTCTTTAAACTCATCCTCACTAACCTTATCTTTATTAAATAATTTATCCATATTTTTTTAATTTTTTTGAATTTCTTCCATTAATATAGCTACATTAGAATACTCTTTACCAAAGATTTTTCTCAAATTTTATACATCTATTATCCTTGTTATTATAATATACAGCATCAATACTTTTTTTAAATACTCATAAAAAAATCATTATCCATCTTAAATAAAATATTAGTACTCTCATCCAAAAATATAAAAATACTATAAGCATTAAAGCATAACATATAATCAATACTAACCTCAAAGAACTTAGCAATCGTCTTTAAATCATTAATACCAGGCTCTCTAGTCTCATTTTCAAATTTAGCCAAAGAACTATAATTAATACCAGTCTTTAATTCAAGTCCTCTTAAAGATAATCCTCTTTCATTTCTAAGAAATTTAAATCTATTCATTACTAATCACCTAAAGCTATTATATATGAAAAATAAATAAATAACAACAATTTGTGTACAAATGGTCAAAAAATCTGTTGACAAATAGTCAAAGTTATAATATCATTTAAGTGTACAAATAGTCAACAAGGAGATTGAAATTATGAAAACCAAAAAAATTATTTAAAAAAATGAACGATGAGGAAATAAGAGCCGAATTCATCAAATACTTTGGAAAAGCTAAATGGAACGAAGTAGAAGCTATCGAAAACCTAAACGATATTGAATATATTCTATCAGAAGTATTAGTACTACCTTCAATTCCAGTAATTACAGAAGATATTCCTGAAGATTCACGCCTTGATTTAGAAAATCAAGCAATCGTTATATCAAGAAAACTAATCCTAAACAAAACCGAAGCTGTAAAATGCCTAGTCCATGAATACCGTCACCTATACCAACAGGTAATCCTTCAAACAGCACCAGAACATCCATTATATAATAAATGGCTTAAAAACCTAAAAAGTATGAAAAATACAGTAGTAGATATTAATGATCCAGAAGAATATACCAGCTACCTATTACAACCACTAGAATTAGATGCTTTTTGCCTATACAAAAATACTTCTTTAAAAAAAGTATTTAAATCAAGAACTAATCTGTTTCAATGAAGAAATAGAAGAAGTCTTTGATAAATATATAAATACCTATATAAAATACGATTTATAAAAAATAAAGAGTGATTCAAGTATATTTCTTTACAAGAATCACTTTTTTTAATTCCAATAGCTGTTACTAAAATGATATAATGAAAAAGCCCATAAAAAAACTAAATGAAAAAGGAAGAGCAAATCAGACTAGAAATTATAAGTCAGGCCTTATTAAGACTTATGCATTTTTGCGGAGAGGAAGCAATTGTATATTCATCCTTTGACGAGAAAAATAACTTACTTGAAGTTACGACAAATTCAAAAAGAATAGTAATCTACAAAGGAATGAATATAACACAATACGAAAGCCAAGCCTTACCACTATACTTAATAACAAGGATATTATTATTTCCACAAATAGATGAATTCATAATCATCCTAATAGAAACAAGAACATTAAGAAAACATAGTGAAAAAAGCTATGCTGCAATACTAGAACTAACATTAAACGAATATAAATTACTAGAACAAGGAGCAAGACGCAAAAACAAAAAGAAAAGAAAAAAAGAGATTCAACAAAAAAACTTAATATGATAGCTTCATCACTTGCTGAAATTTTTTTGAGGGATTTCTACATGAAGTAGGAGGGTTAAAAAATTATGATAAATAACTATGGGGAGTTACACCATAATGAAATCAAGAATGATGGAGCTCAGGCAAACTATAGAATACTATATATGTATAATGTTCTTATTAAAGGTGAGATATTATCATATAAAAAGAGTAAATGAGAAATTTGAAACATCAGACACAACCTGGAAAAGAGACATAAGAGTCATCAGAAGATGTGTTGATGAAATATTTGGTGAAAAAGTAAAACTACTAAAAGTAAATAATCAAAAGGCCTATACATTATATTATCCACCAAAAGAAATCTGTATTTATCTTCAATAAAAAAAGTTATTGGGCTTAAGGACTCAGGACTACCCCTGATTTTTCTTAAGTCGACAAATGTTGTCATTATACAACATATTTCGCAAAACAAGTAGTGCCAAAAACAACATACCAATTTATGGAAATTTATCAATGATAAAAATCAAATAAAGAGGTGTAGAAATGGCTAAAAAAATAATATCGAAAAAAATTAAGAAGACAAAAAAGATTAACTCAAGAACAACTAGCAGATATTCTAGGAATCGGAAGAGATACAATGGGAAGATATGAAGCAGAAATAACAGATATGAAGGTATCAACCTTAATAGCTCTAGCTGATTATTTCAATGTTACAACTGATTATGTATTAGGTAGAAACAGAAAAACAATTTATTGATAAGAGAAAGGTATTAGATTCATTAACAGAAACTCATTCAAAACTAATAGCTGAGCTTTGTATGGAAGAAAAAAATTAAGATATTGCTTACAGGATTCATTTCTTGTAGGCTTTTTTTATACTTCATTTTTCTAAAAGGTCCACAATACGGCCCATACAATTTAAGAAAATGAAATAACCTAGTATTTAAGCCATTTATTTTTTTAAATTATTTTTTTGTTGTATCACCTGTTGGCCTAGCACATTTAATATAATATAAGCATGAATTAGGCCTAGTTCAAATTTAGTAATAAAGGAGAACAAATTCATGCAATCAGAATTAAAACTAGGGTATAAAGAATACTTAGTCGCATTGAAATATTCAGCTTTAAAATTTATAGAGCATTATGGACCAGAGCAAGAAATAGAAGTCTTTTATGATTCTATTTCAAAAAGGATAGTATCAATTATTGAAATGCCCTATAGATTTCAAATAAAGAGCTTTAAAACAACATTAGGAGCCTTTTGTAATATATGTTACTACATTTACAAATCGCCATTTAGATCCTACTCTAATTACAATAAGATTATATCGTTACTTTCAGCATAGAAGCCAGCAAGATTACGCAACAAAATTAGGATTAACCTTAGAAGATTATATTAAGTATGAAAGAGACAGTAAAGAATTTAGAAAAAAATAAATCCAAATGTATATACTAAATTAGAAATTCCTAACATTAATATTGATTTAATGGAGGGCTTGAAATAATGAGTAATTATACAACATTTCATTACGCAAGAATCACTGATGAAATAATTACCTTAATGGTTGATGGTAGAATATATCCTAAATATTTTTAGGGAATACTACAATATCAAAAAAAGGCAATTCTTAAAAAGATATAAATGCTCTTAGAAATATGCTTTATGCTAAATTTGGAGAAGATGTAAGTCTTATTTATAACCGTAAAGATAAATGCTACGAATTACTCGTAATCGCAGGAAAAGCAGTCGTTGTAGATTTACCATACAGTATTTAACAACTTAATACCCCAAATAAAAAAATCAATATCAGCAACAACTGGTATTGTTTTTTTATTTGGGCCACCTTTTTGCTTCTTTGGGTAGAAAAAGAAGATTATTACCTTCAAATACAACTAGTAATAAATACTATATCTTAAAAATATTGAATATAAAAAGAGCTTGTTATTTAAAAACTATATATGTTAGAATATAGTTGAAAGGCGGAAAGATAAAATGAACCTAAATGAAAAAGAAAAAAAATTAAAAAAGAAAGTTGAAAAAAATAGCATGTATTCTCCAATAATTTCATGCGTTAGTATATTAGTTAATTCAATAGTGTTAGGTGCACTTATTTTTGATATTTAAAAATGATTATTTTACTGATACATATATCCATTCAATTTTGATTGAGATAAGTATTGCATTAGTTGGAATAGTGATGACAATATTTTTTTGCACTATTTTTTTCATTGGTAAGTGTATAAAAAAAATAGGGTTAACTACCAAAGATACTTATAAAGATAATGGATTTGATGATGAAACTATTGCTAATATTGATAAAATTACTAACAACAGTCTTGAATTTTTATTTTTAAATTATTTGTTACAGAATTTGTGTTTTTTTCCATATCGTTAATTATTAGTTTTTCTTGTACCACTTAAATTTTTCAAATATACTTATTATGTCCAATATTATTTACTCATTTATATTTTTGTATTAAGTTTGTTTTTTTGATTATTTAAAAAAATATTAAATATGAATTTAAATTTAAGAAAATAAATTGTCAAGACTTGTATATAATCTTTTTAATACTAAAATAATATTTGTTAAAAAGGAGCTGTTAATTATGTACGAAGTAAATGTAATGGTATATGGACCAGAGGGAGAAGATTTAGGCTATAAGAGATACTGTTCAGATGATGAACTAGAACAATTACTTAGAACTTGTGATTCATCAGAAATTGATTATAAAGAGCTAAAAGAAGCTAGATATTCAGAATCAATGGAAACTTGTTTCTGCCCATATTGCATGAGAATGGAGTTTATGCAAGGCCATAAAGAAATATATACTTGCAAAGATTGCCATAATAAATACTTTGTAAAGCTATGAAAGAAAAAAATATTTTACTTGCATTATAGCTACAAATGAACAAGGATTCATTTATACGCAAATGAATCCTAAAAACAAAAAAAGGTTTTGCTTTCCTATTGTAGAAGAACCAAATAATTCCTTTGATAGAATGTTTATTACATCTGCCTTATCAAATTTTGTTGGGCCTCATAATTTACAAACAGGATTAAATTATAAAGATATAGAATACACCTACAATAAAAGGTGATACAAAAGTAATAATAAGCTATGTCGTTCTTTCATTTAAAGGAAATAAAACCTTTAATTCAACCTTAAAAGCAATATGGCTTCCACCCTATTATGCAATTGAAGAAGCATATAATGATATATCTAAAAAAATACCTATCATATTATAATCAAGATAATATGCAAAAAGATATATCTTATGATACAAGAAAATTATTTGCTAAAGAATATATCATTAATAACATTGATTATTATAAGCAAATAATAGATTTTTATTAAACATGTTCTTAAAAAAATAAAATTAAAACAGGCTGCTCAACCTCTGATGAAGCAGCGAAATCATTTATCTTAAGAAATAAAAAAATATCCATATGTAATAAAAACATAAAGATTTATTTATTAAAGAAATAATTAATGCTTATGAATTTTTATGATATGGATTATTAATTAAATGCTTAATAGTAATATTAAAATTTATAGTATATCAGTTAAAAATTATTTTTTTAGATTTGATTGGTTAGTGTATAATTAAAATATGAGCGAAATAGGTAAAAAAAATATGGTAGATTAACTGTTATTGAAAAAAACTTAATAGAAAAGAATTCACTACATCAGTTTATCTTTGCAGGTGTGATTGTGGCAATATGAAAGAGGTTAATATTAATAAGCTACATACAGGTCACACTAAAAGTTGTGGCTGCTTGAATCATAAAATAAGAGATTTAACTGGTATGAGATTTGGAAGATTAGTCGTTGATTCATTTAAGGAAAGAAAAAAACAATAAAACCTTATGGAATTGTACTTGCGATTGTGGAAATAAATGTGTTGTTCCATCACGTGATTTATTATTAGGCTCTACAGTTTCATGCGGTTGTAAGAATAAAGAGAATCAATCTAATTTTATGATTACTGACCTTGTTGATGGAACAAGACTATGTCAAATTAAAGCCGATAGAAAAGTGAACAAAAATAATGCCACAGGTGTTACAGGTGTTCATTATGATAAGGAACGTGGTATGTGGGTTGCCCAAATTACATTTCAAAGAGTTAATCATAATCTAGGTAGATTTAAAACAATGGAAGAAGCTATTGATGCTCGTAAAAAGGCTGAAGAGGAATATTTTGGAAGATATAGAAAGAATAAAGATTAGATTGAATTTAAGATAATGAATTGGAGATAATAAAATGGCTACTAATAATAAAAAAATATATTATTTTTGTGTATAGAGACATTAATAATTATTGGATTAACATTTTTCTTCTTGGTTAATTCCATATATTTCAATTTTACCATTAAGATTAGTTGTTAGAATAGCACTTAATTTGTTAATTGGTTTAAGTGCTTATATTGCAATTAAATTGTCTAATATTGAAATTGATTTCGAATGGAAAAAAATATAAACAATTTATTATAGGAGCTTTAATAGCATTAGTTTTATCTATAATTGTTGCCTGGATTCCAGCTATATGTGGATTTTTCATTAGTTGGGAACCATACTGATTTTTATATGGTGGGATTTTTTTACAATTTATTCTTTTTAATTTTTTAATTGTAGGTCCTGTTGAAGAATTGGTTTTCAGAGTATATCTTCAAAAAAACATTTGTTAATATTTTTCTCTAAAAAAATAAATGGATAGGAGTAATAATTGCTTCAGCATTATTTGGATTTTGGCATTTAATAAATGGCTCTATTATTCAGGTGTTATTTACATTTGGAATTGGTCTTGTATTTGGGTTAACAAAAGAATATATAAAAGATTTACATTTTTCCAGGTATTGCATTATCTCATGGATTATATGATTTTTTTAAATTATATAGTCACTTTAACTATTGCATAAATATTAATTATTTAAAGATGAATTTTGATGATTTAATTGATAATTCAGAACTTTAAAATTAGTGTCAAATGTAGATTTCTAACATATAATATTTTTCTCAAAAGTAATAAAAAAATTGCAACTTTAAATAGCTGCAATATGATTTTTTTATATCAATTAAAAAAAGTTGTAGTAAAATGACCTAAAAAAATGGTAAAATATAAGTATAAGAAAACAAGAATCAAACGATATTGGGTAACAAAATCAGCAATAACAGGAGCAAGACGCGTTGGCAAATCTACGATTGCTAAAAAAACTTTGCTCAAAATGAATATAAGTCCTATATAATGGTAGATTTTTTTCAAACGTTTAAAAAAATTATTAATATATTTGAAGATATAGCTGATTTGAATATGTTCTTTTTTTAAGATTACAATTAGAAACAGGAGTCACATTATATGAAAATGAATCACTTATTATTTTTGATGAGGTTCAATTATTTCCTAAAGCAAGGCAGGCAATAAAGCATCTTGTTAAAGATGGTAGATATCATTATCTAGAAACTGAATCTTTAATTTCTATATATATTAAAAAAATATTCTTATTCCATCTGAAGAAATGAAAAATTCAAGTTTATCCAATGGATTATGAGGAATTTTTCATTGGCTACAAATAATAATTATGAATTATTAAGGGAGATAGCTAAAACTAATAAAGCAATTGGTCAAGATGTTAATCGAAAATTAATGAGAAATTTAAGAATTTATATGGCTGTAGGTGGAATGCCTCAAGCAGTTGAAGCTTATGTTAGAGGTGATAACTTTGTTGTGATTGATCAAATCAAACGCCAAATTATCGATTTATACGAAAGTGATTTTAAGAAAATTGATTCATCAGGTAGAATGTCAGCAATATTTCATTCAATTCCATCACAGCTTGCCAAGGACACAAAAAAATATAGAATTTCCGAAGCTATTGGCTCAAGAAAAAATATAACATCTGAAAAAATATTATACGATTTGGTTGATTCAAAAAAACGGTATTAATATGTTACAATTCAACTAATCCTCGTTTTAGTTTAGCTAATACTAAGGATTTTGATAGCTATAAATTATATATTTTCGATACAGGCTTGTTTGTAACATTGATGTTTATAGATAGACCTATTATAGAAAATGAAATATATGCAAAGCTGCTTTCTGATAAGCTTCCAGCAAATTTAGGGTACTTGTATGAAAATTTGGTTGCACAAATGATAAATTCAACGGGAAGAGAATTATATTATCATACATGGTCTAAAGAAAATAGTACCCATTATTATGAAATTGACTTTTTGACTTCTAATGGCTCAAAACTCGATGTATTTGAAGTTAAGTCTTCAGGAATTGGTAAGCATGATTCAATTGACTGTTTTGCCAAAAAATATTCTGATTCAATTAAAAAAATTTATATTTGTTATCGCAAAAAGATGTTGGAGCAGATGGAGCATTACTTTTTAAAAACCATTTTTATTTAATTCCGTTTCTTCTTTGAAAGATTAATTAATATAATTATGAAAGATACCTAAAAAAATATACTATGCATAATAAAAAAAGTTCTAAAAAAATATAAAGTTTGTTTCACATACAAAGAGGAGCATTATGGTTAATGTTGCAAAAATTATTAAACGAACAAGAAATATTAAAATCTAGAATAAATAAAATGGTATATGGTTCAATTGAAATAAGAGAACAGAACAATAAAAAAATATATTTATGTACATTTTTTGTGATAATAAAAACAAAAGGCGCCTTTGTGCGCCTAAAGTTTTTAAATATCATATTTTGAATTGATTTCGGCTGGTGTTTTACGCATTAGAGTAAATACAGGTAATAAGCCGAATACAATATTAATTAAATATAAAACTAATGCTCCCCAAAAATATAGATGCCAATATTAATATTTGCTACATCGCCTGTTAGGGTAGCTAGCTTTGTATTGATAAATGTATATCCTATTACTATAATTATATAACCAATAATAGATGTGAATGTTGAATTTATAAAGATATCAGCTAAATATTTAGAATAAATTTGCCATTTGGTTGCGCCAATTGAACGGTATACGCCGATCTCCTTTATTTCGGAAATTAGTTTGCTTCTTGTTGAAAAAAAATAAACATAAATGATAGAAATAACTAAAAAAATATAATAATTACAACTAAATTTGTATTTCGTGTTTCTCTTAGATTTGTAATATTATAATTATATTGATAATCAAATACTTTACTAGCCTTTAGATTTAATTTGCTTAGATTATCTGGATTCTTTAGGCTATAGCTATAGTAGCTTGAATCAAAAGCGTTAGAAATGAAATTAATATTCCATTCTTTATCTGATGTTAGGTAATAATCACTACTTTCTTCATTTACTTCATAAATACCAACAACTTTGTAGACCTTATTAGCAAGGCATATTCTTGTATTAAGAGTAACAGTAGTATTTTTTTAGGTATTAAAACCTCGTCATCATTTGTAATGCCTCTACCTTCTATTAGCTTATAATCAACCTTTGAAGCAGGAATAGGCATTGTTAAATTATAAATTTTAATAAGCTCATTATCTTTTTAAAAATATAATCATTTAAAGAATCGTCATAGCTTATAGCATCAATATTACTTTGGGCTGTATCGAATAACCCAACAACAGTATAGCTTTTATTTTGAACACTATCAATGATGGTGCTTCCGACCTCTAATATATTATTACGATGACTATTAATCATTATTTCATCGCTATTTGTAGGAATATTACCACTAATAAGCTTATAATTAAAGCTAAGCTTGTTAATATTATGAATAGTATGATTAGAATAATTTCCAGCAATACCAAAATTTTTCAGTATAATAATAAAAAAAGAATTATAATATAAGCTATTTGTATTTACTGAAGAAATACCACTTATTGTAAAACGTCCAAGCTTTAAATTAATTATTTGTTGATAGCTATCAATAGATTGCATATGCTTTAAAATATAATCTGCAAGCTCCTTGCCAATTACAACTTGATTTTTTTAAGGGAGCACTACCACAAATCATTTTCTTATTTTTAACAATTGCAAAGGGATAATTATAGCTAGAAACATTGATATCACAGTTTCTAACAGAATTATAAGGATATGACACATCCATTTGCATAAAATTATTAAATTTATAAATATCTTCAATAACATCATTATTGATTGCATCTAAAATAGTAGAGGTATTTAGATATGGTGTATAATAATCATAATCATTATCATTTTTCGATTAAGTAATAAGCATTTTTCTGTTGAATAGCCAGTAGTATCAATATTTCTATATTTACTAGCCTCAATTGTAGAAAAGGCGATGACAATACCTATAAAAAAGAAAATGATATGAAATGCCTTGGCTTTTTTTCGAGAATGAAAAAAATTAAAGAAGGAATTTTTTTAAGATTTTTTTGAAGATACTAACAAATTTATTTGTCTTAAGATTATTGTTATACCAGGAAATGTCAAAATTATAATTATTTATTTCCTTTTTGCTCTTGAGGCTTATAATGATCATTGATTATTTTTTTATGCTTGTTTGATTTGATAACTGAATATTTTTTTATCTGAATCAATATAAAGAGTGTTATTTTTTTAGAATGATTCTAATATTTATTTCTTCATCATTATCCTTATAAAAGGGTTATTTTGGTATTTTCCTTTTTCAATATCCTCTTTATTTAAATCAAGAAGATGAATTTGATTATCTCTAGTAATATTTAGAGTTTGATTTAAAGTATTAATTTGCTCATCATTGATAATTGTTCCATCCGCTATTTCGATAATTCTATCACTATAAAAGTTAGCTAGCTCTTTATTATGTGTTACTAATAAAACCAGTGTCTTTTTACTTATCTTTTTCAAGATATTCATAACCTCAATAGAATTTTCACTATCAAGATTACCAGTAGGCTCATCAGCAATGATTAGCTTGCTTTCCTTTAATAATGCACGAGCTATACTTACTCTTTGCATTTGGCCGCCACTAAGCTTATTAGCCTGTTTTTTACGATATTTATACATTCCAACAGCTTCCAAAACATATTTAATTCTTTTTTCTTGCTCCTCATGGTTAGTAATACCAATTAGCTCAAGCGCGATTTTAAGATTATTATGAACTGTTATATTTTTCAATCAATAAATAATTTTGAAAAACATAGCCAATATGCTTTTTGGCGATATTTATCGATTTGCTTCATATTATATTTTTTTGAAGCTAATGTCATCATAGCTGATAGAACCACTATCAGCCTTATTAAGACCACCAATAATATTTAATAAGGTAGTTTTACCACTACCACTTTTTACCAATGAAGCTTATAAGACCTGATTCTGGTAATTCTAAAGAGGTGTTATTTATTACGTTTATATCAGCATTATTATAATGCTTGTTTAAATTAGTTGTTTTTATCATCTTATTCATCCCCCTTTAGACTAGTAGCTACACTAAACTTAAATAATTTATAATTAAATCTACGAGCAATTGCATATGTAAATAGTGTTAGTAGGATAAAAATAAATAAAAAAACAGTTAATGGCTTTATTATTCTTAATTCCTCAAGCATTGGAATATTTAAGATTAAAATTAATGCTACTAAAAAAATGCTAAGATAACACTAAAAAGACCGATGAATAAAATTTCAGCATTAACAATATGCTTCATATCATTTTTTTAGTAATACCTAGTGTTTCTTAATATTTCATAATCTTTTTTTCTAGATATATAAACCTTTGCTAAAAACAAAATAGGTTATAAAGAATAAGATAAACAAAACCATAGAAGAAATTAGTATAGAGCCATAGCTTGTTAAATTACTAAGAAAAACATCTGCAGCAAGTGTTTCATTAAGCTTATAGGGATAATCAACACTAAAGCCAGCCTTCTCTAATTGATTTTTAACCTTACTTATTTTTGTTTGTATAGATACTTGCTTCAAATACATTTTTTTATTTAAAATATTTAAATTAAAAATTAAAAGGTAGGATTTGTTATTTCATCACTATAGGTTACATCGTAATTTGTTAGCTCATAAAGATTTACAAGCTTTAGATTAAAAGATTTATTATGATAAGAACTTGGTAAAATAAGCGTATTTTTAGAAAATTCTTTTGATTCATTAATAATAGGTGAAATTTTCTCATCACCAATATAAAGAGCTATTGATGTATTTTCAAGCATAAATAGTCTTTTTATAGAATTGTTATTAATAATTGTTGGTTTTTTTGAATTTCTTTACTAGTGGCATAGCCTACTAGTGTAAATTGCTTTGTATCATTGCTAAAACTCATTTTAATTTTTTTGTCTAGATAATCATTTATATAATCTGTAAAGGAGTTATTGGGCAAGACAATAAAGATTTCATCATCACTAGTGTTTAATCTACCTTTTTTGATAGTATATTTTTTTATGTGATCATTATATATTAGATTATCCATTAAGTCACTTGAATAAATATATACCTCCTCAAAAAAGGGTTGACCTCATATTCGTTTGTTATATTTTTTTAAATTTTATTTGTATCTAGTTCTTTTATGATTATTATCATATACATATAAGCGATTTTCTTGCTTATTAAGATAAGCGTTATTGACTCCAAGATTACTATTTGATGAATAAATAAATTGAAATAAAAACAAGGTCATAAAGGCAATTACAAAGAAAATAGTGCTAACGAAAATTGATTTTTTTGGCGTAAATAAGACATTATTTTTTTAGCTACGTTATAACAGATATTTCTTTTTAAGAGGAACATAATCTAAATCAATTTTTTTCATTTTCGTCAGACTCTACATTCTTAAAAAAATTTGATTCTCAATAATTTCACCATCAGCCATTTTAATTTTTCTTGTAGCAATATCACTAACAAGAGAATAGTCATTGGTTACAATTAAAACAAGCTTATCTTTAGCAACACTTTTGATTAATTCAATAATTTCCTTACCATTTTTACTATCAAGATTACCAGTAGGCTCATCACAGGCTAATATTTCACAATCTGATGCTAGGGCACGAGCAATTACACAGCGCTGCTTTTCACCTCCAGATAGCTTACTTCCTCTATTTTTTTCTTTACCATTTAACCCAACCTTACTTATTAAGTTTAAAGCCTTAGCTTTTGCTTCACTTTTTTTTATTCCCTTTAGCAATAATGGTAGCATAACATTTTCAAGAACAGTGTAGGAATCGATAATATTATAATTTTTGATAAATAAAGCCAACCTTATTTTTTTCTAAAATCATCCATATCAGAAATAGAAAAAAATAAGATGTTTCATTTCCTTTTATAATAGATTTCGCCATCATCAAATGAATCGTTTTTTTCGCAATGACATTAAGCAAGGTTGATTTACCACAGCCGCTATCACCAGTAATTGCTACGATTTCATTTTTATTTAATTTGAGTGAAATATTTCTAAGACCAAGATTAGTAATACCATTTGCGGTATAATATTTACTAACATTTTTTTAATTCAATCATATTATTTCTCCAATCAATTATTTAGTTTTTATCATATAACAATTTAAAATTAATGTCAATTTTTAATTAACTCTATTTTATGTATATAATTTTTTTATGTACAAAATTTGGTACATTATGACATAAATATGATATAATTAAATTGTATTTTTTTAATACCAAATAAATGAGGAGAAAAAAATGAAAAATTAATAAGAAAAATTATTACGGGATTATTAGTGGTAACAGGTTTATTTAGCTTTGCTGCTTGTGGTGGTAAGGATAATGTTACTACACCAAATGAGACTTCAGCTTCTTTGGAATCTTCAAAGAAAAGTGATGAGACAACTGCTTCAAACAGTAGTTCAAGTTCAAGCAGTAGCTCAAGCTCAAGCAGTAGCTCAAGCTCAAGCAGTAGTTCAAGCTCAAGCAGTAGCTCAAGCTCAAGTATTAGTTCAAGCAGTAGCTCAAGCTCAAGTAGTTCTTCAAGTACAACAATTCCTTCAACATCAAGTAGTTCATCTAGCTCTACTAGTGACAATCCATCTGTTGATTATAAGAGTAAGACAGTAACACTTGCTGCACTTAAGAATAATGGAGAAAGAATAGGTAGTGATAATTTTGCTGATGTATTAGGTCTTGGTGGTATTGTATCAATGATAAATAATGATACTAAATGTCAAACGAAATCAGCTTATTATGAAGAAGACCTTCGCTTTTATAATGGTGCTCGCCTAACTATTACTGCAAATAGTGGTATTAAGCTATATGGCGTTGAATTTGCTTATTCATCAAATGCAGCAAAATATATTAATTTTGAAACAGATGATGCTGATGGTAATATGCTTTCTAAAGCTACTAAGACAATGTTTAGTGAAGGTGTAGATAGCTTTTCATTATATGTTTACCAAAAAAACAAGCTAGAATTAAGAGCTTAACTATTTATTATACTGGTGATGCTAAGGTTAATGAGGTTAGTAGGGATGTAACAGCTGTAAAGAAGGATTTTAATAATTCCTTATCTGTTGATGGTGGCAAGGGTCTTTTATATACTGAAGGTGTATTACCTTCTCTTCCAACTGATAATATTAATCCTAAAATGCTTGTAATTCCTGTTCATTTAGATTCAAGTAAGACAGATGCTGATCTTAATAATTATTTAGCTCAAATAAATATTGCCTTTAATGGTGATAGTACCTCTACAGGCTGGGAAAGTGTTAAATCATTCTATGAAAAAGTCTTCATATGGAAAATGTAATTTAGAGATTACAGTTTTTAGATAAATGGTATTCTAATTCAAAAATATACTGTTTCATCATTAGAGAAAATGTATACTGATTATAATAATGATGAAACATATACTGTCGCTTATCCAATGGATGTATTAGTACAGGATGTTTTAAAATATTATAATGATCAAATTGATTATAGCGAATATGATTCAAATAGTGATGGTATAATTGATTCTGTTTGGATCGTTTATGATGCACCAGTAAATTATAATTCATCTATTGATTCAATTTATTGGGCTGTAACTACATCAAATGCTTTATCATTTGATGAAAATACAAATGATGGTCTTGCAAGCGACTATAAATTTGATAATGTTGTTGCTGGCTATTATTCATATGCTGGTGTTGATTTTATGGATAAGGATCTTGATCAATCAACCTATAATACTGAAAATATAATTATTGATGCTCATACCTATATTCATGAAACAGGACATTTATTTGGTCTTGACGATTATTATGATTATAATGGTGAAGTAGGCTGCAATAGAGGATTATATGGTGCTTCAATGATGGATTATAATATTGGTGATTTAGATCCATATTCAAAGATGCTATTAAACTGGACTGATCCAACTGTTGTTAGTGGTGTTGGTGAAATAAATATTATCTTAAAGTCTGGCGTTGATAGTGGTGAAGTAGTTTTGGTTACTGATCATGAGCTAGAAAATATTTATGATAGCTATTATTTGATTGAATATTATACTAATACATCATTAAATACTAATGATGAGCCTATTAAAGGTCAAGGAATTAGAATAATGATGGTTAATTCTGAAATTTGTACAGATGAAAATGGTAATCCTACATATTTCAATGGTGATTATTATGGTGGTGCATTTAAGTATAATAATACCGAAACCGATAAGCCTCAAATTGAAATGATTTATAATGGTCAAAAGCCTGATGGTGTAATTTTACAGGATCATTTATTTAATAGCGGTAGTCGTTATGAATGTGATTTATTTACATTAGTTGTTGGTGAAGTAAACACTGGTGCAATAAACATTACAATCATTATGAATGAATAAAAAGACTGGTTTAGTTAATGAAAGCTAAATCAGTTTTCTTTTTCTCAAAAATGAGCTAAAAGAGCATATAAAGCGTATATTTTTTTAATTTTAAAGCCCTTTATTTTTAGTTTTTTTAGGCTTAATAGTATGAATATACCACGATTTTTAAAAAAATCAATTTTTAATTGATTTTATGCAAAAAAATATGGTATAATTAATTAGTGTGGTGATATTATGAAAATCGTTAAAATTAATACCTTGTATATAACACTTGGACAATTATTAAAAAAATGGAAAATTTAATCTCATCTGGTGGTGAAGCTAAATATTTTTTTAGCTAATAATGATGTATTTGTTGATGGTGTACTTGATAATCGCCGCGGTAGAAAGCTTTATGCTGATATGGTTATTAAAATAGCTAATACTGAATATGTGATTAAGAATGCTTAATAAAATAAAAAAATCAAAAAAATTTCCGAAGATTTGATAGCCTTAATCTTAATGTTAATAATAATTTAGTTATTTTTAGCTGGTCTTAATGCAACGGGAAAAACAACTATATTAGAGGCTATTTATTTAATTTCAACATCTAAAAGCCATCGAACTAATGAAATCTCAACACTAATTAAAAATGATGAGCAATTTGCAATATGTCAAATTAATGCGGATAGAGAATATAAGATGGTTATTTCTAAAACAGGTAAAGCTTTATTTATTGATGGTATAGAAATTAGTAGGACATCAGAATTTATTGGTGGTATAAATGTTGTTATGTTTTCACCATCTGACTTAGCTTTAATTAATGGGGCTAAGGGTGAAAAAAGACGTTTTTTAGATTTAGAGCTATCGATATTAGATAAAAGCTATTTAAGTGCATCCTCACAATATAAAAAAATATTGAAGGAAAGAAATGAAGCACTAAAGGGCAACAATGTTGATTTAAAATATCTTGATATTTTTGACTTTAGATTTAATTAAATATTGTAAAATAATTGCATCAAAACGAATGGTGTTTTTTTAGATAATTTAAATAAGATTTTTAAGTGAAATATGCAATGATATGCAAATTGAAGAAATAAAAGCTTAAATATAATAAAACCTATGGTGATGATATAGTATTAAGCTTTAAAAAAATAAGCTAAATAGCGATATTTTTTTACTAAAACAACTAATATTGGAATTCATAGAGATGATTTTTACAATATTATTAAATAACTTAGATGCAAAGGAATATGCGTCTAATGGTCAAGCAAGAACAATAATAATTGCAATAAAGCTAGCTTTGAAAAAAATATATAACTAATATGACCGGCCAAGAGCCAGTGCTCTTATTAGATGATGTATTTGCAGCTTTAGATAAAAAAATAGAATTGAAAGTATTACAAAAATATGTTAATAATAGCCAACAGGCTTTTTATTACAACAACTCAAATAGAAGAAATTCCTAGTGAATTATTAAAAAAAATGCGTTAGTGATACATTTGTAAAGGAGTGTAATAAAAAAATGGATGAAACTAAAGATGTCAAAACTGAAATTGAAGAATTAACTGGTAACAATCCTAATTCTGAATCATATGGTGCCGATAAAATTAAAATTTTTAAAGGGACTAGAGCCAGTAAGAGAACGTCCAGGTATGTATATTGGTTCAACAGGTGTAACAGGACTACATCATCTTGTTTGGGAAATTGCTGATAACTCTGTTGATGAAGCATTAGCGGGCTATGCTAGTCATATTAAAATTGAATTATTACCTGATGATAATAAAAAAATCCAGAGCATCCTGCCAATATTGTTAGAGTGACTGATGATGGTCGTGGTATGCCTATTGATTTACACCCTGAGACAAAAAGGCCTGCGCTTGAAGCTATTTTTACAGTATTACATGCTGGTGGAAAATTTGATGATGGAGCATATAAGGTATCTGGAGGACTTCATGGTGTTGGTGCTTCTGTAGTTAATGCCTTATCTGAGTGGCTTGAGGTTACAGTTATGCGTAATGGCAAATGCTATACGGAAAGATTTGAACGCGGAAAAATTGTTTCAGATTTATGTGAGCATGGAACATCCACTCATACTGGTACAATTGTTACCTTTAAGCCCGATTATGAAATGTTCCACGAAACATTATTATTTGATTATCAAACAATTGCCGAAAGAATGGAGCAAACTGCTTATTTAAATAGTATTCTAACAATTACAGTTGAGGATAAGCGTAATCCTGATAATGTTATTTCTAATACCTATCATTATGATGGTGGTGTTAAGGAGTATGTTGAATTTTTAAGCCGTGGCAAAAATCCGGTAAATGCGGATATAATTTATAATAATTCTATTGGCTCATATAAGGAATTAAATAGTGAGGGTAAGGAAGTAACAAGAGATGTAATCATTGAGGTTGCAATGCAATATAATGATTCATATAACTCAGCTATTTATTCATTTGTTAATAATGTTAAAACTCCTGAGGGTGGTCATCATGAGGAAGGCTTTAAGCTAGCCTTAACAAGAGAAATTAAAAAATATGCTGAAGCTAATAAGCTATTGAAGGTTAATAAGGATAAGACAGTTGAAGAAATTACAAGAGAGGATACTCTAGAGGGACTTGTTGCGATTATATCAATAAAGCATCCTAATCCTGAATTTGAAGGTCAAACTAAATCAAAGCTTGGAAACCCTGAGGTAAGAGGTTTAGTTTCAAAGGCCTTTGGTGAAACTCTTGCTAGATATTTAGCTGAGCATCCTGTTGATGCAAGAGCAATTGTTGATAAATGTTTACTTGCTTCTCGTGCTAGAATAAATGCTCGTAAGGCAAGAGAAGCTGTTAGAAAATCACCAATGGATAATTTAATGCTATCTAGTAAGCTTGCTGATTGTAGATGTAAGGATCCTGAAAAATCAGAAATGTATTTAGTCGAGGGAGATTCAGCAGGAGGTTCTGCAAAAACAGGTAGAAATTCAACATATCAAGCAATATTACCATTACGTGGTAAGGTTTTAAATGTTCAAAAGGTACAATTATCTCGTGCTTTGGAGAATCAAGAAATTCAAACAATGATTCGTGCAATTGGTACAGGAATTGGTGAAGAATTTGATATAACTAAGGCTAGATATCATAAAATTGTAATCATGACCGATGCCGATGTTGATGGTGAGCATATTTGTATTTTGCTTTTAACATTCTTCTATCGTTTTATGCGTGGATTAATTGAGGCTGGCTATATATATGTAGCTAAGCCGCCACTATATCGTATTAAGTTTGGTAGTCAATTTGATTATGTTTATACAGACCAATCACTTGAGACATACAAAACAACAAAATATTTTGGTAAGAAATATGATGTTCAAAGATACAAGGGTCTAGGAGAAATGGACCCATCACAATTATGGGAAACAACAATGGATCCAAGTACAAGAACATTAACTAAGGTTCATCTTGAGGATGCTATTGTAGCAGATCAAACATTTGAAATGCTAATGGGTGAAGAGGTTGAACCAAGAAAGGTATTCATTCAAGAGAATGCAGAATTTGCTAGTCTTGATGTATAGGAGGTACGTATGGCTTTAAGTGCAAAGGATCAGGCTTTTGAAAAAGCCCTAGATGATCGTAAATTTGAAAGTGTTGAGCAGCTAGATGTAAATTCAAAGATGAAGAAATCATTTTTGAATTATGCTATGTCTGTTATTGTAGCTCGTGCCTTACCTGATGCAAGAGATGGTTTAAAACCAGTTCAACGTCGTATATTATATGGTATGAATGAGCTTAAGGTTTATGCTAATGTTCAGCATAAAAAGAGTGCACGTATTGTTGGTGAGGTAATGGGTAAGTATCACCCTCATGGTGATAGCTCTATTTATGAGGCTATGGTTAGAATGGCTCAGGATTTTATCAGAGGTATATACTTGTTGATGGACACGGTAATTTTGGTAATATTGAGGGTGATGGTGCTGCTGCAATGCGTTATACCGAAGCTAGAATGAGCAAAATTGCTATGGAAATGCTTAGAGATATTGATAAAAACACTGTTGATTTTGTTGAAAACTATGATGCAACAGAAATGGAGCCAGCACTTCTTCCATCAAGAATTCCTAACCTACTTGTTAATGGTACGACGGGAATTGCTGTAGGTATGGCTACTAATATTCCACCTCATAATTTAGGCGAGGTTGTTGATGGCTGTATTGCCCTACTTCATAATCCAAAATTAACAAGTGAGGATTTAATGCAATATATTAAGGGACCAGACTTTCCAACTGGTGGTATGATTTTAGGTAGAGAAGGTTTAATTTCAGCCTATACTACAGGAAATGGTACAATTACTATTAGATCAAAGGCTCATATTGATAAACTAGAAAATGGTAAAACAGAAATTATTGTAACAGAGATACCATATGGTATTAATAAAACAAGAATTGTTGCAAGAATTGCTGAGGTTGCCAAGGATAAGATTATTGATGGTATTACAGATATTCGTGATGAATCATCAATGGATGGATTAAAGATTGTTGTTGAGCTTCGTAAGGATGTTAATCCAGATGTTGCCTTAAATAATTTATATAAGTATACACCACTTCAATCATCTTATGGTATGAATATGGTTTGTATTGTTGATAATAGACCAGTAGCAATTACTCTTCATGATGCTATTGATGTATATTTAAAACATCAAATTAATGTAATAACAAGAAGAACTCAATTTGATTTAGATAAGGCCTTGGATAGAATTCATATTTTAGAGGGCTTATTGATAGCTCATGATAATATTGATGAGGTTGTTCATTTAATTAGAAATACTAAGGATGGAACTGAAAAGGAAAAGTTAATTGAAAGATTTAAATTAAGTGATGCCCAGGCTCAAGCAATTTTGGATATGAGACTTCAAAGATTATCAGGAATTAATTATGGTAAGCTTGTTGAAGAACGTAATGGTCTACTTGTTCAAGCTGATGAATATCGTGCTATTTTAGCTTCATATGATAAAAAGGTTGAGGTTTTATCTAATGAATTAACGGAAATGAAGAATAAATATGGTGATGCTCGTAAGAGTGAAATATCATTACATCTTGATTTAAATATCTCTAATGAGGATTTAATTCCAAAGGAGGATGTAATTATTACCATCACTAAAAATGGTTATGCAAAGCGTATGAAGGTTGAAGAATATAAAACTCAAAGCCGTGGTGGTGTAGGCGTTTCAGGAATAAAGACTCATGAGGATGATGATGTAAGTCATATTTTACCTACAAGCACTCATGATTATATTCTATTCTTTACAAATTTAGGTAGAGTATATGCCATAAAGGGATATCAAATACCTGAGGGCTCAAAGACAAGCAAGGGACTTCCACTTGTTAATATTTTTGAATTTTATGGAAAATGAGAAGCTTGCGACTGTAACAAATGTTAAAGATTTTAGTGACGAAAGCGCATATTTAATATTTATTACAAAGAATGGTGTAATTAAGAGAACTGCTTTATCACAATACCAAAATATTCGTTCGAATGGTATAATTGCTATTAATTTAGCTGAAGGAGACGAATTGCTTCAGGTTGAATTAACAAATGGCAGTGATGAGATTGTTCTTGGTGCATCAAATGGTAAGGCAATTCGCTTTAAGGAAACTGATTGTAGAGCTCTAGGACGTAGTGCAACCGGTGTTATTGGTATGCGTTTTGGTGCTGATGACCATATTATTGGTGCTGCTATTGCAAAAACAAATGAGGAAATTTTAGTAATTACTGAAAATGGCTTTGGTAAACGTAGCTCAATTGATGAATATCGTCTTCAAAACCGTGGTGGTCAAGGTGTTAAGACTGTAAATGTTACAGAAAAGAATGGTAAACTTACAGCCTTGAGAGCTGTTGATGATAATAAAGATTTAATTATCACAACAGATAAGGGTGTAGTAATTCGTATCCATGTAAATGAAATTAGTAAAACTGGACGCTCAACTCAAGGTGTTCGTTTAATTAGATTAAAGGATGATCAGCATATTTCTACAATTGCTATTGTTGATTGTGTAGAGGATGAACCTGTAATTGAAAAATGTAGAACCAAAAACAAGAATAATTTAAAAAAACAAGGTGTGACTAGCTAAATTGTCACATCTTATTTTTTTAATTAAAGTAATATTTTTAATATTTAGTGTAAAAAAATTAATAATTATGAATATTTTTTTGAAACTTTTTTTAACTAATATAAGCCTAATTAAATGGAGCTGATAAAATGAGTGATGAATTGAAGCTAAAGCTTTCCTTAAATAATCAAAAAAAGCTTAATGAAACCTATTTATATCTTTTTAATAAATATAAAGGCTTAGTTGCCTTTATCGCCTCAAGATATTTAGCTGATGCTTGTGATATCGATGATGTTGTTTATGAGGTTTTTTTCAATGCTTTTTTTAAAAAAATCCTAATACTGTGAAAAAATCAGTTAAGGGATATTTAGTAACTAATGCTAAATATTTGGCAATTAAAATATTAAAGGAAAGAAATCATTATATTAATGATTTAGATAGTAATTATGGTGATGAAAAAAATCTTCAATTAAATATACCTTTATAGTTAATGAGATAAAAAAAGGTATTAGACGAGGAGGACTTTATTATTATTTATAATCATTTCTTTGAAGATTTAACATTTAAAGAAATTGCTTTAAAATTAAATAAAAAAAGGAAGCTAGTATTAAATCAATATATTATCGCTCATTAAAAAAAGCCAAGAATAAGTTAAAGGAGCTGAATTAAATGAAAGAAACTAGAAAATGATTTTTTTGAAGGAATTAAATAAGCAAAATATTTCTAATATTAAGCCTAGTGATCTTAATTTATGCCAAGAAAATAAAGGGCCAAGAATAAGATTATCATTTATTTTATCATTTACTGTAGTTATTATTGCGGTTATTACCTGTATCTTAATTTATAAAGCACTATCATCTAGTAAATATCCGATTAAATATGTCAATAGAGGAGATATTAATAATAGTAATGATAGATATATTATTAAGCATTGGGATGAAAAAGACAAGTTATGAAAAAAATGGCCTAGTATATCTTATAATAATCGTAATTATGAATTATATAGTACTATTTTTAATTAGTGAAACACCTACTAAATATATTGGCGATAAAATTGGTGAGTGTGTTGCAGTAGGTTTTGATATTTATGAGCAAAAGCAGCATATATGTAATACCCTTATTTATGAAATTAAGGATTTTAAATCTGAGCTTGCAATAGCAGTTAAATACGAGAATGATGATTGCTATTATTCTATGGTTAATATAAATTATGAATTTGCTAATGCCCTTGATTTTGTTAATTCCTTAAACATTAATAGATATGCTACCTTTAAGAGTGCTCATTATTATAAGGATGACCTAGAAATAGAATATTATGATTTAAAAAAAATAATGATATTATAAGTAAATTGTTTGTTGATAAAGATGCGCCTGTTGAAATGATAAATTCTAAATTTCCATTAATGAGTATAAGCTTTTTCTATTGAAGCAATTGGTAGAAACAAATTTAAGCTTATCTGTAAGTAGTGATGGTTATATTAATACAAATATATTATCATCTAATCGTAGTATATATATTGGTAAGGATAAGGTTAATAGCTTTATAAAAATATATTGACGATAATTATCAGGGCTATAAAATTATTTATGTAAATGATGTATCAGAAGAAACAGGCTCAGCTATTGTTTCTAATGGTAGTAAAAATTAATATTAAATAAAAATAAGGTTTATGGATTTGATTCTATTCAGGTAGAAGCTTATGGGGAGAAGCAAACAATTAAAAAAAGGGAGAAACATTCAATGGGATAAAGCTTGATGATAATTTTGTGAAGTTTACATTATACGAAAATCATACATTTGAGACAAAAAGCTTACATTAAATTATGAAATTACAAATGGTACTAAAACACTTACTAAAAAGTGGTGACAAATTAAAAATATTTTTGAAGGTACTGAAGGAAATTCTACAACAATTTCTCTTAAAAGGCTATCAGATTCACCTGATAAAGGCGTAGCTGATTACCATTATCATTCATATAATAGTGATTACAGCTATGATGATTATCATTGGTGTGATCCTGACTGCTCTCATAACCTATATGTTGAAAAAATTGGTCACGAATGGGAAAATGATGAATGTAAGGTATGTCATAGATCTTCATATAATTTTTCTTTGGATTATGATCAAAATTATCAGGTTTCTGATATGATTGATATAGATGGAGCAAAGCATGTAATACCAGAAAGCTATGATGGACATAATGTAACTAGCTTTAATGCCAGCAGCTTTAGGTTTTCTGCAACTGAGGAATTATATTTTGGTAAAAACATTAAAAAAATTGTTGGCAGCTTTTCTAATGCCCAGCTATTAAAAAATGTTTATTTTGATGGAACAGTTAATGAATTTGTTAATATAGAATTTGAAGATTATGATGCTAATCCTCTATATTATGCTAAAAAAATTTCTATGTTAAAAAAATAATGATAAATATGAAAAAGGTAGAAGAGATAACTATTCCAGAAACAGTAACGCGTATTAAGGAAAGACAATATGCTTGCTTTAGAGATTTAACAAAGGTTTATATGTTTAAAAATACTTCAATTGCTTATGATGCGTTTTATGGATGTGATAAATTAAGCAGTGTTTATTTTAATGGTACTAAGGAAGAATATATGACAAAAATTGGTCAAACAGTTATTTCAAGTACTAATCGTAATATAGATATTCATGTTTATGAAAAATGGCGCTTGGATTATTTTTTTGAATACTAGTATATTATAATTAATTTCACTCACCTAAAATAAAGAAAAATACGTATTCATATGATGATTTTTGAATACGTATTTTTTTCTTATTTCTTTAACATATATAGAATACCAATTGTTCCTTTTCCACAATGAGATGAAATTACACATCCGGCATTTGTAAGGAAAAACATTTGCTTCCTTAAACATTTCCTTTACCTTTGGTAGAAGGTAGTCTGCATAGCTATCAGCCTTTGAATGAGTTATGATAATATTGTCTAAATCAACATTGTCTTTATCATCCTCAATCATTTTTAGCATTGCATCTAATGCAACCTTCATTTTACCATGTGGCATTTTACCAACACTCATTTTACCATCGCGTACAACAATGATTGGTTTAATTTTTAGTAGTGAACCGAAGAAGCGTGCTATACCACTACATCTACCACCTTTATGAAGATATTCCATTGTTTCAATAGCAAATTGGCTTTTAACAAGGCTAACATTTTTATTCATCAGCTCAACTATCTCTGTCGCCGATTTACCCTCATCACGATATTTACAGGCCTTTAAAATTTGTAGGCCAATTCCTGTAGAAAGGTTTGCAGCATCAATAATATGAATTTTCTCTTCATTTACCTCTTTAGCTGCTAGCAAGGCATTTTCATAGGTTCTTGACATAGCGCTGCTGATACCACCATAAATTATTTCATTACCATCATTAACATATTTAGTGAATGCTTCGATAAAGTCTGCAACACTAATTGCGGCTGTTTTAGGTAACTCGTTATGCTCTTCAACTAGCTTATATAATTGTTCTGTTGTTATGCCATCGCCATCTTTATATGAGGCAAATGAAAAATTTACGTATAGAGGTAATACAACAATGTTTTTTTCTTTTATTATTTCCGGTGTTAGATCACATGTACTATCTGTGATTATTGTTACGTTGCTCAAATTTAAATACCATCCTTTTAGATAATTATACCTTAAAAAGCAAATGAAAATAAAGTATAATATTTTTTTGAAATTACTTATTTTTTTGTTCTTCCAAAATTGAACTAATTCATTTTTTTAACTCACTAGTATTGGAAATATATTTTTTTGTTATTCCAGCTTGTTGGCATAAGTGATTGATAGATTTTATAGCGATAGCGATAATCAAGTAGTAGGACAACACCATAATCATTTTCACTTCTAATTACTCTTCCAGCTGCCTGAACAACCTTATTGAATCCTGGATAGGTATAGGCATAGTCAAACCCATCATTATATAGATTGTCAAAATATTCCTTTGATAAGTCATTTTCTAAACATATTAATGGAAGACCAACACCTACAATAATGACTCCCTTTAGTAGGTCACCAATATAATCAAGTCCTTCAGAAAAGACACCACCCATAACAAAGAATCCAACCTTTGTTTGTTTTTGTTTCAAAGAATTCCTTGAATATTTCATCGCGTTCGTTTTTCAGTCATACTTTGACGTTGAATAAAGCATTTATAGCTTATATCATCTAGACGATCAACAACCATTTGCATATATTGATAGCTCGGAAAAAAATATAATATAATTTCCATCTTCACTAGATGTTAGAATATCTAAGGTATTTAAAATATCATCAATGCTTGCTTCACGTTCTTGATATTTGGTAGAAATTTTATCATTAATAATTAAATCTAAGTTATTAGGATCAAATGGTGATTCTAGCTTTAGATATTTACCGATTCCTCCTGTTAATAAATCCATATAATATTTTATCGGGAAGAGAGTTGCTGAAAAGAAAACAACACCATGACATGCTGCTTTAATGGTTTGATAAATAAATTTTGAAGCATCAAAGCAGCGAAGTGTCATAATAAAATTATTGTTTTTTTAGTTTTTTTGTTACGAGAGTTTTATGAACCTTATCATATAAATCACATATTCTTAAAAAATCATATATCTCAAAATAAGCCTCTAATGCTTTATCCTTTTCGGCAAATTCTTCATTATCTGAAAATATTTGTTCACATTTACGCGCAATAGTGTTTAAAGAAGAATAAAGTGTAGTATCTAATTCGTCTTGATAGTAGGTAAATGCATCAGTAAGCTTGGCTTCATATTCTTCAAGGATTTCAATTGCTCTATTTACATCCTTTCTTACTGATGGCTTAAGACCAGTAAGACTTATTCTAAGCTTCTTTAAAATGTCTGTTGAAATTACAGCTGAATACATATCCTTACTACGATCAACTAAATTATGGGCTTCATCAACTAATATTTTAGGCTTATAGGCTGAGTCATCAAAATAACGAATTAAATGAGCCTTAGGATCAAAGGCATAATTATAATCAGCTATGATTAAATCACAAAAAAATTAGATAGCTCTAAAGAATATTCAAAGGCACAAATTTGATGCTTATCTGCATACTCTAAAATTGTATCATAATCATAAATACCATCATAGGAGAAGATATCTAATATGGCATCCTTTAATCTAGTAAAGAAGCCTTTAGCTAGAGGGCAAGCCTTAGGATTACAATTTTTTTGTTTTACCTGACATATTTTACTTTTCGCTGTTAGAACTATTGCCTTCATTTTAAGGCCGTTTGTATATAATAAATTTATAGCACTTACAGCAACCTTTTTTCCCATTCCCTTGGCTGTTAGATAAAACAATTTATCTTCCTTGTTATTTAGAGTTTTTTTAATGAAGAAAAAATGGTAGCCATCGTTTTACCAACACCTGTTGGAGCAATAGAAAAAAAAGAATATCCTCATTCTTCATTGTTTGAAAGCAAGCAGCCATTAAATCACGTTGTCCCTTACGCATTTTTTTCAAAGGGGAATTTAATAGTTTTTAATAGTTTCTATACGATTTTTCATTGGCTTTATCAACATCATGAAGAAATGTAAGATATTCCTCACAGCATTTAAAGAAGAATTCTTCAAGCTCATCAATATTTAAAATTAAATCAAATGATTTTTGTTTCATAGGTTATTGTTGAGATAAATGTTAGTCTTAAATGAACATTAATTAAATTATGCTCAATGCCGTACAAATAGCCATAAAGCTTAAGCTGAGCAAGGTATTCATGATGGTAATTTAATCCTACCTGATCTAATTCAAGCTTAGTTGATTTAATTTCTTCAATAATTGTTTCCTTGTTTTCAAATAATACGCCATCAATAAAGCCATTGATGGTTATTTCTTCATTTAAGATGGTTATCGTTTTTTTACATATACCTCCTTTTGGGAAGGATCAGTATATTTATTTTGGAGAAATAAATGAGCCTCGTGGCCCTCTAGGTTTTGATAGTTTGCTTGAAATTCAATTGTTAAATCACCACTTGCGCAAACAAAATAGGCTATCTCTTTTTACGCCAATAGTTTTTACTCATTTTTTTCACCAAGCCTTCTATAAACATAAATACTTTTTTTCTAAACTTAAAGAATCCTTAACCTCTAAAAATAACGTTTTTTTCCTTTAGCTAAGCGGTAATATTTATTCAAGTCAAGAGCTCCCTTTTTAAGTTCTAAATGGCATTTATCCTTAAATGTATCATGAAAATGAACCTCAAATAATTCTTTATTATTTTCTAAAACAAATTTATAGAAGGAATAATCATATATTGCATCATGGCCAATATCAAAGGTGATATTAAAGCCATCATTAATTAATGAATAAAAAGCACTAATAATAAAAGGGGGAGTGATTATGTTTTTCAATAGTTAGGATGATATTATGCTTATCACAAATCATTTTAAATTTTTTTAAGGTATCTGTTAATCTTAAAACAAATTCACTATCATTTTCATAATTATAATATTTACAGCCATCAATAGTAGTATAGGGACCAGCGTTTAAATGAACATTAACACTTGTAATATTTAGATGATCTACATCTGAAATCATTTTTTCAAAGCTTTTAATATAGGCATTTCTAATTATTTCATCATCTATTGCTAAATCAATGTCATCATAAAAATGAATACTATATTTTTAAGCTAGTATCTAGCTGACTAGAAATTTCTTTTTTTACATAGGGCATATTATAATTAAGTTCTATAAAGTCAAGCTTATTTTTTTTAGCAAATTCTATGTTTTCTTTGATTGTTTTAAATTCTAAAAGTGTTGGCATTCCAAGCATTAATTATCACTTCCTATATTGTATATATTGTACCATAAAAGCGGATTTATTTAAATATTTGGTTTATATAAGCCTAATAAAATAAAATCTAAAAGCATATTATAGCATAGGGGTGGATTATGGATTGGCTCATTAATCAAAAATATTATTTTTAGTTTCTTTTTTTAGGTGGTTTTTTTACATTTTTTTAGTAACCTTAATAGGAGCATTAAGTGTTATAATATGTCCTAAAAATAAATGAAAAAAATTCTTTCTGTTATTATTGGTTTTTAGTGCTGGAGTAATGCTTGCTTCAGCAATCTATTCCTTATTGAATCCTGCTATTGAGCTGGCAAGGGAATTAAATTATTTTTTTAGTTTTTTTCCAGTGTTTATAGGTTTAATATTAGGATTTGCTTTCCTCATATTAATTGATTATTTTTCTTAATCTAAAAAACAAAAGAAGTAATGCAATGCTTTTACTAACATCAATGACTATTCATAATGTACCAGAGGGGCTATGTATTGGTGTAGCCTTTGGAAGCATTGCTCTTGGTCTTGATAACCTAGATTTTATTCAGGCAATATCTTTAACATTAGCAATTGGTCTTCAAAATTTTCCTGAGGGTATGGCTTGTGCCTTACCATTACAAAATGAAGGCTTTAGCAAGAAAAAATCCTTTATTTTTGGTAGTATGTCGGCAATTGTTGAACCAATTTCTGCAGTTATAGGAGCAATTATTGTAATTATTGTAAAAAAACAGTTTTTACCATATTTATTAAGCTTTGCTTCGATAATAATGATTTTTGGTGGTAATAAATGAATTATTACCAGAAATGATTATTAAAAGAAAAAAATCCCAACAAGCGTTGCCTTTATTTTTGGGATTTTTGTGTAATGCTTTTATTGGATATTTGCTTATAAATTTAAAAAAAACAATTTGACTAATTAGAATTTTGTAATAAAAGCAACCACTCTATCGCCTTCTATAGCGCTTGTTGTACTATAAACATCTAGATGAGCCTTTATTTCATCTTTACATTCAATATCTATACATTGACTATCACCTATGAAATCCTTTTTTGTTTGAATCTTTATTTTTGTATCATGAACGCCTTTTGTCGCAAGAGCAGTGGCAACACCAACATTTATACCAGTTGGTAAATTTTTTTAATTGCTTCATAGGCACTATCATTAAAGGCAATAAAGTCATGATTATTCATTTCTTTATTAAAAAGAGATGTTCCCTCTAAGGCCTTTGGTCCTTTGGTATTGGTTAGAGTAGCCTTGGTTAATCCCATCTGCTTGGCGGTGCGTAATACCTCAAATCCACATATTGCACCACTTGCTAAATGAACTTTTACCCCGTTTTTGTAACAAAGTCCTTTAATTTTTTCATAATAATTTTCATCACTTAAGGCACCAATTGATAATAGAATAACATTGATTTTTTTGTTTAGTGTTTTTTCTAAGATATCTATTGTTGCTTTAGGATTTGTTGCTTCTACAACATAGCGTATTCCTCTTTGTAGCATTTCTTCATAGGTATCACATTTTTCAATACCTAAATAGCTTGCCATTTCTTCACGACTTTTAGCTGTTTTACTATAGCATCCAACTATTTCATAGCCATCTAGTAATCCTTCCTTATAGCATTTGGCAACAATCTTATTTAATTTTTCCACAACCATATAATCCTAATTTAATCATTTACTTCTCCTTGACTTTACTTTTTTTAAAAATTATATCATTAATATATATTATAGCAAATGTTGAGGTAATTTTAAATGTTTAAAAAAATTGTTATTATCGAACCAATTAATATGCTTGATGTTCATAAGAAAATACTTAATGAATATGCATTAGAGGTTGTAGCATATGATAGTATTCCTACATCAGATGATGAAAAGATTAAAAGAATAGCTGATGCTGATTGTTTATTAGTATCATATACATCTAGCATAGATGAATATGTTATTAATAAGGCACCAAATTTAAAATATATTGGAATGTGCTGTTCGTTATATTCTAAGGAATCAGCAAATGTTGATATTACTGCTGCCGAATTAAAGGGAATTACAGTTAAGGGAATTCGTGATTATGGTGATGCAGGTGTTGCCGAATATATTATATATGAGCTTGTTAAATTTTTAGAAGGCTATGATGGATTGAAATGGGATAGCTATGCCCATGAAATAACTAATTTAAAATGTGGTGTTGTTGGACTTGGAACTAGTGGAACACTAATAGCAAGAACACTTAAGTTCTTCAATGCAGATGTTTCTTATTATAGTAGAACTAGAAAAGAACAACTTGAAAAAGAATATGGTTTAAAATATAAGGATTTAAATACATTATGTAGTGAAAGTGAAGCCATCTTTTTAGCTTTAAATAAAAATGTATTCCTCTTAACAGAAGAGCAGTTTAAATTAATGAGTGGCAAAAGAATCTTATTTAACACTTCAATTGGTCCAGGCTTTGATGTTTTAGCTTTAGAGGAATGGTTAAAGGATGAAAATCATTTCTTTTTTGGTGATACACTTTTAACAATTGGTGATGAAAAGCTTTGGCATCTACCAAATACCTATACAATTAATAGATCAGCTGGTGGTAAAAGCTATGAGGCTTATTATCGCTTAGGTGAAAAGGTGTTAAATAATATCAAGGAATATATAAGTAAGCATTAGCAAAGCGCTAGTGCTTTTTATTATTGACAGGAATTTTATTTTTAATATATAATGTATATATACCCCCACGGGGTGTATGAGGTGATAAAATGAAAGCAAATAAAATAGATGTTGAAAGACTTTTAAATACAGCTAAGGGTCAAATTTATGGTATGCTAAAAAAATGGTTAATAATAATGCCTATTGTATTGATATATCTAATCAAATTCTTGCTTGTATTGCTATATTAAAAAAAGTTAATAGTGAAATTTTATCTAGTCATTTACATTGCTGTGTTCTTAACGCCACAACTGAAGAAGAAAAAAAGAAAAAAAGCTGGATGAAATTAATGATATTGTAAAAAAATTATTAAAATAGGAGGCTTATGATGAAGAAAAAAAATTCGATGTGATGGGAATGAGCTGTGCAGCTTGTAAGGCTCATGTTGAAAAGGCTGTAAGTAAGCTTTCGGGAATGAATGAATGTAATGTCAATCTTTTAAGTAATTCAATGAGCTGTAATTATGATGAAACTAGGCTTAATGAAGATGATATAATAAAAGGCTGTTGTAGGTGCTGGCTATAATGCAAAAATAAGTGAAGATATTAAAAAGGCTACAGATAGCGGACTTAAGAAAATGCGCTTTAGAGTAATTATGTCATTTGTCTTTTTTATTCCTCTATTTTATTTATCAATGGGTCATATGGTTGGCTTACCAATACCACCTTTTTTAAATTATGAGGTTGATATGTTTAATGCCCTTTGGTATAGCCTAGCTCAATTTATTTTATTAATTCCTATTGTAATAATCAATTTCAATTATTATAAAAAGTGGCTTTAGTAAGCTATTTAAGGGTGCAAGCAATATGGATACCTTGATTGCTATTGGTTCTCTTGCAGCTTTAGTTTATGGAATTTATGTTATGATTTTATTAGCAATAGGCTATCATAATCAGGATATGGAAATTATGCATAAATATCATATGGAAATTTATTTTGAATCAGCCGCAACAATTCTTACTCTTGTTACATTAGGAAAAATTTTTTTGAGGCTATGAGTAAGAAGAAAACAACTAGCGCTGTTGATAAGCTTATGAATTTAGCTCCTGATGAGGTTATTGTTTTTTTAACAATAATGTGGAGGTTAAAACCTTAAGTAAGGATGTTAAGGTTAATGATTTAATATTGGTTAAGCCAGGTCAAAGACTAGCACTTGATGGAATAATTACAAGCGGCAGCTCAACTATAGATGAATCAGCAATGAGTGGTGAAAGTATTCCTGTATTGAAGCAAGAAGGCGATAAGGTAATATCTGGAACAATGAATTTAAGCTCTTCATTTGTTTATAAGGTTACGAGTGTTGGAGAGGATACAACAATTGCTAAAATTGCTAATTTAGTTTCTGAGGCAGCCAATTCCAAGGCTCCTATCTCTAAGCTTGCTGATAAGGTTAGTGGTATTTTTGTTCCTGTTGTTTTAACAATTGCGTTAATAAGCTTTATAATTTGGTTTATTGTTAAAAGAGACTTTAGCTTTGCTCTATCAATTGGTATTTCAGTATTAGTAATATCTTGCCCATGTGCCTTAGGTCTTGCAACACCAGTTGCGATAATGGTAGGAACTGGTAAGGGTGCTGAAAATGGCATTTTAATTAAAAATGCGGAAAGTCTAGAGATGCTTCATAAGATTGATACGATAGTTTTAGATAAAACCGGAACTATAACTAATGGTAAGCCAGTAGTAACAGATTTTGTTTTTATATGCTAATATGAAAAAAAGCTGAAGTTTTTAAATATTGCTTCTTCATTAGAAAAAAATTATCTGATCATCCTCTTGCAAAGGCAATTGTAGAATATTCAGGTCTTGGTGATAAAAAAATGTTCAAAACTTTTTGAATGTTTTAGGAAAAGGCATTACGGCTAAAATTGATGGTGAGGATTACTATTTTGGTTCGGATAGCTTTATTTATGATAAGCTTGGCAAGAGCATAGATACCTCTAAATATAAGAGTGAAGCAAAAACAGTGATGCTTCTTGCAAGTCAAAAGGAGATTATTGCTTTATTTGCAGTACGTGATGAGGTTAAGCCATCATCAGTAGAGGCAATTAAGGAATTTCATAAGCATGGTTTAAATGTAGTTATGCTTACAGGTGATAACAATCTTACGGCCCTTGCAATAAATAAAGAGGTTAAGGCAGACGATGTTATTGCTAATGTTTTACCAGAAAATAAGGATGAGGTAATTAAAAAATATCAATCAGATGGTCATAAGGTAATGATGGTAGGGGATGGAATAAATGATTCAATTGCTTTAACATCTGCTGATGTAGGTGTAGCTATTGGTGCTGGTAGTGATATTGCCATTGATAGTGCTGATGTTATTTTTAGTTAAAAAAATGATTTAGAGGATGTCATGGCTGCTATTTTTATTAAGTAAAAAGGTTATAACTAATATTAAGGAAAAATTTGTTTTGGGCATTCTTTTTATAACTCAATAGGCATACCTATTGCCGCAGGTGTATTTTTATCAGGCTCTTGGCCTTAAGCTAACCCCAATGCTTGGTGCTTTGGCTATGAGCTTTAGTAGTGTATGTGTTGTTTTTAAATGCCTTAAGAATTAGAAGATTTCATTATAACAAGGAAAAAGGAGAATAATATGGAAAAACATTATAAGAGTTGATGGAATGATGTGTGAAAATTGCGTTAAGCATGTTAAGGAGGCTTTAAGTAAGGTTCCAGGAATAACTGGTGTAGAAATTGACCTAAAGAAAAAGAAGGTTTCATATTCTACAAATGAGCCTGTAAGTTTAGATGATGTTTATAATGCAGTTAAAAATGCTGGTTATGAGCCAGGTGAATATAAAGAGAAAAAGAGTCTATTTAAAAGAAAATAATAAATGTTGGCTATGAAAACATCTTTCATAGCCTTTTTCTTTTCATTAATATAAAGATAAATATTATTTTTTTACAAAAAAAGCACTTGTTTTTTGTGTTGTTAATGTTATATTAGGGATAGAGGTGAAAGTATGATTAAGAGAATTTTTAGTTTATTTTTTGGAACGTTTCTTGTAAACGCTTTCCTTAGCGGAACACTTTACTATTCTTTAAAGGATGATTCTAGTGTTAAAAAAAGAGGTTTTTGTCATATGAAAAATGTGAGTATAGTGAATTGGTTAAAAAAATACCGATTATACTTCATATGATGAAATATATTATGATTTTAAAAATGAGCCAACTTTTTTTAGACACTGAAAGAGAGAATTTAACAAGTAATCAATTTAATCCATATGATGAATCAACATCTAATGTTTTGTTTGCGTATGATGATGGTAATGGTCATTCGACAGATGGAATTTACGGCAATGATGACCGAAAATTTTTAAATGCAAGTCAATATTTACAATGGCCATATCGTGGAGTGTGTCAAATATTTATGGATTTTTACAATTCTTCTGGTGAAATAGAAACATATATTGGAACAGGTGCATTGATTGGTCCGAACATGTTATTAACAGCTTCTCATTGTGTATATTCAACAGAATTAGGTTGGTCAACTGTAGTTCGTGCTTATCCGGCATATAGGAATGGAAGTAGTAAATATAGTTATGCATCATCAATTGCTGCAGTTATAGGAGTTTATTATAATACGAGTGATTCTAATGATGACTGGGCTATAATAAAACTTGATTCTAACATAGGTAATGAAGTTGGCTATTATGGATTAGAAGTTGCAGAAATTGAAACGGGAACTGAATTAAAAAATGTTGCGTATAATGGTACTACAGGATTGATGTCAGAAACACTTGGCCAAGTATATATTGCTGAAACATACAAGTTCTTTCATAGAATAGATGCTATAGCTGGTTCAAGCGGTTCGCCAATTTTTAAGGGAAATTCAATGAACATAACTGGTATTCATAGTGCTGGAATTCATGAAGATAATATGGATTATAATATTGCGTGTAGAGTATCAAAATATTTAGTCAATGACTGGGAAAGGTTATATAAAGAATGGAATTAAGAAAGATTTTTAAGTAGTTTTTTTAGTAATTTTTTTAGTTTATTTTTTTCTATTTTTCATGTGGTGGCTCTAAGAATGAAAGTAAATCATTAGAGTATTACAAAAAGTCATTCTGTGGAGTTTGTTTATTCAGCAAGCTCAGAATATCATTATTACAATAAGGAAAGTAAGGAACCTGCTTCTATAGAGACTTCAAAGGCCTTAATCTATAAAAATGAAAACAAGCTTGAGGCTTTACCAGAGCTTAGTGATGAAGACATTATTAATGTCTATTATGAGGTAATATTATATACTTATCCCCTTACTATAAAGGCAATGTACATATTTATTGAATAAGTTTATTTATTAAAGCGAAGGATAGATTGTCTTTCGTTTTTTTATGCTTTAAAAAAATAAAAAAATAATTGAAAATGCTAAATAAATATTTTTATAATTAATTATAGAAAAAAATGTTGCAATATGTCGAGGGATTAGTTAATGTATTATTTTTGATTTTTGATTTAGATGAATATTTATATAATCACAAATATCTATTTTTCATATGTTAAGGCTTATTTGAAGAAAAAAACAATATTTTTAAAATCTGATTTTTGTGAAAAAAAGCTACAAATGAGCTATTCTAATTATTGTCAGCTTGAAGGAAGAAATAGTCATTTAAAGGATGAACATGTTAATAATATTTGTAGAGAAATGAATGTAAAGAGAATTGATGCATTTAAGCTTAAGGAATATTCAGCAACAATTAGTAGAATTTATACAAAAAAATCTATTTTTAAGAAGAAAAAAATGATATTGATTTTTGAAATAAAGCTTCTAGATGATTATATTTTTAGATAATAATATCTTAGCACCTATTTTTTTGAATTATTTAAGCTTATTATTAATATTGTCTTTGATAATAATTCTATTAAGCGTCAAAGAGAGCTTTATTATCAAAAAAATATCAAGAATTAAAAATGCTTTGAGGATGTTTTTTCTGATGCTATTGAAACAGTTTTTATTATGGCAGCCTGTAAAATAGAGCCAAGCTCAAAGCTTGATTTTAATCGTATTGAAATAGCGGTAACTAGATTTACGCCTATTAAGGCTTTAGTTTATCACTTTATAGGTTCAATGTATTATTATGAACAAAATTATGGTAAGGCTTTATTATATGAGCTTGCTGTTCAAAAGGATTTTCAAAATAATTATAATCCTGTTAGACTTATGGATACAACTAATTGCTTGCTTTGTATTTATAATGCTACAGGTGAATATTTATTAGTTTATGATACTATTAAACCTTTAATTGGCTATATATTTTTATGGATCTTCATCACCAGGTGAGGTCACTGCCTTAAAAATATAATTTTTTTATTTTTTTCATTATTTTTTTATGAGAATGGATGATGAATTAATGAAATATATTAAAGGTGATAAGCTTGATAATGTGGATATTACCTTTTTAATCTTTAAATATGCTAAGGATAATGATGAGAAAAAAACATTTCTAATCTTGCAAAGTGTATAAATAAAGAAAATTTTGACAATTATGCAATTTTAGATTTCTTTTTTTGAATTATAAAAACAAAATCTGAGGAAGATATAAACAAATTTATAGATGAAATTCCTGATCAATTAAATCGAAAAAAATAATAACCGCCATTATTAGGAAAGACCTTACTTACAATGGATAATTTAAGATTTGATTTATCAAAAATATGTAACAAATCATAAATTTTTTTATTTTTCATACGTTAAGGTTTATTTGCTTGATAATAATTTGCTGAAGGCGGAATTTGTTAAAAAAAATTGGGAATTAGTTTATCATATTTTTTTGTTATTTAGAACAAAAAAACAACAACCACTTGAAAATAAAATGGCTGATTTGATAATAAAGAATATCAAACTAAATAAGCTTAAATTAACTAAAATAAAGGAATATGAGGCTACGCTTTTTAGGATTTATAATATGGTGTTTTTATAAAAAAATAGTAATAATATAGTTCTTGAGCAGGAAAAAGCTAATAACTTATAGAGATGAAAATACTATTTTTAAGTCCGATTTTTTTGAATTAATGTGGCTTGTTACAAAAAAATTGTCTTTAATTCTTATTATGTTTTTAGAAAATAAAAAAATATTATAATGCTATATTTAAAAAAACTAAAGAAATATAAATTCTTGTTTGTTGATGAAATAGAGGTTTTATATAAGATTGCCTTGTGTCGTTTTTGAGGTAAGTAAAAAAATATTGATTTAACAAAAAAATAGATGATTTGTGTTATAAATATCCTGTTGTTGCACCATTGCTTCATCATTTTATAGCTTCCTTGTTTTATTTTAATGGGGAATTTAATAAGGCTTTAATTTATGAAGAAAAGGTGGAGCTTGAATATAAAAGAATATATAATCCAATAAGACAAAGTGACACAATATGTGTTAAGGTATGTATCTATAATGAAATTGCTGAATATAATTTAGCTTATGAAACCTGTTATCCCTTAATCAGCTATATAATATATGGTGGTAGTGACTACACGGATTTAAAGGTTTTTAAAGAAGAATTTCTATAATACCCTAATGCTTATGAAAAAAAATATGATGAACCACAATTATATTTAAGTATGCTAAGTAAATTTGATAATGTAGATATTGTTTATCAAATTTTATTATTAGGTCATAATAATGAGCTAGAGGAATTATTAAAATATCAAGATTTATATAAGGATGATGATTACTTAAGTAAGCTTATTTATGTTGCGATTAATTACAAAAAAATGACAAGAGCTAGTTATAACCAGTTTATTAATGAAAATGCTGAACAATTGTTTCAAAAAAATCATCAGACAAGTAATTAATAAATAAAAAAACTTGAAAAATTAACAAATAAAAAAATTTTAATCAGAATTTAGAGCTATAGATTGCTTTTAAATTCTTTTTTTATTTAGGAAGAAAAAAAGAATTGTTATATGCTTATCTAGTATAAAAAAATAATTTTAATGTCTTTTTTTATAATGAAATTAGGATTGAAAAAAATAAGAGCTTATATTTGTTCAAATAGGTATTTTTTTGGTTACTGAAAATGATTGAAAGATTGTGTTTTTTTAAGCTCAAAACACTAAAAAAATCGTTATTGGAAAAAAATAAAAATTTTTTTGTCTTCAAAAAGGGCCAATCTCCAGTTTGAAACTGGAGGTTAGCGCTTACAGTGACACCCAAAAAGTACCAAATCTACAGTTTTGCATTTTTTTACCATTTTTTGACAAATTTTTATTTTTGAGTACAATTATATGTGTTAAAGGGTGATAAAAGTAATTGTGGCATTTTTAAATAATATTTGGTGTTAGAAAGTTATAAAAATTGGACTTTAAATTAAAGGGCAAATAATTTATTGGACAATACTTTTTTTGGTTAATTGGGTTTTTATTATATATGTGGCCAATAAATAATAAAATTTATAAACATTTTTCACACTTTTTATCGAAGATAATTTTTACATTTAACTAAAAAAAGAATAACAAAAACATAAAAGAGTATTTTTATTTGTGGTGGTGTGGTCGCATTTTACATTTTTTTGGATAGGGAAATACTAAATTCTAAATTTTTTTCATATAGCATAGTTTTTTTATTATGCTGCATCAAGGATTCAAAGTGGGTGAATCCTTTTTTTGTTTGACAAAATTTTTAATTATGCTTTGCTATAATATTGTTTTTGTGGTATAATTTTTTTGAGAATGGAGTGATTTAGGTGCTAGATGAATATCTATTGAAACTAAGTGGCTTTTAAGGAAATAATAGTGCGAGATCAATTAAAAAAATTTCGGGATCTAATTTTTTTCTTCTAATATAATGCTTTTTAGCTTTAGACTTTTATGCAAATGATAAAAAGTCTTTTTTTGTAGTTTTACCAGATTTATATGAAGCTCAAAAAAATATTATGATGAGCTAATAAATATAGTTGATGAAAATGATGTTTTATTTTATCCTGCTGATGAGTTATTAACTGTTGAAATGATTTCATCAACGGGTGATTTTTAAATATGAAAGAATTCATACTATTGTTGAATTAATTAATTCAAACAAGAAAAAAATAGTTGTTACGCATACTAATGGTGCGATTAAATATCAATTCTCAAAACAAAAAAATGGATGGATTCTATTTTTTTACTATTAGTAAGAATGATACCTTTGATATGAATGCCTTGGCAAAAAAATTAGTTGCTTTAGGCTATGAGCCATCATTTCAAACTATTAAAACTGGACAGTTTTCTAAGCGTGGTAGTATTATTGATATTTTCCCACTTGGGGTTAATGAACCAGTAAGAATTGATTTTTTTGATGATCAGGTTGATACTATTAAAGCCTATGATATTGATACACAAAGAAGTATTAAAGAGGTAGATAGTATCTTTATTTATCCGGTTACAGAAATGATTTATTACGATACTGAGGTTATGCTTGCTACCTCTAAGTTTAATTCATTTATGGCATCAAAAAAATTAAGTGACATTGAAGAGGATAAATACAATAAGGATATTATAGCTATTAAGGAGCATAATAATATTGATATGCTTATTCGCTATATAAGATTTTTTTGAAAATGAACCAATTACTATTTTTTTGATTTTTGTAGAGAATAAAACTATTTATAGCATCGATTATCCTAAGATTAAGGAAATTTACGATAAGGTATTTTTTTAGATTTATCAGAATATTGTAAAGGGCAAAATGGTTATTCGCTTTTTAGATTTGAATTATTATTCAGATACTAAATTTTTTTAATGAATTATAAAATAATAGAAGGCTTAAGAAGTATTGGCGAAACAGATGTTAAGCTAAAAAAACTAAAGAAATAACACCAATGGGTGGAAATATTAGAGCAATTATGGATTACTTTAATAAAAAAATATTGGTGTTTGTAGTATTATTTGCTTTATTAAAAAAATGAAAACTTGCTTAAGAATTTAGTTGAGGAGTTATTTGAATATCATTTACCCTATAGCTACTCTGATATAAAAAAAATACACAGATAAATATAATTAAAAAAATGGCTATTATCCTTCGTATGAGGATGTTTTTAGATAATGTTATTTTTTTATAAATGAACAAACACTGTTTTTCTTCAATTTTAAAGCCTAAAAAGAAGGTTAGATATAAATCAATTTATCAGGGTGCAACTAAGATTAGTCGTTATGATGAATTAAAAATAGGAGATTATGTAGTTCATTATGATTATGGTATTGGTAAATATTTAGGCATAAAAAAACTATGGATATTGATGGCCTTAAACGAGATTATTTGCAGGTAATGTATAATAAAAAAATGATTCATTATATATTCCTATTGAGCAAGTAAAGGATATTATGAAATATGCCTCAGGTGATGTTTTAAATGTTTCTTTATCAACTATTGGTGGTACAGAATGGGCTAAAACTAAGGCCAAGGTTAAAAAACGTGTTCATGATATTTCTGATAAACTAATTGCTCTATATGCAAAAAGAATGGAATCATCTGGCTATTCTTTTATGCCTGATGGAGAAATGCAGCATCAATTTGAGGCTGGCTTCCCTTATGAGCTAACGGCTGATCAAAGAGTGGCAATTGATGATATTAAACGAGATATGGAAAGTAAAAAGCCAATGGATCGTTTAGTATGTGGTGATGTAGGGTATGGTAAAACTGAGGTTGCTTTAAGAGCCGCCTTTAAGGCTGCCTATGAAGGTAAGCAGGTTGCGGTTTTGGCTCCTACCACTATTTTATCAAGACAGCATTATTATACTTTTAAAGAACGTATGGAAGCATTTGGTATTAGGGTTGAACTTTTAAACCGCTTTGTTAGTGTTAAAAATCAAAATCAAATTATTAAGGATCTTGCAAATGGTAGCATTGATGTAATAGTTGGAACTCATAAAATTTTATCAAATGATATTAAATTTAAGGACTTAGGCTTATTAATAATTGATGAGGAACAAAGATTTGGTGTTACTCACAAGGAAAGAATTAAGGAGCTTAAGGTTAATGTTGATACAATTACCCTATCTGCAACGCCTATTCCAAGAACACTTCAAATGTCTATTGCTGGAATAAAGGATCTATCAATGATTGAAACGCCTCCAAAGAATAGATATCCAATTCAAACCTATGTTTTAGAAAGAAATGACACTATTATTAAGGATGCAATTGAGCGTGAGCTTGCAAGAGGTGGTCAGGTCTTCTATTTATATAATTATGTAGATAGTATTGAGGAGGTTAGAGATCATTTAAAAGCTCTTGTCCCTAATGCGAGAATTTGTATTGGTCATGGTAAGCTTAAAAAGGATGCCTTAGAGGATGTTATTTGTAGCTTTATCGATAAGGAATATGATATTTTATTATGTACTACTATAATTGAAACAGGAATTGATATGCCTGATACCAATACCTTAATAATTCATGATGCGGATCATTTAGGCCTTTCGCAGCTTTATCAGATTAGAGGTAGAGTTGGTCGTAGTAATAAGATAGCCTATGCATACCTAATGTATGAGCCAACTCGCATTTTAACGCCTCAGGCTGAAAAACGTCTTGAAACTATTAAGGAATTTAATGAACTTGGTAGTGGCTTTAAGATAGCAATGCGAGATTTATCAATAAGAGGTGCAGGCGATCTTCTTGGCGAGGAGCAATCTGGCTTTGTTGAATCTGTTGGTATTGATGTTTATATGAAGATTTTGGAAGAAGAAATCGAAAGTAAGAAGCTTGGCACTAAGGCTATAGATGATACAATTCAAAAAGCCTATAAGAAAGCCGCTCGCTTCTCGTAGTATTTCTAAGGATTATATTAGCTCTGAGGATGTAAGAATAGAAATTCATAAGAAAATTGATAGTCTTACAAGTCTTGATGAACTTCACAGCTTAGAAAGAGAGCTAATTGACCGCTTTGGTAAATTTGATTTAGAGCTTGCAACCTATATGCATGAAAAGCTAATGCAAAACTATTTTGACAAGCTTCATATTTATAAATCTATCTTCCAAAAATAAATATTTTTTTGTTATGTATATGGATAAGGATTATGTTAAAAATATCGATGGTGTTAAGATTTTTAAGGCAGCCTTTGATGTTTCAAAGGATATAGTTTTAAATTATCAAAATCAAGAAATTGTTATTTCTATTGATACCTCTAAATATAAGACTAAACGTGATTATTTTTATTATTTTTAAATAAATTCTTCAATGAAATTACAAAAAAACGCATAAATATTTAGAATATAAGAGATAATATTTGTGGTGATTTTTATGAAGCATACAGGTATTATTAGAAGAATAGATGAGCTTGGTAGAATAGTTATTCCTAAGGAGATTCGTAAAAGATTAGGAATAGATAATGGTGATTTAGTGGATATATTTGCTTATGAGGAGCAAATTGTCCTAACTAAATTTCATCCCTTAAATGAGGTTATTAATTCTATAACCTTATTTACTAAAAGCATTAAGAGATTTATATCAGGTTGATTATTTAATAGTAGATAAGGAAGAGGTAGTTGCCTCTAATATCACAGAGGTAATTGGTAAGAAAAATCAGCAATGATTTCTTTTCCAAAATTAAAAGATTTTTGTTGGTGTAGAGGTTAAATTATCGATGCTTAATCTAAAAAAATAATGGATTTGGCTTATGATATTTATGCCTTACCTATTATTAAAGATTCAGATTTTTTTGGTTATGCTATTGTTATTGATAAAATGATTAGTAAATCTCATAAGGATTTCTGTTTGATACTTGCAAATTATATAAAAGAATTATTATAAAAAGAGAGAAATCTCTTTTTCTTTTTCTCTCGTGATAAAATTTAATTGGTGGTAACTATGAATAATAAGAAGCTTGATTTTTATAAAAGATGAAAGACAATTAGAATTAATTAAAAAAATATTATGATGTTGATATTGATAATAAAATAATAAATATTACTCTTCATTATGATAAGGTTAGTGATATTTTTAGATGTTACAGCCTCAAATAAAAAAAGTCCTTTGTTTTTACATGAGCCTCTTGAAAAAATTAATGATTTAATTAGTAATGCTCCTTTTGATTATAAGCTTGCAATTAATTTTGAAATAGATGATTATGAGGGCTATGATCCTAAAAATATTATTAGTTCATTTAATGATACCTTAGAGCTATCACAATATGCAGCTAGAAAGCATCGTCAGTTTAAGCAGCTATTATCTGCTACTTTGGTATTAATAGGAGTTTTATTATTGCTTTTTTTATGGTTGTTTCTAAAAAAATCTTATGTGGTTTGGTAATGGTATTAAAGCTGAAATTATTAATGAGGTTATTAATATTACGGCTTGGGTATTTGTATGGGAGGCTGTTACCCTATTATTTTTTTAGAGCATTCTGAGGAGGTTAAATTTGCTTTAAAAATTAGAAGAGGTGTTTTGCAAATAGCTATGTATAAGACAGGTGAGGAAGAGCCAATTGCTAAAGAAAAGGCCTTAGATATTTTTGGTAAGTGGGAAAATGAGGATAATTTACGAGTAGCAGGTAAATATTTCTTACTTATTTCTAGTATGGCTTTTTATATTTTTATGGCATTCTATAATGTTTTTTTACCTTTGCCTCTAATTTGAAATATATGGAAACTAATAAAATTGGTTTATTTATTTTTTTATTACAATGAGTATAGTAATTACCTCTATTTGTGCAGGAATTGGGGGACTTGCAATTTATGTAGGAAAGAAAAAAATCTCGTTTTTTTCAAGGCTTGCTAAGCTTTTTAAGCTTCTTATTTTTTTATTTTTTTATAATTTGTATTTTTAGCAGTATCTATTGCTTTAGGAAATATGGAAATTATTATTTCTATATCGACTACTTTGCTAATTAATATTTGCTATTGTATTGCTGTCTATATTGAAAAAAAGAATAAATTGCTTGTAAATAATTAATCTTATGATATAATTTATATGTTTTTGTAAAGAAGTATTCTTTTTGAGGTTATGATATGCAAAAATCATCGGAAATTGATTTAACTAAGGGTAATTTATTTTGGAAGATGCCTAAATTTGTTTTGCCATTGATGATGACAACAATTTTTCAATTATTATACACAACAGTAGATTTATGGGCTGTATCTAATTATGGTGATGGTTCATCTTCAATGTCAGCAGTTGGTTCAAATTCAGCACTTATTAATTTAATAATTACCGTTTTGGTATCTTTAGCTACTGGTGCAAATGTTTGCATTTCAATGGCCAAGGGTGCAAATGATCAGCCAAGAGCTAATAGAATTTTACATACAGCTCTTATTGTAGCCTTTATAGGTGGTATTTTTGTAGGAATTTTTGGATTTTTTTTATCACCAGTTTTATTAAAGCTAATGGATACTCCGGAATTTATTTATGCTAAAGCAACTATCTATTTAAGAATATATTTTCTTGGTGTACCACTATTAATGATTTATAATTATGGCTCACAAATGCTAAGAGCCCTTGGTGATTCTAAACGACCATTATTTATTTTAGTTATATCTGGTATATTTAATGTAGCTTGTGATTTATTATTTGTAATTTGCTTTCATATGGATGTAGCAGGTGTAGGTTATGCAACTGTAATAAGTGAAGGTATTGCCGCAGTTTTAACAATTGGTTGGTTTATAATTAATAAAAAAATGGCTTTTGTAAAATTAAAAGCTTAAGGAGCTTAAAGTTAGTAAAAAGAGAGCTACTTGATATTCTAAAAAAATAGGTATTCCTGCGGGAATTCAGGGTCTTGCCTTTTTGTATTCCTAATGTTTTAATTCAATCATCATTATATTCTATTAAGGAATATACAATTGATGGTGTTAAAATAAGTGTTGATGAAATAGTAACTGGTGCTTCAGCTTCATCACAAATTGAAGGCTATGTATTTGCGATGCTTGATGCCTTTGCGGTTGGTCTTATATCATTTACTGGTCAAAATTATGGTGCTGGTAAAAAGGATAATATGCGTAAATGCTATTGGTTTGCGGTTAGTTGGATGATGATATTTTGGTTTGTTGCCTCAATAATTTGCTTTGCTATACCTAAGCAGCTTTTAGGAATTTTTATTACAGAAACTGAGAAAATAAATGTTGCTAATGCTATTGCAGCTGGTAGAGAAAGACTTTATTTAATGGTATTTACTTATTTCTTAGATGGTTGGATGGGCATAAATAGTGATTATTTAAGAGGTATGAAGCGTTCTACACCACCAGCAATTATAACAATGATTGGTTGCTCTGGTACTCGTATTTTTATTCTTATTAACGTTATTTAAAAACTCCTACCTTCCATACTATATTCTGGTTATATGCAGCATTCCCAATTAGCTGGATTTTTAGTTAATTTAGTATATATTCCAATTATTTTTAATATATGAGCATAAAACCTTTAATTCTTTAAAGCAAGTCGAACTTATTTGATTTGCTTTTTTTCCTTTTACAATAAAATTAAATTATTGTATAATAGGCTATAAAGGAAGGGAAAAGTATGTATATTAATATTATTGTAATTATTTATGTAGCAATTTTAATAATTTCCTCACTTATTAGCCTTTATCTTTATAAGAGGGATAAAAAAAGCTAGCTGAAGGAGGAAATATGCGTATTAAGGAAAAGAATTTACTTATGTGCTCTTGCTTTGGTGGTGCTATTGGTTCTTTAATTGGCCGAATTATTTTCCATCATAAAACAGATAAGAAATATTTTTTTCATTAGTTATTTATTTTTAGTCTTTTTAATGGAAATAATAGCTGGTGGCATTATTATTTATATGGTGGTGAGATAATGAATAACGAAAGCCTAAAGAAATCCCACTCAAAGTGGTCTAATTTTAAATTAACAATAATTATCTTATTATGCTCATTATTCTTTAGCGGACTATTTATAATACTTGCGCTAAAGGAAGTACTAAATAATAATATATTTATTATTCTTTTAGTATGTGATGCTATATTGTTGATGTTTACTATATTATTAATTAATAAATTTAAGAGGTGAAAAAAATATGAAGCATGAATTTTTTTAAAGGAAATTGTTGAAACCTATTCGCCATCAGGCTATGAGGACGAATTACAAAAAAAGCTATATAATCATTATAAGGAATGGTGTAATACCTTTAAAACTGATAATAGAGGGGCAATGACTGCTATTTATAACGAAAAAGGTGATTTTAAGGTAATGCTAATAGCTCACGCTGATGAAATTAGCTTGGTTGTTAATGGCTATAATAGTGATGGTAGCCTTAGGGTTGATAAAAATGGAGGAATTAGAACTAAGCTTTATGTTGGTCAAAGAGTAGTCGTAATATCTGGCGCTGACAAATATTATGGAATTATGGGTACTAATGGTTCAATGCAAAAGGCTAGTGATTTGGGCGTTGATTCTTTATTTGTAGATTGTGGTTTTAAGGATATGGCTGATGCTAAGGCTCATATTAAGCTTGGTGCCTATGTTATTCATACTGCAGGCTATCAGGAGCTGCAAAATGATATGGTCTGTGCTAGAGCATTTGATGATCGTCTTGGTGATTATATTATTCATGAGGCGGCTTTAAAGGCTTACCAAAATGGCTGTAGCTCTCAAATTATGGTAACTACCTCAACTGGTGAGGAAACCACAGGACGAGGAGCATATTCAGCTGCAAGTATCTTAAAGCCGGATGCTGTAATAGTTGTTGATGTAACATTTAGCAATGATTATAAGGGTGCTGATAATGAAAATGACGTTATTCTTGGCAATGGTGGTGTTATTTGTGAGGGTAGCGTTCCAAACCGCAAATTAAATCAAATGCTAAAGGATTGTGCTTTAGAATTACAGCTTCCTATTCAATATGAGGTATGGCAGGGAAGAACTGGTACTGATGGTGATACTATTTTAAGAACTAATGAGGATACACCTATTGTGTTATTTTCAATTCCTCTTCGTTATATGCATTCTCCTGTTGAGATTGCTTCCTTAAAGGATGTTGAATCAATGATTGATATCATATCTTTATTATTACAAAAAGCTAAATAAGGATGTTGACCTAAAGCCATTTAAATTAAACTAATTTTGATATCTCTAATGTAGAATTAATTTATGTTAGAGATATTTTTTTATTATAATCAGCATAAATCAATAAAAAAATATTTCAAACCTGTTCAAAAATAACCTTAAAAAGTAGCTTATAAGTAACTGAAAATAAATAAAAAAAGTGATATTTATCGCTTAAAATTGTGATGATATAATATAATTAGAGATAATTAAACATAAAATAATGAAAATACTTAAATTATGCTTAGAAAGAAAAAAAGTGACTTATAAAATGATTGGTTTGAAGCCTTTGATTTATTAAAAAAATATTAATTGAATCCAAAAAAATAATGAGCAAAGATTAGTTGTTTATATTTTTTTAATATCACAGAAAAATTCAAATTAATTAACTTGTTTTTATATTTATATATTATGATATTAATATGTATTTTTTTACAAAAGGAAAAGGAAAGAAAAGAATGAAAAAAATTAACAAATTTATTTTTTTAGGGTTAGGTCTTGTTGTAGGTCTTGCTGCTTGCGGTGGTACTGATTCCTCTACATCACCTAATAGCAGTGCTAGTAGTAAGTCTAGTGCAATAGAAAGCAGTAAGGCTAGTGATAGTACTCCAAGTAGTAGTGTAAGTTCAAGTAGTGTTAGCTCATCAAGTAGCTCAAGTAGCAGTAGCTCTAGTGTGATGGAATTAAAGAAGTCAACCTTATATGCGGTTGGTGATTCAACGCTTGCAGCTTTTAATGATGATTATTATTATCCTCGCTATGGCTATGCAACAATGCTTGGTAATTATTTTAAAACGGAGCTTACGATTAATAATTTAGCTTTATCTGGTCGTAGCTCAAAAAGCTTTACTAGTGAGGCTAATTATGAAACTTTAAAGACTAGCTTAAAGGCTGGAGATTATCTTCTTATTGGTTTTGGCCATAATGATGAAAAATCAGATGATGCTGATAGATTTACTGATGCTTCACTTGATTATACTAATCCAAATTCCTTTGGCTATAGCTTAAATGAAAACTATATTAAGCTTGCTAAGGAAAAAGGTGCTACACCAATTTTATGTACACCTGTTGTTAGAGTTGATACTAATAATGATTATAGTGGCTCTAGTGGCCATATTACCTCAACTGGTGATTATGCTGATGCAATTGTTAAGCTAGGTAAGGAAACTAGCACAGAGGTAGTTAATTTAACAAAGATTACTAAAGAGCATTATCAAGAGCTTGGCTTTAATGAGGCTATGCTATATCATGCAATGATTAGTGGTAAAATGGATCAAGGAAGCTTAACTTATGATTCATCAAGCCTTGATAAAACCCATTTAAATATTTATGGTGCAAAATATGTTGCATATGAGGTTGCAAATACATTAAAGAGTAGTACCTGCTCTATTAAGGACTATGTTAAGGATGATATTGTAATGCCAACTAAGGCAGATTTAGTTAGTAATCCTAATTATGTTCTTCCTTCTTATCAGGCTCCTAATCTTAATGATTATGAAGCACCTGTTCAATTTAAGACTATAACTGAGGGCTGGTATGGTACTGCCTTTGGTGATTGTGGTGGAACTCCTAATGTTAGTAGTAATGGCTATTATGCAACAGAAACGGCAAGTGGTATTTTTAAGGTAGGAAATGAAAAATCTAAAGGTAAGCTTACAAGTACAAATGATGGCTTTGCTTATGCATTTAGACAGGTAGAGAAGAATAAGAATTTTACAATTAGTGCTGATGTAGTAGTGTTACAAATGGCTGAAACTAAGCAGGCAGGCTTTGGTTTAATGCTAAGAGATGATGTTTATATTAATCAAGAGGGTAAGTCAATAACAAATACGGCTAATTATTTAGCTGCTGGCTTTATTACCAATGATGGCTCTTGTAATGTATTATTTAAAAGAGAAAATAAGGCTTTAGCTAAGGAAGCTAATTTAATTAATGGCTATTATGCTAAGGATGATACTGCAAAGCTTGAAATTGTTCGTCTTGGTCAATCAATTACAATTAAGGTTATTTATAAGGATAGTACTTATACTAAAAACGACTCTTGATTTTGATTTATTTGCAACAGATTCTAATTATATGTATGTAGGTATGTTTGCAACTCGTGGTACAGTATGTGAGTTTAGTAATGTTTCATTTACTATTACTGGTGAATCACAAGGTGCATAATTTAAAAAGAATTAATTTCCCTCTTTATAAATAGAGGGAGTTTTTCTTTATAATAGGTAAAAAAAGGATGATTTATATTGATTAAAAGATGTGAGACTACAGATTTAGTGACTGTAGAAAAAAAATAACAAGATATTATTTTTGCTAAAGAGGTTAAAATGGATTTAGAGCTTGAGCAATTTATTTATCATTTTTTTTAGTACAGTATTATTTTTTTATAATAATGGTTTATCGATTGTTTTTAAAGGATGATGAGGTTAAGGCTTTTATTCTAGCTAATATGAAAAAAATGAAAAAAATGATTATTTAAATATATTTAAAAAGCTCTGTTAAGGCTTTAAATCCTAATAATATTAAGCTTGCTTATGAATATTTAGATTATATTGAATATAATCATAAAAAGAGTATTAGCTTATATGGAGGATAATTCTATTTATTTAGGCTTAATTGCTAGTATGGTTCATCATGGTGGTATTAATTTATTAGCTAGTCTTAAGGATCTTGCAAGAAAAAGAAATGTCCATAGCATATATCTATGGACAGATGAAACCTGTAATTATCATTATTATGAGGTTTTAGGATTTAAATTAATTGATAATTATGAAACAAAGCTTTATGATGTTTCACTAAAGACCTTCATTTATCAGATTGAACTCTGATGAATAATGCTTTGAGGCTTCTTTGAATTCAATTCTTAGTCTTTTACTTAATCCAGCAGGAGATATAACATAAGCATCCTTACCAAATCTAAAGAAATATTGATAAATTTGCTCATAGGCACATTTAAAATAATAAATATTTCCTTCCTTTTTATAAGGCTTTGGGCGATGAATATAAATATGCTTAAATTTTTTTATACCATTTGGTGTAAGCTTAATAATATATTCGCCAAATTTATCGGGATCACAAGCAAATTGTGGTCCCATATTTATTAGCTTATCAAGCTTTTTGTTTAGTTGTATCATTAAGCTCAAATTTATCCTTAGTGATTATTAAATTTGTAAGGGTAGGAAGTCTAAAGGAAAACATTCCACTATCATTATAGCAAATTAGATAATTAAATAATTCCTCTCCACTATAAACAAGCTTATAGGGCTTAAGGCTTGTTTTTTTGTTGCTTAAAGAAAATGAGATTATTCTTTTTTCAGCAATAGCCTTGTTTAATAATTCAACCTTATCCTTAAACATATTTTTTCTCTAATGTATTGAGGTCTTTTTAGCATATGCTGAAAACAAAATGCGAAAATATTTAGATAAGCCTAAATCATTTAAAAAGATATTCAATACTATTTAAGGCATATTCACTTACCTTAGTTGGTTTTAAATGATAAGGCAGTGTCAAATATTTCATCCTTATTATTACGATTTAAAAAAATAATTGCTGATAATTCCTGAAACATCGTTTATTTTTAGTATTTGAAAGATTAGTTTCATTTTTTTAAAATTTCTTTTTATTTCACTATTTACCTTTTTGGTTTCTTCATCGTCAATATAGTTATAGTAATTAGCAATTAGGGTGTTGATAAAAAGATTTTTGATTAATTTCATCATCGGCTTTAAAGAATTTAAATAGTTCCATATCTTTTTTTAATATTTGAGCTACCTCACTACTTATATTTACCTTTATTTTTTTCCATGTGTTTACTCCTTAAGTTCCTAAAAAGGGGGTATTATTTAATAGTATTATATAATAAAAAAACATTGTAATATCAATAAAAAAGGTGGTCGAAATATATTTATAATTTGCAATCTTTTGTACCCCTTTATTTTGCTATATAATATAAGTGTCTTAAGGGACAAGCTAAATAGTTCTAATTATAGAATCCAAACCATGTGTATGAAGGTGGAATCTTGCATGGATGATAGACTCAAAACAGAGCGGTCTAGTTAGATGGATACATTTAACATAGGTCAGTGGAGAGATTATGGTAACATAACCTCAAGAAGCCCTAAAGGGGTTATCTGTGTCTATTAGTGCATACTACATATCTTTATAAGTCATAGTTCTTATCGGAGTGGTAATTGACGCCTAAGTAGGAATAAACCTTGTAGCCTAGCCTGGTAAACTAGTAACTATAAGGAAAGCTAATAACACTTTTTGATGTGATGTCTATAAAAAAGACTATAAGATAAGTTTATAGTGCCATAGGCCAAAGTCAGTAATATACTCGGCTGCTCTAATAGTGCGGTATTGTATGACATAAAATAAACAAAGTGATTTTGTCTGAACGCTTGGTTTTAGGTTGTGGGTATTAATCCCACCACGGCTTAGCATGTCTAGGAAGTATATAGATAGCTACTATATGCTCAGACCTAGGCTCCGTGTGGACGAATAATAAATTTATGTAGGGTTGATAGTTGTAGGAAGAAATTTCTGGATTCTATAATTAGGACTATTTGGTTAAATAATAAATATAGCTATAGCGTTATGTAACCTTGTGAAGAGGAATAGCAACCTGCAAGGATGTAGTTTTGCTTAAAAAAGAATGCGATAATATTTTTGGGAGATATTCTCTTATATTACGTTAGATGGTATGGTAACATAGCATTTAGGATCTAAAAGGAAACATTGAAAGCTATAGTGGTGAATATGTACGATGCTAAATCTTAAAACGCGCCGAAGCGACAATAGACGTTCCGGTGGGAAAGAACCTATGAGGGTTTGGCTTTGCAACCATAAGCCTAGTAGGAATACCAAAATAAGCTTTTTGAGTTGAAGGTTAGTAATAACTGTATAAGACGCGTCTTTAGAGCGAGTAGCCATATCTCAAAATAAAGAAATCCTGGTGAAAGTTGTAGGAATAAGGCCTATTATAGACTGCAATTGGGTAGACGGCAAACGCCTCGCTAGCTTTGTTTAATCTATCTACTATATGGATGAATAAGCAGATATATATATTCATTAAGAAGAAATTCTATATAACGTTATAGCTATGGTTATTGTTTTTTTGTATATTATTGTAAAGGACATATTAAGGTATGTCCTTTTTTATTTGTTATAAATATTTAAATTGCTAATAAAAAAATAATACAATAGTTAATCAAGATTTGACTGATGGGAAAATAATTATATTAAAGGCAAATGATATAGTTTCAGTATCATTTGATGATGTATTTTTGCTATAAAAGGTAATCGGTTATATCATATATAATATTCATAATACAACCACCATATAGACCATTGCTTATGATTAACAATAAAATTTTTAAAAAAATAATTGTTATTAATAAATTATACTATTAGTTCATTAAAGCTAGCAAAGCAGGATCTACTTAAAATATGCTTAAGCTCATCTATTTTTATTGGAATATCTCCCTTAAGCCATGATAGATATAGCTTGGTGATGCCTGAGGCAAAGAAGGTAGCATAATAGTATCTATTTGGTTTAGTTATATGATATGCTCCCTCTAAAATGGTAATAATACCATCGCGAAGGATATTTTCAAAGCACTCTCTAAAATAGGAATAGGAATCGTTTTGGGCTATTTTTTGGAATAGCTCATAATTATTTAAAATAGTTTTATTTATAACATTGAAAATGTCTTTAATATCATAGCCATTATTTTTCAATAATATAATTACTTAGGCTATCATTAAATGTTTTGTTTATATCAAGCATTATTTCATTAATTAAATCTTGAATTGAGCTATAATGAAGGTAAAATGTTTTTCTTTCAATGTTAGCCTTTAACGCGATTTCTTTAACAGTAATATGAGAAAGATTTTTTTGTTAATAATAGCTCTTTAAAAAAATGTGTTTGATATTTTCTTTAGTTTTTGTTACTCTTCTATCCATAATTATACACAGCTCCTTAAATATGAGTATTAATACACTTAGTAAAAAAAGTGGTTATTGTAATCCAAGATATTATACCATAAAAATACACATATGAGTAATAATATGGAGGAAGTATATGAACAAATATAATATTTTTCGTTGATTTATCAGCGGATATGACTATAGATTTTGCTAAGGAGAATGATATTTGCTTTATTCCTATGGAGTATTGCTTAGGTGCTGATTTTAGAAACTGCTAATTATTTAGAATCTGATGAGGATTTAATTACCTTTTATAATTCACAAAGAAATGGTGATTTAACTAAAAACAACGCAAATTACTCCTTTTTTTCTATGAGGAATTTTTTTAAGAAATATTTAGATAAGGGAATTGATATTTTATATTTGCCATTATCAAGTGGCTTATCAAAGACCTATGAGAGTGCTCTTTTAGCTAAAAATAATCTTTTAGAAGAATATCCTAATGCTAAAATAGAAATTGTTGATTCTCTTGCGGCAACAGGGGGAATTGGTATTTTAACAGAAAAGGCTGTAGAATTTAGAAAAGAGGGCTTAATAATAGAAGAAGCAAGCTTGAAGCTATGTGAGCTAACTAAAAGAATTAGACATTGGTTTTTAGTTTCGGATTTGAATTATTTAAAGCGTGGGGGAAGAGTATCAGCTACAACCGCTTTTATTGGTACAGCTTTAAAAATTACGCCTATTTTGGAAATTAACAAGGAAGGTAAGCTTGATACTATAGCTAAAAAAAGAGGAGTTAAAATGGCTGCTAATCAACTTGTTGAATATTATAAGCAATATCATGATGAAAATGAAAATAGTATTTATATTTGTCATGGCGATAATCCTGAAATTGCTTTTATATGTTAAAGAAAAAGCTCCTTGAATATAATCCTAATTTAGATATTAAAATTACTTATTTAAGTCCAATTATAGGAGCACATACTGGTCCTGGTATGGTATCTATTTGTACACTTGGAAAATAAAAGAAACGTTTCTTTAAGGTGAGCCCTTAAAGTTGGACTTTGTATTAATTAGATATATTGCACATAATTAAAAGGATTGATGTCTATACATTGTAGGCGTTAATCCTTTTAATTTTGTAGTAATTCTTTTATTATTGTAATATTCTATATATTCCTGCATCGCTTGTTCAATGTCATCTAATGATTTAAACTCATATTCATGCCTATAAAACATTTCATTTTTCATTGTGCCAAAGAATATTTCAATTACACAATTATCATAACAGTTACCTTTTCTAGACATACTTTGTCTAATTCCTTTTTTAGATAATCTTTCTCTATATTGTTTTATTTGATATTGCCATCCTTGATAAGAATGAAATATTAATTCATCTAAATTTTTATGCTTCTTTTAAATGCTATATTTAACATATCTTGGACTTGTTTAAAATTAGGTGAATGAGATATTACATAGGATACAATTTCTCTATTATGGACATCTATAATAGGGAATAAATAAAACGTACCTGCAGCTATATGAAATTTTGATACATCAGTACTCCAAATTTGATTCAATGCTGTAGTATTAAAGTTTCTTTCGTAATATGTCTTGTTATGCCAACAATTTCTTTTGTCGAGGTAATATTAGGATTAGCAAGAGAAAATAATATAGATTTATATGTTGCTGACTCAAATTCTAAAATGCTATCTAGTGATATTGTTACTGAATTTAGAGATAAGGCAACAAATATTTCAATAAGACCTTTGTCGTTTGAAGAATTTTTTTATTTAAAGGTGGTTCGAAAAATGATGCTGTATATGAATATATGATGTATGGTGGTTTGCCGCTTGCTGTATTAAAGGATGAAGATGGAAAAAAAGGAATATTTAAAAAGTCTATTTGAAACAACATATATAAGTGAAATTTTTAGAGCATAATAAGCTTTCTAAAATAGAAGCTTTAGAGGAACTTTGTATGATTATTAGTCAAGGATGTGGAGACAAATTTTTTTAAATTTTCGCAGAAAATTTCCCAAAGAAATAGACTGGCAATCTAGCAATAAAATGGAAAATGTGATACAATAAAGTTATCTAAAGGAGTTGGTAATTATGCTATTACAAATATTCCAACTTAATATTAAAAATTAAGCCTTATCGCTAAAATGTGGTAAGGCTTTTTATATTTTTGAGAAAAAGAGGAATAAAATACTATGACTAAAACAAAAATAACAATTATTGAGAAAGATTATTTAACAGATTTAAACATAATCAAAGAAACCATTAGAAACTAACCAAAATAAGGCAATGGTTGTTGTTAATAGCGCAATGATAATGACCTATTATGAAATAGGTACTATCATTAATCAAAGAAAGAGATGGGGAAACAAATATATTGAAAGATTATCAAATGATCTAAAAAGAATATGGTAAAGGATATTCAATTTCTAATTTGAAATATATGCTGCAATTTGCAAATGAATTTACAATTAATGAAATTAGCCACCAAGTTGGTGGCCATATTCCTTGGAGAACAATAATTGAGATTATGCAAAAAAATCAAATTCTCATGAAGAAATGATATGGTATATTAACCAAACTCATAAAAATGGTTGGTCAAGAAGTATGGTATTAAATCAGATAGCTATGAAATCATATGAAAGAAGCTTAATAAGTCCTACAACTACTGAGACAGTTGTTTCTTCTAATGATTTAACTAATGAGTTATTTAAGGATACCTATGTATTTGATTTTTTTAGATAAAGAAAAAGATAAAAGCAGAGAAGGATTTAAAAAAATCAAATGATAGATAATATTATTAAGTTTTTTTACAAGAATCAGGTCCTGGATTCACATTAGCAGGTAAGGAATATAAACTAACCACTCCTACAGGTAAAGATTTCTATATTGATTTATTAATGTATCATACAAAGATACATGCTTATGTAGTGATTGAAGTTAAGATAGGTGAATTTGATCCTAAAGATATAGGACAATTGGAGTTTTATGTTAATGCTATTGATGATCTTGAAAAGACTGATATTGATAATGATACTATAGGATTACTATTGTGTAAAGATGCAGATAGATATGTTGCTGAAACTACATTAAAGAAAAATCATCTATCACTAGGTATATCAAAAATATAAGCTTATTAGGAATAAAACCGTTTTGATCATTGCGCATAGAATGCGTAGCGTTGATGGCGCTAATGATATTGTTGTTTTAAAGGATGGTAGTGTTTGTGAAATGTGAACACCAGAGGAATTAGCTAAATAAAATGAGGTTTATAAGCATATGCATGATATACAAAAAAATATCGGTTGATTGGAAATATTAAAAGTTAGTCTAAGGCTTACTTTTTGTATTTTTCAATTAAACAATAGTAATGTATAATATAGGTAGTTAGATTTTTTTGAGGTGTATTATGGAAGAAAAAGTATATTCTTTAAATGAACTACCTATTGGTTCATCAGCTACAATTATCACTGTTAATGGTAGTGGTGCATTAAGACAACATTTCTTAGATATGGGCTTAATTCCAGGAGCTGTTGTTACCTTGGAGAAGCTTGCTCCTATGGGTGATCCTATGGAGCTTAGAATTCATGGCTATGAGCTTACTCTAAGAGTAGATGACGCTAAAAATATTGGCATATCTAAGCCATTTATTTTAAAAGAAGAGCCTAAGGAAAATATTAAAATTGATAATCAAGACCACCCAGGACTTGGTGAAGGTGGAAGGTATCATCTAAAGGAAAATGAAAATCCTTTGGCTAAGGATAAGGTTTTAAAGTTTGCATTAGTTGGTAATCAAAATTGTGGTAAGACTACTTTGTTTAATTGTTTAACTGGTGAGAATCAGCATGTTGGTAATTTCCCAGGTGTTACTGTTGATAAAAAGGATGGTAGAATAAAGAATTATGAAAATACCATTGTTACGGATTTGCCTGGTATTTATTCCTTGTCTCCATATAGCGATGAAGAAATTGTTTCAAGAAAATTTATTTTAGAGTCTAAGCCTAAGGCTATTATTAATATTGTTGATGCGACAAATATTGAGAGAAATCTTTATTTGACTCTTCAATTAATGGAGCTTGATATACCAATGACTTTAGCTTTGAATATGATGGATGAGCTAACAGGCAATGGTGGTTATATTGATGTTAATAGAATGGAGGAAATGCTTGGTATACCAGTAGTACCAATTAGTGCTAAAAAGAATGAGGGTGTATCAGAGCTTGTTAGTCATAGTGTTCACGTTGCCTATTATCAGGAGAAGCCTATGGTTAATGATTTTTGTGATGAATTTGATCATAATGGTGCTGTCCATCGTGCTATTCATGGTATAATGTATTTAATTGAGGATCATGCTAAGGCCGCAGGTATTCCTTTAAGATTTGCTTCGACTAAGGTTATTGAAGGGGATAAGATTGTTATTGAGGCTTTAAAGCTAAGCCAAAATGAACAAGAAATGATTGAGCATATTGTTGTTCAAATGGAGGATGAGCGTGGTCTTGATCGTAGTGCTGCTATTGCTGATATGAGATATCACTATATTGAAAAGGTATGTGATTTATGCGTTATAAAGCCTCATGAGTCAAAGGAGCATGTAAGAAGTAAGAAAATTGATAAAATATTAACTGGTAAATATACTGCTATCCCAATGTTTATATTAATATTAGGCCTTGTTTTCTTTTTGACATTCAATGTAATTGGTAAATGCCTACAGGATTTATTAAGCCTTGGTGTTGATAGCTTAACTAAGGTGATTGCAAGCTCATTTATTAAATGGAATGTTGAACCAGTAATTAATTCGTTAGTTGTTGATGGTATTTTAACAGGAATTGGTAGTGTTATATCATTTATGCCTATTATTATTGTTTTATTCTTTTTTTCTTATCTATTTTTAGAGGATTCTGGGTATATGGCTCGTGTTGCCTTTGTAATGGACAAGCTTTTAAGAAAGATTGGTTTATCTGGTAAATCAATTGTTCCACTTTTAATGGGCTTTGGTTGTACTGTTCCTGGTGTTATGTCAACAAGAACCTTATCGTCTGATCGTGATCGAAAAATGACAATTATGCTAACTCCATTTATGAGCTGCTCTGCTAAGCTTCCTATTTATAGCTTTTTAGCTTCCTTGTTTTTTAAGCAATATGCTTGGCTAGTGATGATTTCATTATATGTTATTGGTATTTTGATTGGTATTTTAGTAGCCTTTTATTGCCAAAAAAATTCTTCTCTCCGGGGGGAGCTGTTCCTTTTTGTAAGGGAGCTTCCTAATTATCGTAGGCCAACTATGAAGAATGTTTTTTTGAGTTATTAAAGGATAAAGTTATTGATTTCTTAAAAAGAGCCTTTTGGTATTATTTTTAATTGCTACTATTGCTATTTGGTTTTTTTACAATCATTTAATTTTTAGATTTGAGCTTGTTAGTGATTCTAAGGATAGTATGCTTGCGGTTATTGCTGGTGGAATTGCCCCTATATTTAAGCCTCTTGGCTTTGGCGATTATCGTATTGTCACAGGTTTAATTTCTGGTGTTCTTGCTAAAGAAGGTGTTGTTTCAACATTAATGGTTTTATTTGGTAGTAAGGATGCAATACTTGCCTTTATTAATCCTTATGGTGCCTTCTGCTTATTAATATTTTGTTTATTATATACACCATGTGTTGCTGCTCTTGCCTCAATTAAACGTGAGCTTGGTCGCAAATATATGTTCTTTACAGTCTTTTTCCAATTAGGAATTGCTTATATATTTGCAGGAATCTTTAGCTTGATTTTTCATATAATAGGAGTAATGTAGATGAATTTAGCATCATGGATTATTTTTAAGTATTATTTTAGTAATTGTAATTATTGCCATAATAATTATAATTAAAAAAACGAAGGAAAAATGCTCCTGCTGTAATAAGAATTGTAGCTGTTGTAAAAAGAATAAATAAGGATTGAGTTTATTAACTTAGGAGAAAAAAAGTTAATACTATCATACAAAATTTAATTATATTTAGGATTATCTTGGTGAATATTTTTCATTATATTCGTCAAACTATTAGTAAATAGAAATTAAAAAAATTCCAAGAAATAAAATTGTTATAGCCTCTAAGGTATATTTTAATGAAGGTAAGCTTGGTGGTGAAGCAATTAAAAGAGAAATAGAAAAAGACTCTAAATAATTTACAAATTGACTATTTAGAATTCATCGATTTGATTATGATACTCCCATTGAGGAGACAATGAGAGCCTTAAATGATCTTGTTATTAGTGGTAAGGTTAGAGCTATTGGTGCTTCAGCAATGTATGTCTATCAATATTTGGAGTTACTTTAGCTCAAACACCTTCAATTCCAATAGGAAGCATTAGGAAGGTAAGAATGTTTCCATTAGATTTTGAGGAGTTCTTATATGCAAATGGAGTAAATGAATTTGCTATAGAAATAATGAAAAGAAAGTATTTAAATTATGAATGTTTAGATGAAGCAACGCATAATAAAATTATGAATTTATTTAAAAAAATATTTAATTGTTGGTGGCCTACCAGATGCCGTTAATTGCTTCATAGCAGAAAAAGAATGTTCAAAAAAATTAGAGAGATTCAAAGTAAAATTCATGAGTATTATGCTGCTGATGCAGCAAAATATGATAAGCAAAAATAAGCTTAAAATAACGAAAATTTATGACCTTGTTCCTTCCAATATGGAAAATAAAAAAAGAAACGAGTTATTGTAAAGGATATTAAATCAAAAAAAGTGAAAGACTTTTTAATGATTATAATGATGAATATAACATAAATTTTTGGTTATGTATTTTTCTAATGAAAGAACGATTAAAAGAAAAAGAAAAAAACAATATATTTACCAATATATTATGTAATGTTTTTTTATAGATTGATTAAATGTAGGGAATTTCTAATATTTTAGGAATTTCTTCTTTTTTTATTTAAAAAGTAATACTATCATCAATTAAATAGATATTTTTAAATTTTTTTATTTAATGCAAATATTTCTATTGGTGGTGATTCTGATACTCTAACTGCCATAAGTATGGCTATTGCTGAGGCCTATTATAAGCAAATACCAACTGATTTAATGGCTATTATTTATGAAAAAAATTACCATCTGATATGCTTAATATCTTAAAAAAATTGTGAAAAAAAGCTGAAATTATAACTTTTTATGTAAAATTTACAACAAATCTATCTAAAAAAATATGATAAAAATAAAAAAAGTAAATAAAAAAATGATTCATATTCTAGTGAGTTCTATAAGCTAATCCCTTTAGTTTTTAAGTTTAAGATATTTATAAACTCATTAATAAATACTTTAATTTTTTTCATAATGCTTGTAGGATTCATTAGTGCATGAATTGTTAGAATGGGTGGAAGAAATGAATAAAAAAATTGAATGCGAATTTTGTAATGAGGAATTTGAGGTAGAGTTAAAAGATGTGCTTACATCAGCTAACTATGATGTAAAGAAAATTATTAATGGTGAGGTGTTCTTATATGAATGTCCTCATTGTCATAAAATGGTTAAGGTAGATCATGCCTTATCATACATTGATAATGACAAGCGTACGCTATTGATTTATAACACAATTCCTGCTCTTTATTTTATTAAGGAGAAGGCGAAAAAGGATTTATTTGGCTTTAAGATTAAGGGTGCAAGCAGCTTATATGATTTAAAAACAAAGCTTGTAGCTTTAGTTAATAATTTAAATGTTAAGGCTTTAAAAATAAATGAGGTATTCTTAGCTGAATATGCTAAGGATAAAAAGGCCTCTAAATTATGTTTAGGCTATGATGAAAATGATAACCTAGCTTATCATTTTTTTATGATGAGCTAGATAATTATTTATTTTTCTATTCCTTTTTACTAAGGATGCCTATGATAAGATTTTTAAATGATTATAAGGATTATTTAGATTATGTAGATGATTATCTATTTGATAATCCTAAGAGATTTATAGAGGCTTGTAAGAATAATTATAATTGGAATAAAAAGCCTAAATATTATGCAGTTGTGGAAATAAATGAAGCCCTTTATTTAGGTAAGCTAATGTGTCCTAAAAAGGCAATTGGTTATGCCAATGTAGTTAATGTAAAAACAGATAATGAGATAGTAGAGGGTAATATCTATACAATTACTAGAATTAAGGATATTGACCTACCAAATACCAAGATTTTGAAGGTATACCCTAAAGAATAATAAAAATGAAATTAGATGAAGCAAAAGATACTATAAAGGATTTGAAAAAGTAAGGCTTAAGTGATTCACAAATACAATATGCTTTTACAAGAATGTATTTAGATAACAAATTTACATTTGATCAATATAATGGCATGATTAATTTACTTGGTTATCATTTTTGAAGATGAATTCATTAATATGAGTGATACCAAAAGAAAACAATTATTAAAGAAACAATTAAATATAAAATAATTAGGGATTTAGGAGAAAGTTTTTATGAATAAGAGTAAGATTCTTATAATGAAAAAAAGGAATAACAGAATCTAATATTGAGTGTATTGTAAATGCAGCAAATGAAGATTTAGCAAATGGTGGTGGAGTATGTGGGGCAATATTTAAGGCTGCAGGTAATGAACTTACTCTAACTTGTAAACAAATAGGCCATTGTAATACTGGTGAGGCAGTTATTACTAAGGCCTTTAATCTTTCTAAGAATAAATATATTATTCATGCTGTTGGCCCTATATATGATAAGAATAACATTCAGCAATGTCGAGATGATTTATATAATGCTTATATGAATTCTTTAAAGCTAATGCTAGAAAATAGATGTAGTACAATTACTTTTTCCATTAATTTCTAGCGGTATTTATAATTATCCAATTAGAGAAGCGTGGAATGTAGCAATAAAGGCTTGTAATAAATTTATTGATTTACATAATGATATTGCTATAAGCATTTATTTTGCAGTGATAAATGATGATATTTATAATCTAGGTAATGATATTTTAAAGAGTGTATTAAAGGAAAAATATGATACTCCAACATCAAGAATATATGAGGCTGTAGCTTTTTCTTCATAAAATTGGTTATGAAAAGTTAAGGGTTATGTCAAGCATAAGTCCATCTGGGTCTAATTTTCGAACGGAAATATCAGTTAAAGAAAATTTTGATTCAACTGGATATATTATTAAGGGAGATAAAAAATACCCATCTTATAGAATAAGTGATATTTTTAGAAGATCATTATTTTGGCTTTTGCAAAAGAAATTGAGAATATGTCAATAGAAGAACTAGCATTGAATATTCTTAATGAAACTCCAAATTTAAAGGAATTAGCAAAAGGAAAAAGATCCAAAATATGTAAAATGGTTTGAAGAAGTTCTAAAATTATCTAGAAATAAGATTTTTTTCCTTATGGCTTTGATGATGGTGGTTACTCTCTATATAAGACAAAAAAAGTTAAGCTTACGAATGGTGAATATATTGATTATCCACCAATGGATTAAAATTTATATAATATATTAATTGGTAGGGAGTTGAGAAAATGAAAGATACATTTTTTTAACTAATTATAGTAAAACAACATTCTTGGATAAAATTAAAGATTCTTTAAAGAAATGTAATAGCTTTTTCTTTATCTGTTAGTTTTTATTAAAAAAAGCAGGCTTAGTATTATTAGAAAGAGAAATGGAAGAAGCATTAGAGCGTGGAGTTAATGGCAGAATTATTACTTCTACTTATCAAAATTTTTACTGATATTGCTTCTTTAAGAACATTTTTTTAAATTGGATGAATAAATATCCTAATTTTTAAATGTCATATTGATTATAATTGTTTTTGGAGAAAATGGATTTCACTCAAAAAGGTTATTTATTTGAATATGATAGTTCTTATGAATTTGTTGTTGGTTCTTCTAATATTACAAGATTTGCATTATTAAAAAAATGTAGAATGGAATGTTTCAATACATTCAAATGATGAAATGGAATCTATTGAAGATGCATATAAAGAATATAATATGCTTTGGAATCAAACTAAAGAATTAACAAATGAAATAATTAAAAAGCTATTCAATATCTTTGGATTATGCAATTGAAAAGTGGGATATGGATTATTTTAATCCTGAGGTTGAAGGAATTAGACCTAATTCAATGCAAAGAAAGGCTTTAAAAGAATTAAGAAGAAATAGAGATTTAGGAGTTAAAAAGAGCCCTTGTAGTTGCTGCTACTGGTTCTGGTAAAACTTATCTAGCTGCTTTTGATGCTAAAAATTATGATGCTAAGAAATTGTTATTTATTGTTCATAGAGATTCAATTTTAAGAGAAGCGTTAATAACATTTCAAAAGGTTTTTGGAGCAGAAAGATCTTATGGTATGTATAATGGTCAAATTAAAGATACTGAAGTTGATTTTTTATTTGCATCAAATACAATGATGTCAAAGCATTTAAATGAATTTGACCCTAATGAATTTGATTATATTTGTCTTGATGAATGTCATCATGCAAGTGCTTCAAGCTATAAATCAATAATGGATTATTTTAAACCAGGATTTATTTTTAGGATTAACTGCAACACCTGAACGTATGGATAATCAAGATGTTTTTGGATTATTTGAAAATAATGTTCCTTTTGAATTAAGGCTTAGGGACGCTATAATTAATGATTTAGTTGTTCCGTTTCATTATTATGCAATAAGGGATGAGTTTGCTGACTACTCATCTGACAATAAATCTAAGGTTGCTAAGGAAATTGCTAAAACAATAAATGTTAATTTTATTGTTTCTCAAATTGATAAGCATAAAAAAGAAAATGAAAAGCTTAAATGTATTGCCTTTTTGTACAAGTATTGATCACGCAAATTTGATGGCTAATGAATTTTGTATGCTTGGCTATGATGCTATTTCACTTACTGGTGGTAATAACTTAGGTGAAAGAGTTAAGGCGTTTAAGGATTTACAAGATGATAGTAAGTCATTAGAAATTATTTGTACTGTTGATATATTAAATGAAGGTGTTGATATTCCTGCTGTTAATATGGTTTTATTTTTAAGACCAACAGAATCATCAACTATTTTCCTTCAACAGCTTGGACGTGGGCTACGTAAATATAACAATAAAGAATATTTAACGGTGTTAGATTTCATTGGTAATAATTATGATAGATCTATTCAAATTGCTTTAGCTTTAGGAACTTTAGGTAAAACGACTTATACTGAAAAAGCTTATTTAAAAGATTTAATAAGAACTGATTTTACAAGTCTTCAAATACCTGGTGTAGAAATATTTTTTGATGATTTAGCTAAGACTGATATAATTGCTTATTTAGATAAGGCTAATTTCAATAAAAAGGATTTTATGAAGAAGAATTATGAAAACTTCAAAAAGTATTTAAATAAAGAAACATACCCAACACATATGGATTATCTTGATAGTGAAATCGCCCCTGATTTAATTCGATTTATCAAATCTAAAATAGGTAATAAGAATAAATCTTATTATTCATTTTTTTAAAGAAAAATTGATGAGCTTGGATTACCTCTATTTGATGCCAACCAAATAGAATTTATTGATGATGTTTCAGAATTATTACCACTTGTACGCGATGATGAATATTTAATTATCAATCAATTGTTAAATGAAGATTTAGATTTAAATAAGTTTGTTGGTTATAACAATAAAGTGACATTTAATACTTTAAATAATGCTTTTCATATTTTTAAATAAGCAGAATATTATTGTTGATAATAAGTTGAATGTTGAAAATATTAATGCTGATTTTTTAAATTACATGGCCGATTTACTTGAATATGGTCTTACAAGATGTGATAATGAATTTGGTGAATATGATGGTAAGTTTAAGTATTTAGGTAATTATTATAAGGAACAAATTCAAATGGTTAGACTAAAGGATGGCTTAATGTCTGTTAAGGGTACGGAATTTGAATTAGATACAAGGGAAACCTATTGTTATGTTGGATTAAATAAGGATGTTGGAATTGATGAAAGATTACAGTATAAAAGATAAGTTTATTTCACCTATTATCTTTCAATGGGAATCTGAAACTAATACAACTTTAAATAATTCTATTGGTAAAAAAATACTTGAAACAAAAAGTTGTACATTTATTTGTAAGAAAGATAAAACAAGAAGATGGAATCACTTTACCATTTACTTATTTTTGGTACTGGTAAATTCACAAATATTAGAGAATCATTTACTATGGAGAGTGATAAAAAGTTATCAACATTACTAACTGATATTGTACTTGATAAAAAGGTTGATCCTGAATATTATTTAGATTTCAACATTCCAGAAGAAAAAAAGAGGAAAAAAATAATATGAAGCATTATGAGGTTGTTTGTGCTCTTATTCAAAAATGATGAAAATAAGATTTTTTGTTGCAAAAGAGGCCCTGGCAGAGCATTAGAAGGTAAATGGGAATTTCCTGGTGGTAAGGTTGAAGCGCATGAAACACATGAGGAAACAATTGTTAGAGAAATAAAAGAGGAATTAAAAAGCGACTATAAAACCTTTAGAATATATTGGTAAATCTTATTATGAATATCATAAATTAAGTCCTTATAATGATTTTAGTATTACCTTATATGCCTACAAATGTAGGCTCATAGAAGGTAGCTTAACTTTAACAGAAACATACAGAAGCAAGATGGACTACTATTGAGGAAATGAAAGAAATGGATTTTTGCTGCAGCAGATAAACCATTTATTAAATAATTGATTATGATAGATATAATGAAATTTATAATGAAGGTTTTAATTTTTTTATTCCCATGTTGTTATGCATGGTTATATATACAATTACAAAACTATTCATTTTAAGGATAATTTATTATTTGTTGGTAATAAAAAATATATAAAAAAATATTATGTCAAAGTGTGATACAACTAAAACTGATTGTATCAAATTATTTATTTTATATGGCAATTTATTTTTATTTGACAGAATTATTAAAAAGAAAATGTTAACGATAAAAAAACATAACAATCATAAAAAAACTAATAGATATTAATTGGTTTTTATTTTTTTACTATTGAATTTAATATTTGTCGTTTTGTAAGTGATTTACAAGTTAATTATACTAAAATTCTTTTTAATATTTTTCGAAAATATATCAAAAATGTAAATTAAGTATTGTTTTGTTCAAATATGTATAAAAAAAGTGATATAATTATACATATTTAAATTTTTTTATAATTTTGGGTGGTATTGTTGTATGAATTTCAAAGATTTTGATATTAAGGTTTCTTATAAAAGTGTTGGTGAACAAACTATTTCATCTATAATTAATCCGTTACTAGGTTGTACAAAATTCTATAAAAGAAGCGTTGGATTTTTTAGTTCATCTGCACTTGATTTTTATTTCTGATGGGCTTTTTATCATTAGCAAAAAAATGGTGGTAAGATTTTTTTGGCAACTTCCCCGCAATTATCTGAAGAAGATATAATTGCAATAAAAAAAATGGTTATTCAAAAACAGAATTATATAAGAATCGATTTATTTCTGAATTTACAAATACAATTATCACGTTAGAAGATGATAATTTAGAACTTTTTAAGTGATTTAATTTCTGAGGAAATATTAGATATAAAGATTGTTATGAAACCAAATGGTGGTATGTATCATGACAAGTTAGCAGTGTTAACAGATTTTGATGATAATGTTGTTGTCTTTACTGGATCAAATAATGAAAGTAGAAATGGATTCAATGATAATTATGAAAAAAATCCGCACTTTTAAAAAGTTGGTTTGACTATGAAGGCCATGTACAGGATGAAAGCGAAGAAATTGAAAGCATTTGGAATAATAGTAATGAATTTTTTTAGAAGTATATGAATTTAATGATGCAATAAAAAAAATTCTATTATTCAAGTAAGAAAATATAATAAGAATAATATAAAAAAAGAAGTTTATAATTTACGAGAGTATCAAAAAGAAGCTAGAAATTCATGGGTAAGTAATGGGTATAAAGGATTTTTTGTGATGGCAACTGGAACGGGTAAAACAATTACTGCTTTATATTCTATTAAAGAGTTACTTGATAAAAAAAGAAGTTTTTTTACAGTTATTGCAGTTCCATATATTCATTTAGTTTCTCAGTGGTACGAAGATGTCATTAAAATAATGCCTAATTGTCAAATTATTAAAGCATATAGCGCTATTACTACTTGGGATTCTGATATTATCAATTCTATTTATTATAATAAATATCATGAACATAAAAAGGAATATTATTGTTATCACAACAATTAAAAAGTTTATCTTTACCTAGATTTGACAATGCTATAAAAACAAATTTCGGTTGAAAAAAACTACTGGTTGTTGATGAGGCTCATAATTTTATTAATAAAATTTATGATGATAAATATAAATTTCAATATATGTTAGGTTTAAGTGCAACACCTGTTTTTGGAAAGGATAAAAGTAAAACTGATGCATTAGTAAATTTTTTTGGTGGCGAGGTATATAGTTTGCCAATAGAAAAGGCTATTGGTAATCATCTTGTCAACTATGAATATCATCCATTATATGCATTTCCAACTTTAGAAGAAGAAGAAAAAAATTTAACTATTATTCTAAGAAAATGGCTTCATGTTTTTAAAGATGGTAAATTAATTGATAAAGATACTTTTGTAAAAGTTCATAGAGCGAGATTACGTTGTATCTCAATGATTCAGGCGAAAATTGATTATCTTCCTGAGTACATTGACAAAATAAATAGGAAAGATCATTTTATAGTTTATTGTTCTGACGGTAAGGTTTTAGATGAAAATAATGAAAAAAAGACAGATACAATATGCTTTAGATATTTTGAATGAAAAGGGTTATAAACCATCAAAATTTACAGCTAATGAAAATATGGATGATCGAATAAGGTTGATCAATGATTTTAATAGTGGTTATATTAGTTCGCTTGTTGCAATTAGATGCTTGGATGAAGGAATAAATATACCATCAATTGAAACGGCTTTGATTTTTATCAAGTAATGATAATTATAGGGAGTTTGTTCAAAGAAGAGGCCGTATTTTGAGAAAATATGGCAATAAAAAAAATGTGCATATATTTATGATGTTATCGTTTTACCTAGTTTAGATTGTAAGGGGATGGCACAAATTGAATTGAGGCGATTTTATGAATATGCAAAGCTTGCTATTAATTCGAAAGAACATTTTGGTTGAGTTAGATACAAATTTATCTAAATATAACTTAAAAAGAGATGATATTTTTGTTTGATATTGATGAATTTGATGATGATGTTTTTAGGAGGAGAATTATTAGATGATTAGTGAAGATGATAAGAAAAAAATTGTTCAAAGTACTGTAATTGAAATATTGAAGCTTGAAAAATATGCTTTAAATCAATTATCTAAACCAGCTAAAATTAAAATGATTGAAGATATAACAGCTAAATTTGAGGAGGAATATTCAAAGTATGAAAATAAGTAAGATTACAATTGAAAATTTTTAGATGTTATTATGGCAAACATGTTGTTGAATTTAGCACAGATGGAAAAAAATCACTTTAATATATGGTTTATCGGGTGCTGGAAAGACTTCTTTTTTTACAATTTATAAATTGGGTTTTATATAATAAAAAAACGATTTTTGCTAAAAAGAGATGATAATGGAAAAAAATAATAGAAAAATTTTTCCTGTTTATAATCTTAAATTAGATGATGAAACTGAAAGAGGTAGTACTTTTTGAGGTTAAGGGAGTAATTGATTTTAGTCATAATGGTATTGATTATCAAGTGATTAGAAACGGAAACATATAAGAAAAATTTTACTTCTTCTATAAAAAGATGATTCTGATTTTGTTCTTTTATATTCTGATAATGGAAATTGGATTGAGTATACTGATGATATTGCCAATAAAATTAATGAAATAGTTCCGAGAGCTCTTTCAAAATATTTCTTTTTTTCATGGAGAAAAAAATGGATTTGTTAAATAATGAAGATTCCGAATTAAAACAGGCTATTTATAAATTATTCGGATTAAATAGATTCGAGGAAGCTCTATCTCATTTAGGTGATAAAAAAAGACATCTCAAACGGTTATTTATAAATATTATAATGAAAAAAATAGACAACTTAAAGGAACTAGCGGCGTTGATCCAAATGAATTGTTTAAAAAAATGGTCGCTTGTAATCAACGTGCTAAAGATTTAAATGTAAATGCTCAAACATATGAACAAGGAGAAAAAAATTTTTTTCTGATAAAGCTAAGTTTATTATTGAACAAATTGGAAAAAAAGAATCAAGTGGTGCATTTGAAGAAACTATAAAAGCAAACAATAGGCTTATATTGTCATATGAGCAACAAATTCAGGACCTATTGTATTCAATAGGTCGATGTTTTTATAGGACAGTTCCATACTTAATGTTGTCAGATTTGACTAAGAATAGTGTGAAGCTACTTGCTGAAGAAGCTAGTACGCAAGAATCTAAAAAGACAGTAATATTTAAAAAAATCTTAAGAAAGATTTATTAAAAAGAAATTTTGGAAAAAAATACATGCACTTGTGATAGATGTTTAGATGAAAAAAATCTAAAAATTATATTCAAAGTACTATTGATAGTATGCCACCTGATTCATATATATATCAATTAAAAGCAATTTGCATCTAAATCTTCTGATTATATTAAATTATCACAGGATGAGTATGATAAAATTGATTCATATTTAGCTAAAGTCACAGAATTAAGAACAGAAATATTGAATTTAAATGATTCTAACAAATCTTTGACTGAAAAAAATTAAAAAAAGTTGAGGATACAAAAGATTTGGCTCAACAGTATGATGAAGCAAATGCAAAAAGTTAAAGAATATAACTCAAAGAAAACAACTGCGCAAAATGAAGAGGGAAAATACATAAATGCTTCAGCAAAATATGAAAGCGAATATAATAAAGCATTAAATGATATCAAGATAAAAAAATATATTTGATGAAAAAATTGAGCTACTTGAAAGAATTTATAAAGTTATCGAAAAAGAATTCTCAAAAAAAGTTGAAAATACTGTTTCAACTCTAGAAGAAAGTATTCTTGAAATTTATAAAAATTTTATCGACTAGAAACAGAAGATTTTGATAAAATTAGGTTTCTAAATGATGACTTTTCACTAAGACGTGTTTCACGTACTGGTGGACAAGAAGCAATTGATGTATATTCATATATTATTGGTATGATAAAAGCACTTCATCAATTGGATGCGGAAAGTAATGAAAAGGAATTTCCAATTATTATTGATGCTCCTTTTTCACATACTGATGTTATTCAGGCAAATCATGTGTTTGATACGTTACCTGAAATAGCTCCTCAAGTTATAATTTTATCATTAGAATTGGATAAGTTTAAAAAAATTCTATAATTGATTCAAGAGTTGGAAATACATATGTAATTAGTTCAAATGATAAACAGAATCTTGCAACAATTAGTAAATGTAGTATTTCAGAATTATTTGAAATTGAAAAGAAAAATGCTTTAAAGGCTGTATCTAAGGAGGTTAAATAATGAATCTAAGTGGAGATATTATTTTAAAGAATTCTCTGTGGAATGATGCTGAAGACAAATTATGTCATAATTTTATTTTTCGAAAGAACGGTAGATTTATTTATTGTAGCATGTACAATTGGTATTAAAGAGGATAAAATTTTGGAAAATGATTTAACTGATGATGATAAGCCTAAATCAATAGGTAGAAGTACGTATTTAATGAAAAAAATGAAGATTTGACTACCATCATTAACTTTTTTTATATCAAAATGCTATTTTGAACTCAAGTAATGTTTCATTTGATAATGAAACTCGAATGAGATTGGCTTTTGATCCTGACTTCCCCGATGACAAAGCAAAAATTAATTTTTCACCAACAAATTTCTTGGTTAAATTTGCGAATTATGGATTAAGTAAGATTTATGAAAACTATAATGTTAATGATTTATCTTTTTATTTCAAGTATAAAAAAAATAAAATTGATGAAATGATGATGAAAGATTACTCAGATGTTATAGCTGAAATTGATAAAGAAATTGACGAATTTGATAATATTAAATGAAAAAAAGGTATTGAAATATTTTATTTATGGTGCTATACTCAAGTATATACGTGAGTATAGCATTTTTTTATGGAGGTATTTTTTTATGTTTTTCTTATAATTTTCCAGCAGTTAAAGGAATTCAAGCAGAAACTGAATATTATGTAACTATGGTTCCATGTAAGTTTTTACCTAAATTATTTAAGGTTGACAATGAAGGAGTTTTACCTGAATTTAGAGCACAAAGAAAATTAAATTTAAATAGAATTCCTGAAATAAAAGATTATATTATTAACAATAGAAACTCGTATGTATTCTCAGCATTAGCTGCTTCAATTGATGGTGATTTTATTTTTTTAATGAAATTCAGGATTCCATTGGTATTCTTGAAATTGATATGGATGCTAGATTTTTTTGATTAACGATGGTCAACATCGAAATGCTGCAATACAAAATGCAATTGAAGAAGATGAGACATTAGGAAATGAAACTATTCCTGTAGTTTTTTTGCGGATAAGGGCTTGGAGAGAAGCCAACAAATGTTTACAGATTTGAATAAATACGCTGTAAAGCCATCTAAATCTCAAAATACTTTCTATGATCATAAAGATCCATTATCTATTATGAGCAGAAACATTATTGAATCAAATCAGTTTTTTTAAAAAAATTATACTGATGTTGAGAATGATGCTTTGGGAAAATTTTCTGCGAAATTATTCACATTAAATAGTTTTTATACTGCAAATAAGATGATTGTTGGGTCAAAAAAATTAACAGATGAACTAACCAGATTTTGCAATAATTATTGGAATTTAGTTGTTGCCAATATTGTTGAATGGAAAATGCTTGAAAATAAAGAGCTAGCTAAGAAGTCTCTTCGTGAAGAATATATTATTACTCAAAATGTTGTATTATATTCCTTTGGTAAGTTAGGTGCTTTCTTTTTTTAAATAATCCTAATTTTTAAAATGGAAGACTATTTAATTAATTTAAATAAGATAAATTGGCTACGTACAGATCCTCAATGGGATGGTCGTACAATTATAAATGGAAAAATTGCAGTTAAAACACAAAATATTAATTTAACATATTTAAAAAAATTAAAGAATTAATTGGTATAAAATTATCACTAGCAGAGAAAGAAATGAATGAGTTGAGGTAATAATATGGGATTATTAGATGATTTAAAAAAACAAGAAGTTTTGATTGATGACGCTAAAAACGGTATTCGTGAAGTATATTTTATGAATGAATTGCCATGGGTCATCGGATATAGTGGCGGAAAAGATTCAACATGTACAACACAAATTATTATAGATACATTAATCGAAATGAAAGGCGAAGGAAAAAGAATTAAATAAGAAAAATTTATATTATTTCGTCTGATACAATGGTGGAAACTCCTATGATAGTTGATACTATTCATAAAACGATTGAATCTATTAATGTTTTAGCAAGAAAAATATGATCTACCAATAGAGGCTTATGTTATTAGGCCTAAATTTAATAATTCATTTTGGGCCAATTTAATTGGTAGAGGTTATCCTTGTCCTAATCAAACATTTAGATGGTGTACTGATAGAATGAAAATTAATCCTGCTAACGACTTTATTACCAGTATTGTAGATGAATATGGTGAAGTAATTATGATTTTAGGTGTTAGGGATGGAGAAAGTAATTCTCGTGATAGAGTGTTAGAAAATCACACCATTGAAGGAAGAAAATTAATGCGTCATACAACTATGGCTAATGCATATGTCTTTGCTCCCATTAGGAGTTTTACTATAGATGATGTTTGGAATTACTTGTTAAATAATGTTTCTCCTTGGGGTGGAAATAATCAGGAATTGTTTGATTTATATAAAGAGTCTGCTGAGGATTGTCCATTAATAATAGACAAAGAAACAAAACAACATGCAACTTGTGGTAATAGTAGATTTGGCTGTTGGGTTTGTACAGTTGTTTCGAAAGATAAGTCTTTAACATCCTTTATTAATAAAGGTGAAAAATGGTTAATACCTTTATTAGAGTATAGAAATTGGCTTTACGAGATAAGGGATAATGAATCAATGAGAATGAGAAGAAGACAAGATGGAAGTATTTATTTTTCACGTGTTTCTAAAAATGAAGATGGATCATTGTTAATTCCTGCAAAAGGTGATAGAAAAAAGTTAATAATTAAAAAAATAAATGATAGATGGCTTGATAATGAAGATGTTGAATGGCATATTTTTTTAGTGGACCTTCTTGTGAAGAAGATGCGAAAAACATATATATCAATAAATAATATTAATTTAAGTGACGGTTTCTAACCCTCATATTATTATTGAAAAAAATAAATGGTGAATATGGTCAGCTTGGGCCTGGACCTTTTACGCAAAAAAAGCGAGAGAAGAAATGCTTAGACGACTTTTTAATTCTTCAAAATGTTATTGGTAATAGATATACTCTTATACGTGATGAAGAATTATTGGAGATTAGAAAATTGTGGTTTAAATATGGTGTTTGGGAAGATTCCGTTTCAAAAAAATATTTTGAAGTAAATAATAAGGAAATATATTTGATTTCAGATGATATAAGATTGTTTGATAATTCTGATTTTTGATTTACTTGAAAAAGATATGCAAAGATGAAAATGTAAACCTTGGACTAATGCAAGATATATTTAATCTTGAAAAATACATGGGTTACAATAATAGAGCTGAAATCGGAAAAAAAATTTAAAGAAATTGTTAAGTCAAGAATTTATACATATTGAAGGGGCAGGTGATATAAATGAAAATTAATTATATGATTCTTAATAATATAGGACCTTATGTAGGTAATCATAAATTCGATTTAGAAACAAATGCCCAAAAAAATGTTATTTTTAATTGGTGGTAAAAAAATGGAGCAGGAAAGACATCTTTTTTTAAGGGGAATAAAATTTGGTTTATTTGGCAGTTTTGCACTCGGCTTAAAGAATAATACAGATACCTATATTAAAAGAAATAAAAAAAGTTTAATAAATAATAAAAAGCAAGTCTAATTACTATATAGAAATATCTTTTTGATTATATTGAAAACTTTGAAATAAAAAAACTATATTATAAGACGTAGTTGGCATTGGCTTAATGGTGAATTAGTTGAGAGAGTAAGAATTATGGCTGATGAAGTATTACTTGATGATTATGAAACAAAAGAAATTTCGGATAAAATTAGATCAATGACTTCACCACAATTAATTAATTCTTTTTATTTTTTTGATGGCGAAAAAAAATAAGTAATATTATTGAAAATGGAGAAATTTCGTCATATTTAGAAGAAACTTTTTAAATCAATTTTTTTAGTATCGATTTAATATCTCAAACAAAAAAAGATTTGGAAAATTATTTAGAAAAAGAGAGCAGAGGAGAATAATTCAAAAGAACAAATTGAAAGTATTAATCTGATTACAAAAAAATTAATTCCTTAAAAAAAATCAAGTTAAAACAGCTGAAGTAGAATTGACTACGATGAAAAAGTACTTTATCTAATCTTATCTCAATAAAAAAATCAAACACTGATAATTTTTATAAATTAGGTGGTTTATCAAAGGCTCAACAAGAACTGTTTATTAAAAAGCTTGATAAAATAAATAAAGAAAAAGAAGAAATGAGTATAAAGCTTAGAGAGTATATGGAAACAGATTTTCCATTATTCATTTGTAAAGATTTACTTATGGAAGTAGTAATGCAATGTAAATTAGAACGCCAAGCTAAGTATCCTGAACTTTTTAAATGAAATTGGTATTTTTTTGAATCGTGATTTAAAAAGAATTAAAAGATGCTCTTTTAGAAAAAATTGATATATGTAACATGATTCATGAACTTGAAACACCACAAGTTGATTATATACATGAAAGAATGGATGATTGTTTACTAAAAAAACTGCAGTTGTTCAGCCTTATTTGAATAATAAAGCATTAAAAAAACTGATGAGTACAAGCAAATTAAGAAAAAAATCTTATTAATAATGATAATATTGATACTATTAATGAATTGATTGAAGAAAATAAAAAAATTGATATTACTATTCATGATATTGAAAATAGCATTGAAAAATCAAAAATATGATTATTGAGAATCTTAATGAAGAATTACGAGTAGCATATTCTGTGTTTGAAAAAAATAATGATGAGATTAAAAAAAGCACATTATATGATGCTAGTTTTGCAATTGGAAAGACAGCACATAATGTTTGTGATATTTTTGCTAAGGCAATTATGAAAAAAATAAATTGAAGAAAAATTTCTAAAACTGCACTTGAAATTTTTTTAAAGATACAATCCGTAAAACAGATTTTTATTACAGAGTTGACAATAAATACTCAATTTGAATTATCATTGAAAAAAATACACGTGGTATTCGTATTGATCCAAAGACATTGTCTGCTGGAGAAATGCAAATATTAGTTAGTTCGTTAATTTGGGCTATGTTTCGAGTATCCGGCCGTAGAGAAATGTTTATTTTTGATACGCCATTAGCAAGATTGGATAATGATAATAGATATAATTTTATTAAAAAAAATATTTCGACAATAAGTTCTCAAGTAGTCATTTTATCTACTGATTCTGAATTTGTTGGAGAAAATTTAAAAGCAATTGAAAATAATATTAATAAAAAATATTTGTTAGAGTACAATGTTGATAATAATGCAACATCTGTTAGTGAAGATTATTTCGGAGGTGAAATGTAATGAATTTGAGATTAAAAACTAATATTGATATTGAATCAATATTAACAGAACTACAATCATCCTTACAATTATCATCTAAAGCGTCAGTTATGCGTATTGCAATTGCATTGTCATTACAAATTGAAGGTGATCCTAGAATCATAAATGGTACAATTTATCATTATGATTTAAAACAGCAAAAATGGAGCAGATTATAATAGGTTTACAATTTTTCGGAACTGATGATGTATTATATAAAGCTATGATGCAACAGCATCTTCATCAACATATTGAAGATGATATATTTTTTTCCCGAATTAACTAATGCTCATTTGACAAGAGGAATAAAAAGAACTTAATGCCGAAGTGAAATTAGCTTTAAATAAAGAAAAAAATTTTTTTAAGAAAATTTCTATTATAGGTGGTGAATTTTATGGCAACTTTATATTTAGATAATGCAGCTACTACAAGAATATGTAAGGAAGTTCTTGATGAAATGATTGGCTCATTAAATGATTTTTGGAAATACTGAAGCAAAATATTATTCTTTTTGCTGAAAATGCAAAGTCTAATGTTAATTTGGCACGAACTAGAATTGCTAATGCATTAGGATGTAATCCTGATGAAGTTATTTTTTTACTAGTGGTGCTACTGAGGCTAATAATTTATTTATTAAAGGTTTAGCGTTATCTAATCCTAGTAAAAAAAGAATAATTATACGCTCTATCTAGCATTCTTCTATTAGAGAAACTTGCTATTATTTAAAAGAATATGGATATGAAATAATTGAAATACCTGTTGATAAAACTGGAACAATTAACCTTAAATTTCTTGAAGATTCAATTAATAATAATACATTGTTTGTTTCTATTATTTTTAGTAAACAACGAAGTTGGTACAATACAAGATTTAAAAAAAATTGATGAAATTTGCACTCGAAAAAATGTAATTTTACATACAGATGCTACTCAAGCTATTGGTAAGGTTAAAATGAATATAGACAAATATAAGTCATTAAAACTGTTAACTTATACTGCACATAAAATATACGGACCAAAAAGGAATTGGTGCCTTGATTGTTCGTAAAAATGATGGAATTAAATTGAAATTAACACCACTTTTTCATGGCGGTGAACAAGAAGAAGGATATCGTGCAGGAACATTATCAAATGAATTGATTGTAGGTTTTTGGTAAAGCTACTGAACTTGCAACTAAAGATATTGATTTAGATAATAAAAAAATTATATGAATTAGAAGTATCTTTTAATTGAAAAAGATAAAATCAAAAATTTGGTGATTTAATTAGAATAAATAATGATTTCCCTAATAGAATTCCAGGTCTAATCAATTTGCAATTTAAAGGACAAAATAATATGATTTTACTAAAAAAAATGTCATCTTTAGTTGCAGCCTCAACAGGCAGTGCATGTAGTGTAAATAAACCTTCGCATGTATTAAAGGCTATGGGTTTTAGTGATGATGAAATTAGTTCATCGTTGAGATTTTCATTGTCAAAATATCAAACAGAAGAAGATTTGATGATTTTAAATGATTTGTAATAGCTCTCTATAATTATAAAAAAATTTTATTTTTGTGCTATCATTAAATATTTAAAAATTAGGATTATTAATAAAAAAAGGTACAGCTTTGAGCTATATGTTAATGTCAATAATAAAATAATCAAAAGGCTCGAATAATTTTCATCAGTTACGATTGTTTGTCATCATCAATTATGTCTTTAGTTCTATAGGACCTACACACAATATTAATGACATTTGAGTGATGTAATAATCTATCTAGAATGGCATTAGCTATAACTGGATCACCAAATATTTCACCCCATCTAGATAATGATTTATTTGTTGTTACTATTGTTGAATTCTTTTCGTACCTTTTAGCTATTAGTTGAAATAATAAATTTGAAGACTCAATATCAAGTGGTAGGAATCCAACTTCATCAATAATTAATAGCTTATATTTGGCAAAAAAATTTTTAGTCTTTGTTCGAGTCTATTTTTCTAAATGGACTCTTTTTTTAGTTGAAGTATTAAATCACTACAGCTTATAAAATATGTTGAAGTTCTAAGTATGGCAAAAAAAATTGAAGTTATAAATAGTGGAACATTGTTAAAGAAATAAAAGATGGTAAACGACTTACAAATTTTCCAAGTATGAGTGAAAGTGAAGTATGTCATGTAAGGCCGCATGGTCAAAATGCTTCTGACACATATCCTTTGCTTATTAAAGATAAAATTACGGGATTAAGTGAATATACCAAACATTGTTTTTTTGGCTAAATAATAGTTTTATAAAGAAAGTAATTACAGATTAAAAAAATAATAATAGGTGAATAAAATTATACGTAAAAAAACATAGTGTCAGGTGCTGAAATCAATAAATATAAGTAAGCTTACTATATTATTGAGCTTACTTCTTTTTTTCGTTTATAATAAAAAAAGGTAGCAAATAATTTAGAAAAATAAGGAAAAATAATTCGTATTATATATATGAACAATTAATTATGAAGAAGAACCAGAAGGGGATAAATAAGAATGTATAATAATACTTTATTCTACTATATATAGGAAATTAAGCTTAAACGTATTAAAGTGTATTTTTATATGCAATAACATTTGAAAATGGTAAAGAAGGAAATAATTATGGTAAGTAATAATCGTGTAAAAACTAGTTTTTAGGAAATGGTTTTTGACTTATTTTTGTGAATTAAAGACAAGATATATTTATTTTTTTCGTTTTGAAAAATAAATATGATAAAAATTAAAAAAATTGGGCTAATTCTTTTGCTAATATAGTTGAAAAATTTATATGAATATGTTAGAGGGAAATCTGTCAATTGGAAGGATTTATGGCTTTCATTCGAAGATGAATTTGAAATTAATATTTGGGATATGTATTTTGCATTAGAAATAGGAGAAGAAGATTATGGATGGTGTGATATTGAAACTGAAATGTTAAAATCATTCAAAAGCACTAATCAACTCTTCAATTGGAATAATGTTTTTAGAATTTTATATGAAAGAAACCCAATTATGATTTTTGCAATAAATTTAAAGCTAATGGCAGCATATATAATTCATAAAAAAAACTTTTTATATCAACAAAGTATGATTTTTTTATGCTTTTTTTATTACAGGAACTTAATAAATTTGAAAAAGAATTTTTGGATTATATGTTGAAAATGAATATGAAAAAGAAATATAAAGAAAAAGTTATACCAAATATTAAAAAAATATTTGATTGTTTTGAAAATGATGAATTAGGTAAAATTGTATCAATCGAAACTTTTTAATTATACTGATAATGTTATAAAGAATGAAGAAGAAAGGGTACCAATTTTTAGAAAAAATTAATCATATAAATGGTGATTACAACAATCCCATATTTGGTATTGATTCAAGTAAAATTGATGTTGCATCGCCTACTGTTTTTTTTACAAAAGTTGCACGTGGAATGTATAACTTAACTCAAAAGAAGAATGATTTTTTTCAGTATTCGGTTCTGATTTTGATACGTTAATTATATTTGGACATTTGTTAAATGAACATGATTATAGTTATTTTTTTTCCAATTTTTTTGATTATTTAGATATGACTAATTTTACTAAAAACAACAACTTTAATTTTTTTCATATTATATATATGATGAAGAAAAAAAGAAATTCAATTTTTGTTAGATCAAACTTCAAGAGTAATTCGTATTATTGATGCATATGAAATTTATGCTGGTGTTAAAAAAACACATAGATTAATTGACACACTTACAGCACAAGGAAGAATAATTTTTTTAAAGAAATACATAAATAAGTGAATTTATTAATACTACTAATGATTAATTGAATGTTAAGAACTGCTATAAATCTAAGTTTGCTATGGCAATAGCAAAAAAATAATATATGTTAATTTTATTGGTTCTTGAATTGTAAAGCATAAAAATGAAAGCTTAATTGGATTGTTTTTATATAAAAAGCATTAATTATACAATTTGATGGGCAATTAATTTTTGTGCGCTTGACTATAATGAAAGTTCTCTTACTGGTGATAATTACTTAGGTGAAAGAGTTAAAATATTTAAGGAGATTAAGTTATTAGAATTCATTTTTTTACTATTGGTTTATTATATTAAATAAAGGTGTGGTCAACTTTTTTATATGATAACAAAGCAATGAAGTTAAGTTTACAATGATATTCTTAATGAATTTCAACAAAATTTCAACAAAAAGTGTTTATATATAAAATAATTGTGATATAATAATATTTGAGGAAGGAATGGAATTGTTAAATTATGGTTTTACAACATATCAGATTTATTTGACGTTATGGCTGATATATTAGTTGATACTATATCAAATGAAGCTAATATAATGCTAAATATTAAAATTGATTGTAGATTTAATGAGTCAAATCATTATTTTAAAATGTTATATCCCTATTTAAATAATTCGACTTTTAATGCAGATGAAATTAACAAAATAATTGATGACATATTAATGCAAGATATATATACTAGATTGTTGTTTATACAAGCCATTGATTTAATAAACCCTTTTGAGATGGTTTATAATAGTTATATGAGAAATACTTTGGATGAATCAAAAAGTATTGAATAGTAGACACACTGACAAAATTTTTAATTTTTTCCTAAATTTAAAAAAATATTATATCCCATAAACATAGCATAAATAATTCGATAGCAAGTATGTTTTCAAATATATGTTATGTATATGTATCCGATAAATATAGCATTCAAAAATCATTATTTTTTTGATAATTTTTGAAAATGGGAAAAAAATATAAAATAGGTCTTATTCCTCTTGATTCTGAATTGCAAAGGGGATATGACGAGACAATATTAAATGAAAAGAAGTATTATGTTCCTAAAAAAATGTTTTTAAGGATAATAAAATGATTGATATGGAATATATATATAATGAAATTAGTTACTTGATTGAAGTTGGAGTAAATATGATTATAATGCCCGAAACTTTAGAACCATTAGATAATGAAAGATTAGTTAATGTAGTAAAAAGTAATGTTATTATTTATGGTCCAGCTTATTATGATTTTACTAATGAAGGCGTGTATAGTATTGCTAAGGTACATTCTAGAGAAATTTTACCGAAGGAAGAGTTCGATGTTATGAAAATTTTACCATATGTTAGTAGGTATGATGAAAATAACAAAACTGCAAAAAAATGGAAAAAAATAAATCCAGGCGATATTTTTACATATATTGCATATAAAAAAATTATGGTAAAATTTTTGTTAATGATTTGCTCTGATGCTTTTTAACGATTATGCAAAGCAAGTTATAAGCACAATGGATATTGATTTAATTGCAATTTCTTCATGTACGGATTCGTACTATGCATTTGATACAACATATATGGAAGAAATTAAACAAAAGAATAGAGCTTTGATTCAATGTAATTTATGTTCAAATTGTTTTGTTGCAAAAAGAAAAAAATAAATCAAGTTAATTATTTAAGTAAGGGTAAAAAAATAATGAAGAAAAAATAACTTGTGATGTACCATGTAAAAGAATGTGCTCAAAACATTTTGTTTTTGACGTTGATATAAGTGATAAAAATAAGTGTCTAATAGAAGAGGTTAAAAATGAAAAAAATTAAATTTGAAAGAAGTTTGATTGATTTAGAAAGAATAATTGTTAACTGGTCAAATGATATGGAACGTATTGATTACATTTTGTATGAAATTAAAGATGAATATAGAGAAATAGTTAGAGAATTATATAATGAAGAAAAAAAAGGATAATATTATTTATTTTGCATCTTTAATAGCTAAATATGATTTAATAAACTCCTTAATTGATATGAGAAAGAAATTAATTAATGACGATAATTTAGTAAATGATGTGATTAACAGGAAATATGTTAATAAGATTGTTAATGTCTTACATGATTATCCAGGAATTACTCACAGCAAATTAGCGGAAGTGATTAATATTGATAAAACAAAATTGACACATACTATACATAGAATGTATGATCTGGAGATTTTTTTGGAAAAGGTAAAAAAATCCAGGTAAAAAAATCAGTATATTACTATTTAACTAATTTAGGGTATATGATTTACAAAAAAATTCATTCTGAAGCAGAAGAAAACAAAAAAATTATTAACGATTTAATTAATGAAAATTATGAAATTCGTATAAAAAAACTGAAGAAATCATAAATGAAATGCAATTTATTTTAGATGAAAAAAATAATTTTTTTCCAAAGATATTAGCAAAATGACTAAAAAAAGTTAAGTATGATGAGCATATGTTGTACAATTTTACGTTTGAAAATTATCTAGGAAGCGGTGAAAAGGAACTTATGAGTAATTTAAAATGTGAAAAAAATATATTTCGAAAAAAATCGTTTATGAAAAAAATCGGCTTTTTCAGATAATAAAAAAAAGTTGATTCAATTATAAAAAAAGTGAATGGTATTCAAGCAGTGAAGATGAAAAAAATTATTTAAATTAGTGTTAAAACTTACTACCGAATGCAATGAAAAATTTTAAAATTAATATTGATATTGCTGGAGTTTTTTTGATTGAAGCCGAAACAAAAGAACAAAAAAACAAATATATATGAACAATGCAGTTACTATATTAATGCCATATCTAAGGAGTGAATTAACATTGATTACTTCTCAACCAGATATGAAACCTATTGTTATGCCAGTTCTAAATATAAAGCCTACACATGAAAACAAATAGGCTATTTTTGAATTTTGTAGCATCAATTATTTGCTCATAATATTAATGAAATATTAGTTATTTAACAATGCATCTACAATGACTGTATATAGTGAAATAGAAGTAATCAATTAGCTCATATAATTTTTCATCAATTTAGATGATTATTAAGCAAATATGATTACTTTTTAATTTTGCATATATAAATTTTTTTAAAACTAAAAAAATGATGCATAAAAGGTCGAATCTTGTCATACTATTATTGTTTAAATTAAATTATTTAAATGTTATAATTTATTTAGAGATAAATGTAAAAAAATCTATAATAATGTAGAATTATCACTATTATTTATTAAATAATAACAAAGATAGTTTATTTAAAAAGTAAGGAGGAGATTCAAGTGAAAAAAAATATTATTCAAATGCACCTATTAATGATAGAGAAAAATATGGAATGTACTGCGAACAATTAGAAAAAAAGCAATTGCGGATAATGATGTATATAATATAGGAATAATTGCATCATATGGTGCAGGAAAAAGCTCATTAATAAAAACATACGAGGAAAATGAAGGAAAAACTAAGAAGAAAATCAACATTTCATTGGCATCTTTTAATGAGGAAGCTGATAATGATGATCAAGAAGACAAAAATAAGCAGATTAAATATGAAAGAGAAAAAAGAATTGAACTAAGTGTTTTACAACAAATAATTTATTCTAAAAAATCAAAGCACTTTCCAAATTCTAGAATTTCTAGAATAGAGAATAAAAAAATTTCATTACAAGAATATTTCTAGGATGTATATTTTTTTATTAATTTCAAGCATTGTTCATATTATTTATTTTTTTACTTATCAAATAATAAAGTTTTTAAAAGATGAAAAAAATTATAACTTGTGGAGTTTGCTCATTACTTTCACTTTTTTTATTATTTTTATTATATTTATCAACACATTTGTTTGTAAAAAAAGTAAAAGTTTTTTTGATATTGAGATTGAAGCCGAAAAATAACAACGAAAAAAACATCAATTTTTAAATAGATTCATAGATGAAATAATATATTTTTTTAGTGTTTCAAAGACGGAAATTTTGGTAATAGAAGATTTAGATAGATTTAATAATTTAACTATTTTTTTACAAAGCTTAGAGAGATTAATACTATATTAAATAATAGCGAATGTATTAAACAAAAAGATTACATTTATTTATTGTATAAAGGATGATTTATTTAAGGAAAATCTTGAAAGAGCTAAAATTTTTTTGAGTTTGTTTTATCATTAGTGCCAGTTTTAAGTTCCAAAAAAATGTTTGCGATTATATTTGTAAGCTTAATAATGAACTCGATCAAAAAAATGAAGCTAAATTTGGATTTTATAAATAAAATTAAGTTTTTTTATTGATGATTATAGACTTTTTAAATAATACGTTTAATGATTATCAATTATATTGGCATGAATTAAAAATTTATTCAAAGTGATGAGAAAAACTAACGAGAAACTCTTCTCTATGATGCTTTATAAAAAAATAAAAAAATCCAAGCGACTTTTCTTTAATTCAACAAAATGACGGGGAAATTTTTTTAAATTATTTAATTCAAAACAAAAAAAATAATTAAAAGTGTTGTTGATAGGTATAATGAGCAAATTAAGGAATATGAAGATGAGATTTCCCTTGCAAACAATAATATTTTTAACTTCATTTAATGATTTGAAAAAGAATATTCAAAGCTTACATTATTGAACATTATGAAAATCGATGGAGTTACGAAAAAAAGCAATTAATATAGATAAGCTTAATACATTTAAAGATAAAGATGTGTTAGTATCATTTAAATTTAATGGAAATGATTATTATTCTTCAATTGGAAGAATTGAAAAAAACTTGAAAAATAAAGATTTCTATAAGCTTGAATGTAACATCTTAAAAAGGGAAAAGATAATGTAATAAAAAGAACTTAATGATTGTATAGCAAAAAAATTAATGATGAAATAATTAGTATTGAAGATGCAACAATGGAACAATTAACAAGTGAATTTTGGGAAGATAGTAAGCTGTTTTATAATGATGAAAATTCTTTGTTATTTTTTCTAGTTAGTAATGGTTTTATTGCTGAAGATTATTTTAATTACGCAGTTGCTGATGCAGAGACAGCTTTATCACTTACTGATAAAAAATTTATAACAAATGTGTTATTAAAACAACAAAATAATTATGATTTAGAACTATTAAATATAGAAAATATTTTAGTTGAATTACCAACAAATTGTTTTAATTTCACATATAGCTTAAATATTAACCTGGTAAATTTTTCTATTTAAAAAGGAAAGAAAAATATATAGATAATTTTTTTAAAATGTATTCAACTGTTAAAAAAAGAACTGTAATGAATGTTACAAGTTTTTTTCGTTAGATACATAAAAAAATATGGCATTGATGAATTTATTGAACAAATTTGTATTGATGAAAACTCAAATATAAAAAAAATATAATATATGGTGATGAAATAAAACAAGATGAAAAAAATATTGATTATCAATTTAATATTAAAGTCAAATGATAACAATTTGTTGGATTATTATAATGTTGATAATAAATTATCTAGTATCATTTCATCATTGAGCCCTTCTTTATTTAATATTAATAAAAAAATGCTTTTGAAATTGTCACATATTAAAGTGACATTTGAAGATATAAAAGAATTAGATTGTGACGAATTAGATAAAATAAATAAATATAATCTATATGTCATTAATTATAATAATATTGTGGTTTTATTAAACAATTATTGGTGCCCAGTTTTATTTTTCATCAGCGTATGAAAAAAATTAAATATAAATGATTATAAAAAAAATAATATTAATGAATTGTATCTATGTATGGAGGAAAACTGTTTTTAAAAAAATAATTCGGAACAAATTCTTTCTAATATTCTTAAACTTGATTTGTTTAAATACGGAGAAGAACTAATTAAAAAAATAAACACAAAATTTAATGAAATTGAAAAAAATTTCCTGAAATAATAATCAATAACATTATAAAATATAATAGATTTAAAAGAAATTGGAAAAAAATTTAAATTATATTTATTGCGTTAAAAAAATGAAAAGCGATTTATTACATATTTTTAAATCGAAATTATTTGAATTTAGCAAACGATGTAATTGATGACTATGAGATAAAAAAAGAAATTTTTAAAATTAGATATTAACAAAAAAATTTGCTTAATTCGTATCATAAATCTGTATTATTAGATAAAAAAATGATTTTTAATGATAATAATATTTGTGAATTAATCAAGTCAAATAAAATAATAATTAAAGATTATAAAATTTTTAAATTATTATCCAAAAATCATTAATAATTTGGTATGAAATGAATATTGATACTTGGAATATTACCAATATTAGTTATTCTGATGATCTTGCATTTACATTATTAGAATCAAATATTCCAAAATGAAAAAAAATAACGGAATTTATTAACTCATATGAAGAGAGAATTGAAAACTTAAAAAAAATTTAGATGTTTTTTTATAAATGTTGCAATAAGAGAAAGATAAAAATTATCTGATGAGTTATATTTAAAAAAATAGCGTTAAGATATAAAGATAATAGTTATATTTCAAAAAAACAGCTTTTTTTAAAAAAATTAAAGGAAAAAAATATATTAGCAAGTATATGCATATAACCGATGATGCTTTTTTTAAAATTAATAAAGCTTTATGAATATAATGAAAAAAACGAATTTGAAGAAAAATAATGAAAATGATTTTTTTATTTGAATAAGCATTAAGAAGATATTATTGTATATTACGATTATTGACGAAACTTTAAGATTTAATTAATATTTTGTGTAAATGTCAACTAGAGAATGGTAATTTTTTTATTGACATTTACGCAAATTTTATTTTTAATATTAATAAAAGATTTATTTAATGTAAGTAAAAAAATAATATTTTTTTAAATGCTATGTGAGGTTGAAGTGTAAAATGATTTTTTTATATGTTTTATATAGTATAGCGCGTTAAAGATTGAAAAATAAAGATTTTTGTGCTATAATACATATAGTAGTACTCGTATAGAGTTACTGAAACATTAAGAACAAGGTAAAGCGGCAGAACAAAACCAATAAATTATTAAAACCAAAAACTCTCGACGGGAGGTAACCGCCTATGAAACACATAAGACTATAATCGCAAAGAAATAACTTTTTCCTTGCAATTTTTTGTTACTTTTTAACTAATATAACGATATAAACGGAAATATTTTTTTACTTATAAACCGTTTTAAAAAATTAAAAAAACAGGAGGATTTAAAACTATGAAAAAACTGCTTTTTTGCTTATTGTCGCTTGTTTGCGTTGTATGCTTGTTTACTGCTTGCAACAAGGATACTAAATACAAAATAACATTTCAGGATTTGTCCGTGCTGCCCGAAGGCGTAGAGAGCATCAAAAACGGACAGGGAACTATGGTAAGCGGAAACGGAGACGTCGAAACCATCTATTTTACTTCGGGTAAAGGTGGCTCGTTTTTTTCGTGACTGTCACGTTCAAAGACGGCTACGATAAAGGCGATTTTAAGATATTTGCTAACGGAAAGGAAGCGGCAATCAGAAATAACAACGAAAAAATTCTTGATTACGAAGTTTATCCTACTTCAGACGTAAAAATCACTTTTACGGGTAAACCCGCAATAAAAAGTTACAACGTAACGGCGATCGGCGGCGACAACGATCGTGGGCAAATCTTGGAAGAGTTTTCGTATGAGTTGAAATACGTATTCGGAACGGAAGAATCTGAGCCTATAAAAGCAAATACTCTTGCGGAACTGAAAGATAAAATCAATTCGGACGTAAAAAAAGTAAAACACGGCACTAATATCACCATAACGGCTACACACACGGGAGAAATCGCTTTTCCCGACGATACTATGATTAGTTGTTTTTATTCAGGACTTGGTAAGGTTGTTGAAAAAAAGACAAAAATCGTCGGCGATACTCAGGTAAAGACTTGGGAGATTGCAGTTTTGTCGGACGTGAAAATAGATCTGGATCTCAGCATGACGTCACAAAATTTCTCACGTTGTATATACACCGACTTAACGCTTTTGGAGGGTGGCGTATACGACGGTGATTTCAACGAGATAGCAACGCTACAAGCACTTTACGATACGAATGGTAAAATTTACGCTCCGCTTCGTGATAACGCCACGGTACTTCATCTTGCCGAAAACTACAAAAAACTTACTATAAACGGCAAAACTGCAGATGGTAAATTTTTCTATAACGAAACCGATAAACGTTGGTATGTTGAACTCGATAAACCATTAGCTTACCAAAACGGAAGGGCGGACGGTTATGACGTTTATTTTGCCAAAGGAGTAGAAGATTATATGCGCGGCGACTCCGCTTTAACCTGCGACGACATCGAGTTTAAGTCGAAAATTATGGACTGGGGCGAAAATTATTCCGCTCTACACGCCGAAGTATACGGCTATTACCGACTTAAAAACAACAGATTTTCGCTTGGTTTATGCTTTGCAAGCTCCGTAAACGATATTAAGGTGATTGTCAACGGAACGAAAGAATTTGTTTTCCGTAACATACAAACGCTGGACGAAGAAACGCAAGAATTTGCAACGATTTATCGCTACGACGAAAACGATGCGGAATACGGAAGTTCATCGATCGTCAACGGCAAACCAGAAACGCACAAAATTGCGTTCGATCCTTCAACGTTCGGGGAAATAACGAGCGTTGAAATCGTGCTTGCAAGCGGAGAATAAAAGCATCTCGTTTTTGTTATAATTGCTTTGTAAAATAATGTTTTGGTAGGTCGTCGTTATTAAATTAAAAGCACTAGGTGCTGTGATTGTTTGTTGTTTGACTTTTTCTTTATTGTTTTGTACGCCAAAAAAACACTTATCATGAAGAGACTTCTTTTAATGTTGTTTTAGTTAGACATTCTAGAGGTTAATAATATTCAATATTATTTATAAGAATAATTTAGTTATTATATGAATGAAGTATTACGATTAGTAAGCCTTTTTTGTTTAATTATAAATAAATATACTTATATATAATTTGAACTTACAGAAAAATGACAATATTCTACAAATATCGACAAAAAAATATCGAAAAAAATAGGATGTTTTGATAAGAATTATCAGTTAAAATAATTTGTATTTATAGCGATGACCTTAATAAACTTGAAGGGACAATTTTTCATATGTTATAATACGCGCGAAGAAGAGAGTTATTAACAATTTTTTTAAGATTTTTTTCTAGTTTTTTTGTTATAATTTGTACTTTTGCTGGCTGTAGGAAAGCTCATAAGCATGAATTTGGGGAATGGCAGATAGTTCGTGAAGCCACATGTGAGGAAGATGGTTCTAGGACACGTCAATGTAATGGTTGTAATGAAACTATTAATGAGGTAATTCCTGCTTTAGGTCATAGCTATAGTGACTGGATTGCTGAAGTACCTTCTAATTGTTTAATAGAGGGAACTAAGGGACATTATGAATGCTTGGTTTGTGGTAAGCATTTTGATAATGATAAAAAGGAAATAGAGAGCCTAACATTACCTAAGGGTGATCACAATTATGGTAAGTGGATTGAAGAAATTCCTGCAACCTGTAAGGAGGCTGGAACTGAGGGGCATTATGAATGTGATATATGCCAAAAATATTTTGATGAGAATAAGAAGGAAATAACCGAACTATATATTGAAAAGGCTCATGTATTGCAGTTTGTAAAGGGTACTCCTGCAACCTGTACTGATGATGGTATAATGGATGCTTATCGTTGTTTAGTTTGCCGTGCTTTTTTTGATAAATCTGGTAATCCATTAAATGATAGAACTATTAAATCTACTGGCCATCTTTTTAGTGATTGGATAGATGAGGTACCAGCTACGATAGATGCTAATGGTGTTAAAGGACATCAGGATTGTCTAGTATGTAATTTACATTTTGATGAATTTGATAATGAAATAGAGTCTTTAGTAATTCCCGCTACTTGTCATCATTTTAGTGATTGGATAGATGAGGTACCTGCTACCTGTAGTGAAAATGGAACAAAGGGTCATTATGAATGTAGTCATTGTGATTTAGCATTTGATGAAAATTATAATGTTATTGAAGATTTAGTTATTTTAGCCTCTCATGATCTTAAATTCTATGAACGTCTTGAACCTACCTGTGATAATGATGGGCACATTGCTTGCTATGTATGTAAAAAATGTTCTTTAGTATTTGATGAAAATAAGAAGGAAACAGATGATTTTATTTTAGCTAGTTTAGGTCATAGCTTTGGTGATTGGCAAGAAGAGGTTCCTGCAACCTGTACGAAGAATGGTGTTAAGGCACATAAGACCTGTACTCGCTGTAATAAGAATTTTTGATAATGACGATAAAGAAATAAATATTATTATTAGAGCTAGTCATAATTTAGAAATGGTTGCTGAGGTAAGTGCTACTTGTACAAGTAATGGTCGTGAGGCATATGGTAAATGTCTTAGCTGTAATAAATATTTTAATGTGTTTGGTGAAGAAATTAGTGATTTAAATAGTCTTGTAATTCCTGCTAGGTCTCATGAACTTGGTGATTGGATAGATGGTATTAATGCCACTTGTACTGATTCAGGTCTTATAGGACATTATCATTGTCGTATTTGTAATAAGGATTATGATAACAATAATACTGAAATAGCTAATATTTATGTTGAAGCCTTAGGACATCTTCATACTACAGATGAGATTATCCCAAAGCTAGATGCTACTTGTACTACTGATGGCTATGTTGCTCATTTTGAGTGTAGTAGATGTGGAAAAAAATCACTGATGAATTTGATTTTTATTATTGAAGATTATGTAATAGAAAAAAAGAGGGCATACGGCAGGAGAATATATATATATGGAATCTCCTACCTGTACAGAGACAGGAATTAAGGGCTATTATAAATGCTTGGTTTGTAATGAACGCTTTTTACCAGAAAATTATTATGTAACTGTTAGTGATGAAGATCTTGTTATGAAGGCTTTAGGTCACAAATATGCACATTTTGATAAGATTGAACCACAATGTGAATCTGATGGTCGCATTGAGCATTATCAATGTGAAAATTGTTACAAGGTCTTTAATTTAAATTATGAAGAAATTAATAATAGTGAATTAGCAATTGCATCCACTGGTCATATTTATGGCAATTGGGTTGAAAGAGTAGAGCCAACAGAAACAGAAGATGGTATGATGGGACATTATGAATGTTCAAGATGCCACTACTATTTTGATGAAAATAAATATCAAATTGGTGGTACAATTGTTCTTCCTAAAACAATTCATATATTTACAGGCTGGGTAGATGAGATTCCGGCCACCTGCACAAATGTTGGAACTAAGGGCTATTATAAATGCTCACATTGTGATAAATGCTTTGATATGAATTATAAGGAAATAACAGATTTTACAATACCTGCTCATCATAATGTTTCTGAGCTTACAAAAGCAAGATTAGGAAAATGTAATGAAAGTGATATATTAATTTCTTATTATTATTGTAATGATTGTGGTAATTATGTTGATGAAAAATATGAATGTATTAAAATATGATGATATATTCTATTATGCTAATCGTCATAATTATGTTGCTAAAAAGGAATTGAGTAATGAGTATTGTCATATTCTAGAATGTAGTGATTGTGGCTTTGAAAAGAGCGAAGATCACGAATATACATTTACATATATTACTAAAGATGGCATACCTACGCAAAAGGGTGTATGTAAGATTTGTGATTATGAAAAGATGGAAGCATATCGAGTAGTAAATAATGTATATTTACCAACAAATATTTATATTGGCTACCATAATATTAATATGCTATTATTCAAAATAAAATATCGTGGTGGCGAGGAAGTAAATGCTGAAGCTAGCAGTGTTATGAGTGAAGATGATGCTAAAAAAAATTTGAAGAAATTTTAAATTCATCACCAGATGACTTTGCTATAAGAAAAAGAAGTATTTAGGGTGTCATATCTAAATTTCACAGATGAAATTGAAATTACCTTCAAGCCATTTGTTATTTTTGGTGTAGTAACTAGTGAAATGAAATATCAAAAGGGTCATGTTACAGATATAGGCGCTATTAACTTTATTTACGATTGTAATTATACTGGTGACACAGGTGAAATTATAATTGTACACGGTAATGTTATTGATGATGGTGGTTTTGATCCTGAATTTGATTTTTACGGCAAGTGGAATTACTGAAAAAAACATTTACTATTAAATATAGCTATAATGGAATTGAATATATTGTTCCTTTTAATTTCGTTGCTACAAAAAGCGCCAGCATATATCATTTATGATGAATATCACAATTTAATTCTTGGTGAAGCTTTAACTGTTTTGGTATATTATTCTGATGGAAGTAATGAGACTGTTACAGTAACAAGTGGAATAATTATAAATGGTTCATTTGATAATAATACGCTAGGTAAACAAACATTTACAATTGCTATAGAAGGTCTTACTAAAATAATTACAGTAAATGTACGTGATCCATATGAGGTATCATATATATATCCAGAAAATGATACCCTAAGCTTAGGCGAATCATTAAAGATTCATGTTGATTATTTGTCTGCTCCAAGTACAATTATTGATGCTACATCTAATATGATTGAGGGAGTTTTTAAATTATAATGAGGCTGGAACCTATACTATAAATCTAGTTTATGGTGGAAAAGTTTGGACTGGAGACATCAGGATAGTCAATCCAAATGATACAAGAATTTTAAGTATTGAGTCTTATACAAATGATACATTGGTATGGGATGTTTTTGGATGGTAAGGTTGTTGAAAAATATTGATTATCTATATATAAATGTTAAAAAAATATAATAATACTAGTGAATATGTAAAGGTTACAAGTGATATGATTTCCTATGATAAGGATATCGCAAATGGTGCTATAGAAAATGGTGAAACCTTTAGATTACTTATAACATATTATGGCAAGTCTTGCTATATCTATGTTACACCAAATAAGCTTGCAGATTGCACGATATATAGTATGCATGTATATGATAAGACTAAGCTTATTTCTGGTATTAGCTATAATATCTTTATGTGTGATGGCAATTTAAGTAATTACTTCCTTTATGTTTATACTAATAAAGGTTATTATTGTCTACCTGTTACAAAGGATATGTTCTATATGAATGATACACTTGAGGCTTTTGATGTTGATAATGCTTTAAGTGGTAATGATTATCATGTAATAATTAAATATCTTGATAGTCAAACAAGCGGCTTATATCTTGTTAAATATACAGAGGCTGATATTGAATATTATTTTAGTTTATATAATTCGTTACGTATTACCGTAGGAACCAAGGAAGAGGTTATGAATCGACTTAAGGGAGCAAGATTTATTCTTAATATGGGGGTTTGTGGTCATAGCTTATCACTCGATAATTTCTATTTTGAGAATCTTGTTCTTGCTAAATGTGATGATATTGATTTTACAAAGCCAGGATATATTGAGCTAACAGCATCATATAAGGGAATTACAGGAACATTTAATGTAACATTAATTCCTAATGTCGAGGGAGTAGAATATTCAACATATAAAATTTCTAATTATGAAACACTTAAGCTATATAAGAATGGCTATGCTTGCATAAATGATGATATTTGGGGAGATTATACTATCATAGATGATCCTTTGATTCTATATCGTGTTAATATCTTTACTTGGTCAGAATATATGTTATTTGTCATAAATGACAATTCAGCAGTTCGATTTAAGGCTTTGATGCTCGAGGATAACCATGAAACATATTCAATGTATACTATGGATGGCTTAAACACAGTTAATATTTATACTAGAAATGCCTTTTCACTAGCTGATATTTATGATGAAAATGGTGATTACAATATAACTTATATAGTAAGCTTCTCTGCTGATGGAAAAAATATATATATGAATGGTGTTGAATACCTAATTGGTGAAAAATAACCTACTTACAATAGTTCAAAGAGGAAATATTGTATATCGTTATTTAGAACAAATGGATGCTGATACATATATAAAAGGAACTCTTAATGATAATGGCTTATTCTATATTTCTATAGTAAATGATGAAGTTAAAGAAGAAAAATGTTATAGCAGTCTTTACATGGAAAGAGAAGGATGGAATTATTTCAATTTATTCTAATGGTATGTTAAACATTAAGGGTGTAATAGTTGATGGCTATCTTGTAATTGATGATTCTCACAAATAAGCTATTATAAAAAAATAATATATTAGATACCTAAGCAGTAAAAACGCTTAGGTATTTTTTATTAAAAGCCTACTATAAAAATATTAACATATAGTAAACTATTAGTGACGATGACTATGTATTTAAAAAGATATATTGAAAAAGAAATCAAGGATACTTTAGAAATATCAGTAGTGGTAGTTATTAGCGGACCGAAATTTTGGGAAAAAGATAACAACAAATAAAGTGTTTACTAAAAGTATGTATGCTCTTGATAGAATTAACTCAAGCTAATTCTGAAGGAATTCTTATTGGTGAAGTACCACAAAATGGTTCATTCATATATTGCAGCATTAAAGAAAAATTTTTTTGTTATTGAAGATATGAAGACTTGGAGTCTTAATTTAAGAAGAAAAAAAGGCAATTAGAATATTAGATACTAGATATTTTTATAGATTCATCAATCGCTGCTGCTTTATTATGATTTAAACACATTTGGATTTAAATTTGAAAAATTATCTAGTTACATATTTAAAAAAATAGATGGATGTCCTAATTCTAAATTAAAAAAATAAAGGCTAATTATAAAATTAACGTACCATTAGAAATAGCATTAAACAAAAAAATGGTGTCATTGAATTTAAAAAAATTTATCAATAACATAAGCTATTTTTTTGGAATTTTGTGATAAAATAATTTCTTGTTTAAATAAGCCAAATGAGCCAGAAGCCAACAAACTAAATGTGAAGCTAGAATCATTACCTGCCAAAGTATTTAATTATAATTGCAAGGCTTATGAAAAGATGCTAGCATATACATATGTAGAATATGATAATGATAAGGGATTTAATTATAAGCTAAGAACTTTGATAGTTGAGGTAGTAAATAAAGAAGCTCCTATTTCCTTTTGAAACATTAAAGGATAGAGTAAAGGAAAATTCTAATATTAAAAAGTATGAGTGACAAAGCTAAGAAATGTTTAATTAAAACCTTAGAGTCCCTAAATTTACCAACAACCAAGGATCAATATCAAAATGTATATTGGAGTAGAAGGGGAGATAAACAGGTAGAAAGCTTTAGAATTAATAGCAATAGAGATATATATGATATTCCTAAGGAAGAAATTATATGCGCAATGAAGCAAATAATTTCAATTCAAGGAACACTTAAGTCAGAAGATTTATATAAAAGAGACCCTTAAAGCTCTTTTGTTATGGTCAATCAGTGTTAAATAAGAGAAATATTGAACGACTTGATTATATTTATAATTTAATAAAACAATAAGAAAATACGCTCTTTAGACAAAAAAGAGCGTATTTTTAATTTTGAATACAAAAAAACTCGCTTGAAAAAAAGTCACATTTGAATACAAAAAAACTCGCTTGAAAAAAAGTCACATTTGAATATAAAAAAACTAACTTGAAAAAAAGTCACATTTGAATATAAAAAAACTAACTTGAAAAAAAGTCGCAATATATATTGAAAACTCGCTTGAAAAAAAGTCTATAATATAGTTGTAATTATACTAGAGGTGATGATTTATGTTTAAGAGAAAAAAATTGAAAATGAATTAATTGAATGGAAGGAATCATTAAAAAGTTAAAAAAAGAAAGCCTTTGTTTTTAAAAAGGAATGCGTCAAATTGGCAAAAACATTCATCGTAAGAAAATTTGCTGTTGAAAATTATAAGAATGTTATTTATATTAATTTTTAAAGTTGATTTGAATTTGAAAAAAAGCCTTTGCTGGAGATTTACAAGTTAGAGAAATAATTAGTAATCTTTCAATTTTAAATCCAAAATTTAAATTTATTCCAAATGAAACAGTTATTATTTTTAGATGAAATTCAAGAATGCTCTGGAGCTAGAGCGTCAATAAAGCCATTTATGGAAGATGGTAGATTTGATATTATTGCTACTGGTTCTTTATTAGGAATAAAAAGGGTACAATAAAAAAATTATCATGGTGGTGTTGCGGTTGGCTTTTGAACATAGTGTGTATATGAACGCTATGGATTTTTGAGGAATTTTTTTATGGGCAAAGGGTATAGATATTGAAACATTAAATTATCTTTATGATTGTTTAAAAAACAAAAAAAGAATTAACGATGCTGTTCATATAGCTATGTTGAAATATTTTTAAAGAGTATATATGTGTTGGAGGAATGCCAGCAGTTGTTGATGTTTTTGTTAAAACTGATGATTATAGATTGGTTCGTAATGAACAAAGAGACATAATTGAGAGTTTTAAGGATGATTTTGCCAAGCATTTAAATGAGAATGAAGAAGAGGTGATTGATCAATCACTGTTAATGAAAATTAATAGAGTTTTTGATTCAATACCTTCCCAACTTTCCAAAGAAAACAAAAAATTCTTTTATTCAATGCTGGAGTCAAAAGGAACTAGTAAAAAATATGATCCGGCAATTTGGTGGCTAAAGGAATATGGATTAGTTGAATATTGTCATAATTTAAATACGCTTGAATTGCCACTTGAGGGAAATAAAATTGACAATATCTTTTAAATTATATTTAACTGATACAGGGTTATTTATTTCCATGCTTGATGAAAATATTATTAGTGATATTATGTTTGGAAATATGGGTATTTATAAAGGGGTCATTTATGAGAATATTGTTGCTGATGCTTTAATCAAAAAAATAAACTTCCTTTATATTATTTTTCAAAAGACTCAGGACTTGAAATTGATTTTTGTTGAGCGCTATGAGGGAAATATAACTTTGATTGAGGTTAAGGCTAGAAATGGCAACACTAAAAAGTGCAAGAACTATTTTTAAATGACAAAAATTAAATATCCAAATGTTAATAATTTAATTAAACTTTGTGATGCTAATATTAGCTTTTTCTGAGAATGTATTAACATTACCGTATTATTTGGCATATATTATAAGGTGATATTAAAAATTATAATATAATTGAGAATGTAATAATTTAAAAAAATATTGTAGTTGTGGGATTATTTGCTATTTAATTATTTATACAATTTATTAATATTTGAAATTAATGGATTTTTTTAAAGTATAATTTTTAAGGTGAATGGAAGTATTAAAATGGATAAGAAAAATTACTAATAATGAGATTGCTTATTACATTAATAATGTTAAGGAAGCGTATATATTATTTAATATTGAAGGTGATGATTTAACAGTTACCAAAACCTATGTTGGTGATGCCCTAAGAGGGAAAGGAATGGCAAGAATGCTAATGGATGATGTTATGAATTATGCTAAGAATAGGTATAATGTTAAGGCTACCTGCTCATATGCTATTAAATATTTAGGAAATTTAGAAAAATGAAAAAGAATTAAATATCTATTATTTTTTTAGGCCTAATATTTTTTTCTCTTTTTAGCTGTAATATAGATTCAGATTTAAATTATTTAAATGGTATTGGCGATAAATATAATGCAGAGGAAACACTTTCCTTTAATAACTATTTTTGCTAATGCTATTGATAGGCCAATTTATAGTGATAATACATTTATATATAAAGAAAAAGATTTATAAAATAGCTAACAATAAAATTAAATATGTAGGTAAGTTTACTGATACCTCTTATGACAATAATGTAACAAGCATTGAAGAATTGAAGGCATATAATCTTGGCGATACTATTTATGTTAATGAAACTAGATATGCTTATTTAATTACTAATATTAATAAGGGAGCAGATATTGAGATATCAAATGATCTATATGCTACACCCTTAATTAATAATGGCGTAGTAAGCTTAAGAGTATTTGGTAAATATGATGATTATTCTATTATTTTTAAATAATCTATTTAAGAATATTAATGCTTATAATATAAGCAACTTAGAGCTTGATGGTGATTTAATTTGCAAAAATTATATTGATTTTAGTGATATTAGTGATTTGATTATTTTTAGGCCATAATGCTAAATTAATTGTTGATAATTCTTATCTTGATGATAATTATCATGAATTCTTTTTAATATTTATGCCGCTAGCAATATTATGATATCAAAGATGTCATTTAATTATCAGATGACAAGAAGTATTAATGGCATTAAAACAATGCTTGGAGTCCATAAAAAGTAAGCATTTAGAATTTGTTGATTGTAGCTTTGATATTTCCTCATCAGTACAAAAATAATAGTGAATATACTAATATGGATTTATATACTAATTGGGAAAAATGTAATAATTAATAATTGTACATTTAATAATTTATGTGATAGTAAGGCTGGAGGCTCATTATGGATTCGTGATTTTTCATGGTCTTGGTAGTAAGGATTGTAAGGTATTAAATTCTCATTTTTTTAAAATTGCTCATGATGAAATGATGGCAGTCTTTATGGGAATTATTTCTGATGTATTAATAAAAAATAATGAATTTCTTGTTCCTGATGATGGAATATCATCAAGTGTAATGAATTTTACTCTGGGGACAGGTAGCAATCATAAAAATATCAGCTTTATTGGTAACAATGTTGATGCCTGTTCAACTGGTGGATTAATTTGGGCTAAGGGAGAAAATGTTATTATTAATGATAATAATTTAAATGTTCATTTAAGCAAAAAAAGGAACAGGAAACTTTAGAGCTATAGAAGGTAGTATTAATAATATTAAGGAATTTTCTAATAATACAATTAATATTGATTCATTATTAGAAACATATGATTTTCAAGTACACATTTTTACATAACATTGATATTGTTAAAAAAATAATAAGATTAATGTTAATATGAAGGTAACTGATGTTTTTATTAGGAATAGATGAAGTAGAGGGAAATGAAATTAATCTTTCAAGGGCTAGTGAATTTGTTTTTTTATAATATTGACACGAATGTTTGTAATAATATTGTTAATATCAATAATAAGGTTAATGCTGTTTTTTTAGATATTATGGTAAGGATTTGGAAAAATACTGTTTCAATAAAAAAATAATGAAATTAATTATAATTATGAAGAGGATATTAATGAAAGCTCAACATTTATTATGCTTAATGATTTGAAAATGAATAATTATATGGTTAATATAATTAATAATAAGCTTTTATGCTAAAGGCTGTAATAAAAAAAGTAGATTTTTTTAATTTTACGCTCCAGCTGATTTAAATCAAACATCTGTCATAAAAAGATAATGAGGTTAGTGGCTTTAATGAATTAAACAATTATTTTTAAGAATTTTTAATTTTTTTAGGTAAACAATAGGTATTAAAAAAAGACATTATCGTTTCTTTTTAGTAATAATGATTAAAATATTTTTTTAATCTTGTTTGTTGATACCAACTATAAAAAAATATTAATTATTTAGTTAAGGATAATTGATAGGCTCTTTTTACTTGTAATTTTAAATATTCTGACTTATAATAAAAATTGTTATTAAGGCTTTTTAAAAAAATTAAATAATAGAGGTAGAAAATGAATACTTTAACAAGAGATGAAATTAAGGAAAGAATTAAGAAAAGGACAGTAGATGATGATGTTTCTTAAGGCAATAAATAATTATTTAAATACGGATGATTTGGAATTTGTTTTATATATTGGAATAAATTATTATTCAGGCAATGGTCTACCTAAAAATCAAAAGCTTGCCTTTAAATTTTTTAAATTTGCAGCTGATGTTTCATTTTCTAGAGCTATTCCCTTTGTTGCATATTGCTATCGCTATGGCTGTGGTGTTGATAAGGATTATAAGCTTGCTCTAGATTGGTATAAAAAAGGAGCAGAGCTTGGAAATACGAGTTGTATGTGTAAATTAGCTGAGGAATATCTTTTAGGTGATATTGTTGAGGTGGATGTAAAAACTGCTAAAATGTGGTATGAGAAGGGCGCAAGCCTTGGTGATGGTAGCTGCATAAGAGCTTTAAATAAATATCATTGGAGTGATGAATATGACGATAAAGATAAATGATTTAGAATATGAACTAAAGGAGCAAAATGATAAGCTTTTTTTATTAGTAATAATGAATTAGAAAGATTATCTGAAAATAATAATTTGCTTATACAATATAAGCTTATGGATTTAAAAAAATAGATGGATTAATTGACGATGAAACTAAAATTATAATTGATGATGTTACCTATTATGACATTAATTTAGTACTTTTAATGCTTAAAAAAATAATAATGAGCTAATTAAAGAAATTATTTTTGGCTATTCCGGATAAGAAATATATTTGGGAATATATTATTGATTCTCTTGGTCAACAAGAAGCTAAAAAAAGAATATTGATTATATTTATAACTACATTGATCTATTTGAAAGCTTTTTATGAGGTAAGTGAGAATAATTCATATTGCTATCGTACTGAGTATTATACATATCAGGATGCTAAATATTATTTAAAGCTTTTAGCTAATGTTAAAAAAATGATCAATGATGAGAAAAAGCCTAAAAGATCTACTAAGAATAAACCATTTTATTATTTTTGAGGTTGATGATAGCCTAAGAATTTTATCTAAGGATTTTGGAGCTTTAAAAGAAGATGTTGATTTTAAAAAGATAATTGAAAATGCTTATCCTGATATTGAAAGACCGACGCTTGCTCAAAGTGCGGCAAGCCTTCTATATACAATAATTATGGAAAAGCCCTTTGTTGCATATAATTATGAAGCAGCTGCTATAATGACCTTAGATTATTTAGATTTAAATAATGCTATTTATAGACGTGATAAGAGTGAAAAATTTTTATTAATCCTCATTTGACATTAAATGTTAGTTCAAGTGATTTAATGTATGCAATTAAGCTAGTAGAGGATAATAAAAGAAAGAAAAAAAGGTTGATGTTATTAAGAAAATTGTTCCTTTATTTGGCATGAAAAAAAGATTTCTTATAACTATGAAAAAAAGCAAAAGCTTGCTAAACTCAAAGAAAATCCTACAAAGGATGAAATATATCGCTATATTGTTTATTTTACCGAGCATTATCATGGCTACCAAGGTTATTATGAATATTATAAGGGCGGTAGTATTGTATATAAGATTCATTATCATGGTGAATATACTAGCTTTAAGTTCAATATTCTTAAAAGTTTGGATAGTCATGATACTTTAGTTTTTGATTGTGAAGCTCATGCCTATACAGAGGGGCCTACAGATTTATTACATCGTGCAAAGGTTATAGCTTTGATTTATGAAGAAATTAAAAGAAGAAGCTATGATGATATTTTTAAATGATTATTTTAAGGAATTAAAAAAATGGATCTTAAACAGCTTTATGATCCAAGCATTAAAAATTGAATTTAATCTTAAATGGGATTATGAAATAGATCCTGATTATGAATGGTGAGATTTGTGTGTTTTATTATAAATGTTTAGCTTTTTATAGTACAAAAAGGAAGTGTTGATAATATGATTAAAATTAATAATAATTCTTATAGCTTATTACAAAAAGAGGATAGTTTATATATTAGTCATAATGATTTAATTAAGATAATTCCTAATTGTGATAAGATTATAAATGAATTAGATGGTTATGAGGATGATAGAATTATTTATAATAAGGAATTATATTATGATATAAACATTTTATTAATGATAATGACGGATGATTCTATTAAAAAGTCTATTGTTGAACAAATAGAGCCTAAATATGTATGGAATTATTTATTAGATTCAATTAATAATTATAGTACTATAAATCAGAATAATTTATATTATTTAAATAATTATTCTGATTATTTTAAAACCTTAAAAAAAGGTAAATAATGATGATTTTTTTATTCAAAATGTATTCATGTATTTGATTATAAATATGCAAGCTATTATTTAGATATGCTTAGTGATATTAGAAAAAAATATAATCTTGATCAAAGCTTTGGAGTACTTAAGGATAATATTGATTTAGATTTTTCTAATATATGACAGCTATTTTTTTGCCTAATGTGGTTATCACAGCATCATTAAATGCGGCTAATATTTTTTTATACGATTGTTAAGGAAAAAGCCTTTCGTTTCCCACAATTATGAAATTGCGGCTATCATAGCTTTAGATTCATTAAATGAAAATAAAAGAAATTTATGTAAATTATGAAAAATAATGGGCTAATTAATTTTAATGATAGGTTAGTTGTTTCCTCAAGTGATTTAATTAAAGCTATAGCTATTATTGAAGAAAAATGATAATAAATCAAGAGAAGAAGTTGTCTTAATGCTTAATCCTTTTATTTGCCGAGGAATTTAGTGATATTGATATGGAAATGGAAAGGTTATTAGATGCTGTTAAAGCTGATCCATCATTAGAAAAATATTTACCAATACATTATTTATTTTTACTAAAAGTTATATTGGTTATCAGGGTTATTATGATTATTTTTGGATCTAATAATAGTTGTGTTTATAAGATCCATTATCATGGAAAATATGAAAATTTCAGACTAAATATTTCTAAAAACTATGGCTGCAGGAAATATTCTTGTTTTTGATGGTGATGCTACGGCTTATATGGAAGCCCCAAATGATTTAGAGCATCGTAGTAGTACAATTACAGGTCTTTATGATGAAATACAGCAAAGAAGCTATACTGATATTTTAGATAAATATTTCAAGCAATTAAAGATGAATTTAGGCCAATATTTTTTTCTAATATTGATATTCAATTTGATTTAAAATGGCATATTGAAATAGATACTGATTATGAATGGTAAGTATTACAAAAATTATTTTTACCTCTAACATTAGCTGGAATTTTTAAATATGGTGATCTATATGATGTTACTTCGTGTAACAATTTAAACGCTAAATTTTTAGTTATTTCTAGTGAAGAGTTTGTTAAGTGTAATATTGAAAATATATGCTTGGATTTATATACTAGATATGGATTTCTACTTGGTGATGGAGATTATTATTTGGAATACAATGATTGCAAAAATACTTAATGATTATCTTAAAAAAATAATAAAAAAATGAGATATCATCAAAAAAATATATGATTTACTTATTAATTTTTTTGTGATGAAGCAATCAAATTAAAGACAGGGCTAGGCTTTGATTTCTAATATAAAAAAAGGAAAAAGATTTTTAATTGGTCTTTTCCTTTATTTCTTTTTATATTTTTAAACCACTTTGCTTCAAACAATTAATGATTTTTTTAAGGCTGATTTAGCTTTTTGCGACATGTATATTATATGATTCATTTAATATTAAAAAGATTAGGTGTTGAAGGTGGCGCTAAAAATTAATACAGGCTTCTTAAAGGCTAATTTATTAGATGAAATTGATTTATTAATTGGTGCATGTATTGATGCAAGAGCATCATATCCAACAATGTTTGATGGACTTAGTGATGATAGTGAGGTTATCCAATTAAAGCTAAATGATGTCAAGCGTTTTGAAAGTGATGCAGTATTACTTTCATATAAGCTAATTAAATAGTTCGACAGATAGAAACAATTAAAAATCCTGGAAAATGGCGCTATTGTCATACTTTTTCGGATTTTTTTATTTTTTTAAAAAAATGTAGTATGGAATAAACTAATAGCTAATATTATAACATAAATAAAAATAAATTAATTTCCTAAATGAAGTTAAACAATCCGCTTTTTTTAAGCTAATTAAAAAAATGAATGATTTTTTTAAATTTAGATCACTAGATTGATATAACAATAATTTGAAATAATTAATATTTTTTTGATATGTTATTTATTATTAATTGCAAATGTGTTCAACAAAAACAGCACAAATGTGTCAAAAAAAGCTATTGCCAGACGATTAAATTAATAACATAACAAAGTATTTTGGTAGTATAAAAAAACGCAAACGCAACGAAAAAAATACGTTGCAAATACGTCGCATATATGATATATTATAAGTAGGTGATGAACACATGAAAGAAGATAGATTTTTTTAGAATTTAAATCTGAAATTACAAACACTTTTTTTGAAAAACGGTAAGTGCATTTTTCAAATATTGGATCCGGAATAATAAGATTTGGATATAATGATGATGGAACTGTTTGTGGATTAAATGGTGATTTAAATGGTATTTGTTTAAATTTAGAAAAATAAAATTAACGATTCTATTTCACCACGGCCTAATTTTTAGATTTGAATGTAATTATAAAAAAATAATACAATTGATCTTATTGTCTATGAAGGCTTATATAAGCCATATATGTATAAATCAAAAGGCTTATAAAAAGAAACGACTCTTCGACCGTTGAGATGGATTTATTAGAATTACATAGAGCTATTTTTAGAAGGAAAAAAAATTTATCATATGAACAACTAGATTATGATGGCGATTTAAATTTTTGAAACATTTAAAGAAAAAAACTAAAAAGAAATAACTGGGGTTTTTTTAAATAATGATATATTAAAAAAACATTTGGATTAATAAATGATAATGGTAAATATAATAATGCAGCATTAATAATTTCTGATAATAATAGCTTGGCTGGAGTTGATATTGTTAGATTTGGGGATAGTATTAATATAATGATGGATAGGAAAACAATATGTAATGCATCTATATTTAAAATGTATGATGAAGCCTATGATATGTATAAAAAATATTATCAATATGAAATAATTGATGGCCCAAATAGAAGAATAGAAAATGTCGTTCCTGAAAATGCATTTAGAGAAGCTCTTGCCAATGCATTAGTTCATAGAACATGGGATGATACACCTAACATTAGAATTTCAATGTTTAGTGATAAAATTGAGATAACATCGCCAGGTGGATTACTTCATAGTATAAGTAAGGAAGAATATTTGGATGGCCAGGTTTCAAAGCTTAGAAATCCAATAATTGCTAATGTATTTTTTTAGGTTAAAAATATATCGAAATGTTCGGTACGGGAATTCTTAGAATAAAACAATTATACCAAAATTCTTCATTTAAGCCCGAATTTAAAATATATGATAATAGTTTAACAATAATATTGCCATCTTTAAACATTAAACCGAATGTTACCGTTGATGAAGCTAAAATTATTGATTATTTAAAAAAAGGTATGCAAGCGTCAAGTAATGATTTAGCTGTAGTAACTGGCTTTTCAAAGGATAAGGTTTTAAAATTGATTAAATCACTTCAAGCTAAAGGATACATTAAGGTGTTAGGAATAGGAAAGGCTACCAGATATAGTATTTAGTAAACAAAAAAATACAAAGAAATATGTAGATAATCATTGATAATATGCATTAAAATGTACATATCATGAGATATTAGCTTTTTGCTTTATTTATTCAAGATAATTAAATTATTAGTATTAGAAATTGGTATAATGGTCACTTAATTTAATTAATAAGTGACTTTTTTTATTTTTTTAGTGGAAAAAAAGGTCTATTTAATGTATAATATGTAATGTGTTGAAGGATGTGGTTTTGTGACATATGATGTTATTATAGTAGGAGCTGGACCTGCCGGTATATTTTTGTGCTTATGAATTGCACAATTTAAACCCTAATCAAAAAAAATTTTTGCTAGTTGATAAGGGACAAAACATTTATAATCGTAAATGTCCAGTTTTAGAGCATAAAATAAGTAAATGTCCTATAAATAAGGCAGGGCATAGCGGTTGCCATCCTGCTTGCTCTATCACTAATGGCTTTGGTGGAGCTGGAGCTTATTCTGATGGAAAATTTAATATTACATCTGAATTTGGTGGTTGGATGACTGATTATTTATCTGATGCTGAGGTTGAGGATTTAATTAATTATGTTGATAGCATTAATTTAAAATATGGTGCGCCAACTGCTATTACAAATCCTAATACAGAGGCTGTAAGAGATATTGAACGTAGAGGCTATGCTGTAGGCTTAAAGCTACTTAGAGCTAGAGTACGTCATCTTGGTACAGAAAGAAACCTTGAAATCTTAAAGGCAATGTATGAGGACTTAGATAAATGGATTGAAATGCGTTATTTAACCGAGGTTACTGATGTTTTAGTTGAAAACGGTAAGGTTAAGGGCGTAGTTATAAATGGTGAGCTATATGAGGCTCATGATGTTTTACTTGCTGTTGGTCGTGATGGATCAACATGGCTTCAAAATATTTGTGAGAAGCATGGAATTGGCTTAACTCATAATCAGGTTGATATTGGTGTTCGTGTTGAAACTAATGATGTTATAATGGAAGAAATAAATAAAAATTTATATGAAGGTAAATTTATTTATCGTACAAGCGTTGGAACTGAGGTTAGAACCTTCTGTTCCAATCCTAGTGGACATGTTGTAGTTGAAAATCATAGCGGAACAATTTTAGCTAATGGCCATTCTTATCAGGATCCTAAGCTAGGAACTAAAAATACAAACTTTGCTTTACTTGTTTCACATAAATTTTCTGAGCCATTTAATAAACCAAATGAGTATGCTCATGAGGTTTCACGCTTAGCTAATCAATTAAGCTGTGGATCAATTATAGTTCAAAGATATGGTGATATTTGTAAGGGCAGAAGAACTACTCAAAAGAGACTTGATGAGGGATTTGTTACGCCTTCATTAAAGGAAGCAGTTCCTGGTGATTTAGGTCTTGTATTACCATATAATACAATGAAATCAATTATTGAAATGATTGAAGCCTTAGATCATGTTACACCTGGTATTGCTAATGAGCATACATTATTCTATGGTGTTGAAGCTAAATTCTATTCAGCAAGACCAGTTACTGATAATACCTTTGAAACTAAGGTTAAGGGATTATATGTTGCTGGTGATGGTGCTGGTATTACTAGAGGACTTGCCCAAGCAGGTGCAAATGGTGTTTATGTTGCAAGAAATATGATTAGGAGAAATAAAGAAAATGAATAATGTTGTAGTTGTTGGTAGTCAATGGGGCGATGAAGGTAAAGGAAAAATAACTGATTTCCTTGCCTGCAGTGCAGATGTTGTTGTTCGTAGCCAGGGTGGAAATAATGCAGGTCATACAATAAGCTTTGGTGGAAAGAAATTTGCTCTTCAAAGTATTCCTTCAGGAATTTTTAACCCTAATATTAAAAATGTTATGGCTAATGGAATGGTTATTAATCCTAAAGCTATGTTAGAGGAATTAAAGGGTCTTGAGGAAAGAGGGATTACCAAATATCAAATTTTTATTTCTAATCGAGCTCATATCATTATGCCTTATCATATTTTACTTGATGGTGCATATGAAAGCTTAAAGAAGGATAATAAGATTGGTACAACTAAAAAAGGAATTGGTCCTTGCTATGCTGACAAGGCTAATAGAATTGGTATAAGAGTTGCCGATTTTATTAATGAGGATTCATTTAAGAAATGTCTTGAAAATACTTTTACCTATTAAAAAAATAGAGAACTTGAATCTTTAGGAATTGCTCCACTAAATTTAATGGATATTTTTTTAATGAATATAAGGAATATGCTAAAAAGATTAAGCCTTATGTTTGTGACACATCTATTTTACTTGAGGAAGAAATAGAAAAGAATTCAAAGATTTTATTCGAGGGTGCACAAGGATGTATGCTATGTCTTGATCATGGAACATATCCATATGTTACATCATCATCACCTACAGCTTCATCAGTTCCTTTAAATTGCGGAATTGCTCCATCATATATTAATAAGGTTTTAGGAGTTGCTAAGGCTTATAATACTCGTGTTGGTGAAGGTCCATTCCCAACGGAAATTCATGATGAGCTTGGAAGCTATATTAGAGAGCGTGGCCATGAATACGGAACAGTTACTAAGCGTCCTCGTCGTGTAGGCTGGTTTGATAGTGTTGTTTTTAAATCATACTAGAAGAGTTTCGGGTATTAATTATTTAGCCATTATGCTATTTGATGTTTTTATCTGGTTTAGATAAGGTTAAGATTTGTCGTGCTTATGAACTTGATGGTAAGGAAATTAATTATATCCCTGCAAGTCTAGATGAATATGCTAGATGCAAGCCTATTTATATTGAGCTTGATGGCTGGAAAGAAGATATTACAAATGTTCATTCCTATGATGAATTACCACAAAATGCTAAAAACTATTTAAAGAAAATAGAAGAGCTAACTAAAACCAAGATTGCAATGATTTCTGTTGGACCTGATCGTATGCAAACTATGGTTTTACATGATATGTTTGAATAATGAAAGAAAAATTATTAATCAGCAGCTGCTTATGTGGTAGCTGCTGTAAATATAATGGTGGGAATAATTTGCTTAAGGAGCTTCCTATCCTTAAAGAAAAATATGAGCTTATTCAAGTATGTCCTGAGGTTCTAGGTGGACTATCAATTCCTCGAAATCCAAGTGAGATAAAAGGCAATAGGGTTTATAATAATTTAGGCTTAGATGTTAGTGATGCTTTTTCATTTAGGAGCAAAAAGAGCCCTAGCTATAGCTTTAGAAAACGGCGTAACAAAGGCTATTCTAAAGGAATCAAGCCCATCATGTGGTGTTAATAATATCTATGATGGTAGCTTTAGTGGTAAAAAAATAAGTGGTAGTGGTATTACAACTAAATTATTAGAGGATAATAATATTAAGGTTTATTCATCACTTGATGTTGAAAAAATTTTGGAGGATTAGGAATGTCGATAATTTATTGTATATTTTTGTATATCCTAGCAATTATAATTTTTTTGTAAGAGATATGACAAGGAAGAATTGCTTTATTGCTATAAGTATTGTAACAGCATTAATGCTTCTATCAGATATCACTACAATTATTTCTGCAGGTATTTTTAACTTATTTGAAATATCAAGGTTGGCAAATAATTTTTAGCTTATGTACTTGGCATTTTATGGATCTTTAATGGTAGTATTTCCTTAAGAAAAAAATGAAATTTAAGCATAATTTTTAAACAAAAAGAATCGGCGATTAAGACTGCTAATGGTCGTAAAATAACCTATGCAATATTAACAGCCTTGATGCTTATAATTGGTAGCGCTTGTTTAGTTCTTTATCTAAATAAGAAAATACTAGCTATTATTTCTTTTTATTGCTCCATATATAATTGCTGTTTTATTAATTATCTTATTAATAAAGACAATGCTTTCATTAAATGAAGAATTTGTTTTAGTTACAGAAATTGGTAGTATAAAGCATGTTTATAGAAAAAAAGATTGAAACTGGTAAATTAAACTATAAGGATATTGTTGGCGATTTATCTAAAAAAATTATTTCATTTATGATGTTGCTGTTGTTCATGTGAGTGGTGATATTAAAAAGAACAGAATATGTTTATATTTTTAAAGCTTGAGGAATTAAAGGAAAATCCATTTAGTGAATTAGGATTAGCTTTAGATGATTCAATAAGACCTGATTTATACATTAGCTTATATGATAACAAAAAGGAAAAAAGGCTAAAATTAAGATTATAAATAATAATGCTCAATTAAATTAATGACGTGGTTAATAGCTACGTCTTTTTTTCTATTGTAGTTTTTTAAATTTTTTTATAGTAAAATTAAGGTGTAAGGAGCTGATTTTTAATGAACGAAAAAAATATTTAAAAGCAAAATGAAAAAGACAATAAAGAAAATTAGAATAGTTGGCTTTGTATTAGCTTCTATCGGCTTAATATGCTTAATTGTTGGAATGGCTAATTTTTTTAATGGTAATACAGGTTTATTCTTTTTTTGAATTTTATAGGTACTCCTATTTTTGGCGTAGGATTAATGCTAATATGTTTTAGTTATATGCGTAAGATTTCTGAGCTTACAGCTTCGCAAACAGCGCCAGTTACAAAGGATGTTACAAATTATATGCTTGATGGTACAAGAGATGAGGTTGTAAAAACAATTAAGGCAGCAAGTGATAAAAAGATTATTTGTCCTAATTGTCATAGTGAAAATGATATTAATGCTAGATTTTGTTCAAACTGTGGTAAGCCATTAATAAAAAAATGCTCTCATTGTGATGAATTAAATGATTTAGATGCCAAATATTGTAAAAACTGTGGTAAGGAATTATAAAAATATATAAAAAGGATCATTAGAATTAAAAACTAATGGTCCTTTATTTTAAAATGCGTTTTGTCTATAAAATCAAAGAAATTAAGTTGCGTTTTGTTCGTATTTTGTATATTTTTTATAATGCGTATTGTCTAATCTTATGATATATGTTGATTAAACACTATTTAATATTTTTAAATGGATGTATCAAGTAGTTTTTCCAACCTTATTCATAAATTCAAATTTATGCTCTAGCAATGAATGTGAATATCTATTTAAGGTTATTGAAGAATTTTTATGTCCAAGTATTTCGGATAATGTTTTAACATCCATTCCCAGTTCTAATGCTCTTGTTGCAAATGTGTGTCTTAAGGAATGAAAATTTTTATAGGCTATTTCACACCTATTTAAAATACTTTTTAAATGATTTTTTTGATAGGATCTATTTTTGAACTATACCTCCATTTTTTTGTGGAGATGATATAGTTTGAAATAGATTCTTTTTTTCTTTCTTTTTAATAAATTAATTATTTGTTTAGGTAATGGTATTATTCTATTAGATTGTTTTGTTTTGGGTCTATCGATGTGAGCTTCATTTTTACCATTTTTTGTTATAGTATAAACTGTTTTATTAACTCTTAATAATTTATTATCAAAATCAATATCATTCCAGGTTAAAGCGAGTAATTCACCAAGTCTTATTCCTGTATATAAGCAAATAATAATTCATATATAGTTAAATATTTCTATTGATATTTAATTAAAATTTGCAAATAATATAAATGGAGGAAGCTAAGATAAGGCTACTCTAAATTACAATTAAAAAAATGATTTAGAGAAAAGCACCTGTCAGTGCTTTTTTTCTTCTCCAAATCATTTTTTTATTACTTTGTTTTTTTATGGATATATTTAAATAAAAGGAAGAAGCGCATTAAACTTCTTCCTTTTGTTTGAATACAAATAATTTTTCTTCCAAAATAATTCCAAACAAGAACGATTAGGGTCATTAGACATTTCATAAATAGCTTCCAAAAATCAAATTTAAATAAGCCAAGTACATCAATTATTAGCTTAGAATAAATTGGCCTTGATATTAACATACCAAGTTCAGTTATACCTAAGCCTATTACGCTTATTAAGACAAATTTTAAGAATACAAGCTTTGATCTTGTTTGATCCTTACCAACATATTTAAAGACAAATGATTGTAAAAAAACCAGTTAATTAATAAACCAGTTATAAAGCCAAGAGCAGTAGAAAGGGTTAAATTTAGACTTTCATTTAAGCTCTTAAATATAAGTAGATTACATAGATAGAAAAATTATGTAATCGCCTAGGGTGGCAATTCCACCTACAATTAAAAAAACCTAATAATTTCCTTAAATAATTCTTTTTTTATTCTGTTTCATTTACTTCATCCACATTTGATTCGTCTTCAATATAAATTGGTCGGTTTTGAACCTGATTTCTTACCTCATAGATTAATCTGCAAATATAGAATAGTGTTATAAATAATAGTAGCATAAAGGCATCAAGTCTAATTGCTGACCAGTTCATATTATTCTTTACAATACCATAGATTACATCAAAGCCAAGTAAGAAGAAGGTAAGCCATGCAAAGATTTTAGGAATATATTCATAGAATCTTGAAAATTCTCTAATACCAAGAAGAGCATAATGGAATAGCTTTTTAAAGCTCCATTTAGTTGTACCAGCAACACGCTCTACATAATCAAATTCAATGCATTTCTTTTTGAAGCCAACATAATGATAGATTCCCTTTGTGAATCTTTCATAATCCTTGATTTTTAAGAAAGCTTCAACAACCTTTTTGTCAAGTAGGCAGAAATCTCTGGCACCCTTAGCCATTTGCTTGTCCTTTGTTATGAAAGCATAAACCTTATAGAAGGCAAGTGAGCACATTGCCTTAAAAGGATTTGCTCCTTTACGATTTTTATGCTTTGCATAAATATGCTGATAGCCTTCCTCATAGGCTTTAAGCATTTCAGGGATAAGAGAAGGTGGATCCTGAAGGTCGACGTCCATTATTATTGCGGCATCGCTTTTAATTTTCATTGAAGCCTCAAGACCAGCATACATTGCAGCTTCTTTACCAAAATTTCTTGAAAATGATAGGTAAAGCATACGCTTATCCTTTTTAGCATATTCCTTCATTATTTCTAAGGTTTTGTCCTTTGAGCCATCATTAACAAGAATAATATGCCAATCATAGCTTGAATCTAAATATTTAACAATCTCATTATAAAAAAATAAGGAATTGTTTCTTCCTCGTTATAGCAAGGAACTATTATCGTTATCTTTTTCATTCTTTTCTTTTCTCTTTCTATATACATTAATTAAAATAGGAGTACATATACCTACATATATTATACAACCAATGCAACTAATTTTGCAACCAGTTGTAAATCCGGCTGGAGTATAGGTGATTGTTAAATTAACCTTAGATACATCATTAGGAACAATGATTCCTAAGAAACCGCCATCAACATTAATTGTTTTGTAATTATAGTTGGCATGCCAATCCTTAGAATAAGTATATGGGGTTTTAATAATTCTTGTTTTACCAAGGCTTGGCATATCACAGGTTAAGCTTATCTTATTGCCATCAATTTTAAATGTTTTATTTTTATATTGATTTTGACGGGCAATAAAGCTTGTATAAATATCATAATTATAGCTATAAAGGCTTAATGTATCACCCCATGAGGTGTCATCAACACGAACATATAGCTTAGAAGGAGTCCAAGAATCCTCTAAATAGCAGGTAGTGTAGTGCATTCCATGATCATTACCATTAGTGTCTCTTATAAAATTATCATTATAGGTCATTTCTCTAATTTGACTATCAAATGGATAAATTTGTAGGACATCATTTTTAAGTAAATTTGTTAGATTTTCTATATCGTAACAATAATATTTACTACCGTTAACCTCTTCAATAGTTGATTTTCTTAATTGTGTGTTTTTAGTTTTTTGGTATCCTACTAAAGATGCTTTGACCTCTGATGGAGTTTTAAAGCTAATTCCGGCTTTTAAATATTCCTCATAAAGATTAATGCTATCAAGCACATCAGTTTTATTTTCTTTTTATTAAATCAGCCTTTATTTTAGCTATTTCTTCATAGGTTGCGTCTTCATTTTTTTATCGTTAATAGAATAAATAATTGAAGGCTTTTTCAACAAAGGCATAATTTAAGATTGCTTCCTCTTGGAAGGCTAGATTTGATCCCGAAATTGAATAATAAGCATCATCATAAACAATAAACTGTGGCATATCCTTTAGGGCATAATAGGTGTATTCGCCCATTTCACCAAGCTTTTCATAATATTCTGGGAAATGTAGGCTTTGTCTTGTCCAGCAAACAATATATTTTTGTTGTAAAAAAATATTACTTGATAATAAATTATAGCCACCATTAAATGCTCTACTCCACGATGTTGAGCCTTCATTATAAACCTTACCAAGACAGGTGTTTAGTGGCGTATTATAAAATGATTGAAAGAATCTACCAAAATTAACATTGCCTATTAAAGAATTAGTATTAGCTGTTGATTTAGCAGAATTATCATAAATATTAATACGATATCCTGATTCATCAGTATAGCCATAATCTAATAAATTATCCTTCATTTCATTCATTAGATTTTTTTATATTTTTATAATACCAGCTTGAGGTGTTATCGATATTGCAGAAGATTAAAACGGCAGCAAATACACATTCAGCAAATATCATTAAAGGTGTAATGGTTTTTATAACCTTAAAATCAATGTTTAATAAAGCTAGGATAGCATAAACAATATAAATTATTAAATAAATACTAAGAATAGCAATAGAAACACCAAGTATTGGATAAAAGAAGAAATCAGCTTTATTATAATGAATAAAGACATCTGGGTCCTTCACAATAACAAATGTTAGAGTTATTAGACCTAATAGAGTTACGCAAATAGGAATAAGCTTTGATAATTTGTTTTTACCGATAGCAAAATCATTTTCATCCATTGCTAGAGCCATTGCATACATATTAAAGATATAAGGGATGAAGAACCATCTTACATAAGGCTCAGCATTAACTGTAAATATTTTTAGAAAATATTGGAATTAAAAAAATAATGCATTAAGAAATAATACCCAGCCCTTTAAGCGATTAGCTCTTTTGCCTCTTAAAAAGAAGAAATAGGTTAAATAGATGGCACCACCACAGGTTAAATAGAATGTTGCGTGTTCTTTAACATAATCACCAGCTGCTACTAGCATAAAACGATGTGGCTCATTAGGTATAAAGAAGTTACACCACATTGTGAAATAATGACGCCAAGAAAATACCTGCTTATGAAGATTATTATCGTAATTTGTAAAGAACCATAGCTGCTCTTTAAAGGATGTAGAATTTCTTGATGATTCAATTAAAACATATTGCATACTTGGAATAAGCATAAATGCGGCCATAAGTACACCAAGAATAACCAGACTAAAGCATTCTAAAAATCTTAACCAAAAATTCTTTATTAATGATAAAGCAATTCCTTTTACTAAAAAAATGAGAAAATATCTCTTTCATGCATTGAGACAATAAAATAAATCATTAAAAAAATGCTAAAAAGCATATATGCTAAATAGAAATCATATAATATAACAGTTACACTATATAGAGGCAATAATAAATACCATTTACCCTTTTTATCTAAGCATAAATCACATAAAAGCATAGCCAGTGGTGCATAGAAATTGATACCTAAATAAACAGGGAACACATAATAGGCTTCTGTCATACCTCCAAAGAAATAAATAAGTGAGGTAACAATACAGGTTTTAATTTTTTTAAATTCTTTCGATAAAGAACATAATATAGTAATAATGCTCCACAAAGTGGTCTTAAAAAATTAGTAAGACCATAGGCTGTTTCTGCTTGCATTACAAAGCTTAAAAAAAGTGTTAATAATGTAAATATATCAAATGGTAGATAATAAACTCCAGCAAAAAATGAAGTTCCTCCAAACAAGGTTGTATCATATAATGATAGCTTACCTTCCTTTAGCCTATCAATAAAGCCACCCATAAATGGATAATATTGAATTATATCATCAGTATTAAAATGGAAGAAGCCACCATTATATACAGTTCCTATAACCATAATGGCCATCATTATTAACAAAATAAAGAAAAGAAAATAGAATCCTTCCTTAGGATCTGTTAAAACCTTTTTCCAATAGCTCTTGAGCTTTAAAAATAATTTTTTAAAGAAGTTATTATTTGTTGCTTCCAAGTGTAAAACCTCACATTCTTTAATCAATTATACCATAATATTAAAGAAATAAAAAAATGATAATAAGGTGAAATATATGTCTAAAATCAAAATCTATGGCGGTAAATATCTAAGTGGTACAATAAGAATTCATGGCTCGAAGAATGCCTGCCTGCCAATTATGTGTGCAAGCCTTTTAAATAAAGGCAAGGCCACTATAGGTAATGTTCCCAAAATAGCTGATGTTTATAATTTATTAAATATATTTTCTTACTTAAATGTTAGCTATACCTTTGCTGATGATTTATTAGTTATTGATTCAAGTAAGCTTACCTACAAGGATTTATTAATTGATGAGGTTTTAAAATTTAGAGCTTCATATTACTTAATAGGTGTTTTTTTAGCTCTTTTTTTGGTAAATGTAGGATATATTATCCTGGAGGCTGTAAGCTTGGTGAAAGACCCCTTGATTATCATTTTGAAGCATTTAAGGCTATGGGCTATAATGTTAATTGTAATGAGAATTTAATTGAGATAGATGGTAAGCTAAAAAAATGAGCATATTAATATTACCTTAAAGGGTAATAGTGTAGGTGCAACCATTAATACTGTTTTTTTGCAGTAATATTTTTCTAATGCTACAATTTATAATTATTCATTAGAGCCTGAGGTTGTTGATACACTTGATTTTTTTAGGTAAGCTTGGCTTTAAAATAATAAAAAAATCGAGGTATAGAAATATTTGCCTCTATTCCTAAAAAGAAGTGTTAAATATAAAATAATTCCTGATAGAATTGAAGCATTAACATATGTAATTATGGCTTTACTATGCGGTAATATTAAATTAGAAAATGTTAATTTGCTTCATATTGATTATCCAATCAGAACACTTATTTTTAAATAATGCGGATATTATAATGTATAAAAAAATGTTATGTGCTGCAATAAAAAGTAAGGTTGTTCCTTTTTAGCTTTGATGCTGATTTATATCCGAAAATTCCTACTGATGCTCAGCCATTATTTAGCATTTTATTCTTATTCAATAATGGTAGTGCTATTATTGGCGATAAGGTATTTAAGAATCGTTTTAGTGCTCCTTTAGAGCTTGTTCATTTAGGAGCTAGGATTAATATTATTGAAAATAAAATTATCACAAATCATAGTATATTTGTTTCTGGTAATGTTAAAGCATCCGATCTTAGAGCTTGTGCTGCATTGTTTTTATTTGCTATTGCTAGTCCCACCAATACAGTAATTAATAATTATGAAATAATTGAAAGAGGGTATGCTGATTTTTTAAAGAATTTAAAGACTCTTGGTGTTAAATATGAAATTATTGAATAAATCTTGACAAAAACAATGATAAGCTGTATTATTGAAGTAGTACAGTGAGGTGATAGCTTGCAGTTTAATAATAAAGAATTAATTTATTTACAAATAGTTGATTACATTAAAAGACAAATTGTTTTAAATAATTATAAGGCTATGGAAAAAATACCTTCAGTTAGGGAAATGGCTGCAAGGCTATGTGTCAATCCTAATACTGTTCTTAAGGCCTATGATGAGCTAGTGAAGAATTTTGTAATTATTCCTAAAAGCACTAACGGCTATTTTGTCACAGATGATAAAATAGTTGTTGAAAAATTAAGAGATGGTTTTGTTAATGAATATATAAATGATTATCTTAATAAAATGCAAGCTATTGGAATTAATAAGGCTGAAGCAATAAATTTATTAAATGGTGGTGAATAGTTTGGTATTAAATGTAGATGGCTTATATAAAAGCTATGGTGAAAAAAAGGTATTAAAAAAATGTATCCTTTACGCTAGAGGAGGGAAAAAAATAGTAGGGCTTTTTAGGACCTAATGGTAGTGGTAAAACAACCTTAATTAAAATAATTAATGGTCTATTATGTAAAAAAATGCTGGTACGATTAGTATATGTGGACATAATGTTGGTGTTGAAAGTAAGAAAATAATCTCTTATTTACCAGAAAGAACCTATTTAAATCCTGATTTTAAGGTTAAGGATTGTGTTAAAATGTTTTCGGATTTTTTTATGCTGATTTTTAATGAAAAAAAGAGCATTATTCTTATTAGATAAGCTTAATATTAATTTAAATGAGCGTTTAAAAAAAGCTTATCTAAGGGAACAAAGGAGAAGGTTCAGCTTGTTTTAGTAATGAGTAGGGATGCTAAGCTATATATTTTAGATGAACCAATTGCTGGTGTTGATCCAGCAGCTAGAGATTTAATTTTAAAGATTATTCTTAGTAATTTAAAGCCTGACTCAACCCTTCTTATTTGTACACATTTAATTAGTGATATTGAGGCTATACTTGATGATGTAATATTTATAAATGATGGCAAAATCCTTCTTCATAAGTCTGCTGATGAATTGAGAAATGAATTTAACGGCAGTATAAATGACGCATTTAAGGAGGCTTTCAACTGTTTATAAAAAAATTTTTTTAAGTATGATTTTATAGCAATTTTTTTAAAAAAAGCTAATTCCGGTATTTATAGCTTTACCAGTTTCTTTCTATCTTCGTAAGAATAGTTAACAGTATTAACTATGGAAATGATATATCAGTGTTAACTGTTACATCTGTTAATGGCTTATTTTTTTATTTCTAATTGTGGCAAGCTATATTGCTTGTGGTATAATTGTTTTATTCAGATATGTAAAAAAAGCTTCTTTAAGGATCAGGGATATTTAACTCATACACTTCCTGTTGGCAAAAAAATTCTTTAATATTATCTATTGTAATAAATACCTTATTAGCCTTTATAGCTACAAGCATCATTATTTTTCATTTCAATAGTTATTGCTTATTATTCAAATAGTATAATTGATGAGCTAAAGAATATTCTTCAAAGCTTTGAAATCACTTATGAAGGTAATTTTATATTAGATGTTTTATATAATCTTGTATTGAAAAATGATTTCTTCAATTGAAACAGTTTTATTGATTTTTTTAGGAATTGCTCTTGGCTATTCCCATAACAAGAATAAAGCGGTAATGTCAGTTGTTTATTGCCTTGTTTTATCATTTGGTATTAGTTTTTTGAGAATTCTATGAATTTGATATTTTCTAATATAATTAATAGTGCAAATATGCTAAACCTAATTAAAATTACTGAGAATGTAATTGTTATTAGCTTTAGTTATTTCTTTACAGTATTTACCTTGAATAAAGGCTTAAATTTGGAATAAGTAGTCTGAATAATGTTATTTCTAACAATAAAATTATTAATTTAATATTTAATTGAAGCTAATATTAATCTACTATTGGCTTCTTTTTTTATTTGAATTTGATTCATAAGCCGACATTGATATAAAGATATTTGGAGCGTTAATTTTGATTGTATATATATATGAATATTTTTTTCTAAAAAAATAAAAAAAAGGTTTTTTTCAAATCAACCTTAAGGTTAATTTTTTTATCAAACAGCGTTGGCAATACTATTCGTTAGGTGTATACTATTGTTGTAATCAAAAAAATAATGATTACTAAAGGAGCGAAAAATATGGGCTACACAAAATTTGGAAAAAAATAGTTAGAAAAGAAATGATTGACCATGATGAAAACTTATTATCAATTGCTCAATTATTAGGCGTTACTACGTCTTTTGTTTCAGCTGTTTTAACTGGCGGTAAAAGTGTACCAGATAATTGGGTGGACGAATTATCTAAACATTATGATTTAACAGGCTCAAAATATGATGAACTTTATGACGCATATTGTGAAGATAAGAAGAATGTCAGAATTGATGTAGAGAATGTTTCGTTAACACAAAAGAAGTTGGCAGTGCAATTTCAAAGAAAGCTTCCTGAATTAGATGAAGATGAGATTCAATCTATCTTCAATATTTTAAAGGAGGACAAGTAATGGATTATGAATCAAGATTATCTTTGAGCAGAATGCAGATAAGAGAAATATAAATAATATTGTTACTTATGCAAGAAGTGTAGGAAAGGATATAAGTATTGAAGATTTAAAAATTTGATTCAAAGAAAGCAAAATCAATAAGTTCAAATCAAAATAAAGAAAAGAAATATAATAAAATGATTCATACTTTGGATTATTCAAGATATATATTTAGATTAGAAAATAAATGTCATAAAATGCAAGTATCATTAAATAAGGTTAATCCGTATAATACAAGTTTAATAGGTTATGAAAAATATGCAAAGAGCAGAAAAATGACAATTCATCAAGCAGCAAGCTTTGTAATAGCTAGAAGATACCAAGGCTTTATTGATAAAATATAATTAAAAAGCAATTGTTCTTTTTAAGGCAATTATATTACCAAGAGATAATATAATTGTTTCTTAAAGGAATATAACTTTATTAAATAGATTGTAATATAATTTTATGTATACCACAAATAATAAGGAATTATTGTTTGGAGAATAGAATAAATTTATAATCTATAAAGCCTAACCGTAAGGGCTGAAGTATATGAATTCTATAGTTTTTCTATACTTTATGTTACGGTGATAAAATATGGACTTCAAGATTTGTTGAGAATGGGGATGTTGTTGACTATGAAGATACATACTTTGAAGCATGGGGTTATGGTGAAGATGATGTTAAAGAGCAATTCTTAAAAGCTAAGATTTTTGATGGCAAGTCTTTTTGGGAAGTAGAAAAAGAATTAGCTTGGTATGATGAAGGTTAGTTTATTTTTTTATAAATTTAAAGGAGTATGGTTTATAATATAAATGGATTGATGATGAGGAATTGGATTCATAAATATTTAGTTTTTAATTAAAACAAAGGATATAATTCTACATTAGAAACAAGTGATTTTTTTCATTTTATGATTTTTAAAAAAACCATATTAATTTAAATAAGTAGTAAAAAAAGTATTGAAAAAAATAATTGGCTATGGTAAAAATACCTTGTATGCAAAAAAACTTACTATGATTAGTAAATCATGGCGGAAGGAGTGTAATGTAGTTATGAAACCTGGAATTCATCCAAATTATAAGACTGTTAAAGTTACTTGTACTACATGCGGAAACGTATTTGAAACTGGTTCAGTATTAGACGAGATTCGTGTTGACTCTTGTTCAAACTGCCACCCATTCTACACTGGAAAGCAAAAAAATTTGTTCAAGCTGCTGGTAAGGTAGAAAAGTTCAATAAGCGTTATGGCTTTACAAACAAAGAGGAAAAAGTAATTAAATTAACCTACATTTTGTAGGTTATTTTTTTCTAATTTTAAATTTGTATGGTATAATTAATTGATTATTTTTTTAGGTGGTAGTTATTATGGAATATAACAAGGATAAGGCTGGAACAATTGAAGTTATTTGTGGCCCTATGTTTGCAGGAAAAACTGAAGAATTAATAAGAAGGGTTAAAAGAATGCAATTTGCTAAAAAGGAATTTGTAGTCTTTAAACCACAAATTGATGATAGATATTCTGTTGATGAGGTTGTTTCGCATTCACATTTGAAATTTAAGGCTATAAATATTTCTAAGCCTAATGAAATGCTAAAATATATTAAAAGTACAACCCAGGCTATTGTAATTGATGAAGTTCAATTTTTTGATGAATCAATTCTTGATATAATTGATAGCCTTGCTAATAATGGCTTAAGAGTAATTTGTGCTGGTCTTGATTGTGATTTTAGAGGTAAGCCCTTTGGTATTATTCCAAGCTTACTAGCAATGGCTGAGCATATTACTAAGCTTACGGCTATTTGTGCCTGCTGTGGTGAGGATGCTACCTGCACTCAGCGTATAATTAATGGCAGACCGGCATTTTATGATGATCCAATTATTTTAGTTGGAGCAACTGAATCATATGAACCACGCTGTAGACGCTGTCATGAGGTTTTACATCATGAATGATTATTTTATGACTCTAGCAATAAAAGAAGCTATAAAGGCTAAAAAAAAGCATGAGGTTCCTGTTGGCTGTGTCGTAGTTTTAGATAATAAGGTTATTGCTAGAGCTCATAATCTACGTGAGAAAAAACAAAATGCGATTGCTCATGCGGAAATACTGGCGATAGCTAAGGCTTGTAAAAAAATAAAATCATGGCGATTAGATAATTGCGATATTTATATCACCCTTGAGCCTTGCTTGATGTGTAGGGGAGCAATAAGACAGGCAAGGATTAATAATGTTTATTTTTGGGGCCTATGATATTAAAAAGCAAGGATAATTATAGTGATACCAGTTTTGTTGGAGGAATTATGGAAGAAAGCTGTAGGGATTTATTACAGGATTTTTTTAAAGAATTAAGAGTGAAAAAGGAGAATTCCAAATGATTGAAGTTAAGAATTTATGTTTTTTTCATATCAAAATAATATTAATGCAGTTGATGATGTTTCATTTACAGTAGATGATCATAAATGGATAAGCATTATTGGTCATAATGGTAGTGGTAAATCAACAATTTCTAAGCTTCTTGTTGGCCTTTTAGAGCCTAAAAGTGGTGAAATTTTATATGATGGGGTTTTATTAAATAATAAAAGTGCTAATGAAATTAGAAAGCATGTTGGTATTGTTTTTCCCAAAATCCTGATAATCAATTTGTTGGTATTAATGTCTTATATGATATTGCCTTTGGCTTAGAAAATCATCTTGTGCCAAGAGAAGAAATGAAGAAGCTAATTTTAGAATATAGCACAAAGGTTGGCATGCAGGATTATTTAAATAGAGAGCCTAATAGCTTATCTGGAGGGCAAAAACAAAGAGTAGCTATTGCGGGTATTTTAGCTATGAATTGTGATACGATTATTTTAGATGAGGCTACATCAATGCTTGATCCTGAAGGTGTAATGGAAATAACAAGCCTTATTAAGGAATTAAAAAAAGCACATATAATAAAAACAATTATTACAATTACTCATGATTTAGATCTTGCAAGCTATAGTGATGAGGTCTTAGTTATGAAAGAGGGTAAGCTTATTGCTAGTGGTAAGCCGGAGGAAATATTTGAAAATAGAGAGCTTTTACAAAGCTCAAATTTAGATATGCCCTTTAGATTACGCTTTTATCACAAAGCTTTAGAGGATGAAAAATTAAAAAATAATTGTAAGCTTATGGAGGCACTATGGGAATATCATTTTATGAAGTAAGTCATAGCTATCCAGGCCTAAAGAAAAAAAGGAAACTGTTGATGCAATTAAAAAAATATAAATTTAAATATTAATGAAACTGGAGAATTTGTTTGTATTGTTGGTCAAACTGGTAGTGGTAAATCAACACTTGTTCAGCATATGAATGCTTTGCTATTACCGACTATGGGCTACGTTGATATCCTAGGTGCTAAAATAACTCCTAAGGCTAAGAAGAATCCTAAGCTAAAGCCAATAAGAAAAAATGTCGGCTTTGTTTTTCAATTTCCTGAATATCAGCTATTTGAGGAAACAGTATTAAAGGATATCGTCTTTGCTCCTAAAATATTTGGCATGACTGATACTGAGGCTGATTCTAGAGCAAAAGAGGTTGCTAATATGCTAGGTATTGCAGATTTACTTGATAAATCTCCATTTAATTTAAGTGGTGGACAAATGCGTAAGGTAGCAATTGCTGGTATTTTAGCCTACAACCCTAGCATTTTATTACTTGATGAACCAACAAGAGGTCTTGATCCAAAGGGTCAAAGAGAAATAATGGATATGTTTTATGAACTACATACTACTACTAATAAAAACAACTATTGTTATAACTCACGATATGGATATTGTTTATCGTTATGCAACTAGAGTTATTGTTATGAAGGATAAGGAAATCTTTTTTGATGGTACGCCAAATGAGGTTTTTGGCAGTGACATTTATAAAGAAAGTCATCTTTTAAAGCCTCAGATTTTATCTTTAATTGATTATTTAAATGCTAAAATGGGTTATAATCTTAAATATGAATATAAAACTGAAGATGAACTTATTAAGGCTTTAGGAGGTATTATAAATGAATAATATCACTATTGGTCAATATGTTCCAGGTAATAGCTGGATCTATAAAATGGATCCTCGTATGAAAATAATATTAACAGTATTATTAATGGTTTTAATATTCTTAATTCCAACAATGGAAATGATGGTTTCTGCATTTGTAGTATTTGTTGTTATTTTTCTTAACAACAAGAATACCCCTATTAAAAGGCTTTGAAGGGGTTAAAGCCAGTATTATTTTTTTATTGCTATTTACCTTTGTTTTTACAGCTTATTTATACTAAAAACTGGTACGCTTTGGGCAACAATTGATTTTTCATTTTGGCCTCTATCAGCTTTTAGCGATTATTGGTATAATTTTAGTTTATTTATTTACTAAAAAAATAATTAGACTAGGTATGCTCTATTTTTTTAATTGCTATATTTTTTTATGCTTTTTAGTCCAGCATTATATGAATTTTTTTCAAGCTTTAATTGGGCTAATTATAGCTTGATGATATATAGTGGTGGTGTCAGCAAGGGTGTATTTATTTTTTTGTAAGAATTGTTATTATGATTGGTGTTACCTCTCTTTTAACTTTCTCTACATCAAATACTGATATCAATAATGGACTATCAAGTGTTTTAAAGCCTCTTAAGTATATAAAGGTTCCGGTTGGTATCATTTCTATGACCCTATCACTTACCTTACGCTTTATCCCTACATTGCTTGAGGAAACTAAAAAGATTATGAAGGCTCAATCATCACGTGGTGTTGATTTCAATGAGGGTAGCCTTAAGCAAAAGGTAAACCAAATTATTTCTTTATTAATTCCAATGTTTGTTATATCATTTTAAAAAGAGCTGAGGATTTAGCTAATGCTATGGAGGCAAGAGGCTATGTTATTGATGCCCCTAGAACAAAATATGATGAGCTAAAGCTTAGATTTATTGATTATTTTTGTTTAATAGCTGTTGTTTTGTTATACACTTTAGTGTTGGTGATTAAATATGCGTTATAAAATGTATTGTAAGCTATGATGGATATAATTATAAGGGATTTCAGGTTCAGCCGGGTGAGGTTACAATTGAAATATGCCTTAAGGAAGCCATAAAAATGATGCTTCATAGGGATGTAAAAATATATCCAGCTGGAAGAACAGATGCAATGGTTCATGCTGTGGGCCAAGTAATTCATTTTGATTTAGATTTAAATATTAAGCCAGAAGCAATAAAAAAATGGACTTAATTCCTTTTTTTACCAAGAGACATTAGAATTGTTGATGCAAGTATCGTTGATGAAAGCTTTCATGCTCGCTTTAGTGCTAAAAAAAAGGAATATCACTATTTGGTAAAGCAAACAGAACCATCTGTTTTTGAAAATAGATATATGGCCTATTATAAGAATCTTGATTTAGACTTAATAAATGAGGCTTTTAAAAAAATGTTATGCGGCAAGCACAACTTCAAAAGGCTTTTTGTAGCGGTTCTGTTAATCCCTTAAAGGACTTTGAAAAGACTATTTATGAGGCTAAGGTTATTAAGGATGGCGATTATTTAAGATTTATTTTTTTATTGGTAATGGCTTTTTAAAATATCAAATTAGAAGAATGATGGGACTTGTTTTTAGAGATTGGGGCTAAAAGAGATAGACTTGAAACTATCACAAGAGTATTTAATGAGCGTGATCCTGGTATATCACATAAGATTGCTCCAGGCTATGGTCTTTATTTAATGAAGGTATATTATGATTAGGAGATGTTTATTTTGCTTCATCCAATAAAACATTTTTTAACGATAACAAGGCATCGTCATATTGTTATGAGGCTTTGCTTCAAGGCTGGTATTGGCCTTCAGGGCTTAAAGCATGATTTGTCTAAATATTCCTGGTGTGAATTTAGAATAGGCATGAAATATTATCAAGGCGATCATTCCCCTAATGCTAGAGAAAAGGAAATATATGGCTATTCAAGTGCTTGGCTTCATCATAAGGGACGTAATAAGCATCATTTTGAATACTGGGTTGATCATAATCCTGAAAAAATGACTTATGTTCCTATTAAAATGCCAATTCGCTATGTTAAGGAAATGTTTTGTGATCGTATTGCTGCCACTAAGGTTTATATGAAGAAAAATTATAACCCTAAGGGGATCCTTGATTATCATATTAGGCATAAGGATAAATACGTTATGCATAGTGATACGGAGGCTTTGCTTGTAAGCTGGATAAATCTACTTATTGATAAAGGAGAAAAAACCGCTTTTAAAATTATTAGGGCGGTTAAGGAATATTAAGATGAAAATGATAAAAAGGATATTAACCATTTTGATGTTTGTGTTTTTTTACTTGCAAGCTGTAATAGGCTTAATACCTATACAAAAATGATATATACTATGGATACTATAGTTAATGTTAAGCTTGAGGCTACAAATGAAGCAACGGCCAATGTTCATTTTACAGAAATTGAAAATATCTATGAAAAATATAATAATTTAGCTGATGATTATATGAGTCATTCTGATATCAAATCTGTTTATGATATTAATACCAATAGAACAGAAGTTGTAGCTGATGAGCTTATTGAACTTCTTAATTATGCAATTAGTATTAATAAGGAAACAAATGGCTATTATGAGCCTCTAATTGGTAATATCAGCCATCTATGGAAGGATTATGTTCTTAATGTGAAAAAAAGCCTGAAGATGGTAACATTGATTTTTGTTTTACAAAGCCTAGATAAGGAATTAAATAATATCAAAGAATCAAAAAAATTGTAATTGAAGAAAAATAAGGTTAGTATTATTGGTAATGCTAATATTGATTTAGGGGAATTGCTAAAGGCTTTGCAACAGAGAAGGTTTATCAATATCTTAAGAAAAAAATAATGTTAGATATTATCTGGTTGATGCTGGAAGTTCAAATATTTTTACTTGGTGAAAAAAATCTAATAATGAGGATTTTAATGTAGGTATTAAAAAGAAGGACTCTGGCTATTTTGAAATTATCAAGGCTAAAAATAAAGCAATTGGTACTAGCTCATATCGTGAGCAGACAAAACTAATTGATGGAAAAAGATATACTCATTTAATAAATGCCAAAACTGGAAAAACGATAGATAATTATTTTTCTTTAACACTAATTGGTGATGATAGTGCTAAACTGGATGCTTATACGACGGCTTTATATGCAATGAGTGTAGAAGAAATAAAGGAATTTTTAAATGATAAAAATATTGATGTAATCATCTATGGTGAGGATGGACTCATTTATTCATCATTAAAGGACTAAAATGAAAAAACGCAGAGATTTAATTTTTAATTCTTACAATTTTAATAATTTCTTTAGTAGCAATAATTGTTTCTTAAGGTTAGCAGTAAGAAAAAAATAATTTAAAAAGCAGTTGTTTATTATAAAAAAATGATATAGTTTTTAGAAATAGATTTAGCTAAGCTTGATGATGATATTACCTATTACACAGTTAAGGGGGATAATGGTGATGTTGTCATTGCCTGCAAGCATAACAAAATTGCGGTTGTTGAAGAAAATTCAACATATCATTTATGTAGTAAGCAGGGCTATATTTCTTCGACTAATGAAAGCATAGTTTGTTTACCTAATAAGGTATATATAAAGCTTGTTGGCGAAAAAAGTAAGGTTGATGTTGAAGTATGAGTATAAAAAGAGCTTGTTTAATTGCAATGATGCTAGCGATGGCAATTGTATTAAATATTATTGAAGGCTTTATTCCGATGTTTATTCCAGGAGTTAAGCTTGGTCTTGCTAATTGTATTATTTTAATAATGCTTTATCAGATGAAATGGTATGAGGCATTACTGGTAATGATACTTAGAATTTTACTTGTTGGTTTATTTAGAGGAAATATTTTTACCCTAACCTGGCTTATGAGCCTAAGTGGAGGGGTATGCTCATTTATTGTCATGCTAATATTTTCTAAAATTAATTTTTTCTCACCTATTGGTACCTCAGTTTTAGGCTCTATTAGTCATTGCTTTGGACAAATAGTTGTTGCAATGCTTATGCTTAGTGCAAGCTCATTTATTTATTATTTGCCATTTATTGCTCTATTAAGTGTGTTAACAGGCGTAATTAATGGAATGATTTGTAGGCTTTTTAAACAAAAGAAAAATAGTGGAAACAATTTTAAATAGATAAATCGTTTTCATATTTACAAAATTAGGATTTTAAAATAAAATGTAGTTAAGCAATGATGCTTAAGATAATAAAAACGAATGCAAGGTCGCAAGAGATTTTTTTCTTTTGTGACCTTTTTGTTTTTTTGAAAAATAAGAAAGGATTTATATATATGGCAGACATTTTTAAATGTTTTTGGGTCTCATGTTTTTAATGAGGCTAAAATGAAGGAAAGACTAAAGCCAGAGACTTTTGCTTCCCTAAATAAGACAATTAAGGAAGGTGCACCTCTCGATTTAGGCATATTAGATGAGGTGGCAGATGCAATAAAGGTTTGGGCTTTAGAAAATGGCGCCACTCATTTTACTCATTGGTTTTTACCACTTACCACTATTCCTGCTGAAAAGCATGATTCATTTATTGATTTTAGTGGTGATGACATTGTTTTAAAGTTCAATGGTAAAACCTTATTAAAGGGCGAGCCAGATGCTTCTTCATTTCCAAGTGGGGGCTTAAGAAGTACGGCAAATGCTCGTGGGTATACAATTTGGGATCCAACAACTCCAGTATTTATAAGAACGGTAGAAAATAGAACAGTTTTATTTATTCCAACTGTTTTTGTAGGCTATCATGGGGAAGCATTAGATCGTAAGATTCCTTTACTTCGTTCTCTAAATGCTTTAAATAAAGCGGGAAAAAAAGATTTATGAAAATGTTTGGCTATGATGCTAAAAAGAGTTTACCCAGCTGTAGGACCAGAGCAGGAATATTTTTTAGTTGATCGTGATCTTTATTTAAAAAGAGATGATTTAATTTATACTGGTAGAACAATGTTTGGTGTTCTTCCACCTAAGGGTCAGGAGCTTATGGATCATTATTTTGCAGGTATTAATAGTCGTGTTACGGCTTTTATGAAGGATATTAATGAAGAGCTATGGAGCCTTGGTATAACTGCTAAGACAGATCATAATGAGGTTGCACCACTTCAGCATGAAACTGCAACAATATTTTCAATTGGTGGCTTAGCTGCTGATCAAAATATGATGCTAATGGAAACATTACAAAGAACAGCAAGAAAGCATAATTTAGTTTGTCTTTTACATGAAAAGCCATTTGCTCACATTAATGGTAGTGGTAAGCATAATAACTGGAGTGTTAATGCTGATAATATTAATTTAACTGATCCTACTGATACTCCAGAGAAGAATTGGAAATTCTTATTAACGCTTGCTTGTATTATTGAGGGTGTTGATGAAAATGCTGTGCTTCTTCGTGCTTGTGCATCTAATCCTGGTAATGATTTTAGATTAGGAGCTAATGAAGCACCACCAGCTATTTTGTCTATTTATTTAGGTGATCAGCTTTTGGATATAGTTGAACAAATTATTAATAATGGCGAAGCTACAAGCTCAATTCATCCTCATAGTCTTGATCTTGATATTCCCCAAATTGGTAAAATTACTGCTGAGGCTACAGATAGAAATAGAACCTCTCCATTTGCTTTTACGGGAAATAAATTTGAATTTAGAATGCTTGCTTCATCAGTTTGCATTGCTTCTGCTAATACAGCTTTAAATACTATTATGGCTTATGAATTTAATAAGGCTTGTGATGCTTTAGAGAATTCAAAAGGATTTTTGAGGCTGATTTAAAGAAATATATAAGAAAGACAATTATTGATCATAAGCGTGTTATTTTTTTAATGGTGATGGCTATACCACTTCTTGGCCAGTAGAGGCTGAGAAAAGAGGCTTACCAAATGTTAAAACCTATATTGAGGCTGTAAGCTCATTTACCACTGATAAGACAGTTTCAATGTTTAATTCTTTAAATGTTTTAAGTGATGTTGAGTTAAAATGTCGTCAAAGCGTTGCTTATGAAATGTATGCTAAAAATATAGATATTGAGGCTAAAACAGCTTTATTAATGCTAGATACTAAATATTTTCCTGCTATTAGAGCCTATGCAGCTGCTGTGGCAGCAGAACTTAATAATGTTGATAAGCTTGTTAAGATTTCAGCTATTGCCTATAAGGAGCATTTAGATAGGGTTGTCACACTTTTAGATTCAGCCTCAATTAAAAAGGAAACCTTAAAAAAACAGCTCTTATTAATGTTAGAAGTATTGAATCATTAGTGGATAAGGCTTTAGCTTATTTACAAATAATTACCCCAATTCTAGCTTCAATTAGAACAGATATTGATGCTTTAGAGGAAATTGTTTCTAAGAGCTACTGGCCTGTTCCTTGCTATAGCGATTTATTTATTGAGGATTAATTTATAATATAATATGGCGGATTGTCCTGATGTTTCTTTATTCAATCATTTACCAATCTTAACCAATCTTAAATACATCTTGCATGCGATTATTATATATTTCATATCCGCCATATTAAAAAGAAGGAAAGTGTGTAAAAGCACTTTCTTTCTTTTTATTTTTTTCTTTTATTGCTTTTTCAAAAATCTTAAATAAATGATAAAATTATAGGGTATAAAAGAATTAGAGAGGAAATTAAGTTAATATGCGTTATTCAAAAGAAGACATACGAAGAATATGTAAGGAAGAGAATATTAAATATATTCGTATGCAATTTACTGATATGATGGGAATGCTAAAAAAATGTTGAAATTCCTATTACAAGATTAGAGGATGCCTTAAATAATGAGGTAATGTTTGATGGCTCTTCAATTGAAGGCTTTGTAAGAATTCATGAGGCTGATATGTATCTACATCCTGATTTAGATACATTTCTTATTTTAAGCTGGGAGGATACATCATATGGTAAGGTTGCTCGTTTTATTTGTGATGTTTATCGTCCAGGTAAAAATGGTGAGCCAGATGTACCATTTGAAGGAGATCCTCGTGGAACCTTGAAGCGTAATCTTGAGCGTATGCGTGAAATGGGCTACAAGAGCTTTAATGTTGGTGTTGAGCCTGAATTTTTCTTGTTTAAGCTAGATGAAAAAGGTAATCCAACCCTAGAATTTAATGATCATGGTGGATATTTTGATTTATCACCAACTGATAGTGCAGTTGATTGTAGACGTGATATTGTTTTGGAATTAACCAAAATAGGCTTTACTGTTGAAGCATCTCACCACGAGGTATCAACAGGACAGCATGAAATTAATTTCAAATTTAATAGTGCCTTAGAGGCATGCGATAATGTTCAAACATTTAAGCTTGTTGTAAAAAATGTTGCTCGTAGACATGGCCTTCACGCAACATTTATGCCAAAGCCAGTTGAGGGTATAAACGGAAGTGGTATGCACGTTAATTGCTCACTTGTAACAACTGAAGGTAAAAATGCTTTCTTTGATCCTAATACTAAGAATCAATTATCACAAACTGCTAATTTATGGATTGATGGTATTTTAGCTCATGCCAAGGGATTTTGCTTAATTACTAATCCAATAGTTAATTCCTATAAGCGTATTGTTCCAGGATATGAGGCTCCTTGCTATATTTCTTGGTCTGATTCAAATCGTTCAACTATGATTCGTATTCCTGCATCTCGTGGAATGAAAACAAGAACAGAGGTTCGTAGTGTTGATGTTGCAGCTAACCCATATCTTGCTGTATCTGCTATTTTAGCTGCTGGATTAGATGGAATAAAAGGTAATTGTAAGAAGACATCTCCTATTTATGATAACCTATATCATTGTACTGATGAGGAAAGAAAGAATTTAGGTGTTGATACCCTTCCTGCTAACCTAAAGGAAGCTATTGATGAGTTTAATAATGATAAGCTTATTAAGGACTCAATGGGTGAGCATATCACTGCTAAAAATGATTGAAGCTAAAAAAATCGTGAATGGGATGAATATCGTAAATATGTAACGAAATGGGAAATTGATCATTACATAAATAGATATTAGAATAATTAAATTTGGCTGTTTGCTGTTTCGCAAATAGCCTTTTTTTCTTGAAAATTATGCCATTTTATGTTATGCTTAATGAAGTGAATTTGAGGTTTTTAAAATGAAATTAATTATAGCTGAAAAGCCATCTCTTGCAAGAAACATAGTTGGAGCTATTGGTAATATGCGCTTTAGAGATGGTTATTATGAAAATAATGAATATTTTTGTTACCTATGCCTTTGGTCACCTTTTTTCTTTATGTGACATTGAGGATTATACTGGACCAACTAAAAATGGAAGATGGTCTATGGAAAATATTCCTTGCTTTCCAGATGAATTTAAATTCAGCTTAAAAAAAAGCTTAAATAAAGAGGTTGATAGCGGTGTTTTAAAGCAATTTAAAACAATTGAAGCTTTATGCAATAATCCTAAGGTAGATGAAATTGTTAATGCTGGAGATGCTGATCGTGAAGGAGAAATTATTGTTAGACTTTGTATTAGGTATGCTCTTAAGACAAAAAAGAAGCTAACAAGATTATGGCTACCAGATCAAACTGTTGAAACTATTAATGAGGGACTAAAGGATTTATTAGATGATAATAATTATGATAATTTAGCAAATGAAGGCTTTGCTAGAACCTATATAGATTGGTTATATGGTGTAAATTTAACAAGGTATGCCACTTTAAAAACTGGTACGCTTTTAAGAGTTGGTAGAGTTATTGTTCCTATTGTTAAGGCCATTTATGATCGAGATATGGCTATTACTAATTTTGTTAGTGAAAAATATTTTTCAATTTCCTCTAAGGAGCAAACAAAGGGTGAGGATGTTGAATTAAATTCAACTATTAAATTTAAATTTGATGAGCTTAGTAAATGCGAGGAGATGTGCCAAAAAAATATAATAACTGTAAGGCAATAGTTATCTCTAAAGAAGTTAAGAAGGATACACTTTCTGCAGGTAAGCTTTATTCTTTATCAAAGCTTCAAAACGTTCTTGGTAAAAAAAGTATAAAATGCCTATGGAGGAAAGCTTAAATATTGTTCAAAAGCTTTATGAGGCTGGCTATGTTACTTACCCAAGAACTAATAGTGAATATTTAGCAACTGCTGAAAAGAAAAAGATAAACCAAATTATTGATATTATTGCTAAAAATAGGCTATCCTATTAAATTTAAGGATAATAAAAACTATTTTTTTGATGATAGTAAAATTGAATCCCATAGTGCCTTAACCCCCAACCTATAAGATTCCTAAAAAGGAAACCCTAAGCGAAATGGAAATGAAGGTTTATCAAACAATTTTCAGAAGATTTGTGGCAGTTTTTTTGTAGTAATGACTGTATTGTTAATAAATCAGAATTAAAAAAATTAAGGTTGGAGATTTTTGAAGAATTCAATTTAAAAGGGTACTATAATGCTAGAGCCAGGCTGGACTAAATATGATGATTATAGCTCGAAGGATAAAGCCTTACCTAATCTTAATAAGGGTGATGAGGTCAATATTTTATTTAAGCCAAAGGAGAAAGAAACTACTCCACCTAAGCATTATACAATTGAAACACTAAATAATTATTTAAAGAATCCTTTTAAGGATGATAAAAAAAGAGAAAAATGATGATAGTGATGATGATGACTATAAAGCGATGTTTGAGGGACTAGAACTGGGAACAGAAGCAACAAGGACGGGCATAATTGATAATGCTAAAAAAATAGTAATTATATTGCTTTTAAAAAAAGGATGTATATACTATTTTACCAAATGGAATTTATATGATTGAACAGCTAATGCAAATGGGCATATCTATGGATAAATATAAAACAGCAACTATAGGTCAAGCCTTAAAGAAGGTTTTTCATAATGAAATTGCTGTTGTAGATAGCGTTAAGCTCGCTGAAAAGGAAATTAGTGACATCTTCACTAATAAAAATCTACCAATTGAAGAAGAAATTGATACAGGGTTATATAAGGATGTTATTGGTAAATGCCCATTATGTAATGATGATGTAGTAAAGGGCAGATATAATTATGGCTGTATGGGCTATAAAAGTGGCTGCAAGTTTAAGATTAATTTCGTAATTTGTAAAAAGAATTATTTCTATTAATAATGCTAAAATGCTTTTTAAGTACAGGTGAAACATCTAAAATTAAAAGGCTTTGTGTCTAAAAAAATAATAAGCTTTTTTTGATGCTAAATTAAAGCTTCAGGATGGCCAAATTGTTTTTTTGATTTTTTTCTTAAATAAGACTATGTAAGGAATACTTAAATAGTCTTTTTTTCCTTTTGCACGGCCTAAAAAAATTCAATTATTTTTTTAATATAAAAAAACGCTTTCATATATAAAAATTGGCACATATGTGTTGACAGTGCCAAAATATATGGTATACTATATGTGTAATTGGCAGATGAGATGTATGAGTGCCAAGATGAAAGGATGATTAACTATGGAAGAATTTGTTAGACAATTTAATAATATGCTTCAGGAAAGTGAATATGCTAATTTCCCTATTGATGTTCTTGAAGAGGAAAAGGGCTATAAGGTTATAGCTGATCTATCAGGATATTCCAAAGAGAATATAAACATTAGCTATGAGGATGACTCATTAGTAATTACCGCTAAGAGAATGGAGGGTAACAAGGATACTAAATATGTTCTTCGTGAAAGAAATCTTGGAAACAAGAGACGTAGTATCTATTTACCAGATATTAACCCAGAATCAATTAGCGCTAAGTTTGATCAAGGCTTATTAGTTATCACTATGAATAACAATGAACCTAAGACTAAAAACAATTGCTATTGAATAATTTATAGCTTATTAGTTAATAATATACAAGGAGTGATTTATATGTATTATATGAAGAAGAAAAAAACAATAATAATAGTTTAAATTTATTTGACGAGATGACAAATATGTTTACTGATGCCTTTGGTGGAAGAAATAAGTTTATGAAGACTGATATTGTTATGCATGATGATTCTTACTTATTTACAGTAGATTTACCTGGTGTATCTAAGAAGGATGTTAATATTAGTCTTGAGGATGGTTATCTTGTAGTTAAATATGAGCATAATACAGAATCTGAGAATAATAAGAAATATGTTCAAAGAGAACGTATTCATGAATCAGCAACAAGAAGCTTCTATGTTGGTGATGTTAAGGAAACTGATATTAAGGCAAAGCTTGATAATGGTGTTTTAACTATCAATGTTCCTAAGGAAACAAAGCCAGTTGATAATAAAAAGTGCATTTCTATTGAATAATACCTTTTTGGGCTATGATTAAATTCATAGCCTTTTTTTCTTCCTTATGAAGAAAAAAATTTATATTTGACATAAATAATGTCAATAATATGAATATAATAAAGTTAGTAATAAGGAAGGATGGTATTATACAATGTTTATGTGTTTAAATTTAAGTGGTATTTATGCGAGATATGAATTTTTTTATTAAGAGGCATAAACCCTGCTAATAAAAAAATTAATGTTTATAACAATAATTCACTTATTGATAGTCTTGGCGATAATGAAGAACTGAATTTGGAAATTAATTTAAAAAGATATAGTACTGCCCTAGCAAATGTATATCATTTAATAGAGGAGTACATAAATGATAAAGATATTTATTTTTTTAGATAGTAAATGTATTTTTTTATTGATTTAGGTAATTATTCTTCTAATTTAGATGAGTCTTTAAGAATTAGTAAAAGAATTATGGCAAGATTAAATAATCTTTTTAGCTATAAAATGAATTTTTGGTTTGGGAGAAAATATTTATTTAGCTAAAATTGCGTGTGATATTTTAGCCAATAAAAAAATGAATCTGGCTATGCTTATTTAAACCAAGAATTATTTATTACTAAATTATGGTATGAAGATTTAAATAATTTTTTTGGCAATTTGATTCTAGTATTGTTGATAAATTAAATAATCTTAAGGCATATAATATGCATGATATAGCTTTTTTTAGGTAGAGATAAATTAATGATGGAATTTGAACTAATTGGTAGTGATATTTATGATCATGCCTGGGGTGATGATGATATAAAAAAATTATTAATTTGAAGAAGAATTATTTAAAGAATGCAAATATTTCTATTAAGATGTCTTCATTTAAAGAAATGGATAATGCAATTTTTGGAATTATCTAAGTATTTAGTATCGAAAAAGATGGGAGCATTAGAAATTAATCTTATTATATTTTTATGATAATGGACTTGCAACCTCAAAAATCATTAATATTTAGAGAGCCTATTAATTCATATTTGTTTCTAAATTATCAATTTAAATTACTTGCAAATTATAAGGAACATTTAAGTATTGATAGAATCTATATTCAAATTCCTAAAAATTAAGGAAATAATTGATAATGATCAAGAGATAGAGCTATTTGAAAATGTATTAAGCAATAAGCTAGTTTGGAATAATATTTAAGTAAATTGATTGCTTTAATCATAACAAGTTATATAATTCCAAATTCGACAACTTAAATGTCACAAATGTAAATGTCAATTAAAAAAATGTCTGCATCCCCTAACCTACACTTTAATAATACCAGTTACAACAAAGTATAACGAAAATAACAAAAATAACAAAAGAAAAGTATTGATTTTTAGTTTAAAGAAGTGATATCTTTAAATTAAGAAAAAAATACTTTATTTTTTTAATAAAAAAAGTGGGTGATTTTTTTATGTCAGTAAGCTTAAGAAACCAAGAAATTAAGCTATAGTATAGGTAAGATGAATGTAGCCTTAGATTTAAATTTTTAAATCTTATTATGTAAATATAGATTTGTTTTTCTAATGCCTATAGTACCCCATTTAGCTTGAATCTAAATTATGATTCAAATTATTTAAGATGGTAAATATGGAGCTTGTAATAGTTTATAATAATAGTAATTATTATGAGCTAGTAAATGGTAGTAATAGATATAAATTTGAATTAAATGATGGAGCTTATTGTAATAAGCTAAATCATAATAAAATAGTAGTATTGGATAGTAGTAATGTTAGATTAATAGATGAAGCTAATAATTATTATAATTTTGTAAAAAAATAAATGGTATTTATAAAATAAGAAATATTAATTATAAAATTGGGAAAAAAATGTAGTTGTAAATTATAGCTTAGATTATAGTAGGATAACAGAAATAATATGTGAACATGAATATGTAATAATTGATTATAATAAAAAAATAATATAAGTAATGTAACATATTTTTAATAAAGAAGAAAGAACTAAAAAAATATTGTAATAGGTATAGCAGGTAAAAAAATTTAACGGCAAGCTATTATAATTATAATAAGCTAGTTGATGAATATGAAATAGATTTAACAAATTTGAATTTTTAAAAAAATAAACATTTAAATCAATATATTAAAATAGAAAATAAACAAATGAGCTATTATGTAGGTAGTGAAATAGTAAGCTATTATAATATAAATTATTATAATGGTAATTATTATAATATAATAGATGAAAAATAAAGAAAAAGACAAGCTATATTATTATATAAAAAAACATAAGAGGAGAAATCATCAAAATAATAGATGATAGAGGTTTAGAGGTAGGAAGCTATAAATATGATCCATATGGTAATATATTAGAATATAATGGCCAAATAGCTAAAATAAATAATATAAGATATAAAGGCTATTATTATGATAAAGAAACAAATTTATATTATGATCCAAGTATCGGATATTTATATCAATAGATGATGTAGCATATTTAGATATAAATAATATAATTGGTTTAAATTTATATACTTATTGTAATAACAATCCTATTATATATGATGATCCTGAGGGAAATTTTGCAATTACATTAACAACTTTATTAATTGATGGTTTAATTGCAGGATTTGGTGTTGGAATTTGTACAGTTTTAGGAGTGGGAGTAGGAGCGGCCGCTTTAGGTGAAGCAACTGCAACATTATTTACATCTACTGGTTTAACACTATCATTGAATTCAGCATTAGGAATTGGTAGTGGAGTTTCTTTTGCAACAGGTATTTAGGATATACAGTTAGAACTGGAATTAGCAGCAGCAAAGATTTTAAAATGAAAAATATGTTTATTGAAGGTGGATTTAATGCTATTTCGGGAGTGTTATCTATACTTGGCGGTTATTTAGGTGGTATAGCAGGAGTTCATAATAGAGTATTTACTAAATTGTTATCGAAAAAAAGGAGATTTCTGGCTAAGGTTATTATTAGAAAATGTCTTTACTGCTGGATTCAAATTAACCAATGTATTAATAAAAACCATATTTTTATGATTTAGGATGAGAGAAAGTATGCGTAGATATTTATATTCTAATTTATTAAGAATAATATTTAGTTCGTTTTTTTGATAATTTTTTTATACCTTCATTGCTTTACTTTATTGGTTCTTTGTTAATTAATAAAAGTTTAAATATTGTAAGTTTAGTAGTGATTCTTTCTTGTTTGTTACTGGCGAGCTCTTAGAAAAATAAAGAAGTTTTAAAGATGGCTGCTAAATATAATAAATCAATTCCCCAAATATGTTTAAGATATTGTATTCAAAAAAATACATTGCCTCTTCCTAAAACAGTACATGAGGATAGAATTAAAGCAAACCTAGATATTGATTTTTGTCATTAATGATAAGGATATGCATTATCTTGATAGTTTATATCATATTGTTTCTACTAGACCATTTAGAGATTAATATTATTTACTCCTTTAGCTTAAATTATAACAAAGTTAAAGGAGTTTTTTTATGAAAATGATTAAAAAAATCGTATTGGAAAAAAATAAAAATTTTTTTACCTTCAAAAATGGCAAATCTCCAGTTTGAAACTGGAGGTTAGCGCTTACATAGCACCCTAAAAAGTACCAAAACTCCAGTTTTTTTAATTTTTTTATGAAAAATTGACAATTTTTCTAAAAAATATATAATAATAATTGTAAATTTAAAATTATATTTTTCAAATTTACAACTAATGAAAAGGTGAGTGTAAAAAAATTAAGAAGATTAGTTTTTATTGTTTTATGTTCTTAATGCTCTTTTTTTGGATTTAATGTTTATGCAAGTTCGAATAATGAAATTGAATATGAAAAAAATATACAGGACAAGCATTAAGTGAAAAATTATGAAAAAAATTTGATGAAAAAAATTTCAACATGTGGAGCAATTATAATTAATCCTGGCATGGGTGAATCAAGTGATGATGAATTTGAAATGAATGATTTCTTTTTGATACGGCTACTAATTTTACTAATTTAATGTATTTTTAGTGGAAATATGGGAAGCTTTGAAAAGTATTTATCAATTGCAAATCATAGTAATGGAAATTCTGATAAGGACTATTTTTTTATTTTGAAAATAATTATTATTGCAAAAACTTTTAGCATTTCCATTTCTACTGATAGTTTTTGTTAAATACAATCTATCATTATATAGTGTTCAAGGTAGGCAATATGTACTTGTAAAATCAACTGATGCGGCTATTAATTATACCAATTTTGAATGTGGGGCTTATGTATTCAGGATGGTATTCACTAATAATACGCAAGCGAATTATAAGCTAAGCTTCAATTGTGAAAAAACCACATATAAAGCAAATCAGTCAGAATTATCTGCAACCAGCATATATGATGGTATAACTAAAAATTTTAAGATAAGTAGTAGATGGAATTATTTTAAGTTTTATCCAAACAAAACAGGACAATTTAAAATTGAATTCGATTATGAGCATATAGAAAATTTTGAAATATATGAATATGTTACATATAATAATTTTTCTAGTGGAACAAAGAAACTCAATTATGATATAAATAATAGAAAAAAACTGAAGTTAATTTATTTCAAGTAAATAAATCAGCAAATAGAGTGTTAAATCCAGATAGTAATACAGGATATTATATTTGCTTTACAGCAAAAAAATTTGGCGATTCTTATTTTTAAAATTGAATATTCTAATATAAGATATTGCGATTATACTAGATTATTAGAAAAATATGACCAGGATTATTTATTTCCAATGGATGATTTATCAATATTTACAACTATATATGATAAAAAAATAATGTTGAGTGTCATTCAAGCGAAATTGTAAGATTTGACATTTTAACGAAAGACTTTTTCATCAGGTAATGAAAAAAATATGATAAAGTTTTTTTGGAGGAACTAACGTTCAGTCGATTAAGAATTGTTTGCAAAACCATAATAATAGTAATGATTCTTTATATTTGATACATTATAGATTTGAGTCAAATATAAATATATTTTTTTGGTGATTTAAAATATGAATTTTCTTTTTAACATAAATTTTGATTCAATAAATGGAGAAAATTATAAATTTAATAATAAATTTGAAAGGGGCTATTTTAATGAATAATAAAAAAATAATGATGAAATGAAAAAAAGGCTTATAGAATATGGATTCCTTTGGTAATTGTTGGTACAGTTTTTTTATTAGCCTTTATTATTCCCTTATTATTTATTAAATTTAATGCTGTTAATAATAAAATAAAGGATGCATTTTATAAGCCAGTCTTAAGACATTATAGTGATGTTTATGAATTTGATGGTTATTATGAGGATACACCTGATAAAAACCAAGAAATATTTATTTAATTGGAAGAATAAGGAAATATATTATTCATTTAAATACAAAAAAATCATTTGATCTTAATGAATGGTTTGATTTTTGAAATTATTAATGGTAATGAAGTATATATTTCTAGATGTATAACTAAATCTAAATTTATCAAAATTCCTGAAAGTGTTGAAATTGATGGTAAAAAAATATATTGTAACAGGAATAAAGGAAAAATGCTTTTTAAATGGATAGGCTCATCTGATTATTTAGATATATTTTTCATATAATAAGCTAAATGATAATAGAGGCTTGTTAGATAAAGAAAGAGGAATTTCTATTATAGGAAATAAGTATATTAAGACCCTAGAGGATGGTTGGAATCAAATTCCAGAAATAAATATGTTTATGTTTCCTAATTTAGAGTATTTAGGAAATGGTGATTATTCCATACAATATTTTTAAGATAAACAATAATCTTAAAACAGCATATATGAGAAATTTCGTAAGATCAAATTTTTGATGGCGAAATGCAAGTAGATAAGATATATATTGGGGATAATTTGAAATTTATTGAATATACGAACGATGATTTAAAATCTATTAAAAAAATAGTTATGATGGCTATAATAATTGTTTATATTTTTGGTGGTGGAATTATTGATATATCACCTAAAAAAATAAATATTATACAATAGAAAACAATATTTTATATTCAAATGATTTAAAGAAGGTTTATTTAGTTTTTACCAAATCGTAAGAATATAGCAAAAGATGATAAATTTAATTTTGATAATAATATTGAAGAAGTGTTACCTTTTTTTCAATTTGTTATAATTATTTTGATGCTAATTTGAATTTTTAATGGCAAAAATAAATAAAATAGATAAATATGCATTTAGTGGTAGAAATTGCTTTATTAATTTTTAATGAGGTTGAGGTATTAAGTAGTGAATTATTTTTCGATACGGCCTATACCTTACATATAAATATTTTAAAGGCAATTGATGTTGGTGATAATGCTAATAATTTAGAACCTGATATGTATTGTTCGATTAATATTAAAAAAATTAATTATTTAGGACTTTGTTGCGACAAAATGTTTGTTTTTGTTGCAATGAAGTTCTTTTTATGTTGATTTAAGGTATAATTTAAATGTGGTAAGCGTTTTTTTAGGAAAGGAATGAGTATTAAAATGAATGAAAAAAATATAGTCCGCTTTTTTTACACCTTGGAAGATTGGAAACGTCGAAATAAAAAACAGAATAGTGCTTACATCAATGGGAGGAACATCATTATTTGGTTGGATGGAGCCTCATCATTTTGATAAAGAAGCTGCAAATTTTTTTATTAGAGAGAGCTAAAAAAATAATGTAGGGTTAGTTTTACCTGGTATTGCTCCTATTAGAAATGTTTTTATTTGGTAGATGGTTATATCAAAATAAGCATATGTTTAAGGAATTAAAGAAATATATGGAGGAGTTTCATAAGACAGGAGCAAAGCTATTTGTCCAGCTAACTGCAGGCTTTGGTAGAGCATTTACTATTAGTCCAATGATGGAGCATATGTATACTAATCCGGTGCTTAGAGTTTTAGCTAAGCCTGTAATTAATCTTGATAGATTAACAGCATCATCTAGTCCTAATCCAAATCGTTGGTCTGATAAGGTTCCATCACGTGCCTTAACTATTAAAGAAATTCATAAAATGATTGATGGATTTGCCAAAACAGCAAAGCTTTGTATGGAGGCTGGTGTAGATGGTGTGGAAATTCATGCTGTTCATGAAGGATATTTACTTGATCAATTTACAATGAAATATACTAATCAAAGAACTGATGAATATGGCGGTAGCTTTGAAAATAGATATCGATTCCCTGTAGAAATTGTTAAAGCAATTAAAAAGGAATGTGGTGAAGATTATCCAGTTTCTTTAAGATATTCAGTAGTATCTAAAACTAAGGGCTTTAGAATGGGAGCCTTACCTGGTGAGGAATATACTGAGGTTGGTCGTGATATGGAGGAAAGCATTAGAGCTGCTAAATATTTAGAGGAAGCTGGATATGACATGCTTAATGCGGATAATGGTACATATGATGCCTGGTATTGGTCTCATCCACCTGTATATATGCCTAGCAATTGTAATTTAAATGATGCAATTGAAATTAAAAAGTATGTAAATATTCCGGTTGTTTGTGCAGGAAAGATGACTCCTGATGTTGCTTCAAAAGCAATAGCTAATGGTGAGATTGATGCTATGGGTGTAGCAAGACAATTCTTAACTGACCCTAAATGGGTAACAAAGCTGATTAATGATGAGCCCGAGGCTATTATGCCTTGTATTAATTGTCATAATGCTTGCTTTACAATGTGCCATTATAATGGAACAAGTAATGATCAATCATTATCAGATGTTGCTGGTATGGCAAGATGTGCTTTAAATCCTATGACAATGCAATCAAAAAAATATAAAATTGTTAAGACTAAAAAGTCACTTAATATTGCTATTGTAGGTGCAGGAATTGGTGGCCTTGAGGCTGCAAGAGTTTTAAAAAAATGCGTGGTCATAATGTTATAGTTTATGAAAAAAAGCGATAAAATTGGTGGTGTGTTTAATGCGGCAGCTGCGCCATCTTTTTAAGGTTCATGATAAGGAATTATTAAAATGGTATGAGCGTGAGATAAAGCGTTTAGGTATTGAAATTAAATTTAATACAGTAGTTAATGATATTAATTCATTAAAGGCAGATAAGGTTATAATTGCAACAGGCGCGAAGCCTAAAAAAATATTCCTATTAAGGGTATTGAAAATAGTATTGAGGCCTGTGAATATTTATTGAATAAGAAAGATGTTGGTGAAAGGGTTTGTGTAATTGGTGGAGGATTAACCGGTTGTGAAATTGCTTATGATTTGTATTTGAAGGGTAAGAAGCCAATTATTGTTGAAATGAAAAATGATTTAATTGCGGCTAAGGGTGTTTGTCTTGCTAACTCATCATATTTAAGAGAATTCTTTGATTTAAATAAGGTTGAGGTGCATTTAAATACTAAAACAAAGGAGATTAAAAATAATTCAGTTTTAATTGAGGATAAGGATGGAAATCTAAAGGAAATTGCAGTTGATAGTGTCATTAGATCAATTGGCTATAATCCTACGCCTATTGCAAAGCCTAGTAAAAAGGTATATTTAGTTGGTGATTGTAATGGCGTTGGTAATTTAAGAACTGTAATTTGGCGAGCATGGGATGTCGCTATGAAGATGTAGGTGAAAGTATGGAATTAACAAAAGAACAACAAGAAATATTAGATGGTAGTAAGGGTGAGGTAATGGCTAAGGTTATGAAAACCTTAGTTATGTATGGCGAAACCTTTAATGCTACAAAAATGGTACCAGTAACAAGTAGATATGGTCATATTGTAACAAGCTTTGGAATTTTTATTTTAAAGGGTGTATTCGAGCTTATGGATGAGCTTTTAGCTGGTGGTGTTACTGCCAAGCAATTATTTTCGGCTGATCCTCGTCCTGTAGATAAAAATGTACCTGCAAGTCTACTTGAAAAAATTGTTTTCAAGGTTATGTATGGTCCTCAAAAAAGATATGAGCGTCAGCTAAAGGAAATGGGCTTACTTAATGAAGAAGCCTTTACATGTGCTTGTTATTTTGATGAGGTAGGTAATAAGCCTAATAAGGGTGATATTTTATCATGGGCGGAATCAAGTGCTGTTAATTATGCCAATTCTGTATTAGGAGCTAGATGTAATCGTAATTCAGGAATTATTGAAATGTTTGGCTCAATTGTTGGTTATGTTCCTTATTTTGGATTATTAACTGATGATGGTAGAAAAGCAACATGGATTGTAGATGTTAGAACCTCTACTAAGCCTGATGCTCAGCTTTTAGGCTCAGCAATTGGTATGAAGGTTTTAGAGGATGTTCCTTATGTAAAGGGACTTGATAAATTTATTGGCACAGAGCTTACTAATGAGGCTTGTACATATTTAAAGAATTTTGGTGCGGCAACTGCTTCAAATGGTTCAGTTGGTTTATATCATATTGAAAATTTAACTCCTGAGGCTAAAGAGCTAGGTGAAAGTCTAATAGTTGATGATCCTAAATATTATGTTATTGATGATGCCGAGTTAAAATGGATCAAGGATAATTATCCAGTTATATGGAAGAATAAGGATGCTAAACCTAGCCTATGCTTTATGGGGTGTCCTCATATGACATTAACAGAGCTTGTAGAATGGACCCATAATTTGCAAGATAAGCTAAACGAGGTTGGCCGTAAAAAGGTTAAGATTAAAACAGTATTTACTACGGCTCCAGCAGTTTTTAAAGAAATTTAGTAATATGCCAGAATATAAAATGCTAAAGAGTATGGGTGTTGTTGTAAGCTATATTTGTCCTTTGATGTATATGAATAATCCACTATGTGCTAAAAAGCCTGTAATTACTAATTCCAATAAATTAAGAACCTATACATCATCAAGATATTATAGTGATGCCGAAATATTAGATCAAATTGTAGGAGGTAAGAAGAATGAGTAAGATTTTTAAGGGACGTGTTGTTGTACCTGGATGTGTAACATTAAAGGCGCTTGTTACTCATAGTGGCTTTAATACTTTGGCCTCATATAAAAAAATTGTAAGGAAGGAAAGAATATTTGTACTGATCAAAATAATAAAGAGCTATATGGTAAATCAACAGTTGGGGTTGCCCTATGCTTGCCTCAAACAATTGGTTCAACAACGGGAGGAATGGTTTTATTTAATTCTTCAGTAACTAATTGTAATCCTGGTGCGTTGTTATTTTTCTAAGCAAATTGATTCACTTGCGGCTGCAGGTGCTATTTTGGCAAGTGTTTGGACTGATAATAAAATTCCTACCATTGATAATTTAGGTAATGAATTTTTTTGGATTATGTTAAAGATGGTATGACTATCACAATTAAAGATGATGGTGAAGTTGTAGTTGATTAATAATTGTGCTAATTTTTTTCCTTAACTTATTTAAGAAAAGTGATATAATCATTTTTTTGTTAAAGATGGTGATTATATGGAAAACAATAAAGCATTAAGAAAAAAAGAGAATTAATTTTTAAATGGATCAATGCTTAAGGTGGTTTTAATGATTGCCTTACCATTGGTCTTTTATAATTTATGTAATTATATGTATGGTATTTTTGATATGATGATTGTTCAAAAGGAGAAGATTGGCGATGCTGCTGATATCGTTGTACTTGATCAAATCAAAAATATGATTTCAACACTTGGTGGAGCAGTAGCCACTGGTGGTGGTATAATTATTGCTAGAAAATATGGTGAGGGTGATATCAAGCTTGCTAAAAGATTTGCTAATACTTTATTTTCTCTAGCGCTAATTGTTGCAGGAATAACTTTATTATTTATTCCTTTTGGTGTACCTTTATTAAAAAAATATTGAAAAACAGATCAATCAACAATTAATAATGCTATGGGCTATTATAATGTACAAATGTGTGTGCTTGCAATTACCACTATGAATAATGTTTATATAAGTATTGAAAAAAATCAAAAGGAAATACTTTACTGTTATTTATTTTTAAATATTATGGTTATTGTGATAAAAATAAGTTTAACCTTGATATTTGTTTATACTGGCCTAAGAAAATATGTAAATATGACCTGGATTGCTATAGCAACTCTTATTGCTCAATTATCAATATTTAGCTTTGGTATGGTTTCTTTATTCTTACCAAGGAATATATTACAAATTCGTATTAAGGAATTAAACTTAGATGGTAAGAAGATATTAAGTATTATTAAGATTGCTTTTTCCTGTATTTGTAGGTAGATTTTTTTAATTTTCTTTTGGTAAGGTTTTTTTGTTAATTCAAAAAGCAACAGTTGTATATGGTAAGCAATGTGTAGGAGCTCTTGGTATTTCTAATACTATTGCTGGCTCAGTTCAAAATATAATTAATTCATTTGAAGATGCTGGAGCGACTATTGTAAGCCAAAATTTAGGTAATAATAATGGTAAAAGAATTAAATCATTGTTTATAATAAATTTGATCTATTTACTAATTATCGCTTGCTTTGGTCTAATTTTTGCTTGTTGCCTTCCAAAAATCAAATAGCTCGATTCTTTGCACCAGACGACTTGGAATATCAGCAAATGATTTTTAAATATTGTAAAATATGAAAGAGTAGATTTATTATTTGTAGCTTTCACTGGAGCTAGTCAATCTATTTTCTATGGCTTTGGAAAAACAAGAATTACCATGGGATTATCTATGGCAACATTATTTGTATTTAGAATTCCAGCTTTATTAATAATGATGTATCCAATGCATTTAAATTATGAGGCCTGTGGTATTGCTATGTTTTTAAGTAATTCGATAACTGGTGTTATCGCTCTTGTTTGGTCTTTAATTTTCCTTAAGGGCCTAAAAAATAATAAAATATATCAAAATCTAGTTTTTTAAGGTGGAATTATGAATGTTAATGTTTTAGATTTTAATGCTGTCGGTGATGGTATTACTAATGATACCACAGCCTTTAATGAGGCAATTCTTTATGCTCACAACAATGGTGGGGGAATGGTAATTGCTCCAGAAAATCATAAATATATTGTTGGATATATTAGATTATTATCTAATGTTACACTTGTAGTAGAAAAAAAATGCTATTATTGAAGCAACTAGTAATTTAAATGAATTTTTATAATATTAATAGCAAGAGGGATACTAAAATAAATGTTCCAACCTGGGAAAATTGTTGGTATGATGGAAAGCCAAGTATGTTTTTTTATCTTTGCTAATAATGAAGAAAATGTTGGTATTACTGGTGAGGGAATTATCGATGGTAATGAAAAAAATTTTCTATGGTAATGTAACCAAATGGCATATTGAGGGAAGCTTTTTATCCAAGAGTTCCACTTGTTTATTTTGAAAATTGTAAAAATGTTAACATTTCTAATATAACTATGCAAAAATAGTGCCTTTTTGGACTACACATCTTGTAGGTTGTAATGGTGTTTTTTTATTAGAAATATAACTATCAATAATAATTTAAGGATGACAAATAGTGATGGTATTGATCCTGATCATTGTCAAAATGTTTTAATTGAAAACACAAATATTTCGGCAGCAGATGATTGTATTGTTTTAAAGACAACAGAGGCTAACAAGAAATATGGTGATACTAAAAAAATATCGTTGTTAAAAATTGTAAATTAACTTCAACAAGTGCAGCTATAAAAAAATTGGCAGCGAAAGTGTTTCAAACTTTGAAAACATAATGTTTGAAAAATATAATAATAGATAAATCTAATAGAGGAATATCAATTCAACTTAGAGATTGCGGTAATGTTAAAAAAATGCTATTTTTTTAAGAATATTAAAATTAACACAAGAAGATTTTCTCCACTACATTGGTGGGGAAGAGCTGAAGCAATTGCGCTTACAGCTGTTAGAAGAAATTCTTCAACTAGAATAGGTAGTATTAATAATGTTAAATTTGATAGCATTAATACAAGTGGTGAAAAATGGTATTTTTAATTTATGGTGAAAATAATAACATCGAAAATATTAAATTTAATGATGTTTTTTTGTTAATTTGGAAAAAGCATACCTCTTGGCCAACAAATGATATTGATTTGCGTCCTAGTGAGTTAAATAATATTGAAAGCCATGAGCATATTATTTATGCTAGAAATGCTAAGGATATTGAATTAAATGATTTTTAATTATAATGCAAATGGCTTTGATTATGATGATTTAATAGATATAAAATAGTCTGTTTTTTTGTATAACCTTGTCATATTTTTGTCCATATTAAAAAAATGGTGATATGATGTATAAGGATATAGTAGATGAAGAGTGGATACATTTTTGGAATGGATGCTTATTTTATTAGCTTCTTAAAAAAAATGAATTAAAGAATTCCTTAATAATAGAATTAAATACTGCCTTTTAAAGGCTTAAGCTTTGATGTTTATAATTTAGATTCATTTGAAAATAAATGTGTTAAGCTAAATGATGTTTATAATTATAATGATCTTGATTATATAAAATATATATTAAATAATAACCAAATTAGAGGAATTAGCCTTGTTGCGGATGATACTAATTTTTGATTATTTAGATGATTTAGATAATAATCCTTTAAATGCTAAAAAGCTATTTAGGAATTATTTGTTATTTGATATCATTACGTTTTTTTAAATGATGATTCTGATTTTTTTATATTATTGTTTTTTTAATAAGGAAATAAAGCTTCAAATTAAAAATATATGAAGCAATTATTTATATTTTTAAATTGCTGGTGTAAAAGAGGATTTTTATATAGATAATTACAATTATAAATTAAAAGCAAATTCTTTTTCTATAGTAATATTATGGCATTTAATTATCTAAATGATAAAAATAATGCTGGTTTCAATAATAAGAATTATTTAGATAATAGTATTATAAAAACAACATTTCCTAATTTTAATTATGTAAATAATAAAAAAATAATTGAAATTGCTAGAGATAATAATATAATTGAGCATTTTAAGATTCTTTTTTTGTTTGGATTTTTGCTAATCTACGTAATTATGATTTTTCTTAATATGATTATTGATGATAAGATATGTAACTCTTTTATTGAAGAGTCAATAAAAGAGTTATTAGCATTTAGTAATGTAGAAATAAATGAAGCCTTTGATATATCTAAATACACATATTTAGATAGCATTAATTATTCAGCAAGTGACATTATTACGGAAATTAATTATATTTATTATGATGCTGTTATTACCTATCAAAGAAATAAAATTATTAATAAGCTATTGTTTATTCCTTTAGGAATAGCTATAGTGCTTAAGTTTTTTTAAAAGCTTAATTATTACAATAGTGAATATGCTAAGGAATTAAATAATAGTGTTAGTCTTTTTAATATATAATAATCGTGATTTAGATTTTTTTGTATTTATATTAAGAGTGAGGTTATTGTTTTTTTATAGTGAATTAATAAAAAGCTGACAATATTTTTGAGCATTTTTATTAAAATATCAAAATAAATATTTACAAAAAGTAGAAAAAAATTTACTAAAAAAATATTTTTTTGAATAATTTAAAATATTGTATTATTAAAAAAATATGGTAAAATAATTATGGTAATGTATGTATTTTTAAACAATACTTAATAAATAAATGGCAAAAATTAGAGAAATCTAATGACGCAAAGCTAGAGGGTCCTCTTGGGATAGCCAGTTGCAAGTAAGATTATGAAAGGAGCAGGCATTAAAGGTTAGGACTTTTTTTGTTTATTTGGATTATGAAAAAAATAGAAGAAATAGTTTGTTTGTTGATGTTTCAACACTAATTGTTACAGGAATTTTTATTAATAAGTGTATGCATTGTATGGTCTAATTTTTAAGGCCTGGTTTACTAAAAAAATGATACGGCTAATTCTCAAGATACAATTGTAACATCTAAGGATGAAACAATTAAGGATTTGACAATTAAGGCTTATTATCTTACTAAAGTAAATGATACTGATAATTATTATATTAAGGCTGAGGAAATGCAAACTAAGCCATTTAATATGAAAAAAATCACAATGATATTGATGTTAATTATACAGCAATTTTTATTAGAGGTTAGTTATGAGGTTAAGACACTAGGAAGCTATTCCTTAAGTCTTTATACTTCTAATCAAAGCATTATTGCAAGTAATACTGATTTAAGTATGTTTGCAAATAATTGTTTGTCTAATGCCATAAGTGTTGCTAGTGTTGATAATAATAATGGAAAATATGAGGTTAGCGATAGTAATTTAAAAAGCTTTGTTTCTTTAACTAGTGATAGTAGTGGTAAGATCACTGCTGCTAAATCATTAAATATCAATATTTTTGGATAAGGTTGAGTTAGTGGGTAGTGGAACATTTAATTTGATTATTGATTATAGAGAAAATAATATAACATATCTTTATAATGAAATGCTTAATATATTTCCAAGTGCTGACCTATCAACAAATATTATTTTTAATACTGATATAAGCTTAGTAATGCGTCATAATTAGGGGTGAATTAAATGAAAAAAAGATATATTCCTTTAATTATTAATTCAATATTTTCATTAATACTTTTTATATTTTTATTAATTAATTTTTAGTGTTGCCTGGTTTGTTGATGCTAAAAAGGATTTAAGTCTTAATGGTAAATCACTTGGTGGATATTTTTGCTGGTGGCGATGGTACTAAGGATAATCCATATGTTATTAAGACAGGATTTCATATGTATAATCTTGCTTGGCTTCAATATAAGGGTAGATTTAATGGAACAAGTGCAGCTGATGCAAATGCTTTAAATAAGCAATTTTATTTTAGTGTTGATAATGATATAGATATGCTTGGTATGATTATTCCCCCAATTGGAACAGAAACTTATCCATTTGTTGGTGTGTTTAGTGGTAATGGTCATACAATTTCTAATTTTTCAACTACAAATGATTATGCTAAGCTTCAAACAAAGCCAGAGGATATTACAAGTATTAATATTCCTTTTGTAGGAATGTTTGGTATTATTGGTAATTATAATTCGCTTTTTAATAATGTTGGTGCCTCAGTTGATGCAAGTAAAGGAATTACCTTTGCTGCAACAGCTTCTAATTTTTATTTACATAATTATGAGGTTATAGTTGGTACTGCAAGCTCATTATCAGGAGTACTTGCTGGTTATATTAATGCCTCTGTGTCTAATATAGGTTTATATTATGTTCATCTTAATTATTTAGGAAAAACTGATCCACTTGGTGCTTCACTTTCACCAAATGGTAGTGCCTATAGCCTTTTAAGTAAATATACATTATTTGGTGATTATAATACTGATACAGTTGATTGGGGAGATAATCCTGGAGAACAAGGCTATGGTAAATCATTTAATATTAATGAATTTGCTGCTAGAATGACGACAGCATTTGGAAGTGCTGAATTAAGTAGCAATCAATATTTACCATTTTTAGGAACTGGTACGCTTGTTAAAAATGGTAGTAGTGTAGTTGGTGAGGAAGCAGCAGATAATAATTTAGGATATTTTTATTGGTAGTGATGTTAAAGCTTACGCAAAAAATTACAAATTTTATCCTAAATTTTTAAAACAAACAAGTGCTTCAGGGCAAGTTACATCTGTTAATATTAGTGAAGAAGATGATGTTTATAAGCAGACATTTGGAAGCATTGATAATGGTAATACAACTGTAGATATTCTTCGTCTTCAAAGTAAAATTGATACCCATAATCAGCTTGTGACGATTAATAATGGTAAAGTTGGTAAAAAAACTTATGCAAAAAAATTGTTGTTCCTAGACGCTGTATTTGGGTTAAGCCAACTATACCAGGAAAGCTACGTTTTGTATTAGTTAATCCAGGTAATGGACAAAATTATACAATTTCAAAAATTAAGCGTTCAGATAGTAGTGATTTATCTAGTGGTATGTCAGATGCAACACCATTGTATGAATCTAATAATTATGGTGGTGGATTACCAAGTTCAGATGCAATAACTTCTATTGATGGTCAGGCTGTTACAATTAATCCAAAGCAATATGATACCTTGGTTTTCTATAATGAAATAGAAGTAACAGATAAAGATATAGCTGATGGCTATGAATATGTTTTATCCCGTGATAATGGTAATAATGGTGCATATTTCTGGTATATGGATTTAGGACAAAATGGTGGTTCTTCATCAGAAACAGAAATGGGTAGTATTGAAAGTGTTGATTTTGTTTATTCAACTAGCTTTGATTTTACAAATAAAAGTAACGTAGCATTCGAAATTAGTAATACTGCTGGTGTAATTTTCTATTTTAAGAGAAATGAAAGTACAGTTCTTTATTATATCAGTAATAGCTCTAATGGTACTGCTACTAAAAAGGGTAGTGGTAGTGCAACCTCTGCTACTGATGAAAATTGTGATAATTAATAAGTAAAATAAGTAAAAATACCTCTATTATTTAAAATGGAGGTATTTTTTTAATGAAGAAATTTGTAAGTTGTTTTTTTAATAATGATTTTATTAGGGTTGGGGATTAAGGTAAATGCGGAAATGGGGATAGTTAACAAAAGTGACGATGAGGCTATGGATTGTAATAGCTATAAGGGAGGTCATGGGGATTATTTATTAATTGAGCCTGATTTTAAGCAAATCGAAAATGAATATTTTGGATATATGGGGGAATTCAGCTTTAAATGTGATTATTTTTTTGTGAACATTTAATTATTCCTTATAAGCAAACTACAGTTAATTTTTTTATAATGGGATTAATGAGGATTTTTACTTGTAATATTACTAATAGTGGTGAGACTGTTAATGGTTTATCATTTAGATTTTTTTGAATAAGACTATATCATTTCCTGCTGATGATAATGATAATAATTTACTTACAATTAAGAATTTAAATAAATGGAAGGAATTTTTTTAAATTGTGGGGATTATATTTTTGTATGATGATCTAGAATATGAATTAGAAAATGCTTTTGTTGGTCAAAGTCAAAATACTAATTTAGTAACATTTAATATGTATAGTCAAGATCCTCAGGCATCGTTTTTTTGGTATGTAGATTATATACAAATGAAATGATTAACAATGTTTATATAGATAAGGATCCTTATTTGATAGTTCCTTATGAGCCATATTGCTCAATTGATAATCTTTTAAGCAATGTTAAGGTTACAAATAAAGAAAAAATTGATGTTGAGCTTTGTCGAAACTAATTATCCTACTTCAGAGTTAAAGCCGGGTAATTATTATTTTTATTTGTATGGCTAGTGATATTTGTGGCAATGTTTCTAAACAAAAAATATATGTAAGAGCTGTTGATAATAAGGCGCCAGTAATTAGTGGAAGAAGTCAGTATATTTGTTTTTTTACAATAAACCTGCTTCAAATTTAATTAATATTGCTAAAAAAATAATTTAAAGGCAGTGGATGAAATAGATGGTAATCTTACGGATTTTTTTACATAATTGAAGATAATTATACACAAAATAAAAATAAGGTAGGAGAATATAAGGTTACCTATGGTATTAAGGATAAAGCTTTAAATGAGGCAACATATGATGTTAAATTTATTGTTAAAGATAACGATAAGCCTTTAATTAATCCTAAATGCGCACCAAGTCAGGCCTTAGGTGATAGTTGCTTAACAAAAAATGAAATTTTAGCAATGTTTGATATAAGTGATGAATGTGATAAGAAAAAAATATTAAGGTTAATCTAGAAGGCTATGATGATTATGCTAGTAATTATCAAAAAAATTGGTCGCTATGATATGAGGATAACCGCAACTGATCAAAGTGGAAATCAAAGTGAACTTAGCTTCTTTTTAGCAGTTGTTGATAAGAAAAATCCTGATATAGTTATTAGTGATGATGCTAAAAAAATTGTTGTTCCAAGTGGTGAGCCACTTGATGAAGAAGAAATCAAAAAGCTAATTTTTAATTCAACTAATAAAAGTGTAAAAAAAGTGTTATTAGTAGCTATTTTTGATACAGATAAACCAAGTGGAGAATATGATTTGATTGTAACTTTTGATGATGGAAGTATTGAAACATTAAAGCTTAGTGTAAAAAAATAACAAAAAAATAATTATTATCCTTATGTAATAATTGCTGGTGTGGTTGTAATTATTACAGCTAGCTTTGTTTTCTATAACTATAAAAAAAGAAGAAAAAAAGGTTAAAGAATTATAATAATCATTGACAATTTTATTTTTTTAATGGTATAATCTAATTAAGAATAATTCTTAATAAGGAGATAATAAAATGTCAAAGGTAGATAATTTAGTTAATATGCTTGATGCATATGTAAATGATGGTGGTCACCATTTAAATGTTAATGTGTTTAATCGTGAAACATTGTTAGATGCTCAAAAGCATCCAGAAAAGTATCCTCAATTAACAATTCGTGTTTCTGGATATGCTGTAAATTTTATAAAGCTAACTAAGGAACAGCAGGATGATGTAATTTCTCGTACAATTCATGAAAGTATGTAGGCGATTAATATGGAAATTATTAGAAATATCGTAGATGATATCATTTATGTTGGCGCTTCTGATAAAAAGATTAGGCCTATTTGAAAATCTATTTCCAATTCCAAGTGGTGTAAGCTATAATTCATATCTAATTAATGATGAGCATACCTGCTTAATGGATACCTGTGATGCAAGTGTTGGAAAGCAATTTGTTGAAAATCTAAAGGCGGCCTTAAATGGTAGAGGATTAGATTATTTGGTTGTTAATCATATGGAGCCAGATCATGCAGCTTTAATTTCGGATATAGTAAGATTATACCCAGATGTTAAGCTAGTGTTAAACCAAATGACCTTGAAGTTTTTTTAAATCAGGCTATTGTTGAAAAAAATTTTTCTTATATAATTGTTAAAGAAAAAAAGATTCCTTAGATTTAGGTAAGCATAAATTAACATTTATAATGGCACCTATGGTACATTGGCCTGAGGTTATGATGAGCTATGATAGTTATTCTAAGGTTTTATTTAGTGCTGATGCCTTTGGTACATTTGGAGCCTTAGATGGTAATATTTTTGCCGATGAGTTAAAGCTAGATGATTCATTCTATAGTGAAGCAAGAAGATATTATACTAATATTGTTGGTAAATATGGAAGCAATGTTTTGAATGCTTTAAATAAAGCTAAGACTTTAGAGATAGAATACATTTGTGCTCTTCATGGTCCAATTTGGCATAATAATTTTAATGAGCTTTTAAATTTATATGTTTTATGGGCTAGCTATAAGGAAGAAGAAAAAGGTGTAATGATTTGTTATGCTTCAATGTATGGCAATACTGCTAATGCTGCCTATTATCTTGCTAATGAGCTAGCTAAAAATGGTGTTAAGGGTATTAAGGTGTATGATGTAAGTCAAACTGATGTATCATATTTAATTTCTGATACTTTTTAAATATTCAAATATCGTTTTAATGGCGCCAAATTATAATGCTAATATTTATCCGAAAAATGGAAGCATATTTAATGGATATGGTTCATCTTAATGTTTCAAATAAGCATTTTTTTCAATTATTGAAAATGGTACTTGGGCTCCAGTAATAAGTAAGAAAAATAACTGATTATGTAATGGAACTTAATAACACTAAGTTAATTGGTGAGCCTATAAAAATAAAAACAAGCGGTAATGCTGAAATAAAGACACAGCTTAATGAATTAGCTGTTACGATAACTAAAGATTTAAAAAAATGACTAGATTAATATCTAGTTATTTTTTTATAAGCAGAAATAAAAATTACATAAATTGTAATTTGAAAAATTAAAATATATTGAATTCAAATTACAATTATGGTAAAATGAAGATAGATAGGAGAGGTTTATGAAATATGAATATAGTCCGTCTAGATTAAAGGATGACTATGAAAATGAAAAATATATGAAGAAAAAATATGGTCAGGCTATATCTGATGGGATGATTTTGTTGCTTGGTGCTTTAGATGCTGCAGAAAATGCATATGATTTAAAGTGCAATATGTTCTTTTTATTTGGAACATAAAAAAAGGAAATTTAAAGGAATATTATTCATTATCATTAGATAAAAAAAGAAAAGCAAATGGCGAGTTTTTAATTCAAATGCTTGATGAGGATGGAAATGCTTTAATTCCCACTGATAATGAAAAGGAATTTTTGAAGAGCATAAAGAATATTAGAATAAAGGAGCTAAGTGATCATTATGGCGAATATTAGAAGAGTTCATCCAGGTGTATATATTAAGGAAAATTTGATAGCTATGAAAATGACGGCTAAGGAATTTTCAGCACGAACAGGAATTTCTGAACGAACCTTATCTTCAATTATTAATGGGATTGGCGATATCACCTTTGATGTTGCTTATAAGTTATCATTATATTTTTGAAAAATTCTATTAATTATTGGTCTAATTTGCAAATTCAGTATGATATGTATAAGCTTGAAACGAAAATAGAGGCGGATTTAGAAGAGGAATGGAACCTAATAAAGAATATAAAAAAATTTCTTATTGAACTTGGATGTATAACAGAATCTGATAGTAAAAAGGATGCTGTTTTTTTAAGTGTAGAAATTTGGTTGGTGTTAATAGTCTTATTTTTATTAAATAAAAAAAGGATTCGTTTGTATGTTTTAAGGAGCAGTATACTCAAAAATGATGTAGATTATTTTTCTGCGAAATTTTTTTGGATTGCTTTTAGCCTTGAATAAGGCACGAAAGAAAAAAATGTGAAGCCATATAATAAAAAAAGTATTAATTGATTCTATTCCAATAATTAAAAAGGCTAACTACTCAAGATCCTGTTATTTTTTTCCAAAGCTTCAAGAAATTTTTTTAATTCTTGTGGTGTTTCTTTTTATTTTTCTTACCATATTTAGCAAAAATCTAATATTTATGGTGTTACAAAAATGGTTTAATAAAGAAAAATGTTATGCTTGCTATTTCCAATAGAAGTGGAAGAGCTGATTTATTTTGGTTTACATTATTTCATGAGATTTCTCATGTGTTAATGGAGCATAGAAGAGAAAATTTAATTAGCTCTGAAGGAGTTTTGGATGATGAAGCAGATCAAATGGCTCAAAATATGCTAATTTCCGAAGCGGATTGGCATAGTTTTTATAAATGCTAGTTGTTTTACAATATCCAGTATTAATCAATTCGCCAATGAAATTGGAATTCTTCCCGCTATTGTACTAGGAAGACTGCATAAAGAAAAAAAGGTTCCTTATGGTAAGCTTGATAAGGAATTTAATGTTTGTTATAATTTAAAAAAATGACTAGATTAATAATATCTAGTTATTTTTTTGCATAAAAATTAATTGGTGATTTTGTGAAAAAAATAATTTTATGCTTATTTATATTTTTATTAATACCAATTTCAGCAAAGGCTAATAATTTATGTAGTGGTGCTAAAAGTGCCATTTTAATTAATAGTAGGGATGGAGAAATATTATATGAACACGAAAAGGATTTAAAATGTGCTCCGGCCTCTATGACTAAAATTATGACGCTTCTTTTAATTTATGATAGTATTAATGAGGGAAATCTAAAAAAGGACGATATGATTGGTGTAAGCGAATATGCTAAGAGTATGGGTGGATCTCAGGTATTTTTAGATACTAGAGAAAAGCTTAGTGTTGATGATATGCTTAAATGTATTTGTATTGCTTCGGCAAACGATGCAGCAGTAGCTATGGCTGAGCATATTTATGGTAGTGAAGCTATGTTTGTAGAAAGAATGAATGAAAGAGCTAAGGGGCTTGGCTGTTGTAACACTAATTTTTTAGATTGTACAGGATTAAATGATAATGAGCATTATTCATCTGCTTATGATATGGCTTTGATATCTAAGGAATTAATTAGTAAATATCCTGATGTTTTAAATTATACCTCTATTAAGGAGGATTATATTAGGAAGGATACAGATAGTCCTTTTTGGCTTGTTAATACAAATAAAACTCTAGGTCATGTTGAGGGAATACTTGGACTTAAAACAGGTTATACAAATAAGGCTGGCTATTGTATAACCTTGGTTCAAAAAAAGGATGAATTAACCCTTATTAGTGTTGTGATGGGTTATGCTGATAAAATTAAGCGTAATGCTGAAAGCATTGGTTTATTAAATTATGGATTTAGTAATTATAAAAAAATGAATTAGTTATTAAGAAAAAAATGATATTATTGCTGAAATTAGTGATATTAAATATAATCCTAGTAATTTAAAAAAATTATTGCTAAAGAAAATGTTTATATTTTTAAGAAAGAAATCAGATAAAGAAAAAAATACAATATAAAATATAATTACGAGGTAAATGATAATAATTTAAATTCCAGTGTTGGTAAAGCATATATATATGATAATAATGATAATTTGATTAAAGAAGTAGATCTTTATTTAAGTATGAGTGTTAAAAAAAGAATTCTTTATTTAATATTATTAGGACATTAATAGGTAGGCTATTGCAATAATTATATGCATATTGTTTTTAAATATTTTTTTATAATGGTGCTATAATATTTTTTTATAAAAAAATAAGAAATGAGGTAATAAATATGGCATGTACAACAATTTTTAGTTGGTAAAAAGGCTAGCTATGATGGTTCAACAATGATAGCTAGAAATGATGATGGTTATTTTGATGTAAAAAAATTAATTGTGGTTGAGCCTAAGGATCAGCCAAGAAAGTATAAAAGTGTTATAGGACATTTGGAAATTGAGCTTCCTGATAATCCAATGCGCTATACATCAACTCCAAGTGTTGATCCTAAATATGGTGTTTGGGCTGCAAATGGCATTAATGAAGCTAATGTTGCGATGACAGCAACAGAAACAATAACATCTAATCCTCGTGTTTTAGGTGCTGACCCATATGTAAGATATGAAAAGGCAAAAACTAAAAAGGATAAGGATAAGGCAGGGAGGAATTGGTGAGGAGGATTTAGTTGTTATAACTATTCCTTATATTAGAAGTGCTAAAGAGGGCGTAATTCGTTTAGGTGAATTATTAGAAAAATACGGAACATATGAGCCAAATGGTATTGCATTCTCTGATAAGGATGAAATTTGGTGGCTTGAAACAATTGGTGGTCATAATTGGATTGCAAGAAGAGTCAAGGATGAAGAGTATGTAATTATGCCTAACCAATTTGGTCTTGACAAATTTGATTTTGATGATGCCTATGGTGAGCAAAAGGAAAATATGTGCTCTAAGGGCTTGAAAAAGCTAATTTTAGACAACCATCTTGATTTAAATAATGATGGTAGCTTCAATCCACGCTTGGCATTTGGATCTCATAGTGATGCTGACCATGTTTACAATACACCAAGAGCTTGGTTTATGGCTCGCTATTTTAATCCTAGAACCTATAAGTGGGATGGTGAGAATGCTGATTTTACACCTGAAAGTGATGATATTCCTTGGTCATTAGTACCAGAACATAAAATTACTGTAGAGGAAGTAAAATATGTTCTGTCTTCACATTATCAGGGAACACCTTATAATCCATACAAGAAGGGTGAAACTAATGAAAAAGGAATTTATCGTCCTATTGGTATCAGTAGAACAGGAGTTATGGCTATTTTACAAATAAGAGGCTATGTTCCAAGTGAAATTAGTGCTGTTGAATGGGTATGCTTTGGATCTAATGCTTTTAATGCTAGTGTTCCAATGTATGCTAATACAAAGAAAATGCCTAAATATATCAGCAATGTTACAAGTAAGGTTTCAACAGATAATCTATATTGGCCTTCAAGATTAATTAATGTGCTTACTGATGCTAATTATGGAAGCAGTATTATGTTTGTTGAACGCTATCAAAAATGCTGTTGCAAGTAAAGGTCATAAATTAATTAATGAATATGATAAAAAAATGATTGAGTCAAATAAGTTTGATTTGATTGATGAAGCAAATGAAAAAAAATAGCTAAAATGGCTGAGGAGGAAACTAATGATACCTTATCAAGAGTGTTATTAGATGCTTCAGCTCATATGAAAAAAATGGCTATAATCGTAGCGATAATTAAAAAAATAACAAAAAAACAAAGAAAAGTATTGATTTTTAGTTTAAAGAAGTGATATCTTTAAATTAAGAAAAAAAATACTTTATTTTTTTAATAAAAGTGGGTGATTTTTTTATGTCAGTAAGCTTAAGAAACTAAGAAATTAAGCTATAGTATAGGTAAGATGAATGTAGCTTTAGATTTAAATTTTTAAATCTTATTATGTAAATATAGATTTGTTTTTCTAATACCTATACTACACCCTTCAACTTGAATCTAAATTATGATTCAAATTATTTAAGATGGTATTTAAATATGGAGCTTGTAATAGTTTATAATAATAGTAATTATTATGAGCTAATAAATGGAAGTAGTAGATATAAATTTGAATTAAATGATGGAACTTATTGTAATAAGCTAAATCATAATAAAATAGTAGTGTTAGATAATAGTAATGTTAGATTAATAGATGAATCTAATAATTATTATAATTTTGTGAAAATAAATGGAATCTATAAAATAAGAAATATTAATTATAAAATTGGGAAAAAAATGTAGTTGTAAATTATAGCTTAGATTATAGTAGGATAACAGAAATAGTATGTGAACATGAATATGTAATAATTGATTATAATAAAAAAATAATATAAGTAATGTAACATATTTTTAATAAAGAAGAAAGAACTAAAAAAATATTGTAATAGGTATAGCAGGTAAAAATTTAACGGCAAGCTATTATAATTATAATAAGCTAGCAGATGAATATGAAATAGATTTAACAAATTTGAATTTTTAAAAATAAACATTTAAATCAATATATTAAAATAGAAAATAATCAGATGAGTTATTATGTAGGTAGTGAAATAGTAAGCTATTATAATATAAATTATTATAATGTTAATTATTATAATATAATAGATGTAATAGATGAGAATAAAGAAAAGACAAGCTATTATCATCATAAGGGACTACTAGCATTTGAAATAAAAAATGATAAATATGTTAAGGGATATAATTATTTAATAAATAATAATGATTTAAATTATGTAATAAATGATTATTATGAATTAGTAGGAGAATATGAAAATATAATCGATAAGGAAGGATTAGATTTAAAGCCAGATGTATTAAGTAGTAATTATTATTTAACAACTGATAATGTTTTTTTAATAATGAAAAATTTAGAGGTAATAGGTGTTAAGACCAATCTAGAAAAAGAAATAAATATTCAGGAAAAGGGTAATATTATAGTAATAAGTGCGATAATCAAGAAGCTATATGATAAAGTAGGATTGATTACGGCTTCAATATATAATGATGAAGAATTAATAGATTCAATAAATTTCAAATTAGCTGAATATAAGGAAGGATATCAATATTTAATAGGGAGAATAGAGACATCTAGGCATTATAATAAGGTTAAGCTTAATATTAATACCGATGGCTTGAAGATCTATAAAAATAATATTAGATAATAGGAATGTTAAAAAAATATAGCTATGATAATGAATATAGATTGGTAAGAATTTGTGATAATCAAAATAATATAAGATATGAATATGAAAATTATCAAGTAAAAAAATATCTGGATTAATGGTCAAAAAAATAAGTAATTATTATGATAATCAAGGAAGAATAGAATTTCAAAGATATAATAATAGCTTATATAGTTATAATATAATAAATCAAGATAATGTAAAAAAACATATGAAACCATAGGAATAGGATTACCAAATGCTTGTAAGCTAATAAGCGTAAAGGAAAATAAAGCAGATAATTATGGTAATATTGTATCAAAAAAATAGATGAAAACAAATATGAAACAGCATTAAGCTATGATGAAAGATCAAGATTAACTAAGGTAATAGATCCCAACAATAATAGCTATGAAATAAGCTATAATAATGATGATACAATAAATAAGGTAGTAGATAATAAGAAAATAATTAGTTATCAATATGATAATGAATTATATTTAAGAAAAGTAAATGATTATAGTTATAATTATGAAAGTGGCTAAATAAGTGAAGTATTACAAAAATAACGAATTGTTGTATAAGGTTCAAAAAAATCAAAGGGATTAATAGGAAGAGAAACGGGAAATAGTGGGGAAATATTATATGATTATGATTTAAAGAATCGCTTAATAAATAAAATAGATAATGGAAATAGCTATAAATATGAATATAATAATGATAGCTTATTAATAAAGGCAAATGAATATAGCTATAGCTATAATTTAAATAGGCAAATAATAGGTGGGCACAAAGACAATTTTTAAATATACGTATTATTATGATAATGAAAATATCAATAATATCAATTATGGAAAAATATAATATAGCCCTAGGAAATAAAAAAATTATGGCTATCATAAGAGTATAGAGGCATTAGAGGATATCTTAAATACTAATGAATTTTTATACAAATTTCTTTTGTAAGAGAAAATAATAAATATGAAATAGATTTAAGATTAAAAAAAATAAGAATAGATATATAGGTAGTGGAAGTTGCTATTGTTATATAAATAAATATCCAGGAATAGAATTATATAATGCTAAAAAAATAAGCTATAATTTGAAATTAAAAAAATGTTAGGCTTTATGATTCGAATAAAGCATAATTTTACAGAAGAATTTAGTATAATAAAGGGAACAAATTATGATGTAAGAGTAAAAAGAGATAAAGGCCTAAATATAATAATCAATAATGAAAATCATAATACAATTAATAAGCTTAAAATAAATGTAGTAAGTAAAAATAATAATAAGCGAAATAAATAATAAGCTAATTATAATGATAGATAATAAGCTAGAGGAATTTGTAATTAATGATAATAGTTTAGAAAAATATTATTATAAATGAAAATAATAATGGCATAATGTATGATATTTATGGTTTAGCAGTAAGTGGTAAGGGATTAAATAGGGAAGAAGTAATTGATTTAAATGAGCTATATAATGAATATTATTTAAATAATGAAATAATAGAAGAGGAAACTATAAATACTCTAATACATAAAGATGAAGATCTAGTATTACCATTAAGAAATAATATAGAAGGATTAGAGGTAATAAAGCTAGAAAGACATAAGATATTAGGAATAAATAATAGCTTATATCAAAAATTCAATGTTAAATTTAAGAAGTGCCAGAATAACCTATAATGTAGGAAAAAGAAGGATATAAATATCTAAGCTTTAATATAATAAATAAAGGCTTAAGTAGTGGTACAATCCTAAAAAAATAAATGATTTAGAGCTTCAAATAAATAATAATGAATTAATATTAGCTGGTAAGCATCTAAATATAGGAAATGATAAGACAAGAATAAGCATTGAATTAAATGATAAAATAAAGCTAAAAAGCTAATAATGAAGAAATAATAATTGATAAGAATATTAGTATGATAAATACCTTAACCCTAGGAGATAAAAAAATGGTGTTTTAGTCTTAATAGCAGATTTAATAATAAGTAAAGAAGAAATAAAAATACCAAGAAAATCAAATTAGGATAATAAGTAAAGACTTAGGAAATATAAGTGATATTTATTATAATGATTATCATCAAAGCTATAAGATGGAAAAATCCTTATATAGAAGATGAGGAAGATGGTTATTATGATGATAGTGCCATAACAACAAGAATAGCAAGTGAGGAAATAAATACTGATATTTATAATTATTCATATGATAGCGTAGGAAACATTATAGGAATAAATAATGATAGCTATAGCTATGATAATCATAATTATTTAATAAAGGCAACCATAAATAATAAGAGCTATACTTATAGCTATGATGAAGCAGGAAATATAATTAATTATAATGGAAAAAAATTCTAAAATATAATAACAAGAATGAGCTAATAAGTATTGATGGGAAAAATAGTAACTACAACAAATGGTCATATAAGTACATATGAAGGAAATAAGCTAATATGGCAAGGAAATCATTTAATAAAAATATAATGATAATACCTATAGCTATGATAGTAATGGTTTAAGAAGAAGTAAGAACAATATTAAATATTATTATGAAAAATAATAATTTAGTAAAAAGAAATAGGGGAAAAATGAATTAAGCTATTTATATGTAAATAGTTCTCCATATGGATTAATATATAATGACAAGCTATATTATTATATAAAAAACATAAGAGGAGAAATCATCAAAATAATAGATGATAGAGGTTTAGAGGTAGGAAGCTATAAATATGATCCATATGGTAATATATTAGAATATAATGGCCAAATAGCTAAAATAAATAATATAAGATATAAGGGCTATTATTATGATAAAGAAACAAATTTATATTATTTGAAGAGTAGATATTATGATCCAAGTATCTGATATTTATATCAATAGATGATGTAGCATATTTAGATATAAATAATATAACTGGTTTAAATTTATATGCTTATTGTAATAACAATCCTATTATGTATGATGATCCTGAGGGGAATAGTGCACTTTTAGCAAGCTTAATTATTGGATTTGTTTTTGGACTTGCTGGTACAATGTTAACAGATTGGCTTGATGATGGACAGATTTTTAATGGAAGTCAAGGCTGGAGAGATTATTTAGGAAATACAATAGCTGGAACTATAGGCGGATTAGCTGGAGGTTTTTGGATTAAATATGTTAGGTTCTATGTTGTGCTCTGTAGTTGGTGATACGATTGGTGGTTTAATTAGTGGAGACATTAATTCTTGGAAGTCTTTTGGGCAAACTATTGTATTATCAATAGGAATATCAATTTTGTCTTCCGGTATTTCTTCAGCTGTAAGTGATGTATTTGGAACAAGAATGTATAAAAAAATTTAGAGGAGTTTCTACAAAAAAATATTAAGGTTAATAATTATATTAAAAAAATCTCAAAGGTTCATTTAAAAAAAGCTGGTGTTACAACTTTAAAAAAATTGGACGTAATTCAATGGATGACTTCTTAAAAGCACTTAGTAAAAACAACTTCTAATGTTATTGTAACAGAAATCGCTAGTAATATGGTGTCTACATCAATTGGAATGTGGTTCTAAAAAGCATACCGGTAATATGTCAATAGATAAAAATAAATAATTTTCTTAGATATATAGACATATAAGGAACAACACAAAAAGAACCTATACTTGATAGGTTTTTTTAAAACGAGGTATGGTAAATCAAAAAAATAAATTAATTAGCTTTGTATAAGTGATTTTTTTACTCAATAATCCATAAATCAATCTTATAAGTTTTCTGGAAGTTAAAGCAATAGCGCGAGTATGTTGATGAGTTTTAACTTCAGTAAATTTCTTTTGATAATATTGTGCATAAACTGGATTATGAAGGACCGCCATTGTTGCAGCCTCAACAATATAATATCTTAGGTAAGAGTTACCTGTTTTAGTCATTTGAGTGTCTTCATATTCATCATCGCCTGATTGATGAGGACGCCATGTAAGTCCTGCATATTTGGCTAAAGCTTCTTCATCATCAAATTGTTTAATTGAGCCTATTTCAGATAGTATTTCAGCAGCGAATGTTGGGCCAATACCAGAAATAGAAATAAGACAATTATATTCGTCGGAATTGAATCCTTTAGATAGGTTAGCAATTTCTTTATCAATATGCTTCAATTCATTTTCAAGGCACCTTAAGATGGCTAAAGATGATGCAATGGCAGTATTAGTAGGTTCGTAAGCAGCTTTATCTAATCGATAAGACATACGAGCACATTTAGTTAAGGTTTCAGCTACCTTTTTGGAATCAACAAAACGATTCTTAGAGATAGTAGAAATAAATGAAGTTAAATCTTCAACAGGAGTATTGATGATTTCTTCAGGAGATTTATATTCAAGTAATATAGCTTGTGCAGTAGCAGTAAAAGGATCAGAAAATGGTAATAAACCATCATATTTACGTTAAAAAGCAGAGAATTTAAGGAAAATGTTATTTAAAACATATAATTTTTTTCTCTAACAATTTGTTCGGAAATATGTTTACGATGACAAGTTAGTCTTTGTAAAGCAAGCTTTTGTGGACCCTTTACAGGAGTTAAATCTTTAACTTTACCTACACGAGCCGTATCAACTAAGATATATGAATCTTTAGTATCAGTTTTATCCATCTTAGAGAAACTTTTACGGTAATTTTGACTAGTCTTAGGATTGATACAGTAAACTAGTACAGAATACTTCGCTAGAAGCTCTGAAGATGATAAATATGTATCAATATGGAAAGAGAACATACCTGTAGACTCAAGTACTATTAGTGCATGTTCATAGTTATTTTTTTGATTAAACATTCTATCAGTTTAGCTTCTATTTTAGAAGCACCTTCTGAATCATTTGAAGCAGAAAAAGATAGTAGTTTTTTCTGGCCAAAATTCATTGCATAGACTTGATTAGAATTTTTAGAAACATCAATACCTCCGAATAAAGAATTTAAAACAGACATGAGGTAATACCTTCTTTATTGGATTAGATATAAATGAAGTCCTAACTTTGAAAGATAACCTCAACCTCGCGGGAATAAGAACTATCCTGACTTCATGGATAATTGAGTGAAGCAGGTGAACAACTAATGGTAAGAGGAATATGTCGATCAAGCAAGTTTGCAAGCTTTCAAAAAAAGGAGACGAAAGCACATTAATCAAGTTATATCTAAATAAGATTATAACACTAGGACTTCAAAAATACCAATATGTAGCTAGGCTTATCCAAGGTCTAAATCCCCACTACATATTATACGAGGAGACAAAATTATGGTGAATAAAAAGAAAAGAATCATGGTTATTAAAAAGATCCTAATTTTGTACCTAGAAGCAAGAAAAATTAGAATAATCATTTACATTATTACTAGTTTGATATTAATATCTTTATTGCCTATATTAGCAATTTGGATTAATTATCCTTATGGTTACTTCTGCTGTATGTTAATTTTGGCACTTGGGGCACTTTTCAATATAATAGCATTTCATGTTCATACAGAAAGATATCCATTAAATGATTATTTGGATTATAAGTTTAATCCTTTGAAAGATGAGTTAATTGAGCGTAATAACAATTTTTATTATCGAGATTGAAAGAAAAAGCAAATATTTACGAAGTTAGATTAAAAGAAAAAAAGAATTAATTTTTTTGATATGAAAGGGTGTATATTTCCATTAACAATTATTAATGCTTATTTGGGTAGACAATTTATTATAAAATATATAAATAAATATAAGCTTATTTCCGATACGATGGGAAAAAAATGTTAATATATCAAAGCTATTTAAAAAAATATGAATGTTCAAATAATCTTTAAAAAAATAAAGACAAGATAAAAAAAATATTTTTTTGATAAAAAAAAGGCAAGACAAAAAAATGAATTATTTAATGAAGTCAATTAATGGCCATGGTTATATAACATGGTATATAACATATCATAAAAATAAATAAATACTTCGTAAGAATAAATGAACAAGAATTCGTTGAAAGAAAAAAATGTACTATAATAAAAAAATGAATGCTTTAGGAATAAATAATAGCTTATATCAAAATTCAATGTTAAATTTAAGAAGTGCCAGAATAACCTATAATGTAGGAAAAAGAAGGATATAAATATCTAAGCTTTTAATATAATAAATAAAGGCTTAAGTAAGGGCACAATCTTAAAAAAATAAATGATTTAGAGCTTCAAATAAATAATAATGAATTAATATTAGCTGGTAAGCATCTAAATATAGGAAATGATAAGACAGGAATAAGCATTGAATTAAATGATAAAAATAAAGCTAAAAGCTAATAATGATGAAATGATACTAGATAAGAATATTAGTTTGATAAATACCTTAACCTTAGGAGATGAAAATGGTGTTTTAGTCTTAATAGCAGATTTAATAATAAGTAAGGAAGAAATAAAATACCAAGAAAAATCAAATTAGGATAATAAGTAAAGATTTAGAAAATATAAGTGATATTTATTATAATGATTATCATCAAAGCTATAAGATGGAAAATCCTTATATAGAAGATGAGGAAGATGGTTATTATGATGATAGTGCCATAACAACAAGAATAGCCAGTGAGGAAATAAATACTGATATTTATAATTATTCATATGATAGCGTAGGAAACATTATAAGAATAAATAATGCTAGCTATAGCTATGATAATCATAATTATTTAATAAAAAGCAACCATAAATAATAAGAGCTATACTTATAGCTATGATGAAGCAGGAAATATAATTAATTATAATGGAAAAAAATCCTAAAAATATAATAACAAGAATGAGCTAATAAGTATTGATGGTAAAATAGTAACTACAACAAATGGTCATATAAGTACATATGAAGGAAATAAGCTAATATGGCAAGGAAATCAGTTAATAAAATATAATGATAATACCTATAGGTATGATAGTAATGGTTTAAGAAGAAGTAAGAACAATATTAAATATTATTATGAAAAATAATAATTTAGTAAAAAGAATTAGGGGAAAATGAATTAAGCTATTTATATGTAAATAGTGCTCCATATGGATTAATATATAATGATAAGCTATATTATTATATAAAAAATATAAGAGGAGAAATCATCAAAATAATAGATGGCTTAGGTAATGAGGTAGGAAGCTATAAATATGATCCATATGGTAATATATTAGAATCTAATGGCGAAATAGCTAAAATAAATAATATAAGATATAAAGGTTATTATTATGATAAAGAAACAAATTTATATTATTTAAAAAAAGTAGATATTATGATCCAAGTATCGGATATTTATATCAATAGATGATGTAGTGTATTTAGATATAAATAATATAACTGGTTTAAATTTATATGCTTATTGTAATAACAATCCTATTATGTATGATGATCCTGAGGGGAATATGCCTAATTGGACTAAGTGGTTAATAGGAGGAATTGCTTTTTACAGGTGCTGTAGTTTTTAAACAGCTTTAACTGGAGGAGCGTTGGCATCTTTATTTATTGGGATGGGAGTTTTTGGTGGAACTCAATATGTTATGCGATATTCTATAGAGAAACTAATAAAAAAATGGGTTGGTTAGTTATTGCTTAGGTGATAATTATGGATATAAATAACGGCTTAAAAAAATTTGTAATAATTTATTAATAAAATGGGATTCAAAAATTAAAAAGATGTAGTAAATATGTGTAAAGAAAATAATATTGATTTTTAATTTGGAAAAAGTTTGATAATATCATAAGCGTTTCTATTTCAATAGATTTTTGCTAATATAGGAAAAGTACTAGCAACTTTATATTTTTGCTGATGAATTAATAAATATAATATATATCACTTCATTGAATCAATCCGTTTTTCAGCAAAGATAATTATTTAAATATTGATAAAAAAATTAATTCAATATTTTGGGCAACCAAAACACCTTGAGAAAAATAAGACTATCTGGAATTTAGATAGAATAAAAATAAAACATTACTTTGTTAAAAAAGATGATGGTTGGGTTGATTATTTAGTTTTAGAAAATTTATTAAAGAAGTTAAACTAGAGTTTCTTAATTACATTTAAGAAGCGATGTGATGTTAGTATAGATGTATAGACACATAAAGATAGACTATAAATAAAGGTATGATATAATTTATAGTAAAGGAACTAGATATGATGATGAATTTAGGCAAATGATTGTTAATTTGCATAATTTTAGAAAATTAATAACTGAATTAATGAGTGAATATGGTGTAGCAAAAGCGACACTAAATGGATAAATTTATATAGTCCAATTGAAATTGCAAATCGTGATGTTACAACAAATGTGGAAATAATTAAACGTATTAAATTTATTGATGATAATAAAATGATTTATAACATTAAGCTCTTATGCAAATGCTTAAAAGTACCTAGAAGTGTATATTATTATCATTAAAATCATAAAACCAATAGTTATTGTTTTTCCATAATTTTTAAAAACAATATTAATATTTCAATTTAATAAATGAAATTTATAAATATAATAAGTTAATGAATATGTGCTTTAACGAAAATGAGATATATGTAAATAGAGGTCTTTGTAAGTGATTGTCTTTATATAGATATTTGTTTTTTTGTTCGTAAGAAATCAATTTATTTAATCTATATTACCATTAATTTGATTTTATTTATTTAAAAAAAGTGTAAATAAGTGGTAAAATGTGTAAACGCTTTTTGACTTTAAAAAGAAATATTTGTTATGCTATAATTCAATTATAAGAATGGTAAAGAAAAAGGATTGGACAATAAATATGGTTGGCATTATTGGTGGACAGTTACATATTAGTTTAATTCAGCTTATGAATTCTTTTTAGTTATGCACGCAGCACAGTTTTGTACTGCTTTTTTTAATTTTTTTATAGTTAGGAGATAATTATGCTATCAGATTTAGAAATTGCTCAAGGAGCAGAAATGCTAAAAATTACAGAAATTGCTAAAAAAATTAGGTTTGACTGAGGATGATTTAGAATTATATGGAAAATATAAGGCTAAGATTAATCTAGATGTTATAAACAAGCATAATAAAAAAATGGTAATGTTATTTTTGGTGACAGCGATTAATCCAACTCCAGCAGGAGAAGGAAAATCAACAACTACAATTGGTCTTGCTGATGCTTTAAATAAGCTTGGATATGATACAATGGTTGCTCTTCGTGAGCCAAGCTTTGGACCTGTTATGGGTGTTAAGGGTGGAGCTGCTGGTGGTGGCTATGCTCAGGTTATACCTATGGAGGATATTAATCTTCATTTTACTGGTGATTTTCATGCTGTTGCTTTAGCTAATAATGCAATAGCTGCTGTTTTAGATAATCATATTTATCAAGGAAATAAGCTAGGAATTGATCCAACAAGAGTTATTTGGCATCGTGTTGTTGATATGAATGATAGAGCTTTAAGAAATATTGTCATTGGTCTTGGTGGAAGTAGTAATGGTGTTCCTAGAGAGGATCATTTTGATATTGTTGTTGCAAGTGAAATAATGGCTGTTTTATGCTTAAGTAATTCACTTGATGATTTTAAAGAGCGTGTTGGTAAAATTGTTGTTGCCTATAAATATGATAAAACCCCAGTTACAGTTAATGATTTAGGTATTGCTGGTGCGGTAACACTTATTATGAAGGATGCGATTAAGCCTAATCTAGTTCAAACCTTAGAGCATACGCCTGCTTTAATTCATGGTGGACCATTTGCTAATATTGCTCATGGTTGTAATTCAGCTATAGCTACTAAAATGGCAACGCATTTAGCTGATTATGTTGTTACTGAGGCTGGATTTGGAGCAGATTTAGGTGCAGAAAAATTTTTTGATATTAAATGTCGTAAGGCTGGTATTAATCCTAAATGTGTAGTTATAGTAGCAACAATTAGAGCTCTTAAGATGCATGGTGGAGTTTTAAAGGAAGATTTAGCCAAAGAAAATGTTGAAGCCTTAAAGCTTGGAATTACAAATCTAGAAAAGCATATTGAAAATGTTAATAAATTTGGTCTTAGAAGTGTTGTGGCAATTAATAAATTTGCTACTGACACTAAAGCAGAAATAGATTGTTTAATTGAATGGGCTAATGAACATAATGTTAAGATTAGTCTATCTGAGGTTTTTGCTAAAGGTAGTGATGGTGGTCTTGATTTAGCAGAAAAGGTTATTGAAGAAATTAAAAATGATGAAGGTAAATTTGCATATTTGTATGATGAAAATGATACAATTAAAAAGAAGATAGTTAAAATTGCTACTGAAATTTATGGAGCTAAGGATGTTGAATTTTTCATCACTTGCTAAAACCCAAATGGCTCAGCTTAAGCGTAATGGTTTTGATAAATTACCTATTTGTATGGCTAAGACTCAATATTCATTATCAGATAATCCTAAGCTTTTAGCTAGACCTGAAGGATTTGTACTTAATGTAAGAGAATTAAAGCCAGCAATTGGGGCAGGATTTATTGTTTGTTTAACCGGTGATATTTTAACAATGCCAGGACTTCCTAGTGAACCTGCAGCATTAAAAAAATGGATGTTATAGATGGAAAAAAAGCGTAGGCTTATTTTAAAAGGAGGATAATATGATTAATAAGGAATATATAAAAAGCGATAAGCTATTATTAATGAATTTTTCACAAAGATACTGTAAGAGCGGCTCTGAGCTTTTAAATAGTGATTGCTTTAAAGAGGTATGGAGTAGATTTATTGATCATGCCTATAAGGCTTCAATGAGTGGTATTATAAATGTAGTTGAATTATCTACAAATCCTAAGGAGGATTTTATAGTTTTTATTTCAGCTATTATTAACATTTAGTATTGATGAAATTGTTAAGAATTTTTCCAATGTATGAAAAAAAATATTTAGATGATAGAGATGAATTATTCAATTTAGTAGAGGATTTCTATAATTATTGGCGTAGATTACAGCGTTATGGCATAATGTATGCCAAAAGTAATGCTTATGACGTAGAAAGTGTTAACTTTATAGATGCCACTCAAGCATTTAATGATATTGTTTTATCAACATATCGTGGTATTTGCGAGAAGATTGCTGGTAAGCCATTCTCTATTTATCGTCAACTACCTGCTGGTACTAATGCTTCACTTTTATTATCAACTCAATATATTGATCCTAAGGGTAAATATGGCTTTTTAAATGGTTGCTCATTTATTGAATCAATTGTTATCAAGCCACCATTTATTGCTTATTCAGCTAAAAATAAGAGAACTGGTACCTATCAAGAGGTATTTACATCACCTCTTAACCGTATATCTTTAAATGTTGATGATTTCTTTTGTTATGCAGCTCATGTTGGTGGAAGCCTTGCTTATGTTTATTTCCATCGTGATTTCTTAGCTCATGGTATTGCTTTATGCAATCTATTTGATTTTGTTCCAAGAAAGGATTGCGAGGGTCGTAAGCCGGATTTAATGTATATTTTTGGTGCGGAAATGGAAGGCGATTCTGTTTTCTATTATGATAAGGAAGAGGATATTTATTTAGGAATAGCTCCTCATAATTCTAGTGTTGATTATTTTTGGCTATATGAAGAAGATGCTATTAACTCTATATAATGTTAAAATGATTAGTCAAGGAAATCTTCCTATTCATGGTGCTTGTGTTAATATTAGACTTAAAAAAATGGCAAGACTAAAAAAATGTTGTTATTGTTGGCGATAGTGGTGCTGGTAAGAGTGAATCACTTGAGGCTTTAACAAGAACAGCAGGTGAAGATATTGCTTCTATGAAAACTATTTTTGATGATATGGGTACATTCAAAATGGTTGGAAATGATGTTTATGCCTATGGTACAGAAATAGGAGCCTTTGTTAGACTTGATGATATGGCTGCTGATTATGCCTATAATGAAATGGATAGAGCAATTTTTATGAATCCTAATCAAACTAATTCAAGGCTTGTTATTCCAGTTGCAACCTATAGTGAAATAATGCGTGGTTATAAGGTGGATATGGTATTTTATGCTAATAACTACGATAAGGATACTAAGGAATTAACAATTTTTGATAGCTCTTTAGATGCAACTAAGGTATTTATTAGAGGTGCAAGATTTGCTAAAGGAACAACTCAAGAAATTGGTCTTGTTGAATCATTCTTCGCTAACCCATTTGGACCTGTTCAAAAAGCAAAAAGGAAACCACTAAGCTAATTAATAATTATTTTTTTCTAAGCTTTTTTTGAAAATAAGGTATTAGTTGGCGAATTACATACTAAGCTTGCGGTTCAAGGCTATGAGAGATCTGGTCCTCAAGAGGCTGCTGAAAAGCTATTAGAGCTTTTAAAGGAGAATTAAAATGACTTCTGTTGGAGTAATTATGGGGTCAACCTCAGATTATGAGGTAATGCAGGATGCATGTAAGATTTTAGATGAATTTGGTGTTAGCTATGAAAAAAAGGTTGTTAGTGCTCATCGTACGCCAGATTTAATGTATGAATATGCAAAAGGGGCAAAGGATAGAGGCTTGAAGGTAATTATTGCTGGAGCTGGTGGTGCTGCTCATTTGCCTGGTATGGTAAGCGCAATGACTACTATTCCTGTAATTGGTGTTCCTGTTAAAAGTAGAGCTTTAAATGGACTTGATTCATTGCTTAGTATTGTGCAAATGCCTGGTGGCGTACCCTGCCTTACGGTAGCAATTAACCAAGCTAAAAATGCTGCATTATCAGCTATCGCAATTTTAGCTTTAAGTGATGAAAAGCTTTCCTTGAAGCTTCAAGAATATCGTCAAAAGCAAACAAATGATGTTTTAGCCTCTAGCTTATAGAAAACGTTATTAACTTTACTTTTGATTAGATATTTGATAAAATTAAGTTATATTTCTTGTATAATAGCTTAAATATGGTAAGCAAGTCTCTACCCTAAAACCATTAATTTTTAGGACTACAAGAAGAAAATTAGATATGAGACTTACTTGGATCGGAGATTTATATGAAGTTTTTTTATGATGATTCAAGATATTAATAAAGAAAGAGCAATAAAGCAGAATATTGCTTTTTTTAAGGTGGAATAAAACAGTACATTTAGTGTGCTGTTTTTCTTTTTTAGGAGAAGAAAAATGAGAGTAGGAATTATTGGTGGCGGTCAGCTGGGAATGATGCTTGCTGAGGCATTGAAAAAATATGATGCATATGTAATTGCTTTAGATCCTAATCCATTATGTAGCTGTAAATATGTATGTGATGAAATAATTGTAAGTGAATATAATGATTTAGCTAATTTAAAGAAGCTTGCAGATAGAGTTGATGTTATAACCTATGAATTTGAAAAATGTAAATGCCAAGGCTTTAATTTATTTGAGTGAAAATTATAATCTGCCTCAAGGAATTAGACCATTATTTGATTCACAAAATCGTATCAGAGAAAAAAAGAAAAATGCTATAAAGAATGGTTTAAGTCCTGTGGAATTTTACAAGATATTAAATAAAGATGATTTGCTAAAGGGAATTAGTGAAATTGGCTATCCTTGTGTTTATAAAACAACAACACTTGGCTATGATGGTCATGGACAGGTTGTTTTAAGAGGTGATAAGGATTTACCTTTAGTTTCTAAATATTTAGGTGGCGAAGGTATTTTAGAGAAATATCTAAAATATGATTACGAGGCTAGTGTTATTTTTAGTTAGAGATGATAAAGAGATTGTCGCTTTTTCCTCCTAGCTATAATATTCATAAGGATGGAATTTTTAGATTTATCAGTTGCTGGTTTTTTTAGATGATTCAATAAGCGAAAAAGCTTATAAATAAATCTAAGGCATTTATGAATTCATGTAACTATTATGGTATTCTAGCAATTGAATATTTTTGTTAAGGATGGCGAAATTTATTTTTAACGAAATGGCACCTCGTCCTCATAATAGTGGCCATTATACTATTGAGGGCTGTAATATTAGCCAATATGAGGAGCTTGCTAGGTTTTTACTAAAGCTGCCTCTTATTGAGCCTAAGCTTGTTTCTAAAACGGTAATGAAGAATGTTCTAGGTGAAGATTTAGAAAATAAATGTTCATTTGGCTTTTGGCATGATTATTATAAAAAGGAATCAAGACCAAAGCGTAAAATGGGGCATATAACTTTTACTAACACTAGCTTAGATGATTATAATCAAAAATATAAAAAATATTTTTATTTAGGAGCTTAAAATGGAAAAAGAATCGTATTTATGTTGAAAAAAAGGATGGTTATCAGGTTGAGGCTAAATGCCTTAAGGATGATCTTAATTTAAATTTAGGATTAAATATTAAGAAATTACGTTTACTTAATGTTTATGATTTATTTGGCTTTAGTAAGGAGCTACTAAATAAAACAAGATATCAGGTTTTTGGTGAAATTGTAACTGATAATGTTTATGATGAGATTGATTTTGGTAATAGTTTATATTTAGCGGTAGAATTTCTACCTGGTCAATTTGACCAAAGAGCATCAAGCGCTAAGGCCTGTACAATGCTTGTTGAGCCAAGTGCTAATGTTGAAATTAAAAAGTGGTAAGCTAATTATTTTTTTGATGATAGTATTACAAATGATGACTTAGCTAGAATTAAAAAAATATTATATAAATGCTGTTGAGGCTCGTGAAAAGAATTTAAACAATTTATCTTTAAATGATGATGTAGTTGTTAAGCCTGTAAAAAAAGCTTTTGGGCTTTACAAAAATGAATGATAATGAGGTTAATAATTTTATAAAGGAATACGGACTTGCGATGAATAAGGATGATCTTTATGAGGTTATTAAATATTTTTAAATCTGAGGGTAGAGAGCCAAATGAAACAGAAATTAGAATTTTAGATACTTATTGGTCAGATCATTGTCGTCATACAACCTTTAATACTAAGCTTTTAGAAATAGATATTGAGGAATCATTCATCAAAAAGTGAAATAGAGGAATCATTAGATTTATATTATAAAATGCGTAAGGAATTAAATAGAGAAAAATATAAAAATGTTTGCTTAATGGATATGGCTTGTATTGCTGCAAGATATCTTAAAAAGAATGGCTATTTAGATGATTTAGAGGAATCAACTGAAAATAACGCCTGTTCAATTTTTGTTAATGTTACGGTTGATGGTGAAAAAGAAAAGTGGTTATTACAATTTAAAAATGAAACTCATAACCATCCTACAGAAATTGAACCATTTGGTGGTGCTTCAACCTGCCTTGGTGGAGCAATTAGAGACCCACTTTCAGGTAGAGCTTATGTATATCAGGCTATGCGTGTTACTGGTGCTGGAAATATTTATCAAAGCGTTAGTGAAACAATGCATGGTAAGCTTCCTCAAAGAATTATTTCAACTAAGGCTGCAAGTGGTTATTCATCATATGGAAATCAAATTGGTCTTGCTACAACTCATGTAAGGGAGATTTATGATGAAGGCTATGTTGCTAAAAGATTAGAGGTTGGTGCTGTTGTAGGTGCTGTAAAGGCATCTAATATTATAAGAGAAGAGCCAGTAGCTGGTGATGTTATTTTACTTCTTGGCGGAAGAACAGGAAGAGATGGTATTGGTGGTGCTACAGGTTCATCTAAGGAGCATAATGAAAAAAATCTATTGAGGTTTGTTCATCTGAGGTTCAAAAGGGAAATGCTCCTGAGGAAAGAAAGATTTGCCATTTATTTAAAAGAAAAGAAGTTACAAAAAAATTATTAAAAAAAAGTAATGATTTTTGGAGCTGGTGGTGTAAGTGTAGCTATTGGTGAGCTTGCCTCTGGCCTTCATATTTATCTTGATAGAGTTCCTACAAAATATAGTGGCTTAAATGTAACAGAGCTAGCAATTTCAGAATCACAGGAAAGAATGGCTGTTGTTGTAACTAAAGAAAATATGGATTTATTTATTAAATACGCTAAGGAAGAAAAATATTGAGGTGACTTATGTTGCTGATGTTACTAGTGATGAGCGTATGATAATGTATTATAATGGTGAGGCTGTTGTTGATTTAAAGAGAAGCTTTATTGATAGTGCTGGAGCTACTCATTATGCTAAAGCTAAAATTGCTTCTGTTAGCGACGAAAATCCTTTTAAGAATAAGCTAAATGGCAATTTAAAGGAAAAGATATTTACTACCTTAAATGATATGAATGTAACAAGTCAAAAGGGCTTAATTGAAATGTTTGATGCTACAATTGGTAATTCAACTGTTTTAATGCCTTTTGGTGGTAATACCAAAAGAACAGAAACCCAAGTTTCTGTTCAAAAAGCTACCTGTTGATGGTTTCACAGATGATGCATCAATAATGGCTTATGGTTATAATCCTAATATTTTTTTAAATGGAGCCCTTATCATGGAGCAATGTATAGTGTTATTGAGGCTGTTAGTAAGGTAGTTGCTGCTGGAGCAAGATATGATAAAATGCGTTTTTCTTATCAAGAATATTTTGAAAGAATGACTAGTGATTTATCATGGGGTAAGCCTCTTGCAAGCTTACTTGGTGCTATTCAAATTCAAAATGACCTTCATCTTCCTTCAATAGGTGGTAAGGATTCAATGAGTGGAACTTATGAGCATATTAATGTTCCACCAATGCTTATGGCGTTTGGTATAACAATGGTAGATGCTAATAATGTTATTTCTCCAGAATTTAAGAAGACTGGAAGCTATGTTTATTTAATTAAGCACAATCCAAAGAAGAATTATTTACCAAATATTGAAGAGCTAAAGAAAATCTTTGATTATGTATCAACAAATATTGAAAATAAAAATATCATTTCGGCTTATGCCTTAGGCTTTGGTGGGGCAATTGAAGCAATTGCTAAAATGAGCTTTGGTAATGGTATTGGCTGTGATATTAAAATTACTGAAGATTTATTATTTGATTTAAGCTATGGTTCATTTATTGTTGAGGCAGATACTTTTACTTGATAATGAATTTGCTATTTATTTAGGTAAAACTATTAATGACAATTTAATTATTAATAATGAAGTAATTACAATAGAGGAAGCATTCCAATGTAATCGAAAGAGATTTACTGCTGTTTATAAGGATAAGCTTGATACTATTAATGATAAATTGAATCTTAATTGTTTTAAAGCAAATGAGGTTAAGACCTTAAATAATAAGGATGAGGTTAAGGTATTCATTCCCGTATTCCCAGGAACAAATTGTGACTATGATACAGCTAAGGCCTTTAGAAGAGCGAAAGCTTTAGTAGAAAGCTTTGTATTTAGAAACTTAACTACAGAAGATATTAATTATAGTATTGAGCAAATGGCATTAAAGATTGATGAGGCTGATATCTTTGTTTTATCAGGTGGCTTTAGTGCAGGTGATGAGCCAGATGGCAGTGGTAAATTTATTGCCTGTGTATTAAATAATGAGCTTATTAAGAGCGCTATTAATCGTTTAATTGCTCGCCGTGGTTTAATTCTTGGTATTTGTAATGGCTTCCAGGCTTTAATTAAATCAGGTCTTTTACCTGATGGTAAGATTGGTGAGGTTACTAAGAATAGCCCTACCTTATTTAGAAATGATATTAATAGACACGTTTCTCAAATTGTTTCTACTAAGGTTATGAGTAATAATTCGCCTTGGCTGAAGGGCTATGAAACTGGAGAAATTCATAGCATTGCGGTAAGCCATGGTGAAGGTAAATTTGTTGTAAGTGATGAATTAGCTAAAAAGCTATTTACCAATGGTCAGGTAGCCTTCTGCTATGTTGATGATAAAGAAAAAGAAACACTTGAGTCACCATATAATCCAAATGGTAGTAATTATGCAATTGAAGGTATTGTTTCAGGTGATGGCTTGATTCTTGGTAAAATGGGACATTCTGAAAGATATGAAAATAATATCTACAAGAATATAAGTGGTAATAAAAAAACCAAAATATATTTGAAAAATGCAGTTTCATATTTTAAAAAAAATTAAGGAGATATTAAAATGACTAAATTAGAAATGCTATATGAAGGAAAAAGCAAAAGCAGGTATTTAAAACAGATGATCCAAATGTAATTATTATGCATTATAAGGATGATGCTACTGCCTTTAATGGAATTAAGAAGGCTTCAATTGGTAAAAAGGGCCTTTTAAATAATAAGATTACAACAATGATTTATAAGGAATTAATCAAAAGAGGTATTCCAACTCATTATATTGAGACAATTAATGAGCGTGAGCAATTATGCAAGAAGGTAACAATTTTCCCACTTGAGGTTATTGTTCGTAATATTATTGCTGGTTCTATGTCTAAGCGTTTAGGAATTCCTGAGGGTACAAAGCCTAGTAATACTATTTATGAAATTTGTTATAAGAATGATGAGCTTGGTGATCCAATGATTAATGATCATCATGCTGTAGCACTTGGTGCTGCAACTTATGATGAGCTTGAGCAAATTTATGATTTAACAAGACGTGTTAATGAAGCATTAAAGGATATTTTTTTGCTTCAGCAAATATTACTTTAGTTGATTTTTAAGATTGAATTTGGTAAAACAGCTGATGGAGAAATTGTTTTTAGCTGATGAAATATCTCCTGATACTTGTCGTTTATGGGATTCTAAAACAAACGAGAAGCTTGATAAGGATCGCTTCCGTAGAGATCTTGGTAATGTTATCGAGGCATATGAAGAAATTGATAGAAGATTATCTAGTGTTTTAAAGTAATATGAGTAATTTTTTTATTTGATAGTAGTCTTCATGAGGAATGTGGAGTTTTTTTGGAGTTTATAATGTTAAGGATGCAGCTAATTTAGTGTATTTTGGACTTCATTCTCTTCAGCATCGTGGTCAAGAGGGCTGTGGCATCGTTAGTGTTGATGCAGGAAATATGAAAAGATTTAAGGGCTGTGGTCTTGTTACTGAGGTCTTTAATGAGAATAATATAAAGGCATTACCTGGTAATATGGCAATTGGACACGTTAGATATTCTACTACAGGTGGTGGTGGTCTTGATAATGTTCAACCATTTATGTTTCGCCATCATACTGGTGATTTTGCCTTAGCACATAATGGTAATTTAGTTAATTCACGTGAGCTTAAAAGATATTTAGAGGATAGAGGAAGCCTATTTCAATCAACCTCTGATAGTGAGATTTTAGCTCATCTAATGAAAAAGACAACTAATGAGGAAAGAAGAATTGATGCCATAATTGATGCTTTAAATATGCTTGAGGGGGCATTTAGCTTTGTTATAATAACAAAGGACAAGCTATATGCTTGTAGAGATAAATATGGTCTTAGACCTTTGAGCATTGGTTCAATTGGGGATGGTTATGTAATAAGCAGTGAAACCTGTGCTTTTGAGGTTGTTAATGCTAAATATATTCGTGATATTGAACCTGGTGAGGTCGTTATGATTGATAAGGATGGTATTCATTCTTATCAATATTCTAAATATAAAAAAAGCATAAAATGTGTGCTATGGAATATATTTATTTTTCTAGACCAGATAGTGATATCGAGGGAAGAAATGTTCATGCCTTTCGTAAGGAAAGCGGAAGATTATTATATAGACAAAATAAAACTGATGCTGATATCGTAATTGGTGTTCCTGATTCTTCTCTTTCTGCTGCTATAGGCTATTCTGAGGAAAGTGGTATTCCTTATGAAATGGGTTTAATTAAAAAAATAAATATGTTGGAAGAACATTTATTGAGCCTTCTCAGGAATTAAGAGAAAAGGGCGTAAGAATGAAGCTTTCAGCTGTAAGTAGTATTATAAGAGGAAAGAGAGTTATTTTAATTGATGATTCAATTGTTAGAGGTACAACCTCTAAAAAGAATTGTAGCGTTGCTTAAGGAGGTTGGAGCAACTGAGGTTCATGTAAGAATTGCTTCACCACAAATTACTAATCCTTGCTTCTATGGTGTTGATATCTCAACCTATGAGGAGCTAATTAGTGCTCATAAGAGTATTGAAGAGGTTAGAGAATATATTGGTGCTACTTCACTTGATTTCCTATCAACTAAGGCTTTATATGAGGCTGCGAAAAGAAGTGAACTATGTCTTGCCTGCTTCACAGGACATTATCCAACTGAATTATATCAAACTAAAGAAGAAGCAAATAAAGATGGAAAGTTTTAGAGGTTAAATTATGGGTTCAAAAACATATGAGGAGTCTGGTGTAAATTTAGAGGCCGGCTATGAGGTTGTAAGAAGAATTAAAAAGCATGTAGCTTCAACTAATCGTTTAGGCTGTATGGGAAATATTGGTTCATTTGGTGGAATGTTTGATTTAAGTGCTTTAAATGTTAGTGAGCCAATTTTAGTATCAGGAACTGATGGCGTTGGTACTAAGCTTAAGGTGGCTTTTGAAATGAATAAGCATGATAGTGTTGGTATAGATGCAGTTGCGATGTGTGTTAATGATGTTTTAGCACAGGGAGCTGAGCCTTTAATATTTTTAGATTATGTAGCTGTTGGTCATAACGATCCTGCTCAGGTTGAACAAATTGTTAAGGGCGTTGCTGATGGCTGCATTATGGCTGGATGTGCTCTTGTTGGTGGCGAAACTGCCGAAATGCCTGGCTTATATGCTAAGGGTGAATATGATATTGCAGGATTTACTACTGGTGTTGTTTCTAAAAGTAAGCTAATTGATGGAAGTAAATCAAGTGTTGGTGATATTTTAATTGGTATTCCATCAAGTGGTGTTCATTCTAATGGCTTTAGTTTGGTTAGAAAAATTATTAAGGATGCTGCCCTAGATTATCATAAATATTATGAAGAATTAAATGGTATTTTAGGTGAGGTTTTATTAACACCTACTAATATTTATTGTAAAGAGGTATTAGATGTTATTAGAAATGTTGATGTTCATGGTGTTGCCCATATAACTGGTGGTGGCTTTGACGAAAATATTCCAAGAATTTTTAAAGGATGGTCAAGGTATTGTTATTAATGAAGGCAGCTGGCCAATTTTACCTATTTTTAAATTTTTAGAAAAAAATGGTAATGTTAATCATCGTGAAATGTTTAATATCTTTAATATGGGCATTGGTATGGTTTTAGAGATTAATGCCTCTGATAAGGATAAGGTTATAGAAATCTTAAATAAGCATAATCGTAAGTGCTATGAAATTGGCTATGTTTCTGATAAGGCTGGAGTGGAAATAAAGTGAAAAAAATAGCTGTTTTTGCTTCAGGCAGTGGAACAAATTATGAGGCTATTGTAGAGACTATAAAAAAAATGATAGCCTTCATGCTGATATTGCCCTTGTGGTTGTTGATAACCCAAATGCTTATGTTATCAAAAGAGCTAATAATCACAATCATAAATTATTTATTTTTTTAATCCTAAGGATTATAAAAAAAGAAAAGTGAATATGAAGCTTTGATATTAAAAAGAATTAGAAAAAAAGAAGAAATTGAATTGGTAGTACTTGCTGGCTATATGCGTATTCTTTCTGCAAATTTTATTAATAAATTTGGTAAGAAAAATTGTTAATCTTCATCCAGCCCTTCTTCCTTCATTTAAAGGGGCTCACGCTATAGTAGATGCTTATAATTTTGGTGTTAAGGTTTTTGGAATAACTATTCACTATATAGATGAAACAATAGATGGTGGCATAATTTTTAGAGCAAAGGGCCTTCCATATTGATGATAATGATAGCTTAGAGTCTATTGAAACTAAAATTCATGATTTAGAGCATAAATATTACCCAATTACTATTGAAAGAATACTTAAAGGAGAAATATAATGAGAGCTTTAATAAGTGTTAGTGATAAAAACTAATGTAGTAGAGTTTGCTAAGGAGCTTGAAAAATTAGGATATGAAATAATTTCAACCTCAGGAACTATGAAAATGCTTCGTGAGGCTGGTGTTTTAGTTACATCAGTATCAGATGTAACAGGATTTCCGGAAATTTGTGATGGTAGAGTAAAAACTCTACATCCTAAAAATCCATGGTGGACTTCTTGCAAGAAGAGATCTTGCATCTCATAAAAAAAGGATTTAGATGATAATGACATTTCTTATATAGATTTAGTTTGTGTTAATTTATATCCTTTTGCTAAAGCAATTGCAAATCCTAATCATACATTAGAGGATGCAATTGAAAATATTGATATTGGTGGACCTTCAATGCTAAGAAGTGCTGCTAAAAATTATGCTTCAGTTACAGTTTTATGTAATCCAAATGATTATGCTAAGGCTTTAGAGCAAATAAAGGAAAACGGAAATACTACCTTTGAATTTCGTCAATATTTGGCCTATAAGGTATTCACACATACTGCAAATTATGATACAATGATTTCAAGCTATTTAGCTAAGGTTTGTAATGTTAGTGATGAGCTACATATTACGGCATCAAAGGTTTGTGATCTACGCTATGGTGAGAATCCTCATCAAAAGGCTGCATTCTATCAATCTAGCAAAAATCCTAATTTTAATTTAAGCTGTGCCAAGCAATTAAATGGTAAGGAGCTAAGCTATAATAATATTCAGGATGCTAATGCCGCCTTAAGTATTGTTAAAGAATTTAGAACGCCATTTTGTGTTGCTTTAAAGCATATGAATCCATGTGGAGCAGCTATAGCTAGTGATGGACTTACAGCATGGAGAAAGGCTTATGAAGCTGATACAACATCTATTTTTGGTGGAATTGTTGCAACTAATTGTGAGGTAACTAAGGAAATGGCTTTAGAAATGAAGGCAATTTTCCTTGAGGTTATTATGGCTCCCAAATTTAGTGATGAGGCTTTAAAGGTTCTTTGTAAAAAGAAAAATGTTAGACTATTAGAGGTTAGTATGAATTATGATGATACCATTTCTGATAAGCAAATTGTTTCAGTTTGTGGTGGCTATTTAGTTCAAGACTTTGATAGTGAGAAGTTTACAAAGGATATTATAGCTGATATGTGTGTAACAGATGCTAAGCCAACAAATGAAGAAATTTCTGATATGAATTTTGCTTGGCGAATTGTTAAGCATGTCAAGAGTAATGCTATTGTAATTGCTAAAAATGGACAAACTCTAGGAATTGGTGCTGGTCAAATGAATCGAATTGGTTCAGCACATCTTGCAATCGAGGAGGCTCATGCTTTAGGCTTTACATCAGATTTAGTTATGGCATCTGATGGATTCTTCCCATTTGATGATTGTGTAAAATATGCTCATGAAAATGGTGTTAAGGCTATTGTTCAGCCTGGTGGTTCAGTAAGAGATGAGGATAGTATTAAGGCCGCAAATGAATTTGGAATTAGCATGCTATTTACAGGTATGCGTCATTTTAAGCACTAATGGCTAAGGTACTTGTTATTGGTAGTGGTGGAAGATGCCACGCAATTATTGCAAGCTTAAAAAAATCTCCTCTTGTTGATGAAATTTATGCGGCACCAGGAAATGCAGGAATTAGTGAGATTGCAAAGCTTGTTGATATTAAAGAAACTGATGTTACAAATTTAGTTAAATTTGCCAAGGAAACGCAAATTGATTTAACGGTCGTAGGACCTGAAGCTGCACTTAGTGTTGGTGTTGTTGATGAATTTAAGGCTAATGGTCTTAAAATTTTTGGTCCAACAAAGGCGGCAGCTCAAATAGAATCTAGTAAAGAATTTGCTAAAAAGCTAATGCTTAAATACAATATTCCTACTGCTAAATATGAAGCCTTTGATAATTATGATGAGGCTATGTCTTATGTTAAAAGTCATGGAGCACCTATTGTATTAAAATATGATGGTCTTGCTGCTGGTAAGGGCGTTATTGTGGCAATGAATGAAAAAGAGGCACTTGATGGTCTTAAAGAAATGCTTGTTGACAATACCTTTGGTAAGGGCAGAGTTGTAATTGAGGATTATTTAGAGGGTCCTGAATTTTCATTTATGTGTCTTGTAAATAAGGATAAGGTTTATCCATTAGAGCTTGCTCAGGATCATAAAAGAGCATATGATAATGATCAAGGACCTAATACCGGTGGTATGGGTGCTTATAGCCCTCTTCCTTTTATTACAGAAGAAGAAAGACAATACGCATTAGAGCACATTATGAAAAAGATGGCAAAGGCTATGGTCTTAGAGGGTGTTCCTTTTACAGGCGTATTATATGGTGGCCTTATGAAAACAAAAAATGGTATTAAGGTTATTGAATTTAATGCTAGATTTGGAGATCCTGAAACTGAGGTTGTCCTACCAAGATTAGAAAGTGATTTATATAAAGCATTTATTGATCTTTTAGCAGGTAAGAAGCCTAATCTTGTTTGGAGTGAGCATCAAGCTATAGGTATTGTTTTAGCATCTAAGGGCTATCCAATGAAATATGAGAAGAATTTTTTAATTGAAGGATTAAATATGCCTAATGTATTTCATATGGGAACAAAGCTTGTGGATGGTAAATTTTATACTAATGGTGGTAGAGTTTTAATTTGTGTTGCCCTTGGCTCTAATTTAAAGGAAGCTAATAAAAAGGCTAATGAAATGGTTAAAAAAATTAAATGCGATAATTTATTTTATCGAAGTGATATTGGTCATTATGCCTTTAAAAAAATAGAAAATAGGAGTTAAAATTATGGGTGAAATAATAAGTGGAAAGCTACTTGCAAAGAAAATAAAAGAGGAAATGAAGCTAGATATTGAAAGATATAATAAGCTATATGGTAGAGCTCCTCATTTAGTAGTTATCCTTGTTGGTGATGATGAGGCTAGTAAATCCTATGTAAAGGGTAAGGAAAAAGCCTCTTTAGAAATTGGTGTTACTAATACTACTATTATAATGGATAGTAATACAACTGAAGAAGAATTATTAAAACTAATTGATGAATTGAATAATGATGATTTAGTTGACGGCATTCTAGTTCAATTACCACTTCCAAAGCATATTGATCAAACAAGGGTCATAACAAGAATTTCTTATGAAAAGGATGTTGATGGCTTTCATCCACTTAATGTTAGTGCCCTATATGAACGTCGCTTTGGAGTAATTCCTTGTACTCCAAGAGGCATTATGGAAATATTAGAAAGTAAGAAAATAGAAATTAGTGGCAAAAGAGTTTGTGTTGTTGGTAGAAGCAGCATAGTTGGCATGCCAGTTGCAAAGCTATTACTTGATGCAAATGCAACTGTTACGATTTGCCATTCCAAAACAAAGAATTTAGGCGAAATAACTAAAGAGGCAGATATTTTAGTTGTTGCTATTGGTAAGCCTAAATATATTAAGGCAGATATGGTTAAGGATGGTGCGATTGTTATTGATGTTGGAGTTAATAAGGATCCACTAACAGGTAAGCTATGTGGTGATGTTGATTTTGATAATGTTGAACCAAAGACCTCATATATTACAAAGGTTCCTGGTGGTGTAGGACCGATGACCATTTGTTGTCTTTTTAGAAAATACCTTAAATTTATATTTAAAGCATATGGAAAGAAAGGATTAGTTTATGATAGAGCGTTATAGTAGAAAGGTAATGCGTCAAATTTGGACAGATGAAAATAAGTTTAATGCTTATTTAAAGGTGGAAATTTTATCATGCAGAGCTTGGAGTGAGCTTGGGATTATTCCTAAGGATGATGTAGATAAAATCGAAAAGAATGCTAAATTTGATTGTGCACGTATTTCAGAAATTGAGTTGCAAACAAAGCATGATGTTGTAGCATTTACACGTTGTGTTTCTGAATCTCTTGGAGATGAAAAAAAGTGGGTTCATTATGGCTTAACATCAACTGATGTTGTTGATACAGCAAATGGCTATTTATTAAAGCAGGCTAATGAAATAATTCGTGCTGATTTAGTAGCATTTATGGATGTTTTAAAGAAGCAGGCCTTAAAATATAAGAAAACTCCTTGTATTGGTAGAACTCATGGTATTCATGCTGATATAACCTATTTTGGTTTAAAATGGGCTTTATGGCATGAGGAAATGAAACGTAATTTAGAAAGATTTGATGCGGCTGCTAAGGGTGTTGAGGCAGGAAAAATGAGTGGAGCTGTAGGTAATTTTGCTAATATTCCACCATTTATTCAATATTTTGTATGCAAGAATTTAGGTATTGATTCAGCTAATGTTTCAACTCAGGTATTACAGCGTGATAGACATGCCTACTATATTGCAACGCTTGCTTTAATTGGGGCTAGTATTGAACAAATGGCCTTTGAAATTAGAAATCTTCAAAGAACAGAGGTTCATGAGGCTGAGGAAGCATTTACTAAGGGGCAAAAGGGCTCTTCAGCAATGCCTCATAAGCGTAATCCTATCGGTAGTGAAAATATTGTTGGTTGTGCAAGAGTATTAAGAGGCTACATGGCTACCTCATATGAGAATGTTGCTTTATGGCATGAACGTGATATTTCTCATTCCTCAACAGAAAGAATTATTCTTCCCGATGCAACTATGCTTCTTGATTATATGCTTAATCGTTTTAAAAATATTTTAGAAAATTTGGTTGTTTATCCTGAACAAATGCTTAAAAAAATATTTATTTAACTCACAAGGTAATATTTGCTCAAAGAGTAATGAATGCTTTAATTTCTAAGGGTTTATCTCGTGAGAGTGCTTATGATTTAGTTCAGCCTATTGCTATGAAGGCTTATAATGAAGGTCTTGATTATCAAGAGCTTTTTAAGAGAAAAATGAAGAAGTTAAAAAGAATTTAACTAATGAGGAACTTGACAATTGTTTTTACATTAGATTATTATTATAAAAACGTTGATTTCATCTATAAACGTGCTGAATTGGAGGAATAGCAGATGAATTTTGATAATATAAGAACAGGTTTAACCTTTGATGATGTTTTATTAATCCCACAAAAAAGTGAAATACTTCCTGGACAAGTTTCACTTAAGACACATTTAACAAAGAATATTGTATTAAATATTCCTATTATTAGTGCGGCAATGGATACAGTTACTGAATCTAAGCTTGCAATTGCTTTTAGCTCGTGAGGGAGGAATTGGCTTTATTCATAAGAATATGTCAATTGAAGCTCAAGCAAATGAGGTTGATTTAGTTAAGAGAAATGAAAGTGGAATGATTTCTAACCCTATTACTCTAAATGAAAATCAAACTATTATTGAGGCTCATGAAATTTTAAAGAAATTTAAGATTTCAGGTCTTCCTGTTGTTGATAAGGATGGTATTTTAGTTGGCATTGTTACAAATCGTGATTTGAAATATCTTCCTGTAGATGATACCCTTGTCAGTAAGATAATGACCAAGGATAATCTTGTTACTGCTAAGGCTGGTACTTCTTTAGAGGAGGCTGGTAAAATATTATGGGAGCATCGTATTGAAAAGCTTCCAATTGTTGATGATAATAATAAGCTTGTTGGCTTAATTACTTCAAAGGATATTGATAATGCTACTAATTTCCCTAATGCTTGTAAGGATGAGCGTGGTAGATTACGTTGTGGTGCTGCTGTAGGCGTTGGTCCTGATACAATGCAAAGAGTTGAGGCTTTAGTTAAGGCTGGTGTTGATGTTATTACAGTTGATAGTGCTCATGGCCATTCTAAAAATATTATTGAAACAGTAAGGAAAAATTAGAAATGCTTATCCAAATTTAGGATTAATTGCTGGTAATATTGTAACTAAGGAAGCAGCAGAGGAGTTAATTAATGCTGGTGCTGATACTGTTAAGGTTGGTATTGGTCCTGGTAGTATTTGTACAACTCGTGTTGTTGCTGGTGTTGGTGTTCCTCAAATTACAGCTGTTGGTGATGTTTATGAATATTGTAAGGATAAGGGTATTTGTGTAATTGCTGATGGTGGTATTAAATTTAGTGGCGATATTGTTAAGGCTTTAGCTGCTGGTGCTGATTGCGTTATGCTTGGATCTGTGCTTGCAGGCTGTAGTGAGGCACCTGGTGATGAGGTTGTATTCCAGGGTCGTAGATTTAAGGTTTATGTAGGTATGGGATCTCTTGCTGCTATGAAGAGAGGATCAGCTGATCGTTATTTCCAAGCTAAGGAAACAACTGCTAAGAAGTTAGTTCCTGAAGGAATTGAAGGAAGAGTTGCCTATAAGGGACCACTTGCTGATACAATTTATCAATTATGTGGTGGAATTCGTTCTGGTATGGGTTACTGTGGAACTCCAGATATTAGTCATTTAAAAAAACAGATGCTAAATTTATTAGAATTACTAATGCCGGCTTAAGAGAATCACATCCTCATGATGTTGATATTACTGTTGAAGCTCCAAATTATACAAAGTAGGATTTATATATGAAAAATGAGAAGATTATTGTTTTAGACTTTGGTGGTCAATATAATCAATTAATCGCAAGAAGAGTTAGAGAATTAAATGTTTATTGTGAGGTCTATCCTTATACACTTTCTCTTGATAAAATAAAGGAATTAAATCCCAAAGGAATAATTTTTTTACTGGTGGTCCAAATAGTGTTTATAAGGATGATTCTCCTCTTTGTGATAAAAAAATATTTGAGCTTGGCGTTCCTATTCTAGGTATTTGCTATGGTGCTCAATTAATTGCTCATCTTTTTAGGTGGTGAGGTTAAGAAGGCTCCCGTAAGTGAATATGGAAAAAAACTCTTGTAAGCGTTAAAAAAAGAATTCAAAAAAATTTTTTTAGTGATGTATCTGATGATACAGTATGCTGGATGAGTCATACAGATTTTATTTCTAAAATGCCTATTGGCTTTAATAATGTAGCATCTACGCCTGTATGTCCTATTGCTGCTATGGAAAATGATAATGATCATATTTATGCTGTTCAATTCCATCCTGAGGTAATGCATAGCGAGGAAGGTATGAAAATGCTTAAAAACTTCGTTATGGATGTATGTGAATGTAAGGGCGATTGGCAAATGCATGAATTTGCTAAGGAAACAATAGCTAATTTAAAGAAAAAAATAGGTAATGGTAAGGTATTATGTGCCCTATCTGGTGGTGTTGATTCTTCAGTAGCTGCTGTATTATTATCTAAAGCTGTTGGTAAGCAATTAACATGTGTTTTTGTAGATCATGGTCTACTTAGAAAAAATGAAGGCGATGAGGTTGAGGCTGTTTTTGGTCCTCATGGTCCTTATGATCTTAATTTCATTAGAGTTGATGCTAGCGAACGCTTTTATGAAAAATTAAAGGGTGTTGTTGATCCTGAGCGTAAAAGAAAAATTATTGGTGAGGAATTTATTAGAGTTTTTGAGGATGAAGCTAAAAAAATTGGTGAGGTTGATTATTTAGTTCAAGGAACTATTTACCCTGATGTTATTGAATCAGGTCTTGGTAAATCAGCTGTTATTAAGTCTCATCATAATGTTGGTGGACTTCCAAGTGTTGTCTCATTTAAGGAAATTGTTGAACCACTTCGTCTTTTATTTAAGGATGAGGTTCGTAAGGTTGGCTTAGAGCTTGGTATTCCTGATTATTTAGTATATCGTCAACCATTCCCAGGCCCTGGTCTTGGAATAAGAATTATTGGCGAGGTTACTAGGGAAAAGGTTAAAATTGTTCAAGAGGCTGATTATATTTATCGTGAAGAAATTGCTAAGGCTGGTCTTGATAAGACCCTAGGTCAATATTTTGCTGCCCTAACAAATATGCAAAGCGTAGGAGTTATGGGTGATGAAAGAACCTATGATTATGCTATTGCCCTACGTGCAGTTTTAACATCAGATTTTATGACTGCTGATTGGGCAAGAATTCCTTATGATGTAATCGATATTGTCTCTCGTAGAATTGTAAATGAGGTTCGTGGAGTAAATCGTGTACTGCTTGATTGTACCTCAAAGCCACCTGCTACAATTGAATTTGAATAATTATGATATGCTTAAAGATTTAAGTACATATGTAGATATAACTAAAGTCAATAAGTTAAATAATAAGTAAATAGGATTTCAGCTTGAAGTCCTATTTTTTTATTTATTAAGAAATTATAAATAAGTTAAAGGTTATTAAATTGAAAATAAACACAATATAATTACTTAAGAGAAGAGTATTATTGAAAATTTCAGATATGCTGTTGTTTTTTTACGATAAATTAGGTTATAATAATTACAGCAAATTTTTAAAGGAGTGAGTGTTATGCCAAATATAAAACCAGTGTCTGATTTAAGAAATTATACGGAGGTATTGCGAGACATTACAGTTGGAGAGCCTGTATTCTTGACAAAAAATGGTAGGGGTAGGTATGCCATTGTCGATATAGATGAATATGAAAAAACAAAGGCTGTGATTAAACTAATGAGTGAACTTTCCAAAGGCGAACAGTCTGGGAAGGAAAAAGGATGGACGAATATTGCTGATGTTGAGAAAATGTTAGGTATTTTCAATGACTGAAATAAAGTTTTCACAGGAAGCAATTTTAGACTTGCAGCAGGCTAAATCATATATTTCTGAGGAATTTAGTAGTGAGCAAGCTAAAAAGTGTTGTTGCAAAGATTATAGAGAAAATTAAACAACTTTCTGACTATCCAGAAAGTGGTGCTCCTCTTTTTTCGATTGTAGACTTTGAAACGAATTATCGTTTTTTGATTTGTGGTAATTATACGGCGTTTTACAAGATTGAAAAATCATACAGTAAATATTATTCGTGTACTTTATGGACGAAGAAATTTTATGCAAATTTTGTTCGGAGAGCCAAGTGACAACTAAACAAAATACAAAAATAAACAAATAGCTATCTAAAAATGATGGCTTTTTTTAATAGATATTATTATAAATTATCAATAGTATATTGGGCTTTCTCAGCGGTTAAACCTATTTAGTTGTTCATATATTCTAGCTTTTTCAATTTTTTAAGTAAAATCAGTGCTTTGAAGTAAGTTATGAAGTTACTTCAATATTTCATTGAAGTAATTAATATCTTTAAATAAAATTAGAAATATTGTATAATATAGGTATACTAGACGATTGGAGATAAAATAATGAAATATAGCGGAACAAAGACTGAACAAAATCTTCGTGCTGCCTTTGCCGGAGAATCAGAGGCAAGAAATAAGTATACTTATTTTGCATCTGTTGCTAAAAAGGAAGGCTATGAACAAATAGCAAATATTTTTTTAAAGACTGCTGAGAATGAGCGTGAGCATGCTAAGCTTTGGTTTAAGGAGCTTGAAGGTATTGGAAATACTATGGATAACCTAAAGGCTGCAGCTCTTGGTGAAAATTATGAGTGGACTGATATGTATGAAACATTCGCTCGTGAGGCTGAAGAGGAAGGCTTTACTGCTCTAGCTAAAAAATTTAGACTTGTTGGCGCAATTGAGCGTGAACATGAAAAACGCTATAGAGCTTTACTTAATAATATAGAGACCTCTAGTGTTTTTGAGCGTAGTGAGGTTAAAATTTGGGAATGCCGTAATTGTGGTCACATTGTAATTGGAACAAAGGCTCCAGAGATATGTCCTGTATGTGCACATCCTCAGGCATATTTTGAAATTAAGGAAGAAAATTATTAAGATTGATTAGGAAATGTCATAGTTGATGTTTCCTTTTTTTGTTTTTTTAAAATGAAATTAACTTGGATAAAGCCGAGTCGGAATGAAGCGAGTTAAATGAAATTTATTGGAAGAACATTAGTATGAAAACTCCTTAACGAAAATGTGTGAAAAAAATGAAAAATCAAATTATTATATTTCGGATAACTTATCTTTATTCTATTATAGGTATATTTTTTTAAATATTTATCGTAAAAATAATGGATTCAGATGTTTTTTTATTCTAAATATATTGAAAAGGCTTTTTGAAGAACGATATATTTCACATGTATTTGAAAAAAATTGAAAAATATTATTATGATAATCCTAAGAATCATACAAATGGGGAGTATGATGTTGTAACATATGATTATAATGGATATGTTTTTATATCTAAAGTATGTTTTTTGGTGAAAGAAGAGATAATGTTACATTTATAGATGTATCAAAACAAAAACTAATGATTTTTATTTTGCAAGCTGATGCTTGCCAGACCTATGAAAAGAGTGTTTAAGGCTTTTTAAAATCATTAAAAAAATGAATTAAAATAAGGATAGTAGAGTCACAAAATAATGTGGCTTTTTAACTAAAAAAAGAAAGGATAAGAAAATGAAATATAAAGAATGGATTGAAATTTGGCTTTATAGTTATATAAAGCCTACTAATAAAACTAGGACATTTGAAAATTATAAACAAATGTTAGATAATCATATAATTACTAAAATTGGTGATTTGGATATTATGGAAATTAAACCATTATTATTACAAAAATTTTTTTACAGAATTATTAAAAAAATTGGTAATAAGCTAAATGGAAGTGGTTTGTCAGCAAGTACAGTTAATTTGATTATTACTATTGTTCAGAATTCTCTTAAAAACAGCGTTTAGGATTGGTATTATAAATGAATATACAGCTGATAGAATAAAGCGACCTAAATTAAAAGAATCTGAAGTTAGCTGCTTTAATTTGATAGAAACAAAGAAAAAAATTGAACAAGCTATTTTTATCTGATAAGCGTGATAAAATGTTTGGAATTTTTATTATGCTTATATATGGGATTAAGAATTGGGGAATTGCTTGCATTAACCTGGGATGATATAAATTTTTATATCAGGATTTATAAGTGTAAATAAAACCTGCTATGATGGTAAAAACAATTGTCGATTAATTTTTGAGCCTAAAACTAAATCATCAAAAAGAACGATTCCTATTCCTAAGCAATTAATTCCTATTCTAAGATTAAAGAAGAAAAAAATCTAAAAACTAAATATGTTATTGAAGAAAATGGGAAAATGGTAACAATAAGATCATATCAGCGTAGCTTTGCATTATTGTTAAAAAAATTGAATGTTGAGCATAGAGGCTTTCATTCCTTAAGACATACTTTTGCAACAAGAGCATTAGAAAGTGGGATGGATGTTAAAACATTATCTGAAATACTTGGACATAAAAAAATGCTATTATTACTTTAAATAGATATGTTCATTCACTTATGGAGCATAAACAAGAAATGATGAATAAACTTGGAAAAATGTTAAATAAAAATGTCGCCTAATACCATATTAGACGACATCTATATATCTTTATTATATTTAAAACGTGAATAAATGTCAATATTTACAAAAATTTTTAAATAGGAATAAATTATTAATAAGCTTATAACAAAGATCACTCGATTTTTTTTAATATTTTGTTCATATAATATGGTATTAGAAGAACATATCAAACTATTGTATGAGGAGACTTAGTATATGAAAAGATTCTTAAAAAAATTATTTTTTTATCTTGTCATTTTAATATTTGCAATAATAAATACCTCAGCTTGTGATTGAATAGTGTAACCTTATATGCTGATGGTGAAAAATATGATGAGGAATCAGTGATTATAGGCAAAGAATTTTCCTTTGGCATAGCCAAAAAGGTTGGTTATACTTTTTTAGGCTGGTATTCAGCAGAAGTTGGTGGAACTGTTTATACTGATAGTGAAGGTAGTAGTAATGGTATGCTTTGGAAAAAGGAATATCCTTTAGTAGCCTATGCTCATTTTGAAGCAAATACTTATAAAATTGTTTTTTTGATTATCAAAATGCTACTTCCCAAAAATACTATTAAGGATGTTTCTGTTATTTATGATCAAAAAAATTAATTCAAGATTTCCTGTTCCTATAAAAAAATGGTTATTCATTTGCTGGTTGGTTTACTGATAAAAAAATACTCAAATCACAGATTCTAAGGGTAATTTTTTTAACTGATACCGATACTTATTCTACTAAAAAAATATCCTCTATCAGATACTGGCACAACACTTTATGCTCACTGGTCAGAGAAAATAGTTACATTTAATTTTATAACAGATGGAAGCAGCGTTAATAATGTTTCTTATTCTGTTGGTGAAACTATTAATATTCTTCCATCATCAATTAAGGATAATTATTGTTTTGAGGGTTGGTATTTCGATTCTACGCTACTTAATCCTGTAGTTTATCCTTATACTATTTCAGAAAATTTAGGAGAAACTATCTTTTTATATTCAAAATTTAAAGAAGGCTCAAATAATGTTCTTGAGTTCTCAACTATTGCTTCAACAAATGATAAGGAATATGAAGTATCATATTCTGGTACTGATAAGGAGATAATAATTCCTGATAGCTATTATGGTAGAAATGTAACAAGAATTAATAAAATTAGCTCGAATACAATTGAGAGAGTTTTACTTCCTCAGTCAATAAAGGAATTAGGAACTGGAGCTTTTGAAAATTGCATAAAATTGGAGAAAATTAATATTCCAAGTGGAGTAAAAAAAGTTACCAGAAAATGTATTTAGTGGTGATAATAGCCTTGAAGCTATAGTTTTTTTCCCTTTAGAACTTGAAATAATAGGCAAAAAAATGCTTTTTGAAAATTGCTCTAGTATCAATAAAATAATTATTACTAAAAAAATATTAAAAAAATATTGGTGCTGGTGCTTTCAAAAAAATATGAGTTCTTTAGAGGGATTTGAGGTGGATGTTGAAAATGAAAAAAATATTTAACTATGGATGGAGTTTTTATATTATAAAATTGGTAATTCAACATATTTAATCCAATATCCTACTAAAAAGAGTGGTGATACATATCAAATAGATCAATCAACTATTAAGATTTCAGAAGGATCTTTTAGTGGAACAAAAATTAATTCAATTGTGATAGGTGGAAAAATATCATCAATAGAAGCATCAGCCTTTGAAAAATTGTAATAATTTAATTAATGTTACTATAAATAGTAGTGCTAACACCTTTAGTATTGGTTCTAAGGCCTTTAGTGGTAGTAAAAACCTAAGAGCAATGAAGATTGAATTAGATAAAGTACCTACAATTACAAGTGATAGCTTTTTAAATGTTTCAGATTCTTTTTCTGTATATGTAACAAGTAAAATGATTAGAAGCTATCAAACATCAACAAATTGGCGTCAAATAGCTGATAAAATTTATTCTATTGGTTTAATTTTTTTGGTGATTATGCCTTAGAGGAATATAATGATGGTTATGCTATTAAGCAATATTTTTGGTATCGATAAGAATGTTACAATACCAGAAATAATTAATGCTAAAAAAATTATTAAAATATCTGAAAATGCCTTTTTCATTTTTCTGATATAGAAAAAAAGTAACTATTAGTAAAAAAATGTAACAGAAATTAGTGATAAGGCCTTTTTATAATTGTGATAAGCTAGCTTCTATTATATTAGAGTGTGCACCACCAAGCCTAGGTGAAGATGTATTTGTTGGTGTAGCTGATGATTTTACTATTTATATCAAAAAAATACAGCTGAAGTATTAGATCAATATAAAATTGCTGATAAGTGGTCAGTGTTTGCTGATAAAATCTGGAGTTATCAATAATTAATAATCTTGTTACTAGAATCAAGATATAAAAAAATCTAGAATAGTAGTATTAAATCTTATACTACTATTATGTGAGGATGAGGTAATATGAAAAAAAAGAATTTTTTAATTGTTATTATGTTTGTCTTTAGTGTTTTTTGGGGTGGGTTATTAGTTGCCTGCAATAGAGAAACATCAGGAGCAAAGAGTATAACAAATCTTACCTATAATGGTGAGACAATAACCTGGAGTAGTGTTAAAAAAACGCTAAGAATTATAAACTTAAGATTAATGAAGGCTCTGAATTTATTGTGAGCCAAGCAGAGGGAATGGTATCCTATAGATATAATTCTAATGGTGCGGATTTTGATTTTTCTATTGAGGCAGTAATTAAGGATGGAAGTGATAAAAATCCTACATACTCTATGCGCTTTACTAATATCGGACAGGTTCTTAATTTAAAAATTGAGAATGGTTTATTAACATGGGATGCCCTAGATTCTGCTGAAAAATATGCTGTTATGTATAATGGCAATATTGTTTCTGAAAATGTAGGAACAAATAGCTATAAAACAGAAGAAGGATCTTTCTCATATAAGGTTAGAGCTTTAAAGGGTCAAGCTGAAAGTACAGATGGTAACATTCCTTATTATTCAATTTGGAGTGAAGCAATAAGTGGTTCTATTTTGGGCGCTCCAAAGAATTTAATGTATGATTCTGAAAGCTTTACTTGGGAAAAGGTCAATAATGCTTCATCACATGTTATAAAGATTGGTAATGAGGAATTTAAAACAACTACAAATAAATATGCATATGCAGCAGGAAATCAAGATTTCGAGGTTTCTGTTAAAGCTATTGGCGATATGAGTAAGCAAATATATGATTCAGCTTTTTCTGAGGCTAAAACATATAAATATATTGCGCCAATTGAGGGACTAAATGTTGTTGATGGTAAGCTTGTATGGACAGCTTCTTCGAATGCTGTTAGATATAAGATAAAAATCAATGGTATTGTTAATAATGAAGAATTAGCAACAAATGAATATGCTTCTTTAGCAAGTGGTAATAGCTATCGTATTCAAATTTTACCAATAGGTGATAGTGATTTCTATTTTTTTCTCATTGGTCTAATGAAATAACTATAAATATTTTAAGAAGTCAAGTTGTAAGCTTTGGTGATGGAGTAATTCGTTGGAATCAGGTTACTGGCTGTGCTGGCTATGAACTAAAAATTACTAAGGATGATAATATTGTTCATACAACGTCTGTTGGTAGTGAAACATTTGTATACAATTATGATTTTGCTGATGCGGGTGATTATCTTGTTTATGTAAAGGCTACATCTCTTGGTGAGGGTGGAATTTATGAATCAAAAATATAGTAATGCTTATTCTGTTAAGAGATTAGCAACGCCAACAAATCATAAACTAACTAATAGACCATTGGAGCAAAATCAAATATCAGTTTCATTTAATGCCTGTGTTGGTGCATCAAGCTATGCTTTACTTGCTGATGATGTAGAAATAGCTACAACAGTAAAGGAAACAACATTCTTTGTTGATTTATCAAAAATGACAAATAAAACAATAGAATCTGTAGTTAATTTTAAAATTGTTGCTCGTGGCTTGGTAACTGCCTCAGGTGCAGTATTAGATAGCAATGTTCCTCTTGAATTTAATGCTACTAAATTAGCAACACCACAAAAATTTAATTATTAATGGTAATCAATTAACTTGGGATCAAGTAAATCATACTAGTAAATATGTTCTAACTATAGATGGAAAAAGAACAGAGGTTACTTCAACATCATTTACATTAACTGATATGTCTAGCGGTAGTCATACAATCAATGTTCAAGCAATGGGTAATGGTGAGGATGTAATTACAGGAAGCTTTTCAAATACATTAAATGTTAAAAAGCTTGCAACACCTATTAATTTAGTGATTAAAAATGGTAATTTAACCTGGGAGATGGTACCTAGTGCCAAAGCCTATAAGGTAATACTTGGAACTGAGTCATATAATACAGATGTAAATGCCTTTGCTTTACTTGGCTATTCAAGTAGTATAATTGAAGGAATGGGTACACAAATAAGTGTATATGCCATTGGTAATGGTAGTGATATCATTGATTCCGATGTATCAGCTACTAAAACTATTAGTAAATATGCAAGACCTACAAATGTTAAGGTATCTGGTGATAATTTAGTATGGAATCCTTCAGCTGTTAATAGTATTAATTGCAATAGCTATAAGCTATTTATAAGTAAAGATGGTGTAGATCAAGGTGAGGTTCAAATTACAGGTAGCTCTTATGCAATGAGCAATTTTGAGGCTGGTAATTATACAGTTAAGGTTATTGCCTTAGGTGATTATGTTTCTACTGTTGATTCTCCAGAATCTAATGAATTTAGCTTTACAAAGCTTAACAAAGTTGAAAATTTAGTAAAGACTGGAGCTAAATATAGCTGGGATATGGTAATTGGGGCTGTAGGCTATGAAATTAAGCTTAGCAAGGATGCTTTATGGACATCAATTACTACAAATGAATATACACCAACGTTTACAACTGAGGGTGAATTTGAGGTTAGTATTAGAGCAATAGGTAATAATAATGATATTATTAGCTCTGATATCTATTCATTTAAGCAAAGAGTATCTAGAATAACTCAGCCTGTAAAACAGGATGAATTAACAAATAAGAATGCCTTTAAGGTTGAAAAGAATGGCAATACAATAACTGTTACTATTAAAAAGCAGGATGATGCAACTGGTTATAAGTGTTTAATTGGGGGAATTGAAAGAACTAATGTAGTAGCTGAAACAGCAGATACAATAACCTATGAATTTACTATGACAACTGTAGGTGCTATCTATAATGTTCAGGTACAAATATTAGGAAATACATTCAATTCTTCAGGTATTTATTTTATGAATTCCAACCCATCAACTGAAGTAACAATAACCTACTAAGAGGTTAAAATGGAAATTATAACAAATTTCCTGATGCAAATTGTTTTTTTCGGTAGGAGTAATCGTAATTTTCGGATTATTGATTGCTCTTTGCCGAAAAGCTTTTTGTAATATTTCAGGTGAAAAGGGAACAAAGATATTATTAATAACAGGAATAATTGGAACACCAATTCATGAACTAAGTCATGCACTTATGTGCTTGATTTTTTTGGGCATAAGATTACAGAAATCAAATTATATCAGCCAAATAATGATGATAACACCTTAGGCTATGTAAAGCATTCGTATAATCCTAAAAAAATCTTTATCAACAAATCGGAAACTTCTTTATAGGAATTGCTCCTATTTTTAGGAGGAAGTGCTGTAATTTCATTATTAATGTTTATATGTACTCCTAGCTTATTTACTGAGGTTATTGATGAACTACAGTTTATGGAATTAATATCCTTTGATTTACTTGACATATCTACCTATGAGGCTATATTTGGTTTATTTTGGGATGTTTTTAGTGAAATATTTGATTTCACAAATATGGGTAATCCATTATGGTGGCTTTTTATAATTTTGGCAATTATGATTGCAAGTCATATGGAATTAAGTGTTGCTGATATAAAGGGCGGCTTAAAGGGTTTTATATTTATAACTATAATTTTTTTGATTGCGGATATAATTATGTATTTTTGTATCTATAGAAGTATTAGAAAGAGTAACTTCTATAATGGCTTCATTTGCCACTAGCATTATTGGCTTTCTTGCTATATCTATAGTTTTTTTGGTGGTTATGGTTTTAATTGCTCTTAGTGTAAAGGGATTATTAAAGATTAAAAAGGTAATAAAAAGAAATGGAGAGAAATAAAATGACTAAAAAAAGAACATTATTAAGCTTAGTTATTTTTTTATAATAATGCTTTTTAGCACTTTCTGGTTGCGGCTTTGGTGGTATTAATGAATCAAAACAGGAAAGTAAAAAAATACTAATGAATATACGGCATCCGATATTAAATATGTTAGTGATGCGGATTCAGAGATCGCTGTAGTTGCAGGAAGAAGCTATACTAAAACAAACAATGGTATGGCTGCCGTTGCCTTAGCTTATATTAATGGCTATACAGGACCAATATTAGTAGGCCAAACTGCTAATTCTATATCATATATTTTTCATTATGGTGGTAAAAATGTTGTTAGTCAATATGGTAGTGTTACAATAGATGGAGAAGAATGGTACTATTCTAAAAATATTGGTTTTATGAGTGGAAACTATTTAAGCTTTAGCTCAAAGGGACCAATTTATTGTAGTAGGAAAAACAACTGCAGAGGATGTAGCTAAAGAAATAATTCCTATGCTGGATAAAACAAAATTTTTCTGCTAATAAGATAATGACTGTTGATGATTTAAAGGCATTAAATGATTCAAGTGATAGCTATGTACTTGGAGCGGATATAGATTTATCAACAGAAAATAATTGGCAACCAATAGAAGGCTTTAAGGGTATTTTTAAATGGTGATGAATATAAAATAACTAATTTAACTATTAACGCTACTAATGAAGAAAATGTTGGATTATTTGGATATTTGCAGGGAAAAATTGAAAATTTGACTCTTGAAAATATAGTGATTAATTATAGAGGAAACAAAGGAAATGTAGGTATTGTCGCTGGTTTATGTAGTGGCGTTATTAAAAACGTAAGTGTTTCTGGTGAAATAAAGGCCCAGAATGCTGGAACAACTGAGGAAACAGGTGTAGGTGGTATAGTTGGATGTCTTGGAAGAGATGGTCGCTTATATAATAATGTAAATCTTGCTAATGTAAATGGTATGAATGATGTAGGTGGTATAGCAGGATATGTAATTATAAATAGTGATAATGCTATAGAAAATAACCTTAATCAAGGTGAAGTTATAGGTGTTGAAAACGTTGGAGGTGTAGGTGGTTACATTACTTGTTATTCATATTTAGATACTTCACACTACACATATGAGATATCTAAAAATAATAATGAAGGATCAGTTAATGGTCAAATGGATGTAGGCGGTGTGTTTGGTTTTGTGTATGCAAAATCCAATAATTATTATGGATCTTCTTATTCAAATTATTTCAACATTAGTTTATTAAAAAAATAGTGCAACTGTTGTTGGTGATGGCGATGACATTGGTGGACTTATTGGACTTGCAAAAGGTGAAATATCTTTGTCATTAAGTGAAAATAATGGTGATGTAACTGGAGAATGTTATGTTGGCGGATTTGCTGGAAAGGCAATTGATATGAATATTGATGCAGGCTATTTTAAAAATGTGTGTACAATAACAGGAAGATCTGCCATTGGTGCATTTGGTGGCTATGTTGGTGTTGTAAGTCATGCGATTAATGAAGGTAATGTCATTTCACTTGGTCCATATGTTGATAATAATGGAACAAGCTATGCTAATACTGGTGGAATTGCTGGTATTGCTTATGGGGCAATAGATTGTAAAAATTATAGTGATATAACTGTTAGCCATTCTGGTCAAAATGTTGGTGGAATACTTGGTGAATGTATTATTGCTAATCAAGGCAATTATACAAAAAAATACTAATTATGGAAATATCAAAGGAAATGAAAATGTAGGAGGCATTACTGGTTATCTTACATGTAAAAATAAAGGAAGTACATCAACAGATACTTATGAACTTGAAGATAATAGAAATGAAGGTAATGTAACAGGTTTATTAAATGTAGGCGGTATTGCTGGTTATACATATGCTACTACTAATAATTATTATGGTTCTACATATAGGAATTATTTTATTTATACCTTATGTGAAAATATAGGAGAAATTTTTTTGCAGAAGAAAATTATGTAGGTGGTATTTGTGGACAATCCATTAATGTATCTATATCTTCTTTATGTGAAAATACAGGTAGTATTACAGGTAAAAACTATGTTGGCGGTTTGTATGGTTCAGCCAAAAATACCAAAATTCAAGCAAGTGGTTTTGAAAATTCGGCAATAATTAAAGGAAATGCTTATGTTGGTGGAATTGCTGGATATGCTGGCATTATTGAAAATGCAACGACATCTGAGTATGGACAAATAATTTCAGTTGAACCAATGGTAAGTGATGGGAAGTCATTTGCCTATGTTGGTGGAATTGCTGGATATTGTCGAGGTGCTATTTATTGTAAGAATTACGCTGAGATAAATGTAATTCATGCTGGTATTTATGTCGGCGGAATTGCTGGATATATTGATATGGGTGGTATTGACCAAGTTAAAAATAATTCAAATTATGGAAATATTACGGGAACAGGATACACTGGCGGAATTGCTGCTTATGTTTCAGGTGGAAATTTTTGGTGGTACAACTTCAAGATTATATTCTATGACAAATAATAATAATTATGGAAAAAAATAGTTGGAACAAATTATGCTGGAGGCATTGTTGGATATGTTAATGCTATGGCAGATACATATTACGGTTCAACATATTATCATTATGTTCAAATAACAAATTCAAACAATCATGGTGAAGTTATTGGTAATATTGCTGGTGGTATTGTTGGTGGATATACACGTTTAAAAACTGATACTAGTATAATGGATACTAATACTACAGATTATGGAGATAAGTTAGGAAGTTAATAAGGCAATGACCATTAGAATTAAAGCTAATGGTCATTTTTAATCTGAATTTTCGGCAAAAACAACATTGCAATGTATAATTGGTTGAAAAACAAATGAAATAAGTATACAATATATGTGATGATTAGTTTGAAAAATAAAGATATAGTATGTTTGTTTTCATTATTATGTGTGCCGTTTGAGGTACGAGAAAGGAATGGCTGGTTATTATGTATATAAAAAGAAACATTGAAGAAAAAATGAAGAAAGCATCCCAACAATTTTTCAATTGCAATATATGGAGTTATTGCGTAAAATGTAACCCAAAAAGGTTATATTATTATATAATATAAAAAAATCAGGTTTGATCCAGATTTTTCTTATGAAAATTTGAATTAAGCCTTTTTATTTTTTTGAAAAAAATTGGTTTAGGGTGAACAATAGTGGCACCACCCTTAGCGTATAATAGTACGTGAGGTGATGTGATTGAAGACAAATTGGTTATTAATGAATATGAAGCTCAAATAGTTAAATATATTTTTGATGAATATTTAAAAGATAAAATGCCAAAAAGAAATTATTGATACATTAAATAAAGCCAATATTCTAAGTTCAGGACAAGCCTTATATGACAAATGTGGTTATGTTGCTAAAGAAAATTACAATTTAAAAATGGAAACATCGTAATGTATTTGATATAGTTCATAATTTATCCTATAGTGGCACTTATATTAATTGTAAAAAAAGAAATCTTGTGTTGTACCTAGTAACGCTATTAACATTGATGCGATTGTATCAAAAGAAATCCAAGATAAAGCTATAGCCTTAGCTAAATCACGAATAGTTAAATGTGATGAACATTTGTCTCATTTTATCTATAGTACTATAGAAAAAAAAGTATTTTTAAATGCAAACGACCTTATTCATATTTTCATACAGCTAAAGGGAAAAATAGTAAATATAAAAGGATATATTAATTCAAAAGGAATGTCATTTAAGCAAGATGAAATTAAGGATATTATTCTTAAAGAAACTAAAAAGAGTTATTAAGGAACTAAGAAATAATCGTGATTATATAAGCGAGCTTTTTAAATGGAGCTTCAAAGGATAACAAAGCTAAACTATCAAAAAAATTAATAAAGATATCCTATAAGCAACAAATAAAAAAAGAAGAAATTAACTGAAAATTATATAGCAGGTATTATTGATAAAGAATCATATAATACAAATAAAGATGAGCTTAGTAATAAATTAATGGCTTTAGAAAATGAAAAACAAATCATAGAACAAAAAAATAAATAATTCTAAAAAAATGATAAGAGTTATAATAATTTTTGTTGATGAGATTCTCTCATATAAGAATGTTGATTTATCTCTAGCTAGAGTGCTATTCAAAAGAATTGATGTTTCCTTGGATGAAAAGCAAAATAAAGTATTAACCTTCCTATATAATATTTAATTGATTAATAATAAATTTGAAGAACAATAGTATTAAAGCCTATTGTAACTTGTAAAATTAAAATCTAGTTGCTATAATAGAATTACAAATAGATATTATTGTGAAATTATTGCTCCATTAATTAAGCTAGTCAGTTTGATAAATGGAGGTAAAACTGACATGAATAATATTTGTTTCTCATCTGAAGATTTTCTTGAAGATGTAAAATACCAAATTAAGCAAAAGTATAAAAATCAAGATAATTACGCTAAAGAGCTTAATTATTCTAGAAAGGTTTTAAACCGTATTCTTAATAGTGGAGATGAAATCTCTATATATTGGATTAATATCTTTTGTAGTAATTTGGACATGAAGATGGAGGACTATATGTATCCTAGGGCCATGTAGTCCTTTTTCCTTTTTGTAACCAATTTTGGGACAAAATAAAAAAATAAGTTATAAATAATGATAATATTAATGTGCAAAGGGGTGATGCACATGAATATTAAAACCAAATGTAGTGAATTTTTCATTTTGTTGATTATTGTAATTATCATTGCTGTTATTGCTTTGTAAAAAAAGCAAATAGAATGGCATCCTTTCTGAATATTGTAAATATAGTCGATAATATAGCTGAATATTTTTAAAAAAATATAAAAGTTCGTGGGCGTATAAATTTGGTTGGTGGAGAAATATTTATGTGCTCATACCTTCAGCAAATCATTGATTACATATATTCAAAAGATATTGATGTTTCAATAGTTACGAACGGATATTTATTAACTAAAGAATTTATTGAAAGAAATAAAATGAAAAATATATTGTATTGGAATTAGCGTAGATTCACTTAATCCTGAAACAAATAAACTTATTGGTAGATGCTTTAATAAGCAAACTCTAGATAAAAAAATAAGTTAATAAATTTGTGTGAAATAATTAAATCAAATAATATTAAATTAAAAAAATAAATCATTGCTTATCTAAATTTAATTGTGATGAAGATATATCTATATTTATTGAAATTATTAAACCTGATAGATTCAAAATATTTCAAATGACTATTATTGATTCTATAAATGGAAAGTGCAAAAAAATATACAGTTAAGCAATAAAGAATTTGAGTCATGTTGTAATAAATATAAATATATGAATCCTATTATTGAACATGAAGAAGAAATGAAATCTAGTTATTTAATGATTGATTCAGATGGAAATTTCTTTGTTGATAAATCAGTTGCACCAATAGGTAATGCTATTACAGATAATTTTTCGCAAATGATGGCGCATGCTGATATTGATTGTGTATCATATAACAAAAGGTATATTCATTTGCAACACTAAGGTGCTTGTGATAGAATATAGATGGTGCAAGTGATAGGCTTCATACGTCTTTGAGGTCTTATGCCTATAAATCTAACATAAAGAAAATACTATTTTTAAAAAGTATAACTCGATCAGCTTGAGAAAATAAATGTATGTTTTTTTAAAGGACTATGTCACTAGAAGTATCAAGTAGCTTAAGTGAGTGTGTATGATTATAGAAATAGTTGATGATTTTGAGGATTAGAGTGGTTTTTTTAACAAGCACTGAAACGTAGTAATAACTATGTTGAAGGGTGTTGATAATCAATGCCCTTTTAATCTTTTTAAGGAGGATTAAGAAATGAAAAAAAGAACGTAATGCAAGAAAAACAACTTCTTGATTTATATTTATATATGGATATGAAAAAAATAGCTATGATTATGAAAAATGCAACAGAAGCTATGAAAAAAAGATATGAAGAAATAAAAAAACCAAAATATGATTCAATATATAGTAATAGACAATTTAGCCCTTGGGAATGGAATGAGTATTATGACTTGTTTTATGTTGATGGAGGCCGAAAGAGTGGTTGTGTAGCAATTGATCCTAAAAAGAATGAATGTTAAATTAGGTCACCCATTTACAAAGCATCAAATGGAAGTTATGAATAATAGGAAAACAACATATTTTCATCCTTTAAAGAAGAAGTATTTAGATTATTATGTTAATAATTTTTGTTAGTGTAACAAAAAGAATTAAAAAGTGAATTTAAAAAAATGTCTACATTCCTATAATTAAACAGACACTTGAAAATATTAATAATAAGAAAAAAAGAAATATGGACTTGGTGATGTGGACCTATTTATGTCGGGGAATATATGAATATGATGAAGCATGTATGTCAGCTAATATGGCGACAATTAGACAAAATAATGCTATAAATAATGAAATAAATGAGATGTATATAACATTACTTACTAATTTTTTTCATAATATGGCCTCTAGAATTGAAGCAGTATCTGTGCTTATATACTCAAAAATTAATCCTAAAATGAAAAGATGGTCTAGAGATAAGCTTTATGATAATATAAATAATAAAGATCAATCTTCAAGAGATTTGCCTTCTTTTTAAATATCATGATAAGTTATATCTAATTTGGAATTTTTATTAAGCATAATAATTCTGATACATATGAAAGCCTAAAAAAAGGATTATCCTGATGTTTTAATTGATGAAAGATACGAAGCAGGAGATCCTGCAAAATGCTATGTTAAATTAAATGAAAAATTAATAAATGAGTTACTTAATGGAGTTGAAAAATATTTTATTGAATGGTGTGAGCTTAATCGTGATGAAAATTATAATGATGCTCAGTGGAACTATGAAGAATATTTTTGAGAACTTAGTTTATGATGAAATTGCACTTTTAAGAAATCCGTTAGGACTAGAGTTTTTAAATTGATTCTTAATTGAATTACTTTTTCTTATAAAAAAATTGAATAATTTCCTTTTATAAATGTAATGGACCTAAAAAAATCCATTATTTTTTTGCATTTTTTATAAAAATTTATGCTTAGGGTGAAAAAAAATAGCTTCACACCCCCTAGAGTATAATGGAATTGTAAAAATAAATTGGAGATTTAAAAAAATTATAAAGAATGGCCATCCTCCAATAAAAAAATTAAAAAAATAAGCACAAATAATTATTAATGATGACAAATAGAAAAAAATAGTTGTTTAGTTTATGTTTAAGAGTTTCAAATTGCAAGTTAATAATTATGGAAGCTTCAAATTTAGGAGGATTTTAAATAATGATTAAAACAATAATGAATGTCTGCGTAAAATTCGCAAATGACAAGGATTCCAATCGTGCTAATGTAGAACTATTAGTTCCTAAAATGGCAATTAATTCAGAAATGGGCTGTACAAAGGCTACACGCCTTCAGCTACTTGCTGATAGAGCTCAATTTGCTCTAACTCGTGAGTACTTTGAGCTAATTGCTAATGAAAGAGGAGAAAGCACTTTCATCAACATGAATATAACTATAAAGATATAGCCGTACTATTTAGAAACCATAATATTGTAGAACACCTAGAACCTTATCTTCTATATGCTGGAATACCTCATAATAAAACATTAGGAATGAACTTCCTAGAATCAGAAGAAATCAAAAACATCATCAATTATTATAGACTACTAGATAATGAATATGACGATATAGCCCTAACAAACCTCTTCAAATCCCCACTTTTTGGCTTTTACAAATGCCTTTTACCTAAAAGTAAAAGAAGACTCAAAAAAATTAAATATCCCACTCTTTGACGCATTCAAATTTAAGGATGAACAAGATTCAAAGGTAAAATACTTCCTAGATATTTACTATAACCTCAAAGAAGAATTCAACTATCAACAAGTAATACCATTCTATGAAAAGCTAGTAAATGATATAGGAATATATGATTATTATCTACTTAAAGAAAAATGCTGAAGATTATATCTATAAAATAGATAACTTCAAAGAATTCTTACAAGATCTAGATAACACCAATCCTAAATCAAGTATCATCTATACAATCAATAATATAATGCTTGATAATATCAAAGAAGAAAATAACCAAGATAAAGTCAATTTCTTAACAATCCATCAATCTAAAGGATTAGAATTCTCAATTGTAATAATCCCAGGAATGGAAGAAGGAATACTACCCTCATCAAGAGCTAAAACACCCCCTTGAAATTGAAGAAGAAAGACGAATTTGTTACGTAGCTCTAACCAGAGCCAAAGATAACTGTATCTTCTTAACCAATAAAAAAAGATTCCTCTATGGAAAAGAAAGAAAACAAAAGGAATCCAGATTTTTAAATGAACTAATAAAAGGAGCAATAAATGAATGAAGTAAAAACACCTAAACAAACAAATACATACTATATTGCAGTTTCAATTATTTATACCTTCAAAAAGACCAAATTAGATGCTCAATATAAAGCAAAAGATCTAAAAAAATAATGAAAGCCTATAAATCAAAAAGAAAAAAAACAAAAACTAAACCTATATAAAGAATTTGTTCAAACAAATACTATAACCTCATCAAATTATAAAAAGCTATCTCCAAATAAATACTACATAGAATATGCAATCTTCAAACTAGATGTAAATAACATTAGAATCTATGAAGAAGTATTCTATTCAAAAATAATAGTACTACATCTAAAATGCTTTATGTAACAACTTACTCACATTGTAGAAATACATTGTAAGTAAGGTAATTTTTTTCTGTTTCCCCAAAAATTAAATAAGCATTTAAAATTGAGACAAAAAAATTTAAGTTTTGATTTAAAAAAAATAAATTTTATCTTTGCAATTTTTTTGACATGAAATGAAAAAAATTGGGAAACACAAAAGTAAGTTAATTTTATGTTGCTAAAAAAATGTAAAAAAATGCTAAAATTAACTAAAGTTTATTTTTTTGCGTTGGGAAGAGAGGGTTGTGTTTTAATAATGCTAACTTGATAAAATTGTTTGTGAGGGATTAAAGTGATGAAAAAGACAAGTTTGGTTATCATAATTTTTTTAATAGCATTATTATACTATGCTTATTTGGTTATATTTTTATTTGATAAATATAGTGAGAAAGATCCTATAGATATTTTCAATATGAATGTTAATAGTATTGTAGAAGTAAAAGCAGTTACTGATAGCGTTGGAGAGTCATACGGGACGGGAGTCATTTATGATTCAAGTGGATTGTTAATAACAAATTCGCATGTTATTAGTTATACATCATTGGGTGAAACGAAAACATTTGATGAATATGAAATAAGGTTAGCAACAAAAGAAGATTATCAAAGTGCTACACTTATAAAATACGATGTTGAAATCGATTTAGCAATACTTAAGATTAATGATGAAAGTGTAAAATATGATAGTGTTGAGTTCTCAAATAAAAAAATTATTCATACGGGGATAAAGTGTTCGCAATTGGAAATACGTCTAATTATGGTATAGGCATTAGCGAAGGAATTATTAGTGTTCCTGAAGTAAATATAAAATATGAGAATATATCAAGATTAGTTATTCAGTCAAATATTGATATTTCATCGGGAAATAGTGGCGGTGCTTTACTAAATGATAAAGGACAACTTATAGGTATCACAACATTTAGAACAAAAAGATAATCAAGGCAATGTAAACTATGGATTTGCTTATTCAATTTCTACTGGTAGAACTACGCCTAATAATTTAAGTGAAAAAAATTAGCTATGGATGAAATAAAAAAAGCAATCCTCATTTAGGTTCTGAAATAAATCTAAAATTAAATGATCCTGGACTAAGTGATGATTGTGTTAAAATGGTTAAATATTATAAAACGTCTGAAGGCTCATTTGAAATACATTATGTCTGGGACAAGTTAAATAATGTATTCTTTGATTTTAAATTTAAATAATATACGAGGAGTTAACAATGAAAGTAAAATGTATAATAAATAAAAAAATGCTAGTATAGACCCCCTTGTTTTACCCTTAGATATTAATGAAGAAATGTCAGATGAAAATTTTGTTGTGACTGATTTAGAAGCATCAGGCAGTATTATTGGGTATGATTTGTCAGTAGGAAGAGAGTATGTCGTTTATGGAATTTTAGAATATGATTGTGAAAAAAGGGTTTTTTTAGTTCAAGATGATAGTAATATTCCTTCCTTTCATTCATCAAAAATTGTTTCAAATTATTGATTCCAATTATGATTTAGAATGGGAGACTAAAACATTTTTTTAGTAAATGATAAACAATTACTGATTACTTCTTATTACGACATATTGGATTATAATAGTTTAATTCAACTTATTGAAAAAAAGTCAGAGGCAATTAGAATTTTTTTAGATTATAAAGAATCTAAGTATGATTAGAATTTTTAAATATTATTGATTAATGCAATGATTACAGGTGTTAATTTTTTTCTTTAGTTAAAAAAATAATTAAATTATAAAAATTTAATACAGAGCGTTGATAAACTCGTCAACGCTCATATTTTTATTTTATAAATACAAATCGATTAATAAGTGTTTAGTTATTGATTCATCTGATAAGATTTTTTGCCAATCAATAGTGAGGTATTTAATTGTTCAATGGATATTATTGGATTGTAATCATTAAATTAAAGAACTAATTAATCAAAAATAAGGAACAAATAAGGAACTAAAGTATTGATATAAGTTCCTTATTTTGTTATAATAATGTTGAATTTATTAATGATTATAATATGATAGTGAGGTGAATATCAGGTCTTGTTAGCCTGATTATAGATGAAATTAGATTTTTAAGTACACAAATAATTTGGTCAATTGTTTAATAAAAAAATTGAAAGATATAAAACGGCACTAGACTATTTGTTTCTTCCAACTAGAGAAAAACAAAAATTAATGTATGAAGCTAAATTAAAGAAAACTCATTTTTCAACAAGTATTGAAGGAAATGTCTTATCCTATAATCAAGTTGAACAAGTTGTTACGAGTAAACAAGATTGTAAAAAGAATAAATGCAGAAACAAGAGGTACAAAATTATTGGGATGCATTAACATTTTTTTAGAGGAAGAAAATAAGAAAAACGGAAATTGATTTAGAATTCATCTTGAAATTACATGATATTATTCAGAAAAAAGGGAAAAAAATCACAAGAATACCATTTAGGGGTCAAACTCCTCCAGGTGTGTTATTTGCAGTTTATGATTCAGTAACAAAACAAGCTGAATATATACCTCCAGAGTGGATTGATATAGAACCACTTTTTAAAAAGAATTAATAGATTGGTATTATAAAAAAATCAAAATTTACCAGTACCAATTTTATCGGCTATTATCCATTATGCTTTAGTTACAATTCATCCATTTACTGATGGTAATGGAAGAACCTCGAGAGCACTTGCTACATATGTTTTAATGCAGCATAATTATGACTTTAAAGGTTTTAATTCTTTTGAGGAATATTATATGTCTGATTTAAATGGATATTACGAATCAATTCAAATGGGTTTACCAGCTTTATTTTATTCTGGAAGAGAAAAATCCACCTCATTTGGAAATATGGATAGAATATTTTTTTGTAAAATAATGGCTTTAAATGCTGAACGTATTTATGACCAAGCTTTGGAAGCTTCTAAAAAAGAAGCTAATACAATTATTGGCGGTTTGTCTAAGAAGGATTTTACGTTGTTAAGATATTGTCTTGAAAAATAATATTAAAATTGTAAAGAATAAGGAATTAGCTCTATTATTTGGTGTTACACCACGTGCTATATCTAAATGGATGGTAGAATGGGTCAATAAAGGAATACTAGAACCCTAAAACAGGTACAAATAGAATAACAAGCTATAATTTAACATCAAGATATCAAAAAAATTAAAAGTGTCAGATTTAGGATTTACCGAATGAATCAAATCCAAAAACTTTCTTTTTTTGATACTATAGCACTTTAAAGTGCGTGCTTTTTTTATTTTTTTGCTATATGAATATAATATAGGTATAATGAAAAAAAACTTCTTGGCTAGAAAGAAAGTTATTTCTTAATGTTTCAGCAACCAAAACTAAAATTGTAAGACCAATGAATAGCAATTTCTTAGGATTTACATTTTGGAGAAGTAATGATGAATGGAAATGCAAACCTGGAAATGATAGAAAGATGAAACTTTATGATAAGGTTAAAAAGGAACTTAGGCGTAAGCACGCAGTATCAATTCCGCTATCAATTACATTTACTAAACTTAATCAAATTATTAAAGGTTGGATAAACTACTTCCGTATAGGTAGTATGAAAGGCTTTATTGACAACTTTGGAGAATGGTTAAGACATAAAGTAAGAATAATAATTATCAAACAATGAAAGAAACCTATGAGAATATATATTAATCTCCAAAGAATTAATAAAGTAGTTAATTGCAATTTTTGAAACTGAAGATATATTTAAGGTAGCTAATTCAAGAATGGGTTGGTATAGAAGATGTGGAATGAATGTAGTGAATTACATATTAAGTCCCAAAGTTTTAGCACTAGCTAAAAAGAAAAAGGGAAGATCGGGACTGGTCAACCCTTTGGCTTACTACCTTAGGTAGTTTGTGCTTAATATAAATGTAGCGCCGTATACGAGACCCGTATGTAAGGTGCAATGGGAGGTGCAAAGAGTTATTTTCTTTCCTCTACCATATTTTATTTAGTAATTTAGTATAATTACCTCTATTATATTAAGTGAAGTGAGGTAATATACTTATGATGATTGATAATGATTATTTGATTGATTTAAATAAGATTAAAGAAACTATTAGAACAAATCAAAATAAAGCAATGGTTGTAGTTAATAGTACGATGATTATGACTTATTATGAAATAGGTATAATCATTAACAAAAGAAAGGCTTGGGGTAATAAATATATAGAGAATTTAGCTAATGATTTAAAAAGAATATGGAAGTAGTTATTCATTTAGAAATTTGAAATATATGAGTCAATTTGCTAAAGAAATTTTCTTATAATGAAATTGGGCAACAATCTGTTGCCTAAATTCCTTTGGGGAACATTGATAACAGTTATTATTCCTAAATCAAAAATCACATGAAGAAATGTTATTGTATATTAATGAAACATATAAAAAAAGGCTGGAGTAGAAGTATGGTATTAAATCAAGTAGTTATGAAGGCTTATGAAAGGAACTTAATTAATCCTATAACTACTAATATTGGTTATTAAAACACCAAAAATTATATTTTTTTGGATACAGGATTATGTGCCTATTTGTGTGGAATGCCATCTGCAGAAATTCTTTAAAAAAAGCTCATTTGCTGGTGCCTTCTATGAAACATATGTTGTTTCTGAGATTATAAAATCATTTTATAATGATTATAAGGATATATCTTTATTATAGGGATAGAGATCAATATGAGGTTGACTTAATTATTGAAGAATATAATTCAATTTATCCGATTGAAATAAAAAAAGGAATTAATCGTGTTAGCTATAATAAGAAATTCACATTTTTTTAAATAAATTTAATAAACTAATTAATAAGGGATTAGTTATTGATTCATCTGATAAGGTTTTTTTCCAATCAATAGTGAGGTATTTTATTGTCCAATAGATATTATTGGATTGTAATCATTAAATTAAGGAATTAATTAATACAAAATAAGAAACAAATAAGGAACTGAAGTGTTGATATAAGTTCCTTATTTTTGTTATAAATATATAAGAGATGTGAAGACATCAAATAGATATAAAGGTTAGAACTTTATTATAAAAAAATGAAGTTCTTATTTTTTTAAAGAAATTCTAAATATCGTAACAAATGTATCGATAAAATTAAGTAGAGCGGAATCTTTAGTGTTAGAAATTATAATAGTTTATTAAAAAAATGGTATAAAAATACTAAATTATTCCTATTATAATAATGGTGATTAATTTGAAAAGAAAAATAATTGGCTTTTTTTGTAGTGGGAATTTTAGGAACCTTGTTCCATTTTTGCATATGATTTTTTTAATAGACCGATATTTTTTTAAGCTTTATGCTACCGATAGATGAGAGCATCTTTGAGCATTTAAAGCTTATTTTTCCAACTATTATTTATATGCTTATTGATTTAAAAAAATTAATAAAGAAAATAGAAGAGAATATTTTTATTAGCTATATTTATAATATTTTTTTATTGCTAATATAATAATAATCGTCTTTTTTTCTATACTTATTATGGTATGATTGGGAAAAAAATATTGATTTTTGTTAATATAGCACTTTATTTTTATTGCAATTCTTTCAATATTTATTAATTTAAGTGAAATAGTAAATATAAGTAAAACAAAAGCTATTATTTTTAGGGATTATTATGCTTGGTTCATTAATTTTGTTTACATATTATAAGCCTAATATTCCTTTCTTTGTTGAATTTAACTAAATCTTGACTATTGTACGAAATAATACTATAATATTGTATGATTTCGTACAAAAAGGTGATTAGGTTGAAAAAGAATGATATTATTAAATATAATTTAAAAATTTAATAAAATAGATTATAAGAATCCCGTTACTATTGGTAATGGTGATTTTTGCGTTAACATTAGATCAAACTGGAACTCAAAGTCTATATGAAACATATAATGATATTCCTCTTACTACTATGTCTAATAAGCATTGGTTCTATAAAGAAAAAAAGGAAATAAGAAAAAAACTAATGTCAATGGTAAATATTATATGCTATATAATCTAGATAATGATCCTTATTATGAAATTGATAGAAGGTATCCACATAAATATAGCTTTATGCAAATCTTATTATATGATGGCGATAAGCTAATTAATCAAGATGGAATTTCAAATGTGTGTCAAGAGCTTGATTTATATTATGGTGTTTTAAAATCGAGATTTTCTTATAATGGAATTTTGAATAAAAGTGAAGCATTTGTTTATCAGGATCATGATGAGCTGAGCTTTAAACTTGAAAGTGAAAATTTAAGATTAGCCTTAAGATTTAATTATCCATCTTATTTAAAGGTCGGCTATAGATTAGATATTATTCCTAAAATTAGGATAAATAATAATTTAATTACTATTTATTATGATGAAAAATAACAGCTTAAGCTTTAAGCTTTGGGCTAATTCGGATTATCAAATAAAAAGATAATATGTTTATTTTTTTGATAATAGTAATGTTTCTTTTTTACTTTCACTAGATGAAATAAAGAAAGGAATTCTTTTAGATAAATTTTTGGAATGAGGATAATGGCATTATTATTGATAATGAAGAATTGGTGAGAAGAATGATTTTATCTAAATATCTTCTTCATATTAATTGTACTGGTATTTATCCACCTCAGGAATCAGGGCTTACCTATAATTCTTGGAATTCTAAATTTCATTTAGAAATGCATTTAATTCATTCTTTGTGGAATATTTATAATAATCATATTGATGATTTAGTGAAAAGCTTTGATTATTATTTAAGTATTATTCCTATGGCTAAGAAAAGAGCCTTAGAAAATGGATATAAAGGAATACGTCTGCCGAAAATGACCGCTCCTGATGGAATGGATTCTCCATCTATAATTGGTCCACTATTGATATGGCAGGCTCCTCATATTCTATTTATGCTTCAAGAAATTTATTTTATAGATAATAGATTAGATATTATTAAAAAAAATATGAACCATTAATTAGTGGAACAATTGATTTTTATGATTTCATTTTTTTAACATTTAAGGATGGTAAATATCAAATTTTTAGATCCAATACTTGAGGCTTGTGAGGCAATTTCCTACGATAAATGTCAAAATCCTAGCTTTGAGCTTGAGTATTGGCGTTTTACCTTAGATAGACAATCCAAAATAGATAAAGTCCTATATCAAAATAAAAGATATGAGTATGAGACAATTGTTAAAAAAATATTATTAGACCTAGAGAAGACGATGGTATTTATTTAAAGACCTATGGTATAAAGAATAAGTATGATATTTATAATGACCATCCTACTGAAGGATTTTTTTAATGAGCTTTTTTTAAATCAAGTGTCATTGATAAAAAAATAAGATGATTAAAACGATAGATTATATTTTTAAATAATATGAATTTATCATCTTATTGGGGCTGGGATTTTTCCTTTTTTTAGGCTTAAGTTTATTAAATTGTGGACAAACTGAAGAAGCAATTAAGGTAACGATGCTTGATGTTGAAAATAATAAGTATTTATATAATGGCTATAATACATCAAAAAGAGAAGATCTTAAGGTCTATCTACCTGGTAATGGCGCATTTTTAATTTTTTATTTTTATTTATCAAGAATAATGGAGGATAAGAATGAGTAATTTAAAAAAATTCAATTATTTACTTGGTGAATGTGATGGAATCTATCATGAATTTGCTAATAAATTTAAGATGTCTGATAGTCAACTGCGTATTTTATATACAATTTGTGATTTAGGTAAGACCTGCTCAATAAGGGATCTTATTTTTTATAGTGGATTAACAAAGCAAACGATTAATTCAGCACTTAGGGGATTAGAAAATAAAGAAATAATTTTTTTAAGCTTTGTGGATAAAAAAAGTAAGAGTGTTTCTTTAACAAATAAGGGCGAAAAAAATTTGTAAAGATAGCGTAGAGATAATAATTAAATTTGAAGAAGAAATAATTTCCTCATGGAGTGATGAAGAAATCAAAAATTTATTTGAATTTAATGAAAAAAATATAATGATGGATTAAGAAAAAGACTTGGTGATTTAAAATGATAGCACTTAGTGAGCATTTTAATTTTTAAAAAGTTGTTTAGATTTGCGATACCTTCAATAATAATGTTAATTTTCACATCAATTTATGGTGTAGTAGATGGTTTCTTTGTTTCTAATTTTGTTGGTAAGGATGCCTTTAATGCCGTTAATTTTGTTTATCCAGTTTTAATAATTTTAGGCTGCTTTGGTTTTATGTTTGGTACAGGATCTGCTGCTTTAATATCAAAAACAATGGGTGAGGGGGATAATAAAAAGGCTAATGAAATATTTTTCAATGATTGTATTTGTAGCTGTCATTGTGGGCTTAATACTTTCAATATCAGCCATTATTTTTATTGCCTAAAAATTTTTGTTCGCTCTTGGAGCTAAAGATACATTGTTAAAAAATGCAACGCTTTATGGAAGAATTATTTTAGCAGTTTTACCATTTTATATTCTTCAATATGAATTTCAATGCTTATTTGCTGTAAGTGAGAAGCCAAAGCTTGGCTTATATGTTGCGCTTATTGCGGGATTTAGTAATATCATAGGTGATGCTATTGCATCATTTTGTTTGCCAACTAATTTGAAATTTATTGGCGCTGGTGTTGCATCAGCTCTTGGCTTCTTTTTGGGAGGCTTAATTCCAATTATTTATTTTTATAAGGAAAAAAACACCTCTAGATTAAGACTTGGTAAATTTAAGATGAATTTTTAAATATTTAGGACAAATTGTTTTTAAATGGATCAAGTGAATTTGTAAGCAATGTTTCTGGTTCAGTTGTCAGTATGCTTTATAATATAAAACTAATGGAATATGCTCCTGACAATGGAATTGCTGCTTATGGTGTATTAATGTATGTTAATATGATATTTCAGGCTATATTTATCGGTTATTCAGTAGGAATTAGTCCAATTATCGGCTATAATTTTGGTGCTAAAAAAATGATTCTGAGCTTCAAAATATTTTTTTAAAAAAAGAGCTTAATTACTATTTCAATAACAGCGATATGTATGTTTTTATGTGGTGAGCTTTTAGCTAGACCTATGGGTTTAATATTTGTTTCCTATGATGAGGAGCTCTTAGCCTTAACTATTAGAGCATTTAGATTTTTCTCATTCTCATTTTTTTAATTTTCAGGCTTTACTATTTTTTTACATCTTCATTCTTTACTTCCTTAAATAATGGAAAGATATCTATGGGTGTATCATTCTTTAGAACCTGTGTATGTCAAATATCATGTGTTCTAATCTTACCATTAATATTTAAAATTGATGGTATTTGGCTATCTATGACTGCAGCTGATATTGCAGCTTGTACATTAAGTATTATATTCTTAATTATCAAAAGGAAGAAATACAATTATTAATAAATTTGCCTGTAAATATTACAGGCATTTTTTTAATATAACATTGGTAAAATATATTTAATGATTTATCCATAAAAAAATGATTGTATATTTTGCTGATGAAGTGTAAGAGATTATTGTAATAAAGGAAGAGTTATAGGAGCCATTTTAGAAAAAAATAGATGGTTAATACCAGAAAATGCTTTAAAACAAAAAGAACAATAAGACATATAGTTAGTAAAAACTACTTTATTAGAAGTATTAAAATGGAAAAGGATTTCAAAGTGGTGGAATATATCATAAGATACAGATTGAATTAACATATAATTCAAATCATAATTGAAGGAAGTAAATTAACTCATGATCAAACAAAATATATATTTGAAACAAAGACAATAGGCATTAGTGATGAGGATATAATAGAAACAGTTAATCATGATATGATTATAGATTCCGCTAAACTAAAATTATCGGAATCATTAATTAAAGAACTTCATTATGTTTTAAAATCTAAAAACAACTAAAAAGCTGGTTTAGAGTTGGCAATTATAAACTTATTCAAAAATGAAGTTTGGGGAATGGAAGCTACAAATTCTTCAGATGTTAAAGCTAAAATGAGGGAATTATTAAGCTGGTATAACACTCTTAAAGAAGTAAATATAACTGATATAATTGAATTTAATTATCGCTTTGAATCTATTCATCCATTTCAGGATGGTAATGGTAGAATAGGAAGATTAATTATGCTTAAGGAATGCTTGAAGCATAATATTGTTCCAATATTAATAACTAATGAATATAAGAATTTTTTTATTATGGAATGGTGAAATGAAAAAAAGGATCTTTAATTGATTCCTGTTTGTTTGGTCAGGATATAATGAAAAAGATATTTAGACTATTTTCAAATAGATTACAAAAAAATAACGTGAAATGTTCGTGAAATGAATTGAAATCTAATTAAAAAAATGGTGTATTCTAATGATATAAATTTAAAGAAAAAGATAATCAATGGAAGAGTTTGTAATAAATTAATTAAAAAAACTGGTATACCTTTTATTATATTTTTTTACCTGTGATTTAAGTATTTTTATTGATAATAAAAAGAATATGTTTTTATTGTGGATTTTTTGTTGAAAAAATATGGATTGGTTATTGACTTTGAATTTAAAAAAAATATTATAACAATGCTACCAAAGGAAAAAGGCAAAATTAGAGAAATCTGATGACGCAAAGCTATAGGGCCTGTAAAATGGTAGCCAGTTTTTCATTTAAATGATACTTTTTAGTTATTTAGGTGAAAACATTTTTTGTATTTAGGTACCAGGGAGGTGAAATAGTGTCTTCAACTTATAAAGAAACAACAATAAAGAAAATATTTAAAAAAAGAAATCTGTTTGGGTTATAATATTTTTGTTAATGCTTTTTTTAAGTGGAACAGTAGCATTGTTGACTTATTATGGTCAGCAGGTAGGAAGCTTTGTTGTTGGGGTATCTGATAAGGGATATCAAGGTGGATTGGTGTTGTCAAAAACAAAAGATTTTTCTACTTCATCTCCAAGATTAGTGGGGGATTCTGTTTCAAATGTTCATCCTATTAGTGTACTGGATATATATTCTGATAAGGTACTTCAAAATGATGGCTCTTATATTCCAAAAATCTAAAAAAATTATATGGGATTTACCTTTTATCTAAAGAATGAAGGTAATATTTCACTAAGTGTTGATGTGAGTATGTCTATTACAAAAAGCAACAAATTATGTAGATAGAGCAACTTGGATTTGGCTTTTTGAAGATGAAGATGATAAGGATGGAACGATTTATCGTAAAAAAAGATTCGATAAATTATAATTATCCTACTGAATATAATAGCTATAATTATAAGAATTATATTGATGATGAATTAATAATGCATTCAACAATCGTATATTTTAAACCTCAGGAAATAAAAAAATATTCAATTATTATTTGGCTTGAGGGTGAAGATCCGGACTGTGTTGATACTGGAAACTATTCTGTTAAATCTGGAAAGCTTCGTTTCACTATGAGATTTGATATCGTAAGTGAAGAAGAATCTACTAGCTCTAAAGAAGGTGAAATTTAAGATATGAGAAGAAAAGTAATTGTTTGGAGTGCAACAATGCTACTTTTTAATTACGTGCATTACAACCTCGACATATGCTTGGTTTCAAATGAATAATGATGCCTTTGTATCGGATTTTGATTTTTGGATTTGATACAGACGAGGGAATATTTATTTCTATTGATGATGTTAATTATAAAGAAAACATCAATAATGAGGATTTAATTAAGGCAATAGTTAAGGAAGGCTTTGATTATTCTTATAATGATAAGGGAAAATTAGTTGATGATTTAGGAAACATAATTGATAATAATAAGCTTTTTAGGCTTATTTAATCAAATTAAGCTAAATCCTGTTACTTCACTTGATGGAATTAGCTTTAATGATTATTATGGTGTAGAGAAGAAAGCTACCAATCTAGAATATTATAGCTTTGAAATTTATGTTAAGCTATTTGATTCTACTGTTTCAACCCCTAATTCCTTAGATGTAGTATTTAAAGAGGAAACATCAATTAAATCTGATTCTGTTGATTATCCTTATTATAATGTTTTTTTATACATATGATAAAAAAATACATTTGTTAAGGTAGCACATTCTCCTAAGATTATTAATGAAACTGATGAAGCAGGTAGCACTATTTCTAAAAGACCAACAATTTTAGTTAATGCTGTTGACGCTGTGAGATTTTCCACAACTTCTAATGATAACACTAAAATTTATGAATTAAGTGAAGGACTTGGATCTTATGCAACTGATTTAGATTCAGATTTAGAGGAAAATAAGGAGCTTGCTAAATATGATGCTAATAAAAAAATGCGGGCTTTACCTTACTTAATGCTTCATTGTCTAAACCTTTAAACAAAATGAGATATATAGATATGCCAAAGACATATAAAAAAATATAACTGATGCAGAAGCCAAAGTTCTTTACAACTTTAAATAAGGAAACATCTTATAAGACTAAGGTGAAAAATTAATTTTTTTGGCTTGAAGGCTATGATGCTGATTGCTTTAATGGAATTGGTAAATCAAAAAAATTACTACTAAATTTACATTTGGAATAGAGTAAGGAGTGATAAACATGAAGAAGTTAATTTTAAGTGTGATTTCTATATCACTTGCACTAATAACTTTAGTATCTACTACCTATGCTTGGTTTTCATTAAATCGAAATGTTTATGTAGATGGTATTGGCTTTGAGGTTACTGGTGGAGAAAATGTTTTGTTATCAGTAGATGGCATTCATTGGTACCAAAATGTAACTGCTGATAAAATTAAAAAGGCGGCAGTTGCTAAATATTGTGGTTATTTATTTGATGATAATGAGAATTTGATAGATAATGATGGAAATCAAATAGATGATGAAAAGATTGAAAGCCTATTTAATAAAAAAATATCCCTTGCTCCTTTATCATCAACGGATGGAAAGATATTTACTGATTTGTATAATACAACAATTTCGGAAACACTTGGTAAATATCTAACATTTGATTTATATTTTGGAGCTGAGGTTGATTCTCTAAAAAGATGATACTGATATTTTTCTTCTATCATGGTGCACAAAAAGACATTACCTGATGGAACAATAGTTAAACCAACTAAAATATCAGCAACACCAAAGAGTGTTTATTTGAAAAATGAGCTTTCAGCATTTAATTGGACAACTGGTGAGCTTGTAAAATATGAAGCTAAATCAAGCATTGATGTTAATCCGGCAAATGCCTTAAGATTTAGTAGTGTAGATACACAAAATGATAGTTCAAAGATTTATGAGCTAGATGCTTATGATGATGGTAATGTTATAAATAAAGGACTTGGATCTTATGCAACATCATTTACTGGCTATGAGTTAAATTCAAATGGTTCTTATATGGCTAAATATGATGCTACAAAGAATGCAGGATTTACTTATTATAACAATTTAAGAAATAAGAAGATTACAGAATTAAATTATGGAGATATGCCACAAACAATTCGTGATTTTTCAACCTATGATAATTCGAAAATAACAACATTGCATAAGGCAAATGGCTTTACATCTAAGGTTACATTTAATTTTTGGATGGAAGGCTGGGATGCTGATTGCTTTGATGGTATAGGTAATTCTAAGGTGACAGTAAGCTTATCATTTACTAATTCTGGGGAAAAGACATATGAACCAGTAACTGTTAAGTTCTACCAAAGCTTAGAAGATGAAGTACCTTATATTGAATATGCGAATGCTAATCCAGGAATGTATTTATCACCTGCTTTAGCACCAGCAAATGCCACAGGTAAATTTAAAGGCTGGGCTGTAGTAAAAAATGATGGAAGTGTTGATGCAAATGCGTATGATCAAACAAAAACACTTAAATCATTATTAACTTCCTATGATATGGCCGGAGCTGAGGAATTAAAGCTTGTAGCATTATATAATTAAAAAAATTTAATATAGATAAGTCTCCAACAGCTTTTATGAGGATAAACTATAAGCTAGAGATTAAGCAAAAAACAAAGGAGAAAAATAAAATGAAAAAAGGCTTAAAACTTAAATTAGGTATGAGCGTAGCCTCTTTAGCTTTACTTGCAGGCGCTCTATCTACAACAACTTATGCATGGTTTACAACAAATGCTGAAGCAAAAGTTTCAAATGTTACTGTTAATGCAGAAGCAACATCAGATAGTATTTATCTATCTTTAGATGGTATTCACTTCTCAAACTCTATCACTTTAGATGCTTCAAAGGTTCAATTAACTTCTGTTTCTTATGTTGATGGTGCATATAAGAAGTATAATGGTAAGGATAGCGAAACAGCAACTGAAAACTGGGATGCAACTACTGCAGGAACTGTCACACCAGATGCAACTGGTGTTAAGGGTACAGCAACTGATAAGGGTCAATATTTAACATTTACTATTTATTTCAAAACTACAAGTAATGGCTCAAATATTGTTTTTGATGATGAATCTACATCATTTACAAATAGCACACCAAATGAATTCACACTACTTGCTGACTATGATAAAACTTTGGCAGGATCAAAATATGCTAATGGTTATCTAGTAAATGCTACTCGTTTAGCTGTAACATCTTATGCTAGTGGTTTTGAAGGAGCACAAATTACTAAAGATGCAACATTTGGTGATGCTACAAGAACTGTTTATAAGACTGTTGATGCTGCTGCAACAACTTATGACAAGGATAGTGGAATTATTCAAACTGATGCAAAGAATTATGCATGGCAATATTATCAAGCAGTTATGGGTAATAGAACAAATGTAGCTCCAACTGCTGAGACTGCTGAGGCAATTTCTTCAACAACTGTAGTTGCTACAGGTGCTAAATCTGGAAGCATTTATAAGGCTGATTTCACTTTCTATGTTGAAGGTTGGGATGCTGATTGTATGGACGCAATTCTTGGTCAAAACATTGATATGGCTTTAGGATTCAAGTTAAGTAAATAATTATAAAATAATAGGAGAAAAATAAAATGAAAAAGAGTCTAAAATTAAAATTAGGTATGAGTGTAGCTTCTCTTGCATTACTTGCTGGTGCTCTATCTACAACAACTTATGCATGGTTTACAACAAATGCAGAAGCTAAGGTTTCAAACGTTAAAGTTAATGCAGAAGCAACATCTGATAGTATTTATCTATCATTAGATGGAACTCACTTCTCAAATTCAGTAGCTATAACTGCAGATAATGTTCAATTAACAGCAGTTTCTTATAATACTGAGGCTTATCAAAAATATACAGGAAATGATGCTGCTGCATGGTCTGATGTGACTGAAGGAAAGGTAGCATCAACTGATGGTGTTTCTGGTACAGCTGCTGAAGGTGCTTATTTAACATTTACTATTTTCTTTAAAACAACAGCAACAAATGCTTCAGACATCGTTTTTGATTCAACAAAAACTACTTTTACAAATGGTGAAAATAAAGCATTCACTTTACTTGCTAATTATGGTGAGGCTCAGGCTGGTACAACATATTCAGATGGTTATTTAGTAAATGCTACTCGTTTAGCTGTAACATCTTATGCTAATGGAGTTGCAGGTGCAACAGCTACTGCTGCTTCAGAATTTGGAACTGGTACTAGAGCAGTTTATAATACAAAGGAAGCAGCTCATACTGCTGTAGATAAAGGTGGAGCTATTACAACTGATAATGCTGCATGGAATTATTATCAAGCTGTAATGGGTACAAAAACTACTGCTCCAGTTGCAGATAATGCAAAAGATATAACTGATACTGCAGTTGTTGCTGCAAAGGCTACATCTGGTAATGTTTATAGAGCGGATTTTGCTTTCTATGTTGAAGGCTGGGATGCTGATTGTATGGATGCTATTCTTAATCAAGCAGTTACTATGGCTTTATCATTTAAGCTTGCTTCAACATCTACTAGTGAATAATTTGTTTTGATTTAAAAAAATATGGTAAAGGAGGATGCTAAATCATGAATAAAGCTATACGTAAAATGTACTTTAGTATATTAACGGCATTGCTTGTTTTAGTTACAACAATTACTACTACATACGCATGGTTTGGCATCGACTTTGGCCATACTATTGAGGATTTTGAAATTAATTTTGATTCAAGTAGTGCCGAAGGATTGGAATTGTCTTTAGATGGTAAAAACTATTCAAGTTACATAACAACTGAAGATGTAGAAAAAAAGCTATTTTTAAGAGAAAAAGGGTATTTCATATAATGAATTAACCTATAAGAGGAAGTTTAAGGAAGTTGCTTCACTTAGTGCTAGTAGTACTGGCTTAAATAGTGAAAATCTTAATTTTGTTGATATGTTTAACTTTTCTAGTAATGAATATCTAAGCTTTTACATTTTATGTAAGACCTTCATATATAATAGGTCTTGAGGATAATCCAACTGAAGGTATATTTACTCGTGATCATACAATTGATGTTTTCTTTAAGGATAATGATATGATTGAAAGTGAGTATGTTGATACTCATTTGATTAATATTATTAATCATCCTACATTTGGTCCAATTTCTAGAGCATCTGTTAATCCTAAGAATGCTACTAGATTTGCTCTTACAAAGTATGAGGCAATTGATAAAGATCAAACATATGATGATAATTTTTGAATATAAAACAACAATTTATAATCCTGGTGGGGATAAGATTACTTATAACGAAGCTAATAATCGTTATAATTTTTGGTGGTATTGTTGAAGATGATAAGAATGTTGCACTTCAGGATTTCAATATGAAATTTGATAAAAAAATTAAGTGTTCCTTATTTTTGCTTCAAATAGAAAAGATGTTAATTTGGATTACAATCAAATTATTGATTCAAGAACTGATGGCTTATCTATTGATAGAGTTATGAAATTTAAGTTCTATTTTTTTGGTATGAGGGATGGGATGCTGATTGCTTTGAGGCAGTCACAAATTCAAATGTATCTATTTGTTTGAATTTAACCACTCAAAATCCTAAGCTAATTTCTTAGGTATGAAAAAAACGTTGTAGTTTAGGCTAAATGTTTGATTTTCGATTTTTGAGAAAAATTCTGTTGTTTTTTTAGTTGTTTTAAGATTTGATATTATAATTTTTCATTTTACTTTCAACAAATAATGTGATAGAATTTAATTAATTATAAAGATAATGAAGGTGATGCTCATGAACAATAAGGTTCTAAAGGGTTTAAAAAAATAGCAGGTAATGTTGTGTTTTTATGCAATTATTATCGTATTATTACTATTTTCAATAGCAAATATTAAAAAAAGAAAGATAAAAAGTTCATTTGCTAATTTATTTGGACGTGGCTTTTTTTAACTGTTGAGTCAGACTCAATGAAGGGCGACGGTAAGGATAATTTTAGTAAGGGAGAACTTGTAGTAGTAAAAAAAGCTACCTCTAAGAACATCGCTAAATTAAAGGTTGGAGACATTATTACATTCTATGATGCTGATTTAAAAGCTGCAGATAAAACTGGTTCAGCAAAAACATCATATTTAAATACCCATAGAATTGTATATATTAATACTCAAGGTGATACGCCACTTTATATCACTCAAGGTGATCATAATGTTGCTGTTAGTGGATTTCATTATATAGCACCTACATATGATGAAAATGGTACTTGTACAAATCCTGACGAGATTAAGCAAAATGCTTTATTTGCTGATCAATGGGAAGAAGTAAATGTATCTGATATTAAGGGTATTTATGTTTCTCATAGTAAGGGCTGGGGAAACTTTATGACAACTGTTAATAAGCATTTCTTTGCGTGTGTTGTTCTACCTGTTATTATTTTATTCTTAATTGAATTATTCGTTGTTATTATGAATATAATTAGTATTAGAAATGAAAAAGAATAAGTTTGCTTTGGAAGCTGATGCTGAGGCTCAAAAGGAAGAATTACGTAAGCAAATTCTTGCCGAGATGAATGCTCAAAATAAAGAAGAAATGAAAAAAACAAATTTTAGAAGAGCTAAAAAAAGGAACAGGAAAATAAAGAAAATAATTAGAAGGGAGATTAAATAATATGGTTGAATTTTTCAAGATATTATATCGATTTCCTTCAAGCTTTATTCTCTAATATAAAAATTCTTTGTTAATTTTTTTCACTTGTTTGTCGATATATTCTATACAGATCCTAAGGCATATATTCAAATGCTTGTTAAGGCATCTGTACAAAATTCGGAATGGAAAGCCACAGATTGGTTAGTTTTTGTTATTGTAACTATCATTAATTTAGCATTATTGGTTGCTGTTATAGTTTTAATTGTTCAATTATTTAGAAGATATTTTAGATTCCGTCGTAAGGAAGTTGAAAAGGATGAATTGATTGAAGAGGTTTCTATTTTAAATCAAAAGGTTGTTCAACTAATCGATGAGAAGAATAAGATTTTAGCAATGCGTGTTTCTCAGCTTGGCGTTGGTACTACTGGTTCATTAGAGGAAGAAGAAAATAAATCTAAAAGTGCTCTTACTGAATCTAGATTTACTAAGCTTACTATGGTTGATAGAGAATATGAAATTAATCCACATGTTACGATTATGAATAATCATGATATGCTTGAATTAAAGGAAGTTGTTCAACGCTTTATTAATTTTGCTGCTAGCCAATTACACCTATACTATACACCTGAGATTGTTTCAAGATTTATTGCTGGTATGGGTACTGGTAAGTTATTAATTTTTGGAAGGTATTTCAGGTACTGGTAAAAACAAGTTTACCTTATGCTATGGGTAAATTTTTCCAACATGATACATCTATTATATCTGTTCAGCCTTCGTGGCGTGATCGTGCTGAATTACTTGGTTATTTAAATGAATTTACTAAGAAATTTAATGAAACAGATTTCTTAAAGAGTGTATATGCTGCTGGTTATTCTGATACAATTAATATAATTGTTCTAGATGAAATGAACCTTGCGCGTGTTGAATATTATTTTGCTGAATTCTTATCAATTATGGAAATGCCTGATATTAATGAATGGAAAATTGATTTAGTTCCATCAACAGATCCGACTGACCCTCATAATTTAATTAATGGTAAGCTAATGATACCACAAAATGTTTGGTTTGTTGGAACAGCTAACAAGGATGATTCAACATTTACTATCACTGATAAGGTTTATGACCGTGCTGTAACTCTTGCTATTAATCAAAAAGCACAATATATTGATGCCCCATATACTGAAAAATGTGGCTATGACATATGAATATTTAAATGAATTGTTTACTAAAGCAAAGAAGGGCTTCCAATTATCTGCTAAAGCTCAACAGGCTTTAAATCAATTAGATGATTTTATTCAAGCTAAATTTAAAATTGCCTTTGGTAACCGTATTATGAAGCAAATTAAAGCATTTGTTCCTGTTTATATGGCGTGTGGATTTACAGAATATGATGGCTTAGATTATATGCTTACATATAAAATTTTACGTAAGTTTGAAAGCTTAAACCTAACATTCTTACATCCTGAATTGGATCAATTAAGTGCAATGCTTGATAAGCTATTTGGAAAAGGCGTATTTAAGGTTTCTCTTGGATTCATCGAGGATTTAAAGAAATTAGGATAAAATTAATTCTGAACATTTATAAAATCCTTCCTCATATATTAAAAAAATAGGGAAGGATTTTATTTTTTTAAAAAAAGGAGGAAAGAAAAATGAATACTCCAGATGAATTGGAAGATGAGGTTGTTGTTGAGGCTACATCAACTGATGAGGATTTTACTGAGGTTGAAGAAAACGATATTGAAGAATTTGGTCCTTCTACTAAATTTTATCGTAGTTTTAGAAGTGCCTTTGATACAGCAACCTTAAATGATGAATTTTTCTAAAAACGTTTTATAATGCTATTAAAAAAAGGCAAGAGAAATGTATTTAATAAAACAATTCGTGAAGAAAGAATTTTTTTGAAACTGATTATTTGGATAAGCTTGAGGAATGTTATCCTTATTTTGTTAATATTATTAATAATCCCAAAAAGAGTATCAGATATGATGAAGAGGTCGTTCTTGTTGAGAAGGCTCACAAAATAAATGCTGATACGGTAAGACATCTTGCTGCACATACAGAATTAATCAAAAAGATTGATACTAATGGCGATGTTATACCAAGTAAGGTTTTAACAACTTTCGCTGAAGAAGAAATTAATATTTATGAAAATAGATTTATTAAGACTTTAATTTATCGAATTGATACCTTTTTTTAACTAAACGTTATGATGTTATTAAGGAAAACCTTGAAAGCTTTCAAAATGATCGTGTAAAGGTTAATGATGTATTTAAGCTTGCTGATGTTAATGTTGATATGACTATTGATATTTCTGTTAAAAAAAGAAATTAGTGAATCAATGAAAAAAAGCCCAAGAAATTTTTTTAATCGTATTGTTAAGCTAAGAGAGGTTTATTCTGGTTTAAAGAATTCACCTTTTATGAATACTTTAAAGAAAGCGAGAATGGTTTTACCACCAATTATGAAGACTAATATTATTCTTCATAATGCTGACTTTAAGATGGCCTATAGCCTTTGGCTTTATATGGATAGGTATGATACCTTAGGATTTAGTGTAAATGTTAAGGAACGTAATCGTAACTTTAGTAGTCAGCTTGGTACTGATGTTGATGATATTTTTTTGCCATTTATTTTTGCGACAATTATGCAAAGTAGAAGACTTGGTGCTATTATTTTTAAGGATCAAACTTTTAAGGAATTTCTTAGAAAGAAGCCTAAGGAGCTTAAAAAAATGTCGAAAATGAATTATCATTAAAAGCCAGGTAATTATGAATTTGAAAAAGAATGCTATTAATGAGTTTTATTTACAGGAAACAATGAAATATTTTAAGGCTTCATTAAAAACCTTAAATAGTGAAGGAAGTGGAGAAACTCAGTCGCTTCGTATTGTTTATAAGCAAATGCTTGAGATAATTGATAATATTTATCCAACTGTTTTTGATGCTAGAGAAACCTATCTTGAGGATAATGATGGCGAGGTTAGCCTTGAGGCTCAGCTTGAGATGGCTAAACGTCGTAAAAAAAGGTATTAAAGATTGTTCGTGAGCAAAAGGAATTGAATTTAGCTAAAATGGAAAGATTAGAGGAAAAAGCTAATAAGAACATTATAGCTATTGAAAATAAGATAGCTCTTGCTCAGGCTAAGGAGGAATCACGTCTACAGCGTGAACGTGAGCGTCAGGCTCGTATTTTAATGGCTGAAAAGAAGAAGGAAGAAATTCGTAAGGCTCGTGAAGAAGCACGTAAGGAAAAGGAAAAAGCTTTAGAGCGTGAGAAGCAAGAAAAGATTAAAGAACGTGAACGTCAAAAGGAAAAGCAAAGATTAAAGCTTGAGCGTGAACGTGAGCGTAAGAAGAAACAGGCTGCAGAACGTAGAGAAAAGATGAAAACATCTAAAAAGAAGAAACATTAAAGCTAGAAGGAAGTCTGTTACTCTATGAGTTTAAAGAAGGCCCTAAAGATAATCGGAACGATACTATTTATTGGAATAATATATGCTGCCATAAGCTTTAGTATAGATATGTTTAGGCATAAGCCTATATCATTATGTGGATATAATGTTTCATATGTTCCGACTGAAAGTATGGAACCAACAATTAAAGCCAAATCTTACGTTTTAGTTAAAGAAACTAAAAAAATGTTAAGGTTGGAGATATTGTTGTTTATAAATCAAATAAAAAAATAATATGTATATAATTCATCGAATTATCAATATTAATAATGGCGTTTATACCTTTCAAGGTGATAATAATCCAGCTATTGATGATGAAGATGTTAGTATTAATCAAATTTATGGTGTTTACATTAAAGAGGTTTCTTTTTCTTACTAAGCTTATAAGCGGTGATAATCGAATGCTATTCTTTGGAATTATTGTTGTTATATTTGTCTTAATGTTTGTTTTACAGATTATTAATACTTTAGCAAATTATAAAAAGGAAAAAAGTAAGAATGATAATCTTCAAAAGCTAAAAAGAGAAATATATCTTGAGGAATTAAAAAAATTAGAGGATAAAGAAAAATAAAGGCTGTGCGGTGCATAGCTTTTTATTTTTCTTGACTTGAACTTAAAATTGATTATTTATGATATAATCAAATTAGTAAAAGGTCGTATATACGTAAAAATAAATATTTATCTATTATTTAATAAAAATGTGATAAAGTGCTCTTTGTTTATGAAAGAATATAAGCAAAGAATAGTAGACAATATTCTAAAACGAAAGTTGGAGTGTAAAGGTTCTTTAGTTATAGAAGAACCTATGTGGTGTGGAAAAACTACAACGGCTGAACAATTTTTCTTCAAGTATTTTTATATATGGATGATTCTAAAAAAAGGACAAAATATCGCTATGTCAGAAATAACTTTAAAGCTATTATTGAATGGCAACTAGCTCCAAAACTTTGGGATGCTATACGTTTTGAAGCTGATCATCGTGATGACTTTGATCAGTAAGCCTAAAAGCAATGGCATTAAAAATTGATGTTGATAAGATGAACGCTTCAAGCTTTTTTTAATGTTTTTTTACCAGGAATAGGAGATTATGCATATTGTCGTAAAGTCCCTATTGGTTGCTTGAAAAATTAAGATTTGATATATTTTATAGCATTATTATACTATAAGTATAATAAAATGTTTGAATGCTAAAACGCTTTATTAAATCGATATTTTTAAATTAGTGATATAATATGTTCGGTGATTTATGTGAAAACAAAAGATATGACAAGTGGTAATCCTTTTTAAGGTACTATTATTATTTGCAATACCTATGATTTTTATCAGTAACATTACAGCAATTATATAACCTAGCTGATAATTTTATAGCTGGACATTTTATTTCTAATTTGAATAGCTTTGAGGCTGTTGGTATTGTTTATCCAGTTACAGTTGTATTTTTGGATATTGCTGTTGGCTTTGGAGTTGGAGTAGGCGTTGTTTGTGCTAGATTCTTCGGTGCAAAGGACTTTGTTAATGTTAAGAAAACAGCAACAACTGGTTTAATATCAATGCTTGTGCTTGCTGCAGTTACAACTATAGTTGGCCTTGCCATTATGTATCCATTATTAAATTCAATGATTGATACTTCTAATGGTAAGGGCTGTTTTAATGAAGCATTTTTCTATATGATGATATATGTTGGTGGAGTTATTTTTTTCTTTTTCTATATAATTATGCAATGTATTTATTTCAATCATTTGGTAATTCTAAAACCCCACTATATTTCTTAATTTTTTCAACAATATTAAACGTAATTCTTGATTTATTATTTGTTTGTTTATGCCATATGGATAGTGCTGGTTTAGCTCTTGGTACAGTAATAAGTGAGGCTATAGCTGCTATTTTATCAATAGTTGTTTTATTTAAAAGTATTAATAAGCTTGAGCCTAATAAGGAAAAGCTATTCGATAGAGAATTATTAAAGTCAATTATCTCTTTGGCTACTCCATCAATTTTACAAGGCTGCTTTATTTCAATTGGTGGTGTATTAATCACAAAGATTTTTAACTGATTTTTGGCGGTAACTCTGTTGCAGGAGGCTATAGTGCTGCCTATAAGATTTGTTATATGGCAATTAATATTTTTTTACAGTTGCCTGCAATGCTTTATCTAACTTTGTAAGTCAAAAATATAGGTGCTTCAAGATATGAGCGTATAATGCAAGGCTATAAGGCTACAGTAATTTTATGTGGAATTATTTGTATGATAGCAATGATTGTTATTTTACCATTTAGACAATTTTGGGTTGAATTATTCTTAGCAAAGGATGCTAAGGGAGACATTGATGTAATTATTAATTCCGGTAAACTATTTATGCTATGTGTTGTACCATTCTTTGTATTAATGGTTGTTAAAATTCCTTTGGACGGTATTTTAAAGGGCTCAACTGATATGCTAGGTTTTACCCTAGGTACATCTGTTGATTTAGCTGTAAGAGTTATTAGTGCTTTTGTTTTAGGAAAAATTTTTGGTTATGAGGGCGTATTCTTTGCATGGCCTATAGGTTGGGCAATTGGAATGCTTATTTCAATGGGGATGTTCTTTTCTGGACGTTGGAAGAGAAAATGTGATTATCCTAAAAAATTAGTTAAGGAGAATTAGTCATGTATGATTTACACCATTTAAGAGGAAATACCTATTATATAGATGGTCCAACTAATTGTGGCGTATATGTTTTTAAATGATTCTTTGGATGTTTTATTATTTGATTGTGGTACTGATAGTGATGGTATAAAAAAATTTATGAAACATTAGTTAAAAAAATAATATGCATGTCAAATATTTAGTTTTTTTCTCATTGCCATGCAGATCATGCTGGAGGCTTTGAGTATATTTATGGAAAAACTCATTGTAAAATGATAGCATCTAAGGTTGAAAGAGGATTTTTTAGAGATCCAAAGCTTGATATTGGTTTTTTATATGGTGGATATCCTCTTGATGAATATGATGGAAAGCTAATGCATATTGATATGAATGATGAAATATATGCACTTGATGAAATACCTGTTGGTGTTGAATGGTTTCATTTACCAGGCCATCATTTTGGTATGATAGGCATTAAAACGAGTGATGATGTTTATTTTGTTGCTGATACTCTTGGTTCAATTGATTTAGTAGAAAGAGCTCATATTTTATTAATTTATGATGTTAAGGGCTATTTATCATCACTTGATTTTTGTTGAATCATTAGATGGTAAAATTGTTGTTCCAAGCCATAGTGAAGCTACAACAAAGATTAAGCCGGTAGTGGAATTTAATAGGCAAACTATTTATTCTATTATGGATATTTTACTTGATTATCTTAAAGAAGAACATAATTGTGTGGAATGTACATCTTATATATTTGATTATTATAAATTAAAAAAATAACATATAATAAATATATGCTAATACTTTCAACAGTAAGAAGCTATCTTTCTTATTTAAGTAATAGTAAGATAATAAAAAAATTATTTTAAGAATAATAGATTAGTATTTATAAATGAGAGCAAGGAATAATTGCTCTTTTTATTTTTGCCAAATTGCCAAATGGAGTGATGCCAAATTGCCAAATGAAATGTTGCCAAATTACCAAATAATTTATTAGAATTAGTAATTTGTTATATATAAACAAGTTAAATATTGGCGCTTTTATTTGTATTTAAAAGAGTATTTCTTAAAAATTTGGATGCAAAAAAACATTGAAAATTGCACTTGAAATAATTATAATTAGCTTAGATGTGCAATTTTATAGGTGTAAAATCGAATTATTTTTAAAAATGGGAAAAAGTAGAATTTAATTTTTTTAATTGAATCATTTTTCTCAATTTGTTAAGCACCAAATTGTTCAATCGTTTTTTTATTGGAAAAAAATTGAAGCTACAAATAAAATTGAAAATATATACTCTACAAGATATGACACATTTAAAATAATTAATGATGTCTTTAAAAGATAAAAAAATTATTTCTATTGCCAATGCTATAAGCATTTATTAGAAAACAAAAAAATATTTTTTTCACTTATTATATCTTTTAATTTTAGAGCATGAAAAAAAGGAAAAATATTATAAAAACTTTTAAAGAAGCTAATGATAAATATGAATTTGGTTTTTTTATAAATACATATGTTGAAACTGTTTGTTCAATACTAATTAATCAAGTAGATATATTAATTAAAAATATATTCTTTAAATAAGTTTAGAGAATATAAAATATTGAATGGAACTAAGATTGGTAGGAATTCTTATTACAAATTGATAGAAAATAATGAATTGCTTTTAAAGAAAATTGGATGTTTTTTTATTTGGGCTTTGAATCTGAGGCGCAAATAAGTATAGCTTGAAGAAAAATAACGAAATAATCTATTAGATTGTTAAATTTAAGATATGGCTGGTGTTTATAAAATGATAAAAAAATTGATTTAGTTACTGGCTTTTTTTAGGTAGTGGAAAAAAACTACCTTTATAAAAGCAATATGCTAAGTATTTACTTAAGAAAGGGCTAAAAAAATATGTATATTAGAAAACGATTATGGAGCAGTTAATGTTGATATGATGCTGCTTGGTGATCTTTTATCTGATAAATGTAATTTAGAAATGGTAATAGGTGGAGATAAGGATTGTCGTATTCGTCGTTTTAAAACTAAGCTTATTGCGATGGGAATGGATAAATACGATAGAGTAATTATTGAACCATCTGGTGTTTTTTTGACGTTGATGAATTTTATGATGCTTTATATGAGGAGCCTCTTTGTAATTGGTATGAAATAGGAAATGTTTTTTCAATTGTTGATTCAACTCTTAATTTAGAAAAATGATGATATTAAATATGTAGTGGCAAGTGAGGTTGCAACATCTGGTAGAGTTATTGTTAGTAAGATTACAGCAAATACTAATCTTAATGATGTTAAAACTAAGCTGGATAATGCTTTAGCATTTATAGGCTGTAATCGTAAAATTGATGATATCATATTTGCTAAGGATTTAACTAAGCTTGATGATAATGATTTTAAGGTGCTTATTAATTCACTTTATAATGATGCATCATTTATAAAAAAAGAAATATAAATGATTTTACATCTTTATTTTTTTATGAATAAAAAAATATTGATGAAAAATGAAATAAGGGATATTATTAATACGTTGTTTAATGATGATACCTATGGTAATGTTATTCGTATTAAGGGCTTTTATTATTGTGAAAATAGCTGGTATGAGGTTAATGCTTGTAAGAATGAAATAACAATTTCTAAAATTGCAAGAGGTCAGAATGTTATTATTGTGATTGGTATTAATTTGAATGAAGAAAAAAATGAATTTGTTGTTTTAATTGAATTATCTTTTGAATAAATCGTCTAATTATATTAGATAATTTATATAAGGAGTTTTTTTAATATGGGATGTTTTGTTGTAAGTAGTATAGCCGCAATTGGTGTTGGTGCTATGAAGCATATTGTTAAACATAATGAAAAAGAAATTGCATCTGATGAGAAAAGATTTGGTCATGAGGTAAAATGGAGTAATAAGTTGTCTTATTTAGAGCTAACATTATGGAGTGGGTCATTTATTTTAGCTGGTGAGCATATGATTCATGGTGAGGTTGTGCAATTTCCACCTTTTTTAACCGCAATGGCTAATAAGGATGATACAATTGCTATGCTGCACGAGATGGGAACTGTTGGTGTAGGAATGCTTGCAATTTTAGTTTTTGCTTGGGCAATAGGTGTATTATTCTATGATTATTTATTATATAAAAAGCATAAGAAGGAATATGAGGTTAAATAATGTATTTTCTAACAGCTTTAATATGTAGTGTTATTTCAGGCTTACTATTTTTTTCCTTTTATAAGGATAGAAAAAAATTACATTTAGAAATACTTACTATTATTTTTTTCTGCTGCTACTTTGATGTGGTTTGTTGATTGTGTTGCTAGCGCCATTGGTGGTGAAGGATTCATTACCTTTGATGATCCTAAAGACGGCTATATAGCTCTTTGGACAATAATTGGTGGATTATTCTTATGGCAACTTATTAGTTTTATTTTTAAACAATGGTAAGAAAAAGTGAATAAAAAATTTTGTTCTTGCTTTATTTGTGCTACTATTATATAATTTATAAGGGCACACCAGTCCTCGAAAGAGGGCTTTTATTTTTTTATATAGAAAGGTTAGAAAAAAATGGAAAAAGCAAACGAAGTTTATATTTGTAACTGGTGGTGTTGTATCTTCACTTGGTAAAGGAATTGCAGCATCATCTATTGGAAGATTATTAAAAAATCGAGGATTAAAGGTGTTCATGCAAAAGTTGGATCCTTATATTAATGTGGATCCAGGAACAATGTATCCTTATCAGCACGGAGAGGTTTTCGTTACAGATGATGGTGCCGAAACTGACCTTGATTTAGGTCATTATGAGAGATTTATTGATGAAAATTTAACACAAGATTCTAATATTACAACAGGTAGAATCTATTCAACAGTAATAGCTAAGGAGCGTAGAGGTGATTATCTTGGTGGTACTGTTCAGGTAATTCCTCATATTACAAATGAAATAAAGGCAAAGCTTGTTAGTGCAGCTAAAAATTCTAATGCTGATGTTATTATTACGGAGATTGGTGGTACTGTTGGTGATATTGAATCATTACCATTTTTAGAGGCTATTAGACAAGCACGTCGTGATTTTGGTGTTCATAATACATTATATATTCATAATACACTAGTTCCTTATTTAAGGGCTGCAGGGGAAATTAAAACTAAACCAACACAACATAGTGTTAAGGAGCTAAGAGGCCTTGGAATACAACCAGATATTATTATTTTTAAGAACAGAGGTTTCTATATCACAGGAGCAAAAGGATAAAATTGCAATGTTTTGTGATGTTGAAAAGAATGCTGTTTTTTTGAGTGTAAGGATGCTAAAATATTATATGAGGTAGTTAATAACCTACATAATCAGCATATTGATGATGTTATAGCTAAGCATTTTAATCTTGAATTACCAGAAGCTGATATGAGTGAATGGAATAATCTTATTGATACAATTAAGCATCTAGATGGTGAGGTTAAGATTGCTTTGGTTGGTAAATATGTAGCATTACAGGATGCTTATATTTCAGTAAATGAGGCTTTAAAGGCAGCAGGCTTTGCTTATAAGAAAAAGGTTAATATTTTGCATATTGATTCAGCTATGCTTAATGAAGAAAAATGTTGATGAGGAATTAAAGGATGTTGATGGTATTTTTAGTGCCTGGTGGCTTTGGTAGCCGTGGAGTAGTAGGTAAGTTATTAGCTATTAAATATGCAAGAGAGCATAATGTACCTTTCCTTGGAATATGCTATGGTATGCAACTTGCAACTATTGAATATTGTAAGAATGTATTAGGCTATAATGATGCTAATTCAACAGAATTAGATCCTGAAACAAGCTTCCCTATTATTGATTATCTTCCTGATCAATATGAAGGAATTAATATGGGTGGAACCTTAAGACTTGGTCTTTATGACTGTACATTGAAGGAAGACACTAAAACCTATGAATGCTATCAAAAAAATCAGCAATAAAGGAACGTCATCGTCATCGTTATGAGGTTAATCGTCATTATGAGGATAAGGTGTTTAATAAAGATTTAATAGTAAGTGGTAGAAATCCACAAACAAATTTGGTGGAAATAGTAGAACCTAAAGAATCATCCTTGGTTTGTTGCTTGCCAATTTCATCCTGAATTTTTTTATCAAGACCAAATAGAGCTCATCCTCTATTTAAGGGTTTAATAAAGGCTGCAATAGATAAGAAAAATAACTAATATTGTCGAAAGGGAAACGAAATTAAAAATTTCTTTCCTTTTTTTATTATAAATATTGCATAGAAGTAATAAACAATGTTATAATTTAATTACCAATAAGGAGGAAAAAAACAAATGAAAAAAAGTTAAAAAAATTATTTTTTTATTCGTAGTATTTATGTTTATGAGTGTTTTAACACTTGCAAGCTGTGGTGAAACTACTGATAACTCATCAAATGGTGGAGAAACCCCAGTTGAGAGTACAAAACCAGCTGAAAGCACAAAACCAGTTGAAAGTACAAAGCCAGCTGAAAGCACAAAACCAGTTGAAAGTACAAAACCAGTTGAAAGTACAAAATTAACTGATGAGCAAGTTAAAGCAAATTTTGATACATATGCAAAATCAGTAAGATTATCAAAGGCTTCAATTAATGGAGTTATTAATTCTGTTGTAAATAGTGGTTCAACAGTTGCTCCTGGTGAAATTCTAGATAAGATTTCAATCCCTAATGCTAAAGCTTCTGCAACTAAGTATTTAAATAATGCTGTTGTTGATTCTCAAGATTTATATGCTTGGCAAAAGGATAAGGTCATTTATTTTGCATATGCTAGTGATACTGAAAAGGCAGCAGCTAAGGTTGATTTAGCAAAATTAGAGAATTTAGTTGGTAGTGTTGTAAGTACTACTCCTACTACTGATACGGATTATGTTGGAATGATTTTATCACAAATGAAATTACCTGAGGATTTTGATGTTGATGGATTACTTTCTAAAATTACATTCACTGGTGATGATTTCACCTATAAGGATGGTTGGTTTACATTAAAGAATGAAAAGATTGTATCTTTAGTTACAGCATTATCTGATGGAAAAAAAACTGATGAGGTAACAGCAATGCTTGCTACTGTTTATTCAAAGCTAGAGATTAAGATTGGCTTTGATGGCGTTCATTTCACAGGCTTTAGTGTTGAATTTGATTCTCCTGAAAATCCTAATTTTGATGCAATTACCCATATTAAGACTTCACTTGTAATTGATTATGAATATAATTTTGCTGTTGGTGGTGAATTTAAGTTTGATTTAAAGACTACTAATAAAGCAGGCACTATTGAAATATCTGTTATTAGTCTTGATGTTAAGGCTGATGGCTTAGGTGTTAGTGTTAATGCAAGAGTTAAAATGGAACAAGAAATGATGAAGATTGATGCTACACTTACTGCTAAGGTTGACCAAAATGGTGTAACATTAAATGCTAGTGGAAATGTTGCAATGGGTGGTAAAGCAAATGATGATGGCGAAAACCAAACTATCGTTTATGGTGATCCAGTTCCATTTAGTTTAGATTTAACTCTAAATAAATCAAAATTAGTTGTTTCTGCTAAGGTTAGCGGATTTGAAATTGTAAATGTAGATTTCACATTAAATAATTTTTATATTTGTATCTGGAAAAAAATAACAATGGATGTATCAATGTTTATTGCTCAAGGTGGAGATAGTAAAGCTGATTTTGATAAGATAGTTATCGAGGGTACAACTAAGGATGCTACTATTCCTGCTGATGTAGTTGCATTAGAAACAGATGCAGCTGATGTTATTGATATGATTATGGGTGCAATTTCAGGTGGTGGCAGTGATACTCCAAATCCTGAACCTGATACTGATATCACAAAGTAAATATTACGAAAAAGCCATTAGATTTTAATCTAATGGTTTTTTTCTTTTGCTTTATAAATGTATTTAACCATACCATAAAAGCATTATGCTTGTTGCAAATGTCCAAGCAAGAGGATCAGCAAATGTAAGACCAAGTAAGGAATTTGCTTTTAGCATCTATAGTTATTGCTCCACCATTTAATAATGATGGGAGAATTAAACAAATTGAAGTTCTTGCAACTAATTCACCAACTCCGGCAAGAAACGGGAACAAGGCTTTACCAATTCCTTGAAGAGAATTTCTTAAAATGAATAACATTCCTAAAATAAAAATATAATGATAAATCACAATATAAATACATATTACCATAATGGATAGTTATATCATTTATTTTATCAGCTGAATAGAAGATATGTAAATAGAATCCATTAATTGTAAGTAACAAACCAATACCAGCAAATATAATATATTCAATGAAGCCTATGATGAAGGCTTCTGTTACACCTTTTTTAACTCTTTTTATTTCGTTTGCTCCATAATTTTGACCACAATATGATAGCATTGCTGTACCTAGGGCATTGAACGGACACATTAAAAAATTATTTAGCTTTGTTGCGGCACCAAAGCCGTTTTGAGCGTAGGCCACAACCACTTCTCCAGAAGCATTTGTATCAAATTTAACAATTACAGATTGCATTACAATAAGACCGATACATAAAATAGAAAACTGGAATGCTAGTGGTAATCCTAGCTTTAAATGCTTTAGCATAAATGGCATATTTTTTTTGAAATCAGACTTGCAAGGACGATAATCCTTAAAATGATAGAACGTGTAGATAAAGCAAGCTATAGCTGATAAGGCTTGAGCAATAACTGTTGCGATTGCTGCTCCACTTACCCCCCATTTAAAGACAGCTATAAATAGCAGGTCAAGTACAATATTTAAAATTGTGGAAATTATTAAAAAAATATTAAAGGTGTTAATGAATCTCCAATGCTTCTTAAAAAAATGAACAAATCAGATTATAGAATATTTGGGCAATGGTACCAATAAAAATTATCAGAACATAGATGTATGCTGATTTGTAAATTTCGTTTTGAACTGGTTCATTAGATTTTGATAGACCAATAACCTTTAATAAGGGATTAACACTAAGACAAGCTATAACTGTAAGAATAATACTTATATATAATGATAGCTTTATTTGCATTGCAAACGATTTTCTTATGCCATCTTTATCCCTTTGACCAACGCTATTAGAAGTTATTACAGAGAATCCAGCAGTACAGCCAAAAGCAAATTGTAAGACAATGAATACGATATTTCCGGTGTTGTTTACACCAGCAACCTGATTTTCATTTAAATATTGTCCACAAATTGCAGCATCAGCTATTGTGTAAATTTGTTGAAATAAATAGCTTAAGAGAATAGGAATTGAAAAGAAGACAATAACCTTCCAAATACTTCCTTTTGTTAAATCTATCGGTTTAAATAAGGATTTTTAGTTTATTTAGCATTAATAAAAAAACTCCTTTTTTTATAATTTTTTTGCATAAAAAAATTATAAATCAAATTTATAACTTGTAAATATGAAAATGATTTCATTTATTAAAATATTTTTGTTGTATTATTAATTCAATATGGTAAAATATTTTTTTAAGGATGTGATCCTATGTTAAAAAAAGTTAAAAAAATCTCTTTTTAAAGCAATCTATAATGATATGCTTCTTGAGGTATTATGCTTTTTTTATATTTTTCATTTTAGCATTTTTGCTTTGAAAGACCTAGTAGTGTATTTTATGGCTATTATAAAATAATTATCAACAAATCTATTTTTATTAACTGACTATATTGCAATTGCAGGACTTGGAGCAACATTTTTAAATGCTGCGAGTATTATGCTTTTTAATTTAATTATGCTAAAGCTTATGAAGATAAGGATAAATGGTCCGATATTTGCAGGCTTTATAATGATATTAGGCTTCTCTTTTTTTGGTAAAAAAATATTTTTTTAATACCCTACCGATATATTTAGGAATATTCATTTATTCAAAAATGAAAAGAACACATTTTAGAAACTATATTATTTCTCTTTTATTTTCTACGGGAATATCGCCACTAGTAAGCTACACAATGTTTTCTTTTCCTTTCTATATAGGATTACCACTCGGAATAATTGTTGGTATATTGGTTGGAATTTTAATACCAACAATATCTAGCCATACAATCTTATTTCATAAGGGCTATAATTTATATAATACGGGATTTGCTCTTGGTATTATTTCAGTTACCTTTTATGCTATTTATTTAGGCTTTAATATTAAGGTTGAAACGGTTATGCATATTTGTAATGATTATCATAATATTTTTACTATATTTGTTAATAGGTATATCTCTTGCATTTATTGTTCTTTCCTTTATAACTGATAAAATAGTTATTATTGAATATTATGATAAAATTGCTCCAAAATCTGGTAGATTAGTTACAGATTTTTATAAATGATGCTGGAATAGCACCAGTTTTTATTTAACTTTGGTAGTATAGGCTTAGTTTCACTTTTTATTTATTTGGTTATTTAAAATAGATTTAAATGGTGCAACATTTGGAAGTATTCTAGCAATTATGGGCTTTGCAAGCTATGGTCTTCATTTAAGAAATGCTATCCCGATTTGGATAGGGGCATTAATAGCTATTGTGCTAAGAAAATCTAGCTTTTCATCTGTTAGCGTAGTGATGGCATTTTTCTTTGCAACGGGACTTGCACCTATAAGTGGAAAAATATGGCTTCTTTTATGGAATATTAGCTGGCTTTCTACATATAATGATAACACCACTTATGCTGGGATTTCAGGGTGGATTTGATTTATATAATAATGGCTTTAGTGCCGGCTTTGTGGCAATTTTAATTGTCAATATCAAGGATGCATTAACATTTAAGGAGGAATTTTAAATGAATTTACAGGAGCATAAAAAGTGCTGTAAGATAGTTGATGAAATTATGCTTTATCTTTGTTTAAAAAAAGAAAAAAATTAAGGAGATAAATATAAAATATAAGGAAAAATGATAAAAAGTACATTTATAGAATTTGAGGTATTAAATTGTCCATATGATTTAGCATTAATGCTAAAGTCTAAGCTTGCTCCTCATCATGAACGTCAATATGAAGGCTTTGGCTGGGAGCTTATGGGTGATGGTGATTTTTGATGAGCTTGAAATTGCTGGTGGTTTAATTGATAGTCTAGATATTTCTTTTTAATGATAATTTTGTTAAAATAATTATGGTGAGAAGTTATGAATAAAAAAATAAAGTTACAGCAATTATACTTATAGCAATAGGCTTTTTAATAGGCTTTATAATTAATATTGTTTTACTAGCAAAAAGATTTTTGCTCCTCTTAGAATAGATATTACTATTAGAGATTTCTTTTTTATAATATAAGAGGTCAAAAGTATGGAGTAATATATTGGACCTTTAGAATACTAACAGAATGTGGTTTTTTTATATGTTATAGTTGGAATTTGGCTTATTTTTTTCAGTTTTAGTTAAATTTGATAGAAGAAGCTTAATGCTTGGTGGTGGTTCGTTAGTTGTTTGGCTTATTAATACCATCTTAAAGCTTTGTTTTTTTAAGGACAAGACCAGATGAATCATTAAGATGGATGCTAGAAACATCATCATCATTTCCAAGTGGACATTCGATGTCTGCTGCATTTTTTTATATGTAATGCTTACTTATTACATTCTTAATTCTAATAGAAGCAAAAAAATTAAAATTAGCTTTAGTATTTTATTTTTAGTCACACTAGTTATTGTTTTAGTTTCAAGAATGGTTTTAGGAGTACATTATTTCACTGATGTTTTAGCAGGTTTTAACTACGGAGTAATGTGTAGTGGAATTGCTATAATCATAGATGAAAAAAACTAAAAAAAGAGAAATTTTATGTTTTTTTGAGGAATGTATTTTTTTAAGGAAAGCAAGTAATAAAAAGATTAGGTTTGAAGTTATAAAAAAATATTGTTTTTTTAGTTGATTTATACTATAATAGTAGTTGAGGAAAATCGTTTTAAAAAAATAGGAGGAAAGATTTTTATGCCATTAGTTAATGCAAAAAGAAATGATGGAAAAAGGCTCGTGAGGGTCATTATGCTGTTGGAGCATTTAATATTAATAATTTGGAGTGGACAAAGGCTATATTACAAACTGCAGAGGAGTTACATGCACCTGTAATGCTTGGTGTTAGTGAAGGTGCTAATAAATATATGACTGGTTATTTAGTTGTTGCTGAAATGGTTAAAGCAATGATTAAAACCTTAAATATTACAGTACCAGTTGCTCTACATCTAGATCATGGAACATATGAAGGAGCTAAGAAGGCTTTAGCTGCTGGTTATTCTTCTGTTATGTTTGATGGAAGTAAATATCCAATTGATGAAAACATTGAAAAGACAAAGGAAATCGTTGAGCTTGCAAAGCAGTATAACGCATCTGTTGAAGCTGAGGTAGGTGCTATCGGTGGTGAAGAGGATGGCGTTAAGGGTAATGGTGAGCTTGCTGATCCAAATCAATGTAAGGTTGTTGCTGATTGTGGAATTGATATGCTTGCTGCAGGAATTGGTAATATTCATGGTGTTTATCCTGCTAACTGGAAGGGCTTAAATTTTGATGTTTTAGCTGCAATTAAAGCAAAATGTGGAGATATGCCACTTGTACTTCATGGTGGAACAGGTATTCCTGAGGATATGATTAAAAAGGCTATTAGCTTAGGTGTTTGCAAGATTAATGTTAATACTGAATGTCAAATAGCATTTGCTAAGGCTACTAGATTATATATTGAAGAAGGCAAGGATCATGAAAAGAAAGGCTTTGATCCTCGTAAGCTTTTAGCACCTGGTGCTGAGGCTATTAAGGAAACAGTTAAACAAAAGATGGAAATGTTTGGCTGCATTAATAAAGCCTAAATTTAATAAGCCCTATTTTTATATAGGGCTATTTTTTTATAAAAAGGAAGTATTATTATGTGGGAAGTAAAAAAACCTGTATATGGAGATCAAATTAGAGTTAATCGAGGATTATATGCTCATCATGGAATTTATGCAAGTGACGATTGTGTTATTCATTTTGCAGCTAAGGATGCAAATAATGAGCTTGATCCATCAAAAGCTAAAATAATTACTACCTCACTTGCCGATTTTTTAAAGGGTGGTGTATGTGAGGTGAGATGCTATACTAAAGAAGAATTAGCTAAAAAAAGGAGTCCTCAGGATATAGTTAATTATGCTATGTCATGCCTTGGTAGAGGTGGCTATAATTTAGTTACAAACAATTGTGAGCATTTTTCTAATGAATGTGCTTTTGGAGAAAAAACAAGTGATCAGGTTTCAAATATTTTAAGGCTATTTGGAGGCAATTAATGAAAATTGGTGTTGATATTGGTGGAACACAAGTAAAAAAATTGGTTTTTGTTAATAATTTAGATATTATTTATAAATATGCAATTAATACAAATAAAGAAACTTTATTTAGTGATATTGCTGATTCAATTAAAATTGAATTAAAGAAGCTTAATTTAGAAGAAGCGGATATTGAAGGTATTGGTTTTTGGCTTACCAGGTAATGTAATAGATGGTTATATTAATTTTTTTACCAAATGTAGGTATCAAAAAAATTATGATATTTATGAAACTATGATGAAATATTTTCCTGGTGTTAAGCTTGCTAGTGGTAATGATGCAACTGTAGCTGCTCTTGGCGAGAGTATGATTAATCATTTAGATAATGCGGTTTTTGTAACTCTTGGTACAGGTGTTGGTGGTGGTATTGTCATTAATGGTGAGGTTATTTATGGTGTTCATGGTGCAAGTGGTGAGTTTGGCCATATGCGTGTAGATGAAAAGCATTTATATCATTGTACCTGTGGAAGAGATGGTTGCTTGGAGACAATTGCTTCTGCAACTGGCTTTGTTAGACTTGCAAATGAATATTTACCTCAATATCCTGATAGTGTTTTAAATAAAATGCCTAAATTTAGCTGTAAGGATGTAATAGATGGAGCTAAGGAACAGGATTTATTATGTCTTAAGGTTTTTAATGAGGCTTGTGATGCTTTAGGTAAGGCCTTGGCAGGTGTAGCTGTAGTTGTTGATCCTGATTGTTTTATTATTGGTGGTGGTGTCAGCAAGGCAGGCGATTTTTTGCTTGAAGGAATAAATGAGGCTTTTTAAAAAAATATGCTCATTATGCTGTAAGAGATATTTCCTTTAAATTAGCAACATTAGGAAATGATGCAGGTATCTTAGGGGCTGCCTTGCTTTTATGAGTAAATTTAAAGCTTTAGGAACTAAGGTATATAAGCCGGAAATATTAATATGTCCATTTTGTAATAGTAAATTAATTTATAAGCATACAGTTAGTAATAAAATTATTCAATTTTCATCAGGTAAGAAGTTTCATATAAGAAATTTAGGATATGGCTGCCCAAAGTGTAATGATGGTAGAATATATTCTTCATCAACGGCTGCCAAAATGGCCTTTAAGGGCTATACTTATTCTACAAAGATTATAGGGTTTCTATTTTGTATTCTAAGGAAATAGGATTATCTAGATACAATATAGCCTCTAACCTACTTAAGGCAAATATTATTATTTCTGATCGTCATGTTGATAATATTTATAATTACTTTAAAAAAATATTTAGATGCAAATTATGACGATATAATTGATAAGGAATATAATGAAATGATTAATGAATATGGTAAAATATGCATATCCATTGATATGGTTGGGATTTCTTATAAAATTGGTGAAGGAAATTTAGCTAGAATAATCTGCATAAGAAATTATTTTTAACAATAATGTTTTAGGGTTTTTATATGCTTGATTTTGTTGATGAAAAAAAGCAGATGCATTAGAAGAAAAAAAGAATTTTTAGATAAGTATCTAAATAATCCTAAAATTAAATGTGTTATTACCATTCGAAGAATATTTCCTTTTTTTATAGATTGATAAAACAAATGCTACCAAATGGTACAATTTTATTGGAATTTGCTAAGTTTTAAGAAAAAAACAGTAAATATTATTTTATTTTGTAAGAAATATCTTGAATTTTTATTTCAAAATATGGTATTATTCTTTATGAAAGGTGTGAAAATATGGTTGAATTAGATGAATACGATAAAAAGATTATTATGAATATGCAAGAGGATGCCTCTATATCTAATAAGGATTTAGCCGAAAAAAATAGGACTTGCCCCATCTTCATGTTTATTAAGAGTTAAAAAAATTTAAAGGAACAAGGTATTATTAAAAAAATAGTTCCTATTGTCGATGAGCGTCAATTAGGATATGAGGTTATTGCCTTTGCAAAGGTTGACATTAAGCCTATGACTCATGATACGACAGAGCAATTTATAAATGCTGTATCAACTATTCCTCAAATTGTTGAATGCTATACTATCACTGGTGATGGTTGCTTCCTTGTTAAAATTGTAGCTAAGGATTTAGTTGATTATCGTAATTTCGTTTTAGATAAGCTTACTTCAATTCCATTTGTAAGTGATGTTGATACATCAATGGTTGTTGGGGTTGAAAAGCAAACTTATTCAGTTCCAATTGAATAATAAAAAGAGCCTAGGCTCTTTTTTTACGCATTTCATTTTTTTTAAATTTTTTCATATGATATAATCATATATGGAGGATTTAATTATGTTTAAAAAGATTTATTAAATATTATACACCACATAAGGTGATTTTTATATTCGATATGCTAGCCAGTCTTGGTATATCGATTGTTGGTATGGTTTATCCAATTATTACAAGAAAGATGATTAATACCTTTATACCTAATAGACAAAATGAATTTTATTGTTATTTTTTTGGTTTGGTATTGTTGGGATGTTATATAATTAGAATGCTACTTCGCTATTTTGTTCAATATTATGGACATGTTATGGGTGTTAAAATGCAAGCACAAATGCGAAGAGAAATGTTTTTCATTTAGAACAATTACCTTATTCGTACTATGATAATCATGAAACTGGAAGAATAATGTCAAGAATGACTAATGATTTGATGGATATATCAGAGCTTGCTCATCATGGTCCTGAAAATATTTTAATTTGTGGTCTTACAATTATTTTATCCTTAAGCTATTTATTTACAATAAATTGGAAGCTAACATTAATTATTATGGCTGTTATTCCTTTAATGATCGTTGTTTCTTTAATAATGCGTAAGAGAATGAATAATGCTTTTATGGAAAGTAGAGTAGCAACTGCTTCAATTAATGCTGCTTTAGAAAGCTCTATTACGGGAATCAGAGTGACAAAAGCTTTTACTAACGAGGCCTTAGAACAAGAAAAGTTTGAGGTTGGAAATAAAGAATTTGTAGAGGCTAGAAGAAAATCATATAAGGCAATGGGACAATTTTTCTTCATCAACAAGCTTTGTAACGGATATTTTTTTAATGTTATTTTTTGTTACTTGCTGGTGGAATATTCTTATATCATGGTGAAATTGATTTTTGCTGATTTTTAGTGGATTTATTGTATCCATTGGTGTTTTTATTACGCCACTTACAACCTTAATTAATTTTGTTGAGCAATATGAACAAGGAGTTACTGGATTTAAAAGATTTATTGAGATAATCGATGAAAAGCCTGAGGAAGAATCTATAAATGCAATGCCTCATGAAATAAATGGAATGGTAGATTTTAAGGATGTTTCATTTAGTTATAATGAAGAGTCAGGAGTATTGAATCATATTAATCTGCATGTTGATAAGGGGGAAATTTTGGCTCTTGTTGGACCATCTGGTGGTGGTAAAACCACAATTTGTCATTTGATTCCCAATTTTTATAAGGCTAACTCTGGTGAAATATTAATAGATGGTATAAATGTTAATGATTATACATTTTCTTCACTTAGAAGTCAAATAGGTATTGTTCAGCAGGATGTTTTTTTATTTAATGGAACCATTAAAGAAAATATTTTATATGGACGTTTAGGGGCAACAGATGAAGAGGTATATGACGCAGCAAAAAGTGCTAATATTCATGATTACATAATGTCTTTACCACAGGGCTATGATACGCCTATTGGTGAACGTGGTGTTAGGTTATCTGGTGGTCAGAAGCAAAGATTATCTATTGCCCGTGTTTTCTTAAAAGATCCTAAGATTTTGATATTGGATGAAGCAACTAGTGCTTTAGATAATACTACGGAGATATTGATTCAAAAGGCTCTAGATTCTTTATGTAGGGGCCGTACTACCTTTGTAGTTGCCCATAGATTATCGACAATTAAAAATGCTACAAGAATTTGCGTGGTATCTAAGGGTGAAATAATTGAAAGTGGTAGTCATAATGAGCTTATTAGTAAGAACGGAGCTTACAAGGCTTTATATGATGCACAATTTAAAAAAATAAAGAGGATATATTCTTAGATGAAACCTTTAAGGAGGCCTAATTATGAAACTAATTAAGAAAAATTATAAAGCTATTATTTGGAATATTTATTTTTCTTGTTGGGACTTATTATCGTAATTAATATTGCAAAATATCCTTTATATAAGGATTATAGAGCTAGTATGAAAAAGGAATTTAAAATACCAGGGCTTAGTGATGATTTTATTCCTCAGGCTTTAACCTATAATGACCTATATGATACTTATTTTTGTTTCTGGCTATGATAAAAAAAACCGGGAGCTGGTATTGTATATTCTGGTAAAGATAATAAATTTAAGAAAATTGAAATTTTAGATGATAATGCTAATTTAAAGGCTCATTGTGGTGGTATAGCAAGCTATGATGATTATGTTTGGGTTTCTGATGATTCAAATAAAGGAAGTATTTATATTTTAAATACTAATGATTTAATTAATGCTTCGGATAGTGTAGAAATTAAAGAAAAAAATTTATAGCTTCATCTGATGGAGCAAGTATTGGATTTTTATGATAATAAAATATATGTTGGTGAGTTTTATCGTAAGGGTAATTATGAAACTAAGAGTGAGCATTATTATAAAGAAAATCATAGTATGGTTAGTGTTTATGAGTATAAAAGTGATTCAATAACTGGCTTTGGTGATTTAGTATCTTATATTTCAATACCAGATCAAGCTCAATGAATAGCCATAAATGGTGATGTTTCTTATGTTTCTATGTCATATGGTTTAAATAATTCTCACCTAAATTCCTATAACATTATAAAAACAAACGACACTTTGGATGGAGTTAGTATAAGCTATGTAGGAAAGGAAAGCTTAGTTAAGAAGTATAAGCTTCCACCAATGAGTGAGGGAATTATTTATAAGGATGATAGAATTTATGTTTTATATGAGTCTGCATCTAATAAATATCTATTTGGTAAGCTTTATTTTTCAAAATTATGTTGAAAGCATAAAGGCTTAAAAATTTTTGGCTCCGATATTGACTTTAATTTTTGTAAGTGATATAATTATTGTATCTTAGATGAAAAAAAGAATAGTAGTTATTTTTATTTGTTTAAAGAGAGCCTATGGTTGGTGTAAATGGGTAACAAAGGATAATGAATCTACTTTGGATAAGAGCGTGATACTCGCGTTAAGGGTTTAATTAAGTGTCTAGCTAATGCTAGGAATTAAGGTGGCACCGCGTTAAATCGTCCTTAAGTTTATCAAAAAAACTTAAGGATTTTTATTTTGGAGGAAATATGTTAGATTTAAAATTTGTAAGGGAGAATCCTGAGATTGTAAAAAGAAAATATTAAGAAGAAATTTCAATTTGCGAAGCTTCCATATGTTGATGAAGTTATTGAATATGATAAGAAGATTCGTACTTTAAAAACAAGAAGCAGAAGGATTAAGAGCTTCAAGAAATGATTTAAGTAGACAAATTGGTTCATTAATGAAGGAACATAAGGTTGAAGAAGCAAATAAAATCAAAGAGATTGTTTCTAAGAATAATGAAAGAATTCAAGAAATTGAGCCGGAAATTGAAAATTTAAATAAAGAATTATTAAAAAGAATGATGGTAATTCCTAATATCGTTGATGCATCTGTACCTGTTGGTAAAGATGATAGTGAAAATGTAGAAAATGAAAAAAATTTGGTGAGCCAGTAGTACCACCATATGAAATACCATATCATGCTGATATCATTGCAAGATTCAATGGATTAGATAAAGATGCATCAGGTAGAACAAGTGGTAATGGTTTTTATTATTTAATGGGCGATATTGCTAGAGTTCATTCAGCTATGCTTTCATATGCAAGAGATTTTATGATTAATAAAGGATTCACTTATTGTATTCCTCCATTTATGATTCACGGAAATGTTGTTCAAGGTGTTATGAGCTTTGATGAAATGGAAAATATGATGTATAAAATTGAAGATGAAGATTTATATTTAATTGGTACTTCTGAGCATTCAATGATTGGTAGATTCAAAGGTCAAATTGTCAAAGAAAATGAACTTCCTATTACTTTAACCAGCTATTCACCATGCTTCCGTAAAGAGGTTGGTGCTCATGGTATTGAAGAAAGAGGCGTTTACCGTATTCACCAATTTGAAAAGCAAGAAATGGTTGTATTATGTAAGCCAGAAAATAGTATGGAGTGGTATAACAAGATGTGGAGCTTCACTGTTGAATTTTTCAGAAGCTTAGATGTTCCTGTTAGAACACTAGAATGTTGTTCTGGTGACTTAGCAGACTTAAAGTTAAATCTTGTGATGTAGAGGCTTGGAGTCCTAGACAAAAGAAATATTTTGAAGTTGGATCATGTTCTACACTAGGAGATGCTCAAGCTAGAAGACTAGGAATTCGTACAAAAGGTGAAAATGGAACATATTTAGTACATACTTTAAATAATACAGTTCTTGCATCACCACGTGGATTAATTGCATTTATTGAGAATAACTATAATGAGGATGGATCTATTTCTATTCCTAAAGCATTACAACCTTATATGGGTGGAATTGAAGTAATAAGACCTAAAAAAATAACAAATTAGGCTATGCGAAAGCATAGCTTTTTTTATTTTTAAATGTCAATTTTTAATAAAAGTGAATTATCATAAAATATGCGTAAGGAAAAATGTTAAATAATTAGAAGAATATAATGATTATAATAGCATTTTTTTCTTGACATTGATATATAAATTTGTTAAAATTACCCTATAGGAATAAAGAATTTTTTTAGCAAAATTAGAGGAATCTAATGACGCAAAGCTATAGGGTCCAACAAGGACAGCCAGTTGCAGTTGTATCAACTGCTTTTTTTATTATTAAAGGAGGAAAATATGAGATATAAAAAGCTAATACCACAAATTATTTCTTTAATATTAATTATTTTTTTCTTCTATCGTCTTTTTTATATGCTTGGTTTAGTGAATCAAAGACGGCAAATGCTAATTTAATTGAAATAACGAGTGAAAAATTTTTAAGATTAATAATACCAGTTTAGAAATTTATGATGAGACTACTAATAACTTTAAGGAATTTAGTGAAGATAGCCTTAGCAATATTTTTACCAGGGACTAAAAATATTTTTTTCGCTTAAAAAAATAAATGTTAGTAATGAGATAAAGATAAATGTCAGCTTTAAGGATATAAGCTCAAATTTAATAAGACCAATAATAGTTTCTGATGGTAGGATTTTTGGTTGATGATTATCCTATGGAGGATTATAGCGTAAGTAGTAGAGCTATAAATGGTTCAAATTATTCTTGTGTTATTGTTGACGATAAAATTTTTATACATAGCTAATGATGAAGCAAATATGGACTTGTATGATTATAAGATTGAAGATGTTTTTTTAGCATATGAGCTTGGTAGTAATTTAGCAGATTTTACTATTCCAAATAGCTTAGATAATGGAATTAGGATTAAAGAATTTAGTGGCAGTGCTAGCTTAAATATTGGCGATAATTATTATTATTTTGCATTAGAATATAATGAGGATTTATCTTTAGTTTTAGGTAATTCCAATTGTTATCAATATCAAGGCTTAAAAATTGGTAAAATTGCTTTAACAAAGGATGATACGCTATGAAAAAGATGATATTGCCGATAATTACATTTGTCATAGCTTTAATTGTACTTGCAGTTACATCCTATGCTTGGTTTACTAAAAAGAGATGAAATACCAGGCTTCAGTCAAAATACAGACGGCTTACGTTTAGAGTATGAAATAACAAAAGATACAGAAAAACTAATAACAATTACTGATTTAGCTTTTTTTGATTATAAAAATGATACTATTTCTGATGCTGAATACCAATATTTTTTTAGATATGGCTTTGAAATATGAAGTCACACTAAAGAATAGTTGCGACTATGATTTTTATGTTAATATTACGAATAATTCGATAAACGAGTATAGTCCTTACGTTGGTTTATTAGTTTTTTTCAAATGAACCTGATTTATAACTATATTCAAGCTTTAATGATTTAAGGAATGCTTCTTTAGAAAATAATCAAATTAGTATTTCTGCAAGGACAAGCACAAATGTAATTTTTTATGTATTTGGTGTAGTATCAAATGAACCAGAAAAACAATGATTTTTTTAAATTTAAGCTATAAATTAAATGTTTTTATTTAACGTTACTACAAATAGCAAGTAAGGAGAATATATTATTTTTATATGAAAAAAAGAGAATATTTTTTTAATATGTAGTGCGTTACTTACTATCTTGGGAATAGGTGGCGCAATTTATGCCTATTATACAACTATAAGAAAAGTTGATATTGATGCTAATGTTGGCCATATTGATGTTAGTGATGATGCTCTAGTTTTAAGCTATCAAAGTGATAATAATTTTTTTAAATGTTGATGTTAATACTCCTGGTTTTTGTTGATAATACCCTTACCTGCTATGCCTCTAAGATTAGATCGTATGATACATTAGGATATGTTGAGTTTTCTAAGCTTAAAAAGCACAATAAATTACAATTCGAATATCAATACTAAAATAAGAATTAAAATTCAAGATGTTTGGATTTCTAATAAGGTATATTCAACAGGAAGAGAGATTAATAACATAATTGCTAAACAGCAGGTAGATGAGGATAGCCAAAATACCATTATTCCTTTTACATTTTCAGCTGATTGGGAATATGATTTGAGCTCAGGCTATGCCTACTATAAAAAAACAGTAAAAAAAGGTAGCTCTATTAGTCTTGATTTTTATTGAAAACTATAATGCATCTAATGCTTATTATTATCCAAGCATAAGTGGATCAGGATTTCATGAAACAATTTTGGTGCAATTGAGCTTTAAAATTGATATTGTTCAGGCCAATCGTGCTTATAGTGTTTGGGGTGTCAAATTATGAAAACTATATTAAAAAGATTATGCTCAATAATATTTGTGGGGGCTTTAATTGTTATTGTTTTTGGAGTATCTTTTTATAATCAAAACCAAATAAGTGCCTTAGATAATAAAAATTTATATAAAAATACAGATTTAGTAGAAATTACTGGCACTAATCATACTAAGGATTCAAAATTAATTTCAATTAGTGATACAACAGATTCAGCTACTACTAGCTATCGTGATAATATAATTACTATTTCTTCAGCATTAGAGTTAGTTTTTATTCTCGAATAGATGTGAAGCTAATAGTGATTTTTTAGGGTATAGCTATAAATTAATTACTGATATTAATTTTTGGAACAAATAAGTTTATGCCTGTTGGTTATCAAACAAATAAACCATTTAGTGGTACCTTTGATGGAAATGGCTACACAATAAAAAGGATTAGCCTTTAAAACCTTTGAAGCAAGTGAAGAAAAATAATTATAAGGAATTAGAATATGTTTCAATGTTTAGTGTTAATAGTGGAACTATTAAAAATTTGAAGCTATTAAATACTGAACAAATTCAAAGAAGTATTTATGCTTCAATATTTGGTATTTCTCCCTTTGTTGGCTTGAATAAAGCAAGTGGTATTATTGAAAATTGTTCAATTGTTGATTTAAGAGACCCGGTAAAAAGAGGAGGCTGGTATTACAGCTCTTGGTGGATATCGTATTTCGGGCTTTGTTTGTAATAATGAGGGAACAATTAAAAATAGTTATGTTGATTATAGTATTATTGTAAACTATACAATAACTGATTATATTGACTTTCGTCCTATTGCTACTATTAATAGTGGAAATATTGTTGATACATATTTTTTTAGATTCTTCAATTGATTCTGTAGATGATAGCTACTATTATTATAATAAGGGTTTACTTGGCAATATTAAGGTGGAAAAAACTCGGTTGCTGGGGAATATGTTGCTGATAATAAGACCTTGAATAATATTTTTACTACATTTGATGGTTGGTATACAGATAATATGTATGAGCATTATAATATGCATTATACACTGCCATCTCTTATTGGTCTTAAGGAAAGTAAAATCAATGATGATTATGTGCTTGAAATTAATGATGCCAAGGATTTTGCCTACATTTATACACTTGCAAATAATAATTCCTTTTTTGCATCTAAGGACGTAACATATTATCTAAAAAATGATATTGATTTAAGTGAAATTCCTAGTAATAGCTATGCTTATGATGATTTTTTTAGTGCCAAAATTATTGGCAATACGAATGTAGCTGCCTCTATTAATGTTTCAAATGGTAATGTAAATGGAGTAACTATTTATAATTTTTGTGATAAATAATACAATAGCTTATTCTGGATTTGAATGCTATGGCTTATTTCCTTTATTTGATGGTATAATTGAAAATGTTAATTTTTTTATGTTAGTGATACTATAGATAATATTAATTCTTATAATTCTAGTCTTCCGACTAAAGCAATTGGTCTTGTTTGTGGAATTAATGAAGGTGGAAGTATTACAAATGTTCGCACTTATGGTAATATTAGCTTTAACTCTAATATGGGTAGATATTATGCTGGTGGCACAATTGGTATTATGTCAAGAAATGCTAGTGTTTCAATGCTTACAACCAATGGTAGTGTAGCTGGTATTATTGATTCATCTATTGCATCATCATTTAGTAATACTGCAAGTGGTTATATTGATGGCATAGCTCTTGGTGGTGTAATTGGCTACACTGAAGCTTCAGCCTTAAGGATAAAAGATGTTTTATCAAAAATGAATTTAACATCATCAATTTATACAAATGTTGTTACTAATTACTATATTGGAGGAATTGTTGGCTGTGGTTATTTTAATGAGGTAAATGGCTTGTTTTATAAGGGAACTATTACTAATAGCTTCAGCAATTCCTTTAATAGTGTATATTGTGCTGGTGTAATTGGTGATGCTTTAGGCACAAAAAATAGTGTTTTAAGCCTTCATAATCAAGGTGATATTATTATTACAACTAATTCTGCAAGTCCTAAAAATAAATATAAGTGGAGTTATAAATGTTAATATTCAATCTGATTCGAAATTAAAAAGAATTTTTATGGTAATAATTATGCCAATGGTGGAACAATTAGTTATACAAATACTAATACATCACCAAGCCTTGCTGGTAATATAAGTGGAGTTATTTTTGTTGATGGAAGTACGAAATTTAAGTCTAATTTAGTAGGTATTTACAATCTTGGTTATCATTATAATGATTCCTATGCACCAATATTAAATACTAAAGAAGATAATTTGGATGCTTCAAGCTATATTTATTATGCATCTTGTCTTTTTATCAACTGCTACATCTAATGATAGCTTAATTACCTTAACAAGAGCTTATAACTTTAGAAATTTGAATTTTGTTACCTCTAAAGATATTAAAAACACTGCTGCTATATTAAAGCTTAGTGGCGTGGTTGCAGGAAAATATATAACCTTAAATGAGATTTATAATGAAGGCAATATTAGCTTTAATATTTCTAATAATATAAGTCTTCAAAGAATAGTAATTACAGGGGTCATTGAAGAAGTAAGCAAAGGCTCATATGCTTATAATTTATATAATGGTGGAAATATAAATATTTATATTTCTTCCTCATCAACACTATCTTCACTTTCAGGAGATATGTATGTTAGTGGTATTTGTTTTTTTATAATGTAATGCAATCAGAGGAATTTTATAAAAATAATATTCCAATGCAAAGTGGCTATAACAATAAATTAGTAGGAAGTATTGATAAAGCAATTAATAAAGGAAATATAACCTCTAATGCTAAAACAATCGAAGCATTGGCAAATACTAAGGTTGCTTCGCAAAATCAAACAAACCTAAATATAAATACTAGCCTTACTAATGTATATACGTCTAATATGCGTTTTAGTGGTATTTGCTCATTGAATGAAAGTATTATTTCTAATGCAATGAATTTAGGAGATATTATAGCCTATAGTGCCTTTAAGTCAAGTGCAAGCCATTTGGAACTTGCAGGTATTGCCTTATTTAATATTACCCAATATGCGCAAATAAGAGATTGTGCAAATAATGGTTTGATTAAGGGCGTAAATATCTAATCATATACTAATTCATTTGTTCATGTTGCGGGAATATGTACACGTAATGATCAATTATTTCAAAATAATGAAATTGTTGATTATGGTAAAACAACTAGCAATTTATATCATACTAAGCAATTAATTGCCTTCACAATAAATTATGGTGAGGTTATTGCCTTTAATTATCGTAATAATGTTGATATTTCGACTGGTGATATTCAAACTGATGGCGCAACAGAATCACATGCTAAGGCTTCAGGTATCTTAGGAATAGGTTTATGTTCAATTTTAAATACTCTAAATTATGGAACAATTTGTGGTAGTGAAACAAATAGTGGAATATTTGGCTATGTATTTTTAAATAAATTTAAGTTAGATATTTCAGCTTCTAATAAGGTAGATATTGCCAATTCTATTAATTATGGTAATGTTAAATCTATTGATAAAACTAATACAGAGGATTATGGTACTTATTATACATTAAGCTATAATGAAATTAATACATTAGATTCTTCTAAAAACAAAAATATATAGGTATGGCAAATGCTTCTAAATATCAATATAATGGTTCTATTATTGGGCTTGCTCATTTTAATAGCTTAAGCAATGCTCAGTATGTAAACATTCGTTATTTAATTAACTTTAATAAAGAAATTCCTGTTGTTGCATGTGAAGCAAAGGTGCCAACAAATATGCCAAAAAAATTCTGATACCTTACTTTCAACCTATAGAAATGATACCTATTTAGGTAATGAGGTAGTTTACGCACCTTTATCAAGTATAAGTGATGAATATGGAAACATTGGTGTATTTAGTCCTAATTTTAGCTTTAGAAAAATGATTGAAGGAACAATATCACCAACTGTTGATTCTGATTATTATATTCCTGATTATTTTTCAATTTGTTGGTTTTTACTAAGATTAATACAATTTTAATTGAAAGTATAGGCTGGCGTACAATTGCTTTTTGGTAATGCAGCTGAGGGATTTGCTAATAATTTGGAAAAGTTTTCACCATTAATTAATAGATTTAAGGATTATACGTAATCAGGAACTGAAACCGTAGCTTTAACATATAATGATATTTTAACAACAGCTTTAAGCTCATTTAATTGGATTGGTAACTGTGATTCAACAGTATTAAAAAATACACTTAAGGAAATGACTAATAGCTATGATCAAACAAAAAAATTAAAGAAATTATTAATTATTTATTTTTTTGAATGTGATAATAAATCTACTATTACTACAAGCCTAAGAAAGCTAGTGGTTGATGAATTATTTAGTTCTTTAAATAGCAATGAGACTAATTTAAAGAATGTTCTAAATGGAATGATGTTACCAGAGGTTATGGCTAATTTAATAGCTAAATCTGATACTGAATATGCAAATGTTCAAGCTGTAATTAAAAAAATTATATAATAAGTTTAAGTGAAACAAATTTAAAGGCCTTACTTGAAAGATATTTAAATTTAATGCAAAAACACTACAAGCTATAATGATTTTTTTACTAATTCTGAATTGATTCCAGCTAAGGAAGAATTATTAACAGGGTTACTTGCTAATTTATCAGACGAGGTTATTGAGGAATTATATAATAATATTGATAAAAAAATAATTATGATTCAACTGCCGAGCTTGCGACAATCCTAAGAAGTAGTGAGATAACTGATGCTGATAAAAAAAGATATTTATGTTCAAATGCTTACTAACAATCAAGATAATCAAGCAAATTTAGCTTCATCAATTAAGACTATTTTTAAAAGAAAGTAAAGCTAGATGATTCTAATATTACTTCAACTGAGGCTACAACCTATAAGAGTCAAATTAGTGAAGATAATTATGTAGATATTTGGAATGCTATAAGGGAAAATCCTAAGGTGAAGACCTATCTAACTAATAAGTTGACTAATGTTACATCATATGATTTAGACAGAGTAAAAACTTATCCAGGAATTTATGCCAAGGCAACAGAATATCGTAATTCTTATCAGTCAAACGATGCTCCAGTAACCTTGACTAAAAATGGAAGTAATTATACTGGTGCTACCTGGACAACAACAAATAGTGCTCAAATTAAAACTCGTTTTATTTATGTCCCTGAAGAATGTGTAAGTGACGCTACATATTTTTATGGACCATATAAATCATCATCTGGTGATACCTATATTGGTTCTTTATTCCCTGAAAGTAATATTGGTTTCACCTTGTTTGATAACTCATCATCTGGTGGAAGCTCGACACGTCGTTATGTGCCAATTTATATTTCTTTATCAGAAACAGACTTAAGTGATAAAATAGCTCTTGCCAATAATAAGGTTACTTATAAATTTTTTTGTGGAATGGTTATAGTTCACTTCAAGGTATCCAATCATATTCTCAATATGTTTCAGAAAATATTTTAAAAACTAAGCCAACTGATATTACTGCTGCATTATTAAGAAATACTACATTATCTTCAACAAATCCTTATTATAAATATGGTATTGATCTTGATGAAACTACCAAATCAACATGGAATTATTCAAAGGAAGCAAAATGGACAAGTCCACAGCTTTCCTCAAGTACAGCTTATTCTTATGATTATTTATGGTTTTATTGTTCGGCATCTATTATGACCGGAATCTATTATCAACAGGATCAATGGCAAACATATGGATCTTTCCTTACAGCTAAAAATAAAACTGAAAACCATGTTAATAATTATCTAGGTGTTGTTACTACATCATATATTGATTATTCTGTTGATGATATTATTAAGCTTGACGGTGTTAGAACTAAGTCAAGAAGTAGTGGTACTACGTCAGCTGATGAGGTTGAAATAATTAAAAATATTATGGCTAATTATATGCTAGCTACAACAGATGGTATTAAGGTTATTTTATCGTGCCTTGGTACTTATGGTATTAATGGTAGTGCTTCAACAACCTATGCTTCAATTATGACTCCTTATTTATATGCCTTCCAGGATGAAACTGATTTTGTTAATTCTTATATTATGAATGTAGCCTATGATAAAAACATCATATGAATTAACTTATAATACAACTACTAGTGGTAGTGGAACAAGTACAGTAACAACTAAGCAAACTATTGCTGAATATATTAAAAAAATACTCTTGGTGCTAAGGTAACATTATCCAACAAAAGAAAATATAGTTTTTCATGTCAGTGGGAAGTAGCACTAATTTTAGTTATATAATTAATTATTTATATACTAATGGTTATTTGACTAATGATTCATTAGCTAGTATTATTTCTACTATTTATGGTACTACTGAGGCTGAAAGCCTACTTGTTGGAAATTATTTAACTAGTGAGCAAATAATTAATTTAATTAAGCAATTAGCTATTAAGGATGATAGTTCCTTAAAATATTTAATTGATAATATTGGTAATGATATTTATACTGTAGAGGGACTAGAGCTTGCTAATAAAAATCTTAAGTGTTTTTATTAGATAATAATTCTTCACTATATTTTTGATACATTTACAAAAAAATGAATTCTATGAATACATTTAGTAGCAGTACTGAGGGAATTTTGTATTTTGTATCAGCATTCATTGGTCAGGATTTTATTACTAAACAAACCGCTGAAACATTAAGTAGTAGCTATTTATATCAAATATTAAATATTTTTAAATGGTAAAACTGTTGATGGCTATAATCATAGTGATGTTAATTTTATTAATGCTGATAATACGGTTAATAATGATAAATTATATAATTTATTAGTATTATATAACTATCCATTAGCTACTGATGGCTATGGCTTATATGCTGTAGCTAGCTCTAAAGGAATTTTAAATGGTAATTTTATTCCAGATAATATTAATTTAAGTGATCTTGATCCATATTATACTAATGTTAATGGTTGTTTAATTGTTAGTAATACTAAAGATTCATATTGGCGTGGTGGTATGAATGGTTCTTCACCAATTATTAGTGATACATCAAGTGTCAATTATGATTTTTATGTATCTATGAAGCAGCTTATTAAATCAATTGCTACAACAATATTTGATATTGAGCTTGTTTCTACAGATGGTAGTGATCATTTACTTACAAATTCTAACTTTATTGATTTGAAAAATGGTACTATTAAATTTTATATGTATGATAATTTTAATGAAAATGCTAAAAATAAAGAATATAAGGTTAATTTAGATACAGCTTATTATGAGCTTGCTTATCGTGCAACCTTTGATAGCGCGGTATCAACATCTAAAGTCACTCTAGGTAATAAAATGATTGTTCGAGTATATGCAGAAGATACAACTGTTTATAAGGACTATGAAATTGAAATAGTTAATATGAGTAAGGATTTAAGCTTTAATATTACAAATGCAACTATAAATGATGAGGCTGCTACGTTTATAAATAATGAAATAACCATAGAGCTTGCATCAACTGGTGGTCATATTACCATTAATTTGGCTACTAATCTTGTTGATTTAACTAATTTTGAACAATATTTGGTTTTAGAGGATGAAGAAGGCAATATTTATAATGCTTCTGAATATTTAACATTTAATAGTGCACCAATAATAAATAATGGAAGTGTATTATTAGACTTAACAATTGATTCAGGTCTATCATATGGTAATAAGCTTTTTATCATTTGTATTTGGTTCGCCAAACTCAAATAATGTATTTAAATATTCTGTTAAATTTGGTAAGAAAAAAATCAAGTGATACGACTCTTTCATCTATAACCTTTGATGAAGAAGTAGTTAAATTTACTAATAATGTAGCGATTAGTCAGGTTCTTGCTGGACGTGTATTTAATTATAGTGATTTAGTAAGTAATAATACTATTCCAAGCTATATAGAGGCAATTGATATGGTAAAAACGGGTTCAATTACAACCTCAGCTGAGCTTTATAATGCTACAAATTATGTTAACGATTTGAATAGCTTGACTTTGATTAGCTCCTATAGTAAGGAAATGGTTAATAGATTATGCTATAAAGTAACTTACACAATTACATCAGAAACTAATGAAAGTGCTTATTATTATCATTATATAATTGAAGCTGAGCCTTATAGTAGCTATAATGATTATGTATCTATTTATAAGGATGGATTAATTGATAATAATGCAATAATTGATACTGATAGTGGAGAAATAGCTACAAGCTTTACAAGAGGATTTTACTCCAAAAATATCGCTTCAATTACTCATTTATAGGTTTTTTTATGATTATGATAATATTATTAATTATATTGATATTACCTCTGAGTTGGAAAAATACAGATAATCAATTATTCTCTATGGGAACGAAATATTTTTGGAGCTTTTATTAATTTCTATGATTTAGCAGAGCCAAATGACTATATTTATAATATAAGATATACATCAAATAGCTTTTTTTATGGAATGGTAATGAATTACATAGATTAATTACTTTACCAGATATAAAAATTAGCAAACTATTATCAATAGATGCTTATATGAAGAAAATAACATTTATTAGTGAGGCTCAAAAAATATCTGATCTTGCTACTGTAGGTGCTTTAAAAACAATTTATCCTTCTGGTGATAAGACACCTTTATATCAAGATCTTGTTGATAATTTGAATACCACAACTAATAAAAACGATATTATTTCTTCATCAAGTGAAGGACTAATCTATTCTGATGCTGCTATGCTAGTTGATGACTATTATTTAGTTGGAACAGTTAGTAATACAACACTTGAGGACTATGCTCCTACATTTGTGTTAGAAGAACATGCTTCTATTTATCAATTTAAAATTATTAATGGTAATAAATATCTTTATATACCATTTGAATGTGTAAGTGATGGCAGCTTGATGGTGTTTTTAGTTTTAGAAAATGATTATTTAAATAACGAATCATTTACAATTTATAATACATCATATACAGGCAGTGAGGCTGGCTATAGCTTCAATAAAACTGTTACCTATGAAAATAACACTTATAGATTATCAGCACTTGCTGGTAGTGTAGATGGTAAAAATAGAGCATTATTTATGGACTATGTTGGTATGCCAGAGGAAAATGAATTTTGGTATGTTTCATATATTGTATATGCAGAAAACAAAAAAACTATTCAAAGATTTATAATATTGCAATTCTCGATTTAACAAACACAATATTATTTGATGTTAAAATTAAGGACGAATCACAAAATAAGCTTGATACCTCATCGCCAATTTATTTAACAATAGTTGCTTATAAGATTGATGGTAAAGGTACTGCTGGTGATCCGTATACAAGAACTGATAGTATTACATACACTATTTCTGCATTTGCTTTTTATGACCAAGCAAGTGGTTATTATCTTTTAAATTATTCATTACAAAAGCTAGAATTTAGCTTCTTTGAATTCTACCTTGATTTGGAATATGGTTACGAAACAACCTATAAGGTTGCATCTAAAAAGGCCAATAATAATCCGGATAAAAGTGATACTATCTATTATTTGCCACCATCATCAATTGTTACTCAAAAGATTGATATAGAATTCACAATTAATGAAAATACAAAGAGCTATGTATGGGGTGAGAAATATCAAACTCTACAAGGAGTTGTATCTTCATATAGTGGATTATTTGATTCTTCAAAATAAAAAAATACTCTTAGGCATATAATGTGTCTAGGAGTATTTTTTTATTATTTGTTTTCTTCAAATATTGGTAATGTGCCATTAATAATGTCTGAGGCAATAAAGGAAGTAAAGTAGAACGGAATAGTTAATATTTTTTTGTTCACTATTGTAGCCAAAAATTATTTCTTGAAATTTTTAATTGCGTATTCAAATTTATTATGATTAGCAAATTTTTTTCTAATGAGTTTAATGTACCTTTTTCCTTTTTTTAACATCAATAGGATAAAGTTTATTGTTTGATTCTACAATGAACTCTAGCTCACATGAATTTTTTTCCACGCCAATAAAAAAAGCTTATTTCCTTTTTGCTACTAATTCGTTTGCAACAAAAATTTTTCGTAGAATATTCCAGATAAAGTATTTTTCTCTTTCATTAGAAATAAAAAGAAGTTGCGTTTATTCCGCTTTGATAAGAAAAACATACCGATGTCTCCTAGAAATAAACGAAAATTAGATTCATTATCTTGAATAAGGGGCATTGTGATATGCTCTTTTAATTGGAATGATTGATTTATTATATGAGCCATTATTAACCAATTAATTGAAGAATGAAAATCTCTATTTTTTTAGCTTTTTCTCTAAAAATTAAACTAGGAGAAAAAAATTTTTTTGCTCTCTTTATTTAACTCTTTATAAATATTTTGAAATAACAATTGAGAACGAACAACTGATTCATGACTTGCTTGGTAAAGTTGCATATCAGCAAGATAATTATCATATAATGATTTTTAGAATATTTCTGGATTCTAAAATATTTTTTTATTAGTTAAATAAGAATAAACAGCTTCAGGCATACCACCAATTAATAAATATAAATATAATTGTTCAATAGCTAATTCATGAATAGGCCGTTCAAGCATTGTTTTTGTTATGATATGCGGATTGAATTTTTGTTAAAAAGTAATTCATTATTGTTAATAAAAAAAATTCATCAAAGGTCATTGGATAAATTGTAATTTGGTCAATTTTTCCAATTGGAAAAAGAAATCTACCGCTTTCGTTAGATTTTTTTCTTTCTTACTTTCTCTTTGGAGCTTAATACGTACCATAGATCCTGTAGCAATTACAGGAATTGAACTGAAATCCTGACAAAAGTATTTTAAAGCGGAAATGATATTTGGACATTCTTGAACCTCATCAAAAATCAAAAGAGTTTTAGAACTTATCTGTTTATTCTTTTTGTAGAGATATAAACTCAATTATTTTTATTAGGATTTGCGGTGGAAGAACAAAAAAATTTCTGATTTCATCTTCAATTTTACAATCTACATAAATATAATTATCCTTAAAAATATATTTTTCGGCAAATATATTCTTAATTAAATAGGTTTTTACCGACCTGTCTAGCACCCCATACAATTAGTGGTTTTCTTCTATTATTATTCATCCATTGTATTAAATTATCTAATGCTAACCTTTTCATATGTTATCACTCCTTTATTAATATTGTATCATATTTAATTTAAAATATGAATATAAAATTATATCAATTGCACCTTTTGGGACTTTTTTTGAAGTATGATTTGCACATTCTTGGACTTTTTGAATTATGATTTACACCTTTTGGGGCTGTTTTATAAACAAAAAGGATATAGCGTGCTATATCCTCCTAAATTTCTTTACCAAAAATAATAAAAAGGCTGGTAATTTATCTTTAAATTAATCAATTAGTAGGAAATTTATAGATTAAGGGAGAGAGAGTATAGAAAGTATATGACCTACTAACCTTTCATTTAATTTATGCTTATATTATAATAATAAAAAAAGAAGTCAAAATATCATAAAAAAATATGTAAAATTATGTTATGATCTTTCAATATATTCTATATAATCAAAATTTTGCCATTCTTTTTATTAACGAATTTGCTTCCTTGCTTTTTAATAATATGATTAAATTCAATAGTTATTTCATATACAGAGAGCCCACTTTGGGAATAAGCTGGGTTATGTTCAATTGAAACTATTTTGATTCCTTTATCTCTTAATGTTTGAATGAAAATTTTTAAGATTTGGACGTTCTTTAAATTCAACATGTAAGTCAATATATTTTGCGTTATTTAAAAACTTATTTTCAAGAATTGGTAAAATTTGAAGTGAAAGAAGAACAAGAATGAATCCACAAATTGCTAGAGTATAAAAACCAATACCAATAGCCATACCAATACATGCAGCGCACCATAATCCTGCTGCAGTAGTTAAGCCTCTAATTTTACTTCTAGATGTTACAATTATGGTTCCGGCTCCTAAAAAACCGATTCCTGTTATAATATTTGCACCTATTCTTGAAGAATCAGCCCCAAATGTTTCTGTCATAAATTGGTTTGTCATAGAGGCAATAGTCGAACCGATACATACTAAAATATAGGTTCTAAGGCCTGCTGGATGCTTCTTAGAGCTACGTTCCAGTCCTAATGCTCCACCAATGATTAATGCTAAAAAAAGTCTAATTAAAATTGATGGTAGATTAATATCTAATAACCATCTGCCAATAAGCTTAGCTATTGGATCTAAATTTTCAACTGTTAAAAAAATCCATATAAAATACTCCTTTATAAAAAGCGCTTTCGGTTATTATATTATACCATATTTAATTTAACTTTAATAGTAGAAAAAGTATAAAAGAAAAAAATATTTTTTTATGTATTAAGTAAGATAACAGCAAAAAGAAATTAATAAAATATATAATAACTTGTTTATGAATGTTCTTATAGATGAATTTGATTTTTGTATTAATATAATAAAAAAAAACTGATACATTATGTATCAGTTGAATTTCAGATGGCAGGACTAGAAAGATTCGAACTTTCGCATGAAGGAGTCAAAGTCCTTTGCCTTACCCCTTGGCTATAGTCCTATGTATATCAAGTAGCATTTTTTTGCTACTTAGATATTTTACTAGATAATGACTGAAAAAAATCAAGATGAAAAATTAATTATTTTTTTCACTTTTTTTGTAATTTTTAACTAATTCATCTGCATCTTTAACAAAAATCATTTAATTGTTCCCAAGAAGTAAGCTTTTGCACCACTAGCTTTGGCATGACCGCCACCGCCATATTTGTTTGCTAACTTATCAATTTCTGGACCACGTGAACGAAGGCGAATTCTAATTTCATTTGGATATTCAATAAATAATGCCCAAACTGGATAACCATCAATGGTTCCGATTGTTGAAACCTGATTTGCAGCTTCTTCATCAGTAACATTATATTTCTCGACAACATCTCTTGTTATTTTTAATATAGACAAAACCATTTTTCTGTTGTAACAAAAATTTGATAGGACATAACCCTTAAGCTTTAGGGTATTAATAGTTTCTACACTTAAATTATTATCAATATAGCAAATGTCTACACCAAGGTCTAAAAGAGCACCTGCCGTACGCATTGTGTCACCATTAACAGAGTCGAATCTAAATCTTCCTGTATCAGTTACCATACCTGTATATAAAGCAGTAGCACCAGCTAAATTAATTTTTAAGACTATCCTTATGTGTTAAATATAAACTAGCAATAATCTCACAGCATGATGATTTTTCTTCTAATACATATTGATAATCACCATAATTGTCAACAGGAATATGATGATCAATTTTTATAACATATTTTGCAAGTGTAAAACGATTATCGCTTACACGTTCAGCTGTAGCAGTATCAACAACAATTGCTAGGGCATCATTATAAAGAGAATCATCAATTTCATCCATTTGACCTAAAAATGCAGCATAATCACATTTTCCGCCAACAACGTATACTTGCTTATTGGGGAATGATTCCTTAATAATTTCCTTTAAACCAAATTGGCTGCCATAGCAGTCACCATCAGGACGCATATGTCCATGAATAATTATTGTATCAAATTCTTTTTATCTTTTTTTAATTATTTCTTCCATCATTAAACTCCTTTGCACGCTTATCAAAGCATTCTAATATTTGATCAACCTCTTCCCATGAATGAAGAGTAGCACCACAAGCTTGGTCGTGACCACCACCACCAAAATCCTTAGCTATATCAACAATTGATAATCCTCTTGATCTAAATTCACCTATGATTACATTATTCTCAATATCATATGTAAAATTACACCAAATATTAATTTTATCAATTCCTGCCATAACATTTACCATGCCTCGAGAAATTGTAAAGAAATCAACCTTGAATTTATCAAAAAAATATCTTTATCATTTTTTTAAATAGGCTACATTATTTTTTTGTTATTTTTAAAAATAGAAGAGAAGTAGCCCTTCATTTGCTTTGACTCAAGACTTTCAACGTATAAATTGTCGTAGATAAAATTCATATCAGCTCCACACTCAAGCAAGTTTGCGGCTATTCTTAGAGTATCTGGAGTTGTTCCAGCATATTGAAATCTTCCACTATCAGAAACGATTCCACCAAATAATAGGGTTGCAGCCTTAGCATTAATTTTTAAAATGCCAATAATTCATAATTATATAAGCAATGTATTCAGCAGCTGCAGCACGCGATGAATCAATAATAAAATTATCAGTTAAATCAGACTTATTAGTATGATGATCAATAACAAATATATCTTTAGCAAGCTCATATCTTTGATCACAAATCATATTTTTTTAACTGCAACATCACAAATAATTACAAGAGCATCATTAAATTCCTTATCTTCGATTTCATCCATACTACCAACAAAGGCTAAGCGATTATTCATATCGCCAGTAGCATAAATTTTTCTTATTAGGAAATTCACTTTTTAAAACCTCTTTAAGTCCAAGCTGGCTACCTAGGGCATCTAAATCAGGCCTATTATGTCTTAAAAATAATTATTTTTATCATATTCTAATATTTTTTTCTTTAAGTTTATTAATCATATAAATCCTCATTTCTAATTTAAATTATAGCATATTTTTCATATTTATTAAAAGATTATCTTTGTTATCCAATAATTAAAGGCGTAATTTACTTTTTTGCAATTAAAGAAAAAGAGTTAGCTTAACAATTGTTAGAAATGATTAACAAGTTAATTGAAAGGCTTAATGAGATTAATGATGGGTCATATGAAATTGAAGATATGATAACTGATAATTTAAAATCATTGTTCTAACAATTACTAAACTTTTTTACGTCATATCCACTAACTTTTAAATTTTTTTGGACGTATTCTTGCAAATTAATTTTTCTTCATATAACAATTGTATATAACTATAAATTAACCAAATTAACAAAAAAATGAAAAAAAGTAAAAAAAGCACTTGATTTTATGTTCGATTATGGTATAATAATAGAGCATTGCAAAAGATGCCGTGGTAGTACAATGGTTAGTACAACTGCTTGCCATGCAGTGGATGGCGGTTCGATTCCGCTCCATGGCTCCATTTGAAATCAACTTACGGACTTAAAAGTTCGTAAGTTTTTATTTTTATAAAACTTAAAAAGTTCTCTTATCATAGAAAGGAGGACTTTTTTTCATGCTTGAATTTAAAGTAATTGAAAAAATTTAAAACCTAATAAAGGTTTAACCGACATTTTAAAAGAATTTAAATATAAGGTTAAATTAGGACAAATAAAAACTATTTTGCACACCAACCTACAAGTAGTAATACCTACTGAATACCAGATTACATATCCTACTACTCTTACAATATTAGAATACAAAGTTAATGAAATATCAAATAAGCCATTTTATATTAAAGAGCATAATCAAAAGTACAATATTAAAGAAATTACACAATTTTTGAAAAAAGTTTTTAATTTTTAGACTATACATTTTTGCTTATTTGTGAGGAAACATATGAGAAGTATTTTAATATTTCTCGAAATTTAGTGAAAGGAGGAAAACTATGAGATGTGGTATTTATGTAAGAGTATCTACTGACGACCAAAGAGATAATGGTTATTCTATTGATTCACAACTTAGAATGATTAAAGAATATTGTGAAAAAGAATGAATATGATATTGTTGATGTTTATAATGATGCTGGAAATTCTGGAAAAGATTTGATGAGACCCGAAATGCAAAGATTACTAAAAGATATTAAATCTAAAAAAAGATTGATAAATTAGTTGCAATTAAAGTTGATAGACTTACTCGTAATAATTATGACGGTTTTTTTGGCTACTTAATTATTGTGAGGAACATGATGTAAAAATAGAACTAATGCTAGAACCTTATGATGTATCTACTGCTAATGGTGAAATGATTTTTGGAATGAATTTAGTATTTGGTCAAAGAGAAAGAAAAGAGATTGGAGCAAGAACTAAACGTGCTATGGAAGAAATGGCATTGGAACGTATTCATCCTAGCAAAGCACCTTATGGCTATATTAGAAATAAGGAAACTGGTCATTTAGAAGTAGAACCTATTGAAGCAGAAGTTGTAAAAGAAATATTTGAATTATGCAAACAAGGCAATTCTACAAGAGGTATTGTTACTATTATGAAAGACAATAATGCGTATCTAAAACAAGGAAAATGGAAATCTGATAGAGTTTATAAAAATACTTACTAATTCAATTTATATTGGTATATTTGAGTATGGAAAGTATAAAAAGAAAGCCACAAGATGTTTTAAGAGTTGAAGATTATTGTGAACCAATTATTGATATAACAACTTGGAATACTACAAGAGCAAATTTAGAAAAGAATAAACATCCAAACTATGGAGAGCATATTCATTTATTTGCAGGATTAGTAAAATGTCCTTTATGTAATGAGATACTTGCAGCTAGTGAATCTTTTAAAAAAAGCATAAGAATGAAACTAAAATTTATTATCATTTAAGATGTAAAAAAACTCTAATTGTAAAGGTTATGGCTATCACTATAATGCAGATAAAATCGAGCATAAATTAAAAAAAGGATTTTAGATGAATTAACTAGATTTATGTATGATAATTCTAATGAAATAATTACTTGTAGTTTCTACTAAAAAGTAATGAAGTTAAGGAAATAGAAAAAAAGCAATTGAAAAGTTAAAAAGTTCAAGAAAAAAAAGATTAGTAGATTTATATTTAAGTTCAACTCTTGATGTAGAAACTATCAATCATAAAAAAATGATGTTATTAAAAAAAGAAATTGATAAACTAATTAAAAAGAAAAACTACTCTTGATCCAGATAATGACTTTAAAGAATATACAGTAGAACTTCTTAAAAAACTGGATTATGAAGAAGATAATGGAGACATAATATTTAAAAACAATTTAAGTTTTGCCTATTTATTTGATAGTTTAAATAGAAAAAGCACAAAAAAAGAATTAATCATTAGATTAATATCTTCTATTGAAATAACTAGAGATGATAACTACAATATTGAGATTAAAAAAATATCAAATTTGCAGAAGAATTTATCTCAAAAAGCACAAAAAGATTATATTGATTATTTAAATGCACTACTAACTGATAACAACATTGGTATAACTTATAAAGAACAAATCAATAAAGAAAAAAATTATTAGAATTAGAAAAAAATATTATACTATTATGTCGTTAGAAAAAAATTGGAAAATAATCTATATTCTGAAGAAGAATTAAATAACTATATTGATTTAATTAAGGAACATTTCTATGTAGATGGAATCATAAATTGTCCTTATGTTGAAGGTAATAATATAGTTGATACTTTAATTCTAATACCAAAAAAACTGAATTAATAAATGTTTAAGAATTAAGAAAGGAATGATAAAACTATGGAAATAAAATATACAAGAAAAGGAGATTATTTATTACCAAATTTATATTTAGAAAAAGGATGAAGATTGTGGAAGAATTGGCAAATATGGAATACTAAGATTACACTTTATTGCACAAAAATAAACCAGCACTTTATGAAACACTTTTGATGACAAATAAATTAACTCATCATCTTCTTTTTAGTCAGTGATTCTTGTGAGAATTATTATAAAGAACTAATGGAAAATTATATTAAGAATGATGAAAGACTGTCTGAAAAAAGCAAAGAATTAAATCCATTGGAATGGACAAAAATTGATGAACAACTATAAAAAAATACAGCAGAAGAAATTGCCTTGAATGAATATGTTTTTTTGTATAAATAATCATCAAAAAAAGAGGAAAAAAATTATCAAAATAATTTAATCCTCTTTTTTTATATTTTTTTAGAATGTGGGAGTAAAAGTTGTGTCCAGCCAGCACCGAATTTGTACTCACACACAAATTCTACTATGGGAATTCCCATACCTTTTTTTAATTTTTTATTATCCACAAAAAAACACATATTAATAAAATAATAAATTATAGCAATAATGCAATAAACTAAAATTAATGATTTTTGAAAAAAAGAAATTGGATCTATACTCATTACTTCAGTATTTTTTTGTTTCCTTTTTAATATAGTTAATAAATTAGGTATTGAAAATAGAATAAATAAGATAAGACTATTAAACAAGCATACAATTTTTTTCCTTTTTTTATATTCTATTCTCTTTCTATTTACTAATTTAAAAAAATTAATGGAACTATCATTAATATAAAACTTACGATAAGTAGTACTAATATGTCAGGTATTAGTTCTTCCCAAAAAAATGATATAAATATGTTCCACCTAAAAAAATAGTTTAATAACTATTAGTATTATAAATAATAAACTAAATCCAACTATATTTTTTTGTTTTATTGTTCATCTTTTTATACCTCCAAATACTTTCTATTTTTTTCTTCGTTTAATTCAAAAAAATTTTCTTTTTCTTCTTCAACAGCATTAATTAATTCTTGTTCTGTCGGCATATGTAATTTATATTCAGAAGAAAATATTGTTTTATTATCTTCAGGAAGAGTGTATTTTTACAACCGTTTTATTTCTATCGGTTGATAGCAATATCCCTACTGTTAGATTTTTCATCTTCTTGTTTAATTTCTCTGTCGTAATAATTAACATACATTTACATTTGTCCTATATCTTGATGTGATACTTTTGCCGATTTTTTTAAATCAATTATAACAAAAGCATCTTAAAAAGTCTGTTATAAAAAAACTAAGTCTGGATAGAAATGTTCTTCTTCTAATGTTAATCTTACTTGGTTTCCAACATAACTAAATCCTTTACCTAACTCTAATAAAAATTTCTTTTTAAATGTTCAATAATATTTCTTTCTAAATCAGATTCTAAATAATTTGTATTTTCTTTTTATATCTAAAAAAATTCTAATACAAAAAGGGTCTTTTTACCAAATCTTTACTTGTCTTTAATATTTGCCCTTTTTTCAGATAGTTCTAATATTTTTTTCTTTATCAGCAGATAAAGAAAATCTTTCATATAATAAAGAATCTCTTTGTCTTTGAAGTTCACGTACGCTCCATTTAGAATTTATTGTTTCTTTTTATAAAAAAATTTCTTTTTAGGTTCTTCATCAATTTTTTTATAAGTTCTAAATAATGAGACCAACTTAATTGCGACGACACTGTTGTCGCAATTGGAAAAACATATATAAAATTTTTCTCATCCTTTTCCAAATTTCTTTTTAGAAAATCCTTTTGCCAAACTCATCAGTCAATTTTTTTGTGATAATTTTTTTCAAGTACTGCATCACCATAACTTGCTCTTTCATCACCTTGTTGTATCTCCATAATTGCTTTTCCTATATTCCAATATAAATTAAGCATTTCGGTATTTACAGTTTGATATACTTTATTTCTACTATTAATAACTAATTATTTTTATACCGTCAAATATGTTATTTATTTCATTATCATTATTTATTAATTCATTATTCATTAGTTTCCTAGTATAATCAAATTGTACTTAAGATTATACATTCTCCTTCTTTTTAAGGTTTAATTTATAGTTATGAGTACAACATAACTTTTTATATCATCACACTGGATGTTATAATTATTTCGGCACTGTAGTCTGTTTCATTTTTCTTCTACAGGAGTCTTAGACTCTCTGGTTATAGGAGAGTTCAGCTACAGTCTTTTCTTTTATATGGTTATTAGTTGGTTACAGCTCTCTTAGTAGATGACTGGTTATAAGGAACTAGAATACACAAGAATTGATTTGTAGACAGCACCAGTGCAAATATTATTACAAGGAGGAGCGACAATGATATATGTCGGAATTGATATTGCCAGTGATAAGCATGATTTTATGCTTATGAATGACAATAGAATTTTTTATACTAAACGTTCCATCACTATACCTAATACAGATGATGGATACGAAAAGCTCCACAATTCAATAACTGAGTTTTGTGGAGCTAACAATGATTATCAAGTTCGTATAGGGCTTGAATCTACAGGATTTTACCATTTAAATCTTTTATTCTATCTATTACAAAAAGAATACAAGGTAACTATTTTTAAATCCTTTTTTTAACCAATATGTTTAAAAAAATCAAAACAAATTCATACACAAAAAGAACGATAACTTAGATTCGATAAACATTTGTAAATATCTGCAAGATAATCAACAAGATTTCAAGCCCTATACACTTACATCATACCACACTGAAGCTTTAAAGTCATTATCTAGAGATAGATTTTTCTATAATTGAAGAGCTTAGACAAGCAAAATTAGTTGTATATAGAATACTAACTCAGCTATTTCCTGAATATTTAAAGCTTTTCAGCAATGTTTATCAAGGTTCAGCATTAGAAATAATAACTAAGTACCCAAGCCCTAAAAAACTAGCTAAAGCTCATTTAGAAACTATTTCTAATATGTTACATGCCAAGTGCAAAAACTTCTGCAAAAGACATTATAAATGCTGCTAAAGCAAGCATTGGTAATGATAATGATTATCTTTCATTTTCTTTACTTCAAGCTATAAAAACACTAAAATTCATTCAATCCAAGATCGATGATTATGATGAAATGATTAAATATTGTGTTGATAAGCTTGATACTAAAATACTTACTATTCCAGGTATTGGTTATGCTACCGCTGGAATGATTTTTGGGAGAAATTGGGGATATTTCAAAATTTAAAAAAATGCAGAACATTTGGTTTCCTTTTTCTGGCTTAGATTTAAAGATTTATGAATCTGGTAAATTCAAGGCAAAAAAAATCTTAAAATCAGTAAGAAAGGATCTAAATACTTAAGATACGCATTGTACCAAGTAGCAAGGGTATGTTGGATTCATGATTCTACTCTTAACGCTTACTATGAAAAGAAAGAATCAGAACATAAGCATTTTCTTGTAATTGTTGGTCATCTAGAAAAGAAAATGGTAAGAATAATCTACTCCATTTTAAAATCAGGTAAGGCGTATACTCCACATTAACCATATAAAATTTTTCAAAGAACTAGATATATAACATTAATCAGCATATCCTTACTCGGATACTGTAAACACATTTTTTTAAAAAAATGTATGGTGAAAGGCCCTTTTTAGCATGCACTAAATTTCCATAAATAAATTTTTTTGATATTTCTTTCAAAAAAATCTCTTGATTTATTTATAGTTGGCTCCTATCATTTATATATTCAAGACTTCATATGTATAAATTATACAATAAATATGGGAATATTTCCACACTCCCATTGAAATTTAACAAGAATTCGTTTCTAATAATTTTTAGAAAGAGAGCGTTATGGTTCGTAAGCTGTAGTTTAACCGCTCCATTTGAAATTTTAGGACTGAATTTTTCAGTCTTTTTTTTATTTTGACAAGAGGATTTTTATTAAACTTTATTAGTTCATGGGCTGCTAGTAGAAATCTATTGGTGGCTTTTTTTATTATACTTTTTACAAGAGAGCAAGTAAGAGTTCTAAATTTTATTAAAAAAATAATTCATTTAGTAATAGCTTATTATATAATATTTAAATTTGCAAAAAGATAATTAAAGCCTTATTCCCCAAAAAAATTTAAAAAAACAAATAAATGGGAATAGAAATCAAAAAAATATGTTGTATAATATTATTAACAATTATTGTGATTTAGTATAAATGTCACCATTATAAATAACAAAAAGTGCCAAAATGACACCAAATGTGTTGAGTAGCAAATTAAATAATAAGAATAGAAATAAAAATATATATTTATATGTGCATAAGATGAGGTGAGAAAATTATGGCAACAGTAGATCAAACATTAATTCGTTTACAAAAAGTCAACATTTCGCTCAAGTTTTCATTTAACTGATAAAGATAGAAAATATATTTTTGGATAAAGGAATGGATATAATCGAGCAGCATGCGGCAGATTTTGTTCGTATGCGACTTGCTCCAGCATTTATATCAAATGATGGTAAGCAAACTCCTATGCGCGGACATCCCGTGTTTATTGCCCAGCATGCTTGTGCCTGTTGTTGTCGTGGCTGTTTGAATAAATGGTATCATATTCCTATGGGTCGTGAACTTACAGAGGATGAACAAAAAAGAATTGTAAAGCTACTAATGGCATGGATTAATAAACAGCTTGAGATAAATGAATAGATAGAGGTTAATTATATGCAATATGAAAAAAGAAGCTTAGATGAAAATACAATCAAGGAATTAATTGAGCTATCTAAAGAATGGTCAAAAGAAAATATATCATATGGATATGTTGCAAATGATGAAAGTGATTTAAAAAGAACCTCTTTTTGTAGCTTTAGATAATAATAAAATTGTTGCTTAAATTTTTTTGGCCATTTTTATGAAAACCAAAAAGAAAACATCATATATAGAAATTGGAAGTAAATGCTTTGAGATAGATGAAATATATGTTACAAAGGGATATCGTAATAAAGGAATTGGTCAAAAAAATTATTTGAAATGATTGAAGAATATGTTAAAAATAAATGTGAATATTTAACTTTAGCTACTTCAACAAAGAACTATAAAAAAAGATTTTTGCACTTTTTATATCGAAGAATTAGGTATGAACTTCCATAGTGCATTTTTTTAATTAAATCGACTAGATAAAACTTAAATATATGTAAATTCTTTCGTAATATTTTTATTTAATGCTATAATATAAATGTACATTGAAATTGGATATAAAAAAATTAGATAATTTAGAATGATTAATGAAGGTTAAAAATCATAACGCTAGGAGAAAAAAATATTAAAATTTTTAGTATTTGGAGCAGGAGTGCTTGGCTGTAATTTAGCAAGAGATTTTTTTATCGTTTCTAAAAAGGCTGTAACCTTACTTGCTAGAGGAAAATGGGCAGAAGAAATTAAAAAAATAATGGATTACGAATTGAAAAATCAGTTATTTCCACATACATCTGTTACACGTATTCCAGTAATAACAAAATTAAAAAGCAAATGATATTTATGATGTGATTTTTCGTAGCTATTCGTTATACTCAAATTGATTCAATAATTGATATATTAAATCAAAAATCAAAGTAAAAAAATATTGTTTTTTTGTTGGTAATAATACTAATACAAACGAAACTGCCTTGTTATTAAAAAGACAAAAATGTTATGTTTGCATTTTCAGTATCGGCAGGACATCGTGAAAGTAATAGAGTAGTTTCAGTAGATCTTAAAAAGATTACAATAGGTCAATTAGCCAATGCATCATCTAATGAAGCATTCATTAAGCAAAATTTTTTTGCTGGTACAACATATAAAGTAAAAATATGAGCCTAATATTGGTGATTATCTTTTTATGTCATGCGGCTTTTGTAGTACCTGTAGCATTTGCTTGCTATAAAACTGATGGCAAGCTAAAAAAAATTAGGAGAGACAAAGCATATCTTAATAAGATGATAGATGCTAATATTGAAGGCTATCGTGCAATTAAAAATGCTGGACATGAAATATTACCAGACGATGATAAGGAATTTGAAGGTAAAAAATATCGAAAGACTTGCCTACGTTTCTTTAAATTGATGTGCTCAACAGTTCTTGGTAAAATTTGTGCATCTGACCACGCTATGAATGCAACAGATGAAATGAGTGCATTAAATAACGATTTAAAAAAGTTCTTTGAAGAACATGAAGCTGATTATTCTGCTTGGAAAGAACTTGAAAATGAGTGTACTAAATATTTAAAATGATTTTTTTCATGGATTATCAATTTTAATATCTAAATCCTCCTTTTGTTAATCAGGTCTTTAGTTAACTTTATTATAAGAAATAGGAGGATTTTTTTCTATTTAATATAGAAATATCATGATTTAAAATTATTAGACATTAACGAAATTACGACTTAAAAAAATGCATATGATTGCACTTTTGCGTCCATATTTAAATAAGGATGATAAAAAAATGATTAATAGAATGCAATATCTTAATAAATTAATAAAAAAAGAACATAATGGGCTTATAAAAGTTATTACGGGAATAAGAAGATGTGGTAAATCTTATTTGTTATTCAATATTTTTTTATAATTATCTTATATCTCAAGGTGTGAAGGATGACCATATAATATGCTTAGCATTAGATGGGGCTAAAAAAATATTAAATATAGATCGCCATTATTTTTTTAGAGGAATATATTCAAAAATAATATTAAAGATGACAATCAATATTACATTTTTTTGGATGAAATTCAAAAGGTAAAAAGCGATTAAAAATCCATATTTGGACGATGATGAAGAAAAAAAATTACTTTTGTAGACGTATTATTAGGATTAATGAAAAAAAGCAATGTTGATATATATGTAACAGTTAGTAACTCTAAAATGTTATCATCTGATATTTTAACTGAATTTCGTGGGAGAAGCGATGAAATAAGAGTTCATCCTTTATCTTATTTAGAGTTTTATAATGCATATAATGGTGATAAGCATAAGGCTTGGAGCGAATATGTAATGTATGGTGGTATGCCATACATTATGTCATTGGAGTCTCATGAAGAAAAGGTGTCTTATTTACAAGGACTATTTGATAAAGTTTATATCGCTGATGTATTAGAAAGAAGAAAGTTGATTAATGATAAGGCCGTATTAGAAGATTTGCTAGATTTAATTTCTTCATCGGTTGGTTCTTTAACTAATCCTACCAAGCTTGCAAATACATTTAAAAAGTGTAAAGCACATTTCTATTAGTTCTAAAAACTATAAGTAGATATTTGGATTATTTTTCAAGATGCTTTTTATGATTAATAAAGTTCAAAGGTATGATATTAAAGGCAAGAGTTATATAGAGTCACCACTTAAATACTATTTTTGAGGATATTGGATTAAGAAATGCTCGATTAAATTTTCGTCAACAGGAAGAAACTCATATTATGGAAAATATAATTTATAATGAGTTTTGCTTACGTGGATATAGTGTAGATGTTGGTGTTGTTGAGCATTCAATAAAAAATACTGATGGAAAAAATCAAAGAGTACAACAAGAGGTTGATTTTGTGGCGAATAAAGGTTCAAATAGATATTATATCCAATCAGCATTTGCAATTCCTGATGAGGCCAAAAGGGAACAAGAAACAAAAAGTGTTCTCTAAAATTTCTGATTCATTCAAAAAAATTGTTGTTATGAGAGAAAATATAATTCCATGGCATGATGAAAAAGGAACTTTATATATAGGAGTAGAACAATTTTTGTTAGATGAAAGAGCAATGGGATTATAAATTATTTAAAAACCATTATTAACAAAAATTACGACTTAAAAAAATGCATATTGACGCACTTTTTACATCCAAAGTAGGCTACTAATCATTATATGTAAATAAAAAGTAATCAATTTAGCTCATATAATTTTTTTATCAATTTAGATGAATGTTATTAAGCAAATGTGATTACTTTTTTTATTTTTAGAATTATAATTATTAAAATGAGTCCAGTTTAAAAGAAACATAAAATTTTGGTAAATTAAGTTAATAAGTATATATAAATACAAAGTTTCTGACTTGAAAGTCCAAAAAAATATTAATAAAACATATTTTTTTAGTAGATAATTAATTAGAAAAAGTGTTTTTGAATTTAATTGATTGGTTATTGAATTGAGAACAAATTATAAAACACTAACGGCTGACATTGATTGGCTTTTTTTGTTCTTATTTTTTTGTTATTTGATTTGTTGTAAATTATGTCATAAATATAAAACAGGTACATAAAGGTATGCCTTTTTAGTACCTGTTTTTTATATATTTCTATCAACATTTTAGCATATTTTATAAAAAAATTACAATGTTTTGCCATTATACATCGATTTTTTTAATTGATTTTTTTGTAAAAAAAAATAACAAGCTCTATAAATTTATACCTTTAAGTACTTCATCAAGGAGATTTAGAGATGTTTATAATTCAATTTAATAAAATCAATTTTAAATCAATCATTATTGAGGTGAATCAATAATGCCAAGAGATATCGATTCACACAAAAATTTATACTGACTACCCTAAAATCCTTGATATTCTTTTTATATGATAATACAACTAAAAAAATATAATATGGGCAACTGACCATTATGTCAATAAAGGATTTGGATATTTAATAACAAGTGAAATAAAGCCAAGTCATTTAATTGGAAGAGTTAAAACTATACGCCCTAGAATTGAAAAAAAGTAAGACTGAGCAAATTAAACGAAGCAAAAAAATAATGCCGAAGTTTTTTTACACCATCATGGATTGTTAATAAACAAAATAATTTAACTGATGAGGCTTGGTTTGGTGAAAAAAATAAATTCAATATTGAAAATGATGATAATACTTGGATAGTAACGGACAGGGTTTATTTTAGTACTGATAAAAAATGGCAAGATTATGTTAATGATATTCGTCTTGAGGTATGCTGTGGAGAAGCTCCTTATCTTGTTTCAAGATATGATACAGTAAATGGATTAAAAATAATGACTAAAAGATAGAGTAGGTTTATTAGATAGAAAATTTAGAATTATTAATGAAAATGCATCTAGCGATGAAGAATGGATTGAATATGCAATAAAAAGCAATTAAATCCATATATGGATATGAATTTCAAGGAGATAATTTGTTTATTGCAAGAGAAAATGTTTTTTTAGATTTTCTAGATTATTATCTAGAAAGATTTAATAGGATGCCTGAAGAAAAAAATTACTTATGGAGATTGCAACAATAATAAGCTGGAATCTATGGCAGATGGATGGAATTAAATTAGTAGTACCTTTTTTTCATGTCATAATGAAAAATCCTAAACCAGTTCAGCTTAGTTTTTTTGAAGAGGCACGTGAAAGTGAACCTGAAGCTTGCCTTGGATGTAAGACAAATAATCCTAAAAAAATCATAATGGTAAACGATGTTTCATAATGGATTGGGAAAAAGAACAAGAAGATAAAAATTTGTATCTTTAATGTGGAGGAGTAGTGAATATGTTGGATAATGAAAAAAATGATGCATTAGAAGCAGAAGGAAAATATAAAACAGCTGTTGAAGCAGCAAGTGATTATATTGAGAATTTTGACATTTTGGAAACAATTACGAATGTAGGAAATGATGAAGTTTTTACACCAAGAAAAACCTGTGAAATGATTTTAGATTCACTTCCTGAAGAGGTATGGCATAATCCTAAATATAAATGGTTAAATCCTGCTACAAAAAATGGCGTCTTTGAAAGAGAAATTGCTTTACGTTTAGATGAAGGATTAAAAGAAATAATTCCTAATACTGAAGAAAGAAGAAAACACATTTTGCAGAACATGATTTATGCAATTGGATTAACTAGATTTACTGCAAATGTAGCAAGAAGAACAGTATATTATTGTTCACAGGCTAATAGAAAATGTGATGGTCTTAAGGCTAAGGATGGACATTATGTAAATGGCTATGCTATAGGTAATGGAACTTGGTTTAATGATGGAGAGGGAAATATAAAAACACCAAACACTAATCACACATTTGTTAATAAAAAAGGAAAATTAATGCCAGAATTTTGTAGTGGTGATGCAAGAAAAAGGATATTCTTGTAGTTTTTTTGTGAAATTAGAGGTAACTCTTTATATAATGATCCAAATCAACGTGAAAATTATGCATATGAATTTATTCATATTGACAAGGACAAGCTGTTAGAGCATTTGCAAGATAGATTCTTCGGAGGTAATAGAAATATGAAATTTGATATTATTATAGGTAATCCACCATATTAATTACGAATTAATGAAAGTGGAAAAGGGTTAGAAGCTATTCCTATATACGATAAATTTGTTGAACAAGATATTTCTTTGAAACCTAGATATTTATCTATGATTATTCCTTGTAGATGGTTTACTGGAGGTGTTGGGCTCGATAAATTTAGAAATACTATGTTAAACGATAATCACATTAAAAATATTGTGTGATTTTTGCTGATTCTAAATCTTGTTTTTCCAGGCGTTGATATTAATGGTGGCGTTTGTTTCTTTTTAAGAGATGCTTCTTATAATGGATTATGTGATTTTACAAATGTAACAGATGGAATAAGAAATAAAGAATTTAGAAAAATTAAATGAATTTAATATTTTTTTATTAGATGGAATGCTGCACTATCTATTTTTAGAAAAAAAGTACTTAAATTTGATGAAAAGAAATTATCTTGTAAAGGTGGTTGTAGTCCGCAAACTCCTTATGGATTTTTTTGTCAAATTTTTGAAGGGAGAAAGGAAAAAAACAAAACGATGATGATTGCCTATTACTTAATAGTAAGGGGTGGAGTTATGTTAAGAGAAGCGATGTTAAGAAAAGCCAAGACACAATTAATTGTTTCAAACCAATGATATCTAAATTAACATGTGAACATGCAGGAACACCAGATAAAAATGGACAATATAGAGTTTTAAGTAGGATGGAGATACTAAAGCCTGGTGAAATATGTTCACAATCATATTTAACTATTTGCCCACAAAAAGGATGAGCAGTTAGCAAAAAAACGTATACAAATATTTAAAAAAACGAAATTTGTTAGATTTCTAATTCAGTTGACATTAACTGGTATGAATATGTCAATTGATAATTTTAAGTTTGTTCCATGGAGTGATTTTTACAAAGGAATGGTCTGATGAACAATTATATAAAAAAATATAATTTAACTAGCGATGAAATAAATTTTATTGAGTCAATGATTAAGGAGATGAAGTAATATGCCTGAGGTAATAGTTACTAGATCTTCTGATATTAATCAAATAGATACAATACGTTATCAGGGAAAGAATGTAACATTTAATTTAGATGATAAGAATAATACTGATGGTTCTTTAATTTTTGATTTATATGTATATATTACCAAAATATCAAAACCATGGAATTAAGGTTGGAATGACTAAATGTAGTCTTGGTGAGAGTTTTTGGTATGCAATTAAGTCAAGAATTAAGGAACAAAAGCATGAATTAGCTTTAAATGATGAAAAATATCAAAAATTTGGATTAAATCGAGAAGTTGTTTATTGGGGTATTTGCTTAGATGCAAAAAATGATTCATTTAAAGATTATGCTTTTTCATGATGAGATTAAAAAAACAAATGCTGGAAATGTAGAAAAAGAAACAAGAATGGTTTACTGATATTCCTACAGATGAGCTTATTGATATTTTTTTAATTCATTAAGACATAAGGATGAAAAATAAAGAAATATATACACCAAGAAAAGAACAACAAGAATGCATAAATGCTATGAAGAATTATTTTAATAAAAATCCAAATGGTCGTTTTTTTACTTAATTGTAAGATGAGATTTGGCAAATCTTTTTACTACCTATAAGTATTGTGAAGATAGTAATCTTGAACATATTTTTAATACTTACTTTTTATTCCTGCTGTTGAATCTTCATGGAAGGAAGATTTGTCTCATATCAAGAAAAAAATTATCGCTATTTTTACAGATGAAAAAAATTAAAAAAAGAGACGATTTTGTGCTTAATTTAATTCAAGAGCCGTATGTATTATTTTTGTCATTACAAAATTATCTAGGCAAAGAAAAAAATGCTGATGTAAAAAAGAAAATTATGCAGCTTCAGGATATAGATTGGGATTTAGTTATTCTAGATGAATATCATTTTGGTGCTTGGAATCAAAAAACACAGGGAACTCTTAAGGCAAAGGAAGAAAAGAGTGAAGATTTAGATAAAGAATATCAAACTGAGTTGAAGAAAACCAAAGATATTATTGATAGATTTAAGATTAAAAACTAAACAAACTATTTGTTTATCAGGAACGCCTTTTAAAGCTTTAGCTAAAGGAGAATTTACTGATGAATCTTCATTTACATATTCATATTTTTGATGAGCAACGAAATAAATATCCAAATAGTGAAGATGATGATTTTTTTCGGTTATAAATTCTGATTATGCACTATTCCCAGATATGAAAAATCTTTTGGATATAATATGTCAAAAATTATTTGGTAATTTGACATCACAGGTATTTTTCTGAAGATAAATTATTGTCAAAAAAAAGTATTTTTTTCATTAAATAAATTTTTTTGAAACAAGAAAAAGAAAATAATTTAAACGAGCCTTGTACTTTTTATTTATGAAGAAGAAGTAAAAAAAGTTGGCTTGAAATAATAAAGGGTCGCTCAGTATATGGTGATAAATTTCCTTATTCTAATCCAAAAATGATCAATAATTCTAAACATACCTTATGGTTAATGCCAACTGTTGATTCTTGCAAGGCAATGGAAAATTTATTAAGTAATGATGAATATTTTTTTCAAGATATCAAATTATTAATTTATCGCAGGCTGGTGTAGGTGCTGGTAATAATGCTTATGAATATTTAATGACTAACATTACAGCAGCTGAAAATACTAATAAGCTTGGATCAATTGCGATTACTGTTAATAAACTAACTATTGGCGTAACAGTAAAAAAATGGTCTAGTGTTTTTTTGTTCTTAAGGATTTGGCTAGTCCTGAGCAATATTTTTCAAGCAATTTTTTTAGAATTCAAACACCTTATAAAGAAAAATGGTAATATTATCAAAAAAAGAAGGCTTTGTTTATGATTTTTAATATTGATAGAGCTAGTGCCTTACTACTAAAAATATGCTGAACAATCCGAAAGTAATGGACAAATCAAGAAATTACAAATAGCTAAATTAATTGTTAAATATATGCCTATTTTTTTGTTAATGGTGATTGGACTAATCCTATATCTGAGCAGGTATTTTATGAGCTTGCTCAATTTGGTGATTCAAGTGGTGTTCCATTATCACGAAAAATTGTTGATACCTCTAAAACAACAAGAATGCTTGATGAAGAGACTATTGCGGCAATGCTTAATGATAAAGAGGTTAGTGATATAATTAAAAGAGTCTTTGCCCATGCCAAATTTGCTAAAAGCAATAAAAAAACAGTACCATCTAAGCCTGAAGAAGGCTTTGATTCGAAAAATTGCTAAAGAAGGCAGAGATAAAGGATATGAGCTTGGTCAAAAAGATTATAAAAAATACATTGACTATGATAATTTACATATTCAAAGCGAGTTTGAAAATGCATTAGAAAATTATATTAAAGGATATTGTCCTAAGGACTATGATGATATTAAGAAGATCTGGTATACTAATGGCTTTAAAAAGGGGTATGAGGCTGGAGTTAATGCACCTATAAAAAAAGAACAATGTGGTTATGATGATGGAGCTAGGTTTGTTGATAGGATAAAGGAAAAATTTGGGAAAGATATTCAATATACAAGTTCAACAAGAACAGAAATTGATAATTTTGTAAAGATCTATTTAAATGATATTAATAACATTCCAACTAAATATAGGGGAATGCTTTACAAAAGATGGTATTGTGATTCATTTAGAAGGGCTGTTAAAAATAAATTAGTTCCTAAAATTAATCCTGAAAATGGTAAAACAATTGTAGATGCTGATAATGTAATTAAGCATATTCTTGCAAGATTATTTGAATTCTTATACATAAGTGTGTACCGTGAAACAACATTTATGGAAATATTTAATAATGCTGATCCCAATGTTTTTAGAAGCTGTAGGAATTACAAAGAATGAATTTGAAGTTCTTAATAAATATAAGATATTTCAAGAAGATGTGCTTAATAATTATATCCATGATTTCTTTGTTAATGAGTCGCTTGGAAATAGACTAAATTTAGATGATGAAAAAGTTAAAAAAAGCAATATAGAAATAGCTTTGACTGGTTTGGTTTTTGGTCTTGAAAATGATTGAAATAACAATTTGATTTAAATAAGAAGATGTCTAGCAATAAAGGTTTTTTTGCTAGATTTTTTTCTTGCATTATAATATAAAAAAATGCTATTATCTAATAAATTCTAGATTTGATATTGGTGGTTTAAATGAAATTAATTTATTTTTTTATTCTTATTATTTAATTTGCTACTCAACAAGAAGAGAGAGCAAATAATCCAAAAATATAGATGGGAAAAATAAAAAAATAATTGATAATATTTTTTTAAGTCGTTATCACAAAATTAGAAAGTAACTTTTTCTTATATTTTTAAATCATACAATTGTGTTAATGAGAAAAAAATGTGATTATACAATATGTGGTGATACGGATGAACTTATAAATAAACATCCAGGATATAAGAATCAGTAGGGAGTTAGAAGAAATAAATATTATAAAAAAAATACTCTAGCAAATTAGAGTATTTTTAATATATAATTATTTATTTTTCCTTTAGGGAAACACTGATTTATATTTGTATATCTTTTTAAAGAATTAAGATCTTTTTTTAATAAATTCCCATGTTTCTTGATAATTTCCTGAAACAACAAATGATGAATTTGAAAATAATTTTTTTGCATTCATTCCAATTGTTTAGGTATTGCTTAACAAAAAGAATGAGCTGCATTTTTCTCTTTTTCGTCATCGGTTAAATTTAACTGATTATATAATACGTGATCTATGGATGTTGACATATAATATAAGCGATAAGGAATATCCTTCCAAATATATTGGGCATTAATAAGTTTATTAATATTGTCGACTTTAAAAATATTTTTGATTTAAGAAAACTAGGTTTATCTTTTTACCTTAATCTGCGTTTCAGAATATTCTATTGATTTTATAGAATCAACTTGAGAAACAGCATAATCTGGTGCAAAACAGCCATCTGTATCACAAATATGAATTATTTGTGATATATCACGCTTCTTAAATTGTCGGTTGTTTTTCTAGATAAGCTTCTATGATATTTTTTTCAATTCAATTAAAATGTTTTTATTTCTGGGTAAAGAAAATGGTTTATTATTAAATAAATATTCTGTTAAAATGTCACAATGCATTACTTCAACATGTACTTCGCTAGAATCAAATAGATAGTCAAAGAAAGTACCAATGGCTGTTTCATCTGAAGGCCCCTCAACTATTACAAATACAATTTTCTTTTTACTCATTAATTTTTACCTGCTTCTTTAAAGGCGAATGAAATCATACGATTATTTGTTTTTTTCATAAACGTCCTCAGCCTGCTCTTCACCTAGGATTATATCTCTATAATAGTAATCTCTAAGGTTATTCTTTGGCTTTAAATTAATAAATCTTATATATCTATTTTTGAGGGTTTGTTGTTGTAAAGGCAACAAAGGCTTTATTCAATGTTTCCAATGGTCTTAAATTATGTGAAGTGAAAATTAGTTGACCCTTGCCATTGTCAGAAATAATTCTTAATATTTCACCTAATAAATATTCAAATACTCCAGAATCTAACTCGTCAATAGCTACTGTTACTGATGAATTGTTATAGATAACAATTAGTAGTTGAAGCATTGTAACAATTTTTTGATTCCATCTGATTCATATTTTTAGAGGAATTTCTTTTTGAGTTTCTTGTTTGAAAATAATTGAACTTTAACTATTTTTTTGCCCATTTGCGTTTATTTCTTCACCTAAATTTTTTTAATGAGATTATTAAACCAGGTACAAGCTGTGGTAATACGATATTCATATTTGAAATAACCTTTTCAACTATTTTTCAAAGTAGAGTAAGGAATCATACCATATGATTCAATTGGTATACCAATTGCTCCTGCGGCATTAAGGCCTTTTTCTTCAATTCTAAAGAAAATCGGTAATGTGTCAAAATTTATTAAAGCAGATGACTTATTTGACAATATAAACAAGTTTGTTTTTTTGCGTATTGCTTTAATGTATTTAATATTTCTAAAATGAAATCATCTGTACATTTTTTTCATTGACTAGTTTTTAGTAATTCGTTAGAGAATATGAATGAACACCCAGATTTATAAACTAGTTTCTTTTGCAACAATTACATCAATTTCTGTTTCTTTTGAAATTGTTTAATAATAATTCATATTTAGTCTTGGGACCGAATGTTTCACTATTAGTAGTATCAATTAATAATTGTTTTGCTAAAAACATTTTTTTATTGTCAACATATCTAGAAATTGATAATTTTTTTCATCATATATGGCAGAAAAAAATAGTTCTTTATATGGCTATCATCATTATCACTATATACTTTTTTAGAGAAAAAAAGAATATAATGCATATGCAATATCAGAATCATTTGTCAATGAAAATCTAAATTCAAATGAGGCATTATTAGAATCAATATTCACTAAATCTGCAAAGCTATTTTTGAACCTTTTGTCCAGACATTATAGATTTTTAGTAAAGATATTGAATCAATTAAAGCGGTTTTTCCTGAACCATTTTGACCATAAAGTCCAAGAATATTTCCTTTGAATTCCTTTTTTTGTTACCAAGTCAATGGTTCCATATTTTTACATTTTTTTAAAGTTTGTAATACTGATATTTTCAATTCTAACATTTCTCATGATTTCATCTCCAATACTATCTTATATTAAATTATATAACAAAAAGTTAAAAAAATTTCAAATGATATTATTTGATTTTTGTTAATTTTTTTAACGTTTTTTTAAAATGATTGACCTATATTTTTGAGCAAATCTTGATTTTAAGTAGCAATATTATTATATGATAATAAATAAAAGAATATTAATAAATATATCTTAATTTATTTTTAAAGCTAATAATTGAAAAAAGCTCTTGATTAATTTTGAATAATGGATTATAATTTCAATGTCAATTTTTATAAGACAGTTCGTAACCATCCTGTCTATAAACAAAACTAGGGAATGACAAAGATTTTAAAGAGGTTACTATAAGTGTATCCTCTTTTTTTATTCGAAAGGAGAAATAATGAAAAAAATTAATATAAAGTTTATAGCAGAATCTGCTATTATTGCAGCATTATATGCTGTGTTAACATGGTTATTTGCTCCAATAAGCTATGGCTCAGTTCAATTTAGAATTTCTGAGGTATTAGTACTTTTAGTAGTATTTAATCCTAAATATGCCTTTGCCTTAATTATTGGGTGCTTTGTTTCTAATATTACATCAACACTTGGTTGGTATGATATGCTATTTGGAACCTTGGCAACTACACTTGCAATTATTCCTATGTGTTTTATAAAGAAGATGCCTATTGCAGCTATTTTCCCAGTTATTAGTAATGCAATTATTGTATCTATTGAATTAGGCCTTGCCTTTGATCTATGGGGAGTTGCTTTCTTATATGATATTTTAACTGTAGGCTTAGGAGAATTAGTTGTTTTATATGCCCTTGGTATTCCTTTAATGTATGCTTTAGCTAAAAATAAAGCAGTAGTAGAAATAATGGAGCTTGATGTATCACACGTAGGTAATTATTCATTTATTACCTTAAATAATATGGTTGGTATTGCTCTTGGTGTTTTTAGGAATTATTTTATTTATTGCTTATCCATTTTATAGTGAAATAGTAGATGAGGAAGCTGTTACCTATTCAGCAATGGCAATTATTAAAAAAATAATCCTTATACCTGTATTTTTGCTATAGCATCATTGGCTTATGGGTTAATGATTTTTATTAAAAATAAATGGGTTAAACTTACAGGTATGCTTGTTTCAACAATTTTGATTATTGTTGTCTATATTTTAACTGGCGTTAATAATAACGAGTGCTTATCATATGGTTATTATTATGGCTACATCTTATTTATTCTATTATTAATATTTACAGCAATAGTATTAACAATAAAGAATGAAAAAGTAGAAGAAGCATAATATAAGAACAAAAAGAGTACTAGATTAAAATTTCTAGTACTTTTTTTGTGCAAACTTAATATTTTTCATTCTCCAAAAGAGCAATTTTATTATTTATTCCTCCACTATAGCCTGTTAAACTATTATTTGCTCCTAAAACACGATGATAGAGAAAATGGGATTTAGCGCTAACACGCATCAGATACTGAAACAAAAACTTGGATTAATAGTTTAAATTTATAATAAAATGCTTAAAAGTGTTCAATGCCACTGAACAATTTTACTAAAATTATAAAAAAAGTGTTCACTATAACAAAACGATTTTTACTTGATTTTTTTGTTTACTAAACAAGTTCATTTAGATACAATAATTTTTCTATTGATTAATTATTTATAAAAATGCAATTTTTTTGTTGAAAAAAACAAATATTGCTAATATATAATTAAATTATTATTAGGAAAGGAGAAGGTTCTTATGAAAACAATTGGTAATATTATTTGGTTTTGTATTTTTGTGGCTTGCTTGGATTTTTTTCTTATGTATGCTTAGGTTTACTATGGTGCATAACAATAATTGGTATTCCCTTTGGTAAGCAATGCTTTAAGATTGCAAATTTGATTTTGTGGCCTTTTGGTAAAGATGTTAAGACTGATTTTGACAAGCATCCAATTGCTAATGTTATTTGGATAATTTTTTTGGTGGACTTGAGATTGCTATTGGTTATTTGCTTGTTGGATTATTCTTATGTATAACAATAATCGGAATACCTTTTTGGTAAACAATGCTTTAAGCTCGCTAAGCTTTCATTAATTCCATTTGGTGCAAGCTTTTTTAAAAAAAGGACACGTTATGTGTCCAATTTTTTTCTTTGTAGTAAAATTTATAATATTTATAGAATGTTCCTCTACTAAGCTTTGTTTTATCTAAAGCTTCAGTAAGGGAGCATTCTTTTTTTTTATATTCTTCGAAAACCGTAATATATTCGTTTGTTATGTTTATGGCTGGTCTTCCAAATTTTATTCCGTTTTTTTGAGCTAATAATATTCCCTCCCTTTGTCGTTCTTTAATATTATTTCTTTCATTTTCAGCAACAAATGAAAGAAATGTAATTCAATGTGATTTAATTATAAATGAAGGAAATAGCGGTGGTGCCTTACTGGATAGTAAAGGAAGACTTATAGGAATAACTACATTTAGATTAAAAAGATTATTCTGGTAATGTCATTTATGGAATAGCATTTTTGTATTCCTATTAGAGATGTGATTGATTATTTAAATAGTCAAGTATATTGAAGCTATTCTATTTGAAACATCATTTATACTACTATTATGTTGAGGAGTAGTTTTTTTAAGTAGATAGTATGATTTTTTTATTAATTGTTAATTATTTGGCTTATACTAAGAATATAAAAAGTGAGAAGATAATATTCTTATGCTATAATTATTATCTGATGTTAGGAAATGGTAATAATGTTATCAAGTTTAGAGTGTTTAATATTTAAAAAGAATTAGATAGATGAAATATAAATTTAGATGTTATATCAATATTAATGAATAAATTAGACATTGATGATAAAAATGATTTTTATTTCATTTATAATTAATAACAAAAATGTAATTATAGCTTTAAAAAGATACTTTTAGTGAATTAAATCTGATTACTAAATAATAATTTTTTTGTTTAGATTGGAAATGTTAATTATGTCTTTTGATTTTAAGAAAGAATATAAAGAATTTTTATATGCCTAAAAAAACAAGCCAAGTATTGTTGAAATACCAAGAATGAATTATATTGCAGTAAGAGGAACTGGAAATCCTAACGAAGAAAATGGAGATTATCAAAATACAATAGGATTATTATATGGAGTGGCTTATACAATAAAGATGAGTTATAAAGGAAATCATAAAATAGATGGATTCTTTGAATATGTTGTTCCACCACTTGAAGGATTTTGGTGGCAAGATGGTATGAGAAGAGTTGGTAAGTCAGAAATAATTAGAGAATCTTTAAAATTTACCAATTTACCAGTTATTAATTTTGAATGTAAAAAAACATCAAGTATGTTGAATTTAAATTTAATGTCTCAACTATTTTTTTAAATGAATTTGATTTAGGTAGTATTAATTTTACTTCTTTTTGATTCTTTTTTTGATTTTTATATTTAATTATTCATTAAATCATAAATTTGTTTTTTTGTAATTGACGAATTTTTCTTTTTTTGTTAGAGGATGATTTTACTATAGAATCAGCACTTGCTAGAGCTATTAATAAATATAAAAAAATAATTCAATGATGAAACTTTTTTTGTTTCAGGTAGCTATATCACACTAATGACTAAAATGATTGAATATGGTTCACATTCCTTTGGAAGATTTAATCATATCTTATTAGTTAGACCATTTGATTATTATATATCTTCATTGTTTTATGAAAATTATTCATTAGAGGATAAAATAAAAAAATGTACTCGGTATTTGGTGGTATGCCCTATTTTTAATTCTTTTGATTAATTCTAATTTAAGTGCTGAGGATAATATTATTAATTTGATAGTTAAGCAAGATTCAATACTTGAACATGAAATTAACGAAATGATATTGATGGAAACAAATAAAATTAATTTGTTAAATGACCTAATATCAATTATTGGCTCTGGAGTTACTAAATATAAAGATATTGCAACAAGAATGAATCAATTTAATGGTTCAAGACCAGATTATTTACTTAATAAGCTAATCGATATGGATATATTAAGAAAGGTTTGTCCAATAAATGATAAGAATAATTCAAAAAGAATGTTTTTATCAATTTGAGGATAATCTAATTCATTTTTTTATTATAAGTATCTATTTAATAATCCTTATACTATAAATTGGAGAGATGCTAAATTTTTTTCTATGAAAATTTTATTAAGGCTGATTTTGAAGTTAATTATATTTCTATGAAATTTGAAATGATTTCTAAAGATTTTCTATTAAGATTGAATTTTAATAACAAACTTGAGAATATAGTGATGGATATAGGAACACATTTCTTTGATAAAACGAGAAACAAGATTAATCGTGAATTTGATGTTGTTACTAAAAGATAAAATGGGATATATATCTTATGAATGTAAATATACAAATTCACCAATTAGCTTAGATGTTATAGAGGAAGAAATAAGACAAACTAAAAAAATTTAAATATTAGATTCTATAAGCTTGGCTTTATTTCTAAATCAGGATTTGAAAAAAATATCGATAAAGATAAATATAATTGTTATGAATTAAAGGATTTTTTTATTGTTAAAAAAAGTGGCAAAAAAATTAGTTTATTACTAACTTTTTTTGATTGACTTTTTATGTTTAATATTATATAATAAATATGGTTCTAATTTGAACTATATTTTTTTAGTCATAAGTTAGTTATGACTAACATTTTTTTAGATATAAGTTAGCGCTGACTAACTTTTGGAGGTTTGTATGAGTTCATCAGAATTAAGATATTTGATTGCGACGCAGGAGCTTGGAACAATTAATTCAAGTGTTAAGCAAATGGCAATTGCTAGTAAGCTTAAGGTTAGTAAGGTTAGTGTTTATAATGCTATTGAAAGGCTAAAGGAAAAAGGGTATGTAATTAAGGACGAGCGTAATGTTATGCTAACTCCTCTAGGAATTAAGATATTAAATGAATATGAAACAATAATTAAATTTATTGAGGGACATTTTGTTGTTCATTGTAGTATACCTAAGGATATTGCTCATAATGACGCACTTGAGGCTACTTGCTCACTTTCAGATTTAACGAGAGAAAATATTTTGAAATTTATAGGAGGTATGAATAATGAAGGACGAATTTAAGCATTGGCGTTATGAAAAAAACTAATTCCTGTTATGATTTTTAAAACATTGTAGGGGAAATCATAAGGCAAAAAGAAAAGAAGAGAAGGTTTTAAAAAAATGTTTATGTAGTGAATGTACTAAGCTAAATGAGTATGCTTTATTTAGACTTGAAAAATGTCCATTTAAGAAAAATAAAGGCTTTTGTTCATTTTGTAAGATTCATTGCTATATCCAGGAATATAAGACAAAAAAATTAAAGATGTTATGCGTTATGCAGGACCAAGAATGCTATTTAGTCATCCTATATTTTCAATATCACATGTTGTACAAATGATTAAATATAAGAAAAAAATGAAGAAGGCGCAAAAAAATGATAGATAAGGAATTATTTAAATTAATTGGCTCTAATAAAAAAATATTTTTTTATTACGGTATTACTTAATGTGATTAGCTTAATTAGCAATATATTAATTACGGCAAGTATTTGCTATGCCATTTATTTATTAACTAATAATAGTAGCTTAATTAAATATCTTTATCCTCTTGCAGGAGCTATATTAGGTATTGTTATAAGATACATATCTACAAGATTAATTGGGGATGTTAAGGATAAGCTTGGAAGAAAGATTAAATATGATTTAAGAGAAAAATTATATAATAAAATTATTGAATTAGGATTTGCTGATATAGCTGGTATCGGTAATGCTGGTTTAACAGAGGTTGCTATTGAGGGAGTTGAACAGCTTGATTTATATTTTTTTCATCATATATACCTCAATTTTTCTTTGCAATGCTAGCCCCAGTTATTTTGTTTTTAATTTGTGTTTGGATTAATTATAAAACAGCACTTGTTTTAATATGCTGTGTACCACTTATTCCTATATCTATTGTAGCTGTTAGTAAATATGCTAAAAAAATATTTGCTAAATATTGGGGCAAATATATATCAATGGGTGATACATTCTTAGATAGTGTTTTAGGCTTAAAGGAATTAAAGATTTTTGATGCTGATGCAATGCAGCATAAAAAAATTAATGCTAGTGCTGAGGAATTTAGAAAGATTACAATGAAGGTTTTAGTTATGCAGCTTGCTAGTACAACAATTATGGATTTAGTTGCTTATGGTGGAGCAGGTATTGGTGTTGCTGTTACCCTACTAAGTGTTAAAAATGGTAGTTTAATGCCAATTTATGGCTTATTCTTATCTCTTGTAGCGGTTGATTTTTTCTTACCACTTCGTACCTTTGGTTCAGCCTTTCATGTTGCTATGAATGGTGCAAGTGCTGGAAGAAAAATTAATTCAATACTTAATATGCCAAATCCAACCTGGGGAAATGATAAGCTTGATGATTTAAATATTAAGCTTAATAATGTTTATTTTAGCTATGATGGCAAAAGAGATGTTTTAAAGAATATCAATATGGAATTTAAAAAAACAATAGCTTAACCGCAATTGTTGGTAAAAGTGGTTGTGGAAAATCAACTGTAGTTAATATGCTTATAGGTGCTCTAAGACCTCACGATGGCAATATATTAGTAGGTGATAAACCTTTATATAATTTAGAGCGTAAAGGCTGGTATGAGCATTTAGCTGTTGTAAGCTATAATACTTATATTTTTTTAATGAAAGTGTAAGGGATAATTTTAAGCTTGCAAAAAAATGATGTAACTGATGAAGAAATTTATGAAGCATTAGAAATGGTTAATTTAAAGAGCTTTATAGTTCAAAATGGGGGACTTGAAAGGGTTATTGCTGAGGGAGCAAGTAATATATCTGGTGGTGAACGCCAAAGACTTGCTTTAGCAATTGCTATAGTTGCTAAAAAAGACATTTATGTTTTTGATGAGGCAACTAGTAATATAGATATTGATAGTGAAGCTATTATTATGGAAAACATAAAGAAGCTTTCATTAAGTAAAAAAATGTTATTGTTATTTCTCATAGATTACAAAAATGTAATTGATGCTGATAATATTTATTATATGGAGGATGGCGTAATTTTTAGAAAGTGGTAGCCACAAAAAGTTAATTGAAAATAAAAAGGGCTATGCTAATTTATATAATACCCAGCATGAATTAGAGCTTGGATATATGGAGGTAGAACATGAGTAAGAAGATTAAATCAAGAAGAAGTGGTGCTAAAATAATGGCTAGCCTTATCGTATTACTTGGAAGTCTAGCTTATATAATGCTTCTTGCAGTTATAAATGGCTGCATAGGTAATTTATGCGCTATGGGCGTTACAGTTTTTGCCTCTGTTGGTATTGCTAAGGCTTTAGGTGAAACAATTAATATGAGCTATGGCTTAATAATTGGTCTTGCAATTGGTTGTGGAGCCCTACGTGGTATTTTAAGATATTTTGAACAATATAGTAATCATTATATAGCATTTAGATTACTTGCAGTATTAAGAGATAAAATTTTTGGAGCTTTAAGAATTTTATGTCCTGCAAAGCTTGAGGGTAAGAAAAAGGGTGGTATTATTGCCATGATTACCTCAGATATAGAAACTCTAGAGGTATTCTATGCCCATACAATTTCGCCAATATGTATTGCTCTAATAGTGTCTATTGCTGTTTTATTATTTGTTGGATTTATATCTAGCTTTTATTTATCAGCTGTTGCTTTAGTGGGATATTTATTAATTGGTATTGCTATTCCCCTACTTTCATCAGCAAAGCTTAAGGATGATGGCGTAAAATATCGAAGTGAATTTTCTGGCTTCTCTGCTTATTTTTTAGATAGCATTAGAGGAATTAAGGATATAGTCTTAAATAATGGTGCCAAAAAAAGACAAGATGTTGTAAATGAAAAATCGACAATTCTTCTTAAAGAAACTAAAAAAATGAAGCATAACATTACTAAATTTCAGGCTTTAATTGAGCTAATGGTTTCCTTATTTATTATTATAGCTCTTGCTTTAGGTATAGTTCTTGTAAGAAATGATATGCTTAGTATCGGTAAAATGATTATTGGTGTTGTTTGTGTATTTTCATCATTTGGTCCTATAATTGCGGTTGCTTCATTACCTGGTAATTTAACTAATACATTTGCTAGTGGTGATAGAGTATTAAATTTACTTCTTGAAAAAGCCTATGGTTGATGAAATTAAGAATAAAAAAATGATTTCAAATATGATAAGCTTGTTGTTTCAAATTTGAATTTTGCTTATGAAAATAATCAAAAATGTTTTAAATGATATTAATATGCATGTAAATAAAAGGTGAAATAGTTGGTATTATAGGGTCCTCAGGATCTGGTAAATCAACATTATTAAATTTACTTTTTAAGATTCTTTGAGGTTAATAATGATAATATTAAATATAGCAATTTAGATATCAATGAGATTAACACTAAATCATTACATCAAAAATGTTACAATGGTTAGTCAATCAACATATTTATTTGCAGAAACAATAATGGAAAATCTTCTTATTGCTAAAAAAGATGCAACTAAGGAAGAAGTTATTAATGCTTGTAAAATGGCTTCAATTCACGATTTTATTACATCATTGCCTGATGGCTATGATACTTTAGTATCAGCTCTTGGTGATAATTTGTCTGCAGGTGAAAAAAACAAAGGCTTGGTCTTGCAAGAGCCTTATTAAGAGGTAGTGATTTGATATTATTAGATGAGCCTACAAGTAATGTTGATAGTATTAATGAGGGTATTATTTTTAAAGTCATTAAAGGAACAAAAAAAAAAGAAAGGAATTATCCTTGTATATCATCGTGAATCAACTAAGTCCATTGCTTCAAGAATTTATAAAATTGAAAATGGTAGAATGATCGAGGTGAAGTAATGCAAAGGAAGGAGCTTATTGAAGAATTAATAAAAAAAATACGAGTGGTATTTCTAATGATTTAGATAAACCTACAAAAATTGAAAGATATAAGATTAAGGATATTGTGTTTTTTTAGCTATAATTGTTGTTTGTACATTAATAGGAGGGGCAGTAATGCCTCTTCTTGTTAATATACCCTTTTTTGGAATTATTGAGCTTGGGCTTGGTCTACAATTTTCAATATTTCCTGTTATTGGTATTTTTAAAAGGTTAGAAAAATTTGGATCATTAATAATTCAATCTATTTTTTTATATCATTCTTTTTTTAATCTTTATGTTTCCACCAATAGTTTTTAATAATTGTTTGTGCTATTATTGCGGAAATAATTACATTTATATTTTTTAGAGGCTATAAAAATGATTATGCAGCAGTTTTAGCTTGTACACTTTATATGCCGCTTACAATACCTTTATTATATTTCTACTATAATAAGATTTATACAGTTAATGGCAGTGAAAAGGGTGCTGTTTCTATGTATATAGGTGGAGAAAATATTTATTTAATGGTAGGAATATCTTTAGCTGTTGTTGTCTTATGCTTTATCGGCTCGTTAATTGGTATGCTTATCTTTAAGGAATTAAGAAAAATCACGAGTATTAAAGAAATGAAATTTTTTTAAAATGAAAGAAAAATATTTATCCAATATTTTTCAATTATTGCTTCATTGTTTACAATAATATTTGGATTATGTATGGCTAAAAGTATTAGATGCTCATATTTTTCTTATGGTATTATTTGCTTAGCTATTATTATTTGGTCTTTATAAATCATTAATAAGAATGACTATTAGCTTTATAATTATTGGTGGTATTTTTTTCTTTTTATTGCATATTTTTGCCTATGGTAGAGAAATAAGTGCTAGTATGGCAATGGCAAATCGTTTTGGAGCAATTTTCTTAGGACTAGCGATAAGTATGAGTGTTGAGCCATCTAAAATGATTAGAGCTCTTTCTTCAATTAAAACGCCTAAGGCTTTTATACTTGGTGCTTTAATTGTAACCTCATTTCCTAAGGTTTTACAAGGTGAGATTAAAAGAGTTTTTGGAAGCAATGAAGGTTAGAGGAGCAAATAATGTGTTAAACATTAAGATCTTTTTATCGAGCTTTTTTTAATTCCTTTTTATTACAAGAATTGTAAATATATCTGATACCCTATCATTATCAATAGAAACTAGAGGATTTTTCCTTAAGTGGTAATAAATATACAGTTTATAATAGAGAATTAATTAATATTTTTTTGATCTTGTTTTTTTAATAGGAATTATTATTCAAGCGGTTTTGGTGATTAAATTATGAGCGCAATTAGATTAAATAATGTAGGATTTGCCTATAAAGATAACAATTTAATATTAAAGGATGTTAATTTAACGCTTGATTATAATAATCTTGTTTTTAATTGCTGGTCATTCTGGTGAAGGAAAAAGTACAATATTAGGAATTCTTACAGGTATTATTCCTAATATTATAAATGGAAATTTAACAGGTGAAGTATATATTAATGATGTAAATATAAATGATAAAAAAATAAATGAAATTTGTCGTAGTGTTGGCGTAGTAATTCAGGATGCTGATATGCAAATCATTCAAAAAAATATGTAGGTGATGAGATTGCCTTTGGCTGTGAAAAACCTAGCATTTAAAAGGGATATAATACAACGACAAATTGATATTACAACCAAGCTTTTTAGATTTAGATAAAAAAATGCTATATGTCATAGTCTATCTGGTGGTGAAAAGCAAAGATTAAGTGTAGCATCAACACTTGCGATGGGACAAAGAATTATTATTTTGGATGAGCCTCTAGCAAATCTTGATTATAAGGCTGCTCACAATCTTATGAATATTCTAGCTGAGCTTAAAAAAAGTGGTTATTTAGTAATCGTAATTGAACATAGATTAGATTTAGTTTTACCATATGCAGATAAGGTATTTAATCTTGAAAATAAAGCTCTAAATGAGATATTAGATTATAATAGCTTTTTTTAATTAAGCAATCAACCAAGATTTCCGATAGCTGCAAAAATAGCTTCACATAATGATAAAATATTATCATTAAATAATATTTCGTATAAGATTAAAAAAACAAAGAGATTCTTTCAAATATCAATTTAGATATTTATAAAGGTGAGAGATTATTAATTCTTGGTGAAAATGGCTGTGGTAAAAACCACACTTCTAAGAATAATTTCTAAAATTATTAAACCAAGTAATGGCAGCATTAATAATTATAATCCAAATAAAAAAAGAAAAAAATGGTATGATCAGGTTGGAGTTATTTTTTTCCAAAATCCTAATTATGAATTATTTATGCCTACCGTTGAAAAAGGAAATAAAATTTAAAGCCTTTAGCTTAGAATATGCTGATGAAATAGCAGAATTATTTGATATTAAGCGTTTCTATCATAGCTATCAGGGTTTATTATCACTGCGTGAAAGGCGTTTGGTTAGTATAGCAGCAATTCTTGCTAGAAAACCTGAAATTCTTATTTTTGGATGAACCAACAGTTGGTGAAGATTATAATAAGCTATGCAAAATGATTAATGTTTTAAATGAAATTCATCAAAAAAACAAATAATACAATGATTACAATAACTCATGATATAAGATGTGCAAGTGCTATATGTGATAGAGCAATTTGGATTAAAAAAACAAAGAAATCTATAAAATTGGTAATAAAGAGCTTGTTGATGATTTTTTTCAGCAATTTATAAAAAAATTAAGTTTTTAATTTATTTAGCAATAAAAAAATAATTGCTATTTTTACAAAAAAATGTATTTACAATTTGATTTGCATATACTATAATATAGTAAAAGAGGAGTAAAGTATTATGAAATTAGTTAGTAGTTTAGGAATTTTATTATCGTCATTAAATATGACTAGTCCAAGTAATTATCAATTGAATGAATTTCAACTTGATAATATTTCAAAAAGTTATTGAAAATGTTTATCAAGAACCAAAAGTTTTTCAGTTTAGTTGATATGAAATGCGATTTATTAGGTAATAATAGGTATGCATTGATTAAAATTGATTCTAATTATATGATATATGATGTATATATTAATGATTTAGTTCAGCTTTCACCATTACTTGATCAATATGAATATGATATTTATGGTGGAAATAATCTATTATTTAGATATAATAGTGATACTATTATTAATTCGATGACCAACAATATTTTTAAGTGAAGATGAATATCAAACATATTTGGACTATCAAAGTACATATATTAATAATATGCGTTCGACACAGTTAAATTATAATAATAAAACGGATGGATATAAAGAAATTGCCAATGCAGATTATTTTAAGAAACTTTATTCAATACATAATACTGGTAAAGGCGATTCATCTAAATATGATTATACAGCATATTTTTCATAATAATACTGATGGAAGTTGTCCAACAGTTGCATTGCAAATATATTTAATGTATTTAGATACTTTTTTTATGATGAAAGAATTGTTAAAGAGGAATGGGAAGTTATAGACAATAATGATACATTTTCATATGATTGGCATGACTATAAGAGAAGTCCTGGAAGTAAGGATGAATTATGGCAATCATTTATAACATATGGAAAAAATCTTGGCATTTTTGCTGCAGATGCGATAGAATTTGGATCTAATTATGAAAACACTTTTAAAATTGCAAAGGCTTATTTAACTGATCGCTTCAATTTAAGTGCAACTTCTTTATTTTCTTTTAATTATGAGGATACCAATGATATCAATAGAAACAAGCAACTAGTAAAGGATGCGATTGATTCCGGATTCCCGGTAATGGTAGCAGGTAATTTAGAAAATAATGATGATAACTCTAGTCATATAGGTATTGCTTATGCATATTCAAATGAATATGTTTACTTACATTCTGGATATTATGTTGACGATAGTAATTATGATGATAACAAAATTTGGTTATTCGTTACTAATTTTAGCTTATTGACTGGTGAAGCAACCATTAAGCCAAAAATCTAGTCAACATATTCACGCTGCAAACTATAAATCAAATTCTAGTTATCTATGTACATGTGGAGCAGTGGGAGAGTCTAATCATATTTGTACATATATTACATATAGAAGTGTTTCAACTAATTATCATAATGCAATTTGTTGGTGTGGAATAGTTAAGAAACAAATGCATGATTTTAATCTCGATCCACTTGTTGATGAGTGCGTTTGTGGTGCAACTAAAAGGTATTATGATGAAGAAGATGGAGAATAAATATGAGAAAATTGGTTGTTAGTTTAGTTGTGTTAATAGCTATATGCTTATTTGGTTGTAGTAATATAGGTAGTAGTGAAACATTAGATAATTCATCTACAATAAAAAGTAGTGAAAACTCAAGTGTGTCAACAATTGAAAGCAGTGTTAGTTCTATATCACAAAGAATTCCTTGGGTTAGAGGATCACTTGGTATTGTTTATACTAATGAAGAAGAATTTTTAAGTAAGGTAAAAGCTGCTGAATATTGGAAAGGTGATGCTGCAACAGTTAAGTCTAGACAAACATTACTTTATCCTAAAAATGCGGATAATTATGATGTGGGAGTTATATATCCTAATGAATGGCTTTCTTTTTATGAAATGTAACGGAACATTTAATAATGTTAGTTATAGTTGTTATTTTGGCTTTTTTTGAAAGTTCAGATTTAAGTAAGCTTGAAAGAACCTGTGAGGTTTATGAAGGAAGAAATGGAAATAGTACAGTTGTGATTTATTATTATGACTTAGGAAATGAGGAACTACTTCGTATAAGCTTTGTAATGGATGAACCAAATGAAGAATTATTAAATGAATTTATTAATAATTTAGGTGTTGTTCAAATTGAACGTAAAGCTAAAGCTTAAGGAAATAATAAGAGAGAAAAGAAATATGAAAAAAAATTGGTTGTTAGTTTAGTTGTATTAATGACTATATGTTTATTTGGTTGTAGTAATATAGAAAGTAGTGAAACATTAGATAATTCATATAGTGAAACCTCAAGTGTGTCAACAATTGAAAGCAGTATATCATCAAGCAGTAAATCAACAACTTTTTGTAGGTAGTACTGGTGGTTTGATTTCAACTAATAATTATTTTTGATAGTCAAGAATTTTTTTGTAGATTATTTGAATAATTGCTTATGGGGAAATAAGCTGTAAATTAATAGAAAAAAACAATAGTTTATCCTCATTCTTGTTGGAAAATTGGCATTAGTGGTGGCTATTATCTATATGAAGAGGCTTGGCTTGGTAGATATACTATGTCAACCTCAGGAACATTTAAGAATGTTAAGTATAGCTATTATTTTTAAATTTTGTTGAAGAATTTGATAAAAAAACAATTTTTGAAATGACGCTTAATGGTTTTTAGTCAGGCATTTCAATGCAATATAATTGAATATAGCTATAGTGTTGATGATGAAAAAAAATAATAAGAATTGTATTTAATATGGATGAGGTAAACGATGATTTGTTAAATGAATTTATTGATGATTTATGTGTTATAGAAATCGATAGAAAATTTATTTAATATGTTAATACTAAGGAGATGAAAATCTCCTTTTTTTGTCTTTACAATTTCTTTACAATTCTTTACTTGTTTGTGTAAGATTAAAATTATTGATGGTATTATAATTTAGGTGTAAATTGAAAGGAAGAATTAAAAATGAATAAAATTGTAAAGAGTTTATTTGCTACAATGCTATCTGCAATAGCTGTAGTTTCAATGGCTTCATGTAAAAATGATGCAGAGATTAAGGTTTACACAAGAGATACATCAAGTGGAACAAGAGAGGGATTCTTTGAAGGAATTGGTTATGGTGAAGCAAAGAAGGATGACACTAAGCTTGCTAAAGGTGCTGTACCTGTATCTGGAAATGATACTATGATGTCAAGTGTTAAAAATGATAAGTATGGAATTGGTTATATTTCTTTATCATCACTTGCTGATTCAGGATTAAAGGGTTTAGTATTTGAAGGTGTTGAACCAACAGAGGCTAATGTTATTAACAAGAGCTATAAGCTAACAAGAAATTTCAATTATTGTTTAAGAGAAACATATACTGATACTAATGTTGAAAATATTGTTAATGCATTTGTAGCTTATATGGATACCGTTGAGGGTAATGCAACAATTAAGACTCATGGTGGAATTATTGAAAATGCGGCTACGAAGTCTTGGAATGATGTTAAAGAAAATTATAAGGTAGCCCAAAATGATAATAGTAATGTTACTATTAGAGTTGGTGGTTCTACATCAGTTAAGGGAATTGTTGGTGCCTTATTAACAGAATTTAGTGGTAAATGTGGTGGATTTAAATTTGAGCATAATGCTACTGGATCTGGAGATGCTTATAAGAGAACAAATGGCTCTGATAAGGATGGTGCTAATGCTTGTGATTTAGCATTTGCTTCAAGAGAATTTAATAATAGCACCGAACCAATGGCTGATGCATTAAAGGGTAAAATGTGCATTGATGCAATAGTTGCTGTAGTTAATAAGAGTAATAAGCTTAATAGTGTTACAGCTGCTAATTTAAAGGATATTTATAGTGGCACAATAACTAAATGGAGCGAATTAGAATAGCATTGCTATTCTTTTTGCCTTAATTTATGATACAAGTTAACACAAAGAAGATTGAAAGAAAAACGATAATAGATAAGGCCGTTAAGGGCCTTTTTATGGCCATTGCAATAATGTGTGCCATGATTATTGTAATGATTGCAATATTTATAATTGTAAAGGGCTTATCGCCTTTTTATAAAAAAATATAATATTAATGGAAGCTATTATCGAGTAAGTGTTTCTAAGTTTATATTTAATAATACCTGGTATAGAGGACCAAATATATATGGCGTAGGCTTTATTGTTTTTAAACACATTTTATGTTACTATTTTTATCACTTTTTAATTGCTGTTCCTATATCTGTACTTACAGCCTTATTTATTGCTAAAATAGCACCAAGAAAAATAAGTATAATCTTAAATGCTGTAATTGAATTACTTGCAAGTATTCCTTCAGTAATTTATGGATTATTTGGTGTTGGTGTGATTACAAGAATGGTTGATGGACTTGCTAATATTTTCGGATTACAAACTGCCGGAGGTCAATCAACTTTATCAGCAGTTTTAGTATTAGCTATTATGATTATACCAACTATTACAATGGTATCAATTACTTCTATAAAGGCTGTTAAAAAAATGATTTGATAAATGGTTCACTTGCTCTTGGAGCTTCAAAGATGCAAACTAATTTTAAGGTTGTTCTTGTTAGTGCCAAATCAGGAATTTTTTCTGGTATTATTTTAGGTGTTGGTAGAGCTCTTGGTGAGGCAACAGCTGTATCAATGGTTTGTGGCAATGCTATAAGCGGTCCTAATTTTAGTTTGTTTGGAACAACAAGAGTTTTAACATCAACGATGCTTCTAGGACTTCATGAATCATCAGGCCTGGATTATGATATACGCTTTAGTGTTGGTGTAGTTTTTAAATTTTAATCATTCTTATTACAAATTTAGGACTAAATATGCTGAAGAATAGGATTGGTAATGCAAATGGAAAATAATATAGTTAATAAAGACAAGCTATTAAAAAAATTAAAAAAATAAAGGATATCATAAGAAGTGTCATTACCTATTTATTTTTCATCCTTTGGCTTTATTGTTTTATTGGCCTTAGTTATATTTGTATTTTCTAAGGGCTATAAATCATTATCATTTAAGATGATAGCCTCTAATTATTATGAAACACCTTATTTTGCCACCTGTAAGCTTGATAACTCCTTAGTATTTGATTTAGAGGATGAAGATGGTGTTTATTATTCTAAAGCGTGGGGAATTGGTTTAAAGGATGATAAGGATTTTGGTGGTAATAATGTCGTTAAAATTGTCTATATCGATAATCTATCACCTTTAAAAAATGCCGTTGATTTAGAAACAAATAAAGCTATAACAATTAAGACTGGTCAAATCATTAATCGTATTCAAATAAAGGATATTAATAATAATAGCTATTTAAGTATTCCTCTTGATAAGGCTATAGGAATGCGTGATTATCTAGATAAAGGAAACGTGATAACTGAGCTTTATTTTTAGTACTATGGGTGGTGGTATTAGAGGCTCACTTTTTAACAACAATTTATTTGATATTATTAACCTTAGTTATTTCTTTACCTATTGGTATTATTGCAGCAATTTATCTTGCTGAATATGCATCACAAAATAAAATTACAAATATTTTAAGAACCCTAATTGATATGACTAGTGGTATACCATCCATTATCTTTGGTTTTAATTGGTGTAATTATTTTTATTTCCTTTGTAAATAAAACAACCGGATCAACAGGTGGTAGTATCTTGTCAGGTGCTTTAACTTTATCAATAATGCTACTTCCAATAATTATAAGAACAACTGAAGAAGCAATTAAAACAATACCAAAAAGCTATAAGAGTGCATCACTGGCTCTTGGAGCAAGTGAAACTCAAACAACATTTAAAATTATTCTTCCTAACGCTATTCCAGGTATTTTAACATCTACGCTTCTTTCAATTGGTCGTATTATAGGAGAAAGTGCTGCCTTAATTTTTTTGCGATTGGTACAGCAATTCAGGACAATGTTAAAAATAAATCAAGGATCAACTAGCCTTGCAGTTCATATTTGGAGTGTTATGTCAAATGAAAATCCTAATTATGAACAAGCCTGTGCAATAAGTATAATAATTTTATTTGTAGTACTTATTTTTAAATATTTTTAGTTAAGCTTATAAGTAAGAAGCTTTAATAGATTTGAGGTTAAATAATGGAAAATATATTTCATATTGAAAATTTAAATTTATCATATGGTGAAAAGCATGTGTTGAAGAATATAAATATTGATTTATATAAGAATAAGGTGACAGCATTTATTGGTCCTTCAGGCTGTGGTAAATCAACCTTGCTTCGTTGCTTAAATCGTATGAATGATTTAATTCCTAGCTGTAATATTACTGGAACTTTAAAATATAAAGATAATGAGGTTAAGGAAATAAATCCAATGCTACTTCGAACTGAGGTTGGTATGGTATTTCAAAAATCCTAATCCTTTTTCCAATGTCTATTTTTGATAATGTTGCCTATGGCCCAAGATGCCAGGGAATAAAAAATAAAGCAGTGTTAACAAAGATTGTTGTTGATTCTTTAAAAAAAGCGGCTTTATATGATGAAATAAGTGATAGATTAAAGGATTCTGCCTTATCTCTTTCGGGAGGTCAGCAGCAAAGATTATGTATTGCAAGAACAATCGCAATGTCACCTGAGGTTATATTAATGGATGAGCCAACAAGTGCTTTGGATCCTATTGCCACCTTAAAGATTGAAGAACTAATAGATGAACTAAAAAAAGGATTATACAATAATTATTGTAACGCATAATATGCAGCAAGCAACAAGAGTTAGCGATTATACAGCATTCTTTATGCTGGGTGAAATAGTTGAATATGATACAACGGAAGAATTATTTAAAAATCCTAAGAAGAAAAAGACAGAGGATTATATTACAGGAAGGTTTGGTTAAAATTTATGAAGCTAGAACAAGAAATTGAGCATCTTTGCCAAATGCTTATAAAGATGGCAGATTTAGTAGAAAAATAATTTAAAGGATGCAGTCAGCATCTATTATAAATTTGATGAAAATAAGCTAAGTCAAATTAATGATGATATTGTTGATTTACATGAAAGATTAATTGAAGAAACCTGTCTTGATATTATGCTAAGAGAAAGACCATATGCTAAGGATCTAAGAATGGTTTCGGGTATTTTAAAGCTAGTAGGTGACTTAGAGCGTCTTGGTGATCATGCTGAGGATTTAGTTGAATTTGCAACAAAGCTTGAAAAATGTGATCATCATAAAATTCTTTCCTTGGATAAGGCAGTAGAGCTTGCAATGGATATGGTTCATAATTCAATTTTAAGCTTTGTTAATAAGGATGAGGAGCTTGCCAAAAAGGTAATTAAATCTGATGATATAGTTGATAAGCTTTATGTAGAATGTATTGATGATATAATTAAGGAGGATGAAAAAGCATACCTGCTCATCTAAATTTGCAATTTATACTACTTTAGTGGTAAAATATATTGAAAGAATTGCTGATCATGCGATTAATATTGGTGAGTGGGTCATCTATATGCTTAGTGGTTTTTCACAAGGATAAACAAATTTTTTTAAGGATGTGTTAATATGGATTATCTAATTTATTCAATTGAAGATGATAAGGGTATTTCTAAAATTATTAATAAAACTCTTTCCAAGCAAGGCTATGAGGTTGTTTCCTTTTATGATGGTAAAAAGTTTTTTTGAAGCCTTAAAGGATAGAACACCTCAAATGATTTTTATTAGATATGATGCTTCCTGATTATAGTGGTAGTGAAATTCTTAAAATAATTAGATCAAATCCTAAATATGATGATGTTGACATAATTATTGTTTCAGCCAATAGAATGGTAATGGATAAGGTTGATGGGCTTGATTTAGGTGCTGATGATTATATTGAAAGGCTTTTGTTTTACTTGAATTAATGTCGAGAGTTAATGCTAAGGCAAGAAGTCATAAAAAGAAGTAAGGTATTATCTACTAGAGATTTGTTTTTAGATTTAGATAAGCATGTATGTATTTGTAATAATAAAGAAATTTCTTTAACAGTTAAAGAATTTCAAATACTGGCATTTTTTTACTTGAAAAATTAAAGGAAACGTTGTGCCAAGAGAGGATATATTAAATCACATTTGGGGCGATACTGATGTTCTTGAAAGTAGAACAGTTGATATGCACATAAAATCAATTAGAAGTAAGCTTCTAGATGATTCCTATATCCAAACAATTTATGGCATAGGTTATAAGGTAATGTAGATGAAAAAAATACATAATTTTTAAATGTTGCAATATTGTTTGTTTCACTTGTTAGCTTTATGCTTGTTTCATGCTTAATTGTTAGCAATGTTAATAAGAGGAATATAAAAACGGAAATTAACAATTATTTACAAATTGTTGTAAAAGCCTATAATGGAAATAATATGGCTGATGTCTCAAGTCTTTTGACTAATAGTATAAATGATGTAAGAGTAACATTTATAGATACAAATGGTAATGTTTTTATATGATACAAAAAAGGATGAGATAGAGGAAAACCATCTAAATCGTCCAGAACTTAAGAATTTAGGTAATGTTTATTTTAGATATTCTAATTCTTTAGGAAAAAGAATGGTTTATGTTGCTGGCTTTAAGGATGATATTTATATAAGAGTAGCAATATTAGAGGCCTCTGTTGTTACAATTGTAAATTATTTAGTAGGCTATGGCTTTTTGGCACTATTTATAATAAGTATTATATCCTTTATTTTTAATGGATAATGTTTCTAAAAAAAGGCGGTTATTCCTTTAAAAAAACAGAAATAAAGAAAAATTTCAAATATTGTAGGAGAAAAATGTTGATAATAATTCTGATGATATTGAGGTTTTTATCAATGCAAATTGACGAAATTCATAGCCTAATAGATAAAAAAATATTCTTACTAAAGAGTGAAACAGCAAAGCTTAATTATATAGTAGACAATATGACTCAAGGATTAGTTATTATAAACGCCCTAAACGATGTAGTTTTTAATTAATTCAAAGGCTTTTAAATATTTTAGATATTAATAATTTAGAAATTGTTGGTAAGCCTTATTTATATTTAATAAGAGATATAAAGCTTCAAGAAATAATTGATGAGGTTATAAATAATGATAAAAAAATATAACCTATAATTTTTGAAAGTAATGGCAAGTATTATTTATTTAGTATTAATTCAATGAAAAAAATTCCTTTGCTTCTTATGATAATAAAAAAATGGTGTTTCTATTTTTTTATGGTAGATATTACAAATGAAAAAGAAGCTTGAACGTGTCAAGCTTGATTTCTTTGCCAATGCATCTCATGAGCTTAAGAGCCCTCTAACCTCAATTATAGGCTACCAGCAAATGATTGAAGAAGGAATTATAACTGATGAAAACGAAATCAAGGATGCTACTGCAAAGACAATTAAGGAAGCAAATAGAATGAACCAAATTATTATTGAAATGCTTGAGCTATCTAAGCTGGAAGCAAAAAATGATATCAAGACAAAAGAGGTTCTATCAATTAAGAATACTACATTAGATATATTATCATCACTTATTCCAAATATGCATCAAAAGCATATAAGCTATAAAATTATTGGCGATGACTTTAATGTGTTTATTGCTTCTACTGATCTAAATCATTTAATTAGAAATTTAATTGATAATGCAATTAAATATAATAAAGAAAAATGGAGCAATTATAATAGAATTAAAGGATAATACCATTAGTATTTCTGATACAGGAATAGGAATAAGTAAGGAAAACATATCAAGAATTTTTGAAAGATTTTATCGTGTTGATAAGGCTAAATCTAAAGAGCTTGGTGGTACAGGACTTGGACTTGCGATTGTTAAGCATATTTGTATAAATAATAATTTAAAAAAATCAAAGTTGAAAGTACACCAAATGAAGGTAGTAAATTTAGTGTTAAATTTTAATGAAAAAGATGCACATTTAATTAAATGTGCATCTTTTTTTGTTATTTAAAATTTCTATTTCTGATGTTATCATTAAAGGGATACTACAAATTCCTATAATGATTGTTGGATATAAACCAAAACCTATAAAGCTTAATGAATAAAGAAGGGGCCTAAATGAAAAATATATCTAAATCACGCTTTGTTAAGCCATAAAAATACATTTTTTTATTTTTCAGAAAGATTTAAGCAGTATTTTTTTAAACATAACTACAAATACTAACGGAAAGGAAATAGAAGAGATGGTAGATGTTATATATAGGAGTATTTTATTTTTAAAGATTAGCATTAAAATTGCTGATGTAAAAAACATAATTGATCCTATAATAGTAGATAGTAATTCTTTTGTTGTGCTTAATTAAAAATATTAGCAAAATAATTCGTAAATATCTTTATTAATTCAATTAAAACAATTATAATTGTAACACTTTGGAATGATAGATTATTCATATATAGATATAAAGGAATAATGTTATCCATTACTGGCTGAAATAGGCCAAATGATATATGAAAAATGATAAACCATTTATTGATTTTTTTACCTTGTTTGTAATTTCTTCTTTATTTAGATAATGAAACTTTATTTCCTTATAAGAAATAATCAATGGTATTACTGAGCTTATATATAAAGTGGTTGCAATACTAGAAAGAATTAAAAAGGAATTGTTTTTATTATTTGCAAGCATCAAGCCTGAGCAAAGTGTAAATATTAGCTTACCAATATTTGTTGGTATTTCGAATTTACAAACATTGGCCTTGGCATCGGAAAATGTAAATAAAATATTAATTGGTACAGAATAGAGCGTTTGACTTAATGCCATTAATATAGCTGCAAATATAATTAAATAAATGTTAATTGTGTTTAATGACAATAGATACATAGCTCCTATGGTTGGAATAAAATGAATTATAATAGAAATAAGGGAATATCTTTGAATAAATTTTTTTAAAATTGTCATAAAAATCATGACAAATGAAGAAAAACAAAATTAAATAGATCATAGACATATGTATATTATCTGTTTTTCTTTTAAAAATATAAAGCGGAATAAAGATTTTTAATTAGACTATCAGCTATAGCCTTAATTAACTTATGAATAAAGACATTATTATTATGCATACTATCACCTTTGAATATGTTTATTATACAATTATTCAAAAATAAATAACAATTTTTTTGTTGATTTTTTTGAAATGGAAATAGTATAATTGTTGATAAATCAACATCTGGAGGATAATATGGAAGAAAGATTTAATGAATTTACATTAAAAAAATATTGATGCTAAATAGATATGTAGGCGCCATAAAGAATATTGAAATGGACGAGTTTAATCTTAAGGGCATTCATGCATCAATTTTTAAATAACCTTTATTTTTAATGAAGAAATAACTGCTGCAACACTTACTAAGAAACATTCTTGAGGATAAAGCTGCAGTATCTAGAGCATTAAAAGGAGCTTTATGATAAAAAAAGCTTATTGATTATTGTGGTAAAAAAATATAATGCTAAAAATTATCTTAACAAACTCTGGTAGAGAAATTGCTTTGAATGTTATTGAAAAAATTGATAAAGCGGTTGCTGCTGGTGGTGCCACTTTAACCGATGAGAAGAGAATAATATTTTTATGAAGCATTAGAAATAATTTGCAAAAAAATCTTGGCGCTTATTATAGAAGTTTGGAGGAAAATGATGAATCTATTTTTATAAAAATGTATTGTCGAATTTTTTTCAATTATGCTTTAAAAATAGCATTGCCAGTTTTACCATATCGTGATCCTAAAATCTTAGATAGTCTAAAGGAAATCAGTGTAGTGCTTAAAAATAATAAGCTTAATAATGTAATGATTGTGACAGACAAGACTATTAATAGACTAGGCTTAATAGAACCATTAATAGCTGATCTAAATGAAAATGATATTAAATATAGCATATATGATGATGTTGTTGCTAATCCTACAACTGATAATGTTTATGAAGCACTAAAAATTTATCAAAAATAATAATTGTCAGGCAATTATTTCATTTGGAGGTGGTTCGCCAATGGACTGTGCTAAAGCACTTGGTGCTTTAGTAGTAAAGCCTAATGCCGATTTAAATAAATTAAAGGGAATATTAAAGGTTAGAAAAAAATTCCAACTTTAATTGCTATACCAACAACTGCAGGTACTGGTAGTGAGACCACTCTTGCTGCAGTAATTGTTGATTCAAAAAAACAAGACATAAATATGCAATTAATGATTTTCCATTAATACCTAAATATGCTGTTTTTAGATCCATTGGTTACCTTGAGTTTGCCAAAAAAATATTGTTGCAACAACAGGAATGGACGCCTTAACTCATGCAATAGAGGCTTATATTGGTAGAAGTGGCAATAAAAAGACAGATAAGGATGCCTCTAATGCATTCAAGCTTATTTTTGATAATTTAAAAGGTTCATATGATGGCAATAATATTGAAGAAAAGAAAAATATGTTAGTTGCCTCTCATTTGGCTGGACGAGCATTTTCCAAAGCTTATGTTGGCTATGTTCATGCTATTGCTCATTCTCTTGGTGGAAAATATAATATACCTCATGGATTGGCTAATGCCGTTATTTTACCATATGTCTTAAGAGAATATGGTAAATGTATACATAAGGACTTATTTAAGCTGGGTTTAAATGCAAACTTATTTAATAAAGATGTATCAATAGCTCTTGGAGCAAAGATAGTTATTAATAAAATTGAAGAGATGAATGAATATTTTCATATTCCTAAATATATTAAGGAAATACAAAAAGGATGATATAGATGAACTTGTTTGTTATGCGCTTAAGGAAGCAAATCCACTATATCCTGTTCCTAAATTATGGGATAGAAAACAAATGAAAAAAATGTATTATTTAATTGGTGATGTAAATGAATAGTAATGAAATATTAAGTATTTTTGGAATTACAAAGAAATTATTTTAAGGCTGGAAATACCTTTTGATTTAAATAAAAAGAAAAAAAAGAAGCTAAAGGAATTGTCTAAAAAAATATTAAAAAAATAATATTGAATTGATTTATGAAGGTCTTTATAAGGATTTAGGTAAGAGTAGGACTGAAAGCTATATGTGTGAGATTGGGCTTGTTCTTAATGAAATATCTTTTTAATTTTAAAGCATATGAATAAATACTTAAAGCCAAGAAGAGTTAAAACTCCATTAGCACAATTTAAGTCTAAAAGCTATGAGCTTAGTTATCCTTATGGTAATGTACTTATTATGAGCCCTTGGAATTATCCATTTTTTTACTTGCAATTGAACCATTGTGTGAGGCAATTGCTTGCGGAAACACGGTAATTTTAAAAACATCAGAATATAGTGTTAATACAAATAGCGTAATTAAAAAAAGATTGTTAGTGAGATTTTTTTCTAAAGAAGAGGCTTATGTTATTTTTTGGGGGGATTGAAGAAAATAAAATACTTATGAATGCTAAATTTGATTATGTATTCTTCACAGGTAGTAAAAAAAAGTTGGTAATGCCTTATATGAGGCTCAAGCAAAAATATATGACACCTATGACCTTAGAGCTTGGTGGTAAGAGTCCTTGTATTATTGATAGAAATGTCAATTTAAAGCTTGCGGCTAGAAGAATAGTTTTTTTGGTAAGTTTTTTTGAATTTAGGACAAACCTGTGTTGCACCTGATTATATATTATGTGATGACAGTATATGTGATGAATTTATAAAGTATGTAAAAAAATTGAAATTGAAAGACAATTTGGTAAAAAAATCCTTTGGAAAATAAAAAAACTATGGTAATATAATAACTAATAGACATCTTGAAAGAATAATTGGCCTTATTGATTATGATAAGGTTATATATGGTGGAAGGTATGATTTAGATAAGCTAAAGCTTGAGCCAACGATAATGGATAATGTCTTATATACTGATAAAATAATGAGTGAGGAAATTTTTTTGGCCCAGTTATGCCAATTATTAGATATAAAGATAATTTAGAATTTTTTTAAATTATATTAATGAACATGATGCACCACTCGCATTTTATGTCTTTACAAATGATAAAAAAAGAAAGCGAATTTTTTTATATTAATAATATTGGCTTTGGAGGAGGCTGTATTAATGATGTAGTAATTCATCTAGCAACCTCAAATATGCGCTTTGGTGGCTATAAGGAAAGTGGAATTGGTTCATATCATGGGGTGATGGGCTTTCAAACATTCTCCCATTATAAGAGTATAGTAAATAAGAGCACACATATTGATTTACCAATGCGCTATGCTCCTTATAGTAAGAAAAAAATGATAAACTAATAAAAAAATGTTTTTTTAAGGTAATACAGATTGTAATTTATTGAAAATTATAATATAATATAATCATCAATAGATAGGAGATTTAAAAAAATGAAAAATTGCTTTAATTAACGAAAATAGTCAAGCAAGCAAAAAAATGAGCTTGTTTATAATACCTTAAATAAGGTAGCAACTAAATATGGTCATACTGTTGATAACTATGGTATGTTTGGTGCTGACGATAAGCCTTTAACTTATGTTCAAAATGGAATTCTTGCTGGCTTATTAATCAATTCTGGAGCTGCTGATTTTGTTATAACTGGTTGTGGTACAGGTAGTGGAGCTATGCTTGCATGTAATTCATTTCCACGAGTATTATGTGGTTTAATTGTTGAACCATCTGATGCTTATCTTTTTTCACAAATTAATGCTGGTAATGCTTGTGCTTTCCCATTTGCTAAGGGCTTTGGCTGGGGTGCAGAATTAAATTTGGAAAACTGCTTCGAAAAGCTTTTCTCTGAACCTGCTGGTGGTGGTTATCCAAAGGAAAGAGTTATTCCTGAACAAAGAAATAAAAAGATTTTAGATGCTGTAAAGGAAGTTACTCATACAAAGATGATTGACATTCTAAAGAACATTGATCATGAGTTATTAATGGGTGCAATTGATCGTGATTCATTTAAAAAAATATTTCTTTGCTAATGCTAAGGATGAGGAATTAATCGATTATTGTAAGAAATTATTAAATATGTAATATGAATATTGATTCTTCTATATATAAGGAATTTCTTGAAATAGCAGGTCCGGTTATTTCTACTGAGGAGTTTAAAAGGCAAATGGCCTTTAAGCAGCATGGTAGCACTAGTGTTTATGATCATGTTATGCATGTTGCTTTAAGAGCCTTTACTAAAGCATATAAGAAAAAAGAAAAATATGATTTAAAGGCACTAGTATATGGTGCTTTGCTTCATGATTATTTTCTATATGATTGGCATATATTAGATTATAAAAAAATGGTCATAAAAAGATTTCATGGCTTTAATCACCCTAAAATTGCTTTAAATAATGCCTTAAAGGTATATGACCTTGATAAAAAAACAAGAAATATAATTAGAAGCCATATGTGGCCTTTAACACTTTTTCATATGCCAACCTCAAGAGAAGCATGGCTTGTTACAATATGTGATAAGGTTGTTTCCTTTAAAGAAACATTTAAAATCAAGGAGGATTATAATATATGCTAGAAGTATGTCGGTATGTGCTGTATTTTTTTACATATGCATTTATTGGGTATGTATGTGAGGTAATTTATTGTTCTATTCCTAAAAAAAAGTTTGTAAATAGAGGCTATTTATATGCTCCTATTTGTCCTATATATGGTTATGGAGCAGTCATAGTTATTTTATGCTTTGATTGGCTTACCAAATATCCTTGGGGGTTTGTATTAGTAGCTATTGGTGGTATGCTTTTAACATCACTACTTGAATATTTAACAAGCTTTGTTATGGAAAAAATCTTCCATATGCGTTGGTGGGATTATTCGAATCATAAATTTAATATAAAAGGGTAGAGTTTGTTTATTAAATTCAACTTTATTCATGTTACTTGTTATGATTTTTAATGTATGGAATTCATCCGATATTTAAAAGCCTGTACGCAAAAATTGATCCAGTGTTTGTGTATGCAATTTCAGCTGTGTTATTATCTGAGATGATTGTTGATACAGTGTTCTCAACTATTAAGGTTGTTGATTTAAAGGCTATGCTTGCTAAATCAGAAGAAATTATTTCTGAGAAGGTTACAAAATTTAGAGAAAAAAATATACTCTTAACAATTTTTGGAAAAGTCTCTTAAATCATTTTCATCTCGATTCCCTTCTATGAAGGTTATTAAAGAAAAAAACAGGCTTTGTTAAGTTAAAAAGAATATTTGGCTAGAATTAAGAAGCCAAAGGAAGAATAAAAAAAGATTCATTAATTTGAATCTTTTTTGCATAATTTCTGTATAAACTTTTTTTAACTCTTGACCAACATTACTAATAGATCTTTGTTTTTACAGCCTCATAGCCATTATTAATTATTTCAGAGTTATCATTATTTAAAAATATAATCAATTTTATTGATAAAGTCATCATTATTCTTGCCCATATAACAAGATATACCATCCTTAAGCCAAGGCTTATAAACACCTATATCACGAACAAGTACAGGTAATTTAGATGCTAAAGCCTCTAGTACAACTATACCTTCAGTTTCTTCATAGCTTGGGAAGAATAACAAATCGGCACTATGAAATGCACCTTTTATAATGTCTCCTGATATATAACCAGGCATAATTACATTTTTTTAGGGCGATGTCTAATAGCCTTATTTATTTTAATTTGTGTTATTAGCTTATTCAAATGGCCAAACCAAATGAAGGTTACATCCGGAAAATTTTCGGCACATTTAAAGAAATCAATTATGCCCTTTCTTTCAAAAAATAAGCCAACACCGATTACAACGTGCTTTGTTTTTAATATTAAAATGCTCTTTGAATTTATCAACTGCATTTTGATCATAACTATAATCATTTAAATCTATGCCATTACTGATATCATAAACCTTACAATTTACACCATCGTAGGATTCAATTAGACTTTTTGAATAAGGTGTTGGTGTAATGATATAGTCAGCATTTTTATACATTTTTAAACATATAGTGATAAAAAAAGGAATTTTTAGCTATAGTCCATAGTCTAAATGAATTTCTAAAATCTTCAACTGTTGAATGACCATGAACAATTACAGGAATACCTTTTTTCTTACATTTTTTTAAAACACGGTAAGAATCACTAAATAAGGTATTAATATGAGCAATGTCATAATCATCATTAGGGTTTAGTGTATATTCAATTCCAGCAGATTCTAATGCTTTTTTTGATGAACTAGGGCACGTCCGATTCCGCTTTGCTTTATTACATTTTGTTTTTCAAAATAAAGAAGAACCTTCATTTTCATACCTCTCTTTCAAATGCAAGTCTAAGATTATCTTGATTATTGTTTGCAAGTGTTATTTCTGCTAAATATTTAAAGCTATGCTTAGCCAAAAGCTTTTGCATAGGAATATTCTTTTTATGAGTATCACAACGAATGGAAGATATTTTTATTAAATTTAGCATAATTTATGGCAAACTCAATTAATTTATCTGCCACACCTTTATGATAAATATTATGGTCAATGGCAATTCTGTGAATAGAAATATAATTTTTTTAAATTGCCAAAAAAATCATATTTTTTTCATAGGTAATATCAGGAGTGTCTATAAGAGCCATCACGCCTAATATGTTATTATTTTTCAATTGCAATATAACAAAAAAATTATTTTTTTAATATCATTTAAAAAAATGTGTTAACATTTGGATAGCCATCAGCTTCATTCCACTGCGTAGAACCATGGGTTTTTTTAGGTAGTCTTTAGCATTTTTTTAATAATTTCCATTATTGAGTCAATATCAGAAACTGTTGCTAGCTTAATTTCCATTTCTTTTTACCAATTTCAAAGCCAAAATCCTCTGGCTCCTTATAAATATTATAATGGATAGCTATTTCATAGAAAAATTTCTTCAGTTAGATTTAATTCTAAATGATGTCTATTAAACATATCCTTTGTTTCCTCATCAAGAAGAATAAACATACCATCCTCAACATCAATGTGGGCTTCAAGTGATTTTTAGCACCTTATCCTCTAATTCATTTAGCTTGTCCATATCTTTATTAATATCATCAGTAGCATTTAATAGCTCATCCTGAAAAATCATTAATATAAAGAAGAAGATTTAGTGACTTTTTCAAATTTATTGAAAAAGAATTATATCCTTATTAAAATTATTTTTCATATTGCATTTTAAGAGTTAAGATGCGATCATAGATATAATCGAAGCCAACACTAAAAATATATTTTTCTTCATCACTATCTAAAGTCATATTTAGGGATTTTTGCTTCATAAATAGGTAATCAACAACAGCTATTACCTGTGTAAAGCGGGAAATACTTTTTACTTTTTGGTTCTAATAAGACTAAGGAGGAAATCCTCCTCGTCTTTTTTTCCAACTTTCATAATCTGAATAAATATCCATATTATCCTCTATCTTGTTTTCATTTGTGGGAATAAGATTACATCACGAATTGATTGAGATTCAGTTAGGAAGATAACAAGTCTATCAACACCAATTCCAATACCACCAGCTGGAGGCATACCATATTCTAGTGCTTCTACGAAATCAGTATCCATTTCATTTGCTTCATCGTTTCCAGCATCTTTTTCCTTTAACTGCTCTAAGAAACGTTCCTTTTGATCAATCGGATCATTTAATTCAGTATAAGCATTAGCAAATTCTTTACCGCCAATAAATAATTCGAAGCGTTCAACAAAGCGTGGATCATCAGGATTCTTCTTTGTTAAAGGTGAAATCTCAATTGGATGACCACAAAGGAATGTAGGTTGAATTAAAGTCTTTTCGCCATATTCCTCAAAGAAAGCATTAATGATGTGACCAACAGAAATAAAGTGAGGCTCAACTGGAACGTTGTGAGCTTTAGCAAGCTCAACTGCTTCCTCAAATGTATAATTATTATTCTTGAAATCAACACCTGTTTGTTCTTTAATTACATCGCACATAGTAACAACTCTAAATGGCTTTTTCAATATTAATTAATTCACCATCAGGGTCAAATGGATTTTTAAATTCATTTTTTCCAATTACCTTTAAAGCGGCACTTCTAATTACACCCTCACATAATTCCATCATTGATTTTAAATCACCAAATGCTTGATATAGCTCAACAGTTGTAAACTCTGGGTTATGTGTACGATCCATTCCTTCATTACGGAAAATACGACCAATTTCATAAACTCTTTCAAGTCCACCAACAAGTAATCTCTTTAAATGTAATTCGGTTGCAATACGTAAATAGAAATCAGCATCTAAGGCATTATGATGGGTAATGAATGGACGAGCTGTTGCACCACCTTGAATGTTTTGTAGAACTGGGGTTTCAACCTCGATAAATCCTTCATTATCAAAATATTCTTGCATAGCACGAATAATTCTTGGACGAAGAATGGCAACTCTTTTAGCATCCTGATTCATTATTAAATCAAGGTATCTACGACGATATCTTTCCTCAACGTCACTTAAGCCATGAAATTTCTCAGGAAGTGGTCTTAGAGCCTTTACTAAATGAGTATATTCTTCGCATTTAATAGTGATTTCACCAGTTTGAGTAAGCATAATGCTTCCTTTAATACCAACAATATCACCAATATCTGCCATCTTAAATAAATTATATTGGTCTTCACCAACTATATCCTTACGAATGTAGATTTGGATGAAGCCTGTTTTATCTTGAATAGAAAAGAAGGAAGCCTTACCCATTTTACGGATGAACATAATTCTTCCAGCTACGCTTACTTCAATTTTCTTTTCTTCAAGTTCTTCATGAGAGTAGCCTTGTCCTAGTTTTTTTACCTCATCACTATGATGAGTTACGTTATAGGCATGACCAAATGGATCAATACCTAATTCTTTATATTTTTCAAGCTTGCCTCGTCTTACAAGCTCTTGTTCAGTTAAATTATCCATATTTTACCTCCATTAAATTAAATATAATAAAAATACTATCAATTATTTATTTTTATCATATTTATAGGCTATTTCCAACACTTAATTAATATAGATTATAAATATTTTTGACGCTTTTTTTCCTTTTTTTAAACTCCTTTTTTTAGATGTCTTTTTATAGAATATCTTATGATATTTTTTTCTAATAATTGGAAACAGTGGAGGTATTAAAATAAATTTTAATATTTTTTTAGAATAATTTTTAAAAAAAGTAGGCAAGCTCGTTATAGAAAAATATTTAGATTTCTTTTTGAGATTACCTTTGAATAATTTATTAGCAATAAAAAAACCTATTGCTATAAAAAGGAATAAAGATTATTCTAAAAATCATAATTTAATTTTTTTCTAACAAAAAGTGCATAAAATAATGCCTCAATAATAATAAAATATGGTAAATACATTTCTTTATATTTAACTCTAAATAAAAAAATATAACCAAAAACAATATAAAGATTTGTACCAAAGAAAATATTAAATAATATTTGTAGTAATTGTGTTATAGTAATCATTTAAAAAAATACGTTTGATAATTGATTCCTTTGTCTTGTTTTTTTCTATTGCAATACTATACATTTTTTTCCACTAATATTTAGTTTATCATTACCATCAGATATTTTTTTATCATTTCTAAATTTTTCACCTGTAATTATATATATTGTTTCTTTAATTTTTTTAATTTTATTTCTTTATCATTTAAAGCAATTATTTTTTTGTAACATTTAAGGCTTCTATTTCATTTTCACTAATAATAAATAAATTATTCATTTTGCTCACCAATAAAAATATATGATAACATATTTAAAAAAATAATACTAAAAAAATAATATTGTATGATATAATTAAAATAAAAGAAAAGAGATGGGCATATGAATATTAGATTACCGGGATATTCTACTTCATATGAGGATATTTATGAGGTTGTAAGTAGGTATGGTAATAGTGTAGCAATAATTGGTGGCGAGCAGGCTTTATTATATGCAATGCCATATATTAAAGAGTTTTTTTAGGTGATTTAAATGTAAGTGAGCCAATCATATATGGAAATGCTGCCAAAATGGAGAATGTTGAAGTATTAAAGAAAAATAAAGATGTCGAAGGCTCTGATGTGCTTTTCGCTATTGGTGGTGGAAAGGCAATTGATACTGTTAAAATGCTAGGCTATGAGCTCAATAAGCCGGTTTTTACATTTCCAACAATTTCTTCAACACCTGCAGCAGTTAGCGATGTCGCTTATATTGATAAAATCCCCTATTTTATAAAGGACATTGTTAAGCATACATTTATTAACGATGATATAATAATAAATGCTCCCTATATGTATTTTTCATTTAGGAGTTGGCTATATTTTTCAGCAAGAGCTATGAAATTTTATTTAAATCAAGAGGTATGGAATTAACATACGAGGATCGACTTGCTACTACGATTTTTATCACAAATAAATAGAGATGTTTTTTTACTAGTGGTAAAATGGCTTTTAGATAGCTTTTAAAAAAAGAATGGCCATACTCATAAGCTAATTTTTAGATTCAATTGTTCTTATGGGCTATGTATTTATTTTAATAAATAAAGAATTTTATAATGGTCTTGCCGGTTCCATTTGCGAAGCTATAAATCAAATAGATGATTATGGTATCCTTAATTTGGAAAAATGAAGCCTTGCCATTTGGAATATTGGTTAATTTAATTATTGAAAAAAAGTAATGATATGTATAGAGCTTATGATTTTTTAAAGGATAATCGTTATCCAATCAAGCTCATTGATTTGAAAATGAAAACATCATTACTTAATAAAATAAGCGAACAAGCAATGAATAATAAACATATGACTGATTACCCTAAAGTTATATCCAAGCATGATATTTTTAGAGCGATGATTTTACTTGAAGAGGATTTTCTGTTAAACACTAAATGACAAAAGCACACAATTTGTGTGTTTTTTCTTTATTTTTTGACAATAATTGTGTATAATATACTTAACAATTTGTATGATGTTAGTTGGTGATTTTTGTGATTAAAAAAATTAATATAGCGTTAAGCATTGTAATAGCTTTTTTTAATTTCTTGCCTTGTAGAAATTAATAAATGGTATATGATTTACATTCCAATTCTTACCTTTATTTGTTCATATATAGGCTTAATAGCTTTGTATTTTTTTATATTTTTAGTGATTTCTTCACTTACGATAAAGAAAAAAAGGAATATGAAAGCTTAAATCCTTTCTATCGACTTGTATTTAATTTATCATTAGAGGTACTAAGCGATTATGGTAGAGTAAAGGTGAAAATTGATGGTAAGGATAAGGTGCCAAATAAACCTTGCTTATTTGTTTATAATCATCGTTCAAGATTTGATCCAATGATTATTAGCTATAAATTTGCTAAATGGAAAATTGTTCAAATATCTAAACCTGAAAATTTCAATATTCCTGTGGCCAATCGTTATATGATGCGTAATTGCTTTTTACCTATTGATCGTGAAAAATGCTAGAGAAGCAATTAAAAACAATTAATAAGGCTAGTGATTTTATAACTCAAAAGGGCTATTCAGTTGGTGTTAGCCCTGAAGGAACAAGAAATCATAATCCCGAGCTATTACCATTTAAAAGCGGTTGCTTTAAGATAGCGTTAAAGTCTTGTGTGCCTATTGTTGTTTGTACATTAACAAATTTCGATAAAATACATAAAAAAATTTTTCCTTGGAAAAAGAACTAAGGTAAATATAAAAAAATTGACGTAATCAATTATGAACAAATAAAGGATTTAAATACAGCAGAAATTTCAGAAATTGTTAAAGAAAAAGATGGAGGAAAAAAATAAATGAAGTATATATTTTATAACCCAAGCTCACATAATGGTAAAAATAGAGATAAGATAGAAGAATTAAAACACAAACTACAGGAAGATGTAGAGATGCTTAATGTTCTTGAGGACGATTTATATGAAAGTAAGCTTAAATCTCTAACTGAGGATGACGAGGTTTTTCTTGTTGGTGGTGATGGAACATTAAATCATTTTATTAATAAAATTAATGGTAAAAAGCCAAGTTATAATGTTTATTTTTATTCAAGTGGTACGGGAAATGATTTTTATAATGATATAAAGGATAAAGCAAGTGATGAACTTGTATTAATTAATGAATATTTAGAAAAATTTACCTACTGTTATTGTTAATGATAAGAAATATTATTTTATTGATGGTATAGGGTATGGAATTGATGGTTATTGCTGTGAAAGAGGAGATATTCTTCAGCAAAGAACAAATGAACCAGTTAATTATACGAAAATAGCAATTAAAGGTTTATTATTTCATTATAAACCACCAAAGGCAAAGGTTATTGTTGATGGAGTAGAGAAGAATTATAAGAAGGTATGGCTTGCGCCGACAATGAAAGGAAGATTTTATGGTGGAGGGATGATGGTTGCTCCAAATCAAAATCGAATGGATATTGAGCATAAGGTTTCAACTGTTGTTTTTATATGGTTCGTCAAAAAAATTTAAAACCCTAATTGTTTTTTTCCATCTATATTTAAAGGTGAGCATATTAAGCATAAAAAAAGATGGTTGAGGTAATAGAAGGCCATCATATAATTGTTGAATTTTTCAAAGCCTCAGGCCTTACAAATAGATGGTGAAACTATTTCAAATGTATTAAAAATATGAGGTAATTGCTTAAGACATCAAAAATGATGTAAGAAGTATTTAAATTTAAAAGAAAAATATAATATAATATTTTTGAAGAGGTGGGACTTATTATGAAAAGAATATTAAAAGCCATTATTTTTGTTTATGTTAACATTAACTTTTTTTGTAGTTGTAATTCTGATTCAGCAATTGTATTTAAGCAATATGATATGAATAGTGAGCAAGAATTTGTTGAACACATTAAAAATGTCAAATGGTATAATGCAAGCAAGGAAGAATTGAAAAAGAATTGCATCTTGGTGTATCCTAAAAACGTAGATTTATATATGATGACAGGCCTATCAGAATATGATGATGATTTTGTTTGGAATGATTCATATGTAACGCTAAGGGGAATAGGAACAATAAATGGTATAGATTATTCATGTTGTTTTTATTTTACTGATAGCTATTGTGAGACAGAGTATGAACTTGTTATAGATGAAGCTGAAAAATTTTTTTGCAGTTATACATTTATGCTTAATGATGAAAAAAACTTACGGTAAATTTTTGGTTGTAGTCGTAATGATGACCTTTTTAATGAATTTAAAACCAATTTAAATTTCATTTATATAAATCGTAAAATAGATAAATAAAAAAAGAGAATTTTTACAATTCTCTTTTTTTCTTCGCTTATAAATTCAAACATTTCAGAAGCATCAGCCTTTTTTTGTTGAATCAATTATTGATTTAACTCTAACTTTAATGATTTTTTTGTACCAAATTCAATAGTTATTATATCATCAAGCTTTAATTGATAAGATGGCTTAACAGGCTTATCATTAACTAATATACGTTCGCTTTTCGTTATTTCGTTAGCTACAGTACGGCGTTTAATTAATCTTGAAACCTTTAAAAAAATTTATCAATTCTCATTAGTGAGGTAATTCTCCGTTTGATTTATTTATTTGATCAACAAGGTTAGATGCTTTTTTTCATCTAGCTCCTTTTTTTCTTCTGGAACTACATCACCATTTTTTTAATAGCTTCTTGCTTTGCTTTCTTTTTCATCATACCATTTTAGCTTTCCAGTAGCATTAATTTCATCAATATCTTGTTTTGTTAATGTTTCGATTTCTAATAGGTAATTTGCAATTGCATCAAGAAGAGGTCTATTTTCGTTTATTATCTTTCTTGCTACTTCATAGCATTCTTCAATAATTCTTCTAGTTTCTTTGTCAATTTCTAAAGCAATTTGATCTGAGAAATTCTTTTCTTTTAAATAATCACGACCAAGGAATACTGAACCTTGAGGCTGTTCATATTGAACAGGACCTAAATCACTCATACCATATTCTGTAACCATTGCCCTGGCAATTTTTGTTGCATTTTGGAAGTCATTTGAAGCACCTGTTGATACCTCATTGAAAACAATTTCTTCAGCGACACGTCCACCTAGATAACCAGTAATTCTATCAGTTAATGAATGCTTAGTTTCGAGATATGTTTCTTCAGCAGGCATCATTAGATTATAGCCACCAGCCTGACCACGAGGAATAATTGTAACCTTTTGAACAATAGAAGCATTATCAAGCTTTAATCCTATAACAGCGTGACCAGCTTCGTGGAAGGCAACACATTTACGTTCACGTTCAGTAATTTTACGTGATTTCTTAGCAGGTCCCATCATAACTCTATCAGTTGCTTCATCAATATCAGCTAAAGTTATAACCTTTCTATTAGCTCTTGCTGCAAGAAGAGCTGCTTCATTTAATAAGTTAGCAATATCAGCACCACTAAAGCCAGGAATTCTTTTGAGCGATTTCATTTAAATGAATATTTTTTTATCTAGATTTTTTTGTTTCTAGCATGAATCTTTAATATTGCTTCACGACCATTAACGTCAGGATTAGAAATTGTTATTTGACGATCGAAACGACCTGGACGAAGCAAAGCAGGATCTAATACGTCAGGACGGTTAGTTGCTGCCATTACAATAATACCAGAGTTTGGAACAAATCCATCCATTTCAACAAGAAGTTGATTCAAGGTTTGTTCGCGTTCATCGTGGCCACCACCCATACCAGCACCACGTTGACGACCTACTGCATCAATTTCATCAATAAAGATAATACATGGAGCATTCTGCTTAGCAGTTTTAAATAAATCACGAACACGGCTAGCACCAACACCAACAAACATTTCTACGAAATCTGATCCAGAAATAGAGAAGAATGGAACATTTGCTTCACCAGCTACTGCTTTAGCAAGTAGGGTTTTACCAGTTCCTGGTGGACCAAAAAGTAGAACTCCTCTAGGAATTTTTGCGCCAATTTCAGTATATTTAGCTGGATTTTTTAAGAAATCAACAAGCTCAACAAGCTCTTGCTTTTCTTCATCACAGCCAGCAACATCATTAAATGTTACAGTTTTATCTCTTAAAAGACGAGCAGTGCTTTTTCCAAAATCAAAGGCTTTATTATTGCCACCACCCATATTTTTCATTGAATAAACAATTAAGCCGATTAACAAAATAAATGGAAGATATGTTAAAAATAACATTCCAAATATTAAAGCTTGAAAGAGTTCCAAGATAAAGCTTATCCTTAAGCTTATCGTTATTTCTTAAAGCCTCAATTTCAGTTGTTGTTAAGGTTACACTAAATTGATATGTTTGATCACCAATCTTATATTGACCAGTAATTTTAAACATACCTTCATTTTCTCCACCAACTGGGTAAGCAACAAGTGAAGAAGATGTTATTGTATCAGCTTCAACAGCACTAGTAAATTCATTGTATGTTAATACCTTTGTTGCTGGACGCATTAATCTTTGAATTAAAAAAATAAAATCCAATGATTAAAAACCGCAATTAATACATATAAAAGTATATCATGGCGTCTTTTTGGACGACCATTTTGATTGTTATTATCTTGCACGAAAAAAATCCTCCTTAATTATTTATAAATTTCTTCTTTTTAAAAATACCAATATAAGGAAGATTACGATATCTTTCGTTATAGTCAAGTCCATAGCCAACAACAAATTCTTTAGGAATATTGTCACCAATATATTCGACATCAACATCAACTAATCTACCTTCTGGCTTATCTAGTAGACAGCATACAGCAACGCTTTTCGCTCCACGCTTTTTAAGTAATTCTCTAATATATAGAGTAGTTCTTCCAGTATCAACTATATCATCTACAACTATTACATCTCTTCCTGTTAAATCACAGGTAATATCACTTTTAATAATTATATGACCTGATGATAGTGTTCCTTCGTATGAAGAGACCCTCATATACTCAATTTGACAGTAAATACTCACAAATTTTAATAAATCACTTATAAATGGCTCACAGCCCTTTAATAGTCCAATAAACAATGGATTTTTTCCTTCATAATCATGACTAATTTGCTCACCTAGTCTTTTGCAAATACCCTCAATTTGTTTTGCAGATAAAACTACTTTTTCAATATCATTTTTCAATATCCAGTACCTCACATACAAAATAAATATCATAACAGTCCTTCATATCTAATACCATCTTAGACTTAGCCAAATTATATACCCAAATAACTTCCTTATTCATTTCTATAACCGGAATATCTAATCTTTCTTCCTTAGGAATTTTATTATCTATGAATAGTCTATTAATTTTTTTATGCCCGTATGGCATTAAAATTTCATCATTTTCTTTATAACTTCTTATCATAAAAGGAAATGCTAGTCTATTATAGCATAATTTGATATATTTTGCATTAGTATTTCCAATATTTTTTTGTGAAATAAAACCTATATTTTTTTGCTTATAAATGACTTCTTGATTAAGATTTATTTCTACAGAGTCATTTGTATAAACATTTTTTTCTATGATGTAGGCTAAATTATATCTTTTTACAAATTCTTTATTACCTGCTAGTGTAAGAGAATTGGTAGTTTTTTTCACTTGAAAGAATTTCTAGAATGGATTCAATTATTCTTTGATTTTTTTATCCATTTCATATCTTTCTAGTAATAAGCATATAATATCCTTTTTTTAAGGCAATGTCAAAGTCATTAAAGCTTGGAAGCTCTATATTATTTTTTTAGTTTTTTTCCAAGTATTTTTATACTTTGATTTCTTATAAAGCTAAATGCCTCCTTAACCTGCTTTGAATAGGCGGTTATTTTTATTTAAGTAATCAGGACATTCATCCTTTAAAAGTGGAATAATAAAATGTCGAATTCGATTTCTTTTGTAATCATTTTCTAAATTTGATTCATCGAGGAAAAAAACTTAACATTATTTACCTCATCATATTTTTTTCTAAATCTGCCTTACTTAAAAAAAGAAGAGGTCTAATTATTGAATAATTTTTTTATAATCAATTTTTGCAGAAATTCCCCCATAGCCAAATAAATTAGAGCCACGCATTGTATTTAAAATAATGGTTTCGGCATTATCATCAGCATGGTGGGCTGTAGCTAAAAATTTAGCATTATATTTCTTTAAAACCTCTTCAAAAAAATGATAGCGTTTATGGTGAGCTTCATCGTGAAAAATTGTTATTATGATTATATTCTAGATGTAAAACCTCAATTGGTAAGTTGTTTTTATTGGCATAATCTATTATGTATTCCTCTTCAATTTTTGATTGCTCTCGCTTTTGATGATTTACATGGGCAATAATTACCCTATAATTGAGACGTCGCATTATGTCAAGAAGAGCCATTGAGTCAGCACCACAGCTAACCGCCACAACGACTGCTTCATTATCAGAAATAAGATTTTCTTTTTTTATGTATTCACGTACTAGATTAATCATATGATCATCACCCTAAACTATAGTTTAGCACATTTTATTAATTCTTTCAATTTACTTTTTATGACAATTACGGAACAATCATCATTTAATACTTTATTGTTTTGCTTGATTTTTATTACAAAGCATATCAGCAATTAAACTAGCAGAAAGCAAATTTGTTATTATAAATGATTTCTTTTTATTTCTTGATAGCTTAAATAATCTGTAAAAACCATCTGTCAGTAATAAAATAATATCATTTGTTTTTTTAAGTTAATTGCAAATGAATCAATTAAATCGGTATAATCTAATGGTAAAGAAGAATTTTTCATAGATTTTATCGATATCAGAAAATAAAAGTGTTGAGGCTGAACCAAGCTTGAAAAGAGAAGCCACTTTGGTAATTTCATTTATTTCTAATAAATCAAGAGTTGCATAGGATTCATAATTTCCTTTTATTTCATATATGTAGCTTAAAAAAATTAAGCATTGTTTTTTTGTGGAAAAAAATGATAATTAAGCATATTTGATAAAATACTTAAAATTTCTTTTAGAAGAATTGTAGGCATCAATACCACTACCCATACCATCACTTAACGCAAAAATAGTTCTCGAGTCAAAGCATTTTTTTATAAGATAATTATCACCACTTATAGAATTGTTATGCTTATTTAAAATAGCAGTTGCATAGGTTATCTTTATATTTGGCTTTTTCCTTTATTGTTAAAAAGAACGATGATGACTTGTTTTTCAAGCTTATAAATAAATGACCTTTGAAATACAAAATTCATCATTTTTTTAAATAGCCTAAAATGATATTTGGATCATCAAAAAAATTTCAATTTTTAAAGCTTAGGGTATAATAAGAGGGAATAAAATTTTTGATATTTGATTTTTATCTTTATTTAGTAAATAAAATAACTTGTTATATCTATCATAAATATTGTCTAAAAAAATTTAGTATCATTTTTGATAAGAATAAAATAGATTTTTTTAAGGCTTCATGTGAATAATAATTTAAGTAGTTGCCGTTATCAATTTTTAGTGAATTTTTGAATAATGGGGGCAATTTAAATAATTGCCATTATTATAAAAGAACACTACCCTTTATGAATGAATAATGAATGCCAGCATTTGTCATGCATTCATTTTTTTAAGATGACAATTTTTTACAATAATTTTTCTTCAATTTCTTTTTTTGATTTTATGTAATTTTTTTCTTCATTACCCTTTTTTTGGTGATAAATAAGATATCCAAGATATTTAAATAATCCTTAAAATCACTTGCTAGTATATTATTAGATTCTATATTAGTTTTTCCTTGATGAAACTTTTTTTGGTAAATTATGTTGATTACTAAAAAAATAAGAATAAATACCAGGTCATATATGCTTAATTTAGGCTTATTTAAGCCATAATATATTATTAGTGATGATAATGATAGTAGAATAGATTTATAGTTCATTAAAAATTAAATATAAGCTAAATTCTATTGTATATGCCTTATTTAAAAAAATAAACAAAGGGGATTAGAGTTAAGTTATAATAGCCTGAATACTTGGTTATAAAAAAATGTTAAAAAAATAATAAATGATAGCTATAATACTTAGGCTTGTTTATTAATAAAATTGCAAAAATTATCAATAAATTAACTAAATATATCAGGCGTTCATCAAGAATTGTCTTGGTATCATTACTTATGTTTGTTAAATATAAAATAATGGTGTTTAAAAATTAATGCACAAAGATAAAAAGCTTAAATTATACCAGATGTTTAGAATGTAAAAGCGTCTAATATAAAAAGAATAGGGTGGTATAAATAATAAGTATTAAAATGATGAATAATTTCTTTTTTTATGAACAACATATTTAATTAAAAAAATATTGATATCATTAATCCTAATAAATAGGCTTTTGCCATAGATATTTAATTTGATTATAGGAATTATAAGAATTAATGAATAAAGAGGATTTATAAATAATAAGGAAATTCTAATAAGGTAAATGGATATAATGATAGTGCATCATTTAAATGCAAATAAGAAATGCCTATGTATAATATAATCATCAGTTTTTTTGAATACTTTTTTTCATATTTTTCACCTCAAGAATTATTTTTATAAAATCGGTAAAGTTTATTATGTCATTTTTTGTTATTTACATTAAATATTCTTGAATGAGGGATAGATATTTGTTATAATTATTTAAATTGTTAGAAAAGGATGTAAGAAAAAAATGAAATTAGTTTTAGCTAGTTTCTTCACCAAGAAGAATTGAAATATTAAAAAATGAAGGTTATGATTTTTTAATTGAACCTGCAGAAATTGATGAAAGCTTTTCAAATGAGCTTGATGTGTATACTAATGTTTTAAATACTAGCTATAAGAAAGCCTTTGAAATAAAAAAGAATCATCTTAATGATGTTATCCTAGGGTGCGATACGACTGTATGCTTAAATAATATTTGTTATGGTAAGCCTAAGGATGAGCTTGATGCCTATAAAATGCTTAAGAGCTTTAGTGGTAAGGCTCATGAGGTAATTTCAGGAGTATGTATTCTTCATCAAAGTGAAATGATTAATTTTTTTATGTAAAAAAACACTAGTTTATTTTTAAAGAGTTAAGTGATGAAATGATTTATGATTATATAAAAACTAAGGAATGCTTTTGGCAAAGCAGGAGCTTATGCAATTCAAGGCATTGGTAAAAGCTTAGTTTTAAAATATGAAGGAGAATTGGCTAATGTAATAGGTTTACCTATAAAAGAAATCAAGCCATTATTAGATAAATATGAGTTTTAAAATTAGAGATATTGAAATTAAAAAAATAATTTGGTTTTTAGCCCCAATGGCGGGAATTTGTAATGAGGCCTTTAGAACAATTTGTAAGGAAATGGGCGCAGGTCTAGTTGTATGCGAAATGGTTAGCGATAAGGCTATTTCCTATCAAAATGCCAAAACCTTGAATATGACAAGAGTTGGCAATAATGAACATCCAATAAGTATGCAAATATTTGGTGGCGACATTGAGACGCTTGTTAATGCAGCTAAATTTATTGATAATAATTCTCAGGCTGATATCATTGATATAAATATGGGATGTCCTGTTAATAAGGTAGCGAAAAAGGCTCATGCTGGTGCTAGCCTACTAGTTGATCCTAATAATGTATATGAAATTACGAAGGCTGTAGTTTCTGCTGTGAAAAAGCCTGTGACAGTAAAGGTAAGACTTGGGTGGGATTTAGAGCATATTAATGTTATTGAAAATGCCAAGATGATTGAAAAGGCTGGAGCTAGTGCTATATGTGTTCATGCTAGATGTCGTTCAGAATTTTATAGTGGAAGCGCTCATATCGAGTGGATTAAAAAAGTAAAGGAAGCAGTAAGCATTCCTGTAATTGGTAATGGTGATGTTGTTGATATAGCTTCTGCCAAAAGAATGTTTGAAGAAACAAATTGTGATGCTATTGCTATAGGTAGAGGTGCTCTTGGCAATCCTTTTATTTTTAGAGAACTGAATGCCTATTTTAATGATGGTAAAATCATCGATAAGCCTACAAAAAAAGAAATATATGATATAATAATGCTTCAATATGATCGATTATTAAAGCTAAAGGGTGAGCATCTTGCAATGCTTGAGATGAGAAGTCATGTTGGTTGGTATTTAAAGGGTATGCCTGGAAGTGCCAGAATAAAGGATCAGGTATGTAAGGAACATAACTTTAATAATGTAAAAAAATATTATTAAGGCTTATTTAAATGTAGAAGAATAGAAAAAAAGTCGTCATTATTTTTTTGACGGCTTTTTCTTATGATGTGATATTATCTATTTCATACATTTCAACAAGTTTATAATCCTTAGCAGCAATTTCTAACTCCAGATAGGTTCCATTATCACTATATTCTTTTTTTATAAATATTAGTGTTTTTCGATTAAATAATTTAATATCTTAGCTTCACTATAAGGAATGAGCAGCTTAATATATTTTGTGTTTGGCTTTATATGCTCGTAAATTTTATCAACAAGGACTTCAATATTAAGTAGTGATTTATTTGAAAATGGTAAATTATCTATACCAACAATTTGAGTATTTTGATCATCATACATATCATATTTGTTTAAGACATAAAAGCATAGGTATTCCCTTTACACCAATGTCATTTAAAACCTTATTTGTAATATTGATTTGTTCTAAAAAATAACGTGAAGAAATATCTACAATGTGAAGAATATAATCAGCACTTTGAATTTCCTTTAAGGTTGTTTTAAAGGAATTTATTAGATCATGAGGAAGCTTTGAAACAAAGCCTAGGGTATCTACTAAAACAAATTCACAATTATTTATTGTTAGACGTCTATTGAAGGTGTTTAAGGTAGCAAAAAAGGCTTATTTTTCAGCATAGACCTCTTTTTTTATTATCATTTGTTAAATAATTAATAAGAGTATTCATTGTCGTGCTTTTTCCAGCATTTGTGTAGCCGACTAGAGCAACAATTGGTACTTGGTTTCTTTTTCCCTTTTTTGAATTTGTCTATCCTTCATTTGATGAATTTTAGCTAATTCCTTTTCGATTTGCACTATTTCATTTGCAAGCATTCGTTTGTTAAGCTCTCTTTTTGTTTCACCTGAGCCACGATTGCTTAACGAGCCGCTGGTGCCACCTTCTCTTGAATCCTCACCCCATTTAGATATTTCTCTTGGAAGAAGATATTTGTTCATTGCTAGCTTAATTTCTAGCTTTGCTTCGGTAGTGCTTGCCCTTTGTTCAAAGATACGTAAAATTAGAAAGGTTCTGTCCATTATTGTGACATTTAAGGCATTTTCTAGGTTACGAATTTGTGATGGGGATAACTCATCATCAAAAATAATTGTGGTTGCCTCTGTTTGATTTAACATTATTTTTAATTCTTCAACCTTGCCAGCACCAATATAGAAGTTTGGAGTGGGCTTGTCTAAGGCTTGGGTTAATACATTAACAACCTGATAGCTTAAGCCTGTTGCTAAATTATTTAATTCATTTAAGCTATATTTTAAATCAGTGGCTGTTCCTTTGATTTTAACAGCAACAAGTATTGCTTTTTTTCCATAATTTATTCTTCCTTAGCAATCTTAATTAAAATATTACTTACAGCTTGCATTTCATCAAGTGAGCATAGCTCATATGGTCCATGGCAGTTATAACCACCAGTACCTAAATTTGGCGTATTAAGTCCCATATAGGTTAGCTGTGCACCATCAGTTCCACCTCTTATAGGTGTAAATTGTGGCTCAAGTCCCATATCCTTTATAGCTTTAACTGCTCTTTTAATACAGCGATCGTCTTTAATGATTAAGTCCTTCATATTATAATATGAATCATGAATTTCTAGACTAGCAACATTATTATTGTATTTATTATTAATGAACGAAATTGCTGCTTGAAATTGCTTTTTTTGCTCATTGAACTTATTTATATCATGATTTCTTATAATATAATATAGAGTAGCATTAGATACAGTTCCCTTCATTTCTTCTAAGTGATTAAAGCCATCATAACCATCGGTATATTCTGGTCTTTGATTGCAGGGAAGAAGTGAATCAAATTCAATAGCTACTCTTGCAGCATTAATCATATGTCCTTTGGCACTACCAGGATGAATATCTACACCATTAAATGTTACTATTGCGCTTGCGGCATTAAAATTTTCATAATTAATTTCATATGGTCTACCACCATCTACTGTATAAGCAAAATCACAATCAAAATCCTTAACATTAAATTTATGAATACCACTACCTATTTCCTCATCTGGCGTAAAGGCAACCTTGATTTCAGTATGCTTGACATCTTTATGGGTATGAAAATAATAAAGCATTCCCATAATATCAGCAATACCTGCCTTGTCATCAGCTCCAAGGACGGTTGTGCCATCAGTTGTTATAATTGTTTGGCCTTTTAAATCTTGTAAAAAAGTAAATTCTTTATTTGAGATAGTTATAATGTTAAGCTTGATATCACGGCCATCATATTTTTCAATAACATTTGGCTTAACATTTGTACCACTAAAGCCAGGTATTGTATCCATATGAGCTAGAAAACCAATTTTCAAATTAGAATCACAGTTAGATTTTAATGTAGCTGTTAAAATGGCATATTCATTAAGCTTAATATCAGTAAGGCCTAATTCCTTTAAATCCTCAATTAGGACATTAGCTAAATCAAATTGTTTATTTGTAGATGGAGTAGTATTTGCTTCATCACTTGACATAGTATCTATTTTTTTACATATTTTAGAAATTTCCTTAAAATATAATCTTTCATTTTTAAATTCCTCCGTTTTCTTCAATTATAAGACAAATATTTAAAAAAACAAGAAAAAAATATAGAATATTTAAGTGATTTTTTTAATTTGTATGTTCGAGGCCATACCTACATATAATATCATTGTATGGAGGTCGGAGTATGCAAAATGAATTTAGTAAAAAAGCCGAAGAAATATTAAATAACGCAAAAAAGTTAAGCAATGATGCAGGAATATATTCTTGTGGTAGTGAATTTTTAATTCAAGCTATGTATGATGTAGAGGATAGCTTATGTCATTTTTATTTTAGAAGAATATGATGTAAAAAAAAGAAGAGGTAATAGAGGCCTCTAGTAATTTATATATTATTAGAAAAAAATAAAAAAATGAATATAATAAAACAATGGATACGATTATTCATCAAGCTAAGCTTTTAGCTGGAAATAAGGCTATTGATGATGAACATTTATTTATGGCAATTTTGATGAATCCAAGTTCAATTGCTTGTTCTATTTTAGTTGATTTAGGATTAGATATTGAAAGTCTTATTTTTAGATGTTAAGGAAATATATGAATTCAATAAGAGTGAAGAATTAGCATATGTAAAAAAATATCAAATATGGCAAAAAAATGCGAACTTATGCCATTTATAGGTAGAAGTGAGTTATTGTTTAGAATGGATTTAATTTTTGAATAGGAAAACAAAAAAAGTAATCCTTTGCTAATTGGTAATGCGGGTGTAGGTAAAACAGCCTTAGTTGAAGGCTATGCTAATTTATTAGCTAAAAGAAATTCACCTATGGAGGTGATTTCACTTAATTTAACTTCAATGCTTGCTGGTACAAAATATCGTGGTGATTTTGAACAACGCTTTGATGAATTTTCTAAAACAATTTTTAACTAAAAATGTAATTTTATTTATTGATGAAATTCATACTATTATGGGTGCAGGAACAACTGATGGTAATTTAGATATTGCTAATATGCTAAAGCCTTATTTAGCAAGAAGTGATATTAAAATAATAGGTGCGACAACCTTGGAGGAATATCATAAATCTATGTCTAAGGATAAAGCACTTTGTAGAAGATTTCAGCCGATTTATGTTTTAGAGCCATCACTTGAGGAAACTAAGACAATTGTTTTTTTGGCATTAAGGATAATTATTCTAATTTTCATAATGTAAAAAAAATACGTGATGAATATTTAGATTATTTAATATGCGAAAGTAATAGAAGAATTCCTTCGAGAAATCGTCCTGACAAATGTATTGATATTTTTAGATGATACATTAACCTATGCAAAAATAAATAAGGAAGACGTTAATAAAAATACAATAGATAAAACAATTGATAGATTTATCGGCTGTAATGAGGTTAAAAGCTTACAATCCTCATTATAAGTGTTTAGAAAAAAATATGTTTTTTTGGCAAGTAACAATTTAATGTGTTTCTAATACGCTTTTTAAAAAAATTAAATATAATGGCTCTAAAGAAAAAAAGAAATATTTTTAATAGCTGATTGTATTAATTTATTTAAAGCATCAGATGAAATGGTTTTTAAAGCTAGATTTTTAGAGAATTTAGTGATACGATTTCGATGACATCTTTAATTGGAGCGCCTCCTGGATATGTTGGTTATGACGATGATGGAATTCTAACAAAGCATTTAGCAAAAATATCAAATTCCTATTATTTGTATTGATAATTATGAAAAAGGGCTCTAAAAAGAGCTCAAGGTATCATTAGGCAGCTAATGGAAACAGGAGAAATATATGATGCTAGAGGAAATATTATTAAAGGCTCAAATGCTATTTTTATTGTAAGTGAGATTAAGAAAAATAATAATGTAGGATTTATGAATAATGAGATAACTTATAATGATGAAATATATGATGAGGTAATAAATGAGGAAAATGATATTGCTCTTGATTATACAGAGCTATATAAAAAACAATTGGGAGCTTATAATATTGAAATAGCAGACGAATTATTAATTAATAAAAAAATAATAAAAAGAAAGATAGATGAAAAAAATCTTTGAATATGTTAAACAAGGAGATTTTTTTCTAAGCATTTCCTTTTAAAATAGCTTTACTAATGTATAATATATGTGGAGTGATAGCAATGATAAAAAAAGAACAATAAAGGAACAAATTTTAAAAAGCATAAAAAATAAACCTGTTACCCTTATTACTGATGCTAGACAGGTTGGAAAATCAACATTATGCTATTAGATGATGAGTGGTGTTATTGAATCTCTTGCTGGAAGAGTTTCTATAATAATAATGTCACCATTAAGTACAAGAGAAATTTTTTTAACTCTACGGAGAAAAAAATTTGAGGCCGATACAATTATTCTTGCAAATAGAGCCAAAGATTTCACTCTTGAAGCTATAAGCTTATTGTTAGAGGAATGTATCCTGAATTATATGGAAATTCATATGTTGTTTGTAACACAAAAAAACGTTATATAAAATTGCTGATAATATATATGCTATACCAATTTTTTTGCAATCTAATGTAAGAGACAAATGTTTCTTACATTTTTTTGTTGCCTGATTTTTGGCTTTAATCTTTTAAAAAAAGTCTAAGAATTTGATATAATAAATGCGAGGTGAAATTATGTGGGAAACTATTAATAATTTTTTTAAATGATCATATAGCTTTAAAAAAATAACTATTGATGCTTATTTATTATTCATAATTTTTTTGTTTTTTTGTTTTTAAAATTTGTTTTAACTAATAGAAAGGCTTTAAATGTTTTATTAATAACAGTTGTTTTGTTTTTTTATTAGCTTATGTATGCTATAAGCTAGACTTTTTAGTTTCAGGTAAGGTTTTTCCATATATTGGTGGTATTTTGTTTTTAACACTTGTTATTATTTTTAGCTCCTGAAATAAGACGTGAGCTAGATTTTAGTGGTAAAATGGATGGTAAGGGAGAAGCAATGCTTTCAAGTAACGACTTTACGAAAAACGCGATTGCTGATGCGACGATGTATTTATCATCACATAAAATTGGTGCTTTAATAACAATTGAAAAGCACAATTCCTTGGATCAATATGCTGAAAAGGCAATTCAGTTAAATTCGGATGTTTCAAAAGAATTACTCATCAATATATTTACCCCTAATACACCACTTCATGATGGTGCTGTAATTATTCGTGGTAATAAGATTAGATGTGCTGGTGCTTATTATGTTTTAACAAAGCATGAGGACTTGGATAAAACAACAGGCTCAAGACATAGAGCTGGTCTTGGAATTTCTGAGGTTACAGATTCTCTTACAGTTATTGTAAGTGAGGAAACAGGAAATATTTCTATTGCATCAGAGGGCTTTATGATTAAAAATATTAGATAGATCTAAGCTGATGGAATATTTGGATATGTTCTTAAATGTAGGAGGAAGAAAAATAATGAGATGGCTTAAAAAGATTTTTAGATGTTATTTTAAATCCTATTGGATCATTATTCTTTCCTCATAGCTCTGATAAGATTATAAAGAAGACAACAAGATATCCATTTATTATTTATTTTGTTGCGTTAATATTAACATTTATTGTTATATTATTTGTTTATCGTGATTATATATTTAAGTAGGTTTTTAAAAAAATGAATTTTTTTATGGACACCCAATTGTATTATTAATTTTTATGTGTTTTAATTGCTACTATTATTATTAAGCAAAAGTATTGCTAGACATAAGCTATTAAAGAATCGATTACTTGTTTCCTTCTTTTTTTATATTTGCCAGTGTGATGTGTATTGTTTTTTATGAGGATATAAAAAAAGATTGATTTATTATATAAGGTTTTTAGATTATGTTTTTTTATGCACTTGATGTATTAGCTTGTATATTTATCTTTTTTTAGTGTTGATTATTCAATGGAAAAGGATAAATTTTATAAAGAGATTGTTGCCTCAATTGATGATTCTAAGATTTATGTTCTTGTCGATAAGAAGGAGCGTGTAAGACAAATATCTTTATGCTTTAGTGAAATTCTTGGTAAAACTAAGGATGAATGCTATAAGAAGAAGCTTTCTAATTTGTTTGATGATGCTTTAAAGGTAAATAGCTTTTAATTCTATTGATTATAATAATAAGGATTTTTTTGGCGATTATATAAAGATTATGCTGCAAATGCTATTGATTCAAATGATTCTAAAAAGAGACTTGAAATAATGGTCGTTGATAGAAATAATAATTCATTTGGACTAAAAATATTAGAAACTCCTATCTTTATTATGGGAAAATATCAAGGAAGACTTTGGTTTGGTGAGAAGCTTAGTGAGGATAATTTAGTAGGAATGGAAAAGACCATTGTTGATAATAATAAGGAGCTTTTAGCCTTAACTACTAGATTTGTAGCTTTACTTGATTGTACTAGTGAAGCAATTTTCTTTGCTGATTTAAATGATCAAAGTATTTGGTGTAATGATCAAATGGTTTCTTTATTGAATTTAGAGGGAAATTCGATTTCCATTAAGGACTTTAAAAGCTTTATTGCCCCAGATGATTTACCATATTATGAATCTAGATTACAAAAGCTTAATGAAAATGAGCCAAGCTATGATTTAACATATCGCTATAATACTGGTGGAAGAGATATTTTCATTAAGGAAAGGGGCAAACTGTGTGTAACCAAAAATTCAAAAGAAATTTGTGGTGTTATTGAAAGAATTGAGGATGTTCATTTTTGAACATAGTGCAATTCCTGAATTAGATAATTTAAAATCAGAGGATGAGCTTGTTACTGAGGCCTCAAAGCTAGAGGCTGAAAAATAGACCTTATTTGATTGCTACCTTTAGCTTAGATAGTATACCAGAAATTAATGATGAGCATGGTAGAAGTTTTTGGTAATATGGTTATGGCTGAATATGTTAGAACAATTCATCTTAATTTTGTTAATGATAATCAAATTTATCGTGTTGGTGGTTTAGTTTTTACTGCACTTATTACTGATTTAAGAAAGATGGATGTATTAAAAAATAAGCTAAATCAAAAGGAAAGTATTCTTCATGTTAGTGGTAGCTATGGTTCTATCAGCTTTACTCTTCATGTAACTATGGGACTTGCATATTATAAGGATGCAGGTACGGCAAAGGGTGTTTATAAGAATTCTTTACAGGCTTTAAGCTTTGTTCATAGACCACAGGTTAATACTAGCTATGTATATTATCAGGATATAAAATGATTAAAGAAGATGCAAGAATATTAGCTAAAAAAATATAAGGAAAAAAAGCTAGATACAAAAAAACTATTAGTAACTTGATAGTTAAGGATATAATAAGTAGTGGGATAATTGGTGATTATAAAATTATTGGTCTTTATTATCCTTTAAGATATGAAATTGATCTTTTTAGAATTAAGAAATTATTATAATGATAAAATATTTTGTTTTCCGAAAACAACAGATGTTATTGAGTTTTATAAAGATAATGGTAAATTTGTAAAAGCTAAATTTAATATTATGGAGCCGATATCTAATGAACACCTTATTCCAGAACTCATTTTTGTTCCTTGTTTAGGTCTTAATTATAATAATGCAAGGCTAGGCTATGGCAAAGGTTTTTATGATAGATATGCTAAAGTTCATAGCTCAAGGCTTGTTGGTGTATGTTATAAAAAATGTGTATTTGATTTTGCTGAATCAAGTAATGATATAAAATTTGCAACAATTTTTAAGGAGTAGAACAATGGTTGGAGCTATAATTGTAATGGCAGGAAACGCAAGTAGAATGCAGATGGATAAGAATAAAGCATTATTACCAATAAATGATAAGCCATTATTTTTGGTATAGCTATGCACTTTTTTTAAGAAATTAGGATATGAAATATGTTTAGTTATAAGAGAATGTGATGAAGCTATTGTTAAAAAAATATGTTGATGATGATACTAAAATTGTTTATGGTGGTAAAACTAGAAGCGAAAGTGTTTATAATGGCTTAAATGCCATTAGCTCTGATAAGGTCATTATTCACGATGCAGCAAGAATTTTTATTGATGATGAAACTACATTAAAACTTGTTGAAAAAATTAAACCAGGCTTTGGTGTATTTGTTGGTACTAAGGCTATTGATACAATTAGAATTAATGATAATGGTATTTATAAAACCTTAGATCGTGATGCTCTTGTTTATGCTCAAACACCACAAGGCGCAATGACTACTGATCTTAAAAATGCTTATGAAATTGAAAAGGCTAGAGGATTTTTAGCTACTGATGAAATGATGATTATGGAAAATGCTTTTTTTATAAGGTTGAAATGGTTTTAGGCTCAGCAAATAATTTTAAAATTACAACTAAAAAGGATTATATTCTGGCAAAAGGAGTTAATGGAAAAATGATTAGAATTGGTCATGCTTGGGATACTCATAGACTTGTAGAAGGACGCAAGCTTTATCTTGGTGGTGTTTTAGTTCCCAATAAGCTTGGACTTTTAGGTCATAGTGATGCTGATGTTGTGCTTCATGCTGTTGCTGAAAGCTTGTTAGGAAGCCTAGCTTTAGGCGATTTAGGATATTTTTTTATCCTGATAATAGTGATAAAACCCTAAATATGGATTCTAAGGTTATTTTTAAGTGAATGCTATCAAAGGGTTAAGGATTGTGGATATAAATTAAATAATTTGGATTTGACTATTTATTCAGAATTTATTAAAATTAGTCCAATTCGTGATGATATAAGAAAAAAAGCATTGCTAATATTTTTAAAAGTAGATATAAGTGTGGTAAGTATCAAAGCTACAACCTGGGAAAAAAATGGGCTTTGTTGGTAGAGGCGAAGCAATTGCTTGCGAATGTGTATGTTTAGTGCAAAATGATATTGCATAATTAATAATTTAAGTATATAATTTCCTTATATAAGGAGATGAGAAAATGAAAGGGTTAATTAAAACCTTAGATAATTTACCACTTATTGTAAAAGCTTATACTTTGTATTCCTTTGCTTGATAATGTTTGGAGTGTATATAAGCTTTGGATATCAATAACTAAGAATAATGTTTTTAGGTATAATTCTTGCAGTTTTAACAATTGTTCCTGGTGCTGCATTTATTTGGCTTATTGATTTATTAACATTAATATTAACTGGTAAAGTATGGTGGCTAGATTAGGTGAACTTAAAGGTTCGCCTTTTCTTTGCTTTTTAAAGTGATTAATGTATAATAATCTATATCGAATTTTGACAAATTTAAGGCGAGGATTTGATTTTAATGAAAAAGAAGAATATTATAATTTTATCAACAATTATTGGATTATTCTTAATAATTGGTATTATATTTTTTTCACGTATACTGGAATATATTATCATGCTGAGGGCACTATAGATGATTACTTAAAAACTACTAGTGAGGTAGAGGTAATAGAAAATAATAATTATATATCATTTGTAAATAAAAATAGTAATAATAAAAATGCTATTATTTTTTATGAGGAAGCCAAGGTTGAGGCAAAGGCTTATGCTAGAATTTTATATATATTGGCTTTAAATGATATATCATGCTATGCCATAAAAATCACCATTTCGTTTTGCTTTTTTTAAAAAGTAATGAATATAAGAAAATTATTAATATCACGAGCTATCAAAGTTATTATTTAATGGGACATTCTCTTGGTGGAGTTGTTGCTGGTAGTAAGGTAACAAATTCTAATGTTAGTGGCGTAATATTACTTGCTTCTTACTTAAATAATGATTTAAGTGATACTAATAAGAAGGTTTTATCAATATATGGTAGTAATGATAAGGTGTTAAATTTAGAAAAATATAATAAGGCAAAAAAGCTATTACCAAAGAATAGCCTTGAATATGTAATTGAGGGAGGAATTCATTCCTATTTTGCCGATTATGGCGCGCAGGCCCATGATGGTGTTGCTAGTATAGAAAAAGTCAAAAAAATGCAGGATTTAGTTTGCAAATATATTATAGATTTTATTGACTAATTTAATAAAATGCCGTAGATTTTTAGAATGATAATAGCTTAAACATAGTCATAGGAAGTAGTTTATTATGTTTTAAATTCTTAAAAAAATCCCTGGAAATGCTAATGTCATTTTCTATCTCATAATGGTAGATATTGTTGTTTAGCTTAAGCTCCCTTAGGCATTCAATAACATAGTCCTTATACGCATCAATTGCTAGAAGATCAAAGATGGAAATAATTCCTTTTTAACTCATTAGCATCATTTATAACAAGAAGTCTAGTTATACCAAAGTAGGCACAATTATCTGCGGCCTCATAAATAGAAGAATTTTTCATTGATATAAATAACATTACTTTTTCATAATTTTTAATTATTTTTATCATCAATTGAAAAAAATTTATTAAAGCTAGGGCTATATCACGATCAGTTATGATTCCTTTTACTATTTTTTTCATCTAAAATTACTAATAGACCAATATCATTATTTTTTTCATAATAGTAATAGCATCTTTTATAGTATGATTAATTGATAGGCTATAAATTTTTTTGTTGTCATTATAGTTTTAATACTCATTCTAATTCACCAATTTTATTATGCTAATTTTTTTGACATATTTTTATACTAGTTTCTTATATATTTAAATGGTGATAAAATGAAAATTAATTCTTATGTAAAAAAAGCTTTGATGGTAGAGATTACAAATGTAGTGAAATATATTTACCTAAAAACAACTCTTTTAATAATAGCTACAGATAAAGGATTTGTAATGTGTGGTGCTTTAGATACAGATATTTATTCTAGTCCTAAAATGGTAGAAAGAAAGGTTTATTGTGCTAAGGCTATAGGTGTTAAAAAAATATAGACGAATTATATAATGCTAGGGTAGCTAGTGCATCGCTTGCATTTTATGAGCTAGGATTAAAAGATGGTATGGAAATTAAAGAAGCGCTTACGCTTATTTAAAAGAATTGAGATTTATTTATGCATAGCGATATTTATGATTTTTTTGCAAAATTTAGTTTTGGCTATTTTAGTGAAACAGTTAAGCTTTATATTGATCAAAAAAAGTAGAATATACGCTATGGATATTATAAGTGATAGCATAAATAATGATGTGCTTTCTAATATAAAGGATACACAAATTGTTGACAAGGTTTATGATAATAATAAGGAGCTGATGTCAGCAAGCATTAATACTTATCAAGCAAATTTAATTAGAGCTTATGTAGCTAAAAGCGTTAATAAAAAGCATTGAAAGTATTAATGAACAGGATGATTTTAAATATATTATGATTCCTCTTGGCTATTTCTTTTTCGAGAAATTATTTTTTTGGCTAATGGTATTAGAGTACCAATTAATTTAGAAATTATTGGCTCAACTAAGTTTGACATAAAAAAAGTGATGTTAAAAAGCTATGGAATTAATTCATCATTAGTTGAAATAAATTTAGAGGTTGCCATAAAAAAATGCAAATTATGGTTCCCTTTCAAAGAGAACAAATTGATTTGGTTTATAATATTCCCTTAGCTATGGAAATAATTAATAGTGATGTTCCATTTGTTTTAAGCAATTAAAAAAATATTTCCTTAATTTATCTAGATATGGTATAATTGTTATAGAACGTTTTTATTCTTAATTAAAGATGTGGTGATATAATGGTAATAAGTTGTAAAAAAGGCTTTTATGAAATTATAAAAAATCATAAAAATGCTTTTGATTTAGCAAAGTTTGAAGAATGCTATATAGAGGAATGCTTTGATAAATATCCTTATATAGTTGGAGATATTAGTGATAATATTTTTAAGATTAAAAAGGGCTTTTCAGGCGATAATAGAAAAAGATAATTATATAGGTAGAGTAGAGGATTATATTGAAGAATCATGTGCTTTTAGATGTCCTCATTATATTCTAAAAAGAATAAATAAGGATGAATATGATAAGCTTTTATTAGAAAATAAGCCTATGCCTATGGACTATGATGATACTCCTAAAGCTATGGAAAAGGTTCCATTTGATAAGGATAGTCTAGTACTTGAAAGTACTGCTAAAACTAAATCAAAAATAATTATTGATTTAGCAAGACAAAATAAGATTACTCTTGGTACAATCCCTGATAGCCTTAAGGAATCTATTAATAAGGATAGCAAGGAAAATACCGTAAAGGAGCAAAAGGAAGTTACTTATTATTCTTCATCTAGTGAGGATTTTTGATCCTACTAAGATTAATAATAAATTTGCAAATAAGAATAATAAAAAAATAATAATAACAATAATAATGCAAATAATAAAAAAATAAGGATAATAAAAGGTAATTATCGTAATAATAAGAACAATAGAAATAATAACAATAAGAAGAAAAACTGAAGGCAATATAGAAAGAAGTAATAAAAAAATGGAAAATAATGAAAGTGTTGTTAATCAAATTACAGCAATTTTTAGATAGATTACGCCCTTATTTAAATGGTGAGGGTGGAGACTTAGAATTTGTTAAATTTGAAGATGGAATAGTATATGTAAGAATGCTTGGTGCTTGTCAGGGCTGTATGATGCAGGATGATACACTGAAGGATGGTATTGAAGCAATTCTTATGGAGAATGTTCCAGAAGTATTAGAGGTTAGAAATGTTGGTGATTCTTATGATGAGGGCGATGTTAAGTAGCATTGGTGACACAGAAACTCTTAGAGCAATTGAGGTAATGATATTAAGCTCAATATCTTTATTTTCTTGTCAGCTTTTAAAGGCTGTTATATTTTCAATAAAAGAAAAAAATTAGATATTAAGATGTTATTTACTACAGGAGGATTTCCTTCAAGCCATACATCTACAGTAACAACAATGGTAGTTTCTATTGCCATCTTTCAAATTACTGATTCTGGTAAGATTGATTATGTTTTTGCAGTTGCCTTTATAGTGGCACTTATTATAATTCATGATGCCTTTGGTGTAAGATATGAAGCCTCAAAGCATGCGGCTATTTTAAATAAAATGGTTGAAAATGAAACATTAGAAGAAAAAAAGAAGCTTGGCTTTGGTAAAAAAGGTTATTTAAAGGAATTACTTGGACATAAAAAAAACTGAAGTATTCGCTGGAGCAATCTATGGATTTTTTTAATTTCCTTGTTGGCTTTCTTATTACATTAATATTAAGTAATGAAATGGACTTGAATGTCCATTTTTGCATTGTTGAGGTTTCTTTTTAAAATATGCTATAATGACGATAAGGTAAATTAGTGATTAGAAGGAATTAAAATGGAAAAATTTGGTAATTAGAAAAGCAACAAAAAAAGATTTAAATTTAATTTATGAATTAATAAACGGCTTGGCTCTTTATGAAAAAAAGGCCTAATGATATGACAGGAACTATTGATATGCTAGGCTATTGGCTTTTTGATAAAAAGGTAGCAACAGCAATTATAGCAGAAATCAAAGGAGTGGCTATAGGTTATGCTATATATTATCCTGTTTTTGCTTCTTTTTCAGCAAAGGCTAATATTCATATAGAGGATCTATTTATAAAGCCAGAGTATCGTAATCAAGGATATGGAAAGATATTCTTTTATAAATTAGTAGAAGTAATAAAAGATGAAGGATATTATAAATTGGAATGGAGTTGTCTTGATTGGAATACTCCTTCAATTGAATTTTATAAAAGAATCGGGGCAACACAAAATTGTGGAAGAGTTTATTTTTGAATATTTACCTAAAATTAATTAGAATGTATAACTAACAAAAATAATTTTTTTGATTAAATAATGGACTTTAGGGTCCATTTTTTTCTTTTAGTGAAATCAAACTGAAATATTTTTTTATTTGGGTTTTTTTGATTGAAAATAAAAAAAATAGATATGTTAGTATATCCTAGAAGAAGAAGGAAAAAAAGAGGGAAAAGTATTAATATGAAGAAAAAATTATTAATTTCATTGTTAGCGCTTTCAGGAGTAGCTGCTTTAGCAAGCTGTGGTGAAAATGATAAGCCTAACAGTACAACAAGTAGTGGAAGTGCTATGTCTATAGAGTCATCAAAGAGCACTCCTAGTAAATCAAGTGAGAGTAGCAAGTCTACTCCAAGCAGCACACCTGCTCCAGCTCCAAGTAGCTCTAGTAGTCCTAGTAGTGCACCTACTCCAAGTACAAGTAGCACTCCAAGTACTCCTACTCCAAGCACAAGTGCTACTCCTAGTACACCTAGTGAAACTACAAGCTCTAGTGTTGAAGTAAAGGCTAAGGTTACATTTGATGTTGATGGAGAAAAAAATGAGGTTCAAGTAGATAAAGGTAATACTGTTACTAAGCCTTCAGATCCAGTTAAGGAAGGATATGTATTTGTTGGTTGGTTTAATGGTGAAGAAGAATTTGATTTTAGTACACCTATTCTTACTGATGAGGTAAATCTTGTTGCTAAATTTAGAGAATTAACTAATAGATAATTGTTCTATAAGGATGGCGAGGTTTTGTATTATTCTGAATTTGATGAGGATTCTGATGTTACCTATTCAACGAATGGAGGCGAAGGATTAACAGGCTTTGCTCAAAATGGTACTACTAAGGAAAATTTACCATTTAGTGATGTGAATGTTGTTAATATCGCAAATGGAAGATTAAATTTAGTAGATATTGATACTACTATCACAACATACGCAAGTATCGATGTTAATGATGTTTATCTTGATAAGGTTACATTTGTATGTGATTTAATACCAGGTAAGGTAGCAGGTAAATGGAGCATGGTAACTTTTGTTGATGCAAATGGAAGTGAATTTGCATCAATAAGAACTACATCTGATAAGAAGCTTGGCATGAGAGTTGCTGGTGTAGAGCCTACAACTGGTGTTGCTTACACTGAAAATCAAAGTATGAGGGTTGTTGTTGTTATTGACTTATGTGATGGTAATATTAGTGCAACAATTGATGGTACCGCAATTGCAAGCGATGCAAAAATTAATGTAGATAATTTTAGTGGTGTTAAATTTGGTACTGCTAAGGATGCAAGAAATTTAAGTCTTGATAATGTTGGTATTAAAAAGGAAGCTTGCTCTTTAGAAACTGCTAAGACTAAAATGAAGGCTAATGCAAATGCTATTTATGAAGCATATGATTTTACTAAATATCAAGCTAATCAAGAAAAATATAACTAATGCTTATAATCAAACTAATACTACAATTGATGAGGCAAATACTATTAATGAGGTTAGAAATGCTTTAGAGGCATTTAAGGAAGCTTTAAAGGCTTATTTATCAGATGAAGAAATAGCTTTTAAAGCTTCTAAGATTGCAGCTATTGAAGAGGTTAGCAGCTATTTAGATGCTAATGATTATACTTATAGTATTGATTTGGTTAATGAAAAGATTAATGCTGCTAGAGATAAAATTACTAATGCTACAACTTCTGAGCTAATTAATGAAATTGTTACTAGCGTTAAAGCGGAATTAGATGAAATTCCAAATGATACTACGTATTTAGTTAATTTAAAGGCTGAATGTAAGACTAATCTTGAAGATCAAATTGATTCCCATTTAGAAACTGCAGGCTTTGCTGAAAAGATAGCTGAATATAAAGCTATTATAGATTCTAAGACAACTAAGGATGAAGTAATTGAAGCATATAATACAATAAAGTTAGAGATTGAAGAGATTCCTAGTGATATAGATCGTGCTCAAGCTAAGCGTAATGAAGCATTAATTGAGCTTTATGGTACAACAAATGAGTTTAGTGAAGACTTATTAACAAGCGAAGGCAATGGCTATAGAACTTCTGATATACTTGCTTTTAAAGGATGCAAATAATGATGTTTATCAATTAATTGTTAATGTTTTAATTGGAGCTAAGGAAAGACTTGGTGAAGCTTTTAAAAAAACAAGTGATGTAAATGATGTTTTAGTTCAAATCAAAGAAGAAATTGATAATGCTATTGCTTCTACAACTAAATCAATTGAAGAGGTTAGAGAAGATGCATTAACTGAAATTAAAGATTATGCTACAGAAGAGCTTGGAAAGGATACATTTAATGATTTTGCTAAATTAAGCGAGGCTATTAATGCTTCAGATAATGTAGCAGTAATTAATCAAATTGTTCTTGATGGCAAGGATATTGTTAATGTTTTAAAATATATTTCTTCTAAGGGTGCAGAGGTTGAAGAGGCATTTAATACCTATGAGGATGCTTCTTATAAAGCATTTGCTAGCTCAGTCGCCCAAGGATTCTATGAAGAAGAATTTGCAATTTTATTAGCTGAAGAAGGAAGATATGCTTATGATGTTGATAAAACTACTGCAAATATTGATACTATTGTAGAATTCTATAAGACAAATAAGGCTAAATTAGTTAAGGATACTACTGAGTTTATTGATGAATATTTTTAATAAATTTACAAATGCTCAAAATGAAACTGTTGCAGCATGTGTTACTAATTTAACTACATTTAAGGAAGGCCTTGCTACTTCTATGTATGTTGCTAATTTTGCTCAAGCTAAAAATGAAGAAGCAATTGCTACAGCATTTACTAATGCTACAGTTGATATTAATAGCATTATGGATGATGCAAATAATTTAACATTTGAAGCTACTATTTATATAACTTCTACTATTTCATCTAAATATAGTGTTAAATATGGTGAAAAAAATAAATCTAGACGCTATTAATAAAGAATATAAAGCTAAAAAAATATATTAGTTGAAGGCTTATATTTAAATGCTGAACTTAATGAAGCATTTGATTTAAAAAAACAGCATTCTATGATATGTCTGAAAGCTATACATTATATGCAAAAAGCATATGATATAAATGTTGAAACAACAACTGAAAATTATGGCTTTATAAATCCTACAGCTCTTCCAGCAAGTGATGATGTATTCACATATACATGGAATGCTACTAAAGCCAAGACTGAAAGTAAAAAGTTTACTGATACAGATGGAACAGCTTTGACTAACGCAATCAAAACTGGTGGAAAAGCTCAAATTGATAACAACATTAAAGTAACACTTACTGCTAAATCAACTATAAGAGTGGTTTTCTATTCTGGAGGCTCTAGTAGTAGAAGCGTATTTATTGGTAAGAGTGCTTCAAGTACATTAGATTCAACTATTGCATCTGCAACATCAACTAGTACTAAAGATTTACAAGTATTAGAGGTTGAACTTGCAGCTGGTGAATATTATGTTAATTTTAACAATAGTGTTGGTATTTCAAGATTACAAGCAATTGTAAAAGTTGAAAAGACAACAGTATATAATTCTTTAGATGTAACTAATGTTAAAACAGAATATGCTAGTGGAGATGCAATTGATTTAGCTGGCTTAAAGGCTAATAAGATAATTGGTGATGTAACATCTTTAGTTGATTTAACAAAAGAAGAAATGGCTAAGGTTACTTATAGCCTTACTAATGAAGCAGGAGAGGTAGCAACAGAGCTTATTACTGGTAGATATAAGGTTAGTGTTAAATTTATGAATATTACTACTGTAGAATTCTGGATTACAGTTTTATAATTCAATTATGTTTATGAAGCAATCATTTGGTTGCTTCATAAATTGCTTTTAGAAAAAAAGAAGAGGTATTAAATAAATGAAAGTAAAAAAAATAAAATTGTAGGAGCTATATTAGTTTTTAAATGGTGCTTTAGCTTTGGCATCATGTGGTGAGAAACCAAAGCCATCTGATAGTATTGGGTCAATTGGTAATGTAACGGAAAGCACAAAGCCAAGTGAAAGTTCAAGTAGTAAGCCAAGCGAGAGTTCTACTACAAAGCCAAGCGATAGCTCAACAACGAAACCAAGCGATAGCTCAACAACGAAACCAAGCGATAGCTCAACAACGAAACCAAGCGAGAGTTCAAGTAGTAAGCCAAGTGAAAGTGATCCTTTATTAAGCGTTAAGACAAATGCTATAAATGAGGTTAAAGCTTATGCTGATGATGCTTGGGCTAGTATTTATAATAATGAAACAAGAAAAGAAATAACTAATATTAGTGATAAAGCTTCAGATGCTATAAATGTAGCAACTACAGAGGATGCAATTACAAAGCTTGTTAGCGATGCTAAGGCTGATATGGATGATAAGGTTAATATTTTAAAGGAAACATTATTTAAGGTTAAATTTTTCTGGTGAAACTGAGGTTAGCGTTAAATATGCAAACAAGGTAACAGAAATTACTCCTGCTCCTCGTAGTGGCTACGAATTTGTTGGTTGGTATCAAAACGCAAGTCTTACTACTAAATTTGATTTTAATAATCTAATATATGATAATATTATTTTATATGCTAAGTGGATTAAAGAAGGTGCAGGTAGTGATGCTCCTCTAAATGCTTCTGGTAGCGTAAGTAAAGAGGGTAGTGTTGCTGTTAGGGAGGTTAGTGGTAATAGTGAATCTGCCTACATTAAATTCCTTAAAACATCTGGTGAAGAATATAATATTTATTTAAAGGGCCAAAACGATGCTGACTACCGTTTACTTGATGAATCAATGGTTTATCAAAGAAGCGTTGATTCATCTACAATACGTGCTGATATTTTAGGTATCAGTGCTGGTAATTATAGTGTTATGATTGCTCCTAAATCTAGTGATACTAATCCAACAATATGTGATATTGCCGTTATTGCTTATGATAGAAGCGGTTATGCGCACTTTAATTATACTAGTGGTGTTGGTGCTTATAATGATGATGGTACCTTAAAGGATAATGCTATTGTTTTTATATGTTACTGATGAAAATAAGAATAGTGTTGAATTAAGCTATAAAGGAACTACTGTAAAGGGTATTGGTAATATTTTGAATTCCGTAGGTGCTGATGTTGGCGGTGGCAAGTGCGCAAATGGTGGTACTGCTAATAGTAATGCAGGAATTATTAAAAAGCTAGGTGAAGATAATATTCCACTAGTTGTTCGTTTTGTAGGATGCGTTTCTAATAGTGGCTTAAAGAAAAAGGGCGTATTTGATGCCGCAAGTACTCCCCAAATTGAAGGATTAACAATTTACAATTCTACCGGTAATGGTGGTACTGCTGGTGATAATGGCCATATGGCTCGAATTAAGTCTGGTAAGGATATAACTCTGGAAGGTGTTGGTAGTGATGCCATTATTGATGGCTGGGGCTTCCATTTTATGGCTGAAAGTTCAAGTCCAAAGCTTGGAAAGAGCTTTGAACTTCGTAATGTTACCTTCATCAATACTCCAGAGGATGCAGTTGGTATGGAGGGCGTTCAGGTATCTGCCAATGCTTCTAGTGAATTATCAGCTAGTGTTGAAAGATGTTGGATTCATAATAATGAATTCTATGGTCCAACAATTAGTAACGCAGCTGAGGGTGATAAGAGCGAGGGCGATGGGTCTTGTGATTTTAAGCGTGGTCAATATTTGACTGTTAGTTATAATTATTTTGAAGGCTGTCATAAAACTAATCTTGTAGGTTCATCTGATTCCTCATTACAATATAATTTGACCTATCATCATAATTATTGGAAGCTATGTAAGGCAAGAGGCCCATTAGCAAGAAGAGCTAATATTCATATGTATAACAACGTTTTTGAAGGTCAAACTGATTATGCTGTTAATACGAGAGCAGACTCTTATATCTTTACAGAATATAATTTGTTCTATACCTGTAAAAATCCTTTTTAGAGTTGATGGTGGTGCAATTAAGAGCTATAATGATTCAGTTTCTAGTGCCCTATATCAAAAAGGGTGGCCAAACCGTGGTTGAAAGCAAGGATCAAATTGTAGCAAATAACTGTAAATTTATATCTAAAAAAAATATTGATTATAGTAAATTTGATACGGATTCAACATTATCATATATTCCATCTGGGGATTATGGGCTTCAAACAAATGTTACTGAAGCAAGAATGGTTATTAAGGCTTATGGTGGTGTAAGAAAGGATAATCCTGTTGCAGTTAAGAATGTAGCGATGAGTGATTTATCTTATTTACCAAAGAGTGTTAATCCTAATAAGATTACTACGATGCCAACGACTCTTACTCCTGGTAAGATAAGCAAGACTGTTTACGCATTTACACTTACAAATTCTGCTAAGGTTACTATTAGCTATGCAAGTGATGATTTCACTACTACAGGTGTTCTTGTTAATGAAGCAGGTGTTTGCTTATTAACTGCTAGTGGAAGTGTAACATTAGAGCCTGGTACTTATATGATTCAGCCAGTTAATTTCCAACCTGGTGATAGTGCTGAGATGACTAGTGCTACATTTAAGGAAATTACTATTAATTCTATTAGCTTTGAAAAAAATATGATTCTGATCAATATAATCAAAAGCTTTTAGCTAAATTTAATGAAGCTATGGATAAGGTTTTTAGAAGGTGAAATCTTCTATAATGATAAGAGTAAAGAAATAATTGTAGATGCTATGAATGCTTATGATGCTTTAAATGATGAATTAAAGGTAAGTGTTGAAGAATTGTATCAAAAGCTTTTAACAGCAAAGGGTCAATATATTGCAAATGGTATTGGCTATGTTAGAAATTTAATTATTGCAATTGGTACGGTTAATGAGGAAAGTGGGACACAGATTGCTTTAGCAAGAAGTGAATATAATAAGCTAATTGAATTTGATTCAAGTATTGTTGTTGATAATTATGATAGATTAGTTGCAGCTGAAGATGAGTTTGCTACATATGCTGTAACATCATGTATTAATAAAATTAAGGCAATAGGTAATGTTAGCTTAGATAGTAACGAAGCAATTAATTTAGCCTTAAATGAATATAATGCCCTATCTAGTGATGATAAAGCTAAGGTCACAAATTATGCTGATTTAGAGGCTGCTATAAATGAATATCATATTTTTAAAGAATGTTAATGATTTTATGTCTATTTTTAAATGGTGAAGCAAGTGCTCAAGAAAAAAATTCAAAGCTATAATGCATTAACAAATGAGGAAAAAGGCTAGACTTGATAATGAAACTCTTAACTCAGTTTCTAATTTGAAGGTTAATTATACAATTTCCTTAATTGCTGATATTGGTGAAGTAAATCCAAATTCAAGTGCTAAGATTTCTAAAGCTAGAAATGCTTATGATAGCTTAACAGATGAAGAAAAAGGCTAAGGTTACAAATTACGATATTCTTGTAAAAAGCAGAAAAATGATTATAATGATGTTGCTGTTGAACATGAGATAGTAAGCTTTTGGTGGTAGTGGTGAAGCATTTAGTGAAGAAAAATTTACCTTAACTAATGCAAACTCTGGTACTACATCAGGAGCAAGCCAAGTACATAGTGGTAACCCAGTTATCATAGTTTCTAAGTTTAAAATTAGTGGTTTATCAAAAATTATTGTTAATGCATCATTTGGTGATAAGGGTTCTTCAAATGTTGAGGTTTTCTATTCTCTTGATGGCACTAATTATGTATCACTTGGAAGTAAGAAAGCATCAAAGAATAATGCTGCAACTGAGTTAGAATTTGCCCCAGCAAGCTATATTGAGGGTGATGTTTATATTAAGATTGTTGCCTCATGCTCAAAGGGAAGTAGTAATGCTAAGGCAATTACAATAAATAGTGTTAAGATTTATGGTTATGGTTCAATGAAAAAAATGAATAATTAGTAAGGGAAGCTTAGCTTCCTTTATTAATTTAATGATAAAAAAACAAAACAAATCTTTCTATTTTTTTGTTTGTTGTAGTATAATTATATTAATGGAGGTTTATGACGATGGAAAAAAATATTTAAATTTAGATATTTCTGGTGCTAGAAAATTTTATACAGAAGAAGAATATACTAAAGCTAGCCAAAGAATTGCTAAGGCATATCAGGTATTATTAAGTAAAGAGGGAGCAGGAAATGATTATTTAGGTTGGTTAGACCTACCTATGACCTATGATCATCGTGAGGTATGTAGAATTAAACAGGCTGCAGGTACTATTCAAGAAAACTCAGATGTTTTACTTGCAATTGGTATTGGTGGATCTTATCTTGGTGCTAGAAGTGCTATAGAAATGCTTAAACGCTATTTCAATCAAAAGGGCGTAGAGGTTATCTTTGTTGGTAATCAAATTAGTGGTACTTATGTAAGCCAACTAATAGATTATTTAAAGGATAAGGATTTTTTTCAATTAATGTAATTTCTAAGTCTGGTACAACAACTGAGCCAGCAATTGCTTTTAGAATTTTTTTAAGGAGCTTTGTGAAAAGCGTTATGGTAAGGATGGAGCAAGAAAACGTATTTTTGCTACAACTGATAAGGCTAAGGGAGCTTTAAAGACACTTGCTGATACTGAAGGATATCAAACATTTGTTGTTCCTGATGATGTTGGTGGAAGATATTCAGTTTTAACTCCAGTAGGATTACTTCCTATTGCTGCTGCTGGTATTGATATTGATGAAATGCTTAAGGGAGCAAAGAAAGCATATTTATATTATCAAAATGCTAATATTGAAGAAAAATGAAGCATTAAAATATGCTCTTGTTCGTAATATTATGAATGAACAAGGAAAGAAAATTGAGCTTCTTGTTAATTATGAGCCTAAGCTTAATTATTTCTCAGAATGGTGGAAGCAATTATTTGGTGAAACAGAAGGTAAGGATGGTAAAGGAATTTTTGTTGCCTCTGCATCATTCTCTACTGATCTTCATTCACTTGGTCAAATGATTCAGCAGGGTCAAAGAAATTTATTTGAAACAGTTTTAAATGTAGTTGAGCCTGAAGAAAATGTTACAATTGAGGCTGATAAGGATAATCTTGATGGTCTTAATTTCCTTGCAGGTAAGACAATGGATTATGTAAACAAAATGGCTATGAAGGGTACAATGCTAGCTCACGTTGATGGTGGAGTTCCAAATATTAGAATTGATATTCCAAATATTAGTGCCTTTACATATGGTTATTTAGTTTATTTCTTTGAAATGGCTTGTGGAACAAGTGCTTATGCTCTTGGTGTTAATCCATTTAACCAGCCTGGTGTTGAGAGCTATAAGAAGAATATGTTTGCACTTCTTGGTAAGCCTGGCTATGAGCAAATGAAGGAAGAGCTTTTAGCTAAATTAAAATAATAAATAAAAAAAATGATAGCTTTATTTGGGCTATCATTTTTTTGTTTTATATTAGAATTTGAATAGATGAAGGAAAGAAAATCAATTATATGCTTTTTCCCAGCTTTCTTCATTATGAACACCATTTTCATCTATTAGTAATCTTGTATTATCATTATTTAAAAAAATCATATAGCTTTAGAGCACTATTTAAATAGAGGTCTTTATCAAATAAAGAATCTGATTCCTCATTTTTTTACCTACATAAATGAATGTTTTTTTAATTTTTTTGTCTTTTATTAATACTTAAATCCTTATAGAAGGCTTTTTTTCACATAAGAATGGACAAATGGAAAATAAACCGCAGCCTTTAAATATAGTATAATTGTTTGCTATAAAAGATGCATATAATGCTCCTAATGAAGCACCAAATATATAACTATCATTTATATTAAATATTGCATTAATAAAGGGGATAATTGTGTTGATAAAATCGTTAGTGAATGCTTTAGAAATACTTAAATTTTGACTTTTTATTCCATTTGGTGTTTATTTCGAATTTATAAGGCAGATATTCATTTTGGTTTCTTTCTATATCATCTTCATAGCTTTTTTTATAGCTATAGCACAAATATTAATATTTCTAGTGTCTTTAAAAAAAGGTCTACATATTTAGTAAATCTAAGGCTTCGTTTGAATGTTGCATCTTTATCCTTAAAGGCATTTTTGTCCATCTAAAATATATAAGGCATCATTTATTTGACCTTTCTTATGTTTTTTTAATATATATTTCTAATGTTATAAATTTATTTAAGTTAGGACAAAAAGATTTTTATAGCTTTTTTTAACATCATATCACCAATTAATTTTAACGTATTTTTTTCACCAAAAGTCTATTAAAAAAATAATAAAATATGATAAAATAGTGTTAGGTGGTTTTTTTATGATAGATGCAATCGTTTATTATTCTCGACATGGAAGTACAAAAAAATATGCAGAAGCATGTGCTAAATTGCTTAATGTTAAATGCTTTTCTTTAGATAAAGTTAAAAAAAGAGCTTAAAAAAATAGTTCAATTATTTTTCTTCTCTAGTGTTAAAGGAGCTAAGCTTAGAAAATATGGTAAGGTTGAGGGAAGATATGATATAAAGTTGGTTTGTGCTGTTGGCATTCTTCCTAAAAACAATTTTTAACAATTGAAAATATTAAAAAAATGAAAATATAATTTATAAGCCAATTATTTATTTGAGAGGTGAACTCGATTATAGTAAGCTTTCTTTTTGAAAAAGCGCTATTTAAATATGTTTAGAAATAATATAGCTAGATATTTAGAGGTATATTATGATACTGCCTTAGATGAAGATGAGGCATTAAGTATTTTTAAGTAAGGAAAAAAAGTTCATTTTATAATGAAGATGATTTATTAGTAATTAAAAAAAGTATTTCGGTAATGAAAATAATGATTATGTAAGCTAGGGGGGTGAGGGTGATTTGTATTTTAATATTGTAAAGCTGCAAATAGCTTCAGCTTGTTTTTTATTTTTGATATTTTGTGAATATTTCAATTACAAAAAGCTGCCCTTATTATCTACTAAGTGCTTTACAGGAATGCTTATTACTGCAATTGTAAATTTGGCATTTGACTTTATTACTACCTATACAATTTTACATTTAGATACTTTTTAATGTTGGTTTAAATAGAGCTTTAAATACAATGTATTATATAAGCTTTTATTGTTATGATTATATTTTTTTATATGTATATAAATTTTTTTGGTCGAGAACAAAAAAAGAGAATCGTCATGTTTTTGATTGCTAAACTAATTCCTGGTATTGTTGGTTTCTATCGTTCTTTGCTTTTGTAATCCTAAATATTATTATGATGGTAATATTGTTTATACATATGGAATAAGTGTGCAAATAACGGGAATAATTTGCTTTATTTATATTTGTATGACATATTTTTGATTTGTTTTTATCATAAGTCATTATCATCAAAGCTTATTAAGGTTTGTATTGGTGTATTTTTTTGTGGAGCGTATTAATGCTTATTGAGGTATTATCATTAGGTGTTGTTTTATCGACACTAGCCAATACCATTTTTAATTTTTTTATTATTTTTTTAGTACGGTTGAAAACCCTAAGATGCTTTTTAGATCAGGGTGTAAAATGCTTTAATGATCGTGGATTAAAGCTGATGATAGATGAAATAAAGGCTCATAAGGAGGATTGCTATTTTATTCATATTCACATTGACAATTATGAAAATTTGTCATCTAGATTAGGCTATAAAAAAACTTAAATAAGGTTTTTTTATAATATGCTTCAAAGCTATATGAAGGCTCACCCCTATCAAGCATTTAGAAGAACAGCCAATTCTTTTTAATTTTGATTGTTTCGGCAAATGATAAAATTGAAAATATTATTAAGAGATTAAATGAGCATATTGGTAAATTTGATTTTTTTGTTGTTGCAATATCATATAGATGTTGTTTCTAGCGAAGCATTTGTTAATCATCAAGGATTAGAAAGTATTCTTGATTATGAAAAAAATATGTTTTTCTTATAAGGATAAAAAGAGAATATCGCTTTATTGATGAAGCTATTGAAAAAAACCAATTATGCGTAAATCACAAATAATTGAATTATTAAAGTATGCAATAAATTATGATGGATTTGATGTCTTTTTATCAACCAATTTATGATGCAACAAAGGAAAGGTATACTCAAATTGAAGCTCTTGTACGTTTAAAGGATGATAAAAGATTGGGTTATATTTCTCCAGAGGAATTTATTCCCTTGGCTGAAAGAGAAGGCTTGATAGGTCAAATCGGAGATATTGTATTTGCTAATGTTTGTAATTTTATTAATGAATCAAAGGAGCAAATTTCTTCAATTGATACTGTAAGTATAAATATTTCTGCTGGTTCAATGTACTAACTTAAATTTATTTACAGGAATGCTAAAAGCAAATTAATTTAAATAATATTGATCCTCATAAAATTGAATTTGAAATTTCTGAGGAGGATTTGCTTGCTGGTGGTGAAAAAAATTAATGAGGTAATTGATGAATTAAAAAAACAATGGGTTGTAATATTTCTATTGATGATTTTGGTTTGATTTATGGTAATATTTTTAAATTTGACTAATGAAAAAAATCAAAACTATTAAGATAGATAAATCCCTAATTTGGCCTTGCTTTTAGTAGTGATAAGGATTTAAATGATAAGCATAAGGTGTTATTGTACGAAACAATAGCTATGATTAAATCCTTAGGCTATGATATTATAGCTGAGGGTGTTGAAACAAGTAATCAATTTGAAATGCTTAAAGGATTTGGGGTTTCAAGACATCAAGGATATTATTTTTTTCAAGACCAATGAAGGCCTGTGATTTAATTGAATTTTTTTAAATAAGCAAAAAGTTATCTAATTAGATAGCTTTTTTTCTTGACATAATAATAAAAAAATAAGATATTATATAGGTAAGTTAGTTGTAACTAACTTAATTTTTAAGGATAATAGTTAACTAAAAACTAACTGGTGGTTGAATGAGCGAAAAAAATTACAAAATGCTTTAGCCTTGCATTGTTCTCCAGCTTTATTTGGAATTAAGGCATCTAATTTAATAAATTGTAGGAAGGATGAATTCCCTAATATTCGTATTGAAATTAAGCTTTTTAAATAAGAAGTTTAATCCTAAAATTTTCTTTAAAATCATTAAAGAGGATGAAAATAATGTATATGTCTTAGTATTTCATAAAAAAATATTTAATGAGAACAATATTTTCAAATGAAAATTATAATTATTTATTGGAACATAGCTATCCTAAAGATAAAAATCTAAATTTATATTTGGATTATTTAGGGAAAAGACTAAAAAACAAAGATTTTTCCTCATGAGATTGGTGTTTTTTTCTTGGATATGATTTAAGTGATATAATTGCCTTTGAAAATAAAAAAATGTTAAATGTATATATACAGGATATTGGCAGGTTTATTCAAATTTAGAAGAAAAAAATTAAAAAAATATTTAATAGCTTTACTACTTGTAAAGATAAAGTGGTTAGTTTAATTAATAATGGTTATCGCTTAGAAAAATTTAATTAAAGGATGGTAAGAAAATGAAGAGTGTAATTGTTTATTGGTCACAAACAGGTAATACTAAAAGTATTGCTGAAAAAAATTGCAGAGGATACAAATGCAGATATATTTGAGGTGAATTCTGCTAATGTAGATAAGGTGCTTGAATATGATAATATTATTTTTAGGATGTCCGGCAATGGGAGCAGAGGAGATTGAAGATAGTGAGTTTAGACCTTTTTTTATGAGTTATTGATGAGTAAAATCAATGATCAAAGAGTATTTTTTTATTTGGTAGCTATGGTTGGGGTGATGGTGAATGGATGCGAACCTTTGAAGCTGAAACTTAAGGCTATAATGCTAATTTGATTGGTTCTGGCTTAATTGTAAATGGTGATGCTAGTGAAATTGAACAGGATAAATATTTAGATTTTTATTCAGAGCATTAATAGTTAGAAAAATGCTTTCATATTTTTTTATTGTTTACATTTAAAAAAAAGTATAATATAATACACATCATAAAAAGCAATGAAAAGAAATAGTAGTTATAAAACACTATTTAGCGAGCTATTGTTTGGTGAAAGTATAGCATAGTAATTTGTAATGAACGCCTCTTGGAGCTGCAGCCTGAAAATGTAAGTAGGGTGTGCCGGGTTCGCCCGTAATCGCGTCTGGGTTTAATAGAACCCATAGAGTTTTTATTATTCGTGAGAATAATAATTAACTAAGGTGGCACCGCGTAAATTGATTATACGCCCTTAGACTTTATGTTTAAGGGCTTTTATTTTGCCCTTAAGAAAAAAACTATTGGAGGACAAAAATATGAAAAAAATTTTAGGATGCTTAAGCATTATGGGAGCATCTTTAGCTCTTGCAAGCTGTTCAAGCAAGGCTCACACTGTTGAGGATATTAAAAAAAGTGGTAAGCTTGTTATTTCTACCGAGGCTACCTTTGCTCCATTTGAAAGCAAGATTGGTGATGATTTTGTGGGTATTGATATTGATTTAGCTAAAGAATATGCTAAATTTTTAGGTGTTGAGCTTGTTATTAAGGATCAAGATTTTGACGCAGCATTAATTTCAGCATCAACTGGTAAGGTTGATTTAGCTATTGCGGGAATAACTAAAAATGCTAAAAGAGAGGAAACATTAGGATTTAGTGATTCTTATTATAAAGCAAGTCAGGTTGTTATTGTTAAGAATGATAGCAGCTATGCAAGCATAACTGATACAGATAACCTACTTAGTGAATTAACTAATAAAAAGGCTAAGATTGGCTTTCAAAGAGGAACAACTGGTGAATATTATGTAAGTGGTGATGCTGATTGGGGCTTTGATGGTATAGAAAGTACAACACCTGTTTCTTATGATAATGGGGCAATGGCTTGTAAGGCTTTAAGTAATGGTCAAATCGATGCTGTAATAATTGATAAGGCTCCAGCTGATATGTTTGTTAAAAATAATCCTGATTTAAAGGTGTTAGATCCTATTTTAACAGAAGAAGAATATGCTATAGCTTGTGCAAAGGGTAATGATGATTTAATTAAATCCTTAAATGAGTTTATTAAAACAATTAAGGAAAATGGTGTTTTTTTGAGCAAATCATTAGTAAGTATTATGAAGAATAAGGAAAAAAAATTGTTAAATATACGATGCTATTAATAGCATTGGTTGTTATTTTTTTATTTTGACTATTATTTTTTTAAGGATAGCCTTTATAATGCTATTGAAAAAAATTTTTGGGGCAAAAAAATGCTCTTAAATCATTGTTTAAGGGTCTGCTTAATACTTTTATTATTACAATTTTTTTGCATTTACAATTGGACTTGTTTTTAGGATTTATTGTCTGTCTGGTTTTAGAAAATAATAGTAAAAAAAGACAATAATGCTAATTATAAAAAATGTTGTTAAGCTTTATGTAGATGTTTTTAGAGGAACGCCAATGATGGTTCAGCTTTTGATTATTTATTTTATTGTTTTTGCTTCCTATAAGGGAAGTGCAACATTTATTGCTATAATTTCCTTTGGCTTAAATTCTGGTGCATATGTATCAGAAATATTAAGAGGTGGTATAAATGCTATTCCTGTTGGTCAAATGGAGGCTGGAAGAAGCTTAGGGCTTTCTTATAGTAAGGTTATGGGAAATATTATTTTTCCTCAAGCAATGAAAAATAGCTTGCCAAGCCTTGGAAATGAATTTATTACCTTATTAAGGAAACATCGGTAGCGGGATTTGTGGGTGCGTTTGACTTAACACTTGCGTTTAGAAAGATAGCAAATGCGACATACGATTATACAACTGTATATTTAATAATGGGGTTAACTTATTTTTATTATTGTTTTAGGTATTACCAAGCTTTTTAAGCTAATCGAGAGGAGATTAATGAAATGCTAGAGTTAAAAAATGTTTATGTTTCTTACAATGATAAAAAGCATTTTTAGAGGATATTAATCTTATAATTAATGATGGTGATGTAGTTGCAATTATTGGCCCTAGTGGAGCTGGAAAATCTACATTAATAAGGACTATGAATTTATTAGTAGAGCCTACTAAAGGCTCAGTCTTATTTAATGGGGTAATGCTAACAAAGGATAACATTAATAAAATGCGTGAAAATATTGGTATGGTTTTTTTCAGCAATTTGAATTATTTCCTCATTTAAGTGTTTTAGATAATATGGTTTTAGCTCCTGTTAAGCTTAATAAAATGAAGAAGTCTGATGCTATAATTAAGGCTAAAGAGCTACTTAATAAGGTTAATTTAGCTAATAAGATAGATGTCTTTCCTAATTCATTATCAGGTGGTGAAAAGCAAAGAGTGGCAATTGTTAGAAGTTTAATGCTTGATCCTAAAATGATGCTTTTTGATGAACCAACTAGTGCTTTAGATCCTGAAATGGTTAAAGAGGTTTTAAATGTAATTAAACAATTAGCTAAAAATAAAATGACAATTTGTATTGTAACTCATGAGATGAAATTTGCTTATGAGGTTAGTAATAGAGTTTTTATTTGTTGATCAAAAAGAAAATAATTGCTGATGATAAACCAGAAATTATTTTTTTAATAATCCTAATGAGGGAAGAGTTAAGGAATTCTTTTTCTAAATTACTTTAATGAGTGATATTCACTCATTTTTTATATATTTTAAGAAAAAAATATTATTTTTTTAATTGTTTTTTTCATATGCTTTATTGGTGAGAAAATGGAATGTATGATTGAAGGCTTAAGGATTAATTATAATGTTTATGGAAAAGGCCCAAGTGTTATTTTTCTTCATGGCTGGGGAATGAACGGGACAACATTTTTTTAATCTTGCCAATAATTTGTGTGAAAAATATCAGGTTTATACAATTGATTTGCCAGGATTTGGAAAAAAAGTGATTTATTAAAAGCACTTGAGATTAGCGAGGTTTGTAGTATTGTCGATGAATTTGCAGAACTAAAATAAAATTATAAAACCAACCTTAATTTGTCATTCCTATGGTGGTAGAATTGGAATGATGTACGCTTCAAGATACGAAATTAGTGGGCTAGTATTAATAAGTAGCCCAGGTTTTAAAAAAAAGCTATCATTGGTTAAAAAAATGAATATATGTATATATAAGCTATGTAAGAAAATTAATATTTATTTACCATTTGGTAGTAGCGATTATAAAAATGCCAGTGAATTATTAAAAGAAAACACTAGTTAAAACTGTTAATTATGATTTAAGGGAGGAAATGACAAGAATTAATACACCAACAATAATTTTAGCTGGAGAAAACGATAAGATTGTTTTACTTAGCGAGGAGAAGAGAATTAATAAATATAAAAAAATAGTAAGCTAATTGTTATAAAGGGCGCATCACATTTTCCGTATTTAGAAAGAAAAAGAGGTTTCTTTTGATTATTATGGCTTTTTGGAGGGATAATGTGACTGCAAAACTTTTTAGTATTGTTTTTTTATGCTTAGGTAAAAGCCTACGACATACTTAATATTTATCAGCAAGCTCATTATCATATTAAGAGCTATTTAAAGCATTATTTTTTTTAATGCTATTTATACTATTATTTTTTTCCTTTACCATTTATAATATTGGCTTATTTTTTTATAATATTGTTGGCTATTTCCTTTTTGCCAATCATTATCGTTTATAGCTATTTTTTTATTCTTAAAGCCAAAGGTTAAATTAAAACTGAGTAATAGAATAAAAAAATGTTAATACCTTTTTAATTTGGTTATTAGTTTAATTTTTTTATTATTAGATGTTATTATTTATTTATTTTTTTATGAATATTTATTTATTTTATTCTTATATCTTAACATTATTATTTTTTTAGTTTGATTAATAAAAAAATATTTGAATCAGGCTATAATGGCGGCTTCAAAATGTGATAAGCTTGTTATTGGTATTACTGGTAGTGCCGGAAAAAAACTTCAACTAAATGGTTACTATATAATATATTAAAGGAATTTTTATGATGTTAGTACACCAGATAATTCAATTAATACTCCCTTAGGAATTGCAAGCTTTATTAATAATGGTGGTCTTAATGCTGATATAATAGTTTTTAGAATACGGAATATCTAAAAAGAAAAAGATATGGATAAGTTAATGAAAAATAATTAAACCTGATATAGGAATATTAACAGGAATTATACCAATGCATATGGATGGATTTAAAAAAATGAAAATGAATTATTTAAGGAAAAGATTAAGTTGCTTTTTTTGCTTCAAAGGTTACTATCGCCAACTATGATTTTTAAAATTATTAGAGATAACATCAGGGTAGATTATAGCTTTGGAATTAATTATGGTAATAATAACTTTAATATTATAAATGATAATCCTACTATTATTCAGGCTTTTAATTGTTTGTTTAAAACAAATTTAGTTGGAAATATTCAGGCATATAATATTATGGCTATGCTATGTGTTGCAAAATATTTAAAGCTAGATTTAAATATTGTTGGCAATATTTTGAGCGGTATAACAAATTTTAATCATCGTCTTAAAATTAATGGTAATAAGCATATCGTAATCGATGATTCTTACAATTCAAATATTGTGGGATTTAAGAATGCATTAAAGACACTTAAAGAGCAAAAGGGTGTAAAAATTCTATTAACTCCTGGAATTGTTGAACTTGGCAAATATAAGAAAAGTATTTATGAGGAATTATGTAGTAGTATTGTTTATAATGCTGATTACTGTATTTTAGTCGGTAAGCATTTAAATAGATTTTATTATTTGTTGAAGAAATTTGCCATTAGAGTGTACTTGGTTTCTTCATTTAAAGATGGCTTTAAATTAGCTAAATCAATTAGCAAATCTTATGAATATAGTGCTATTCTAATTGAAAATGATTTACCAGATTTATATAAAATTGGTTTTAAAATTTAAATGATACTAATATAATTAAATGGTGATTAGAAATGAATATAATATTATTTGGTGGAGAAAGCTTAGAGCATGAAATATCAATTATTACAGCTTATCAAATTAAGGAATATATTAATGATTGTAGGCTTATTTATATTAATAAAAATGGTGATTTGTTTTTAGCTGATAAGCTAAGCCTTGATGATTTTAAGAATAATAGACTAAAGAGTTTAAAAAAAATTTGGCTTTATAAGGGTGGCTTTAAAACAAAAATTCAAAAAGCTATATGATTAACTCTGCTATAATTGCACTTCATGGTAAAAATGGTGAAGATGGTGCAGCTAAAGGATTATTAAATATTTATGGTATTCCATCTGTTGGTCCTGATATTTTAGCTAGTGCTGTTTTTTTGTGAATAAAGCAGTAAGTCATAAATTATTAAAAAGATAAGGGATTTAATGTAACTGATTTTTCATCTTCTAAATCGAACTGATTTTTAATTTTTTCAAGATATCAAAATAGTTATCCTTGTATTATTAAGCCTAACGATGGTGGATCATCTATTGGTGTTTATATTTGCTATAATGATGCCGATTTTGTTATTAACGCTAGAAAAAGCCTTTGATTTATGTAATGAAATTATTGTTGAAGAGTATTTAACAGATGTAGAGGAATATAACGTTGCTGTTGCAAATGGATATATATCTAATGCTTATATGATTAATAATGAAGGTGATTTTTCATTTACTGATAAATATGATAATTTAGAAAAAGGTCAATGTTATTGTTAAAAAAATAATGATTTAGCAATAAAACTAAAGGATATTGCAAGAAGAATATATAAGGAATTTAATCTTACTGGTATTGTAAGAGTCGATTTTTTTAGTTAAGGAAAATAAAATTTACGTATGTGAGCTTAATACTACTCCTGGAGGATTAGCAAATTATATGTTTGATGATTTTTTTCTAAGGTGATTAATTCGGAAATAGAAAAAAAGCTATTATTGGGTTATATAAGGAAAAAAAGCTTAATGATAATTTCAAAATAGATTTATTTAATATAACTAAATTTTTCTAAATAATGAGATAGCAACGTTTCATTTATAAGCGTTGCTTTCTTTTTGAATCGAAAATTATGCTTAAATCATAATTTTTTTATGAAGTGATAAAAAAATGAAAAAAATAATTGGCTTTTTAGCAATATCTTTAATTAAGTATGTTGTTTTTTTGGAATATTTTTCAATATTGATAGAGCATATCGTAGAACAATTGTTTATAATTAAAGTATTATGGTTCACTATAGGTGAGCCTTTTTTTAATAATAAAAAAATAGTAAAAGATAGTAAAGAAAAGTAAAAAAATAGTAAAAGGAGAAAAAAAGATGAACAATCCATTTTTCATTAATCTTTGGCAAAAAAATCCAAAGTTATCAATAGATAGACCTGTTGAAAAAAATGAAATTATAGAATCTTTTTTTCAAGTGAAACAATTAATCAGCAAATATATTTAATTACTGCAATAAGAGGCAGCGGTAAAAACGGTATTAATGACAGAAATTTCAGAATATTTTAAAAATAAAAATAATTGGCTAGTTGTGAAATTAAATCCGGAAATAGATATGAGAAGTAGCTTATTGTAAAAATTGAACAGTATTGCCGGAGCAATGATAAAGAACATAAATATAAATTTGTCATTATTTAATATTTTTTTACAATTGGAGCTAATCTTGAAAAATAATGTAACAGATATTGAAACAGCCATTTGTAAGGTTTTAGAACACTTAAAAAAGCGAAATATTCGTGTCCTAATAACTATTGATGAGGTAGTTAAAAAAATAATAAAAATACCAAGATATTTTTCAAGTATGTTTCAAATTCTTGTTAGAAACGATTTACCAGTTTTTTTATTAATGGCAGGCCTTTATGATAATATTAAAAAAATCTTCAAGATGAAAAAAACATTAACTTTCTTATATCGTGCGCCTAGAATTAATCTTGAGCCTTTAAACTTAAATTTAATTGCCTTAAAATATCAAGAGGTTTTTTTAATCTGTCTGAAGCTGAAGCTAAAAAAATGGCTAAACTTTCTAGTGGCTATGCTTTTGGATTTCAGGCGTTAGGATATTTAACTGTTGAGCATAATGGTGATTATAAGAAGGCTATTAATGAATATAAGATATATCTAGAGGAGTATTCTTATGACAAAAATATGGTCAGAATTATCTGAAAATGATAAAAAAATTTAATCATTTCAATTGCGAAGACTAAAAAGTAAGCTTGTAAAAGGATATTATGGCTTGCTGCAATTTGGATAATAATCATTTTAATCCATATAGAAAAAGGTTAATTAATAAAGGAATTGTAGATGGAAGTCATAGAGGAAAGCTAACATTTATTTTTGCCACTTTTTTTGAAGAATACGTATTAGAAAAATAGTTAATTTTTTTAAATTGTAAGGTGTTTTTAAATATGTTATAATTAATCATAAAGAAATGGAGAAGATATTATGATGAAGAAGGCGACCTATGGTCAAAGAGCCGCAGCTACCTTAATTGATTTATTAATAATTGGTGTTGTAGTTGCATTGCTTGTAGTTATTTTTAAAAATTTAATGGTTAAGGAAGCTCCAGAGGTACTTGTTAATTTGACACAGAAATATTTAGATGGAACAATTAACTCAAATGAGTATTTGGAACAACTTCAATCATTGATGCAAAATGATGTTACTGTATTGGCATATTATAATGGAATACAAAATTTCTATATTTCAACTTTTTGCAGGTTTTATTGTTGTTTTTCTGCTTATATTATGTTTTACTTCCAATGCTTTGGAAAAACGGTCAAACTGTTGGTAGATTTACAATGAAGATAAAGGTTAAAAATGTTGATGATGATACCTATACAGTTGGCACTTGTATTTTACGTGAAGTTGTTGGTAACTTATTAATTAGTGTGGTATTATACTGCTGTTGCTGCATTCCTTTGATTGTTAATTTAATTATCATTGGTAAAAATGGTTGTTCAATTGCTGATGGTATTTCTCGTAGTGAGCTAGTATCAACAATTTATAAAGAAGATGAAGAACAAAGTGATAACACATTTAATGATTATTTAAATGCTAATATTACTAAAGAAACTAATGTAGAAGATCAAGATTTCTTCTTTAATGAGGATGAAAAAAAGGATGACAATAACGATAAATAAGTTTCCTTTTTAAATATTTGATGTTTAAAAAGAATGACGAATCTGCTATTTATGAATTTTTTTAAATAATAGCTTTTTCAGCAAAATTTATATTAAATAATGATTTTTGATTTCGGAATTTGCCTTTACTATGGTTTGGAATTTAGTGAGGTATATGAAGCATTACAGGCTTTTTTTAGACGAAGGAATTATTAACACACCAATTTATTGCTCAAAGGAAATTAATTCTTTAAAGGATTTTTGAATTTGATTATAGCTTCATAAAAAAAGGAAATTTTTTTGGTTTCTAGTGGTGTTTATGATTCTAAGTCTTTGTTGTTTAAAACTACAACTGCTAGTGTTAGTAAGGACAAAAAGTAATTATGTGTTAAAGAATTATGCAAATGATACGGAAATGAAAAAAATATCATAAATAAATTGTTTGAAGCTGATTTGAATGTTTCCAAAGCAAGTAAAATGCTATATCTTCATCGTAATACCTTAATATATAAGCTTGATAGATTTTATGAAATAACTGGCTATGATATTAGAAAAATTTAATGATGCTTGTTTTTATAAAGCAATTACTATAAAGGAATGTTGATTCCTTTATTTTAATATAGGAGGAAAAATGACTGAGGAAGTAATGAAAATTATTAGTGATGAAACACTAACCTATGAGCAGCAGCTTTTAGCTTTAGCAAGGCTTAGTGAAAATAAGTGTGAGGCTTTGAAAAGAAATCTACTATGGATTAAGGCTTTGAATGAAGGTAAGGTATGTGATTTAAATGAAGGACTTGCGCCGTATAGACCAAGATATATTTTACCGGATTATGATATTCTTATGAAAAAGGGATGTAACTTTTTAGAATTACAGCCTGCTAAAAATTTAATGGAGGCATGTAATAATTTACTTATATTTTATAAGCATGTTCCCTCTATTACCTCATATTCTGTTTATCTTGGAAATTTTACTACTCTATTTATGCCATTTGAGGATGAAGCAGATAACCCTTTAACAAAAAGAAATATTAAGAATGTTTTTTTACTTCATATTGATAAGACATTATGTGATTCATTTGTTCATGCTAATATTGGCCCAATGGATAGTAAAATAACAAGAATTATTTTTGGAATTAACTAAAAAAATGCAACTAGCAATTCCTAATATTACATTATTATATGACGAGGATATTACTCCTGATTCCTTGGCACTTATGGCGATTGATGTTATGCTTAAAACGTCTAAACCTTCATTTGCTAATCATAAAATGTATAGCTTGGAGCATAAAAATAATCCATATGGAATAGCTAGCTGCTACAATGCTTTAAATATTGGTGGTGGTGGCTATACTCTTCCAAGACTAAGATTATATGAAATAGCCTCAGAGGCAGTAAATATTGATGATTTCTTTTCTAACGTTTTACCGAAATATGTTAATTTAATATTAGAATATATTGATGAAAGAATTGATTTTATTGTTAATAAAAGTAGTTTCTTTAAAGCTAATTTTTTAGTACGTGAAGGCTTTGTTGAACGTGAGAAATTTACCGGTATGGTTGGTGTTGTTGGCGTAAATGAATGTGTCAACAAGCTTCTTGGTATAACTGATTTTAATAAGGGCTTTGGTCATAACGAGGAAGCTAATATTCTAGCTATTAGAGTTCTTTTAGAAATTGAAAAAAATGGTTAATAATCATAAGGGACTATATTGTTCGAAATGTGACAATAAATATCAAATGCATGCTCAAGTTGGAATAGATTCTGATGGTATGGCTGATTCACCAGGGTGCCGTATTCGTATTGGCTATGAACCAAATTTATTTGAACACTTAAATTTAGAGTCTAGATTACATAAATTTTTTTCCCTTGTGGAGTTGGTGATATTTTGTTAAATTTGATCAAAGTTTTAATAATTCCTTGGATGCAATTTTAGATATAATAAAGGGATCATTTACTAAAGGAATGCGTTATTTTACTGCATATAATGAGGATAATGATGTTGTAAGAGTTACAGGATATTTAGTTAAGAAAAGTGAAATAAAGCGTTTAGAGGAAGGCAAGCAATCCTTAAATAATGTAACAATTTTTGGCTATGGCGCTAAAGAGCATGGTCATGCACTTGAGCGTAAGGTTTATCATGAAGGCAAGAATTAATAAAATAATACCATTTTTCTAATGTTGATGGTCCAGGAAATAGAATGGCTATTTTTTTTCAAGAGTGTCCATTTTCTTGCTTATATTGTCATAATCCCGAAACTATAAATGAATGTATAAATTGTGGTAAATGTGTTTCATATTGTCAAAGTGAGGCCTTACACATTATAAATGGTAAGGTAATGTGGGATGAAAAAAAATGTGTTGGCTGTGATATATGTATTAAGATATGTCCTAATATGTCATCCCCAAAAACTAAGCTTTATAGCATTGATGATATTGTAAAAAAATACTTAAAGATGTTAAGCCATTTATTAGAGGGATAACTGTATCTGGTGGGGAATGTATGAATAATGCTAGCTTTATTTTTAGAATTATTTAAAGAGGCGAGGAAGCTTAATTTAAGCTGTCTTATTGATTCTAATGGTTATTATGATTTTGAAGATTATCCTGATTTATTAGCAATTTGTGATGGCGTTATGCTTGATGTTAAGGCCTTTGATAATGAATTTCATAAGCTTGTTACAAAAAAATGATAACTATATGGTTTTTAAAAAAATCTTAAGTTTTTTTACTAGAAAATAATAAGCTTTTATGAGGTGAGAACGGTTATTTTACCAGAATATGATGAAGAAAAATTGTAGGACTGTTGAAGGTGTTTGTAGAATAATTGGTTCTAAAACGAGATACAAATTAATTAAATATCGCCCCTTTGGTGTTAGAGATGAGGGAATTAAAGTGTTTGGTAATAGATTAGTTTCTGATAGTAGTATTGATAAAATGGTTGAACTTGCTAAAAAGAATGGTTGTAATACGACAATTACTATTTAATTTTTTTGGGCAATTTGTCTATATGAATACGCTTTATTATCAGTTATAATATAGTATAGTTAAAAAAACGGAGGAATTTATTATGTCAACATTAAGTTTAAGAAATATTGATAAAGTTTATCCTAATGGTGTTCAAGCTGTTTTCGACTTCAATCTTGAAATAGAAGATAAGGAATTTATTGTGTTTGTTGGTCCATCTGGTTGTGGAAAATCAACTACACTTCGTATGATTGCAGGTCTTGAGGATATCACAACTGGTGAGCTTTATATTGATGGTGAATTAATGAATGATGTACCATCAAAAAATCGTGGTATTGCCATGGTTTTCCAATCTTATGCCCTTTATCCACATTTGACTGTATATGATAATATGGCATTTGGTTTACAATTACGTCGTGTACCACGTGATGAAATTCAAAGAAGAGTACAAGAGGCTGCAATGATTTTAGGTCTTGAGCCATATTTAAAGCGTAAGCCAAGAGCATTATCAGGAGGTCAACGTCAAAGAGTTGCTTTAGGACGTGCTATTGTTCGTGATGCTAAGGTATTCTTAATGGATGAGCCACTTTCTAACCTAGATGCTAAACTACGTGTAACAATGCGTGGTGAGTTAACTAAATTACATCGTAGACTTGGTTCTACAACAATTTATGTAACCCATGACCAAATTGAGGCTATGACAATGGCATCAAGAATTGTATGTATGCGTGATGGACGTGTTCAACAAATCGGTACTCCAAGAGAGATTTATGAAACTCCAGCTAACGTATTCGTTGGTGGATTCATTGGAACACCTCCAATGAACTTCCTACATGGTGTTGTTGATGAGGATGGTTATTTCCATACTGCTGATGATACTTATAAGATTGCTGTACCAAAGGGTAAGCTAAAGCCTTTAATTGATGGCGATTATATCGGTGTTGAAATTATTATGGGTATTCGTCCTGAGGATATTCATGATGATTTAAGTGAGCAAAGTCAGGTAATATTTGAAACATACCCTGAGGCTATTTGCGAATTAACAGTAGACGTTTCTGAATTACTAGGAGCTGAAACTAATATTTATGCAACAATGGATGGCGATGCTGTTATTGCTTCAGTTGATTCAAGAGATGATCTTGAGCCTGGTGATAAGGTTAAGGTTGTTATGGATATGAATCATTGTCATTTCTTTGATGCTGATACAGAACTTGCAATTAGATAATTATTGTATGAGGAGTGCTATATTAAATGGCACTCTTTTTTTGGTAATTTATTTTTGAAAAATTTTTCATTTCTATGATAAAAGTTCTGAGGTAATGGCTTTCATAAACTAAAAAGCGCTTTCAAATAAGCGATTCATTGAAAAAAACGCTTAATATATGGTATAATCAAGATGAAAAAAAAGAGTACATTTTTTTAGTGTTATTAGGAGGAATTTTGAAATGGCTAAGAAAATTGTTTCTGATTTAGATTTAAAGGGAAAGAAAGTTTTAATCCGTGTTGATTTTAACGTTCCTATGAAGAATGGTGTGATTACAGATGACACACGTATTCGTGCTGCCCTACCTACTATTGAATATGTTTTAAACCATGGTGGTAGAGCTATAGTATTTTCACATTTAGGACGTATTAAATCAGCTGATGATGTTAAGAAAAATGATATTACTCCAGTTGCTCATAGACTAGAGGAATTATTAGGTCGTCATGTTGAATTTATTAATGCTACTCGTGGTGAAGCATTAGAAAACGCTGCTAAGAATTTAAAAGATGGCGAAATTATGATGTTCCAAAATACAAGATATGAGGATTTTGATGGCGAGAAGGAAACTAAGCTTGAATCTAAAAATAATCCAGAGCTTGGTGCTTACTGGGCATCTCTTGGTGATGTATTCGTAAATGATGCATTTGGTACTGCTCATCGTGCTGCTGCTTCAAATGTTGGAATTGCTTCAAATGTTAAAGAAACTGCTGCAGGCTTTTTACTTGAAAAGGAAATTAAATATATTGGTGGTGCTGTAGATAATCCAGAGCGTCCATATGTTGCAATCCTTGGTGGAGCAAAGGTTTCTGATAAGATTGGTGTTATTGAGGCTTTAGCTACTAAGGCTGATAAGATTTTAATTGGTGGTGGAATGATGTTCACATTCCTTAAGGCTTTAGGCTATAACATTGGTAAATCTTTATGTGAAGAAGATAAGATTGATTTAGCAAAAGAATTATTAAAGAAGGCTGAAGGAAAGATTATTCTTCCAGTAGATGCTGTTTGTGCTAAAGAATTTGCAGACGTTCCAGGTGTTGTCAAGGATGTTGATAAGATGGCCGATGATGATATGGGTCTTGATATTGGACCTAAGTCACTTGAATTATTTGCTGATGCATTAAAGGATGCGAAGACTGTTGTATGGAATGGACCAATGGGTGTATTTGAAATGCATAATTATGCAGCAGGAACAATTGGTGTATGTGAATTAATTGCTAAGCTTCACGGTAAGGCTAATACAATTGTTGGTGGTGGAGATAGTGCTGCTGCAGTTGAAAAGCTTGGCTATGCTGAAAAGTTCTCACATGTTTCAACAGGTGGTGGAGCTTCACTTGAATACCTAGAAGGCAAGGTATTACCAGGAATCGCTTGTGTTGATGACAAGTAAAATCAAAAATATACTAGAATAGGATGAGTGTTAAACATGATTGAAAAGCAAATCGTTATAAAAAGTACGGTAGGACTTCATGCAAGTATTGCTGCTAAGGTTGTTCAAGCAGCTTCAAAATATGATGTTGATATTAATTTATATTATCATGATAAGGTAATAGATGTTAAATCAATCTTGGGATTAATGTCTTTAGCAATTCCAAGTGGAGAAAACGTTGTTATTAAGGCTACTGGTCCCGATGCTGAAGCAGCAATTAATGACATCGCATCTATTTTAGAATAAAAAATAGATAAAAAAAGAGGGAAAAGAAAAATGAGAAAGCCTATAATGGCTGGCAACTGGAAGATGAATAAGACTCGTGATGAGGCATTACAATTTATTTATGCTGTTAATGAAGCAATTCCTTCCATTGATCAGGTAGAAACTGTTGTTTTTGCCCCAGCAATTATTCTTCGTGATCTTGTTAAAAGACAAGGAGATAATTTACGAATTGGTGCTCAAACTTGCCATTATTTGGAAAATGGTGCATTTACAGGTGAAATTTCTCCTGTAATGATTAAGGCTGTTGGTGTATCTTATTGTCTTGTTGGTCATAGCGAAAGAAGAGAATATTATAACGAAACTGACAAGGATATAGCTTTAAAGGTTGCTGCATTAATTAACAATGGAATTAGGCCAATTTTATGTATTGGTGAAACCTTAGAAGCAAGAGAATCAGGTAAAACTGAAGAAGTATTAAGACGCCAATTACATACTGATTTAGAAAATGTTTCAATTGCTGATTTAGAAGAGGTTGTTATTGCTTACGAGCCTATTTGGGCTATTGGTACTGGAAAGACAGCTAGTCCTGAAATTGCAGAGGAAACTTGTAAATTTATTCGTGACTACATTGCTCAATCTTATAACCAAAAGGTTGCAGATCGTATTAGAATTTTATATGGTGGATCTGTAAAGCCATCAAATGTTAATAATTTCATTAAAGAACCTGATATTGATGGTTGTCTTGTTGGTGGAGCAAGTCTTGATCCAGCAAGCTTTATTGAATTATGTAACGCTTGTAAATAAAAACTATTAAGTATAGAGGCTGTAAAGAAATAAACAGCTTTTTAAAAAAATAAAAAAAGAGGTTCAAACTCAGATTAAAAATCTGGGAATGAACCTTTTTTTGTAGTATAATTTAAGTATGGAAAATTTAATGAATGCTAACTTAAAAATACTTACCCAACCGATAAGTATTATATATTAATTCAATTAAAATTGCCACTAGATTTAGAAACTTCAATAAGTTTTGATGATTCAATTTATACTTTTTATGAGAATTAGTTCATATAAGAAGGAAACAACCGATTTAAAAATAACATAATAATATATTTAGATCAATTAATTTAAAAAAAGATAATGATGGAATGGATCTATACTAACATCAGCTCAATGTAATAAAGGTACAGAAAAATAGAATTATTACTGTTAATTAAGAATTGACATCTTACCATAAAGAAGTGATTGATAATCTTGAATCTATTCATGACGTTCTTCTTAGGATGAATAGATTCAGAACATTTGGAATTATCAAGGAAGATAGAAATTATAAAAAGAATAGTAAGAAAAGAACTAAAGGCTGTAAATCTTGAAATTTTTACGATTTCATGCTGCTATAATTTAATGAAATACCATAATAAAAAACATAGAACTGATCTCTGTTGCTGATAATTTAATAATTTTAAAAGCTATGTAATTTTCCTTTTCATTATGCCCTAAAAAGGCTATTTTTTTATTTTTTTGGTAAATTAAAGAAAAAAAGGAGCTGTTGCTCCTAAACTTCAATCAATGAAATTCATTTTTTTACAGCCCTTTTTTCAGCTTTAATTTTTTTAATAGCTTCTTGATAGCAGTTATACTTTCTTTAGATATATCATGCTCGATTTTACATGCATCTTCTTCAGCAATATCCTTTGGTACGCCAATTTCAATAAAAAAATTCATTATTGAGCAGTGTCTATCATAAACATCTCTAGCTATTATTTCGCCTTCTTCGGTTAACTTAATGATTCCATTGTGGTCAATTGTTATAAGATTTTGTTCTCTTAGATTTTTCATAGCAACACTTATAGATGGTTTAGAAAAAAATCCATATCAATTGCAATATCTATTGAACGCACTTGGCCGTGTTTTTCTGTTAGCATTAGAATTCTTTCTAAATAATCCTCAGCTGATTTTAAAACCTTCAAAAAAATCACCTACCTATTATCATAATTTTTATCATAAATTAACTGATAAGTAAACTTTTAAAGCGGTTTTTTTAGTGATTTTGTTTTTAATATGCTTGGAATTAAGGTACAAATTTGCTATAATATGTAAGGAAATGGAAGATGATATTATATGTCAAATAATACACTTAGCTTCAGTGAATTTGCAGCTGAAACAGTTAAGTATCATAAAAAAAGGAATTCAAACTCCAACTTGGAATATGATTAAAAATGATGAACAAATTGAAGGAATTCGTAAGGCAGGAATTGCTAATAATTTAGTTTTTAGATGAGGTTAGCAAGCATATTAAGGCTGGAATGACTACTGAAGATATTAATACAATTGTTCATAATAAAACAATTGAGCTTGGTGGAATACCAGCACCATTAAATTTTGAGGGATTTCCTAAGAGTGTGTGCACATCTATAAATGATGAGGTATGTCATGGAATACCATCTAAGGATGTTGTTTTAAAGGATGGAGACATTATAAATGTTGATGTTACTACTATTTTAAATGGTTATTATGCTGATGCATCAAGAATGTTTATGATTGGAAATGTGCGCCCAGAGGCACGTCGCCTAGTTGAGGTTACTAAGGAAGCCTTAGACTTATGCATCAAGGAGCTTAAGCCTTATTCTAGACTTGGAGATATTGGTGGAATAATTGAACCATTTTTGTCGTAAAAATGGGTATAGTGTTGTAAGAGAAATTGGTGGTCATGGTGTTGGAATTGATTTTCATGAGGACCCTTATGTTTCTCATGTATCTAAGATGAATACAGGAATGGTTTTAATGCCTGGAATGGTATTTACTATTGAACCAATGGTAAATGAAGGCAGACCATATGTATATTTAGATGCTGATAATGGTTGGACCATTTATACTGATGATGGTAAATTATCAGCTCAATTTGAGTATACAATTTTTAGTTAAAAAAAGATGGGCTAGAAATATTAGCTAGTTAATTTAGGAGATTTAAAAAAATGACAGATTATGAGATATTAGCGGAAAAAGATTTTTTTCCAAATGTTTTTAGAAACAATAGATGATTTAGAAAAGAGATTCCCTAAAAGAGATTTAAAAGATGGAGCTATGGTGACTAGATTTGCCCCAAGTCCTACTGGCTTTTTACATACAGGGTCTTTATTTACATCACTAGTTTCTTACCGCTTTGCTAAGCAAAGTAATGGCGTTTTTTATATCCGTTTAGAGGATACTGATACTAAACGTGAGGTTAGTGGCAGTGGTGCTGAGCTTTTAGAGCAATTAAAGGTTTTTTTGGAATAACTCCAGATGAGGGATATTTATCAGATGAATTAGAAATTGGTAAATATGGTCCTTATAAGCAATCAAATCGAGCAGATATTTATAAGGTTGTAATTAAGGATTTGATTAAACGTGGTAGAGCTTATCCATGCTTTGCTACTCAAGAGGAATTACAAGAAATGCGTGCTAAACAGGAGGCAAACAAGGAAATTCCAGGTTATTATGGTAAGTATGCTATTTATCGTAACACGCCACTTAATGAGCAGCTTGCACTTATTGATTCTGGTAAGCCATATATTATTCGTTTTTAGATCAATGGGAAATCATGAAAATAAAATTAAGATTTATGATGAAATTCGTGGTGATTTAGAGCTAACTGAAAATGATCAGGATATTGTTATTTTGAAGAGTGATGGTCTTCCTACTTATCATTTTGCTCACCTAGTTGATGATCATTTTATGCGTACAACACATATTACTAGAGGTGAGGAATGGTTATCAAGCCTACCAATTCATTTAGAGCTTTTTGCTTCTATGGGCTGGGAAGCACCAAAATATGCTCATTTACCAGTTATAATGAAGCTTGACAATGGTAATCGTCGCAAGCTTTCAAAAAGAAAGGATAATGAAGCTGCTGTTTCTTATTTCCTTGAACAAGGTTATCCTAAATATGGATTTATTGAATATTTATTAACTCTTGCTAACAGTAATTATGAGATGTGGCGTGAGCAAAAATATGGATAAGGACAAATATGATTTTGTTTTATCATTTGATAAGATGAGCCTTGATGGAGCTTTATTTGATTTTAAAAAGGTTCAAAATATTTCTAAGGAGCTAATGGCAAGAAGAACTACAGATGAAATTGTAAGTGAGGCTTTAGAATGGAGTAGTAAATATTCTAAGGAATTATATGATTTGATTTGTAGTGATAAGGAATATTTCAAAAAGATTATGTCTATTGAACGTAATAAGGATAAACCAAGAAAAGATTATGAAAAGTATAGTGATATACTACCTATAATTAATTTCTTCTATGATAAATATTATAATGAATTAATTAAGCATTTAGAGTGGAATGAGGCTATTAGTAAGGATGATATTAAAGCTTTACTTGTCGATTATCGTGATAATATGAATTTAGATTTAGATGAGGAAGCTTGGTTTAATGATATTAAAGCTTTAGGAATGCGCCATAATTTCTGCGATAGCGTTAAGGTATGGAAGAAGAATAAGGAAGCATATAAGGGTCATGTAGGTGATGTATCAGAAATATTACGTATCGCTATTACTGGTAAAAAACAAAGCCCAAATCTTTATTATGTTTTAAAAATCCTTGGTAAAGAGCGCTCTATTGCGAGAATTAATCAAATTTTAGAGTTGATTTAACCAAAAAAATAATAAAAAAGTTAAAAAAAGGCTTGCAATAAGTAGAAAAATTTTTGATATACTACTTATTGCTATGGTCCCTTAGTGGAACTGGTTAACACGTCGCCCTCTCAAGGCGAAGACTAGGAGTTCGAGCCTCCTAGGGACTACCATAGGATATTCAAGACTGAGTTTTCTCAGTCTTTTTTTTGATTCTTATACAAGTGAATTGTAAATGTTAACTAGAAAATATTGATTAGTCTTTATCATCTAAATCAGAGTCATCAATAATCATATCTTTAATTCTATATGATCTACCAGTAATTTTAATTATAGATGAATGATGAACTAATCTATTTATAATTGCTGCTGCTATCGTGTTATCATTAAATACTTCACCATTATAATGGTTGATGTGTTATTATTTATTTAAGCTAGTTATAAATAATAGAAACATAGCGTTAAAGTAAAAAAATTTGTTTTTTTCGCTTTTTATTCGTGTTATAATTAGTTGAGGTATTGTATATGAAAATTAAATTTAAGGTTTTAATTATTTTTAGGCTCTATTTTTTTAGTTATTTTTAATAGCAGCTGGAGTCTTTGTTTTAAATTTGGATATTAAAGCTAGAAGAATAGGTGATTGTAGTCTAGATATCAAAAAAATAATCAAGATAATGTCGTTTCTTTAAATAAGGAATATAGTATTGCAACATATAATATTGGCTTTGGTGCCTATGATCAAGAATTTTCCTTCTTTATGGATGAAGGCTATGATGAAAATGGTAATATTATTAAGGGGAAATATGGTAAGGGTAGATCATATAATGACGTATTAGAAAATACTAATGGTTCAATTGATTTACTAAAAAGAAATAAATGCTGATTTTTATCTTGGCTCAGGAGGTTGATACTAAATCAACAAGAAGCTATAAAATAAATCAATTAAATTTATTAACTAGTAAATTTAATGATTTTTAGTTATTCATATGCAATTAATTTTTCATAGTGGATTTTTTTACCATATCCATTTAATGATATGCATGGTAGGGTTAATAGTGGAATATTATCATTATCTCGATTTAATATTAATAAGGCAAATAGAATTGAACTTCCAATAGATTTTTTTCCTTTCCAACTAAATTTTTTTGATCTTGATAGATGCTTAAGTATAACAAGATATAGTGTTTTTGGATAAGGAACTTGTAATTATTAATGCCCATTTATCTGCTTATGATAAGGGTGGAGTTTATCGTAAGGCCCAGCTAGATTTATTAAATGATCTAATTAATAAAGAATATTCTCATAACAATTATGTAATAGTTGGTGGCGATTTTAATCATGACTTAGTTAATTCTTATCAAAGGAAACTTTTTAAAACCAATCAAGGTCGTCCCGATTGGCTTAAGGATTTTCCAATAAATGAGTTGAATGATAATTTTAAATTATATGCTTGTGATGCATCACCAAGCTGTAGGGATGCTGATACTCCTTATGTTAAGGATGAAACATTTACTTCAGTTGTAGATGGCTTTATAGTATCAAAAAATGTTAGTGTTTCTAGTGTTAAAACTATAAATAATGAGTTTAAATATTCTGATCATAATCCTGTTGTATTAAAAATTTAAATTAGAATAAATCTATTTGTAAAAAAAAGTCTAAAATGATATAATTTAAATAGAATAATTTCGAAAGGAGATATATTATATGCAGGATAATAAGGATGAATATGTTTGGCATTACACTAAGCTTGAGGCATTTTTATCAATTATTAAGAATAAAGAGCTTTGGTTATCAAATTTGAAATACACAAATGATCCTCTTGAGGGTGAATTTTTCTTATGATGAGTTCAATAGAATCTTAGTTATGCTTGCTAAAAAAAGAAGCCGTATAAGAAAATTTATGAAGAATTTTTTTAAAAAAATGGATAAAAAAATATGTTTAAGATTGATTCTAATATTTATTCAATGTCGTTTTTCTAAAAAGAAGCGATAAGATGCAGCATTGGCAGGTATATGGTGATCAGTTTCATGGAATTGCTTTTAGAATTAATGTTGGTAAGATAAAGAACAAAATTGCTGAGTTGGGATTTGTTAATCAATATTTATATTACCTAGAAATGAAATATCAGCAAAAGGATTTAGAGGAATCGGTTGGTAGTTATCTTCAAAAGCTTTTTGAATGAATATCAGTCATTTACCTTTGATGGAGTGATTCCTAATATTATAATGTCCACCTATAATATGGCTCTATTACAGAATAAAAGTGAGATATTTTTAGGTGAGGATGAAACACGCTTTGCATTATGTGAAACATTTATGGAAAGTGCACTAAATTCATTTGCAATTGAATATGAAAGACAAAATCAAATTGATTTAGATGAATATGGCTTTGGTCCTAATTGTAAAAAATTCTATTTTTCTAAGGGCTTAATTAAAAGTAGATATTCGATTGCATTAAAGGATGTATGGGGTGATGATTTGATAGATGAGGTTGTTATTGGCCCACTATGTAATCAAGATAAAAAGGGAACTTAAGGATTTTTTTAGCATCTTGTGGTTTTAAAAAAATGTAGTAGTTAGTGAATCATTATTAAAGGGAAAGGTTAGATTTTTAAATTTATGAAAAAAATAGCTTCTTTATTTACATATATGGAACTATTCTTAGCAGTTATTTCTTTTCGCTATAATTTTAAATTTTTTTCCAAAATATGAGGAAAAACTTAGGACTAGTTTTTAAATGATTATTTAAGATATATTCCACTAGCATTAAATTTGATAATTTTTTTGTTATGGTTATTATTGAATTTAGATTAAATGGTAAAATTTTTTTGTTGGCAGACTAATACTAGCTTCAATGTTTATTTTAATGATTATTTTTTTAAGTATTAATAAAAAGATTGACCTTTTTTTAATACAATACTTATGATAATTGACTTAATTTATTGCGTATTAGCAATTGTAACAATCATTAAATCTAGTAAGAGTCATAATGATAAAATGACTGAATTACCAGAGGGGTATTTTAGTAAAAAAATCACTTTATGTCTTTAATTTTTGAACTGGTTTGTTGTATTATATTATATGCATTAGTTTTTATATTTTTAGCTATATATTATAAAAAAAGTATTTTATAATACCAATTGGTTTATTATTTTGTATGATTATTATATTGTTATTATCCGTATTTAACATAAATAAGGATAATAGATTTATTCGTGATTTTTTTATAAGAATTTAGATTATGATAGTTTTATTAATAAGCTAAATCTTATTTATAGCGAAAAATTTAAATTCAAATACAAAAAAAGTACTTTTAAAATGTAATGAATACAATGCTTTATGCTTAATTGATAAAGAAAAAAAGCTAATGCTATATTTTTTTAAATATTATGGTACCAAGTAATAAATTGAATTTAGATATTTATAATAATACCAAATTATTATATTTAGCTTTAAATGGCTTTTTATGATGAATTTGATTTACTTGCAAAAAGAATTGAAAATAAATAAGAGCATCAGTTATTTAATTAGCCTTAAAAAAATGCATTAGCATTATGTGCAAGTGAAGAAGAGCTTGATTTATATTTCAATCTTAAAACGAATAAAAAAATATTATTATTATTTTTAATTGCTATATTAGATATTTATATTTTTAAAGGTTTAAATAATGATAAATATTTAGAATATGAATTATTATTAAAACAAGAAAATAATAAATTGTTAGAAACAAAAAGATTTATAGGAGTGTGTTATAATGAGTAATATTATTTTGACTGGTGATAGACCAACAGGAAAATTACATATTGGTCATTATGTTGGATCATTAAGAAGAAGAGTTGAATTACAAAATGATCCTAAATATGATGAAATTTATATAATGATTGCCGATGCTCAGGCTTTAACGGATAATGCTGATAATCCTAGTAAGGTTAGAGATAATATTTTAGAGGTTGCCTTAGATTATTTAGCTTGTGGATTGGACCCTAAAAAAAGGTTAATATCTTTATTCAATCTCAGGTTAGTGAGCTTTGTGAGTTATCATTTTATTATATGAATTTAGTAACAGTTTCTAGGGTTTCTCGTAATCCGACTGTAAAGGCTGAAATTGCAATGCGTAATTTTGAGCAGAGTATTCCGGTTGGCTTCTTTACATATCCAATTTCTCAGGCTGCTGATATTACAGCATTTATGGCTAATATTGTTCCTGCAGGTGAGGATCAAGAGCCTATGATTGAGCAGGCTAAGGAAATTGTTAGAAAAATTTAATTCTATTTATGGTGATGTTTTAGTTGAGCCAGAAATTGTTTTTACCAACTGAAAAAAATCTGCGAGAAGATTACCAGGCACTGATGGTAAGGCAAAAATGAGTAAGTCACTTGGTAATTGTATTTACTTATCTGATGATGAAGCTACAATTAAGAAAAAGGTAATGAGCATGTTTACTGACCCTAATCATTTAAAGGTAGAGGATCCTGGCTCAATTGAAGGCAATACAGTATTTATTTATCTAGATGCCTTCTATGAGGATGGTGATTGTGCTAAGTTTTGGCCTGATTACAATAACCTTGATGAGATAAAGGCGCATTATCAAAGAGGTGGTCTTGGTGATGTCAAGGTTAAGAAGTTCTTAAATAATATCTTACAGGATCGTCTTCGTCCAATTAGAGAGAAACGTCATGAACTTGAAAATAACCTTGAATATGTTGTTAATGTTTTACATGAAGGAAGCATTAAAGCAAAGGCAAAGGCTTTTAAAACATTGGAGAATGTAAGAAAATCAATGATGATTGATTATTTTAATGATGATATGCTACTTAAGGCAAGAAAGGAAAAAGAAAATGAAATTAAATAAAGGCTTATCAAAGGCTATAATTGATTCTATTATTATTGCATTAATTGGATTATTGTTTATCTTAATTGATCCAGCTAAATTGATGCATATCGTTTTAATTGTTGTTGGTATTTTTGTAATTATTGTTAGTGCAAATGACATATTAATTAATTTGTCAGTTCCTGTAAGAGGACCTATTACAACAACTAACTTGGTTATGTCTATTGTTTCATTAGTTGTGGGAATTGCCATGATTATTTGGCAAAATACACTTATGTCTGTGATTTTAGCAATTTGGTTTATTGCCATGCCAATTGTAAGAATTGCTACATCAGCTGACAAGAAAGCACAATTTAAGCATGAAATTCCACTTTTTTGTTGTTGGTATTATTTTACTTATCTTTTGGACCTTGGTCTATTTTTAGATATTTTATTTAAGATTATAGGTAGTATTTTTAATTGCTGCGGCAGTTGTTGATTTAATTTACTATCTTGTATTAGATCATAAAGTTAAAAAAAGGCAAGTAAGGTAATGGATGCTCATATAATTAGTGAGAAGGATGTAAATAACTAGTAGCGAGGAATAAAATGGATTGCTTAATAGCTTATAACCCCTATAGTGGTAAGGAAAAAAATTTATCAAACATAAGGATTATGTTATTAATAGATTAAAAGAGAAATTTGCGCGAATTGACGTTTTTTTGTTCAGATGGAGAAAAAAAGTATTACTAGAAAAATAAAGGAATATGGTAGTTTTTTTATAAATGCGTAATTGTTTGTGGTGGAGACGGAACACTAAATGAAGCAATTAATGGCTTAATGCTTGTTCCAGAGCCTGTTAGACCAATCCTTGCATACTTGCCATTTGGGACAGTTAATGATGTTGGACATATGCTTGGATTAAATAAAAAAATATAAAGAAGATTATTAATGATATCTTAGCTTTAAATTATGTAAATATGGATGTTTGTAGGCTTAATGATAAATATTTCACTTATGCAGCAGCAACTGGAAAATTTACGAGTGTTAGCTATGAAGCTAAAAAAAGCTTGAAGAAGCATTTTGGTAGAATGGCATATTTTTTGGAAGCATTTAAAAGGCTTAAGGATAAAGAGAAAATTAAGGTTCAAATTAATGTTAATGGAAAGAATATTGAGGAAAGCTATTATGTTATATTGGCTCTTAATTCAAAGCAACTTGCTGGCTTTAATCTTTATCGAAGAAAGCCAATTAAGCTTAATGATGGCATAATTGACCTTACTCTTGTTAAAACTAAAAGGTTTAATTTTAGCTTTATAAATTTAGGTATGTTCTTTTTTTATTTGGTGACCATTGGAAAAAAAGGGATAACTAGTATTAGTACTAATAGCTTTAAGATTATTAGTGAAAAATGAATTAGCTTTTTAATGTTGATGGAGAATTGGCCTTTAATTCATCTGTTGCTGAATGTGTAGTTATTAATAAAGCAATTAAAATAGTAGTTCCCAAAAAAACAAAAAAGAAGTATTTTTTTAGTATAATAGAAAGATTAAGTGAGAAAATAGTTATAGGTGATATAATGGACCCAAACCGTTTAAAAATCATTTAATCTTTTTTTCTTTGCTTTGTTTTTTTCAATATATTGTCTATAAATTTGTGATAATGCCATATTTATATGATAATTATGATAATAATGGCATTTTCTTTTTAATTGCTATCTTAATTACAATTGGTCTTTTTATTCCTGATAAATATTTTTAAATCTTTTGCTTAATAACAAATTTTTTTAAAAAAAATTTTGTTAGGATTAGCTGCTTTAGTTAATATTGTTGTTCAATTGGCTATTGGAGTTAATGTTGTTTATAATCTCTTTTATGCGGATTCAAGTTATTTAATTTTTTTATAATTATTTTTTTATGATAAGTATTATGATCATATCAAATCTTAATACATCACAAATTATTAATTTAAGCACTATATTTTTATATATTTTTATTCCTATAATGTGGATTATTGCTTATTTGTTTTCGCCTAAAATTGATATTTTAATATGGTTTAATTTAAGGGGGATTGATTTTGATTTCTTTTTTTCTATAGTAATTATGTGGGAACATTAATTTTTTTCTATTAGTAAATTTAGAAGCAAATAAAAAAAGATGGTGATTTTTGGGTAGTATAGTTGGAAGCATTGTGTATATGGTTGAATACCTTATGCTAATAGGTGCTGCGGGAACTTTATTTTTTAAAAATTATGAATATGTAGGCTTTATTACCTATCAAATACAAATTCCTAATAAATATATATGTAATTTTGATTTTTATTACAATTATTTCCTTGAGCTTATGTTTAATATTTAATTCTTCATATTTTTTTAAGTCTTGGAGCTTTTTTTGCTTTAAGCTGGATAGAAAATATAAGAATATTTTTGTTGGTAATTTTGGCATTTATAAGCTATGCATTAGTTTTTTTATTATAAGAATTAAGAGTATATATTTAGTTATAGAGGGAACAATATTATTGATTATTTTATTATATTTGGTGATTATAAATGCTAAGCATAATTTTAAGCTTCAAAAAAAATAAGGATGTTAAGGTCTTGGAAAATAAAAGGATTGATATTACAATTATTTTTCAGGAGCAAGCCTGTGATATAGCTAAATTTTTCTATTTATTTATATCCAAAAAAATAAATAATGATTCAAATTTAGAGGAAATGTTTTTTTAGGACTTTGTAAGAAAGTTAATGTATCTTATCAGAAATTAGAGAACTATGTCTATAACGGTTTATTATTAGTTATATTTCATAATGAATTATATATATTTGATTTATCAAAAATGCCTTCAAGGGATGTAGGTGATTCAAATGCTGATCCTGAATCAACCTTTGGATCTCGTGATGGTTTTGTTGAAAGCTATAAGGAGAATATAGCGATTATTAGAAGTAGATTAAAGTGTAATAATTTAAATATTGATGAATATGTAATTGGTAGAAGAAGTAAGACAAATGTTTTATTATTAAGTATTGACGATATTCACAATAAGGATATTTTAAATAGAATTAAAGAGAAACTTAATAAAATAGATGTTGATGCTATACTTACAATTGATGATTTCATTGCCTATTTTGCATCTCATTTAACTTTTCCTACATTTCAATATTTAGGAAATCCTGATTTAGCATGTAGAAGATTATACCAAGGAGAGTTTGTTATTGTTATTGATAGAATTCCGGTTGTTCTTTGTATTCCAACGACAATTTCTTTAGCAACGAGATTTAGGGTTGATGAATCAAGTATGCGACTATTTCCTATTTTGGAACGATTTATTTTACTTTTTAGCTCTTATTTTTTTCGACGATTTTTTTAGGTGTGTTTGCATCATTTATTACATTTCAAAATGATTGCTTGTCGCTTTTTGGTTCTATCAATATTAAAAAAACTAGTCAAAAAAAGTGTTGTTGTCCCGATTGCAATTGAAATTTTTGATTGTTTTAGGTTTGTTTGAATTATATCATTTAATTGGTTATAGGCAATCGAAAACGACAATATCATCAACAGTTGTTCTTATAGGTGGCTTGATTATCGGTCAAAATATGATGGAAAGTGGTATAGCTGGGGTTTTTATAATAACATTTACTGCATTAGCTTATTTAACTGGCTTTGTTGTTTCGGCTAATGCTCAAACAATATTTTCAATATCAATTGTGAGAATTTGTCTTCTTTTAGCTTCATTTATTTATGGATTTGTAGGACTTTGTGTTGCCTTAACTATTTTTAGGATATTTGGCTTATAAAGATCAAATGTTTAATGTTGCTTATTTTCATCCATTTATTCCCTTTGATCTTAAAGATTTACGAAATTTTTTTGTACCAACGTCAGCATTGAAAAATATCTATAGACCAGATGTTTTAATGGTTAATGATAAAACAAGGAGAAAAAAAATGCAAAGGTTTAGTATTTTTGATTTTTATTATTTTTTTATGTAGCTGCTCTTATTCAATAACTAATCATATTTTTGTAGCAAGTATGTATTTGAATTATAATAATAATTTTTTTGAGGCCAACTTTTTATATTATTAATTCTCTAGCTATTGGTCTTAGAGAAAATAGTGAAAATAGTAGTGGTGATATTGCGACTATAAAGGCCAAAAGTATTTCCTCACTTTTTTTAATGAGCTTGATTTAACTACATCACTAGATGTAAATTATATGCATATTTCCTCAATTATTTTTGAATCCTTCATTTTTTTAAGCTATGACAATTTAATTGAACTAAAAAAATACAATTAGAGATAATAATAAAATATATTATAATTCAGCAATTTTTTTGTAAGTGAGGATGCGCCTAATGATATTTATAATATAAAAAAATCCAGGTAAAGAAAAACGATTTGTTTTTCAATTATCTTTGTCTCCATTTGAAAGAACACATCTTTACTTAGCCGCTACTCCGCAAACGCTTATAACCTTTACTAGAGATTTAGAAGAAGGAAAGGTACTAAAAATCCCAACATTTTCATTAAGAGATTGTTGGAATACAAAAGGAGCAAATTATTATCTTAATAAGGTGTGCTATTATTATGACAATAAATGTAAAATTTATAATGTAGATGATTATCCCGGACTTTATTTCACTTTAGAACATAATAATTTTTTTAATAAGTGATAATAATTTGAGTGTTAATATTAAAAAAACTTAAAATTATTTATAAGCTTAAGGATAAGCTTATAATAAATTTAAAGATTAAATATAGGGTTGATTATTCATTGGTTGAAACCAAAAAAATATTTAAGACAATATATTTTAAATGCTTTGACAAAGCTAGAAGAAATAGAGGAAGATTATTTAAATTTGAATTATTTGAACAAGCAAACAAAAAAAGGAATATACCTATGATGACATAGTATATTCCTTGAAGCTTTAATTTGGCCAAGTACGTCTTGGTCTTTCTGTTACATCTGGAGTATCCTTTGTATAGAAATCTGTTGATTTTTTTCTTATCAACATTTTTTTACCATTTTTTTAACATAAATTATTTCATTAAACCAGGTAGTATCCTTAAGCTTTGTCAAATTATTTGTAGCGCTAACTCCTACATTAGCTCCGTTTGAAGAAACAATAATGTTTCCATTCATAGCAGTAAATGTCCATTTAGAATCAATATATTCAAGCATAGTTGTTACATAAACACGATCAGTATATTTAGCAATTCTGTTAATAAATTCTTGAGATGGAAATTGGTTATCAACATCAGGTGTATATTCAGCAGTACCCGCACAACAGCATACTGCACAAATATCGGGAGTAATTTTACTTAATAATACATCATTTGAAGATGTTGGTGAGCCATGATGACCAGCCTTGAATAGATCTACATGAGGAAGTGTTTTAGCATCTGTTGACGAATCATAGTAGCTAGCTAGCTTTTCTTCACCTTCAACCTCTAAATCTCCTGTTAGCATAAAATGGTGCTCATTATAATTAAACATTGTACAAACCGAATAATTATTTAAATCACTAGATGTATTAAAATAATAATAATTATATAAAATGTCCATAGTTATGCCTGGAGCGAGAGTGTAGGTGCTTTTAGCATCTCCTTCATTGTTAAAGCATTCCTTAGCAGTATAATATTTAGTTCCTTTAGAAATAGCATATTCCCTTGCCGCAAGATATTTACCATATAAGGTTGAAGATGAAAAATCTCTACTTATTTGGCTTTTGTTTTCTAGTGTTTCTTCCCTAGTGGCACCTGTTTTTTTAGCAGACATATAACTAAAATCAATAAATGTATCAATAGCATAATAATACATTATACCAGTTTTGCCAACAGTTTCTCCTTTGAAATTAGTGGCCTTTGCATCAGTATTGCCAGCAAATGAGGCAATATGGTCTGTATGACCATGAGTGGCAATTACATATTCAAGCTTTCCATCTGTACAATATTGATTGATATAGCTGATAAGAGTAGGAGCAGATGAGCCATTTGAACCAGCATCAATTAAAATGTCAGTCTCACCAGCTTTAATATAAACTGAATCACCAGCAGCATCATTTCCAAGCATCATAAAATGAATTTGAAAATCATCATAAATTACATTTTCTCCATCAGTACTTGTAGAACTTGAAGAAGGTGATGAGCTATTTGGTAGAGATGAAGAATTGTTAGGTAATGTGCTTGATATTGTTGGATTTGTTGATGGTGTTGTTTCCTTTTTGTTTTTAAAAATTTTATCCTTATTAAGAATAATAACAACAACAAGAGTAATAAAAAAATTATTATAGCAAGAATAATAATTATTTTTCTGACTTTAGGCTTCTTTACAGCTTTTTTTACTGATGCTGCAATAGGATTTGCCTCATCAATTAATGTCGCCTTTAAATCACTTGCTGTTTTTTCAGCATAGCTCTTAGCTTCAGCATAGCTATCAAAGCTTTTACTTGCTCTTTTTGCTCCTTCTTTGATTATTATATATTTGTTGTTTTTTTCTTTAGATATATTTTTCATAGGATACTCCTTATTTTTAGTTTTTTTGGTAGATGTTTGTAATGTCTTCTAATATTTCTATATGATTAAAATCCTTATGATAATACAATGATACATCACGAATCATTGATAAATTTTTCGACAGGGAGAATTTTTAATTTTACCTTTTTTTGGCATCAGTCTCACAAAGGCTGTTAGCTAGAATTGAAACACCAAAATTTTTGAGCAACTAAATCCTTTATCGTCGCAACATTATCAATCTCTAATGTGACATTAAAAAGAAGATAGTGATTCATTTCTAGTTTTTTTAAATTAGCTTCAAAAAGGTTTCTTGTACCAGAGCCAGGTAGTCTTAAAATTAAATTTTTCATTTTTTTCAATTCTTCTAATGAAATGATTGTCTTTTTTTGCTAGATGATTATCATTACTAATAGCTAATACAAGACAATCGGTGTCAAGAAGAATAGAATTAAAATTAGAATCGTTAATTTTACCTTCTAAAATTGCTAAATCTATTTCATAGGTTTTAAGTTTATCATAAAGATTTTTTTATAGTATCAGAAATTATTTTTTTATATGCATATTGCCTTTTTTTCATTGGCGTATTTAGCTAAAAACCTCGGAAATAATATTATTTTCAGCAGTTGGAGTTACACCAATTGTTAAACTTTTTAATATTTCTTTTTTTCGTCTTCGATAGCTGGTTTAATTGCTGCGTATAAAGACCTGATTCTTTTTAGCATATTTTTAAAACTATTGCTCCTTCAGGTGTTAATTGTAGGTTTTTTTATTTTGTCTTACAAATATTTTTTTATGTCTAATTCTGATTCAATTGATTTGATTTGTTGACTTACTGCAGGCTGGGTAAGACCTAACTCATCAGCACTTTTTGTAAAATTTTTTGTTTCACAAACACTTATAAGCGTATCAATTCTTTGATCAATCATTTTAAGCACTATAAGATAAATTTATGTATACCATAATAAATATAATTTTATCTTATTTCCTTTCTTGAATATAATTATACTGCATATTAGAAAAAGATTCAAGAAAGGGAAGTATTTATGTTATTATTTAATCCTAATTATAAAATTGGTAATATTCTTATTTTAATTGGTGGTATATTGATGCTAGGCTTTTTTATCACAAAAATAACAAGAAAAATTAAATTGCCAGATGTAACAGGTTATATTATTTTGGGTTTTTTTAATTAATTTACTTGTAAAGGATAGCTATATTAGTGATTTTTGTAAATGCTAGTAGCTTTATTAGTGATATTGCGTTAAGCTTCATTGCATTTGGAACGGGGAAGTTTTTTTCCTATTTACGGAAATAAAAAAAGATATTAAGCCTACATTAATTATTACGATATTTGAGGCTACATTGGCTGGCGTTTTTTTATATTTATTTTTAATGTATTTTTGGCTTTAAGATGTCTTTAGCCTTTTTCATTAATATTAGCTGCTATTTCAACATCTACAGCACCAGCATCAACACTTATGACTATTAAGCAATATGATGCTAAGGGAGATTTTGTTAAAACCTTATTACAGGTTGTAGCACTTGACGATATTATTTGTCTTGTTTTTTATAGTTTGTGTATATGTGTTGCCTCAAATTTAGAAAACAATTCTTTTAAATATTGGTTTAATATTAAAGCCTATTTTTCTTTAATTTATTATTTATGTTTCTTGGTGTAGCCTTTGGCTTTATCTTGAAGCTATTAATGAATGAGCTTACAAAGGAAAAGAAATTGATATTAATAAGTGGAGTTTTGATTTTTTTAGTTGTGGTATATGCAATTATCTTGATATTTCGCCTATGCTTTTTTTCAATGATTCTAGGGATTACCTATCGTAATGCTGCAAAGGATGAGGAAATATTTGATATTGTTGATAGCTTTACGCCTCCTGTTTTATGTTTCTTTTTTTGTAAGATCTGGTATGGCTCTTGATATAGAAAGCTTAAAGATTGTTGGAATAATTGGTGTATGTTATTTTATTGTAAGAATTATTGGTAAATATTTGGGAGCATTATTTGGTTCCTTAGTAACTAGAAGGCCAAGCAAAACTACTAAATATTTAGGTCTTGCTTTTAATTCCTCAGGCTGGTGTATCAATTGGTCTTGCCTTTATGGGACAAAGAATTTTAAATCAAGAAATGGGGAATATGCTTTTAACAATTATTTTAGCTTCATCAATTTTTATATGAGCTTGTTGGTCCGCCTTTTTGCTAAGCTTTCTTTATTTCTTTCAGGTTCAATAAAAAAATATAAAAATGAAGAAAAACTATTGTGGTAAAAAAATACTAAACTGGAGATGAAATATTATGCTAAAAAAATGAGAATGTTAAAAGAACATATTTAAAACAGCTATATACTAAAGGAGCAGATGAGTATCGTGGCTCTGATAAGCAGTATATAAATAAATTTAAAAGAATTCATAGATAATTATTCTTGCTTTAGCAGCTTTGTTTTTAGATTATCCATAAGTATTGCTCCAAGAGGGGCAGTAAACAAAATAGCTATAACTGCAGATGTAAGAATAATTGCTCCACATAGTAGATTATATGATAAAGCAATTCCGCCAATTGAGGCTTGAACTGTTGCTTTAGGTAAGTAAGAAATAATAATATAGATTTTTTTCCTTTTAATGTATATTTTGTTTTTAAATAAAGAGATTATAACTCCAATTGCTCTAAATCCTAAAGCTATTATAATTATGCCCAAAATTTTTTTAATCCTTCAATTGAAAAAGGCAAGCTTAGCATTTGTAATGGCACCAACTAGGGTAAATAAAAAGGATTTCAAAGGCATTCCATAGCTTATTATAGGATTCTTCAATTTTTTTATAGCCTTATCATTGTTTTTTTGCTTAATGATAATGCTTAAAACAATTATACCAAGAAGTGCAGATATGCTAACATAGCTCTTCAAGATATTTTTCTAAGGCAATAAGTAAAAAAAGAAATACCAATTAAAAAAATATAACGTAATGGACTGTATTTAAATTTGTTTTTCTTTATGATTAATGAATAGATCCATCCTGTTAGAATTCCTAAGACTATTCCTAAAATAATACTAGATGGTATTTGTAATAATGTTAAAGGACTGAAGGTATTATTTTGATTAAGACTTAAGAATGAATAGAATAAAACAATTACAAATATATCATCACATGATGAACCAGCCATAATTAATTCTGCTACATTATGCCTAGCTCCAAGTCCTTTATTTTTAAGTTCTATCATTCGTGGTACAACGATTGCAGGAGAAACAGCGGCAAGTACACTGCCCAGAAGAAGTGCTTCAAAAAAATATTTATATTTATTACTAATGGTGCAAAGATGGTGATTCCAATTATCTCAAATGATGCAGGAATAAAGCACATAAAAAAAGGCTGGTCTACCTACTTCCTTTAATGTTTTAATGTTTAAGGAAAGTCCTGATCTTGTTAAAATGATTACTAAAGCAATTTGTCTTAAATAACTAGATATATCTAACAGCTGTTGGTCTATAATATTAAACATAGATGGACCTAAAAAGAATTCCTAGTATTAGATAAAAAAATAATTTTTTTGGTAGCCTGATCTTTTCAAATAAGAATCCACCTAAAAAGTCCAATTATAAAAAAATTAAAGCTAAGCTTAAAAAAACATAAAAAAATCCTCCTTGAAAAAAATAAAAAGCCAATGATGTCTATGATAAATCATAGATGTCATTAGCTTAAATAGCGGTTTTGTTTTTAAAAAAACAAGGGAGACAATCATTCCCTATAGATATTTTAGCACTTTTTTTAAAATTAATCAATATATTTTACTATCATTTGCTCTAGAAAAAAATGATAGTGAGAATTTAGTATTTAAACCAAAAAAATTCTATTCTTATTTTTTTAATATCGCTATTACGTAAATAGCCTGTTTGTCAATTAAAAAAATTTGGTACATAATTAGTTATTTTGGCTGAATAAGTCTATTGTAGGTTGGCTTTCTAGTGCTTTTTATTTATAGAAATAGCTGTAATTGTTCCAACTTTCATTTTATTCTTGTCAAAAATTTGTGAATTCAATTATTTTTGTGCCTTGAAAATAAAAAGATACTTATCGTATCATGATTTTTTTAATGGCAGGGGCGGAGAGAATCGAACTCCCACGGACGGTTTTTGGAGACCGCAACAATACCATTATGCTACGCCCCTATTAATTAATTTGCTTCTTACGCATTTGTTAGTATAGCATAGTTCAATATTTTTTTCAAGCATTTTAATTTGACTTGTGGAAAAAAAATATGAATTATAATTGAAAATAGGCTATTATTTTGGTAAAAGTAGTTATAACTAGAGGTGATTTTTATGTTCTTATTTTTCATATTCGGAATTATATAAAAATTGGTTCATAATTAATTTACCAACATTACTTATTTGCTTTATCTTTTTTTAATAAGTGTTTTGTTTGGTTTAATTTGGGGATCAAGAAAGAGTAGAATAATGTTTATACATACCATAATTGGTATTGTTGTTTGCTCAATTATTTTTGTTATATTAACAAAGAAGTTTTTCTGATGATACGATTATTGGTTTTGTAAATAGCTTTATTCCTAATAATACTATTCAGGGATTAATAGGGGTTTCAAGTGAGGCTTCAACCTGCAAGGATATAATAATTGAAGTTATTCGTAAGCAAAATATAAATGTTGATTTAGAGCCTATAATGCCATACATTATGGCTATGGCTACAGCTATGTTTAGATTTGTATGTTTTATTTTATGCTATGTAGTTTATTTAGTGTTAATGATTCTTTTTATATATCATTTATATTATTTTTCTATCCTCAAAGAAGATATAAAAAAAGAAGATTAATAGAAAAGCACAACTTGGTATTGGAAAGCCTTATAGAAAAAAAGCCAGCTATTGGTTTAATATATGGAATTATTCGTGGTTTAATCGCTACATTTATTTTTTTGCATCATTTGTTGGTTCATTTTTTTCTTTATTGTTTCAAGTGGTAGTGAAAAGATAGATGAATATATTGAAAATCCTAATAATGATAAAAAAATATTGATTATCAAAATACCTATTATATGTTCCGTAATTATAGTAAAAAAAGGTATATTCGGAATTTTTAAATAAAGCAAGAAATGATGATGATATTCCTTATTATTTATTCTTTAGCAATGCTATTACTAAGGGTAAGGTTAAAACAGAAGAGGGCTCAGTTGATTTTAGCTTGAATGGCGAGCTTGCAAGCTATATGTCAATTGTTAATCAAATGTTTGATTTGGCTGCTAAATATGGCTTTGTTGATGATTTATTAAATGGCAATACTGATGCAATAATGAATGGTGATGCTTTAAAAAATGAGGAATTTTATAATGATCTAAATGCTATTGTTGATAATTATAAGACTCCTGAATTTACATTTGTTCTTTTAAAAAATTGTCTTGATACTATGTCTAAGGATTATAAGAGCTATTTAGAATTAGCCCATATAAATCAAAATGATAAAAATATGGATATGATAATGGAAATTTGTGATTCTTTATTCGTTAGTGAAGATGCAATTAAAATTTCAACATTTGTTAAGGATTCAGACATTAGATTAATGCTTCATGCAGGAGTTACAGCATTATCAACATATAAAAACAAGTGAAGCGCCAAGTGATGATGCAACAACTGAGGCTAAGGCCTCATATCAGCTAAATCTTGCTGCTGAATTAATGACTAAAATCATTCCTGATTTTGAAAAATTGTCTCTATTTAATGATACTGATGTTCAAAGTACATTTAATTTGGCAATGAAGAAAATAACTAATGTAGCAACTAAATATGTTAAGTTTACAATTAGTGATAATAACTATTCATTTACTGATTTAAATATTCCAAGCGATATTGATTGGGGAAATGAATTAGTAACATTCTTGAATGTTGGTAGTGAAGTTTTAGGTATGCTTGCTGATAATAATGTTAGCTTTACTGATAAAAAAACAGCTATCTACAAATGTTTAACAAAAAAATAATGAACATTATAATGATAATATAATTGTTTTTAGATGATTTTTGGTAATAAACTAGGTGATTCTAAACTTTTTATCTTCAGTGTTTGAAAGTGATTTTGTTTATGATTTCTTAGAAAATACTATCGCTCAATCATTAAAGATTGAAGGAGTAAAGATCCCTCGTGATGTTAAATTTGCAAATAGCGTCGATTCAAGTGGTAATAAGATTAGTGGTGAATTTACTAAGCTTATTGATTTAATGGAGGCTCTTGTTGATAATGGCTTGATTGATAAATTTAATAAACCAGAAGGAGAGAGCTTTACTTTAACAGATTTTGTTGATGTTTTAGATGGTGATAATGTTAATAAATGTATTGGTGATTCGACATTAGCTTACTATTTAGTTAGTAGTGCTTTATTAAATGTAAATCTAGAAGGCGTTAGTCTTTATACACCAGATTCAGTTTTAACAACTCATATAGTTAAGGAAGAAAGCTATACTCTTATTGTTAGAGATGAAATAAGAAATATTATTTCCGGATTAAGCTCTTTATTACCAATTCTTGATTCTAGTAGTGCTGGCTTTGATATTTCTAGTGTTTTGGATAATGCTGATAGTCTTAAAACTGTTAAAAGCTCTGTTGGTTTCTTAGTGGTACGATGGTTAAATTTTTTTAGTTGACAATTTTGCCAATATGGAAAATTCACCAATTGTTTTTCCCTAACAATTTAGATTTAAATGTTGATGCAAATAATATGGATAATTGGCTTAAGGAAAATGGGGAATTCGATAAGATTATTGATATTCTTGAAAATGAAGAGTTGAAAAAAATGTAATATCTAAGGTTTTAAATAATGAAAAAGTATCAACTAGTTTATTTACAAATATATCTGATGCTGGCTTTGATGCTTTCGTAGCCTCTGATATTATGTATTATAGCGTTTGTAATTTGATGACTACAAGTTTAGCAGAATCTGGTGTTAATATTGTTATTCCTGATTGTGCTTATCAGGATGTTTCTGAAAAGTTGATTAGTAAAAAAATGAATTAAAGGAATTGAAAAAAATGATTTAAAGATTCTAATGCCTGAGGATGGTAAGGAATTTGATGTTAATTCTTTTATTAAAAATAGTGATATTGTTGAAAAATCTGATATTCTTTATGCAACAGTTGTTAATTATCTTGTAAATGAGACTAATGATCAAATTAAAATTCCAGCTAAATATAAGTCATCAGCTTCAGCAGAAAGCTTAAAGACAGATTTCCATAATAATATTTGGTATACATCAAAGGAAGTTCGTAAGATTTTTACTGCTGTTAAGGCTTTAAATATTGATTTTAATAATTTAAATGATATGGATGCAAGTGGTATGGCTAATAAGATAACATCAATTGCTAATCCCGATGATGTATTTATGTCAATAGTAATTAGATTTACAATTTCTGATAGTTTATTAAAATCTACTAGTATGATTAAGGTTCCTTCCTCTGTTATTGAAAAAAAGTTGATGAAGAAAAATATATTAAACAAGAAGAAACTAACTAATTTAGTAACAGCATTTAAGACCTTTGGTGATATTGATTTTAATAATTTTGATATTAATATTGTAAGAAGCCTTATGGATAAAAAAATGATTCAAGTGTATTAGAAAAGAATGCAAATGATATCTACACAAGTGCAATTGCTACCTATTCATTAACTGATGTACTAAATACAACAAGCGCTATTAAGGTGCCAGGATGTGTTTATGAGGTGATCGCCTCTGGATTTACTGAGGAAAGAATAACTAAAACAGAATTTAAGAAGCTAATTAAATCTGTTAATGCCTTAGGTACTGATGCTAATTTAGATAATATTAATGTTGATACAATAATTCATTTATCAGATGAAAGCTTAGATGATTTATTCGGTAGTGATATTTTAAGATATACTATTACAGATATGGTTAAGAATCAAGTAAATGTACCAGCTGGAAGTAATGAAATAATCGGCACAAGGGATGAAATTACATATAATGCAATTAAGGCTTTAGAATTAAAGAATTTAATTAATGGAATTGAAGCCCTTGGTGTTACTGATTTCAATAATTTTGATGCTAATACAGTTATTAATAATAAAAAAAATTGATTTAGATATAGTTTTTAAATAGTGAAATTATTCATTTTGTAATTTCTACAAAGCTTAAGGAAATAAATAGTGATATTATTATTCCTAAAATTGTTTTTAAGTACGATTTATGAAGAAAAATGAAGTTGTAACTAAGACAGAGGTTAAGAGCTTAATTGAAGGTGTATGGGCACTGGATATTGATTTAGATAATTTTGATTCAACAGCTATTTTTAAACAAGAATGATGATGAAATTGATACTATTTTAAATAGTAATATACTTCTATATACTATTTCTGATAAGTTATCAAATATTAGTAATATTGTTATTCCTGATAAAGTTAAAATGTCTGATTCGTTTGCAGAGAATTATATTGAAAAAGCGGAAATTAAGAATGCCATAAAAGGTATTATAGCATTGGGTATTACTGATTTTAATACAACAATTGATACTAATATCGTACTTCAAAGAAGTGATGATGAAAGTCTTAATACAATGCTAAATAGTATGATAATTCATTATACTATTTCTAATAAGCTTGTTACTTTAGAGGGAATAAGTATACCAGTTGGAGCTTATGATAATACCTTAGGCGAAAAAAAGCAATTACTTCTAGTGAAATAAAAAAATGCAATTAATGGTGTAAAGGCATTTGGTATTACTGATTTTAGTTCAAACCTTGATGCAAATAAGATTTTAAAAATGACTGATAAAGAAATTGATACTATAATTAATAGTATGATAATTCATTATACTATTTCTGGTAAAATTAGAGAAAAAGTAAGTGTTCCAAATGCCTATATTACTAATACGGAACTTTCAAGTGATGCGATTACAAAAAGCTGAACTTAAAAACAACAATTATTTCATTTAAGTCATTAAATATGGAAGAAATTAATTATGTTGATGCTAGTGTGTTAAATAATGATGATTTAAATACGAATATATTATTTGCTTCAGCTATTGTTAGATATGAGCTTTCAAGTAGTCTTTTTAGATCTTACCAATTTAATTACTATTCCAAGTGGTGTTTATGAGATATATAGTGAAGCTTATCCAACAGAAAAAGGTATTACTACAGATGAGCTTTGCGCACTTGTTAGTGGAGCAAAGGCCTTAGGAATTGATTTTAATGATACAAGTACAATTTCAACTACATCCTTATCTAAGGATAATACAAGTACGGCAATGAACAGTAAGATTTTTACAATATACTATATCTAATAAAATAATAGCGATTGATAGTCTTGTTGTTCCAGTATCTATTTACAATACTTTAATTACAGGATATGAAGAAAAGGCAATTACAAGTGAAGAAATTGTTAAGCTTGTCGGTGATTTTAATTCTATGAATATTTCACTTGATTCAACTGCAAAAATTTAAACAAGATACAGTTAAAGCAGAAATCTTTGTTAATGGTAGAGAGACATCAAGCATTTTTGGTTGCTAGCGTATCAAAGGTTGTTGCTGAAAATTTAAGTATTTATGAAGATGATGCAAATATTTCGAAGAATTATTTAAATAAAGATGTGATGATCTTATCTCAAGCAAATATTTATACCCTACTTAATGAATTTAATGCGATTGGTGTTGATTTTAGTGATACTAGTAGTGCTGATTATGCCTCTGTATTACTAAAATTAAAGAATGGTGACATTGATATTTATCATTGTTCAAATATTGCTTGGTTATTTATTGCTGAATTATGTGAAAAAAATATCCTCTAGCAGGTAGTTTTTGAGCATAAATCTGTTAATGTATATTTAAAGAAGGAATTAACATTATCTAGTGGTCTTTCTTATTTAACAAGAAAAAGGTATTGATGATTTAGCAAATAGTTTTTTTCAGCTTAAAGCGAATCATTTTGGTTCCCTTTTTGGACTAAAATGTTAAAATTGAGGCTTGAAAAATAGAAAAAAATGTATAAAATAGATAGCGTATAGCGATGGAGGTGTAATGATGAAGAAAAAAAATATGATTTTTTTGGATGATTGTTTCCTATTATTTTTTTAAATATTTTTAAATACGTATTTTTTTAACATCAAAGGTATTAAATAGATACATTGTTACATTTAAGCATACCTTTACCTCAGAATTATTTTTCATTTTTTAGGCAATTTTGTTGTTTTTGACATTTATATTGTTAATTGGAATTATAATATTAAGAAGGCCTAAAAGAATTTTTAATTTATTTAATTGTTGTTACAGGTCTTTTAAATTTAGGAATTATTGTTTTAGGATATTATACTAAAAAGCTATAAATTAGCATTTTTCCGCCTTTAATTTTTTTCTATTTTTTTAGAAATCCGACTGGTGGCTTTGCTGCTAATGTATTTTTTTGATTGGATTTATGAACTATTTGGTTATTTTTAGAATTGTGTCTTTTTTTACCATTTGTAGTAATGCTTTCGATTTTTCTTAGTTCATAAAAAAAGAAATTGATAATGAAAAAAATTGAGATTTCTTGGCAAAAGCTTATGCATATTTCAACTATTCTAGTGGTTTTTACAAATTGCTTCTTATCAAAAATTTTACTACTTCATTAAAGAAAAAAATTGGCGATATTCATCAGATTATGCGCAATATGGTTGTCAGTATACTGGTGTTTATAATTATTATTTATCTGAATTTGTTTTTTTAGAATTGATAATAGAACATTAATTGACGATAAGCTTTCTACAGAAGACACTTATTTAAAGCTTGCTGATTATAATAAAAATCAGGAAAGCTATGTTAACTTCATTGATGGTAAAACTTATTCAAATAAGGATAAACAAACTGGTATTTTTAAAGGATTATAATGTTTTTTTACTATTCAAATGGAATCAACAATGACTTTTTTTGTTTTGAAAAATACCTATAAGGGCTTAGAAATAACGCCTAATTTTTAATAACTTATTTAAAGATGATAATTGCTTCTATTTTAATAATGTATTTACTAATGTTGGTATTGGTAATACCTCTGATGCGGAATTTTGTTATTTTTACAGGATTATATCCTACAGGTGATATGACTATTGTTTGGGAATTTAACGATTATGATTTTCAAATGAAGACCTTAGGTGATTATATGAATAAGGATTATGTAATGTATTCCTATAATCCGACAACTGAGGTTTTCTATAATCATAAAAATGTTCATGAGCGACTTTATAAGGTAAATAAATATCGTGGACTTGAAACTTACGAGCAGCTATATCCAAGAAGAGAAAATGCTGATAAATATTTGAATTATTGGATTAAAAGATAATTCAATACTTAATTGGGCTAATCAATATTTCTTAGAGGTTACACATAATGGTGAAAGATGTCATACCTTCCTTGAAACTATTACTCCTCATAATCCATTCCCTGATTTTTTTCTAGTGAACTGGGCTTTGAACATTATAATTTTAATTTAGGTGCATTAAATTATCAGCTTGATAATTATTTAAATCAGATTCATTTTAATGATAAGCTTTTTATATGATTTCATTATGGAAACAAGCGATACTAACAGCTCTAAATATATGGAAAATACAGTGTATATTTTATATGGAGACCATGGAAATGCTCTTCCTAAGGATTGTTATGACAAGCTATATGGTAGAGAGCTTACAGATCTTGAATATCGAAGAATATTATTAAATATTCCAGTTATTGTTTATGATCCTAGTGGAAAAAAATATACGAATCACTTCAAGGAGAAGACATTACAAGCATTTTAAGTAGTGTTAAGGCTGAGCGTGATCTAAATAGAACATTAAAAAATTTGCTAGGAATAGAGTCTAGTGATTATCAATTTGGTGTTAATATATTTAGTGGCGAGCCATCATATAGCTATGACCCTAAAAAAATTTCGATATTATTACTGATAATTTTATGTATTCAAAGAAAAAAGACGAATATATAGTATATAAAAAAATGCTTTTTAATATGAATATTGTTGAAAAAAATAGAGGATTATAGAAGTAAGCAGGATTTATATTTAAATACTCTTGTTTATTCATCTAAAAAAAGAGAACAAATAAAATTTCTAAAGGCTCACTTGCTGAGAATTTTTTAAAAAAACTAAGGATTTCCAATTCCTTAGTTTTTTTATAGTGTTATCCAATAGCGCTCAAGTGTTTCATTTTTTTCGTGGATCGTAAATACTTGATTCGTATACTCCACCATTTTTTTAAGATTGTTTTTTTCTACTTGCTGTATTATTATCGAGACAAGAAATTAAAAATTTTTTTGTTAAGCCGATACTTTTTACAAAAAGGCTTAACAGCACTTAACATAAAGCTTGCAACACCTTTTTTTGTCTTTCAGATGGTCTAACACTATAACCAATATTACCAGCATATTTTTCGAGATATTCATTAAAATAGTGTCTGACATCTATCATTCCAACTAGTTTATTATCACTTTTTCTAATGCATAAAAATTGTGTTGATACTACCATACCTTCTGGTAGTGTTTCCTTTTTTTCGTATTTCTTCATTTCCTTAAAGTAATCATTTGGATTCTCATATTTTCTTAAAGGACCACAGCCATCCATAGAGCTGTTATTTAAAAAGACATTCATTTCGATATTCTTTTTATTTGATCTAGATAATCAGTAGATAGTTTAATTATGTATAAATCTTGCATATTGTATACCTCATATATATTTTCTCTAATTATATCACAATATAATAAAAAAACAAGAAAAGACAAAAAAGATCTGACAAAATCGGGGGGGGTTATAATTAAAGTAGCGAGAGAAAAAGTGGAGGAAAAAAATATGTCATATGTTGATGGAATTTTACAAAAGGATGAAGAAGTTGTAGCTAAAGCAAAAGTTACAAAATTGGTTTTAATTGGAGCATGGATTAAAGGTATTTTGTTATGTTGCCTTTTCTTTATTCCAACAATTAAAGCAATCGTGCTAACAATCGTTGTTTCTAAGATTGAATTAGCTTTAACAAATCAAAGATTAGTTGGTAGAGTTGGTGTAATAAGAAGACAAATAATGGATTCTAAATTAGATAAGATTCAAACTGTTCAAATTCGTGAAACATTCTGGGGAAGAATTTTTGGATTTGCTAATATTGCTGTATCAACTGCTGGTACTGCTAAAAATGAATATGTTTATTTTTGCTATAGCAAGAGCTCAAGAATTTAAGCAGAAGATTATGAGTCAAATTGATGAATATGAAGATTTCAAGGTTAAGAAGCAAGCAGAAGCACTTGCTGGTGCAATGAAGAATTAATTGAATATTATTTTGTAATGATAACTGCTAGAAATAGCAGTTTTTCATTTTTTTTGTCAGGATGTTTTTATGGCATTGAATGTTGATTTGGTGTATATTTTTTTAATATTTGAGTCCTCCAGGATGTCAAGGCGTTAAAATGTTTCCTGTTCAATTGTTTTAGTATTACTTGTTATCTTCCTAGTTTTATTATGGCAATAAGATAATAAAACAGGTAAGTTTGTTGAATAGCAAATTAAATAATAAGAATAAAAAAAATAGTTGAACTATAATCTTGGCGGATTCTTTCAACTATTTACCATAACGATGTAAGAGTATGTTATCATTTGAAATGAAAAAAAATCCTAAAATTAATATTATAATAAGAAGTACGTTTAGGGTACTTTTTTTGCAAAAAAAAACTGATACAACGTATCAGTAAATTACAAGTTGGGGCGTCCGACAGGAATCGAACCTGCACATGGTAGAGCCACAATCTACAGTGTTAGCCATTTCACCACGGACGCCATTTTTTTGACTTGCACATATTATTATACTTAAAAAAATTAATTTGTAAAGAGAAAATTATTGATTTTTTTAACAAAAAAAATAAAGTACAATCATTGCAAGGGAGAAAAAAACTATTATTTTTTTAGGAGCTTTTTAATTAAATGATTAAGAAGATTTTTATTTTTTTACAATTACAATTGTTGTGGGTGTTATTTTTAGCTTATACAACCTATTATTCAAGTTATGTAAATCATGTTTATGATATAGTTGAAACAGCCTTAAAGGAAGAAAGATATGAAGATGTTGCAAGAATGTTTACATCATATTTTGATGCCGAATCTAAGGTTCAACGAGTTGATTCTGAAGAAGGCTTTATTTTAGTTTATCCTTCTATTTTACAAACAACTAAGACTTCAACTGATGGTAAAAGCTATACGGGCTTTGAAAAGGGCTATTCAGTTTATGGCTTTAACTTAAAGGATACATCATTTGCTGATATTACAGTTTCAAAGGATACAACAAAAAATGATTCTGGTATTATTTATAATGGAAGGGATTCACAAAGCTATAGCTATCCATTTGTTGTAAAAAAACAGGAGATAATCCTTATGATTTAACATCAACAATTTCAAGCTTGAAATGTGTTGAAGCTAATATTGGTGAAAAAGATATTAATGAGAAGCTTGGTGGCAGCATTACTAGTATATCATTATTAAATAGTAATGGAGAAGCAATTATTACCGCAAGTGGCTTAAATTTGGATTTGAGTGAAGAATTCTTTAGTTATGCTGATGAGTTGATTGCTAAACATGATGAATGTGCACCAACTAATGACAAGGATACATTTAATCCTTTCTTTGAAGAATGGAAGACTAGATATCTTGCTGCTAATGAAAAATTATAAGATGTTTTATTCTACAACTGATATAAGACCAGCTTCACTTGTATGGAAAACTGTTGGAATTATGGTTATGTATGCTGCTGTATGTGTTTTAGTTGGCTTATTAATTTTCAAGGGTGGTAAGTTATTTAATAGAAATAAAAATAATACTCGTTATCAAAAGCGTGCGCCAATGAAAGGAAATACTACTAAGATTAATTCTAAAGATGTTGTTGATGCTTCTATAACAAAGGAAACTGAGGTTAAAGATGAAGAGACAGTTAGTGAAACTGATAAGCTTTTTAGAGGAAGCTAAAAAGCCTTTTAGATGAAGACACAAAATCTAATGAAAATGAATAGACAAAAAAATAGGCTCACGATTTGTGAACCTATTTTTTTAAAAATAATAAGTGGTAGAATAGAAAGAAGAAAAGAAATGGGAATTAGAAAAAGAAAATGGAGTATATTGAAGCAAATTAGGTTATTAAAAAAATTGTTATTTCATAAATTAATAAGCAGGACAAATATGCTGAAAAAGATTACTATGAGCTTACCTAAAAGCTTATACTTCATATAATCACCCAGTTGTATTTTTATGCAAATTTTAACAATATATACAAAGGAATGAAAAAAATGAAATATAAAAATTAATAATGAGGAATTTGAATTTATTACAATTTTTAGAGGATAAAATACATGCAACAATTTTTCAAACATTTTTAAGGGAAATGAATATAAAATTGTTTTTGATTGCCAAAAAGTGCTGATGATTTAAGTGATATTGTTGTTTACCAAAAAGCAATATGATGATTATGGTTATTTTACAAGAAGTGCTTCTGAATTTTTTTCTGATGTTGATAAAGATAAATATCCTAATGTCTCGCAAAGGAAAAAGGTTTATGATTGTTAAGTGAAATTGACAAATTATAGTGTATGTGATAAAAATTTTTATACACATTGTGTGAAAGGAGTATGTTAAGCTTTTGCTTAACATTTAGATAAGTATGAAGGAAGTTAGAAAGGCAGTTATACCTGCAGCTGGTTATGGAACAAGATTTTTACCTATTACAAAGGGTGTTTTAAAGCCAATGCTACCAATTATTGATAGACCAACAATTGAATATATTGTTAGAGAGGCTATGGAAAGTGGTATTACTGATTTTTGTTTTGTTATAAGTAAAGGTGGCGAGGGCTTAGTTAATTATTTTAAGCCACGTAAGGATTTAAATGAGTTTTTAGAGTCTAAAGGAAAAAATAATGAGCTAGAAATGGTTAATGAGCTAGCAAATAAGATAAATGTATCATATGTTTATCAATATGAGCAGTTAGGTCTTGGACATGCTGTTTTATGTGCCAAAGATTTTATAGGTGATGAGCCATTTGCATTATTACTTGGTGATGATGTTTATGTTGGTAATGAAATGCCAGCTTTAAAGCAAATGCTTAAGGCCTTCAAGGAAACTAATAGTTCTATTTTAGGGACACTAGAGGTTATGCATAGTGAGGTTAATAAATATGGTATTTGTAAACCTATGGCAAATCAAGCACCTTCACGTTTATTAAAGCTTGAAAGTGTTGTAGAAAAGCCTTCATTAGATAAGGCCCCATCTAATCTTGCCATTGGTGGAAGATATGTTCTTACACCAACAATTTTCTCTTATTTGGAAAATCAAACTAAAGGTGCTGGTGGTGAGATTCAGCTTACTGATTCTATTCTTAGAATGATGGTTAGTGAGGATGTATATTCTTATGCTATTGATGGTAAAAGATATGATATTGGAACTAAGAAGGGCTTAATTGAAGCTACAATTGATTTTGCTTTAAAGCGAGATGATTTAAAGGATTTTTGTTAAGAATATTATTATTGAAAAGAACAAGCAGTTTTAATACTGCTTTTTTATGAGGTGAGTATGAAAAAAATTTATTTATTTGTTACAAGCTTTTTTTTGTTCTTTTTTTATTATTTTCGTGTGGAATTAATAATGAATATGTATTTAAGGCGATTGCCCCATCTGGAGCTCCTACTATTGCTCAAGCTTATTTAGAGGATAATAAAAGGAAATAAAAAAATATTTCATATAGTGTTGATAGAATAAATAATTTAACGCTTTTGCAGGAAGCATTTACTAATGATGAATATGATGTAATTTATGCTCCTATTAATCTTGGTGTAAAGTTTTATAATAGTAATAAAAAAATATAAGCTTTTTGGCGGGATTAACCTGGGGAAATTTATATTTTTGCTTCTGCTAAACCTGGTCTAGATATTTCTGATTTAAATGATAATGATTTGTATTTATTTGGTAAAGGTAGTATTAATGAATTTATTATTAATGAGATATTTGAAAAAAATATAATATAAATCCTAAATCAGTAACTTATCTAGCTTCAACGTCAGAAACTATAAGTTATTTGGCTAAGGATAATAATGCTATTTGTTTAATTGCTGAGCCATCCCTTAGTACTATTAGCAGTAAGCTTAATAAAAAGAATGTTATTATAAATAGAATTGATGTTCAATCATTGTGGAAGAGTATACATAATGATGATTATCCTCAGGCTGCAGTTTTTTTGTTAAAAGTGATTTATTTAATGATCAAAAATGCTATTAGTAGCCTATATAGTGCTTTAGAAGCATCTGTTTCATTTTGCAATAGTGATTATGCTGGGGTTGCTGCAATTTCAAATAGATTATCATATGGATTACCAGAGGAAAATATTTTAGCGAAGGCTATACCTGCTAGTAACATTAGTCTTATTAAGGCATCTTTTATGTAAAGAATCAGTAGGTGATCTTTTAAAAATTATGAATGTTGAGGCTGTTGATGAAGAATTCTTTGCATTCTAGAAGGTATTTAAAGCTTTTTAAGTATTATTGCTAGCATTTTTAATTATCTATTTGATTATGCTAACAATATTTATTACTAAGGATAATTCAATTATTTTTTTCCAAGTCCTAATTTAATTTTTAAGCAATTCTTTAAGCTACTTGGAAGATTTGGCACCTACAAGCTAATTTTATTCACTATTTTAAGACTATTGTTATCATTAATGGTGAGTTTATTTATTGGTGTTGCTTTTAGGAATTTTTAGCATATATTTTTCCTTTATTTAGAATTTTTTATTAAACCATTTATAACTATTCTTAGATGTATACCGGTTGTGGTTTCTATTAATATTTTTGATGCTTTCTAATATTAAATTAACTCCTATGCTTATGGTTTGTTTTGTTTTAATTCCTCTATTTTATGAGGTGACAATAAATGGTGCTTTAACCATTGATAATGAATTATTAGATGTTTGGAAGGTAGAATGTGATATTAGCTTTAGGGGGATTTTTAAAATTTTATTACCTCTTATATTTAATAATATTTATCAAGCAGTAATAGAAGCAATTGGCTTAGGCTTTAAGGTTCTTATTATGGGAGAATATATGACATCCTCACCTAATTCGGTTGGTAATGTTATTATAAATAGCGCTCATAATTTAGAATATGATTTAGTGTATGCTTGGTGTATAATTTTTGGTAATTATAGTTTTAATTATTGAGCTTATTCCAAAAAAATTATAAAAAAAGGAAGTCGTAACAAAAAAATCATCTATTATCATAAAATGATAGTAGGTGATTTTTTTATGGAATTAATTGTGGCGCTTGTTACGCCCTTTTAGGGATGGAAAAAAATAGATTATTTGAGTCTTGAGAATTTAATTAAAAAGTCTTGAAATAGAAAGCGATGGATTGTTATTACTTGGAAGTACAGGTGAAGCAAGGCTTATTGAGGATATAGATAAAGTTGAAATTGTTGAGTTTGTAAGACAAAAAGTATAAGAAAAAAAGATTATTGTAGGTTTAGAAGGAAGAAACGATAGAGGAAATTGTTGGATTAGCAAAAAAATGCTTAAACACATTGAAATTGATAGTTATTTAATTTCACCTATTCCCTATATTAGACCAACAAAAACAAGGAATAATAAATTTTTTTATATGGAGCTTGCTGATAGATTAGATAAACCAATTATTCTTTATGAAATACCTAAAAAGATGTGGATGTCATATTGGAATTGAAGAAATTAAAATTTTTGAGAAAAATCATAAAAGAATAATAGGCATTAAAAAAATGCTAATCCTGATAGTGAATATATGATTAGATTATCACAGCTTTCTTGTGATGATTTTAGGATATACACTGGTGATGATATAAAAAAATTCTTACAGGAATGCTATTTAAAAAGCTTTGGATTATTTAGTGTTATGGCTAATAAATATCCAAATATTATAAGAAAAAAATTATTGATGATTTTTCCAAAATGTGATGAGTTTTTTTAAATTATTATGATTTGTTTAAGATAACTATGAGTGCATCGCCACTTGGAATTAAGTATTTACTTGGAAATATAGAGGCAAGGCGTGAACTTGGTTTATTAGATAGAGGGACTATTGATGAAATAAATAATCAAATAGAAAAAAATTAAATATATAATATTTAATAAAAAGAGATTAGTCTTGAATGTTAGGTTTTTTAGCGGTATAATAGAATTGATAAAAAATCTCATTAGGAGGAAAATTATGAGTAAAGATGTAAAACGTATGGCGATAGATGGTAACTATGCTGCTGCATATGCATCATATGCATTTACAGAGGTTGCTGGAATCTATCCTATTACTCCGTCATCTCCAATGGCTGAGTATACTGATGAATGGGCATCTCAAGGTAAGAAGAATCTATTTGGTATGCCTGTTAAGGTTGTTGAAATGCAATCAGAAGGAGGAGCTGCTGGTACTGTTCATGGATCATTACAGGCTGGTGCTTTAACTACTACCTATACTGCTTCTCAAGGATTATTGTTAAAAATTCCTAATATGTATAAGGTAGCTGGTGAATGCTTACCAGGCGTTATTCATGTATCAGCTCGTTCAATTGCTGCACAATCTCTAGCAATTTTTGGTGATCATCAAGATGTTATGGCTTGTAGACAAACTGGCTTTGCAATGCTATGCTCATCATCTGTTCAAGAGGTTATGGATTTAGCTGGTGTAGCTCATTTAGCTGCTATTAAATCAAGCATTCCTTTCCTTCATTTCTTTGATGGATTTAGAACATCACATGAGGTTAATACTGTTGAACCAATCGATTACGATGTACTTGATTCATTACTTGATCGTGAGGCTGTAGCCAAGTTTAGAAGTGAGGCTTTAAACCCTGCACATCCTAAGACTCGTGGTACTGCTCAAAACGATGATGTTTATTTCCAAACACGTGAATTACAAAACACATATTATGCTAAGGTTCCTGGAATTGTTAATGAATATATGAAGGCAATTTCTAAGGCAACTGGTAGAGAATATGCTCCATTTGTATATTATGGTGCAAAGGATGCAACTGATGTTATTGTTGCAATGGGATCTGTTACTGAATGTGCTCGTGAGGTTGTAGATTATATGACTAATAAGGGCGCTAAGGTTGGAGTTTTAATCGTTCATTTATATAGACCATTTGCTAAGGAATATTTCTTAAATGCAATGCCTAAGACTGTTAAGAGAATTGCTGTACTTGATAGAACTATTGAACAAGGTTCTGTTGGTGAGCCATTATATCTTGATGTGAAGGCTGTATATTATGGCGAAGAGAATGAGCCTATGATTATTGGCGGACGTTATGGTCTTTCTAGTAAGGATACAACTCCAGATATGGTTTATGGTGTATATAAGCATTTAACTAGCCAAAATCCATTTGATCGCTTTACTGTAGGTATTACAGATGATATCACTTATAAATCAATTGATTGTTCTGAATCTATTGATACTGCTGATAAGGATACAACAGAATTATTATTCTTTGGTCTTGGTTCAGATGGTACAGTAGGTGCTTGTAAAAAAAATATTTCTAAGATTGTTGGTGATTATACAGATTTATATGCTCAAAGCTATGCTGCATATGATTCTAAGAAGTCTGGTGGTTCTACTAGATTACATTTACGTTTTGGTAAGAAACCAATTCGTTCAACTTATCTAGTAAACAAGCCTCACTTTGTTTCATGCTCTTTGGATGCATACCTAAATAAATTTGATATGATTAAAGGCTTACGTGATGGTGGTACTTTCTTATTAAATACAGTTTGTCCAGCTGATAAGATTGAAGAATTATTACCTAATTCATATAAGATTATTTTAGCTAAGAAGCATGCTAAATTCTATATCATTAATGCATATCAGGCTGCAAAGGAATGTGGTTTCCGTGCCGGTCTTGGTGTTAATACTGTAATGCAATCTGCATTCTTCAAATTAAATCAAAATGTTATGCCTTATGATGAGGCTCTACAACATATGAAGGAATTTGCAACAAAGACTTATTTACGTAAGGGTCAAGAGCTTGTTGATTCTAACCATAAGGCCATTGATCTTGGTGGAACAAGATTGGTTGAGGTTTTGGTTAATCCAGAGTGGGCTAATCTAACTGCTGAGGTTAAGAAGGTTGACAATAGTCGTCCAAAGTTTGTTCGTGAGATTGCTGATGTAATTAATTCAATTGAGGGAGATACATTACCTCTATCAGCATTTAAGGATTATCCTGATGCTCATATGCCTCAAGGAACTGCAGCTTATGAAAAGCGTGGTGTAGCAACTGATGTTCCTCTATGGAATCCAGAAAATTGTATTCAATGTAACCAATGTGCATTTGCATGTCCACATGCTGCAATTCGTCCATTCCTTTGCACAGAGGAAGAGGTTAAGAATGCTCCAGAGGGTGCTAAGTTCTTAGATGCAACAGGTTTCAAGGGCTATAAGTATAGCTTATCTGTTTCAGTTCTTGATTGTACTGGTTGTGGTGTTTGTTTAACAGTTTGTCCTGGTAAGCCACAAAAGGCTGCAGATGGTACTGTTGTTAAGGCAAAGGCTTTAACATCTCATCCAATGGGTGCAGCTCGTGAAAATCATGAGGCTGAAATTAGTGCTTATTTCTATAATCATGTTTCATATAAGGGTGATGTAGCAGGTAATGCTAATGTTAAGAATGTTCAATTCTCTAAGCCTTTATTTGAATTTAGTGGTGCATGTGGTGGTTGTGGTGAAACTCCATATGTAAAGGCTGTATCTCAATTATTCGGTGATCGTATGCTTGTAGCTAATGCTACTGGATGTTCATCAATTTATTCAGGCTCTTATCCATCTTCACCATATACAACAAATGCAAATGGTCGTGGACCAGCTTGGGCTAACTCATTATTTGAGGATAATGCTGAATTTGGCTTTGGTATGAGAATGGCTGTTGAAACGTTACGTGATCGTATCCAAAATGTTATGGTATTAAATTATGATGAAATGCCTGCTGATGTTAAGGCTTTATGCGAGGAGTGGGTATTAAATCGTGCTTCTGGTGAAAAGACTAAGGAGCTTGCTCCAAAGATTGTTGAAGCTATGAGTAATATCAATGCTCCATATGCTAAAGAAATTTTTATCATTAAAGGATTATCTAGTTAAGATTTCTCAATGGATCATCGGTGGTGATGGTTGGGCTTATGATATCGGATATGGTGGATTAGACCATGTTATCGCTAATAATCAAGATGTTAATATCTTAGTTGTTGATACAGAGGTTTATTCAAATACTGGTGGTCAAGCATCTAAATCAAGCCGTATTGGTGCAATAGCTAAGTTTGCTGCTGCAGGTAAGCCTGTTAAGAAAAAAAGATTTAGCTTCAATTGCAATGAGCTATGGTCATGTTTATGTTGCAACTATTTGTCATGGTGCTAACCCTAACCAGGTTATTAAGGCTTTAAAGGAAGCTGAAGCTTACAATGGTCCATCTATTGTTATTGCTTATGCTCCATGTATTGCTCATAATATTAAGAAGGGCTTATATATGTCACAAATGGAAGCTAAGTTAGCAACCGAATGTGGTTATTGGCCAATCTTCAGATTTAATCCTGAATTGAAAGAAGAAGGAAAGAATCCATTTACACTTGATTGCAAGGAACCTAATTGGGATAAATATAATGATTTCTTAATGAATGAAGGACGTTATGCTCAATTAACAAAGGTTAATCCAAGTAAGGCTCAAATCTTACTTGAAACTAACAAGAAGGATGCAATGGAGCGCTGGGCTAAATATAAAGCAATGGCTGATGCTGAATAATTTATAAAATAATAGGCTTTAGGATTAATTCCTAAAGCCCTTTTTATAAAAAAAAGGCACAAATTAATGTGCCATAAGCTATTTTATTATTTAGATATTACCTTAATATCATCCTTGAATTCATAAGGATGATTTTTTTGAGTTCATTAAATGGTAGAAGAATTCCTGATTATCCTTATATATTGCACAGCAAACAATCATCCCTAATGCTCCACCAACAAAGTCGCAAATTAAATCCTCCATTGTATCCATTAATGCATATTTATAGCCTTTTGGTTCACGGAAGAAGGTAGCAATTTCAGCATCTGTTCCTTTTAGAATTTTTAAAGGCATCACCAGTATTCCATAGTTCTTTTTACTTCTGGAATAAACTTTTGCATATTTGTTCCAAAAAAAGTGAATCAATAGTAAATTCAATTAATTCCCAAGTTGCCCCTACAGCCATACAAAAGCAAAAGCTTGTATAGGCAATGACAATCATTGATTTTCTTTTGTTTGGCTCGTTGAAGAATTGATTACCAATCATATATCCTAAAAATGCTAAGAAGAATGCCATAAGCACATGAAGGAATGAATCCCAAAATGATATTTTATAATAGAATTCGCATACCTCTCCAAGAAATACGGCACAAAATACATAGATTGCTAAGAACAAAGATACATGGAAGCTTACTTTAACCTGAAATAGCTTTTCAACTAGTCTTGGTAGGAATAAGCAAACAACGGCTACAATACATTCAATTGCGGATAAGATAGCTTGAGAGTGAGTCAATGTAATTTCTTTGTATAGGTTTGCTATTGAATACACAAAACTAAAGAAATAAAACGTAATTGCAATTACATAGAATAATTTATATTTTTTCTTTTCTGACATAAAAGCCTCCAAAATGTATAATATACCTTACATAATATAGCATATTCTTTTTGATTTTGCAATAATTTTTTTATAGATATAGCACATTTTGTAAAAAAGTGTCATATGTTAATTTTGGGTGTTTATAATTGAATGATTTTTGTCTAATTAAGGGTTTTGAGTCTAGTGATATCAGTATTGATAAGCATATCATTTTTTTAATGATTGCTTATTATATTATGGTGATTTAAAAATTGCTGTGAATAATAATTCATTATTATGTCTTAAGGGTGATTTATATGAGCTTGATTTATTTAAGGATTGTTTAAATGTCGATATTGATTTATTTAATACTACTGAGCTTTTATTAATGTATATAAATAAGTATGGAATAGATAGTATAAATAATTTGTATGGCAATTTTTTTCGTTTGTTTATATTAATGATTTTTGGTATCTGTTTAGGAAGAGATCACATAGGAATAAAGAGTGCATATTATTTTTAATGATGGAAAAAAAGTTCTTCTTTCGAGTCGAAAGGGTGAAATATTAAAAAGATTAGATCATATTGTTGTTGATAAGACTGGCTTATGTGAACTTTTTGGGATGGGACCATCAAATAGCTTAGGAAAAACAATTTATAAGGATTTATATGAGGTTAGTATTGGTTCATATTTAAAAAAATAACTGATAAATTTGAAGAAATTACTTATTTTGAGCTTAAAGATTATGAATTTAAGGACAGCTTTGATGAGGCTAAGGAAAAACTAAAGTCGTTATTAAACAAAGCGATTAAAAGAACTTTACCAGTTGGTAAATATGCATCATTATTATCTGGCGGTATAGATTCAACAATTATAACGCTTATGGCGAAAGAATATAATAAGGATATTGCAAGCTTTAGCATTAATTATGAAGATAATAATAAAGACTTTGTAGCTAATAGCTTTGAAACTTCTAGTGATGCGATGAATATAAATTATGTTACAGTCCCTAATAAATTAAAGCACAATGAGCTTTTAATAACAAATGAGCAAATAATTAAAAATTTAAAAACAGCAGTATTGTTAAGAGATGCTCCAGGAATGACAACAATTGATTCATCTTTAATTTATTTATTAGAGGGTATTAAGAATAAAGGATATAATGAAAATATTTAGTGGTGAATGTAGTGATGAACTAATTTGTGGCTATCCTTGGAGCTATGCTAAAAAAAGAATTAACTGGCTTTCCTTGGATTAGAGGAACTGATATTAAAAAAATAAGCTTATTAATAAATCAATAAGAATAGATTTAGGGCAATATGTTAAAGATGAATATGATTCATTTTTTTAAATAAAAATTAAAGCACCAAATAATGATAAGCTCATTTATCAGTTAAACATTAATTACTTTATGCAAAATCTATTGAAAAAGAGCTAGTGAGATTGCTGAGGGCTTAGGTGTTTGTATGCTTGTTCCTTTTTGCTGATAAGGATTTTTGTTAAATATTTATATAATGTAGTCTTCAATTATAAATATTATGATAAAACTGAAAAAAATATTTTAAGAGAAGCATATATAAATATTCTTCCTAAGGAAATTTATAAAAGAAAGAAGAGTCCTTATCCTAAAAAGTCAAAGTAAAAAAATTAGCTAATAGTTTAATTTTTAAAAATTACAAGAGGCTTTAAAAAGGAGAAAGTATATTAAATGAAATTATTGATTGTGATGAGTTAAATAAAGTAATTGAGGCTAAAGATTTTGATTTCCCATGGTATGGACAATTGTTAAGAAAAAAATGAACTCATTGCCTATTTATACCAAATACATATTTGGGGGTAAGGAATATAAAATACAATTAGATTTAAAATAGGCAAAGTCCTATTTTTATTTTTTTCATTTTTGTGGTAAAATAAACGAAAAATGAGGAGTGAATTAAATGAAGAAATTATTAATTGCTTTAATGATGATTTTTTTGTTGTGTGGGTGTCGAAATGTACCATATACTGAAGAAGAAATAAATAATATTAAGAACTATATTATTGAAACAAAAATTAAATGTGATGGTCAATATAGTTCTTTATCATTGAAAATAAATGATCGTGATGAGGAATATTCACGAAATGAAGATAACTATTGGTATAGAATAAATGGTGATAATATTGATTATAGCTATAAAGATGGAATTGTTTCAAAGATGCTTGATGATAAGCTTGTTGAAACATTTGCTATGAGCCATGATGATTATGTTAATAAATATGGGGCATTTTTATGTTACATTAAGTGATTTTTAATTATTCAAAAAAATTAAAACAAGAATAATAGGAAAATCTGAATATTACGAATTTACTATGCCAAATAGTACCTGTAATGTTGTTGTTCCAAGTCTTAAAAGTGATGAAGAAATTATTTTGACGGGACTAAGATTAATATTTAGATCAGATAGTAGTTCTAATTTAAATAGATCATATCTAACAATTTACGGATATTATAATGGTACTCCACAAACAATTAAAATATATTAATAACCAAAAAAACTAAGACCTGCATATATTAAAATGAAGAGTTAAGCTCTTTAATTTAAATTTGGAGGTTTTTTTATGGAGGAGCTAAATAAAATATTTGATTTGTTGAAAACAAATATTGTTGCAGGTGAGGGAATTGGTGTAAAATGATGATACAACTATTATTCCTATTTTTTTAAAACTAAGATAAATTATTTTTTTCTTTAGTAACTAATATTAAGGATAATGGCGGAAATGCTTTTAAATGGTAGCTTAAATTATGAACCAATTTGTTTTTTTACAAATAAAGGATGGGATTTCCTCAATTATTCCAATACATAACGAAAGAGAAAGTATTATGGAAGGAATTCCTAAATTTTTTTGAGGGCTTCGATCTTAACAATCTAATAAAGGGGATAAAGTCATGAATCCTTATTATTACTATTATCCAAGAGGATATCAAAATGATCGTTTTGCCGGACCTATTTTACCATTTTTTTGGCAGGAGTATTAGTAACTACACCATTTATCTTTTTAAATAAAAATCAGCCTCAGGTACAGCCTTATTATCCACCACAGCCTTACATACCATATAATCCATATATGCCTTATCGCCCATATTAATGAATAAAAAAACTCTAAATAAAGCATATATATCTAATGGTGATTTTTAATGAAAAAAAGGATATAAATAGCTATATAAATAAAGAATATAAGATTTATATATTTAAGGGAAACGAAATTGCTGAAAATGAATTAAAAAGGAAAAAATAAGACAAAGAGCTTCTAATATAAAAATCTATGGTATTTATTAATGATTTAGGTATGAATATTGAAAGAAAATTTATTCCTTATTATTTATTAGAGTCAGACAATAATAATTATAATTATTTCTTAAAAAAAGGACAATTTGAATATTGCATCAGAAATTATGGCATCAGCAATCTTTGTTGATCCAAATTTAATAAAGAATAGGCTATACAATAATAAGATATTATATGAATATTTAGACTTTGACGAAAACAATTAGCTTTGATAAACTATATTTAAATGAATATGATTGTAATAGCTTTGAGCTTGGCTTTAAATATATTTTTGGAAACCCAAAAGGCCATAGATAAAATATGTGAATATAATAAAATTAAATATAATGATAAAGGTTATAAAATTGAAGTTGATTTATATAACTTGAATTATAAACGTAAGTGTATTTATTTAGAAGAAATATATGAGATTAATATTCCGTATCTTTTTAAAAAGGAAAGAATGTTAATTATAAAATTATTTATTCCCTAGTAAGAAATGATTTTATAAGTTTTTAATTATCCTTATAATAACAACTATTTAGAATTCTTGAAGCTTAATAAATCCATATTAAAAAAATTACCTTATGGTTTAGATAAATTATATTATAATGATTATTATGAAGCTTATTTAGATTCTAAGAAAGAAATATCCAAGTATCGACTTAAAAGTAAAATTAAATCTTTTGCCAACTCAAGTGAAGAAGAAGTGGCCAAAAGATATTCGAAAAATGGGATATTTTATTTTTTTAAGAACAAAAAAAATATTTAAGTATAGCTTTAAAAAAAGAAAAATTATTTGGATTTTGAAGATGAATTATATACTTTATTGATGTTAAGTAAAGTAAGTGGTGAAGCTAATTATAGACTTAGTGAATTTGCTAGGCTATACATGCTATCTAATGTTAAAAGAGCTCGTGAGCTCTGGTTAAGATATTTAAAGGCTAGTACGGATTTGAATTATGATTTAGCAATAGAAAAGCTTTATGAGTATTATCATTCTGGCGCTTTTTAAAGATGAAATGATGGCTAATTATTTGCTTACAAAAATGAAAAAAAATAGTCAAAAAGTGTGAAAAGAATATTGACAACATGATTATAATTTGCTATAATCTATGTTGCAATTGCCCGCGTGGCGGAACTGGCAGACGCGCTAGACTTAGAATCTAGTTCTCAGGAGTGCAGGTTCGATTCCTGTCGCGGGCACCATAGATAAAAAAACACGGCTGTTAAGCCGTTTTTTATTTTTGTGGCGTCTTTTGCTTCGAATTTTAAACATGATGATGACAATATTAAGTTGGTTAGTGATGGCGATTTCGATTGTATTTACATTGAATCTACCATTCTATTTGATGAATACGCTGATAAAAGATATATTACACACGAGGCAGATATCAATCAACCTGGATATAATCCAAGATACTAGGGAAGCGAATCAGATGTTTGAATATGATATTATTAAAAGAGACGACCTACTCCTATAGTTGAATGTTTATAGGAAAGCAACGCTGCAACGGTGTTTTTTCTTTCCTATGAGCTTCAAGAATTTTTATTTCTTTTTCTTGAAGTTTAGTATTAGCTGCACTACTTTGCATATTGATACAATAATGTTTAATAGTATGGCAATTATACAATCATAAGATAGAGTCCTCCATAACATAAGTGGATGACTTATACATATATGAATAAGTACCACCTCCTCATGTGATTTGTAGTAGTACCGCTATTGACTTCCATAGAAGTGATTATAATATAAAGAAAATATTAATAAATATTTTTTTATTGATATTTAATCTAAATTCGCATATAATACAAATAGAGGAAGTCAAGATAAGGCTACTCTAAATAATCGTTAAATTAGATTTAGAGAAAAGTACCTGGCAGTGCTTTTTTTATTTTTTTGGAATTCTTGCATAGCCAAACATAACGAAATGAAATATGCGAGTTCGATTCCTGTCGCGGGACCATATCGAAAAAAAGGATTGATACTAACAAATATCAGTCCTTTTTTTCGTTTTTATATGGCTATTTCGCTTATTTTTAGGTATAAACTGCTTGATTTAGGCGTACAGGTCATTTGCTGATTTAATGGGGATATGAAAAAAGATTCATGAAAAAAACATCGAAGAAGCAATGGAAAAAGTTGTGCATCCGCACAGATTTATGCATTAGTATGTCATATCATCCATGAAAAATGCATAAAAACCGTGCTACAGAATTAAAGAGATATCTTGAAATCATCGCCTAGAACATAATGATAATCTATGTATTTTTCGATGATATCCCTATCCTCATCTCTCAATATCCTAGCTACGTTGTTTCGATGTCTGACATCAATCTCATTCCCATGAATATCCTTGCTACCATATTCCCATAATCTTGCCTTTTTAGAGACACCCTCAATAGGCCCATATCCGATATCCGGAACGTGGTTTAGAGTGCAGTTGATCAATACGCATTCGCTGTCAGGATAACTGATTCCTTTATTGTCAGGAAGTCTTACGATCGTAGCATCATCATCCAATCCGTTGAACATGCAGTTGACGAAGACATTCCCGTGGTTCTCTTTGCCGTTTCTGATCCACATAAAAGCACCCTGGCTATTCAGTGTCGTATTCTCGAAGAAAGCCGGGCCTCTACCTAGAATCGTATCTCCCTCTCCATCGATGATGCAGTTTCTGTAATAGGCGGGACCGTTGGTCTGAAGCGCATCCCCACTACCTATGATATGGATATTCTCAAAACAGTTATCGTATCCGTTAACAAGAAGTCCCTCAGCCTGACCATGCAGATCCGTCTTCACGGTCAGATTTCTCATCACGATACCATGACAGTTGTCCATAAAAAACGCAGCTCTTCTTGACGGGAAGGTACCTACCTTTTCATTCGTCTTCACATATTCTGGATGGGGATTGAATACCTCATTGTTGGCATAATGGATCAAGACACCGTCCTTACTTTCTCCGGTGATGACGATATTGCTTTTGTTTCTGAAATAGACCAATTCCTCATATTCACCGTTTTTGATATCGACGAAGTATTTCCCATCGGAAAAATCGGGAATATTGTCGATTGCTCCCTGAACCGTATAGAAATCCCCGTGATTCTTATCGACGACGAACCTGTTTCCGATAGGTCTTTCTTTCTTCGTGGAGAAGTAGAATCCGTCTTTATGATCGATTCCATCAAAACCATCGAATACCTCTTTATCGATCAAGACATAATATTTATGCCCGTATTCTAAAAGATTATGGTGAAGCTGGATCATCGCTCTATCATCTTTGATGATGACAGGATAGAAATGAAACCCTTCCTTAAAACCACCGATGATCGTCAGCTGATAAGGATCTGGAGAACTCCTGTATTCCATGGATAGACTCCCGGCCTTCGTATTCTTATTCGTGATGTTTTCGCTCTTATATCGGTAGTCGGTAGTATATCTAGCCTCCGGATTGTTTCTTGGAGCCGTAGGTCCAAAAGGAATACTCAGATCCAATTCATCCACAAGCTCGTCTGTATCATAATCATAGATTCTGATGAAACCCTTCTGATTCAGAACCGGTTTTGCATCGAATTCAATCGTTAGAGTGACATCGATACAGATATCACTTTGATGATTCATAGGATAAGTACTTACTGTTTTTCATATAAATTTCCTCGTATAATATATTTGTATTAATTATTTAATGTAAACATCTATTTAATATTCAATTATTATTGAATACATGTTAATATATTTTTGATAACACTGTAGACTATTCCTTACAGCTTTCTATTAGAACTATCTCTTCAATGATGACTGATAAAGATCTGATTCCTTTTCGTTCTACCATATCATAAGATACCGAAGAAGAAAAATCATCGAACCCACAAACAAAAAATAGGAAATAACAAAAGAACACGGGAAAACGGCTTGACGTTTTTCAATGCAAACGATTTTTTTGAATTTGCATTTGAGAAGGTCCAATCTCCCATCTTCTCATCCTTGTATTGCAAATGGGAATAGACGTAATAGTCGGATTTGATCTTCTTGACGATCGTCCCTTTCGGCTTTTTGGGCCAGAATCTTTGGCGGGGCGGTGTAGTTTCCCATGGCGTTTTTTTCTATAAATATCGTGTACATAAAAATTATACCAAAAATCGTCGTGGAATGGAAGCGAAAGCCAAAGAAAAAGGGATTTATCTGCAAAAGAGTATGTTGATAGTGTTAAGAATCCAAAATATATGATAATTAAAGTAAAAGCTTATTAGCTTAATCAAAAAAGACTGTACACGTTCTGCTTGGAAGTTAGATCTGAAAAAGCAAAGAATTATCCTTATGTGTTATCTGCTACTGGCGGAATTGTTCACGAAGTTTATAAAGTAAAAGAGTGTCACTATTGTGAGGGTAGAAATGGCAGAGCAGAATTTACTGGTGAACTTGCAGAACCAGCAGTATAAAAAGATTTTTTTAAAGGCAAAAAGAATACCTGAAAAAAACGACAAGCAAGTCCATTCTTATATTGAAAAACTAGATAAAGAATATGAGCAATCCATTGAGGATGGCTTTTTCATTTGCTTAATAGGGGTATGAAGTTGTATCAAATGTTGTGTTTCTAGACATGTAAATTTTTTTAGTCTGTATGCAAAAAAAGATATTAACAATAGATAATTATGTAAATAGAGGTAATAACTGATATTAGGATAAATAAGAACCAAAAAGTATTTTTCAATCATCGTTATTATTCAAATATAAGTCAATAATAATATAAATAGTAATTACAATGCCATTTTTCTTAATTTATTTAATATTTAAAATAATTATTTGATTTTTCATTTTTTTAAGGAATATGCTATACTTATTATATAAAAATAACTATTTATAAATGAGGTGTAAAAAGATATGAAGAAGGTTGTTTATTGTTTTTGTTTTTTTGTCTTTGATTCTTTTAACGGCTTGTAATATGGTATCACAAAATGAAAATGAGAAGAAGATGCTTGAAGAAACCAATATTTTTTTGTGGAAGTAGATATAGCAATGATTTAACAATAAGATTAACTATTAATTCCAATAATAAATATAGTCTTTATTATAAAGGGAATTTTTGGTACTATTGAAATTGATGAGGATAATTGGTCTCATAGTTTAACATATAAGTATTCTTATTATACTTATTCTGGAAATAATATTATAGAAATCAAGAAAAAAATCTACTCAAACATTAAGTATTTATAAATTAGATAATTGCTTGATTGATGGTAAACAAGGTTATTTTTGTTTTTTTGGTGGATATCCTTATAAGCTTATTAATACTGATGAAGAAATTACAGAGAGCTATTTAGAAGGATTTAGGACAGTAGGACCTGATGGCTCGACTGGTAATAAGAATGGATATATTAGGCTTGCAGGTATTGATCTTTTACCAAAAAAATTATGCAGATGCTAAATGGGAATAATGAATTAAAATAAGTATTTTTTTGTTAGTAATATTATTATGGTTTTTATGGTTGTTAAAAAAAGGAAAAAATACTGAGAATAATATGATATTAATCATTATTTATTAGAAAATAAATATTTATAAGTTTGTTGATCAAATGTTTTTCATTATATGCCTTTAGTGGAATAGATGATTCGTTCTATTATATAACGAAAAAAATATGATACAAGAATTATATTAGTTAAAAAAATGTTTTATAAATAAAAAAAGGCTTTAAGCCTTTAATTTATTTATTATTTTTTTCTACTACCATCAAAGAATAATGAGCCTAGGCCATTACCGATTGCCATAAGTAGAAAAATATAAAACAACCTTACCATTAAATAATCCGGCATATGTATAATAACATACGTTTGCAACAACGTGCTCAAAACCACATAGAATGAATAAAACTATGGGCATAAATGCGAAAATAACCTTGCCAAAGGCATATTCGCATTTTTTGTGCCCTTCAACAGCAAGATAAATCATTATTCCACACATTGCTGATAAAATGATAACCTCATACCATGACTCATTTTGCTTAGTCTCAACCATTGATTTACATAAATTAATTATTTCATTATTAATAATATGAGTTAGCTTTAGAATTGAGGATAGAATGAATACACCTAGAATATTACCAATTAAACAAACAAGTAGACTTAATAAATATTTTGGTTTGTTATCTAAGATATAGCCTACCTTGCCTGTATATAACCAAAAGCTAAATTGAATAATAGTAAATAAACCAATTCCAAATAGGAAAGAAACCCTATTATTTTTATAAAAAAATAGCCATCATGAATAGCGCTTGTTAAATATAAGGTGGCGCCAAAGGCAATAAATAGTCCTGCAATAATTGCACTTATAAATATCATTAAATAATTCTTCATAAATCTTACTCCATTTTTTTCACTATCAACCATTATATAAAAAAATGAAAAAGTAAATAAGAAATTTTGTTTTTTTACCTTGCTTCTTAAAAATATTTTTGTCTTATAATTATTGTATATGAAGGAAGGAAATGCATTTTATGAAGTTTTTTAAGGAGTTTGGGGAATTTATTAAAAAGGGAAATGTATTAGATTTGGCTATAGGTATGATTATTGGTAGTGCGTTTAATAAGATTGTTTCAAGCTTAGTAAATGATATTATAATGCCTGTAATTGGTGTTATTTGTAAGGTTAATGTTACGGAGCTAAAGGCAACTCTTGTTCCAGCTGTACTTAATGAAGAAGGAGAAATTGTTAAAGCAGCTGTAACATTAAATTATGGTAATTTTATACAAACAATTATTGATTTCTTAATCATTGCGCTTTCAATCTTTGTTGCTTTAAAGGTTATTATAGCAACTAATAAGAAATTAACTGAAGCATCTGAATTTGTTAAAGAGAAAGAAATTCATCATAAGGAAGAACAAGCTAAAGAAGAAAGCGAAGATAATAAGGAAGATAAATAAGTTTTATAGGAAATTCTTAAAATCAAGAATTTCCTTTTTCTTTTTCATTTTTTTCTAAGAATCACCATTAATGATGTATTAAGTGCTTCTTCATTTAAAGAAGCTGAATATAAATTGGTATTTAACGCTTTAAATATAGATTTTGGAACTATGGCAATTCCAATATTGGTATTGGCCCAAAGAATGGCACTTTTAGCATCATCAACCTCAATAATTATATTAAGTGAGGCGTTTTTTTCACTAAAAAGGGTTTGAATAATGGTTTTAAAGCGACGATATATAATCATGGGAGCATTATCTAAATCAGAAATGGAATATGAATTCTTTAATTTGCTCTTGCTTACTAAAAATCATTTCTTCATCACAAAGCTTTTTTTATGTTCATATAAATTGTAGGAAAATGGGGTTCTACAAATTGCTAAATCAATAATATGATGATTAAGCTGTTCTAATAGCTCATAGGTATTACCCTCGTGAATAGAAAGCTTTAGCTTTTTTTATTTAAATAATCATAAATAGGCTTGTCGAGCAAATAATTAATTGATGATGAAACCATACCTATTTCTAAGGTTTTTATATTCATTTTTTTATTTAATTCTAAAATAGCCTTTTTCAGTTTTTTTGCTGCAAGCTCTAGTAAATCATAAGCACGCTTATATAATTCTTCGCCTTCTTGTGTAAGCTTTAATGAGTTTATTTCTCTTTGAAAAAGCTTAACCCTTAAATCCTCTTCAAGTAGATGCATATGTCTTGATAGAGGAGGCTGCGACATATGAAGCTTTTTAGCTGCCTTTGAAATACTTCCTGATTCAACTACTGTTACAAAATACGACAATTGCTTTAAATTCATAAAAATCACCTATACAAAAATTATTTAGTAGATATATATATCATATATAAATAGTATACTATATTTTTGTGGTATAATAAAAGGCGTATTTAGTATTGGAGTGATAAAATGTTTAAACTATATAAAAAATATTTAAAGTATTATAAAAAAAGAGGTTATATTAGGACCAATGTTTAAATTAATCGAAGCAATATTTGAGCTTATTGTTCCTTTAATTATGGCTTCAATTATTGATAAGGGAGTTAAAAAAATTTAGATAGTGTCTATGTTTGGAAAATGGGTGGTATTTTAGTTTTAGCTGCAGCAATCGGTTTGTGCTCTACCCTTGTTTGTCAATATTTTGCTTGCCAAGCCTCTCAGGGGGTTGGAACAAGACTTCGTAATGATTTATATGAGCATATAAATTCGTTATCATTTAAAGAAATTGATGAATTTAAGATTTCATCATTGATGACAAGAATGACAAATGATATTAATCAGGTTCAAACATCTGTTGCGATGCTTATCAGATTAGTAGTTAGAGCACCATTTATCGTTATTGGTGCAACATTGATGTCTTTTTTTATTTCTAAGAGTCTTTCTATCATCTTTTTTTAACTACAGGCTTATTAATTTTTTTGGACTTATTTTTCCTTATTATGATGATTAATATTCCTAAGAATAAAAAAAGGTTCAGGGTGATTTAGACAATCTAACAACTATTACTAAAGAAAATCTAAGTGGAGCTAGAGTTGTTAGAGCCTTTTTCTAAGGAAATATACGAAGAGAATCGCTTTGATAGCTCTTCGAATGATTTAAAGCGTGATTCGATAAGAGTTGGAAGAATAAGTGCTTTGTTGAATCTAATTATTTCTATTATTGTTAATGGGGCTATTGTTTTAATTCTATATTTTGGATCATTTAGAGTTAATAGTGGAGTTATTTCTCAAGGTGATATGACTGCTTTAGCTAATTATATGAATCAAATTTTAGTGGCTATAGTTGTTGTAGCTAATTTAGTTGTTATTTTTACCAAGGCTTCAGCATCAGCTAGTAGAATAAATGAGGTTTTTGCTGCATCTTCAAGTATAAAAAATGGTAGCCTAACTTCTGGCTATGCAATGGAAAAAAAATTGTTTTTGATAATGTTTCATTTGCTTATAATGAGGATGCTAATAATGCTTTAGAAAATGCTAGCTTTAAAATTTTAGAAGGACAAACTATCGGAATAATTGGTTCAACTGGTTGTGGTAAATCAACTATTATTCGTTTGTTAGATCGCTTTTATGATCCAAATAAAGGTAATATTTATTTTAATGGTAATAATTTAAAAGGATTATGATTTGACGTATCTACATAGTAGAATAATTCCTGTTTTTGCAAAAAGAGCTCTTTAATTTTTTTGGAACTATTAGAGATAATATTTGTTTTGGCGAGAAATTTAGTGATGATGAAATTATTGAGGCATTAAAAAACGCTCAAGCCTATGACTTTGTTATGCGCCAGCCAGATGGCTTAGATACTATTGTTTTAGAGGGTGGAAAGAATTTCTCAGGAGGCGAAAAGCAAAGATTATCAATTGCTAGGGCTCTTGTTAGAAAGCCTGAGGTTTTAATTTTAGATGATTCTTCTAGTGCTCTAGATTACAAAACTGATTTTGAGTTAAGAAAAGCAATAAGAGGATTAAATAAGACTTTAACGATAATTATTATTTCAGCTCGTGTAACATCTATTAAAAATAGTGATGCTATTATAGCGATTGATGATGCTAAAATTGTAGGAATTGGTAAGCATGAGGAATTATTGAAAACATCTAGTGTTTACAAGGATATTTATGTTTCCCAAGAGGGAGGTAATAACTAATGTTAACGCTAAAAAGAATTATATCATATTCTAAAAAAAGAAGCATGGCTTCTTATTATAGCCTTTATTTTTGCAATGATTAGTGTAGCTGCAACATTGTTTATACCAGTTATTGTTGGTAAGGCAATTGATGCGATGGTTGAAAAGAATAATGTAGATTTTGATTTAGTAATGAAAATAATTTATACATTACTTGGTACTTTAAGTATAGGTGCATTGGCTAATTATTTATTAAATTTTTATAATTTATGATGTTATATATAAGCTTGTTTATAGAATGCGTAATGATGCTTTCTTTAAAATTACTAATTTACCAATTGCTTATATTGATCATCACATTCATGGTGATATTTTTATCAAGAATTACAACTGATATTGATCAAATTAGTGATGGAATGCTTCAAACATTTACCCAGCTTTTTAAGTGGTGTTTTTAACTATTGCCTTTACCCTAGGCTTTATGATTAGTATTTCTTGGCCAATTGCACTTGTTGTTATTGTCTTAACCCCACTTTCTTTAATATGTGCTTCACTAATTGCTAAGCTAAGCTATAAGGTATTTAAGGAACAATCTAAAATTAAGGGGGAAATGTCTGGATTAATGAATGAAATGTTTGAACAGTCTCATTTAGTAGTAGCCTATGATTATCAGGATAATAGTATAGCAAGATTTAAAGAAATTAATCAAAGACTTCATAAATGTGGTGTCAAAGCCCAATTTTTATCATCACTTGTAAATCCTACAACTAGATTTATTAATGCTCTTGTTTATGCAAGCGTTGGTGTTACTGGTGCACTATTTGCGATTAAGGGTTTAATAAGCGTCGGAACCTTATATATCTTCTTATCATATGCTTCATCATATACAAAGCCATTTAATGAAATAAGTGGTGTAGTTGCAGAGCTTCAAAATTCTCTCGCTAGTGCTAAACGTGTTTTTTTGAGTTATTAGATGAGGAAATTGAGCATGAGGAGCCTAATTTGGTTAATGTTAAGGATGTTTTTAGGAAATATTAAAATTGAAAATGTAGCATTTTTCATATAATAAAGATAAACCTTTAATTCAAAAATTTTAATCTTGATGTAAAAAAAGGGTGACCTAATTGCTATTGTTGGTGCAACTGGTTGTGGCAAAACAACATTTATCAATTTACTTATGAGATTTTTATGATATTGATTCAGGTCACATTTATCTTGATAATTATGATACAGCAAAAAAATAACTAAAAAAAGTCTTAGAAATAATATTGGCATGGTTTTTACAGGATACTTGGTTGTTTCAAGGTACAATTTACGACAACATAGCTTATGCCAAGGATGGAGCGACAAGAGATGAAGTAATTGAGGCTTCTAAAAGGAGCTATGCTCATAATTTTATAATGAGAATGCCGAATGGCTATGATACTATTATATCTGATGCTGAAGGCTTATCTGTTGGTCAAAAGCAGCTTTTATGTATTGCAAGATTAATGCTTGTTCTTCCTAATATTTTTAATATTAGATGAAGCAACATCAAATATTGATACAAGAACAGAAATCCTTGTTTCTAATGCTTTTTAATAATTTAATGCAAGGAAGAACAACATTTATGATTGCTCATCGTTTGCAAACAATTAAGAGTGCAACTAAGATAATTGTTATGAAAAATGGTTCGATTATTGAGACAGGTACTCATAATGAATTATTAGAAAAAAATGGATTTTATGCTGAATTATATAATTCTCAATTTGCAAGTGTAGAAGAGTAATAAAGTAAAGTGCTTACATTAGAAAAATGTTGTTGCATTTATTTAATTATTTATGGTATTATTGATATGTAAAGATTTGGTAAATATTGAGTAATAAAATATGGAGGCTCTTATGTTTCTTGCAACGTCGGATTTTAGTATGCTGTTTACTATTATCAAAATTATTGGTGGTTTAGCGTTATTTCTATTCGGAATAAATTTAATGAGTGATAGCTTAAAAAGATTAGCTGTAAATAAGCTAAAAATGATAATTGAAAAAACTACTAACACCCCATTTAAAGGAATTTTAGTTGGTGCTTTTGTTACTGTTTTAATTCAATCATCATCTGGTACAACCGCTCTTACTGTTGGACTTGTAAGTGCTGGTCTTATGACCTTCCCTCAAGCTGTTGGTGTAATTATGGGAGCAAATATTGGTACAACTGTTACATCAGTTTTAATAAGTCTTGATGTATCTAAGTATGCTTTAGTATTTGTGTCTATTGGTTCATTTATAATTTTTCTTTTCTAAGAAGACTAAGGTTAAAGAGTTTGGAAATGTAGTTTTTAGGTTTTTGGTTTATTATTTTATGGACTTGAGCTAATGGCTACAGGTCTTGATGCAATATTGGCACAATATTCTGATATAGCAAATAACATTTTCCAAACGTTTGGACAATGGCCTGTTTTAGGATTATTTGTTGGTATTATTTTTACAGCCCTAATTCAATCAAGTGCTGCAGCAATTGGTATATTGCAATCACTTTACGCTGTTGGAAATTTAAGCCTTGTTGGTGCAATTCCTATTTTACTTGGTGCTAATATTGGTACATGTATTACGGCAGTTCTTGCAGCTTGGGGATCATCCGTTGAGGCCAAAAGAACAGCTCTTGTTCACGCATTATTTAATATAATTGGTGCCTTGATTTTTATGATTTTATTAAGATGGGCCTATGCACCATTTATTCACTGGTTCGAGTTAGAGATGTATTTATCTGCCAAGATCACGATTTCAGTTGCTCATATTATCTTTAATTTAGTTTCAACATTTATATTATTCTTTTTTTATTAAGTACTTGGTATTGATTGCTAATAAGGTTATTAAGGATAAGGAAGAAGAAAATGTCATAATTCATGGACTTAGTGATTATTCATTAATATCAAGATCACCAGCTGTAGCTATTGAATTTGCTAAGAAGGCTGTTGATTATATGGGTGAAAAGAGTTATTGAATATTTTAATTTAACAAAGAATTTTTTTCATTTACAAATATTCAGGGTGCAAAAAGGAAAAGGCTGATAATTATGAACAAGAAATTAATAGTCTTGATAAGCGAATCCATGATTATTTAATTAAATTTACCTTAATTGATTCCTTGGATAAGGATACATCAAATAAATTATCTAAATATCTTGATACTATAAAGGATTTAGAGAGAATAGGCGATCATTGTACAAATATCGTTGATTTCTTTAATGAAAGATATGATGATAAGCAAACATTATCAACTGAGGGGGCTGAGGATTTAAAGACAATGTATGATGCATTAGATGATATGGTTCATTCATCAATTTTATCACTTGCGTCATGGAATAAGGATATGGCTCTTGGTGTTTCTCCAAATGAGGAAAAAGTTGATAAAATGGAAGAGGTATTTAGAAAAAAACATATTTTACGTATTAATAATGGTATATGTAGTGTTTCAAGTACTGATTATTATGTTGATATCTTATCAAATCTAGAAAGAATTGGTGACCATTCTAATAACATTGCTAGCAATGTTATTAATGATGAATATTGCCAATTTGACGAATTTAATCATTAAAAACGGGGTGAGAAAAGTGATTGAACAAATTAAATTTAAAATTAAAGAATCATTTTCATCAATTATGCCAATCACTTTGATAGTTCTTTTTGTTAAGCATTAGCCTAGTTAATATGCAAAGTGGTACCTTTATGTCATTTGTTGTTGGAGCTATCTTTCTTATTGTTGGAATGGCATTGTTTGGTATAGGCGCAGATTTAAGTATGCTTACAATTGGTTCGAAGCTTGGTAAAAGAATTGCACAATCTAAAAATATTTGGATTATTGCCTTTATTTCTTTAATTATCGGAATAATTGTAACGGTTTCTGAGCCTGATTTATCAATACTTGCTAATCAGGTTAATGGTGTTCAAAAATATGGTATTGATTTTAACAGTTTCTGTTGGTGTTGGTATCTTTTTATGCTTTGCAGTATTAAGAATTATTTTTTTAAGATACCATTAAATATAATGCTTATTATTTTTATATACTGTAATATTTGTTTTTAACTTTTTTTGTTCCTAAAAAGCTTCATTGCGGTTTCATTTGATGCTGGTGGTGTAACTACAGGACCGATGACAGTACCTTTTATTATGTCTTTAGGTGTTGGTATTGCGTCTATAAGCTCTTCAAAGGGTAGTCAGGATGATTCCTTTGGTTTGGTTGCTCTTTGTAGTGTTGGTCCAATTTTATCTACAATGATACTTGGCATTGTTTTTAAGCTTGAGGGTGGGAGCTATGAGCTTAGTGAGGTTATTAATCCTTCAACAACTAAGGATGTTTTGTTTTTGTATGGACATGGAATTTTTTTGATTATATGAAGGAGGTTGGCTTCGCATTATGTCCAATCATTGTTTTCTTCATATTATTTCAATTAATTAATCGTCCTTTTTCCAAAAAAACAGCTTATAAGAATTTGTATTGGTTTATTATTTACTTATATTGGTCTTGTTTTATTTTTAACAGGAGCAAACGTTGGCTTTATGCCAATTGGTATAGAAATTGGTAGAACGCTTGGTGGTATATGGCATGGTATTTTATTAGTGCCTCTAGGACTTTTGATTGGTTATTTTGTGGTTTCTGCAGAGCCTGCAATTCACGTTTTAACTAAACAGGTTGAGCAAATGTCAAGTGGTGCTATTTCGGCATCATTTATGATGTTAAGTCTTTCAATAGGTGTTGCACTTGCAGTAGGCTTAGCTATGCTAAGGGTAATTACAGGTATTTCTATTTTATGGTTTTTGATACCACTTTATATTATTGCCCTTGTATTAACCTTCTTTATACCTAAGTTTTTCTCTGGTGTGGCCTTCGACTCTGGTGGTGTTGCCTCAGGGGCAATGGTTTCAGCATTTGTTTTACCAATGGCTATAGGAGCATGTGTTGCTGTTGGTGGTAATGTTATGACTGATGCCTTTGGCTGTGTTGCCTTTGTAGCTTTGACACCAATTATTTCTATCGAAATTAGTGGTCTTATTTATAAAATAAAGTCAAATCGTTTGACTAATTCATTATATAGTGAAGAAGAAACTATTATTGATTATGATGAGGTGATTAATGATGGAAGATAAAAAGAAAAAACAAACTAGTCGAAGAGTTAAAATGCTCATTAGTATTGTTAATCACCAAACTGGAGATAAAATCTCTAATTATATAAATGAAACCTGTGTTGGTATTAATTTTTGAAACCATGGGGGTTGGAACAGCTAAAACTAATCTATTATCATATTTTTGGTCTTGGTAGCACCTCAAAGGATGTATTAATTAGTTTAATACCAGATGATATGGAAATTAAAAATTCTAAAGGAAATAGCTAGGAGATTTGAGCTATATCTGCCTGGTAATGGAATTGCCTTTTAGTTTACCTGTTAATAGTATATCTAGTGTTATTAATAATACAATTTTATCGACTCCTATTAAAAAAAGGAAGAAACTCATAGAAAGGGTGTTAAACTAATGGATAACAAATATGTCTTAATTGTATGTAGTGTCAAGCAAAAGCTTACTGATAGTGTTTTAGATGCAGCAAGAGAAGCAGGAGCAACTGGCGGTACTATCGTTAATGGCCGAGGAGTTTGTAATGACAAAGCTGAGCATTTCCTTGGTGTTACTCTTCATGATGCTGTTGATATTGTTTTAATTTTAAGCCTAAATGATAATAAGCATGTAATAATGGATGCTATTAAAAATGTAGCTGGTATTTCAAGTGAGGGTAATGGGGTATTATTTTCTTTACCAGTTGATGATATTGTTGGCATTGGTAGATTTGATGAAAAAGAAATAAAAGACAGTAATGTCTTTTTTGTTTATTAGGAAAATGATTGTATGGATAAGGAAGAAATTTTTTTAGCTAGTCTTAAGGATGCTAAGATTAATGCTGAATTTAATAATAAAATTACACTTTTTTTAGATTTTTTTAGACCTTCATGAGCAGGAATTAGTAAAAAAATACATTGGTGATTCTTTAAATGTTTATTTTTTTCATCAGGATTTAATGATGGCGAATATAAAAGATGTATTATTGCTCCATTTCCAATTACTCCTGATTTTTAAAATAACTATTTTTTTGAGGTTTGCTATGATAAAAGGTTTATGAGTCTTGGTCATAAAAAAATATTTTGGGTGCTTTGATGTCACTTGGCATTAAAAAGAGATGTTATTGGTGATATTGTTTTAGCTGATGATAAATATTATGTTGCTGTAGTTTCAGAAATGAAGGATTATTTAATAAATGAGGTTAGAACGGAAAATATTAGATTTTTCATTAGAGGAAAGAGAGAATATTAATGTTTCTTCTAGTGAAGAATATGATGTTAAATTATATTTTTTGGCTAGTATGAGGCTTGACTTATGTATTAGTCAGGTTTATCATTTATCAAGAGCTGAATCATTTGAACTAATAAGTGGTGGCTATGTTAAGCTAAACCATGTATTATGTCAAAATTCAAGTAAGGTGCTGGCCGCTCATGATGTTGTGAGCATTAGAACTAAAGGAAGAATGAAGGTCTTTTCCATTATGGAAAAGACTAAAAGTGGAAAAATAAAGGCTATGCTAGGGAGGTTGTAGTAATGAAGCCAATTTTAATTTGTATTGCCGGGGGAACTGCATCAGGAAAAACAACTGTTGTTCAAAAGGTTAAAGCGATGTTTTTCTAATGAGGATTTAAGTGTAATTGAAACAGATAATTATTATAAGGATTTATCATGTTTAAGTCTTGAGGAGAAAAAAAGGTTAATTATGATCACCCTAATTCTGTTGATTTGGATTTAGTGTACGAGCATTTATGCATGCTATTAAATGGTCAAGATGTAAATATGCCAGTATATGATTTTTAAGGAGCATAACCGAGTTAATGATAAATATATCACTTTAAGGCCAACAAAAAAATTATTTTTGTTTGAAGGAATTTTTTGCCTTATATGATGAAAGAATTCGAAGCTTAGCTAGTATTAAGCTATTTGTTGAAAGTGATGCTGATATTAGATTTATAAGAAGATTAACAAGAGATATTAAAGAGCGTGGAAGAAGTATGGAAGATGTTATAAAGCAATATCTTGCGACTGTAAAGCCTTCATATGATGTTTTTATTGCTCCAACAAAAAGATATGCTGATATAATTATTCCTAATGATTTTTTTCTCACGAGGTTGCAGTTGATTTTTATTGCTGCTAGATTAAAGGATTTGACAAGAAAGGAAGAATAAAAAAATGATTGGTATTATTGGTGCAATGGATGTTGAGGTTGATTTTTTTAAAAAAATAATCTTAAAGAATATAAACGAATTTCAATAGCTGGAAGCTTATATTATTCAGGTAAAATTGGTGAAAATAATGTTGTTGTTACTAAATGTGGAGTTGGTAAGGTTAATGCAAGTATTGCCGCGACTATTCTTATTATGAAATTTGGCTGTGACAAAATAATTAATACAGGTATTGCTGGTGGAGCAGCTCTTACTAAACCTAAGGATATTGTAATTCCTACTAAATTTGCTTATTCTGATGTTGATGTAACCTGCTTTGGCTATGAGCTTGGTCAGATTCCTGGTAGTCCTTTATTTTATACTCCTGATGATAATTTACTTATTGAGGCAAAAAAAGCCCTACAAAGCTTAGGACTTCCATATAAATGTGGCACGGTTTTAACAGCAGATAAGTTTGTTTCTAAAAAGGCTGAATATGAAAAAATGCATATTGATGATGTAATGGCTTGTGAAATGGAAGGTGGAGCAATTGCCCAGACTTGCATGAAGCTTAAAACCTCTTTTATAGCTATTAGATATATATCTGACCAAATAGAAGAAGAATCACAAATTGCGGATTATAGTGCTTTCGAAACAGAAATGGCTTTAATGTCTGCTAAGGTATGCTATCAAATTGTTGAAAAAATTAATTATTAGGCTAGAATCAACTAGTCTTTTTTTATAAAAAAACACACAAATTAATGTGTGTTAAATATCTAACTGGTGACCCGTACGGGATTTGAACCCATGAATGCATGCGTGAAAGGCATGTGTGTTGAACCACTTCACCAACGGGCCAGTTTTTTTCGCTGCTTTTTTTATTATATCATAAGTAAACATAAAGTCAACTACTTTTTTTCATTTTTTTAGCAATATTTTTTTAAATAGTTAAATGTATAAGTGAGTTCTATTGTTAATAGTTCTAACTTTTACAAATAAAGAAAATTAAGTACTTAAAAAAATAGAAAAAAATATGTTGTATAATATTAGTAGAGGTAAAAACCAAGGAAAGGATGTAATTTGTATGAATTTTATAGTTACTATTGGTCGAGAATATGGTAGTGGAGGTAGATTTGTTGGCCGTCTTTTAGCTGAAGAATTAAATGTTAATTTTTTTATGATAATGAGCTTTTTGGCTAAGGCATCACAGGAGAGTGGTTTAAACCAAGCTATTTTTGAAAATTATGATGAGAAGAAGGATGGCTTTTTTTAGTGGTATCTATCCAAGTGGAATGGGCTTTGATGTATCAATGGGCCAAAAAGGGTTTTCTTAGCTCAATTTGATACAATTAGAAGAATTGCTCAAACTGAGAGCGCAGTTATTGTTGGTAGATGTGCCGATTATGTTTTAAAGGATAATCCTAATGTAATTAGTATTTTTTTATTGATGCGCCTATTGAGGATCGTGTTAATCGTGCTATTAAATATTATAATATGGATCCTAAAAAGGCTAAGGATATTATTGTAAAGATGGATAAGAAGCGTAAGAATTATTACAATTTCTATACTGATCAGAACTGGGGAGACGCTAATAGCTATGATTTATGCATTAATTCTAGCATTGGTGTTGAAAAAAATGTGTAGAAATAATTAAGAATTATGTTATGCTTCGTTTAGAGAAAGGAGAAAAGCATGAATAAACAAAAAAAACATTAGCAATTGAGTTTTTTTAGCTTTAGTTTTATTTGGTATTGTTGCATTTACGACATGTTATAACAATTATACTAATGACTTTTTGGTGGGAAACTATTTTAACGATTGTAGGATTTTTAGTTGTTATTCTCACTACAGCATTAAAAAAAATTCTAATAACAATGATGGCTTACTTGTATTTTTTTGTGGCAAGTGCAATTATGTTAATAACCGGTAGTTTGTTAGTTTTACTTTCAGCTACCTTTAAGGTTTCAATCGTTATTATTGCTTGTATTATTGTTTTATATTTAGTATTTTATATAATTCTTCCTAAGAATTAAAAAAAGCAGCTACAGGAATTATCTTGTAGCTGTTTTTTTGTTTACTTATTTAATAAGACAGGCTCATTACGTTGCCAATCAAGAACATAAGGTGTATTTGGTTTAATTTCACCTTTAATGATCTTAGTAGCAATGTAGGTTTCAATAACCTTTTGAATGTATCTTTTTAATGGACGAGCACCATATGTTACATCAAAGCAATTGTCTAAGATAGCCTTCTTCAAGGTATCAGTATAGGTAATATTAATACCCTGTTCAATTAATCTTTGATCAAGCTCACGTAAAAGCTTAGTTACAATCTTCATTTGAACATCCTTATCAAGTGGTTTAAAGGTAATGATTTCATCGATACGGTTTAAAAATTCAGGTTTAAAATAGCTCTTTAACAAAGTATCAATACGTTCTTTTGTATCAGGCTTATTTTCAAGAAGAATTTCACTGCCTAGGTTTGAAGTCATTATAATGATTGTGTTTTTGAAATCAACAACACGACCTTGGGCATCTGTTAGACGACCATCATCAAGGATTTGAAGAAGCATATTAAAGACATCCTTATGTGCCTTTTCAATTTCATCAAACAAAATGATTGAATAAGGGTTACGACGAATTTTTTCAGTTAATTGACCGCCTTCATCATAACCAACATATCCAGGTGGCGCACCAATTAGCTTTGCGACGCTATGAGGCTCCATATATTCACTCATATCTAGTCTTACAATGTGTGATTCACTATCAAATAGTGCTTCAGCTAAAGCCTTAGCAAGCTCAGTCTTACCAACACCAGTAGGACCTAAGAAGAGGAATGAACCGATTGGTCTACGTTCATCCTTAATGCCGGCACGTTGTCTTATGATGGCATCAGAAATGAGCTCAACAGCTTCATCCTGACCAATAACTCTTTCCTTAAGTGTATCCTTTAAAGATAGAATTTTTTCTCTTTCACCCTGCATTAGCTTTGAAACAGGGATATTTGTCCATTTGGCAACTATAGCGGCAATATCCTCCTCACGAACATTTTCACTAAGCATACGATCATCCTTATTAGCTTCTTGATATTCATCAATTTCATGTTGTAGGGCGGGGATTGTTTGATATTGTAGCTTGGAAGCTTTTTGATAATCACCATTATTGAAGGCTTGCTCTAGCTCAAATTTATATTGATCAAGCTGTTTTTTCTTTTCCTTAATAATGTTGATTTGTTTCTTTTCAGCTTGCCATTTATCAGTAAGCTCACGTTCTTTTTTATCAAGATCAGCTAATTCCTTTTTAACGTTTTCCAAACGGTTTAAGGAAGCAGGATCTGTTTCCTTACTTAAAGAAATTTGCTCTATCTTTAATTGCGTAATTTTACGATCAACATCATCTAAGACCTGTGGCTTAGAATCGATTTCCATACGAATAGAAGCACAAGCCTCATCAATTAAGTCAATTGCCTTATCTGGTAAGAAACGATCTGTGATATAACGATTTGATAATGTTGCAGCAGCAACAATAGCGTTATCAGTTATATGTGTTCCATGATGCTGTTCAAATCTTTCCTTTAATCCACGAAGAATAGAAATAGTATCCTCAACAGTAGGCTCAGGCACTAGAATTTGTTGGAAACGTCTTTCCAAGGCTGAATCCTTTTCAATATATTGACGATATTCCTTCAATGTTGTAGCACCGATACAGTGTAATTCACCTCTTGCAAGCATAGGCTTTAGCATATTACCTGCATCTAAGGCACCATCAGCTTTACCAGCACCAACAATTAAGTGAATCTCATCAATGAAAAGAATAATATTTCCATCTGAATCCTTAATTTTCTTTAAGACTGCCTTTAGTCTTTCCTCAAATTCACCACGATATTTTGCACCAGCGATTAGGGCACCCATATCTAGTTCATATATTGTTTTATCCTTTAAAGTTAAAGGGACATCATTTGCAACGATACGTCTTGCTAAGCCTTCAACAATTGCTGTTTTACCAACACCAGGCTCACCGATTAAAATAGGGTTGTTTTTAGTCTTACGAGATAAGATTTTAATTATACGTCTTATTTCCTCATCACGACCAATAACAGGGTCTATCTTACCTTCACGTGCAAGATCTACTAGGTTACGTCCAAACTTTTCTAGGATATTTTCATCTTGTTCATAGTTTTGTTCTTGTTCCATATTATGACCTCCTTTTTAATACAATAATATTATACCATATAAATTGGCACTGTCAATACTTGAGTGCCAAAAAAATAAAAATATATTTTTTTGAATGTTTGATATTGACAATGACCATTGATTTTGGTAAAATAATAAAGCAATTAAAAAAATGGCCCTGTAGCCAAGTGGTAAGGCATGGCACTGCAACTGCTTGATCGGTGGTTCGAATCCGCTCGGGGCCTCCATTTTTCTTGCATCGAATATGCTTTTTGGCATATTTTTTTTCTTTTATGAAAAAATATAATAGGTGATATAATGTGTACAGCAATAAAATATAAGAATAATTATTTTTGGAAGAAATTTAGATTATGAATTTTCTTATGGTGAGAGGATTACAATAACTCCGAGACTTTATCCTATTAAATTTAAATATATAGAAGAATTAAAAAAAGTCATTATGCTATAATTGGTATGGCTCATATTGCCAGTGACTATCCTTTATATTATGAGGCTGCAAATGAAATGGGGCTAGCGATGGCAGGTTTAAATTTTGTAGGAAATGCTTCATTTTATGAATATGATAATAATAAAAATAATGTTTGTGGCTTTGAGCTTATTTTTATATATTCTGGGTCTGGCTAAAAAAATGTTAGTGAAGCTATTTCTTTAATTAATGACCTTAATTTAGTTGGAACACCTTTTTTTCTAATAATTATCCTAATGCTTCTCTTCATTATTTAATTAGTGATAAAAAAATATGAGCATTACATTAGAATTTGAAAGTGATGGTATGCATATTTATAGTAATCATATTAATGTTTTTAACTAATAATCCACCATTTTTTTATATCAGGTTGCAAATTTGAATAATTATTTAAATTTAACTCCTGATGAACCAACTAATCGCTTTTTCAAGTGCTATTGATTTAAAAAAATATAGTCGTGGAATGGGAGCGATTGGACTTCCTGGTGATTTATCAAGTGAATCTCGCTTTGTAAGAGCGGCATTTTATACTGCTAATTCTAAATCTTTTGATGATGAGCTTAGTAATGTTAATCAATTCTTTCATATTTTAGATAGTGTTAGTCAAATAAGAGGTGGCTGTTTCTTTAGGTGAAGAGAAATATGAAATTACAATTTATTCTTCCTGTATAAATCTTAATGAAGGTATTTATTATTATAAAACCTATAATGATTTTTAGTATTAATAAGGTTTCTTTATTTAATGAGAATCTTGATACATTTAAGCTTATAAGCTATGAAATGCTTAACAAAATGAAAATAAATGAACAAAAATTAAAGGAAACAGCAATGTTTCTTTTTTTAATTATATTCGAAACAATAATTGTAATTTAATACTCTTTTATGTTTGTAATCACAAAGGTATGGATTTTTTTAGTAAATTATAAATAACAGCTTTATTAAATGAAAAAAACACTTTTTAATAACAACAGTTAATAAAATCAATCATAAAATTAAAAAAATATTAAGTATATGACTTGAAAATATTAATTTTTTTGTTATATAATTATTAAAAAAAGGAAGTGTTTGGTATGAGTTTAGTAAAAAAAATATTAAAAAGAGAATTAATAATTTCTAGGAAAGAGAAATCAATATTAATATATGTTGGTATGATTGTCAATATGGTATGTGCTGGTGTAATACCATTTATAACGATTATTCTTAATAAGGAAGTAATTGATTGTTTGGAAAATAAAGAGAATATTAATCACATTATTAGGCTAGTTTTGTTTTTTTATGCTTAACTGGTGTTTTTATGTGAGGTTGTTTCTACAATTATTGTTAGAATATTTAAAATTGTTTTTTTATTGATATAAGATTGAAGGAATATAATAAGGTTAATCAAATGTATTTAAATGTTGATTATAAGCATATTGAGAATGCTAAATTTAATGATAGCTTTAAAGTAGCAGCCTTTGCTTTTAGCTGGTGATAATATTGGATTTCAAAATATTTTGACAGTTTTTTTATGGAAATATTACCAATAATATTTTCAACAATTATATATATTATTGTAGTTGGTAAATTTAATTTGTTAATATTATTATCAGTTATTTTTGAGTTCAATAATTGTTGTTTTTCATAAATAAAAAAATAGCTAATTATATTTCTTCTAAGAAAGAAAAAAGCTTGCAAGTGCTCAAAGAAAAAAAGGATTATTTTTTTCTAATGTGGCTTATGATTTTTTTCATATGGTAAGGATATAAGAGTTTTATCTTTTAAATGAAAATATTAAAAGTCATTATAATGAAAATGCTAATGCTGAATTTTTCTATTACTAAAAAAATATTGCAAGAAAAAAAGATATAAATTAGGACTATTAGAGATTTTTATTACTTTTTTTAGAGGATGCATGTGCTTATTTCTTTATCATTAAAAAGCTTTTTATGATGGTGAGATATCAATAGCATTGGTTTCAATGTATATAACATCTGTTACCTTACTTAGTGAATCATTTAGAAGATTAACAGATAAATTTGGTTCCTTAATAAAGGATTCAAAATATGTTGATTCTTATTTTGACTTTATGGATAATTATAGTAATTATCAAACAACAGGAGAACTGGATTCTTTAACTGATACATTAGAAATTGAATTTAAAAAAATGTATCATTCAAATATCCTAATACAGATAAATGGATTTTTGAAAGACTTTAATTTTAAAATAAATAAAGGCGAGCATTTAGCTATTGTTGGAACAAATGGAGCTGGTAAATCAACTATTGTTAAATTAATTTGTGGTTTGTTTTTTTCCGGATGAAGGAGAGATATTAATCAATGGTATTGAAATAAGAAAATTTAAAAAGGTCTGAGCTTGAAAAAAAATGTTTTCTGTTGTATATCAGGACATAAATATATATGCTGGAAGTGTTTTTAGAAAACATTAGAGGTGAGGATTGTCAAAATGATGATAAAGCTATAGAGGTTATAAAAATGGTAGGTCTTGAAGAGAAAATAAAAAGTCTTCCTAATGGTTACCAAACTAGCCTTTTAAAGGTAATTGATAATGATGGTGTTGAATTATCTGGGGGCCAAAAACCAAAAAAATTAGCAATTGCAAGAGCATTATATAAGAATGGAAATATGGTTATATTAGATGAACCAACAAGTGCTCTTGATGCTATGGCGGAGGCTTCAATTTATAGTGACTTTAATAAGCTTGTGAAGGATAAAACAGCAATTTATATTTCTCATCGCTTAAGCTCAACAAAATTTTGTGATAAAATTGCTTTATTTACAAATGAAGGCTTAAAGGAATATGGAACTCATGATGAGCTTATGAAGCTTAAGGGCGAGTATTATAATATGTTTATTATTCAAGGTAAATATTATAAAGAAGGAGGTAAAGTAAATGAAGAAGAATAGATTTGTCCTAATGAAATTTATTAAATTATGCTTTAAAGCCTATAAGCCTTATTTTTGTTATTTTTATTCTTTGATTCCTTACTAAAAGGCCTTTGAATTTGTTTTTTTAATGCTTATGCAATTTCAATTCTAATTAATTATTTAGAAACTGCAGTATATACTAAGGGATTAGCTTGTGGTGGAATAATTGTTTTAATAAATCTTTGTTTTTTTATTTCTTTAATAAGCTTTTTAGCAAGATTTAGGGAGCCTATGGAAATAAAGATGAATAATAAGCTTGAACAAAAATTATGGATAAGCTTTATGAATTTAGATTATGAAAAAAATTAGAGGACCCAGAATGTCTTGATCTAAAGGAAAGAGCTCGTATGGGTGTTAATAATTTTGGAGCAATAAATAGAATAATCAATAATTTGTTTTTTTATTAATGCAAAAATATATTAGTTATAGCTTCCCTTGGTAGTATTATTGCTTTATTTGATTATTCGTTAATTATTATTTTTAGGAGTTGCAATTTGTGATTAATATAATAATTGTTTTATTAACAACTAAGACAACAATTAAATTTTATAATGAATTAATTCCGATCAATAGAAGATTTGGCTATTATATTTATACAATTTTAGATCCTACTAAGGCTAAGGATTACAGAATGTATGATAATATTGCTGATATGATGAAAAAAATAAGTATATCAAATATGAAAATGAGACAATTAATCAGTTCTCTAAGGTCTATCTTAAATATGGCTTCTTTGAAACTATGCAAAAAAATTATTAGTTATTTAGAACTATTCTTTATCTATATTATAATAGTTAAAAAGAGTAATCAATAATAATTTATCTATCGCAACGTTTAGTCTTTATGTTGCAAGTGCAATATCATTCTCTAAATGTGTTATAAGCTTAATTGGTAATACTACTGGTCTTATTGAATGTAAAGCATATGTAATACCTTTAATAGAACTTATGAATTTAAAAAAATAATTCAAGTGATAGTGGAAATATAAAAATTAGAACAAGAAATTGATACTATAGAATTTAAAAAAATGTTTCATTTAAATATCCTAAGAGTGATGTGGTTATTATAAATAATATTTCTTTTTAAGATTAATAAGGGTGAAAAAAATATCTATTGTTGGTTTAAATGGTGCTGGTAAAACAACATTAGTAAAATTAATTGCCAGACTATATTTACCAACTAGTGGTGAAATTTTTAATTAATGGTGTTAATATTAATTGTTATGAAATAAAAATCATATTTGAAACAAATTAGTACTGTTTTTTTCAGGATTATAAGCTATTTGCTTATTCTTTGATGGAAAATATTAATTGTAATGATCAAGACAAAGCTTATGATATTTTAAAAAGTGTTGGTCTTAAGGATAAAATAGATTGCTTGCCAAAGGGAGTAAATTCAATATATTCTAAGTCATATTGTGATGAAGGTATTGAATTATCTGGTGGTGAAAGTCAAAAAAATAGCAATTGCAAGGGCTATAAGTGCTGATTCGTCACTAGTTATATTAGATGAGCCTACAAGTGCTCTTGATCCTTTAGCAGAGGCTGAGATATATGAAAATTTTAATAAATTGGTTAAAGGAAAAAAACAGCAATATATATTTCTCATAGAATGTCTTCAAGTGTATTTTTGTGATAAAATTCTTGTCTTAGATAATAAAATAATTGCTGATTATGATACTCATGAAAATTTAATGAAGAAGAAAGATTCATTATATTATAAGCTATTTAATTTACAAGCAAAAAAACTATTCAAATCAAGTTTGATTTATTGTATAATTAATTAAGCGAGGTAGTAATGATGAAGGTATTAATTTTTAAATGGTTCACCAAGAATTAATGGTAATACTAGTATAGCTATTAAGGAAATGGTTAAGGTTTTTGAAAAAAGTGATGTTGAAAGTGAAGTTGTTCAATTAGGCAATAAGGATATTAGAGGCTGTATTGCTTGTAATTATTGTTATAAAAATAAAAGATGTGCAATTGATGATATTGTAAATGAGCTTGCAGTAAAATTTAAAGAATGTGATGGCTTAGTTGTTGCTACACCAGTATATTTTGCATCTGCTAATGCCACTTTAATTGCTTGTCTAGATAGATTATTTTATTCAACTAGCTTTGATAAACGCTTTAAGGTTGGTGCAAGTGTTGTTTGTGCAAGACGTGGTGGTGCTTCAGCTGCATTTGATGAGCTAAATAAATATTTTACGATTTCGGGAATGCCTATTGCTTCAGCTAATTATTGGAATAGCATTCATGGAAGAAAGGTTGAGGAAGCAGAGCATGATTTAGAGGGACTTCAAACAATGCGTGCTTTAGCTAATAATATGGTATTTTTTTAATGAAATCTATTGCTTTTAGGCTTAAAAGGAATATGGTAAGCCAGAGGAAGAAAAAAAGATTATGACTAATTTTATAGGTGATAATTTATGAAAAAAATAAGAAGTTAATGATTGGCTCATTTATAGCAGGCTTTGTCTTCTTTATTCTTGCTATAATCTTTAATAAAAAAATACGGTTTTTATTTATTACGTTTTTTTAAGTTTATGCTTTATTCTTTTTAGCTATTAGCTCAAAATTTGAAAAAGAAATATAGTATAATGGCTAATAAAAGGAGCCTAGATGATATAGCTAAGAATGAAGAAGAAACTAAAGAATTAATTTTTGAAGCACAAGGATGATAATAATGTTTTTAGGATTTATTTATGATGTATATAATAAAGAATATGAAGAATTAAATGATATATTAGATAATTGTCCTTGGGAAATTTCATATGATTATGATGAAGAAAAATGAATTTTTATATATTGTCAATAAATAATATTGCTGGTAAAAAAAGAAGGAAAAAAATGGTATATTGATATTTATTCAAATACTGATGGAGATTCTTTAGTAATTAATGATGATGATACGTCAATTAGTAATTTAACAAAGAAAGAAATATTAGCACTTTTACTTAAAGAATTAAGAAAGTATGAATTACCAAAAAAACAATTGATTTTTACTATAAGGCAATCTAAGGTGATATTGTATTTTTTTCTATCATTGTCTTTTTAATTATTGGCGCTAGTATGGTTGTTACATCTATTTTTTTATGCTATGGATAAAATAAAGCTAGAAGATTATATTGTTATAATATTAGCACTTACCTTATTTGCTGTATTAAATGTTGTCTCAATTATTGAAAGTTATGTTTTTAAAAAAATAGAACTCAAGCATGATTGTTTAACCTATACTAATTTATTTGGTAAAAAAAGAAATCATGTATGGCTTTGGATATTAAATACATTAATATAGCTCATACAAGAAATAGCTCAACTATTTTTTTATATGATCATAATGATGAATTAATTATGAAAATTAATGCTGGATTTTTTTGTTTAATGTTGATTGTACAAAAAGAGCTTTCTAAGATGGCAAATTGGTATCATTTTAAAATTTCTTTATAAGAAAATCCCCATAAGTTTTGGTACTTATGGGGGCTATTTATTTAGAATAAAAATTAAAGTAGCTAACGCAAAAAAATCATATTTATCATTTACAAGCTTCATACCTACATTTTTCCATAGCTTTTTGCCTGGCTTTTATTAGGACAAATGATTGGATAAAAGAGAATGAGTTAGCATAATTAGGGTGTTATGAATGTTATCTATTTTTTTCTTCGTTTGCATCAATATACATCATTTTTTTATAGCATCCTTTAGCTTTTTTTAAAATAGAGAACGAAGGGCTTTTTTTAAATTCGATAAGCTTTTTCTAAAGAAACGTGCATTTCAATATCTGTTAAATGAATAGAGATTATTTTTTTAAAAGGCGTAAATTATTTAAATAGATGTTTGCAAAGAACATTGCAAATTGTTTCTTTATTTTTTTAAGATTAAGAAAGGCATTAATAAGCTCAATAATAAAGGCTTCATAATCCTTAGCTAGGATATCTAGCATTATTTCTTCCTTATTTGTATAGTAACAATATAATGATGATCTAGCAATACTAATGTTTTTCACTAATTGTTTTTCATAGATATATCCTGATAATCCATCTCATCATACATTTTATTAACTGCTTCAATTATTTCTTTTTTTCTTTCCTTTATTTGTTCACAGGAGCAAGCACGCTTAAGCATTTAAAAACACCTCGGTTTATTTAATTATACATAACTATTGACAATATGTCAATTTGAGAATATTTTTAAATTAAATAATGGTATTACAAAAGAATTTATATTATATAACTATTAAGGTTTTTAGCTAATAATGGTAGTACCTATTTGGCTTGAATCTTGTAATGATGCTTATTATAATAATTTATTATGTGCTTTTTTTCTTGCAGTTAAAAAAATAATATATATAATTATATATATTAAAGAGGTGAAAATAGTGGATATTAAGTTTATTAAAAAAATGATCATTTAAAGGCTAAGCCTGATTTTTAATAATGTAGGCTTTGGCAAATATTTTTACTGATTATATGTTTATGGTTGATTGGTATAGTGATAAGGGCTTTTGTGATGCTAAAATAATGCCTTATGGACCAATTGAATTTGATCCTGCTGCTCTTGTTTTACATTATGCTCAGGAAACCTTTGAGGGCTTAAAGGCTTATATGACAAGTGATGATAGAGTTTTATTATTCCGTCCGGATATGAATGCTAAAAGATTTCAAAGCTCTAATGAAAGATTATGTATGCCGAAGGTTAGTGTTACTGATTTTTATAGAAGCAATTGCTAAGCTTGTTAGTATTGAACGTGATTGGATTCCAAGTTCTCGTGGTTCATCACTTTATATTAGACCATTTATGTTTGCTTATGAAGCAAAGCTTGGTGTTCACGCTGCTAATCATTACAAATTTATGATTGTTTGCTCCCCTGTTAATAATTATTATAAGGAAGGCTTAAAGCCAGTAAAGATTTATGTTGAGGATAGCTTAGTAAGAGCTGTTGTTGGGGGAACAGGCTTTACTAAATGTGGTGGTAATTATGCAGCCTCTATTTTAGCTCAGGCTAAGGCTGAGGCTTTAGGATTTTCTCAGGTTTTATGGCTTGATGGTGTTAATCACAAATATGTTGAAGAGGTTGGAACGATGAATGTAATGTTTGTGATTAATGATACTATTTACACATCACCATTAAATGGTTCCATATTACCTGGCGTAACTCGTGATTCAATTATTACAATTTTGAAGGATAAGGGCTATAAGGTTGTTGAAAGAGCCTTAGCTATTGATGAATTAATTGAAAGTGCAAAAAATGGTGAATTAACTGAAGCCTTTGGTACAGGTACAGCTGCCGTCATTTCACCAATAGGTACTTTAAAATATAAGGATGATGTTTTCTTTAATAATGAGAAGATTGGTCCTATTTCCCAAATGCTATATGATACTCTAATTGATATTCAACGTGGTGATATAGAAGATAAATTTAATTGGACATATGAGGTAAAAATAATTTAGTTATCTAATTTAAATGATATTTCAAAAATTAGATAAACTTTCATAACAGGTATATAAGGTTTAATCTGATATTAGACCAGATTTGTTTAAGGCTTTTGAAAAAATATGATGATAAAGGTAAAAAGATTGATTGTTATAATGAAACATTAAATTTATGGGCTGACAATAAAAAAATGCTTTATAATTTTATAAGCATATAGATATGAAAACAATCCTTAAGTAAAAAGGTAGAAATACCTTTTTTTCTTTTTGCTTAAAATAATATTTTCTAAAAAAATAGACACACGTAACCCAAAGTGGTTGACAAAAAAAATAACCTTTTTGTTAAAATATTTATAGAAAAAAAGGAAAAAAGATTTGCAGGCTGCAAACAACAAATCTTTTTGTGATAGATAACTATCCACAATAGTATCTTATCATTTTCTTTTTCGATTTTCAAGAAAAGAGGATAATAAAGATTGAAAATAATAGATAAAATTATGAAAAAAATTTAGTTTATCACTTAACAGATAAACCAAAACAGTATGTGCACGTTGATAAACCAAAGTCATTGCAAGATTATAGGCAAGTTCAATATAATAAATGGTGCAAAGCAAAATCTGTTTATAATGGTTCATATTTACCATCAAATCCAGACGTTTTAACTGAAAGTGGAAAAAAAGGCTGGTACGAAACAAAAGGAAGTAAAGATGGAAAAATAAGAAACTTTAAAAGAAAATCAAGCGGTCAAACAGTAAGATATGATGGAGAAACTGATAAACAAATTGCACATTATCATTGGAATAATCCAAAACCTACAATAAGAAATTTAAAACTTCAAACAAAATATTTAGATAGGTATTGAAATCCTTGTACTGAAAGAGATGATTCACATCATTTAGCACCATTAGATAAGAATTGCCCCCAAAAAAAGCATTAAAGAGGTATTCAAAATGATAAATTGTTCAAAAAAAGAAATTGAAAAATATTTTTATATCAATTACACGAATCTTTTTTTATAGATTATGCAATTAAGAATAATGATTTGATTTTTTTAGAGTAGCAATTAATTGTGCTATTGAAAATAAATTACATATAAATTGTGAATATGGTGAAAAAAATATTATATTTATGATATTATATGCTTAGATTATAAAAAAATCTAAAAAAACAAATTGTGATGATAAAGGCAAAAATACAATTGAATTCAATCTTGGGATTTTTCTCTTTATAATGATGAATATTTATTTATGATTGAAAAATTTAGATGACGAAATTGATTTCACCTTTGATTGTAGTAATATAAAAATGGGAGCCTATTATTCTTATAAATGGTGACGATCTAGAATTAATCCAAAATACAAAAATATTCTAAAATATAAATTAAAGCTAGAAAAGGGTGAAAAAAATGATTAGTAATTTTTGGAAAGTGTGTTAGAAAAAAATTAGAGATGAAAAAGAATGACTCTTTAAGACAAATGGCTATTAAGCTTGGTATCTCTGCGGCATTTTTGTCAGCTATGGAGGTAGGACGTAAACAAATTCCTATAGAATATGCAAAGAAGATTAAAGAGATATATGATTTATCCGAGGAAGAAAAAAACGAGCTTGAGGATAGTATTTACGAAACAAATGAAAGGGTACCTTTAGAGTTAGCTGCAATGAATGAAGCTCAAAAGGATGTTTCACTTATGTTTGCTAGAAAAATTAAAACAGCTGATGAAGAATTATTAAAGAAGCTAAAGGAAGCATTATTAGATGAAAAAGGAACTAATCCATTAAAGATAATTGAAATTGAGTCTTACGCTAATAATTTAAGAAACAATTTTAATATTTCTTTAGATAAACCATTTCCTATTTTTGCAGCTGATAGAAAAAAATTTGATAATGAAGGATTACTTACAATTCAATATTTAGAGGATGATAATAAAATATTTGAGGAGAATACTCCTGCTAAATATAATCCTTGTGAAAATTTCATTTATGTTAAGGAATCTGTTTTTAGAAGAATTAGAAAATAATGAATTTAGAGCTAATTTTACTTTAGCACATGAATTTTTTTCATTTTTTTCAATGTCAAGTTTTAAATTTTGAATTTGAGGATGTTTTGGATTGTCCTAAATATCAAAATCCGGAATGGCAAGCTGATGAATTTGCAGGACAATTATTAATTCCTACAAATTATATCTTAGGAGATTGTGATGTAGATATGCTTGCTGCAAAATTTAATGTTACAAAGGAATGTGTGTTAACTAGAAAGCTTTATTATGAGCGAAGACTTAAAAGAAAAAAACAAATACCTAATTAGAGCAAAAAAAATGGTCACACAACGTGACCTAAAAAGTTTCGCAAAAAAATGCTTATTTGCACTCGGTTTGCTAAATACAAATATATTTTTAGCATTAAAAAAATTTAAATTGTCAATATAGAAAGAAGAGGAAAATTAATATGGAGAGTAAAAAAAATTAGAATTGGGATTAGATATTGGAACAAATTCAGTAGGATGGGCTTTACTTGATGAACACAATAATCTCGTTAAAAAAAGAATTCATTTACCTTTTGGGGGCGTTAGAATGTTTGAGGAATCTAAAGCAGCTAAGGATAGAAGAACTAATAGAAGTAGTCGTAGAAGACTTGCTAGAAGAAATGAAAGAATTAAATTAATAAGAGAAATTTTTGCACCAGAAATTGCTAAAATTGACCCAACGTTTTTTGAAAGATTAGATGATTCATTCTATAAAAATTGAAGATAAAAAGAAATCATAATGTTCATAATCTTTTTACAACAGGCTATACTGATAAGGAATTCTTTAAAAGAGTATCCAACAATTTATCATTTAAGAAATGCTTTAATGACTAAATATGAAAAGTTTGATATTAGAATGATTTTTTTAGCAGTTAATCAAATTATGTCACATAGAGGTAATTTTTTTAACACAAGGTGATGAATTTAAAAGTTCTGATCATAATTCAATTTTTAAATGAAATTGATAACATAAATGAGATATTAAAGGAATTATCAAATGATTATTCTGATGATGAAGAATATGACTCAGCTTATTTTGCGGAAATTAATCTTCAAGATGATATAGCTAAGATGGATAGCATTATACTAGGTAGAGAGGGCGTTAATGCAAAGAAGGAAGCATTAATAAAATTATTTGGGGTTGAAAAGAAATCGTTAGTTGGAGAGGTTATAGTGCCTTTAATAATAAGTCAAAAGGTTTCTTTAAATGCTATTTCCTTGGTTAAGAGTCAAAAAAACTTGAAAAAGTTTACTATTGAACTTTATAGTGAAAACCTAGAAAACGATATTGATGAAAAAAAGAGCAGATTATTCAATGCTAAATTCGTTACTAGATTATATTCCTAATATTAAAAACAATTACAGATTTTTTTATTATGTCTTAAAAGGTATTAGGAGATACTAAAAACAATTAGTAAAAGCAATGATTCAAATTTATGATAATCATAAGAAGGAATTAGATGAACTAAAAGGACTTTGTAAGAAAATATATTCCAGAGAAATTTAATGAGTGCTTTAGAAAAGTTGATGAAAAAAACTTAACAATTATCCTGCATATGTTGGTTTTAATAGTTGTGGCATGAAAATTGAACGCTTTAAGCATTGTAAGAGAAAAATTTTTTTACAAATATTTAAAGGATCAAATTTTAAATAAGGTAACGTGTGAAGAAGCTAATGAAGAAAAAGAAAGATTCTTAAGCTTAATTGATGATAATGAATTTTTGTTGAAGCAAAATTCAGATCAAAATGGTTCATTTCCAATGCAACTTCATTTAAAGGAACTAAAAGAAATATTGAATAATCAAGCAGAATTTTATCCTTTCTTAAGTGAAGAAAGTGATGGCTTAACCAACATTCAAAAGATTATAGAAATTTTTTTAAGTTTAAGATTCCATATTATGTTGGACCATTAAATACAAATAGTGATAAATCATGGGTATGTCGAAGTAATGAAAGAATTTATCCTTGGAATTTTTAATAAGGTTGTTAAGTTAGATGAAACAGCTGAAAAGTTTATCGACAAGAATGCAAAATAAATGTACTTATTTAAAAGGTGAAAATGATTATTGTGCGCCTAAATATTCTTATTATTTTCAGAATATAATTGCTTATCATTCTTTAAATAAGCTAAATATTAATGGAACACTAGTTGATGTCGATACAAAAAGCAATATTTGAAAATGTCTTCTAAAAAGAAGATGCCAACAAAAAAGATATTGCAGAATTTTTAATGGCTGAATATGGTGGAAATTTCAGACTGAAAAGAATAGTTGGCCAGAAATAACTTGCAATATGGCTTCCATATGTAAAATTTAAAGAAATTTTGTTCTAAATTTGATGAAAACAAAGAAATTATTGAAAATGTCATTCGTGATATTGCTATCTTTGAGGACAAGAGCATATTAGAGGAAAGATTGAAGAATGTTTATAAGCTTGATAAGGATATCATCAAAAAGATTAAGGACTTAAATTATAGTGGTTATGGAAGATCTTAAAGCTTTTAAATGTATTACCTGCCAAGATCAGGAAACTGGAGAATATGTTACAATTATTCAAATAATGCGTAATACGAATTTAAATCTACAAGAAATTTTATATAGTGAAAGATATCAAATGCTTAAGGTTATTGATGAATATAACAAAAAAGAAATGAAGATCTTTCTTAGAAAGTCTTGAGGATTTCATAAATGATAAGATTATTGTTGCTCCTGATGCAAAAAGAGCTTTATTCCAATCATATACAATTATTGAAGAAATTGAGAAGATTTTCAATAGACCAATTGATGAATTTTTATGTTGAGTGTACAAGATCTAATAAGCAAGAAAAAGAAGCCAACCAATTCAAGATATAAGAATTTATGCAATTTATATGCTAACTGCAAGGATATAGCAGCGGCTTATAATATTGATATGAAAGAATTAAAGGGAAAATTAGATAAGAATCAAAATAACCTTCGTTCAGATTTGATTTATCTATATTTTACTCAGCTTGGAAGATGTATGTATACATTAGAACCAATTGCAATTGAAGATTTAGCAAATAATAATCTATATGATATTGATCATATATACCCTCAATCTTTAATTAAGGATGATTCAATTAGCAATCGTGTTTTAGTTAAGAAGGGTGCAAATAATCGAAAGAGTGATAAATTTATTTTTTTGAGGTTGAAAATCTTTTTAGCACTTCGCGCTTATGATTTCTATAAGAAACTTTTAGATGCTAATCTAATTTCTAAAGAGAAATATCGTAGATTAACGAAAAAGGAATTCTCAAATGATGAATTAAATTCATTTGTTAATCGTCAGCTTGTTTCTACTAATCAAACTGTTAAAGCCTTAATTAGTGTTTTAAAGCTTTATGGTACAACTAAGAATAGAAACATCAATGAACAAAAAGATTATTTATTCTAAAAGGAGAAAACGTTTCTGATTTTTAGAGAAAAATGTTTGATTTAGTAAAGTCAAGAACAGCAAATAACTTCCATCATGCTCATGATGCTTATTTAAATGTCGTTGTTGGCGAAATGCTTCATAAATATTATACAATGAATAATTTTTATTAAATATTCTGATGTAGAAAGAATGAAGAATGATGGCAAGAGTATTAACCCTGAAAGATTATTCAAGAGGGATAAGATAATCATTAATAATAAGGAAATTTGGAATAAAAACCAAATGATTCCTAAAATTAAGCATGATTTGTATGAACGCTTTGATATTCATGAGACAACTAGATGTTATAACTCAAATGAAATGTTGAGCAAGGTTACAATTCAACCAGCAGGAAAAGGTACTGTTCCAGTTCAAACAACCTCACCACGAGCAAACATTGATAAATATGGTGGAATAACATCAAATTCTTATTGCAAATATGTTATTGTTAAAAAAACATTGGCAAGAAGGATAAAATAAACTATATTCTTGAAGCAATACCAAGAATGGCTGTAACAAAAGATTGATAATACCGATATTGAAGAAATTAAAGCATACTTGGAAACTCAAGGTTATGTTCAAGGAAAGTATGAAATAATGAATGATAATATTAAAGCTAATGTCCTTATTCAAGAAGGAAAACTAAAATATTGCATTACTGGAAAAACTGGTGGTCAATATGTATTAAAAAAATAGAAGTGAACGTTATTTTTACATTTGATGATATGAAAAACTATTAAAAAAATCGATAAATATCTTGAAAATGTAAAAAAAGATGTTGTCATGCAAGAAAATGAAGAAGGTATCATTGTTTCACCAGCTAAGAATGATAAGTGTGATGAAGTTGTATTAACAAAAAAATTGAAGTAGATGTATTGTTAGATAATATTAAGAAATTATATTCCAAAGATATTTATACGTTTAGTGCAACTGCTAGTGTTTTAGAATTGATGAATAATGCTAATTTTTGAAATTGATATAAGAAAACAAATTAACTTAATAAATCAACTTCTTCAATTTTTTTAAAAAAACTAACGAGAGAAAAACTTATTGATTTATCTATTATAAATGGTTCGAAAAAAATTCTGGTGCAATTTTTAATGTCAAAAAAACCTTAAAAATCAGGTATGAAATTTATTTCAGAATCTATCACAGGTTATTATAAGAAGGTATTATTTGAGGTTAAATAGGTGTCTTTTAGAACAATTGTTATTGAAAGTAGATGTAAATTAGAATATTCTTTGAATTATTTAGTATGTAGGAAAGGTAATGAAGAACATAAGGTTTTTACTTGATGAAATTAAAACCATAATAATTAATTCAGTTCAAGTATCAATTACAACGAGCTTAATTTCTGAATGTCTTGAGAAGAAGATTAAAAATTGTATTTACTGATAGTAAGCATAATCCAACGGGTGAACTAGTTCCATATTTTTAATAATTTCTATTCATATAAAAAAATTAAAGAACAAATGATCTTTGATCAAGATTCTAAAGATTTGTTATGGCAATATATAACCAAAGAAAAAAAATTAAAAAAATCAAGCTAGAAATTTACAGTTTTTCTAATAAAAATTGAGGCCTATGACAAACTAATAAATTATGTTGATGAAGTAGAAATTGGTGATGCATCTCATCGTGAAGGACATGCAGCGAAGGTATATTTTAATGCCTTATTTGGAAATCATTTTAGTAGAGATTATGACTGCTTAATTAATAGCTGTCTTAATTATGGATATGCCATAATTTTGTCAGCAATTAATAGAGAAATTAAAAGCATTAGGGTATTTGACAGAACTAGGTGTACATCATATTGGTGAATCAAATAATTTTAATTTAGGTTGCGATTTTATGGAACCATTACGGCCATATGTTGATTATTATGTAATAAATAATATGGTTGATGATGATACTTATAAGTCAAAATATACAGAAATGTTAAAAAGAATATGTTAAATATAATGAAAGAGTAATTATTTTTGGATAATGCTATAAAATTATATGTTGAAGATTTATTTTCATATTTAAAAACAGGCGATTTATCTAAAATTAGTTTTATTAGTTATGAGTTATAGATTTATGAGAACAATATTATTTTTTGATTTACCAACCCTTACTAAACAAGACAATAAGAATTATCGTAAGTTTATGAAATTGTTAAAGGTTAATGGCTTTTATATGATTCAAGAATCAGTTTATGTTAAAATGTCTATTGATATGCAAACAGCAAATTCAACCCTTAATAGAATTAAAAACGAAGTTCCAAATAACGGCAATATTATGGCTTTGACTGTTACAGAAAAACAATTCGCAGGAATGGAAATATTGTTAGGGCATAGTAAAACTGATGTTATAACAACAGATGATAGGGTTATAACATTATGAAACAGTTTTTTTATTAAATCGATTAATTCACTTGTAAAGATGGATGATTATATTGAAGAAATTTCAATAGAAGATAGTGTTAATTATAGAAATATTTATTTTTAAATTATTGGATGAGATAATTTATAGTGAGAATAATAATGTTATTGATATTGAAAAAAAGGGATTAATTATTAGAAATCCACTTGATCTTAATTTGAATGAAAAAAAGCTTATAAATGCTTTATATAAGGAATTGAATCATTCGCTCAATGATGAAAATAAGTTAATTTTTTTAATGAAATTGAAAGTAAATTAATGGGATTGGTTGATTATTTATCATCAGATCTTGATTATTCAATTGATTATAATAATGAAATTGATATAAATAAGCTTTTTTTCGTCAATTGACGTTAGATTCAATGAAATAGAATTTGATAATTATTTAGAAATGCTTGTTCAATTTATAAAAATATATAATTCAGTATTAAGTATAAAATGTGTTGTTTCATTTGGCTTATTTTTCAATATTATCTAAAAAAATGAAATTGAATTACTAAAAAAAGAAATAAAATCTATGGATTTAACATTATTAAATTTTTGAATGTAAAAAGCAAAACTGATGTTAAATCATTGATAGTTGATAGTGATTATTGTATAATATAATTGTATTAAAAAGCATACCTTAAAAAGCTACAAATATTGGTTTTGGAGTTTGCGAGGTATGCTAAATACATTATCTACTGAACAGCCTTAATTTTTAAAATAGTATGTAAGTAAGTTTGCGAGGTATGCTAAATACATTATCTACTGAACCAAAAAAACAACCACCATTTTTTTATTAATAAGGTTTGCGAGGTATGCTAAATACATTATCTACTGAACAAGAATAAAGCAATGTGAACCCTCAGTTTTGTTTGCGAGGTATGCTAAATACATTATCTACTGAACCTTGTAAGGGGCTGCCCTACATCTATATATGTTTGCGAGGTATGCTAAATACATTATCTACTGAACCAACGGGCGCCTTGAAAATGAAAAGCGTCAGTTTGCGAGGTATGCTAAATACATTATCTACTGAACAAAACTTACAAAGAGTTATGGAAGAGTATGTTTGCGAGGTATGCTAAATACATTATCTACTGAACAATTAGGAGCGCGCACAGTCTTTTACTCTGTTTGCGAGGTATGCTAAATACATTATCTACTGAACAAAACTCTAAGAACGAAGCTGAGGCTAATTTTGGTGCAACATATTTATTGGCTCCAACATCACTTGCACTGGTAGTTGGAGCTTATAATCTGCTAATTGATCCAAATATTGTTGTAGATGTATTCGATGTATCATATCCTGAAGCGCAAATTATTTCAAGGTATTTTGAAAATAGAATTAAATGTAATGCAGAAGTTAAGGATTATGAGGAAGAATTGAATAATCGCTTTTGTGACTCTTTACAGGATAGATTAAATATTTATAGATAAAAAGGCCTATTTCACTTGCACTGAAATAGACCTGTAATGATATGCATAATGCACACCCACAAGTACATTATAGCATATTCTTCAAAAAAATAAATTGAAATTTTAAGGAGAAATTGATGAAATTTAAAAAGATATTTTTTTCATTGCCTTCTTGAATGTGGAGGTATGTGCTATGTCAAAACAAACATTCGAAATTAAAAAAATAGAAAAAAACAAAACAAGTTCCTAATGAAATTAAACTGAATATCGATATGAATAGTATCCCAAAAGAAGATATATATGGTTATTATATTATCAATAGAATGGAAAATAGTGGATTGTTTGGATTACCTATGATAGGTGATTTTTCACGAAGAATATCCAGAATATATTGCTTTATTTAATCATCCATCAGAATTTATGAAAAAAATGATAAAACTTGTGTTGGTTTTTTTACATTGATGATTTTTCATTTTGATGATATTGATGGTATATATCAAGCAATTATTTATAAAAGATGTTGAGTTATTGCGATATTATAAATATAGGCTTAAAGACGTCAACTATTTTTATTGCTCCTGATTATTCGTCATTTGGAAATTTTAGATTTAGTACTTTAATTCATCAACTTGAGAAGGAAATAATTGTTACTGGATGGCTTGTTCTAGAACTGAAGGCAATTGTTTATCCAAATCTAACTTATGGTTTAAGGAATACATTTGATGATTGTTTTTAAAATAATATATAAATATTCGAATGTTGCTCTAAGCCTTAAAGGTTGTTCAACTGGAGAGAACTCTTTATTATTAAAAAGAAGCTATCAAAAAAATTTGTTGATACTAATGAGCCACGAGCAATCATTGTATATTCTGTTGCAAGTGATGAAACAACTTACGCTTTATTACAATATGCTATTGATAAAGGTGTAAAAAAATTTATGTTATAGATAATTCTCTAAGAACTGGCAATTTAAGGAGGTTATCAAATAATGGGTAAAAAAATAAAAGGGAAATTTAGGAACAAGTGATTTATTAAATATGTATGACTATTATAATATGGTACAAGATGAAAACAATAATGGTGGAAATTTTTGATAATGTAACAAAAAAAATACCTACAATAATTGTAAAAGTCCAATATTTGATAAAAAAATGGTCATGTGACATTAGTGAGTATTTCAGCAAGAAGAGAGTTCTTTTTGGGAAAGTCAGTAGCAAGAATTGAACACGAATTGCATAAATACGGATATTTGACAGAACGAAGAAAATCGAATAGTCCAGGTTCAAAAGCGAAAATTACTATTATAATTAATTCGAGTAAAGAAAAAAATATAGGACAAATTCAGGTATCTCCAGGTAGCAAAAGACATGGTGATGTTCCATATGTCAAAAATTAGCACTAAAGATATAGGAAAAAAATTAAAAATTATTGCTGCTAGTTGTAATGAATATAAAACTGATGGTAAAGAGAAAGCAAAAATTATTGTTTAGGAGAAAACAAAAAAATGAAATATTTTTGATAATGAAATAGTAATTCCATTTGTTGGAGTAGATAAAAATAAAATTAGGTATGAATTATTATGATGCTATAAAAAGTATTAAAAAGATAGTAATATTATTTATAGTATGGGAATTGATCCTAATAAAGGATGTAAGCCTGAAATACCTTGGAAAAAGGTATATATTAAAGATTATATGACATTATGGTTTGCAGATGATATATTATGGCAAATATCATTTGAGGGCGATTATAAAGGTTCTTTGGATAATGGTATAAAAAAATTGGAATTTCAATTGATGATGCTCAAATTATTGATAAAAAAATTTAGTATATGATGATTGGAATGAGGTTTGGATTTCAAATAAAGGCTATAAATTAGTTGATAATGTAGAGTCTAGAATAATAAGATTTTTCTATCTTTATAAAAAGAAGTTTTTAGATGATGATGCGTTTTATTCTTATCAATGGGTCAAAAAAATTATCAGTAATTTATGTTTGGTTTTATTACAAAATTTTTGAATTCGACAGTTGGAAATAGTTAAGTCCGAAAAAAACATAGAGCTATTATATTGCTGCCGTTAATATTGAGGAAGCATTTCATGAAATATATGGTAAAAAAATGAATATGTTCCATTCGAGAATATTATTTTTAACTGACACATTTGAGTTATCAGAATCTAAAAACTATAAAAAAATAGTTATTATAATAAAACTGATGAGAATGCATCATATTTCAAAAAGAATTCAGCAAAAGCTCTAAAACAGCTAGAAACACCAATTCAGGTTATTATTGCTAATCCACCATATTCAGTCGGACAAAAATCATCAAATGATAATGCTCAAAATGTTAGATACCCTAAATTAGATGAAAGAATAGCAAAAAAACATATGTCAGTGGTTCAAAGTTAAATAATGTTAATAGTTTGTATGATTCGTATGTTAAGGCATTTAGATGGACATCAGATAGAATAGGTGATAATGGAATAATTGGTTTTTGTAACCAATGGCGCATATATTGATAATCTTGCATTTGATATATTTAGAAAATCTTTACTACAAGAGTTTAACTCTATATATTGTTTTTAGTTTGAGAGGAAATTGTAGAAACGTCAGGAGAGTTAAGAAGACGTGAGGGTGGTAATATTTTTGGAGTAGGATGTAGAGTCCCTATTGCTATTACTTTTTTTAATTAAGAATTCAACTAGAGAAAAAAAATAATTATATCCATTATTGTGATATCGGCGATTATTTAAGTAGAGAAGAAAAAAATTATCAATTTTGTTTTGATTGGCACTAAGGATAAAAAGAAATTTAGAAACAAAATTATGGAAATATATTGTGTATCAACTAATAAAGATAGTGGAATTATTAATGATTGTAATAAATATTCTGATGATCAAATATACATTTTAAATTTATTGTTAAGTGTTATTTCTATGAGTGTTAAGATTAATAATTTAAAGAAGAATTTACCAAGCTACGAAGAAATTTAATGAAGGCGAATGAAGCTCCATGTAAGTGGGGCTTTATTTATAATTTGGGTTGTGATAAAATAAATATATATCTAGAAATGAGGGTATGTTATGCAGGCGAAGAGAAAGGTATTACTTGGTATTTTTTTGTTTGTTGTAGGGATAGTTTTATTTATTTTATTTGTTCCTGATGAGGGAATATTTCAAATATTAATTAGCAATGATATTCTATCTATTGCTTTAGGTATTGTATTTTTTTCATTGGGTTTGCTATTGCTGGTACTGTACTTGTTGCTGATAATGTAAAAAGCATTGCTTCATTATTATAATCCTTATAAATTTGATTGTGTTATTAGGATTGTTATTTCTGTTTGTATGCTTGCTTTCTTTTTTTAATTATGCTAATAATTGGTATTGTAAAAAAACATGATGTTTTTAACTAGTGTTTCTTTTTGGTTTTAGGGGTTATTTATATTTTTGATTGTTGCTTATAATAGCTTAAAGATTGATAAATATCGTAGAATTGAAAAGAAATATAAAAAAATAAGAATGCTAATGTTAGTAGTTTTTTTGATTTAGTTAGTAGGGATCATTATGCTAATATGATTATTAATGAATTCAAAAAAAGAATTGATTTTATGGATGAAATTAAGTCTGATTTTTGATTTAAAAAAACAGAAACAGAAACAGTTATTATTAAGGCTTATAATATGAGATTAAAAACTCGTTTTTTTGATAATGATGATTATATTTGTAAGATGGATTTACCACTTATTGTTTATCAAACATTAGATGATGGTGATATTATGTATAATGGGCATAAATTAAGTGAGGCTATTCAAATTTTTAGAATATGATGATGAATTAAATCTAAGCTATAATTATAATAATCGTAGTAAGAATTATAATGCTTTAGCAAGATTAGTTAAGGAAAAAAATATAGTATGGCTTTAGAATTAGTTAGCTTTTTGTAAGAAGAACTAGCTTTTTTTCTTTTTGTTGTTAAATGACAATATTTGTGTTATACTTTTAGTAGATTTGTAGGTGAAAAACAATGAGATATATATTATTCAATCCTTTAAGTTCTCATGGTAAATCTAAAAAAACATTTATATAAGATTGAAAAAGAAGCTTAAAAAAAGAAATGAAGAATATAAGGTTATAAATATATTAGATACAAAACTTGAAATTATTAAGAATGTTTTTTTAAAGAGAATGATTCATTAATTTTTGTTTGGTGGTGATGGTACTATCCATACACTAATAAATGAAATTGCTGATCTTCAAATTAAATCCAGAGTTTTTGTATATAAAGCTGGTAGCGGTAATGACTTTTTTAGAGATTTTAAGGGTAAAATTGTTGAAGTTACTAAGATGATTGATGAATTTCCAAGAATTAAATATAATGATCATGAGGAAATATTTATTAATGGCGTTGGTAGTGGTATTGATGCGGCTGTATGTAATGCTCATGCTAGTGGTGAAAAGGGTGGATATTTTCGTAAAAGTGTTCAGCTTTTTAAGAAGTTTAAGCAATTTGAAACTGAAGTTACATTAGATGATGGTAGAGTTATTAAATATGATGATACTTGGTTTGTAACGGTCCAACATGGTAGATTTTTTGGTGGAGGAATGAAGCTTTCTCCTAAATCTAAAAGAGATGATAAAACCTTAGAGGTTTGTGTGGTTCATAAGGTTAAGCTTGGTGTTTTATTATTTATATTCCCGCTTATTTTTTTAGGATGGCATTTGTTATTTAAAAAGAGTTGGTATTGAAATTATTAAAACTAGCAAGGCTCATGTAAAGACTAAATATCCTATGCTTCAACGTGATGGTGAGGTTGTTTTTGATATTTTAGAATTTGATGTTTATTTTAAGGAGTAGGCAATGCAAAAATATTTTGTAAGTAATGATGATTTCTTAAATAATATTATTACCAGCGATGATGTTTTTCATATTAAAAATGTTATGAGAGGCAAAATTGGTGATTTAATTGTTGTCTCTAATGAGAACGAAGAATATTTATGTAAGCTAGTAGAAATTGCTAAGGAATATGTTAAATATGAAAAAGGTAGAAAAAAATTAATAAATAATAATGAATTACCTGTTTATGTTTCCTTATATCAGGGGTTACCTAAGGGTGATAAGCTTGATGATATTATTAAAATGAGTACGCAGTTTGGTATTGATAGTGTTATTCCTACAATTATGAAAAGAAGCATTGTTAAGGTTGATCCTAGTAAGATAAAGAATAAGACTATTAGATTAAATAAAAATTGCTAAGGAGGCTGCAGAAACCAAAGTAATCGTTTAAAGGTTCCTAAGGTTATGGAAACTATTAAGCTTGATAAAATTGATTTTTAGTGAATATGATTATAAAATTGTTTGTTATGAGGAATCAGCTAAGGATGGGGAATTATCTTTATTTAAAAATGTTGTTAAATCATTAAATAAGGATTCTAAGATTTGTGTGGTTGTAGGTCCTGAGGGCGGAATTGATGAATCTGAAATAGAGTATTTAAAGAAACTTGGCTTTTATTATGGTTGGACTTGGTCCAAGAATTTTAAGAACTGAAATGGCTATTTTTGTATGTACTTGGTGCTATTTCCTATGAGATGGAGTTAAAATGATTCCTACAATAATCTTAGCAATTATTTGTATTATTTTTATTTATTAGCTCTATATTTTTTTCTTTCCTTATATTAAAATAAAGAAAAAAACATATCCCTACATATATTGTAATATGTAGTCTTACAGCTATTATTTATTTAATATTTGGAGCTGTATCAATTAGTGATGTGATAAATAATTTAACTGCTAAAACGGCTATTAATCCGATTAAAATATTAGTTTTGTTTTTTTCAATGACGTTTTTTTATCTACTTATTTAGATGAGCTTGGATTACTTTTCTTATTTAGCTAATTTGATATGTAAAAAAAGTTCAAAAATATAAATATATGATTTTTTTACAATGCTATTTGTGGTAATATCTATTTTAACGATTTTTTTACCTCAAATGATATTATTATTTTAACGCTTACGCCATTTATTTGTTATTTTGCTAAAAAGAAGTAAGATTAATCCCTTGCCTTATTTATTAATGGAATTTTTTGCGGCTAATACATTGTCAATGGCTTTAATAATTGGTAATCCTACTAATATCTATTTAGGATTTAATTTTAATATTGACTTTTTTTAGTTATCTTAGTAAAATGCTTTTTACCCTCAATTGTTTGCGCAATTGTTTTTATATTTTTGATTCTAAGTATTATCTTTCGTTATGATTTGAAAGGTGAAATTATTTGTGATGAGCTTGATGTTAAAAAAATAGAAGATAAGGTATTAATAATTGTAGGAATTTTGTTTTTTTATTATTTACAATTGTTGGCATTGCTTTTAGCTAATTATATTAATATTGAGGCTTATTTGATTGCTTTTAGGATGTGCTTTAGCTTTAATTATTACGACTATAATTATTAATTTAATTAGGAGAAAAAAAGCCTTAAGATTATTATAGGTACTCTTAAAAAGATTGCCATATGCTTTAATATTTTTCTTGATTAGTATGTTTATCATTGTAATTGCTTTTGGATAATAAGGGTGTACTTGAAATTATTGGTAAGCATTTACCGAAGAATGTATTCTTATATGGTTTACTTGCTGATGTATGTTCCAATTTAGTTAATAATATTCCAATGAGTGTTTTGTTTACTAATGTGCTAAAATATTCTGATTTTAATATTAATCTTGTTTATGCCTCTATTGTAGGATCAAATCTTGGAGCTTTCATGACACCTGTAGGTGCTCTTGCAGGGATAATGTGGATGAATATTTTAAAGAGCCATGATGTTGATTTTTTTCATATAAGAAATTTATTTTTATATGGAATGCCATTAAGTATTATTTTTGAGTATTGTTGCTTTTATTGTTTTTTTAATGTAAAAAAAGAATCTTCATTTCGAAGATTCTAGTAATACATTAGCTTATAAAAAAATTGGGATAAGAATTAAAGAATTGCTCAAGGGTTACTCTAGTAGATGATCCTGGATCACAAATTTTAAAGCTTGATTTTTGTTTTGAACTATTTGTATAGCCCTTAACCACTATAAAGTGCGAGGTTCCACTAGCATTTTTAGCACCAACAATTACGGGACGTCCTTCATTTATAAGCTCATAAATTTTTATTTAAATAGCTTGAGCCTATATATGATTTATAATTGCTTGGCCAATATAATGCGCCACCATTGGTGAAGTTTAATTGCTTTAGCATTACATCTGGAGTTATAGTCTTATTTTGACGATAAGATTCAGTAATGGCAAGTGAGGTAATAGCACAACCTATTTGTCTCATAGTTTTACCACTTTGACCAACCTTAAGGCTTTCCCAGCGAGTATCGAACTGCTTATAATTATTTAAGCTAAGTATTTTTTTCAGTTCTTGCTAAATAGCTATTATTTATATAGCCAGTGTTACTACCGTTATAAAGAATTTTGCTCCAATTACCATCTCTTGATAGCTCATAAACCTCGGTTTTGTTTTTTAAAGAGGTAATGATTGCACCATTTGGAGCCTTCCTTACATTTAAATTGCCACCATTTGTTTTAATTGTGGTTTTGTTCGCCGTAATTTCCTTGATATAATTTTTATGAGCATAGCCATAGGTATTAGTATTATATTCTACCTTGTACCAATCATTTTTGTTTGGAAATTAAAGAAATATAACTTTTTATTTGGAACCTTATAGACGATTTTAGCGCTTGTACTTGCTTCTTGTCTAATATTTAGGGAACTTCCATTTGTAGAAACTATTCCTACATTATTGGAGCTAGCCTTAATATTTATATTTAGGAATAATAGTGGTAATAATAAAAAAATATGAATAATAGTTTTTTTCATGTTGTCTCCTTTCTTAAGGTACCTTATGGACTTATTATAACAAATGATTTGAAAAAAATTTATAACCAATTTATGGAAGTGATTAAAATGATTAAAATAGCTTTTTGTTTGTCATGGTAATATTTGCCGTTCACCTATGGCTGAATATTTATTTAATGATAAGATGAAAAAAATGAATTTAGCTGATGAATTTAAAGCCTATTCCTTTGCTACATCTAGTGAAGAAATAGGAAATGGTATTTATCCGCCTGTTAAAAAAATCTTAAATAGTCTAAATATTAATTGTAGTGATAAAAGAGCAATTAAATTAAAAAAAGCGATATGTATGATGAATATGATTATTTTATCGGTATGGATAATGAAAATATTTATAATATGAAAAGATTATTTAATAATGAAAATAAGATATATTTATTAAGCTATTTTTAAGAATATTAATAAGGAAGTAGATGATCCTTGGTATACATCTGATTTTTTTATAGCTGTTATAAGGAAATAGATGATTATCTTAATTGTTTGATTAAATATTTAGTTGGATAGGAATATTAGCCTATCCTTTTTTATATCATATAGTAAGGTGGATAATATGATATTAATAGACAAGGATCAAATTAGAAGAAATATAATGAGTATAAAGGGGACAAGGGATTTAATTTTTAGTTGTTAAGGATAATGCTTATGGCTTTGGTTTAACAAAAAAATAGCTAAAATTGCTTATGAATGTGGTGTTAATAAATTTGCTGTTATAAGTATAATGGAAGCAATAATATTAAGAAAGGCCTATAAGGATGTTTTTATTTTATTATTAGGTGTTGCACCTAAAAACTTTCAGGTATTAAAGGATTATAATATAACGGTTAGTATTTCTAGTTTAGATGAATTTTATTTATTTGATAAGAATGATATAAAAAAATGCATCTTAAGCTTGATATGGGAATGAATCGCTTTGGATTCAAGAAAATGCCTAAGGATATTGTTAAATCTAATAATGTTACAGGTATTTATATGCATAGCCATTCGACAAATGAAAGAATTAATAATAAGCTAGCTAAAAGTTTTTTTATAATATGTGCAGTGATTATAATAAGCTTATGCATATAGGTGGAAGTGTAATGATTAATGCTATGAGTAGTTGTGCTTTAAGGGTTGGTTATTATATATATAAGGATGCTGTATCGTTATATGGAAAGATAATTGCTATTAAAGAAATTGAAAAGGGGGAGGGTGTTGGGTATGAAAGCTTTTTTGTAGCAAGTCAAAGGACAAGAATAGGTATATGTAATATTGGCTATGCTCATGGGCTTTCAAGAAATCAAACAAATGCCTTTGTTTATATTAATGGTAGTAAGTATCAAATAATTGGAAATAAATGTATGGATTGTTGCTTTATATTAATTGATGAAAGTGTAGAAACTAAATAATGATGTTGAATTCTTAGGAAAGAACATTTCCCTAATAAAAATTTGCTAAAATGAACAATAAAAAAATAGTTATGAGGCTTTGATTCAAATAATGAGATAGCCGAATAAAATTCGGCAAATGCCGAATAAAATTCGAAAAAAACACATAATTCGTGGGAGTTCGACTTTAATAAATTAGTATAAAAAAAGACTTAAAATTAAATAAAATTCCAATTGCAAACGTTTTCATATATACAAATAAAATTTTTTTGTGTATAATAATAACCATAATAATTAGTTGAAAGGGAGCTGAATAATAATGAATAAAAAAACTAAATTATTAATTCCGGCATTTGCAGCTTTAAGCGTACTTAGCTTAGCAAGCTGTAAAAAAAGGATGGTGCTGATGCATCAACATATAGAACATATTATACAGGTGAGTTTGAGACGCTAAACTATTTAAAATCTCAATCTGCCACAGACCATGAATTTACTGCAAACATTGTAGATGGTCTACTTGATACTGACCGTTTCGGTAAATTAACTCCAACATTAGCCAAGGCTGTTCCAGATGGTGTATATGATGAAACAACTGATACTACTGTTTTCGAGTTTGAAATTCGTGATGATGTAAACTGGTATACACAAGATGGAAAAGAATATGCTAAGATTACTGCACAAGACTGGATAACTACTGCAGAATACATCTTAAACCCAGCAAATGGTAGTGAAACAGCATATATGTGGGAAATGTTTATTAAGGGTGCAAGTGAGTGGAGTGCTGCCAAGGCAGTTACTAATACATTTACATCTGCAAGCCAAGAAGTTAACCTTGGTACAGAAAAAGAGCCAAAAATGTATACAGGTGATAAATATGCTCAAAAACGTGGCTTTGCAAATTATGCTGAAGCTAAAGCAATGGTAGATGCTGGTATGCTTAATACTGTAGGTATTAAGGCTGATGGACAAAAGCTTACATTTACTGTAATCGGAAATACTCCATATTTCACAACTGCTTTAAACTATACTCCATTCTATCCATCTAATGCACAATTCCTTCAAGATGAGGGTACTACATTTGGTGATGATTATAAGAATGTACTATATTGTGGCGCATATTTAATTTCTAGCCATGCAAATTCTTCTGAAATTGTTATGAAGGCTAATCCAAATTATTATGACGCAGCTAATGTTAATATTAAGACTGTTAAGTGGACATATGCTAATGCTCAAAATACAGATTCTACAACATTAACTAGAACATTATTTGAAGCAAATAACATCGATGGCTTTGCAGTTAACCAAAAGGATGAGCAAGGTTGGAAGAAGTATGTTGCTGGTGAAGATGGAACTGGTACACTTACTAGTCCAGTAAATTCAAATACTTATACTGCAACTGGTACTTCAGCATTTGTTTATTGTTCATTCTGGAACTTCGATCGTAGTAAGACTGTTGCTGATCACAAGAAATATGGTTCAAATCATACAGCAGTATCTTATGCTAATACTCAAAAGGCTATAGCTAATAAGAACTTCCGTTTAGCTGTAACTCATGGTCTTGATTGGACTGAATATGTTAAGACTGTTTATGGTTATGGTTATGAATGGGCACATAAGGGATATACTCCAGCTAATCTAGCAACTTCATCTGAAGGTAAGGATTATACTACATACTTTGCTGATGTATATGCTAAGAAGAACCCAGTTTCAAAAGATTTAAGTCAAGATGACGCTTTCAAATATTTATATCCAAATAGTGATGCAGCTGATCAAAAGGATGTTGTTTACTCAAAATCTGTTGCAACTTCATATGCTGATCAAGCTTATGCTGAATTAAGCGCTCAAGGTGTTACATTCCCAGTACTTGTTGAAGTTCGTGGTTCATATTCAACTCAACAAGCTGCAACATTAGAAGAATTATTCGGTGCAGTATCTAAAGATGGTGCAAATGCTATTACAACATCTTCAGGTGTAGCATTATTCGATTTCAAATTAGTTAATCCTACTCAAGAGAATTATACTGCTATGACTAATGCATATGCTTATGACTTCTTACCTTTAATGGGATGGGGCCCAGATTATGCTTATCCTCTAACTTATTTAAACACATTCGTTCTTGATGGAGATATGGTTTCTTATTTAGGATTCACTTCTGATAATGAAGATTTACAAAAATCAATTCTTGGAGAATATGATTCATTGATTCAAGAAGCTAAGGCTTTACCTACAAACTCTAAGGAGCAATATGAGAAGTTTGCTGAAGCTGAATATAACCTATTATATGAGAATGGTGCAATTATTCCAATGTTTAACCAAGCATCTACTAACGTATATGTTTCTAAGCTAGTTCCATATAGCCGTTTCCGTGGTGTAGTTGGTGTGTCAAACTATAAGTATAAGTTTGGTTATAAGGCTGATCATACAATCACACAAACTGAATTTAATGCATTAAGAGAAGCTTTCAAAACAGGCGATGCTGATAAGCTACAAAGTGCAATTAATGACGTAGTTTCTAACAAGTATGTTAAATAATTAGGTTTAGGAGCGTTATTATAAACGCTCCTTCTTTTTTTATATTATATTAAGGAGCATTAAATGAGAAAAAAATTCAACAATTATACCTGTAATATTTATTTTAGCAATTTCAATAATTTTAGCGATATGTTTATTTTTTTAGTTGGTAAATTTTTCTCCTAATTATGAAAAATGGTGAGGAATTTAGACTTGTAAATGTTGTGTTTATGATTTCTTGTGTTGTTGATTTTTTATTTTATTGGGTTCGTATGCAGTCACGGAAAAATAAATTTTTTAAGTTAACAAGACAAACTAAAGAACCTGATTCTATTGAATATCAGGAATTTAAAAAGCGAACAAAGATTATTCTTATATTTGTTATTATTACACTTTATTTTTATTGGTAATTTTTTTCAATTATTGAATTTTCTTTAACAAATCATTGATTTAATCAATAAATTATCTTTTTAATTATCCTTATTATATGATATAATAAACGAAACATATATTTATCAATATATGAAATTAATACAAAAAGGAGAGATTTGATGTGAGCAATCAAAATGAAAATCCTTCAACCGAAGTTATAAACCCGGAAGAAGAAAAGGGAGCAAATGTTTCATTCTTTAAGAAAATGGGAAATTTTTTCAAAATAATTGGCGTTTCAATTTATCGTTTTTTTAAGAATCCAACTGTTTTTATATTTTTAAGACGTATTGGATCTGCACTTATTACATTATTTTTTTAGTAGCAACTGTTGTATTCTTATTACTTAGAATTATTCCTAAAGAGAATTATTTAAATACAGATGCTATGAATAAGATGTCAAGTGAGGCAGCAAAAGAGGTTTATCGTCAAACTATTTATAAGAAATTTGGATTTGATAAGCCACTTATTGTACAGCTTGCTTATTTTTTTGGCGTGATATAATTCCAGTAATTCCTCATAGATATTGTTTGGAATATAAGTTTGTTGATAATACATTTAGTGAGATGGTTTGTAAGCCTGGTGAGTCTAAGATATTCTGGATGTATTTAGGACAATCACAAATTCTTGAGAAGAATAAGACTATTTGGGCAATTTTAGGCTCAAAGATGCCTATTTCTTTTGGTATCTCAATTATTTCTACTCTAATTACTTATATTATTGGCTATCCACTTGGTGTTATGATGGCTAAAAATAAGGGCAAACTTGTTGATAAGCTAGGAAATGGTTATATTATTTTAAGCTTAGCATTACCTTCTTTGGTATTTTATTGTATTATTTGGTTATTATTTATGAAAATGGGTCTTGGAGCTACATTTTCACCATCTGAAAAGAATTATGCTGTATTAATTGGACCTATCTTTGCAATGGTATTCTTATCAGTACCTGGCCAAGCAATGTGGGTTCGTCGTTTTATGGTTGATGAGGGCGATGCTGATTATGTTAAGTTTGCAAGAAGTAAGGGCTTAAGTGAGAATAGAATTATGTTTACTCACGTATTAAGAAACGCTGCTGTTCCTCTTGTAAGAAACTTCCCGGCAGCCTTTGTTGGATCTATTATAGGTTCATATTATGCTGAATCAGTTTGGAGTATTCCTGGAACTGGTCGTTTATTAATTACTGCTATGAATGCGCAAAAGCCTGATAACGAGCTTGTTCAAGGCTTGACTATTGTTTACGCAGCAATTTCAATGATTGCCTTCTTACTTGGTGATATTGTTACTGTATTTGCTGACCCTAGAATTAAGCTTACGAAATAGGAGGTGCCAAAATGGAAGAAAATAAAATTGATGATAAGGAACTTGATAGTAAGTTCGTATTTGCTGAAACCGATTATGAAGAATCAGAAAAAAAATTAGCTGTAGAGCCTTATTCATATTGGAAATCAGTTTTTTTAGAGTATTTATTCATAAGAAAAGTGCAATTGTTTCAATTATTATTATTGCTGTTTTTAAATTTTAATGGCTATAATTGTTCCTTTTTGTTACCCATCATGGTATGCTCAAACTAACATTTTAGCTTCATCAACTGGTGGTCGTCTTGTTGATGCTCCACCTTCTTGGAAACATTTATTTGGCTGTGATACATTGGGACGTGATTTATTTGTTATTCTATTTAAGAGGTATTAGAGTTTCACTTTCACTAGCTCTTGTTGTTTCATTAATTAATGCTTTTTTTGGTATTTTTAATTGGAATGGTTTGGGGTTATTTTTAGAAAGCTAGATCCAATTTTAATTGAAGTATATAATTTCTTTTGGAAATATTCCAAGTCTACTTTTTATATATGCTATTACTTACAATTTTAAATCAGGTTGGAGCAAATATTTGGGTTTCATTTATATTTGTTTTTAACTATTACTGGTTGGCTTGATATGGCTAGATTTATTCGTAATCAAATTATCATTATTAATGATCGTGAATATAATTTAGCATCTAAGACATTAGGAACACCTGCATTTAGAATTATTACTCATAATTTATTGCCATCTATTTTTACCAGTAATTATTACTAATATTTCACTTGCAATTCCAAGTGCAATTAGTGCCGAAACATCATTATCATATTTTGGTGTTGGACTAAAGGGTAATGCAATTGCCTTAGGACCAATTTTTAACTTGTGGTTATCAAAGCTGGATGTCACATCCGTGGGAGCTTTTATGGCCTACTGTTATTTTAGGATTAATTACTATTTCATTTTTATTTATTAGGACTTGCACTTAGTGATGCGCTTGACCCTAGATCACATCGATAGGAGGTATTCTCATGGAAAAAGAAAAAGATACTGTTTCTGAAGAGATTCCAACTCTTCCTGAAAATGTTATTATTTCAATGCAAAATATTGTTGTTAAATTTATGGTTCGTGGCCGTGAATTAACAGCAATTCGTAATGTAAATCTTGATGTTTATCGTGGTGAAACCTTAGCTATTGTTGGTGAATCTGGTTCTGGTAAATCAGTTATGACTAAAAACCTTAACTGGTATGCTTGAATCTAATGGTAGAGTTGCTGATGGTCATATTTATTATGATGGCAAGGATTTAACTAAAAATGTTACTTTTAAGGATTGGGAAAGCATAAGAGGTAAGAAGATTGCAACTATTTTCCAAGACCCAATGACTTCACTTAATCCTCTTCGTCGAATTGGTTCACAAATTGCTGAAGTAATTAGAATTCATAGAGGCGCTTCGAAGGAAGAAGCTAAAATGGAAGCAATTGAATTATTAAAGCGTGTTGGTATTAAAGATGCGGAAAATAGATATAATGATTTCCCATTCCAATACTCTGGTGGTATGCGTCAAAGAGTTGTTATTGCAATTGCTTTGCATGTCGTCCTGAAATATTAATCTGTGATGAGCCTACAACTGCACTAGATGTTACTATTCAAGCTCAAATCATTGATTTGATTAAGGAATTAGCTAAAGAATATGGATTTACTGTATTATTTATTACCCATGACCTTGGTGTTGTTGCAAATGTTGCTGATAGGGTTGCTGTAATGTATTGTGGTCAAATTGTTGAAATTGGTACAGCTGATGATGTTTTCTATGATTCACGTCATCCATATACTTGGGGACTACTTTCATCTTTACCACAGCTTGGTAAAAAGGGTGAGGATTTATATGCAATTCATGGTACGCCTCCTTCATTATATAATGAAATTAGAGGAGATGCCTTTGCTCAAAGAAATCCTTATGCTTTAGTTGTTGATTATATTGAGGAGCCACCTATGTTTAAGGTATCTGATACTCACTATGCTAAAACATGGTTATTACATCCACGTGCTCCAAAGGTTCAAAGACCAGCAATTATTGATGAAATTCCAGAGCGTGTTAAAGAAATTTATACAGGAGGTAAGAACAATGGCTAAAAAGATTGATGAATATCCTGATACAATTGAAACTAAATCAGCTGATGGACGTGATATTTTATTATCTTTAAAGGATGTAGATATTCATTTCAAGGTTGGAAAGAAAATTGTTAAAGCTGCTAATCATATTACCTTTGATGTATATCGTGGTGAGACTTTTGGACTTGTTGGTGAATCTGGTTCGGGTAAGACTACTGTATCACGTGCAATTTTAGGAATTAATCCTACAGTTCATGGTGCAATTTATTATGAAGGAAAGCGTATAAATTGCAAGCGTAGTAAAAAGGAAATTCTTGAAACAAAAAAGAAGATTCAAATGATTTTCCAAGATCCATCTGCAAGTTTAAATGAACGTGCAAATGTTGATTATATTATTTCTGAAGGATTATATAATTTCCATCTATTTAAGGATGAGGCTGAAAGAATTAGTAAGGTGGAAAAAGGCACTTGAAAGTGTTGGACTTTTACCAGAACATTTAAGTAGATATCCTCATGAATTTAGTGGTGGACAGCGTCAAAGAATAGGTATTGCTCGTGCCCTTGTAATAGATCCTGAGCTAGTTTTTAGCTGATGAGCCTATTTCTGCACTAGATGTTTCAATTCGTGCTCAGGTTTTAAACCTATTAAAGCAATTACAAAATGATCGTAAGCTTACATATTTATTTATAGCTCACGACCTTTCAATTATAAAAATATATTTCTGATAGAATCGCAGTTATGCATCAGGGATATATCGTAGAGATTGGTAAAGCTGAGGATATTTATAATATGCCAGTTCATCCATATACTCGTTCACTTCTAACAGCTATTCCTCAGCCTGATCCAAGAAGTGAAAAAGAAAGAAAACGTGTTCCTTATAATAAGGGGGATCTTGATTATGAGGCATGTGAATATATTGAGGTTAAACCAGGACATTATGTTCTTTCTACAAAGGAATTAATTGAAGACTGGGTAAAATAAAAAAATGTATTCATGGAAGATTAGCACAAAAATTCTTTTTGGTTTTTACATTATTGATTTCTTAGTTTTTCCTTTTTAATATTTTTTTGACTTTTTGCGTTTGTTATGCTAGGAATGGCATTGTCATTTTAAAACCGAAGCCAAGGCTAGTAAAATGAATATTAAGTTTGTTCCTGCGTCTATAGTATATAAAGGCTATAGCGATAAATTTGATATTTCTACTGGAACTGCTGAAAATGTTTTTATTTCAGTTTTTATGATGAAAATGGTAATGATGCCATTAATAGTGTTGAATTAGCAACAAAATTTGTTAAACTAAATGATAAGAATGATAATTTAATAGGCATTTTAACATTATTATCGTCTATTCAATTTGTTGCTGCATTGTTTTTGATTTTTGTGGCAATTTATCAAAGACGTAACCCAACCTATACGCTTTTTGCGGTAGTAGGTAGTCTATTAAAATTTCTTGTTACATTTGGAATAACGTATTGGTTATATTTTTGTGGGACTAATATTAGAAATTATTGCTGTTATATTTATAATTATGGATTATAAAAAAATAAAGGAAGAAAAACTATAAAATTATGCATCGAGATTTAATTTATAAAAAAAGTAAATTGGAGGTATTTTTATGGTTACTATATACACATCTAATAGTTCTGCTTCATGCAAGAAAGCAATTGATTGGTTAAATGAATATAATATTCCTTATAAGGAAATTAATATTTTCACTCAACCAATTACCAAAAAAAGATATTAAAAAAATGTTAGAAAAATACACCTAATGGCTTTGAAGATATTGTTTCAACAAGATCTAAAGCTATTGTTACTAATCATGTTGTAATAGATGATATGTCTTTTAATGAGGCTTGTGATTTTTTGATTAATAATCCTAGTGCATTAAAAAGACCTATTCTTGTTGATGACAACAAGCTTCAGGTTGGTTATAACAATGAAGAAATAAGAACCTTTATTCCAAAGGAGCAAAGGATGAAAGCAGTATTTTCTTCTATAGATGATGCTGAATATAATTTAGCATATTCTAATGGAATGGAAGAACTTTTTCTAATAAAATTGAGTCGGGCTGTCCGACTCTTTTTTTCTTTAATTTAAATTATACAAGTTATTTTTATTAGGAAAATCAAAATAATTAATCAAGAAATTAATAATATTAATTAAATAATTAAGAAAAATTAATATTATATATTGACATTATTAATTTTTTTGGTATATAATATTAAGCATAAGGAAGGTGAAATAAATGAAAAGAAGAATTTTAGGAACTTGTCCTGTTTGTGATGCAAAGCTTTATGTAACAACTCTTACATGTAAGGAATGTAGTACAAGCATTAATGGTGAATTTAGCTTATCAAAGTTTGATTATTTACCATCAGAGCTTCAAGATTTTGCGTTAATATTCTTAAAAAATGCTGGCAACATTAAGGCTATTGAACGTGAAATGAATATTTCTTATCCGACGGTTAAGAAATATCTTGATGAGGTTATAAAAGGCTTGGGCTTTAATAATGTTGATTATGAGGCACCACCTCTTACAAGAACTGACATTTTAAAAATGTTGAAGAATGGTGAAATTGATTTTGCTGAGGCTGAGGAAATGCTTAAGAAAATAGGTGAGGAATAATGAAGGAAGAATATTTTAAGGAATTAGAACAAAAAATTAAAGAATTTGGTTTAGTAAATGGTGATGATATTTTTAAATAAATACCAGCATTATTATGATTTAGCTATTGAAGCTGGGTTTAGTGAAGAAGAAGCTATCAATAAGCTTGGAAGTGTTGATGATATTTTTAAGTAAATATCAAAAGTAATTTAGTTATTAAAGAAGAAACTAATAGGTCAAAAAAATTAATTTGCATCTTAGTATTATTGCTGGTGATATTAATATTGTTCCAATCAAAGAAGACAAAAATTAATGTTAGTGCTAGTGAGAAATTTTTATAAATATTATGATGTTATTAATAATGAATCAGGGTTAGATATTCATTTAAAGAAGGATAGAATTTTTCAATAAAAAAATATTTCTGAGGATTTATATATTGAAATTGGTGAAAATTTCTTATTTGATGAAGTTTTGTTATCTGTTACATCTGCTGATTTAGACACAAAATATGTTTTTTTAATTGCAATAATATAAAAAAATTAATACAGTTTCTGGCGATATTAATATTGGTGATATTAAGGCAAATGAAAATGCATCAATTGAAGCTGTTAGCGGTGATATAAAGATTAAAAATCTTAAGGCACAAAATGTGAAAATTGATGAAGTTTCTGGTGATGTAACAATTACTAATATTGACTGTAGTAATATAAAAATGAATTCAGTTAGTGGTGATATGGATATTACTGGTAAATCAGATAACGTTAAAGGAAATTCTATAAGTGGTGATATTAGTTTTTAATAATGTAAAAACCAAAATAATTTAAGGGATAATCTTAAAAAAATAAGTTCTCTAAATGGTAGAATAATTATTTGTAATAAATAATTATATATGTGTAAGAATAGGTTAATTTTATAAAAAAAGAAATTTTTATGGCATTAATTTCTTGATTTCAAGCAATTTAATTGACTTTATTATAATAAAGTATTATAATGCATAACGAGGTGTAGATGATGAAAAAGAAATTTAATTTATTTTTTTGGGGGTTTTCTTTGCTTTTACATGCTTAATTATGCTTGCAAGCTGTGGTAAAAAAGCTTATCAACTTAATTTTATTGCAAGTATTGGTGGAAGCATTGAGGGAGATGTATCTCAAAGCGTTAACAAAGGTGAGGATGCAACCGCTGTAACTGCAAAGGCAGATGCAGGATATGTATTCATTCAATGGAGTGATGGTAGCGTAGCAGCTACTAGAACTGAGGTTGGCGTTGAGGCTGACAAAACAGTTTGTGCAATTTTTGAACGTGCATTTACTGTAACATTTAAAGCTGGTGAAAATGGAACAATTAATCACAAGGAATCTGTTAGTCAGGTAGTATGCTTCCAAAAGAATACTTCAACAGTTGAAGCTATTCCTAACAAAGGTTATGTTTTTGTTAAGTGGAGCGATGGCGATACTAATGCAACAAAGACAGTTTATGGTGTATCTAGCACTAAGACTTACACAGCTACTTTTTGCTTTAGCACCTGCTGAAAATCCAAAAAGCTTAGTTATAAAAAGATGAGACTCAATTTGATGAGTCTTATTTTTTTCACATAGATTTCATTGTTTTATTTAATATATTATGGTAAAAATATGTTTAATAGTGTTGCAAAACGCTATCAAATAAGAAGTAAAGGAAAAGGAAAAAAAGATAAATATGAATAAAAAGAAATTATTTGGGGCATTTTTAGCCTTAACGGCGTTAGTAGGCGTAAGTGCATGTGGTGGTAAGAAAACTGAGTCAACAAAAAGTCCTACAGTATCTAGTCAAACTGAGGCTGTTGCTAGCTCAAAGGCTAGCCAATCAAGTGTAAGTACACCAAACTCAAGTGTTAATCCAACACCTAGTAGTAGTTCAACAAGTAGTGCACCAGCACCAACAAAGACAACTCCACAGCCAACTACTCCAGTTGATCCTGATGCTAATTTTACAACAGTTTTAAATCAAGATTTTACTGATGTAACAGCAATTGGTGATAAGACTGATGGAGCAACTATGTATCTTGATTCTTCAGCTAAGGGTAGTGCTGTTGTTGAAGGCGATACTAAATATGCAAAGATTACTGGTAATTCTTCTGATACAACTCTTTATTTAACAACATCTGGTCTTGATAATGGTAAGATTAAAATGAGCTTTGATTTTTCGCTTGGTGGTGTTCAAGGAAGCTGGACATTATTCCAATTATATGGAACATCTGAGACTGTGGTTGAACCAGCTGAAGTATTTGGCTTTAGAACTGCCAAGGATAATACTAGCAAAGTAACTTATATTGGATATCGTACTGATAAGGGACAGCCAACTCCAACTGGCTTTTCATCACAGCTTGCATATGATGGAAATGCAAATACCTGGTTCCATACAGAGCTATTACTTGATTTAGGTGCTGGTACTGGTAATGTTGTTGTTACAAAGGCTGGAACAAGCTACGAAGCATCATTTACTCAAGCAATTTCTGAAATTAAAGCTTTGAAATTTATGGCTAAGAGTCAAAAGAACGTATGCGTAGATAATGTTGTTGTTAAGCATGAACTTGGCGATTTTGCTACTGTTAAGGCTCAAAAGCTTGTTAAGCTTGAAAACTTATATAATAGTTATGATTTAACAAAATATACTACTAATGGTGCAACTTTAACTGCTAAATATAATGAAACAAAGGCTGGAGTTGAGGCTGCTACTGATTTTGATAAGCTAAATGAAGCTTATAATAAGGGCGTTGCTGAAATTAAGGCAATTAAGTCTGATGCTGAAATTGCTGCTGAAAATCTTGCAAATGCTAAGACTTCTGCAATTGCTGAGGTTAGAGCTGAATATGATCGCTTAGATAGTGAATATAATTATACAGAAGCTGAAAGAACAGAATTAGATAGTGCTCGTGATTCTTCAATTGAGGCAATTAATGATGCTCAAACTATTGAAGAAATTCCTGAATTAATTACAGCAGCTAAAGCTTTACTTGCTAGTATTACTCATACAGGTACAGGTAGTGAAGTTGTAAAAATGACTTATAGCTTTGATGCAACTACACTTACTGCTGCAACTGATAAGGAAAAATGTACTCAAGATGAATTTGGTACTACAGTTACTATGACTGGCTCTGTTACAAAGAGAGTAAGCACATCTAGTGGTAAGGTATACGCAATTGAACTTGCAAAACAAAATGGTGGTACTTTATCATTTGTTGCCACTGCTAATGCAACATTAACATTAACTATTGGTTCATCTAGTGGCGCTAACACTTCATATTTTGTTGTTTTAGCTGATGATCAAAGAATAGAAGCAGCAACTGTTTCTGGTGGCGCAGTAAAGGATACTACTGATGCTACATATGTTGTTGTTACTGGTACTAAATATGCTGAAAATGTTGTAACATATACACTTGAAAAGGGTAAGACTTATACTCTATGTACAATGGCTGGTGCTGATGTTACTATTTCCGGACGTACTGCAAGAATTGTAACAATGAATATTGCTTAATTATTAAATATATTGGACACTTCGGTGTCCTTTTTTATTGAATTTCCAAATAATTAGCACTTTAATATTGACAGTGCCAATAAAATATTATATAATTGTTAATGTTAAAAAAAGGAAAGGATGATTGTAATGAAAGAAACAATGGAATTTAAAACAGAAACTAAACGTTTACTGGATTTAATGATTAATTCAATTTATACTCATAAGGAAATATTTTTTTAAGAGAGCTAATTTCTAATGCATCTGATGCTATTGATAAGCGTCATTATTTAAGCTTAACTGATGAAAAGCTTGGTGCTAGCGAATATAAAATTTTTAGTTGAGGCTGATAAGGCTACAAGAACATTATCTATTATTGATAATGGTATTGGTATGACTAAGGAGCAATTAGTTAATAATTTAGGTACAATTGCTAGAAGTGGTTCTAAGGAGTTTATGGATAATTTAACTGATGCTCAAAATAAAGGTGAAATTGATATAATTGGTCAGTTTGGTGTTGGCTTTTATAGTGCCTTTATGGTTGCTAAAGAGGTTGAGGTTTATACTAAATCAATTGAAACTGGTGAGCCATTAAAGTTTACTAGTGAGGGATTAGATAGCTATACAATTGAAAGTACTGAAAAAGAGGATTATGGTACTAAGATTGTTTTACATCTAAGAGACAATACTGAAGATGTTAATTATGATAATTATTTAGATGAATATACCATTAAGGATTTAGTTAGAAAAATATTCTGATAATGTTCGTTATCCTATTCAAACTTGGGTTACTAAATATGATAAGAAGGATGAAAAAGCTAAGGACGATGAGGAAGAAAAGACTCATTTAGAGCTTGAAACAATTAATTCAATGATTCCTCTTTGGAAAAAGAATAAGAGTGAAGTAACTGATGAGGAGCTTAATAATTTCTATAAGCAAAAGTTTATGGATTATCAAGACCCATTATTATCTATATTTGTAAATGTTGAGGGTATGCTTACATATAATGCTTTATTATTTATTCCAAAGCGTCCACCATTTGATTTATATTCTGAAAAATATGAAAAGGGTCTACAATTATATACTAAGGGTGTCTTTATTCTTGATAAATGTAAGGAATTAATTCCTGATTATTTAAGATTTGTTAAGGGATTAGTAGATAGTGCTGATTTATCACTTAATATTTCTCGTGAAATGCTTCAAGAGGATCGTTCTTTAAAGAAGATTGCTAGTAATCTGGAGAAAAAAAGATTTTATCTGAATTAGGTAAGATGCTTAAAAATGATCGTGAAAAAAATATGAAGAATTCTTTAAGGAATATGGCGTTAATCTAAAATATGGTCTATATGAGGATTATGGTGCTAAAAAAAGGAGCAATTAAAGGATTTAATTATTTTTAAACACTTTAAATAGCGAGCATCCAATGACATTTAGTGAATATGTTGCGCAAATGCCTGAGGGTCAAAAAGAAATATATTATGCATCAGGCAAGGATAAAAATGCAGTAAGTAATTTACCACAAATGGATTTGGTTAAAAAAACAAGGATATAATGTATTTGTTTTTGACTGATGATGTTGATGAATTTATGATTCAGGTTTTAGCTGAATATGATGGCAAGAAATTCAAATCAATTAATCAGGGTGATTTAAATCTATTAAGTGATGATGAAAAATAAAGCTATCGATTCTTTAAAGGAAGAAAAGAAGGATTTATTAACTGCTATTAAGGAAGCACTAAATGGTAAGGTTGAAGACGTTATATTATCAAAGAGATTAGTTGATGGTGCAGTATGCTTGAGCTGTGAGGATGGATTCTCATTTGAGATGGAGCGTGTATTAGCTCATCAAAATAATCCTTATGCTAAAGCTAAAAAGATTTTAGAGATTAATCCAAATCATGAGGTATTTAAGGCTATAGAAAAGGCTTATGATTCTAATAAGGATAATATTTCTAAATATGCAAATATCTTATATAATGAAGGATTATTATTAGAGGGTATGCCAATTGATAACCCTGTAGAATTTACAAAAGATATTTCTGAGCTTTTTAGTTAATTCTATTGAAAAATAAAATGGTTAAAAGGCTATGTTTGAAAAATAGACGTAGCCTTTTATTTATGCTATAATTAGAGAAAGGTGGCGCGTATAGTGAAAAAATGTGATGGATAAAATCGTTTCTAAAACAAAAAAACCAATATCAAAGGATGATATATGCGAAGGTCTTCGTAAATTAGGCATATGTATGGGAGATACAGTATTAGTACATTCATCATTATCAAGCTTTGGCTTTGTTATTGGTGCTGAGGTAGCATTATATGAGGCTTTAAAGGAAGCTGTTGGTAAAAATGGAACTATTGTTGTTGCTAGTCAATCTGCAGATAATACTGATCCGACAAATTGGTTGAATCCTGCTGTTCCTGATGAATGGATAGATATAATTAAAGAAAAAATGCCTGAGTATAATTATAAATGCTATAATACGATGAATATGGGTAGACTCGTAAATATGGTTTTTACAGGATAAAAAAAGTGTAAGGTCTAATCATCCTAATTCGTCATTTGCTGCTGTTGGCAAAAATGCTAAAAAAATTTGTAATGTTCATAATCTACAGCCAGCATTTGGTAGAAGAACGCCTCTTGGGTATCTATATAATATCAATGCCAAGGTTTTATTATTAGGAGTTGGTTATTATAATTCAACATGCTTTCATTTGAGTGAGGTTTTGTCTAACAAGAATAAAAACAGAAAAAAATGGTGCGAGATTTAATGGTAGGTGGGTTGATTACATTGATTTTGAATATATAAATGATGATTTTTGATTGTCTTGGTTTTGCAATGGAGGAAGAAATTGAAGTGAAAAAGACCATAATTGGTTTAGCTGAATGCAAGTGCTTTAATTTACATGATGGTGTTGATTATGGAAAAAAATGGATATTAAGGAATAGAAGTTAAAATGGATAAAAGAGTTTTAGAAGCAGGTAAAGAAGTAAAACAATATATAAAAGATAATCAATATAGCTTATTAAATCATTTATTTAAGGATATAATTTATGAGATTACCTATAATAATACAGAAATAAATGCGAGCTATCTAGATGTTTTTAAAAGGTTTTTCATAGCAAATGGTATGAATGTAAATATGCTTGATGAGGATAATAATTTAGTTGTTTTTTTGAAGATGTATTAGAAAAAAATGCTTTGATTTAAAATATTTTGATTATTTGATGGGCAAAAATATTGATTTAAATGTAATCAATAAGAATGGTGATACAATTTTAGATAAGATTGAACAATTGTGTATGAATGCTTATGATCATATTAATGAACCAGTAATGGATTTTGAATTGACTAATGAAGAAAAAAATATGAGTTTTATAAGAATTTAATATTGCTATTAAAGGCTTATGATGCTAAATGTTCATTTGAAATCTAAAAAAATTAAAAAAACACGAAAAAAAGTAAAAAAAAGTAGTTGACATAAAAATCAATATATTGTATAATGAATGAGCGCTGTTAAAGGAGCGTAAAAATTTCAACCGAATAAAAAGTTGAAAAAAATAAAAGTAATGCTTGACTTAATAGTTGAAATAATGTATAATATTATTCGGCTTTAGAAAAGCCAAGGATTAAAATTTGATCTTTGAAAACTAAAGAATGACAAACGCAAACGAAAAAAACAATTAATTTCTTAAGATAAGAAATGAGCAAAAAAAGGAAACGAAAGTTTCATAAAATAAAAAAATTTTATGGAGAGTTTGATCCTGGCTCAGGATGAACGCTGGCGGCGTGCCTAATACATGCAAGTCGAACGGGAGTGCTTACACTCCAGTGGCGAACGGGTGAGTAACACGTAGGTAACCCACCAAACAGACGAGGATAGCTTTTGGAAACGAAAGGTAAAACTGGATAGGACATCACAAATCGCATGATAAGATGTTTAAAGAAGCAATTCACTGTTAGAGGGGCCTGCGGCGCATTAGCTAGTTGGTGAGATAAAAAGCCCACCAAGGCGATGATGCGTAGCCGGACTGAGAGGTTGACCGGCCACAATGGGACTGAGAAACGGCCCATACTCCTACGGGAGGCAGCAGTAGGGAATTTTCGGCAATGGACGAAAGTCTGACCGAGCAACGCCGCGTGAACGAAGAAGTATTTCGGTATGTAAAGTTCTTTTATCAGGGACGAAAAAACAAATTGACTGTACCTGATGAATAAGCTCCGGCTAACTACGTGCCAGCAGCCGCGGTAATACGTAGGGAGCGAGCGTTATCCGGAATTATTGGGCGTAAAGGGTGCGTAGACGGCTTTAGAAGTCCGTGGTTAAAAATCAAAGCTCAACTTTGTGACGCTACGGAAACTCTAAGGATAGAGTGTGAAAGAGGCAAGTGGAACTTCATGTGTAGCGGTAAAATGCGTAAATATATGAAAGAACACCAGTGGCGAAGGCGGCTTGCTAGGTCACAACTGACGTTGAGGCACGAAAGCGTGGGGAGCAAACAGGATCAGATACCCTGGTAGTCCACGCCCTAAACGATGAATGCTAAGTGTTACCGCAAGGTAGCGCTGAAGTTAACACATTAAGCATTCCGCCTGAGTAGTACGTACGCAAGTATGAAACTTAAAGGAATTGACGGGAGCCCGCACAAGCGGTGGAGCATGTTGTTTAATTCGAGGATACGCGAAGAACCTTACCAGGTCTTGACATCTGAAGCAAAGCTATAGAGATATAGTGGAGGTTAGCTTCAAGACAGGTGGTGCATGGTTGTCGTCAGCTCGTGTCGTGAGATGTTGGGTTAAGTCCCGCAACGAGCGCAACCCTTATTTCTAGTTACCATCATTAAGTTGGGGACTCTAGAGAGACTGCCAGTGACAAATTGGAGGAAGGTGGGGATGACGTCAAATCATCATGCCCCTTATGACCTGGGCTACAAACGTGCTACAATGGCTGAAACAAAGAGAAGCGAAGCCGCGAGGCAGAGCAAACCTCAAAAAAGCAGTCTCAGTTCGGATTGAAGTCTGCAACTCGACTTCATGAAGTTGGAATCGCTAGTAATCGCGAAGCAGAGTGTCGCGGTGAATACGTTCCCGGGATTTGTACACACCGCCCGTCAAACCATGAGAGTTTGTAATACCCGAAGCCGGTGGCCTAACCGCAAGGGAGGAGCCGTCTAAGGTAGGACAGATGATTGGGGTTAAGTCGTAACAAGGTATCCCTACGAGAACGTGGGGATGGATCACCTCCTTTCTAAGGAGAAAAACAGTTTGTGATTCTTTAGTTTTGAAAGACCAAGTAGTCTTTCAAAAAAGAGATCTTTGAAAAGTAGATAAAAATTTAGTCGAAGAATAAAAAAAGGTTAAGGGAAAAAAAGGGCGCACAGTGGATGCCTAGGCACATGAAGGCGAAGAAGGACGCGACGAACGGCGAAACGCTACGGGGAGCTGTAAGTAAGCAACGATCCGTAGGAATCCGAATGTGGGAACACACTTGAGTAATGTCAAGTACATCGAAAGATGGGCGAAACCTTCCGAATTGAAATATCTTAGTAGGAAGAGGAAAAGAAAGCAAAAGCGATTCCGAAAGTAGTGACGAGCGAAATTGGAGGAACCTAAGTCAGCGACGTGGCAATAAGGAATAGATGAATGAGTTTGGGAAACTCAACCGAAGAAGGTGAAAGTCCTGTAATCGAAATAAATTAAAGCCTAGCTGGAACGAGTAAGGCGGGACACGAGAAATCCCGTTTGAAAAGAATGAGGACCACCTCATAAGGTTAAATACTAGCATGTGACCGATAGTGAACCAGTACCGTGAGGGAAAGGTGAAAAGAACCCCGGGAGGGGAGTGAAATAGAACCTGAAACTGTGTGCTTACAAGTAGTCAGAGCGCGTTAAAGCGTGATGGCGTGCCTTTTGTAGAATGAACCGGCGAGTTACGATAACTAGCGAGGTTAAGCAGAAAAATATGCGGGGCCGAAGCTAAAGCGAGTTTGAAAAAGGGCAAGAAATTAGTTGTTGTAGACCCGAAACCCTGCTAGCTAGCCATTAGCAGGATGAAGCGTAAGTAAAAATTTCTTGGAGGTCCGAACTATAGCCTGTTGACAAAAAGGCCTGGATGACTTGTGGCTAGGGGTGAAATTCCAATCGAGCTGGGAGATAGCTGGTTCTCCCCAGAAATAGCTTTAGTGCTAGCGTTGATTAAGAGTTTTTATGACGGTAGAGCACCAAATGGTAGATGGTCCCACCTCAGGGATACTGATACCAATTGAACTCCGAATGTTATAAAAACACGATCAGCAGTCAGACTTGTGGGCGAGAAAGTTCATGGTCAAAAGGAGAAGAGTCCAGACCGCCAGATAAGGTCCCAAAATTAGTGCTAAGTGGAGAAGGATGTAGAGATGCATAGACAACTAGGAGGTTGGCTCAGAAGCAGCCATCCTTAAAAAGAGTGCGTAATAGCTCACGAGTCGAGTGACTCTGCGCCGAAAAATGTACCGGGGCTAAGCACTATACCGCAGCTGCGGAATAATGGTAAAACTATTATTGGTAGGGGAGCGTTCTATACGAGACGAAGGTATACCGGAAGGAGTACTGGATTGTATAGAAGTGAGAATGCCGGTGTAAGTAACGAAAAAGATTGGTGAGAATCCAATCAGTCAAAAAAACCCAAGGTTTCCAGGGGAAGGTTCGTCCGCCCTGGGTAAGTCGGGACCTAAGGAGAGGCCGAAAGGCGTATCTGATGGACATCCTGCGTAGAATCAGGAACCAGTCAATAAACTGAAGGAGGGACGAAGGAGGCTAAGCTACCGCTTTCTAGTGGATTAAGCGAAAAGTACCAAGGATAGTAGATAGGCAAATCCGTCTACGACAAAGTAGGTATATAAAAGTTAGTATGATGTCAAACTTCCAAGAAAAGCTTCTAAAGATATTTATTGATTGCCCGTACCGTAAACCGACACAGGTGGGTAGGAAGAGAATTCTAAGACGCGCGAGAAAACCCTTGTTAAGGAACTCGGCAAATTGACCCCGTAAGTTAGCGAGAAGGGGGACTCATAGAGATATGAGTCGCAGAGAATAGGCCCAAGCAACTGTTTAACAAAAACACAGGTTTGTGCAAAACCGAAAGGTGAAGTATACGAGCTGACGCCTGCCCGGTGCTGGAAGGTTAAGAGGAGATGTTAGAGCAATCGAAGCATCGAATTGAAGCCCCAGTAAACGGCGGCCGTAACTATAACGGTCCTAAGGTAGCGAAATTCCTTGTCAGGTAAGTTCTGACCCGCACGAAAGGCGTAATGTCTTTGGGCACTGTCTCAACAAGGGGCTCGGTGAAATCAAATTACCGGTGAAAATGCCGGTTACCCGCGACTAGACGGAAAGACCCCATAGAGCTTTACTGTAGCTTGATATTGATACTTGGTATGTGATGCACAGGATAGGTGGGAGACGAAGAAACTAGTACTTCGGTATTGGTGGAGTCGCCGTTGGGATACCACCCTTTGCATACTGAGCGTCTAACTAATGTTAGTGGATAACAAAGGACAGTGTCTGGTGGGCAGTTTGACTGGGGCGGTCGCCTCCTAAAAGAGTAACGGAGGCGCTCGAAGGTTCCCTCAGAATGGTTGGAAATCATTTGTAGAGCGTAAAGGCAGAAGGGAGCTTGACTGAAAGACAGACAAGTCGATCAGGGACGAAAGTCGGACTTAGTGATCTTGCGGTACCATGTGGAAGGGCCGTGACTTAACGGATAAAAGCTACCTTGGGGATAACAGGCTGATCACGCCCAAGCGTTCACAGCGACGGCGTGGTTTGGCACCTCGATGTCGGCTCGTCGCATCCTGGAGGTGGAGAAGCTTCCAAGGGTTGGGCTGTTCGCCCATTAAAGCGGCACGCGAGCTGGGTTCAAAACGTCGTGAGACAGTTTGGTCCCTATCTATCGTGGGCGTTGGAAATTTGAAGAGAGCTGTCCTTAGTACGAGAGGACCGGGATGGACGTACCGCTGGTGCACCAGTTGGCCTGCCAGGGCCACAGCTGGGTAGCTAAGTACGGAAAGGATAAACGCTGAAAGCATCTAAGCGCGAAGCCTCCTCTAAGATGAGATTTCCCAAATAGTAAGTTCCCTTATAGACGATAAGGTTGATAGGCTGGGTGTGGAAGCGTGGTGACATGTGGAGCTGACCAGTACTAATAGAACGAGGACTTAACCTTAAATAATTCGATATAAATTTTTATCTAGTTTTGAAAGAAAAAATCTGGTGATGATGGCAAAGTGGACACACCTGTTCCCATCCCGAACACAGAAGTTAAGCACTTTCACGCCGATGGTAGTACTATGTGCAAGAGTAGGTAGTTGCCAGATTTTCTCTTTTATATAATGCCTACATAGCTCAGTTGGTTAGAGCACTTGACTGTTAATCAAGGTGTCCCAGGTTCGAGTCCTGGTGTGGGCGCCATTTAGAAATTAGTCGATATCATAAGATATCGATTTTTTTATTGTTTTTTTAAAAAAAGAATATTGAAAGGTAAATAAATTCTAATTGTTATAAGTAAATAATAATTATTTCTCGTATTATTAATAATGAATGTGAGGAATATTATATGAAAAAAAGGAAAATTGTATTTTTTTATTATTTTTGTATTATCTTAGTGTTAAATTTTAAGTGTTTTGCTTATTATGAACCAGAAGTTGATAAATGTGCATATGAAAATGAAATCTCAAATGATTGTTTAAATGAACTTCAAAAAGAATTTATTACTTTATTTCAAAGAGAAAATATAGGGGGAATTATTATTCCTACTAAGGCTATTAAATTTAATTATCCTAATGAAGTAGAAGGAATATTTGATATTTATTTTGATTTAGTTAATGGTGATAGATTTTTTTAATTTATGGTAATGAAAGTATTAAATCTAATTTATCCTATATGATGGCCTTTAACAATATTTTTGGAAGTGGGTATTCGGTATTATACTATAATTTAACAAATTTGAAAATAACTGATTCTATTGATTTTTTTCCTTTTCCAAATGTTGATTTAAGAACAATGACACTAGGAATTCCTTTTTAGAACTGAATTAAATAAAGAACCTGATTTTTGATTTAGAATATCCTTATAAAAAAATATATCCATTAATATGAATATATATGCTGATAATATTAAAAAAATTCTTGTAATATTAGTATTTCAAATCGTTTTGGAAATATTGTTTCTAATGATGAATTATTAATAAGTACTAATGCTGGTAAAATAGTTAATTTTTGAATTTGAATGGTTTAATGGTACTAATATTAATACTGATTACAATCCGATGATTAGTGGTATGCTTTTTAGATTCTAAAGACTTCATTGAAAAAAATATAATCTTAATCCTCTAGATACAACACCACCAACATTTACAAGTAATGATAATTATATTTCTAATATATCAAGTCCTTTAAGTAGGGAATATATTTTTATCAACAATTAAAGCTAGTGATGAAACGGATGGTGAATGTATTCCCTACATCAAGGAAACAAATTATGTTCCTAATGTTTTTAGGTAAATATTATATGATTATTGGAGCTAAGGATAAATCAGGTAATGAAGGTACTAAAAACATTTGGATTAATGTTGTGGATGTTGACGCACCAACAGCTAGTGTAACTACATTTAAAGCTGTTAATACAACTAAGAGTAGTGTTGATGATATTATAGCTAAATCAATAACCACTTCTGATAATTATTTTACTAGCTTTAAATACAGTGTGTTAAGTGATAATTATTCAGCTAATTATAAGGCTGCTGGTACTTATGAAATAAAGGTAAGAATAACTGAGAATAGAGATAATGGTTTATATGTTGATAAGACAATTAGAGTTGAAAATGCTGATAAATTAGCCCCAACCTTTGTAACTAAGCCTGAGGTTATTAATACCATTAATAATAAGCTATTAACTACTGATGAGATTATAGCTAAATTTAAAGCTACTGATGAATCAAGTAATGTAGCTTATTCTTTAGTAGGATATGAAAATTATAAAAATAATTATGGTAAGGCGGGAACTTATAATTTAGGAATTAAGGCAACTGATACCTCAGGTAATAGTACACAGTTTAATTTTAATATTATTAATGCTGATGGTATTGCCCCAACTATTACAGGAGATGGTAGAATGGAGGTATCCTATACTAAGAAATTAAGTATAGATGACATTATTAAAACCTTAAAGGCAAGTGATGAAAGTGCAACAAATCTAGTAATAAATGTAGTAGCTGATAATTATAGTAGTGTTTATGATACCTTAGGAGAACATCAAATAACCTTTAAAACAAATGATGGTGTAAATGATTCACCAATCTTTACTAAAACAATAGTAGTAATAGATGATGTAAATCCCATCCTTGTAGGACCTGAAAAAAATAGAGATTAGTAATAAGGAAATAAATCAATTAACTGAAGATGAAATAAAGCAAAAAAATTTAGTGTAACTGATAAATCAAATGTAGCATTATCATTAATTGATACAAATAATTATTTAACTAATAAAGGTAAGGTAGGAGAATATAATTTTTACTATTACGGCAACTGATTCAAGTAATAATAAATCAACAATTAGCTTTCAAATCAAGGTAAGCGATGCAATAGCACCAGTATTATCAATTAATGATTCATCATATGTAATTGTATTACAAGAAGGTGAAAAGCCTAACTATGGAGCAAATAAAGAATATTTTAGGACAAATTGGAGCAATAGAAAATGTTGAAGAAATAGAAAATATAGAATCAGCATATTTTGAAACATATAGTGCTGGTGAATATGAATGTAAGGTTCAAATGAAGAGTGGCGAGGTGTACAATATAAAAATAAAGGCTAACAAGAATCAAAAGAAGAGTAAGGGTAGCTTTATTGACAAAATATTGACATTTTTTTAATTTCAATTTGGATTAAAAATATTAGAATGGTTATTTAAAATATTTAAGCATTAAAAAAAGCTAGTCATTTTTTTGACTAGCTTTTTAGTATTTTTTATGCTTATGAGATCTGGTGCTTACAAAAACATTTCTAGGATTATATATTAATTCTCTTACATTAAAATTACATTTAAGAACGCATTGTCCACATCCTATGCATTCATTCTCATTAAAAATAAGTTTTTTTGTTCCTTATCATAATAGGTGGCACCAACAGGACAATATTTTTTTGACATAAATTACAACCGACACATTTATCTTGATTTATTATTTTAGGCTCATAATAGGCTTTTTACACAAAAATTGAAGAGATACTTCCTTTATTAAAAAGACCATATAAGGAGCAGCAATCACTGCAGCAATTACAAATAACAATTTCATCATTGTTAACATTATTATTATAATGAAATACAGTGTGAATTGCACCCTTTTTACTTGAACTATTGATAATATTTAGTGCTTCATCATAGGTTATTTTTTCACTTATTCCATATTTTACCATTGAATCGGCAAAGCCACCAACATTGATGCAGGTTCTTTTATCCATATTAAAGCGGCAAGGATTCTTTTTTAAATCAGCCATTACTCTACAAAAGCAATTCATTACGGCAAGGTGCTCCTTATTTCTTTGTAATATGCTTGTAACCTCACCCTTAGAGATTATTTCATTTTTGAGCCTCTAGCGGAATATTTAGGTTAATTATTTTTTTGGTTATTTATTGCTGTAGACATATGAGCTGGTGAATTTTGTAGCTTCATTAAGCTATTATGATTCATTAAAGCTCTTATAGGACCAATGTTTACATTTTTTAAGAATTCCTCAAATTTGGCAAATTCATTCATTACCTCTAGTCTTAGATCATCAAGAGGGGCAGAAAGAAAAACCTCAATCCAACCTGGAAATATAGGAGCTAGCTCATAATAGTCATCATATTGTAGCTTTTTTTGAACCAAATTCCACCCTTGTTTAAAAAGTGAAGAAAATAGCTTTTTCATCAATAAAGATAAGTTCATTTTTTTGATAACGATAATTTGGCTTTAGTTTAAGCATTGTATCTATTTCTAAATCTGTGAAAGTTAGCTTAAAGCATTTTATTATTGAAGGTACTAAAGGAACCTTTATAGTTGATTGCATATTCATGTTTTTTTAGCTAATTTAATAATTTTTTTATGTTTTTCCATATTTTTTTCTCCAAACGAATTAATAAATACATTTTACTTCATTTTGGTCGATTTTTTTCAACTTTTTATTTATATCGGATGCGACTTGACAAAAAAAGTATATTATTATAGTAGAATTAAAAAAAGATGAAATGGAGAAAAAAAGTATGTTAAAAAAATTGAAAATTTAATTAAATCTTATGATGGCAAAACTAATGCCGTTAATAACGTGTCATTTGAAATTAATTCTGGAGAAATTTTTTTGGCTTTATTGGCCATAATGGTGCTGGAAAAACAACAACAATTAAATGTGTTGTAGGCTTATTACCATTTGAAAAGGGCAAAATTGAAATAAATGGGATAAGTGTTAAAAAGAATCCTCTTGAGGCTAAATGTCAAATGGTATATATACCAGACAATCCTGATCTATATGATTCATTAACAGGAATTCAATTTTTAAATTTTATTTGCGATATATATGCAATTGCTAAAGATGTACGTAATGAAGAAATTAAGAAATATGCTGATATGTTTGAAATAACTAAGAATTTAGGAGATGCAATATCAAGCTATTCTCATGGTATGAAGCAAAAGCTTGCCTTAATTTCAGCGTTTATTCGTCATCCTAAACTATTAATTTTAGATGAACCATTTGTTGGCTTAGATCCTAAGGCAATGCACTTAGTTAAGGAATTGATGAAGGAAATGTGTAAGGAGGGTAATTCTGTATTCTTTTCAACTCACGTTTTAGATGTGGCTGAAAAGCTATGTGATAGAATTGCCATTATTTCTCATGGTGAATTAAAGGCCTATGGAACAATGGAAGAGGTAAAGGGTGAAGAGTCCCTTGAAGAGGTATTCTTAGAGCTTGAGGATCGTGGTGAATAGCAGTGAGTCAATTAACTACTTTATTAAAAAAATAATATAAGAACCTCATTTAATTTAAATACTTATTCCAAAAAAATTCTAAAAAAAGAAACAGTAAGAAAAAAATCATCACTTGCTGGACCAATATTATTGGGAATTTTAATGCTATTTTTTAGCATTCATTTATTCATATTCAATAGGTGTCGCTTCTAAGCTTACTGAATATAAATATACAGCAATTTATTTTGGCACAGGAATAGGTGCTGTATTCGCATTATTAATGACAATAACCAAAGCGTATACCTGTTTATTTAAAGCAAAGGATTTTGATTTACTTGTAAGTATGCCAATTCCTACTAAAACTATTTTATTGTCAAAGCTTTTATGCTTATCAATTTTTTTAGCTATGCAAGCTTTTGCTGTATTTTTTTGTTCCAGCAGTAATAGTTTGGAATATATTATATGGCTTTAATGCTTTGATTTGTTTTTATGGCTTAATTATGCTTATATTTACACCTATGGCAATCATTACAGTTTGTAGTGTCTTGTCATATCTTGTTAATAGGGCTTTAGCTAAGTTTAAGTATCAACAAGCAGTTAAGAGCGTATTTTTCTATTATTTTTCCTTTGTTGTTTATATTGCTGCAGTATTTGGCCTATCATTTATATCAGGCTCATCAACTGGTGATGCTGAAAAATGATACTGAAGCAGCAATTGCCTTATGTAAGAATCTTTCGAATGTTTTTTCTAAGGTTTTCTATCCGACTAATTTTTTTATCTTGATGCCGTAAATAATAAGCCTTTTAATTTTTTGTTATATTTTTTTAGTTGCTTCAATTGCTATTTTTTTGCATTATTTGTATGGTATGTTGGTAAGCATTTTGTCAGTGCAAATTTAGCTTCTAAGCAAAACTATACTAACAAAAAAATTATAAATATGTTGAGCAAAAAAATGAATTCACCTTTTTAAGGCTTTAGTAAAAAAAGAACTTAAAACCTTATTTTTCATCATTAACATATCTTATAAATTCGATTGTTGGCCCTTTAATGTCAGTTATTATTACTGTTGCTTTGTGTACTACATTTAAAAAAATATAAATGATCCTGACCTAGCTAGCTTTAATAGTTTGTTACCTGTGATTTTAGTTTTAACATCATGTTATTCATTAGGACTTGTTCCTTCAACTGCTTGTTCAATTAATTTTGAAGGAAAGAGACTTTGGATTTTAAAATCAGCTCCAATTAAAACAGAGGATATTCTTAAGGCAAAGCTCATGACATTTATGATTATTACTACACCATTTATTATTATTAATGGTGTTGTTATGAATATATTAATTGAAATGAATGTAATTATAAGAATTTTAGTATTTGTCATTCCTTTTATTCTTACAATGTTTTATGGTCTTGAAGGATTATTAGTAAATACTAAAAAGCTATCGTTTAAATTGGAACACCGAAGCTGAAGCAATAAAGCAAGGAACAAATACATTATGGTCATTATTAGTATCACTAATATTAACAACAATTCTTTTGATTCCAACGATTATTTTAGCAATGTTCTTTGGTAGCGTAATTGGTTTATTGTTTTTAGTTGTGGTTTCAGCTGCTATCACAATCGTCTTTTATATTATTACGATGCGTAATGGTAAGGCGTTATTTGATAAGATTCCAGCCTAATAATTAAAAAAAGAAACTGTAAAAAAATAAAATTCAATTATTGAAGTTTAGGAGCAACAGCTCCTTTTTTTCTTTAATTCACCTAAAAAAATTAAAAAAATAATGAGAAAATATGTTGCTAAAGATACTAAATAATTACTGTAATATTTTACAAAGAATGTATTTACAATTTAATTTGCATATTATTATATAATATAGTTAGAGAGCTGTAAAGTATTATGAAATTAGTTAGTAGTTTAGGAATTTTTGTTATCGTCATTAAATATGACAAGTCCAAGTAATTATCAATTGAATGAATTTCAACTTGATAATATTTCAAAAGTTAAAAATGTTTATCAAGAACCAAAGGTTTTCAGTTTAGTTGATATGAAGTGCGATTTATTAGGTAATAATAGGTATGCATTGATTAAAATTGATTCTAATTATATGATATATGATGTATATATTAACGATTTAGTTCAGCTTTCTCCATTACTTGGTCAGTATGATTATGATATTTATGGTGGAAATAATCTATTATTTAGATATAATAGTGATACTATTATTAACTCTATGACCAATAATATTTTTAAGTGAAGATGAATATCAAAGCATATATATCGATAATATGCGAGAAACTAAATTAAAAATATAATGATATAACGGAAGGCTATAAGGAAATTGCCAATGCGGATTATTTAAAGAATTTATATACTGTAAATAGAACTGATAGAGTTGATTCATCTAATTTTTGATTATACAACATATTTTCATAGACATAGTGATGAAAAATGATGAATAATATATTATGAAAAAAATATTAAAATTTATTATTTTGTTTATGCTAACACTTACTTTTTGTAGTTGTAATTCTAGTTCAGCAATTGTATTTAAGCAATATGATATGAATAGTGAGCAAGAATTTGTTGAACACATTAAAAAAATGTTAAATGGTATAATGCAAGCAAGGAAGAATTGAAAAAAACTGTATCTTGATGTATCCTAAAAAAATGCAGAATTATATTCGATGACCGGTTTATCAGAATATGATGATAATTTTGTTTGGAATGACTCATATGTAACATTAACAGGTAGTGGTAAAATTAAAGATGTAAAATATTCATGTTGGTTTTATTTTTGTTGAAAGTTATTGTGAAGCAGAGTATGAGCTTGTTGTAGATGAGTTTGAAAATTCCTGCAAGTATTCATTGGTATTTAATGATAATCGACTATTTTCAGTAGCATTTGGTTGTAATCGTAATGATGAGCTTTTTCAATGAATTTAAAACTAATTTGAATATCATTTATGTAGATCGGAAAAATAGATAAATAAAAAAAGAAAATGTAAAAAAAATAAAATTCAATGATTGAAGTTTAGGAGTAATAGCTCCTTTTTTTCATAAAAAAAAGCTTCTTAATCAAAAAAATTAAGAAGCAATAAATTATTTTCTATTTGTATAAGCTCTTTTACTTTTTACGAATTGATTCTTTAAAAGGTACATGATATTCTTCAAGGAAGGAATTGAAATCAATTTTTCCTTGTTCAACATAATCAACCTCGTATTCTATTTCATAGTCGACATGGCCATAATATTCAGATCTATCGAAGAAGATGGTTCCATTTTTATATGGAGTACTTACACGATAGGTTGTAAGCTCAGCAATTTTATGTACAAACTTAGGAAATCCTATTATTGATGCATCAAAACCATTTTGTAGCATATTTAATGCTTGATCCTTTGTTAGAATAATATGAGTTTCATCAGCGCCAACCTCAGCATGAGATTTTAGGGTTAATTTAAATTTATCACCCTTTTGACGAATTCTTAAAACACTTTTTGTGTTTTTGATGACATCTTCATTATCAGTGTCAAAATAATAATTTGTTTGGGGAAATACGTTATCAGCTAAATCAAAGGCATCAAGTAGCTCTTCATATTTTTTTCTTTAGTTATAAACGTTTTAAATTCAATTTCTTTGTTTGTTGTCATTTTTTTACACCTCTTGCTAAAAATAGCACAATAATATTATGATATAAATGTGGAAAAAAATCAAGCCTTTTTGTTATAATTGTAGGGAAGGAAGTGATTATTTTGTTAAGATATTGTATTCTAACTAAGAATGATACTAAAGCTTTAGAAATAAAGGAAGTATTAATTAAAAGAATAACACTTGAATATGATGAAAAAAGGCCAGACTATATTATTACTATCGGTGGTGATGGAACAATTTTAGGGGCAATTCAAAAATTATATTTATGAGAATCCTGAGGTAATTATTTTTTTGGACTTCATTTAGGACATTTAGGTTTTTTTACTAATTATATGATTGAAGAAATAGATGATTTAGTCTCTAACATAAACAATCGGAATTTTTAAAATTGAACATGCACCATTATTAAGCTTTTTATATTGATTCTAAATTTTATGGCTATGCTTTTAAATGAGGTTAGTATTTTGTGTCCAACAAGAACGCTTAAGCTTGATGTTTATATTGATAATGAAAAGCTTGAAACCTATCGAGGAACTGGATTATGTATATCAACATCATATGGCTCTACAGCATATAATAAAAGTCTTCATGGTAGTGTTGTAGATAATAGCCTTAATGTGTTACAGCTTACAGAAATTGCAGGAATAAATTCTAATGCTTATCGTACACTAACATCATCATTATTACTTGCTGCTGACAAAACTATTTGTTTAAAGACGGTTGAGGAAGGTAAAAATTACTATTACCTATGATAATAAAGTTATTGATGAAAATGAATTCACTATTTTTTTGTCTGTAGGCTTGAAAATCATTTTTATCAATTTTGCTTATAACAAGCATCAAAGTTTTTTTAAAGAGAATAACAAGAACATTTATTGATGAAAAAAAGTAGAATCAGATCTACTTTAAAATTTCATCGATTAATTTATATTCAAGAGCTTGTGTTGCTGTCATAAAATTATCTCTTTCACAATCATTGGTAATTTCAGCGACAGACTTATGACAAAGTGTGGCGAGAATTTCATTCATTTGCTCTTTAATTCTTAATAATCTTTTAGAGTGAATTGCAACATCACTAACCTGACCACTAAAGCCGCCAAGAGGCTGGTGAATCATTATTTCGCTATGTAAAAGTGCATATCTTTTAGCACCTGCAGCTAAGATAAATGAAGCCATTGAGGCGGCAATGCCAATACAAATTGTATTTACATTTGATTTTATATAATTCATAGTATCAAATATTGTCATACCAGCTGTAACTGATCCTCCCGGAGAAGAAATATAAATATAAATATCTTCATGGGAAATACTATCAAGATATAACAGTTTCAGAAACAATGATACTACTTAAATGATCATCAATTTCACCTGTGAGAATGATAATTCTATCTTGTAAAAAGTCTTGAATAGATATCAAAGGCTCTTTCTTGATTCTCACTTTTTTTCTAACACATATGGAATATAATTCATTTGTTTTTTTCCTACCTTTCATTACAATATTATACTGGAAACGTTTACATTATTTTTGTCATTATTTGTTGAGCGGAAAAAATGTTGAAATTATATGTAGTTGTGGTACAATATAAATGAAGAAATTCAAAACAATTTTTTAGGAGGAATTATAATATGGCTATTAAAGTAGCAATTAATGGTTTTGGACGTATTGGTCGTTTAGCATTTAGACAAATGTTTGGTGCTGAAGGTTATGAAATCGTTGCAATTAACGATTTAACTGATCCATCTATGTTAGCAAATCTTTTAAAGTATGATACAGCTCAAGGTGGATATTGTGGACGTATTGGTGAAAACTTACATACAGTTGAAGCTGGTGAAGGTTCAATTACTGTAGATGGTAAGAAGATTACTATTTATGCTGAAAAGGATGCAGTTAATCTTCCTTGGGGACAACTTGGTGTTGACGTAGTACTTGAGTGCACAGGTTTCTATACATCTAAGGAGAAGGCTTCTGCTCACCTTACAGCAGGTGCTAAGAAGGTAGTTATCTCTGCTCCAGCTGGAAAGGATCTTCCAACAATTGTTTATGGTGTTAACCAAAATGTATTAACTACAGAGGATACAGTTATTTCTGCAGCTTCTTGTACTACAAACTGCTTAGCTCCTATGGCTAAGGCATTAAATGATTATGCTCCTATTCAATCAGGAATTATGAGCACAATTCATGCTTATACTGGAGATCAAATGATTCTTGATGGACCACATAGAAAAGGCGATAAGCGTAGAGCACGTGCTGGTGCAGCTAATATCGTTCCAAATTCAACTGGTGCAGCTAAGGCAATCGGTCTTGTTATTCCAGAATTAAATGGTAAGCTAATTGGTTCAGCTCAACGTGTTCCAGTTCCTACAGGATCAACTACAATTTTAACTGCAGTTGTTAAGAAGGACAATGTTACAGTTGAAGAAGTAAATGCTGCAATGAAGGCTGAGGCTTCTGAGTCATTTGGTTATAACGAGGATCCAATCGTATCTTCTGATGTTATCGGTATGCGCTTTGGTTCATTATTTGATGCAACTCAAACTATGGTAAGTAAGATTGCTGATGGTTTATTCCAAGTTCAAGTTATTTCTTGGTATGATAATGAAAATTCATATACTAGCCAAATGGTTAGAACAATCAAATATTTTTGCTGAATTAAAGTAAGATAAATGAATTTAAAGCTAGGGATTTATCTCTAGCTTTTTTTTTTTAGAAAGGATAATAAGATGTTTTTTTAGTAGAAGATGCAACAACACCAGTAGAAACAACTGATAAATTTCATGAAATATTATGGGATATAGTAAACTGGTTATCTACAAGTGGAGTTAAATTATTAATTGGTTTAATTGTCCTATTTATTGGCTGTAAAATCGTTAATCTTATTGCCAAGAGCATAAGAAAGACAATGATTAAAAAGAAATGTCGATAAAACTATTACTCATGTAACTCATTCAGTTCTTAGAAAAAGGATTAAAGATTGTTTTATTTGTATGCTTTTTTTAGGATATGTAGGAATTGATACAGCTGCCTTTGCCTCATTATTTGCTGCCATAGGTGTTGGAATAAGCTTAGCAATGCAAGGGGCTTTATCTAACTTTGCTGGTGGACTTGTTATTTTAGTTACAAGACCATTTAAGCTAGGCGATTTTGTTGAAGCTCAAGGTGTTTCCGGTACAGTTGAAGATATTGAAATGTTTTATAGCTATTTTTAAAACCCCTGATAATAAGGTTATAATGATTCCTAATGGTACTTTAGCAAATGGTACAATTATAAATTATTCATTAAAGGATACTAGAAGAGTTGATTTATTATTCAGTGTTTCATATGATGTTGATTTTAATAAAGCCAAAGAGGTTATAAGAAATGTTGCTTTAGCAAATGATAAGGTATTACAAAGCCCAGAACCTTTTATTAGAGTAAAGGAACAAGCTGATTCTTCAATAAATATTACTTGCCGTTTATGGAGTAAAAAAATGAAGATTATTGGGATGTCTATTTCTATATGATGGAAGAGGTTAAGCTTGCCTTTGATCGTGAGCATATTGATGTTCCTTATCCACAATTAGACGTTCATGTTAAGGATTTTAATAATAATACAAAATAATAATCAAAAGAGATCGCTATTTACTAGTGACCTCTTTTTTAAATAAAATATTTTTGAATAAAATAATTGAAACAACAAATGCTAAAATTTCTGTCACAAAAAAACGAACTCCATACTCCATTCTCATTAAAGAAAATTGATAATAGATAAGCAATAAAAAAATAATAGCGATATAACGAATAAGAGAAATAATAAGTGAAGGAACTCCTTTGCTGATTCCTTCAAAGAAACCACTAATTACTACAGAAAATGCTGAAATTATAAAGCCAATGGAAATAATTCTTATTGCCTTTGCACCCATTTTAATTGTTTCCCCGTTTGTTGTAAATAAGCTAATTAATTTATCAGGGATGCTTGCAAATAATATTGTTCCTAAGCTCATAACAATTAAACTTAAAATAAGGGTTATTTTGAATATTTTATTAACTCTATTCTTACATTTTTGCTCCATAATTATAGCCAAGTAAGGGTCTAATTCCCTGGACAATACCACTTATTATGAAATATAAGAAGGTTTGGAGCTTATAATAAACACCTAAAAATCAAAAACATTTACATCGTTATAGCTAGCAAGAACTTTGTTTAAGGCTATTATCATAAATGATGGTAGGGCAAGATTTAATGATGCAGGAATACCTATTGTATATAGCTTTTTTTAATACTATGATCTTTTTTTCTTCCTCAAAAAAAGTGATTTTTAAGAGGTAATTTTACCTTAAGATAGACAATAATATAGGTAATAAGACCTACAAGTAGCCCTATGCCAGTAGCAATTGCTGCTCCTTTTATTCCTAAGCCTAAATTTGTAATAAAAATTGGATCTAGGATGATATTAACTACGGCACCTATTGCCATACAAACCATTGTTGTCTTCATCTTACCAATTGCTTGTAATATTTTTTCTAGGGCCATACTTACCGTAATTATTGGGGCAAATAATACAACAATATAAAAAAATAGTCTAGGCCGTATTTAATTATTTCTTCATTTTTGGTGAAGGCCATTATAAATGGCTTAGCAATTATAAAAGCAAATAATACTTAAAAATAATACCATGAACTATGCTTAAAATAACTCCTATAGTAGCTGAATAACTAGCATTTTTTTATCTTTCTTAGCTCCAAGATAATAGGAAACAACAGCATTTATACCTACGCCAAAGCCAATTCCGAAGGCATTTGCTAAATATTGAATAGGGAATATTAAAGATATTGCAGTCATAGCATTTTCACTTACCTTAGCTACAAAATAGCTATCAACTATATTGTATAGTGCATTGATGACCATTGAAATAACCATAGGAAGTGACATTTTGAAAATTAATTTTGGTATTGAATCGTTTTTTTCATATATTCTTGATTCATATTTTCCTCCTTTATATTTCGGGCAAAAAAAAACACAGCCCGAGGGTTGTGTGGCGAAAAGGGAAATATTCCGGAAAAATCCACATAAGTTTTCGACTAATTCTAACAAAATAATTAGACGTTGTCAATAGATATTTCCTATTTTTGTCTATTAATTATTAACAAATAACATTGATATAGTACGGTAGCAGAGGCACAAATAATCCCAATAATTAAATAGGTGAAATTATAGCCAATTGTTTCTATTAATCTACCAAAGATATTACTTGCAATAAAGGAAAATATAGAAGTGAAGATTGCTAGAATAAAAAAATTGCAGCAGTAATATTTTTTTAGTCCAACAAGTTTAATTAGGTATTTAATATGAATTGCTAATACACATCCCCAACTTATTCCTCTTAAAAAAACAATGGCAATAATTAAAAAAATATGGGTAGCTTAAAGCCTAATAAGAAAGAACGAAGAAAATACAAAGCTCCAGCAAAAAAATCAAAAAAATTTAGCTTCATATCCTTCGTATTTGATTTTTTTGACATAATAAACATTGTTATCACTTCAAATAAAATAATTATTCCCCCTACAATACCATATGTAGAGGTAGATAATCCACATTCCTTTGTTAAAAAAATAGGCTCATAAAATTATCACCTTGAACAGAAATAGTAACAGTAAATAAATAAAATAGAGCATAAAGATAAAAAAATTTTTTTGTTTTTTTAAAAATAGCTTTGTAGTCTTTTTTTAGTATTTTTCTTTATTATCTAAAAACAGGAATTGGATTTAAAAAAATGAATAATAATTGAACATAAAATAAAAAAAATAATAGCAGCTATGATTATTGTGATTTTTATAGTCGAAGCTTTCAATAAAAAAACTCCCCTAGTATAGTTCCAAAAACATAAGCTAATGAGCCCATTATTCTCATTTTGGCATAAGGAATGTTATTTTGTTCAACATATGTTGAAGCAAAGCCGTCCATTAAAGTATAAAAGGGTGAACCGACAATTGCGATTAGGCAAGTAATTATACATATAAGCTCTAATCTATCAAGAGGAATAAAAATTAAGAAAAAGATTCCTTCAATTATTGTTATCCATTTCATTATTTTTTTGTTAGAATTTACGTCCTTTGCTAAATGGTTCCAAAAGGGATTACAAATTATGCCAGTGATTGGAACTATTGATGCAACCATTCCGATATTTCCTTCACTTAATCCTTTGTATGATAAAAAAATTTGAAAGAATGAATAAAAAAGAGCATCTCCAAAATAACGAATAAAAATATAATATTCTTAAAATCGCAAATTCTTTGTTCTTCATAGTGTACTCCTTAAAAAAATTAATATTATAATAGCGCATTTTTTTAAAGATTGTTCAAGAAAAAAAGTTGCAGCATTTAATTAATATTTGTATAATTAATGTAATGTGAGGTAATAATTATGGATTTTTAAGGAATATATAGTTGAAGAATCAAAAAAAGGATTACTATCAAAAAGCTTAAGGCATTTGTTAATAATGAATATGAAAAAAACATATATGTTATCCTGAATATAAAAAGAATTTTTTTCATGCAATTAGTGTTACTCCTTTAGATAAGGTTAAAGTTGTAATTTTAGGTCAGGATCCCTATCATGGACCTAATCAAGCTCACGGATTAGCTTTTTAGTGTTTTTATGTGATAAGCTACCACCGTCTTTAAAAAATATTTATAAAGAGATGTCAAGTGACCTAAATGTATGTGTTAATCAGGATGGTAATTTAGAATATTTAGCTAAGCAGGGCGTATTATTATTAAATACAATTTTAACAGTTAGAGCAAGTATGCCTCTTTCTCATAAAAATCAGGGGTGGGAAATATTTACTGATGGAATAATTAAATTGTTAAATGAGCAGGATAGACCAATTGTATTTATATTATGGGGAGCAAATGCTATTAGTAAAAAGATTTCTAAACAATCCAAAGCATTTAGTATTAACTTCAGTTCATCCATCACCATTATCAGCATATGGTGGCTTTTTTGGAAGTAAGCCCTTTTCAAAAACAAATGATTTTTTAATTAGAAATAATGTTGAACCAATAAAGTGGGTTAAAAATAGTAGCAATAGCTTATAAAACGCATAATATATTATGGGTGGTAATTTTGAATACAAAATTTTTTTAAATAATACTATCTCATATATTGTTAAAACAGGGGATTCATTATATACAATTGCTAAAAAAAGTATAATACAACTGTTGAAGAGCTTATGAAAATAAATCACTTGTCTAGCTCAATGATTTATCCTAATCAGGTTTTATTTATTCCTTCAACATGTAATATAAATAATGATACATATTTAACTAAAGAATGTGAAAGCATTAATGACATTTTTGAGTAAGTTTAATATTGATTATCAAACACTGGTTAAATACAATGATGTTTTTAAAACTTAAATTATGTGCAAATCAACTTTTTAAAGGTTAGAGATAATAATTTAAATTCTTTAACCTTATCAAGAAATGATAGTGTTGATGGAATTTTTAGCAAAATATCAAAAAAATCTCCATATGAGCTACTAAAATTAAATGAAAAAAAGAATGGTTTAAAGAAAATGGAAAGATAATTATTGGTAGATTATCTTTTTTTCTTTTTTTCTTATTTTATAATTTTATTAATTGAAAAAAATGGTGGTGTAATTATGAAGATAAGAATAATTGGTGCTGGTCTTGCTGGCTGTGAGGCAGCATATTATTTAGCAAGGCGTGGCTATGAAATAGAGTTATATGAGATGCGTCCAAAGAAAAGCACTGGTGCTCATAAGACGGATAAATTTTTCTGAACTTGTTTGTTCTAATTCTTTAAGAAGTGATTCCTTAGAAAATGCTGTAGGAATTTTAAAAAAAGAAATGGAAGAATTCGATTCATTAATAATTAAGTCAGCAAGAAGTCATAGCGTTTCGGCTGGTGGTGCCTTAGCAGTTGATAGAGAGGGCTTTTTCTTTATATATAACAAATGTAATAAAGAGTATGCCTAATATTACAATTGTTAACGAAGAGGTTACAAGTCTTGATGAAAATATTCCGACTATTATTGCTAGTGGACCTTTAACATCTGATCTATTATCCGAGGAGATTAAAAGAAAATTTGGAGCCTTCGATTTTTATTTTTTTGATGCCCAAGCTCCTATTGTTTTTGCGGATTCAATTGATTATAGTAAGGCTTATTTTAAAAGTAGATATGATAAGGGTGAGGCTGATTATTTGAATTGCCCAATGAATAAGGAAGAATTTGATAGATTTTACGATGCATTAATTAATGCTGAGGGTGTTGAGGTTAAGGATTTTGAAATGAAGGTTTTTGAAGGATGTATGCCTGTTGAGATTATGGCTAAAAGAGGACCACAAACCTTAACATTTGGGCCAATGAAGCCGGTTGGACTAAAAATGCCTAATGGTGAAAAGCCTTATGCTGTTGTACAACTACGTCAGGATGATGCTGCAAAAAGTATGTATAATTTAGTTGGCTTTCAAACACATTTGAAATTTCCAGAACAAAAAAGAGTTTTTCAAATGATACCTGGTCTTGAAAATGCAAGGTTTGCTAAATACGGAGTAATGCATAAAAATACTTATATTAATGCTCCTAAGATTTTAAATTCGACTTATCAAACTAAGGAATATCCTAATTTCTTTTTCGCAGGTCAAATAAGCGGTGTAGAGGGATATGTTGAATCAGCAGCCTCAGGAATTGTTGCTGCTATTAATATGGATAGATATTTAAGAGGAAAAGAGCTTGTTGAATTTCCAAGAAGTACAATTATGGGATCAATGGCTTATTATATTACTCATAGTAATCCAACTGGATTTGAACCGATGAATGCAAATTTTTGGAATTGTAAGTGAACTTACAGAGCCTCACCATAAAAAAAGATAGAAAGGCCTTATATTCTAAAAAGAGCCTTAGATACAATAAAAGCAAATTAAGGATATGATTATGAATGAATGATGATGAATTAATTTCCGAATTTATTGAATATTTAGATGCAGAAAGAAATTATTCTAAGAATACTATTGAAGCATATCAAAGAGATATTAACGAATTTAAGGATTTTTATTATTGGTGAAAAAAATTTGCCAAAAAGCATTTTAAACATTAGAATAAATCATCCTAAATATTATATTTCTCATCTTACAGAAAAATAATGATGAGGTTACAACTATTCATCGTAAAATTTCTGCGCTTAGAAGCTTTTTATCAATATTTATTAAAAAAATGAATATATTGCTGTTAATTATTTTTTTCAGAGGTTGTAACTCCTAAAGCTCCTAAAAGATTACCTAAAATTGTTAAAAAAATGAGGAACTTGAGCTACTATTTAATTCAATTAATAAGGAAACAACTCTTGGATTTAGAAATTATTTGATTTTTAGAATTATTATTTGCTACGGGAATAAGAGTTAGTGAACTATGTAATATGGAAATAAAAGATATTGATTTTAGTGCTAATGAAATAATGATTCATGGTAAAGGCTCTAAGGATAGAATCGTTTTTAATGTATGATTCCTTAGCTTCTGAACTTAAGCATTATATCACGTATCAAAGAGTTGAGCTTTTTGTCTAAAAGTGATGAAAATACAAGAATTGTTTTTTTAAATCGAAATGGAACAAATCTTACTACAAGAGGAGTTAGAGTGATACTTAATGCAATAATTAAAAATGCAGGGGAAACATTTAAGCTCAGCCCTCATATGCTAAGACATAGCTTTGCGACAGTTTTTATTGAATAATGGAGCAGATCTTAGAAGTGTTCAGGAGTTACTTGGACATGAAAATTTATCTACTACACAAATTTATACACATGTTACGTATGAAAGGATGAAGGAAACGTATTTTCTTGCTCATCCTAGAGCTAAAAAGAAGATGTGAAAAAAATGTGGAGATAGATTGTTATTTTTTTGATATTTGATATAATTTATTTGAACATAAATAAAGATATTAGATGTTTAAGAAAGGAAAATGGTATGATAAATTGGTTTAATAATTTAGATGTTTTTTTATCAAGTACTTTTTTTGGTTTTAGGCTGCGTATCAACTGTAGTTATGTTTATCCAATTAATAATGCTTATTGTTGGTATTGAGGGAGCCGATTCGAGTTTTGATGGAATTGATGATGGTGGTATTGACGATATTGCAAATGATGGGGGAATTTTAGATATTTTTGGTCTTAGAGTTTTAACTATAAGAAATCTATTTATTTTTCTAGCAATGTTTAGTTGGGTAGCATTATTATTAAATGAATGGACAAATAGCTATGCAATTTCTATAATAGTTGGCTTATTAGTAGCAATTGTCATCGTTTTAGTTGTTTCATTTGTAATGAAGCAGGCCTTAAAGCTTCAAGATGAGGGAAATGTCAAAATTGAAAATGCAATTGGAAAAAAAGGAACATGCTATTTAACAATTCCTTCAAATAAGCAAGGAATGGGGAAGGTTAACGTATTAGTACAGGATCGCTTATTTGAATTTGATGCCTATACTGATGACAAAGAGTCTATTCCTACAGGTTGTGAAATTGTTGTAGTAGATAGCTTAACAAATGCATTAATTGTAAGAAAGGTTAATAATGGTGAGTAAAATGATTTTTGAGTGCAATTGGCGGCATTATTGCTGCATTGGTAATAACATTTGTTATTATTGTTTTTTTCTATCTTGCTTTTTGTTTGTAGCAAGATATCGTAAGTGTCCTAGTGACAAAAATTATGGTTATTTATGGTAAATTAAGAAAAACTGGAGATGGTATGAATCGTAGTTCTAAATGTATTCATGGTGGAGCTGCATTTGTTTGGCCATTTATTCAAGCATATGAATTTTTGGATTTAACACCTATTAGCATAAGTGTTGATTTAAAAAATGCATTGTCAAGACAAAATATTCGTATTGATGTGCCTTCAAGATTTACAGTTGGTATTTCTACAGAAATAGGTGTTATGCAAAAATGCTGCAGAGCGTTTACTTGGCTTAAAGCTTCCAGAAATTCAAGAATTGGCTAAAGATATTATTTTTGGTCAATTACGTTTAGTTGTAGCGACAATGGATATTGAGGAAATTAATACTGACCGTGATAAATTCTTAGAGGCTGTTAGTAGAAACGTTGAAACAGAACTTAAAAAAATTGGTTTAAGACTAATTAACGTAAACGTAACTGATATTTCTGATGAATCTGGATATATTGATGCTCTTGGTAAGGAAGCTGCAGCTAAAGCTATTAATGATGCGAAGAAAAATGTTGCTGAAAGAAATAGAGATGGTTCTATTGGTGAAGCAAATGCAAATATGGATGAAAGAGTTCAGGTTGCTGAAGCTAATTCATCTGCTATAGCTGGTGAGAATGAAGCTAAAATGAAGATCGCATCTTCAAATGCTACACTTCGTGAGGGTGAAGCAGAAGCTCTAAGAAGAGCGACTGCTGCTGAAAAAATAGCTGAAGCTAAGGCCTTAGAGGAAGCATATAGTGCACAAATGGCTGCAGAAAAGGCTCGTGCTGAAAGAGAACAAGCAACCCTTGAGGCTGATGTAATTGTAAAAAGTGAAATTGAAAAGCGTAGAATTGAAATTGAGGCTGAGGCAAATGCGGAAAAAATTCGTCGTACTGCTAAAGGTGAGGCTGATGCTATATTTATGAAGATGGAAGCAGAAGCTCGCGGTATTCAAGAAAAGCTAATGCGTCAGGCTGAAGGATATGCAAAGATTGTAGCTGCTGCTGGCGGTAATGCAGTTGATGCTTCAAAAGCTTATGATTACTGATAAGATGGAGGATTTAGTAGGAAAGCAGGTTGAAGCTGTTAAGAATATTAAATTTGATAAGATTACTGTTTGGGATAATGGAGGTAGTGAGGCTGGCTCACAAACTGCAAATTTTGCTCAAAAATATAATTAAATCTGTTCCGCCAATTAAAGACTTATATGATATGGCTGGCTTAGATATTCCTTCATATTTAGGAAACGAGAAGAAAGAAGAGCCAAAAAAGTAAGATAATTCTTGATTTTTGTTCGTTATTTTTTTGCTATAACATAATAGTAACGATTTGGAGTGAATGAAAAAAATGAAAAAAAGATATATATTTTTATTAGCATTTGTAGCTATGATTACACTTGCTGGTTGTAAGAAAGATAGTAAGTTTTCTGTTGATGAGATTGGTACTAATATTGACCTTGCTGACACTTGGATGAAGCAAGTAAGCTATAGCGATACTGCAATTAACGAATTTGATGAAAAAGAAAGATCATTATGTTGTCTATATTCCTACAGACATTACATCAAGCTTAAAAGTAAATGTAATAGATGTAGAAAGTAGTATTACTGATAGATTCCATTCTTTTCATATTCCATATGCAACTGCTACAACCTTTACAGTTTCTGCAGCTAATTCATTAATTGGAATTTATACAAATTATTTTAAGGATGATAATAAGTTAAATTTAGGCTTTGAGGCATCTATTCCTACTAAATGGAGTCAAACTGTTACCTTAGGAGATTGTAAGGAGCAACAAGAAGGAAAGGTTAGAGCATTATATACAGTTTATATGCCTACCTATGTTGAGCATTATGGTGTATATAGTAAAGAGGTAAAGTGTGACATTAAATCATATGTTTTAATCCCTGTAGCTTATGGACTTACATATGCGCAAACTAGTGATCTAAAATCAAGCTTAGAAAATGTTTCAGATGATATTAAATCTTTAACATCTGTAACGTTATATGCAAATAACGGCATTCTAGTAAATCAACCTAAGGAGAATGAATAATTTTCATTCTTCTTTTTTTAGTATTGCAAATACAATAAATATATGGTAAAAATACTAAAGGCACAAAATAAACATGCTTTTTGGAGCTGGCCGTCGTGTGCAAGTAAAATTGATGGAGGCAGGCGTTGAAGAAGGCAGAAGACATAACAAAAAAATAAAATGGAGGAATTTAAAAAAATGTCTGAATCAGTAGTTTCTATGAAACAACTATTGGAGTCTGGTGTTCATTTCGGTCATGCAACACGTAGATGGAATCCAAAAAAATGGCGAAGTATATCTTTACTTCAAGAAATGGTATTTATATCATTGATTTACAAAAAAACAGCAAATCAAATTGAAAAGGCTTATGCTGCTTTTATTAGAAATCGTTAAAAACGATGGTAAGGTTTTATTTGTTGGTACAAAGAAGCAAGCTCAAGATGCTGTAAAGGAAGAAGCTTTAAGAACAGGTCAATACTATGTTAACCAACGTTGGTTAGGTGGTACTTTAACTAACTTTAAGACTATTCGTAAACGTATTAAGAAGTTACAAGATTTATATAAGATGGAAGAGGATGGAACTTTTGCAGCTTTACCTAAAAAGGAAGTTGTTAAATTAAAGGCTGAAAGAGATAAGCTTGAAAAGTTCTTAGGCGGAATCAAAGATATGAAGAAGGTTCCTGATGCATTATTTATCGTAGATCCTCGTAAGGAGCATAATGCTATTTTAGAGGCACGTATTTTAGGAATCCCTGTATTTGGTATTGTAGATACTAACTGTGATCCTGATGATGTTGACTTTGTTATCCCTGCAAACGATGATGCTATTCGTGCAGTTAAATTAGTTACATTCGTTATGGGTAATGCTATAATTGAGGCTCAAGGTGGCGTTGTTGAAAAGTTCGAAGAGCCTGAAGATGTAAATATGAATGAGGAAATTAGTAAGGAAGAAAAGGCTAATAAGCGTCCAGTAAATAAGGATGGAAAGAAGCCAATGAACAAGAGACCTGCTAAGAAGGCTGAAGCTACTGAAGCTAAGGCTGAATAATCTTTTTGTGGAGGAAAACTATGATTAATGCTCAATTAATTAAGCAATTACGTGATTTAACTCAAGCAGGAATGCTAGATTGTAAAAAAGCTTTAGAGGCTAATGATGGCAATGTAGAAAAGGCTGTTGTTTGGTTACGTGAAAAGGGAATTGCAAAAGCTGAAAAGAAGGCAGCAAGTCGTGTTGCAGCTGAAGGTTTATGTTCATATGCAATTTCAGGTAACAAGGCTGTTTATTTTGAATTAAATTCAGAGACAGATTTCGTTGCTAAAAATGATAAATTTGTTAATTTAGTTAACAAGATTGGTGATACCTTAGTTAATTCAAATGCTACAAATACTGAAGAAGCTTTAAATGTTATTGTTGATGGTACTACATTAGCTAACGTTATTCTTCAAAAATGCTGGCGTTATTGGTGAAAAAAATTTCTCTTCGTCGTGTTGGCGTTTTAACTAAAAAAATGATGATGAGGTATTTGGTGCTTATAAGCATAATGGCGGTAATATTTTAAGCTTAGTAGTTTTAAAGGGTAATGATGAAGTTGTTGCTAAGGATGTAGCTATGCATGTTGCTGCTCAAGCTCCAACTTATGTTTCAAAGAAGGATATTCCAGCTGAAGCATTAGCTAAGGAAGAGGAAATCATTCTTCAAACTGCTTTAAATGAAAATAAGCAAGCTGCTAAACCAAAGCCAGAAAAATATTATTAAGGAAAAAAATTGTACCAGGACGTCTTGAAAAGGAATTAAAGGATATTTGTCTTTTTAAGTCAACCTTTTGTTAAGAATCCTGATCAAACTGTTGAGCAATATGTTGCTGCAAACAAGTCAAGTGTTGTTACTTTCGTTCGTCTACGTGTTGGTGAAGGAATTGAAAAAGGAAACAGTTGATTTTGCTGCAGAGGTAGCTGCTCAAGCTGGATTAAATAAGTAAAAAATTAAGAGGAGCTTTGTGCCCCTCTTTTTTAAAGAAGGATGGAATATAGGTATGTATAAACGAATTCTACTTAAGTTAAGTGGCGAAGCATTAAAGGGCGATACTCCATTTGGAATCGACCCTGCAACTGTAAAAAATGTTGCAAGACAAATTAAAGAGGTTGCGTTGCTTGGTGTTCAAATCGGTATAGTTTGTGGTGGCGGTAACATCTGGCGTGGTAAGACTGCTTCTGAACTAGGTATGGAAAGAGCTCAAGCAGATTATATGGGAATGCTTGCAACTGTTATGAATGCTCTTGCAATTCAGGAAGCCTTAGAAAGTCTAGGTGTTCAGACAAGAGTACTTTCTGCTCTTGATATTCAACAGGTTGCAGAACCATATATTCGTCGTAGAGCAATTAGACATCTTGAAAAGGGACGAGTATGTATATTTGCTGGTGGTATTGGTTCCCCATATTTTTCTACTGATACTGCTTGTGTACTTAGAGCTACTGAAATTGGTGCGGATGTTATTTTAATGGCTAAAAATGGTACTGAAGGTGTATATGATAGTGATCCAAGAAAAAATAAGGATGCTAAGATGTATACTGAGCTTACATTCCAAGAGATTTTAAATAAAAATTTAGCAGTGATGGATTCAACAGCTGCTTCATTATGCAAGGACAACAATTTAGAGCTTATTGTCTTTAATATGAACAAGGATGGTAATATTTTTAAAAGGTTGTTAATGGCGAAAAAAAATAGGAACTAATGTTCGATAAAAAAAGGAGAAAGAATTATGCCTGATATGATTTTTATTAGAAACTGAAGAAAAAGATGGACAAAGCTATTTCATCATTTGAATATGAATTAAATACAATTCGTACAGGTAGAGCTAATGCTAGCCTACTTGATAGCATAAGCGTTGAATATTATGGAGCTATGACACCACTTCGTCAGGTTGCTTCTATTTCAATACCTGAGCCTACTCAATTATATATTAAACCATATGATAAGAGTTTGTTTAAGGCAATTGAAAATGCTATTGCTACATCATCAATTGGCATTAACCCTCAATCTGATGCTAATGGTATTAGATTAATATTACCAAAAATGACTGAGGATCGTCGTCGTGAGCTTGTTAAACAAGTTGGAAAACTTGAAGAGCAAGCTAAGGTAATGGTAAGAAATGCTCGTCGTGATGGTAATGAGGCAATTAAAAAAAGTTGGGATTACCTGAAGATGAGGAAAAAAAGGCTATTTGGATGAAATTCAAGAATTAACTGATAAAAAGGTTTCTTCAGTTGAACGTATTGCTAAAGCTAAGAGTGACGATTTAATGTCATTTTAATTGACAAGTCTATGAAATTTTCATAGACTTTTTTTATTTGATTGTAAAAACATAATTTACTTTATACTAAAAAAATATTTATTTTTTTAATTCTTAAAAAAAGTGTTAGTTTACTTTGTTTTTTTATATTTTTTTGTGATATAATCAAAGGAAATGGGATTGTGTGATTTAAGGAAAGGACGTATTTTATGAAAGTTACGGATTTAGATCCTTCTAGAATTCCAAATCATATTGCAATAATTCTTGATGGTAATGGTAGATGGGCTAAAAAAAGAGGATTGCCAAGAAACTATGGTCATAGGAAGGGCGCTTTTTAACCTACGAGACATTGCTTTATTATGTGATAAGATAAATATTAAATATTTAACTGTATATTGCTTTAGTACTGAAAATTGGAAAAGACCTAAGGATGAGGTTGATTATTTATTTAATCAACCAATTAAATATTTTTAAAAAGATATAGAAAAAATTGAAAAACTCTAATATAAGAATAAAAATTTATTGGTAGACGTGATCGCTTTAGTGAAGAATTTTTTTAAAATGGGTAAATATTATTGAAGAATCTACAAGTAATCATCAAGGCTTAGTTTTTAACACTTGCGTGTGATTATGGTAGCTATGAAGAAATCACTCATGCGGTAAAAAGAAATCGCTATAGATGTTAAAAATGGAAAAATTGATCCAACTGCTATTGATGAAAATTTGATTGCTAAGCATTTATATACATCAGATTATTTGCCACTGGATTTATTAATAAGAACTAGTGGTGAAATTAGAATATCCAATTTTATGTTATGGCAGATGGCTTATTCGGAGCTTTATTTTACTGATACCTATTGGCCAGATTTTAATGAAGATGAGTTATGCAAGGCATTAGATAATTATGCTAAAAAGAGATCGTAGATTTGGTGGTCTTAAGGAGGCAAAAAAATGAAAAAAACGTGTTATAATGGGAATCGTTATGGCGGCGATATTTATCCCCCTTTTAATTATTCCTGAATTATTTTTTTGTTATTTCAAATTTTAATAATGGCACTTTCTTTAGTCGCTTCTTATGAATTAATTAAAATGTATGAACATGAAAAAGAAGTATCCTATGCCTATAAAAAAAATTATAATTATGATAACGACATTGATTATATACCTATCGGCACTTGTTGAATGGGATCCTAATTGTACAGTTTCTGAAAAGCTTAAACTTTTTAAATATTAAGGTTGAGTTTTTTTGCCTATGCTAATAATTGATGCTTTAGTGTTATTTTTCATGTTGTGTTTTTTTGTCATGAGTTTAACGGTGATGATGTTGCAAAAAGCATTATTAATAAATATTTATGCTGGTTTGGGATTTGCTTCCTTAACGATTTTACGCTATATTGGTGTAAGATACATAATATATTTATTCTTGATAACAATGCTTACAGATTGCTTCGCTTATTTTTTTGTGGTAGGGCATTTGGAAAGCATAAAATGTGTCCGACAATTTCTCCGAAAAAGACTTGGGAGGGTAGCATTGGTGGAACAATAGTAGCTACAATTGTAGGCGTTTGCTTCGGTTTTTTTATAGTCAAATATTTAGTGGTGGTATTTTTTTGGCGATTCCCCAAATGGTTTTTTTATCTGGATTGTTAAAAAAAATACTGCTGGTTTAAATAGATTTGGTGAGTTCTTTTTTTAATTTTAATAGTAACAATTTTAGCTTCTATTTTTCTCACAAATTGGTGATTTAGTTGCCTCAAGATTAAAAAAAGAACCTATGATATAAAGGATTATGGTAGAATTTTTTTCCTGGTCATGGTGGTGTTTTTAGATCGTTTTTGATTCGGCGTTATTTACGGGAATTTTTCTTGTTGAGTATTTTTTTACCATTTTTAAATGATTTTTTTGCCGGCATTGGCAAATTTCACTAACGAGCTTAATATATTTAAGATGATGGTGATTAGGTAATGAAAAAGCTATATATATTAGGGGCTGCTGGTTCAATTGGGAGTCAAACCTTAGATATTGTAAGAGAGAATAAGGACTTGTTTAAGGTTTGTGGAATAAGTGTTGGAAGAGACTTAAAGCTTGCACAGAAAATTATTGATGAATTTGAACCTAGTATTGTTTGCTTTAGGAATAAAGATGATTTGGGTAAAATAACAACTAAGGCTATTACTTGCTATGGTGATGATGGCTTAAATTTAGTTGCAGCATATGGAGAGGCTAAAGATAGTTTACTTGTAAATGCTTTTAGTTGGTGCAGTTGGTTTAATTCCAACTGTTTGTGCAATTAAGCATCAAAGAGATGTTGCGTTAGCTAATAAAGAAACACTGGTTATGGCCGGTGATATTATTAATAAGCTTTTTAAAGGAATATAATGTTAAATTATATCCTATTGATAGTGAACATTCGGCAATTTGGCAATGCCTTCAAGGTGAAGACATTAATGATGTTGCTAAGCTTATTATTACGGCTAGTGGTGGATCATTTAGAGATAAAAGTCGTGATGAACTAGTAAATGTAACAGTTAATGAAGCATTATGTCATCCTAATTGGAAAATGGGTAAAAAAATAACAATTGATAGTGCTACTATGATGAATAAAGGATTTGAGGTTATTGAAGCCTATCATTTATTTCATTTGCCTGTTGATAAAATTACAACTGTTTTACATCGTGAAAGTATTGTTCATTCCTTAGTAGAATTTAATGATGGAGCAATTAAAGCAGAGCTTGGCGAGTCAGATATGCGTGTACCAATTTTGTATGCTTTAATGTATCCAAATCATAAGTATTATAGCGGTAAAAAACTAGATTTGTCACTTGGTCTTAAGCTATCATTTGAGGAATTAAGTGAAGAACGATATCCTTGCTTAGGCTATGCCTATTTAGCTTTAAAAAAAGGTGGATTATATCCTACTGTTTTTAAATGCTGCAAATGAGGCTGCTGTTTATTTGTTTTTTTAAATGATAGAATAAAGTTTTTTTAGATATTGAAAGAATAATATATGAAGAAATTAATCAAAATTATGATATGATTAATCCCTCTTTAGATGATATTATTAAGGTAAATAGGTTAGTATTTTTCTAAGATTACAAATAAATATGGAGGTATTAATTAATGTTTTTTTAGCTACAGGATTTTTTTCAGTATTATTATCAATTGTTGTTTTTTTATATTGGTAATTGGTACAATTATTTTAATACATGAGTTTGGACATTTTGTTTTTTTGCTAGAAGAGCAGGAATTTTTATGTCATGAATTTTCAATTGGTATGGGGCCAGTTCTTTACCAGCACAAATTTAAGGAGACAACATTTTCAATAAGAGCAATTCCTATTGGTGGATTTGTTTCAATGGCTGGTGAGGAAATTTCTGATTCTCTTTTAAAGAAGGATCAAAGAATTGGTTTAATGCTTAATGAAGATGGTAAGGTTAATAAAATTATTTTAATGGATAGTGATAGTTGTGATGTTTATGGTAATGTCATAAGCTATAATCTATATGGTATTAATGGTGAGGAGCTGAATATTTGTCTTGATGAGGATGGCGAGGAAAAGACATATTTAGTTTGTAATGACGCTTATTATGTCTTGTCAAAGAAACAACAATTGCAAATAACACCATACAATCGTTGTTTTGAATCTAAATCACTTGGTAAAAGATTTTTAACACTATTTGCTGGACCAGCAATGAATTTTGTTTTAGCCATTTTTATTTATTTTATTTATTGGTGTGCAATGGGTGTTCCTAATCTAAATTCTACTAAAATTGGTAGTGTTTCTAATGGCTATCCCTCAAGTGAATATTTAAAAGCAAATGATGAAATAGTTAGTGTTAATGGAGTAGAGGTTAGCAGTTGGAATGAGTTTTCTGCTCAAATGAATCTAGTTGAGAAAAAATATGATACATCTGTTAATTTAGTTGTTAAAAGAAACAATGAGGATATTAATTTAAATCTTCCTTTGATTGTTATTATAAATTCTTGTGGTCTAAATAATGTTGGTGTTGCGACAAGCACAGATAATTATGGCTATGAGGGAATTATTATGGGTGACGATTCAGCCTTAAATTATAAGGGAAACTTAAAAAAGGATGAAATAAAGCTTGCAACTGGTGATGTTATAACAAAGATTCGTGTTGATAAGGTTATATCTAAATCACAGGTTGAAGAAGGCAGCTTTGTAAGCATTGAAAGCTGGTCACACGTTATGGAAATATTAGATAACGTTGATGTTGCTAATCTTTATTTTTGAGTTTTTATTCTGTAGAGGAAAAGGAAATTACTACAACAAAGACGCCTATTCAAACTCATGGAAATGAATTATTAGATAACCAAAGAATTGAAAAATAGCTGTAAAAAAATTGGTGTTACTCCTGTGTATCATTTTTAGCTTAGGTGGAGCTTTCGTTAACACATTCACAAGCTTTTTGGAGTGACTTCACATTGATTTTTAAAACGCTAAAGATTTTGTTATTTCCATCAGGAATTCGTCAGGTAGGAGTATCTAATTTATCAGGAGTTGTTGGAATTTTTTCAATGGTTGATAGCTATATTCAATATGGTATATTACCACTTTTAGCACTTGTTGCTTTACTATCTATTAATATTGGTGTAATGAATCTACTGCCAATTCCCGCATTAGATGGTGGAAGAATTGTATTCTTATTATATGAAGCAATTACTAGAAAGAAGCCAAATAAGAAATTTGAAAATATCTTGAATAACATTATGTTTATTTTTATTAATGATATTGTTTGTCTATGTAACATTCAATGATATTTTTAAGGTTGTTTAAATGAAAATAGATAATAATGAAATTTATGGTGCTATTTTTTTGATTTAGATGGAACCATTTTGGATTCACTTAATGTATGGCATGAGATTGATACTAGATTCTTTAGGATGCATAATATGGAGGTTCCAGCTATGTATCATAAGGAAATTGCTCATTTAAGTCTTGAAAAAATTGCAGTGCTGACTAAAGAAAAATATGGCTTTAAAGAATCTGCTTTAGAGATTTGTAATATTTGGCGAACTATGGCACAAAGCATTTATAAAACTAATGTTAAATTAAAGCCATATGTTATTGATTTATTGAATTATCTAAAAGACAATAATGTTTTGCTTGCTGTAGCAACTGCAAATGAAGACTATTTATATATTCCTTGTCTTAAGGAATTAGGTGTATATGAATATTTTAGTTTATTTAATGATTTAAATAAACTAAAATGTGTTAAAAAGGATGAATATTTCTTTAAAGAAACAGCTAAGGCTATGAAGCTAAATGCTGAAAATATTGTGGTATTTGAGGATACATTTGAAGCAATTGTGGCAGCCAAAAAAATGCTTGCTTTACTACAATTGCTATAAAGGAAAATACGCATCTTGAAAATGAAAAAAAGATAATAGCAAATCATTATGTTAATGATTTCAAAGAAGCAATGGCGCTTTTTAAGTAATAGTTATAGAAACCAATTTCAATGTTGAATTTGGTTTTTATTTTTTAAGTAATGACAAATTTCGATTTGTATTATATAATAGGTTGTTGAATGTCTATAGAGGTATAAGTATGGAATATGATTATGATGCTTTATTAGAAAGTATAGTATTAATAGGTAGAACGATGCTAGAAAATGGGGCAGAGGTAAGTAGAGTTGAGGATTCGATTGGGAGAATGTGTAAAAGCTATGGTGCACAAAGTGTTGATGTTTTTACAATAACCTCACAAATAATTATTACAGCTAAATTTGATGATAAAAGCTATACCCAAACCAAAAAGAGTTTTTATCATATGAAACAAATTTTCATCAACTAGATGAATTAAATGCTCTTTCAAGATTTATTTGTAATCATCATCCTTCAAGCAAAGAGGTTGAAAAGAGAAGAACAAGAATAATGAATGAGCCACCATATCCAACGCTTTATACTCTGATTGGATCGATAATGGGTGCTGGTGCCTTTTCTATTTTTTTTGGTGGAAAATTTAGAGATGCTTTATGTGCAATGCTTGTTTCTTTAATTATTGTGTTTATGCAGCACTTCTTAAAAAAAGAAAATGAATTATATTGTTTTTTTATGTTTTTTTGCTCATTGTGCTCGGGAATTGCTTCAATTTTATTATGTAAAATTGGTCTTGGCCTTAATATGGATAAGATAATGATTGGAGAGGTAATGTTACTAATTCCCGGAATTGCAATGACTAATTCAATAAGAGATATGCTCCTTGGCGATACAATGTCGGGAATATTAAGACTATGTGAGGCTCTTTTAATGGCAATATCTATTGCCCTAGGCTTTGGTATTTCGATTATTTTGTTAGGAGGCATATTATGAAAATTGTAGCAAGCCTTTGTGCCGCTATTATCGGTTCGTATGGTTTCTCGTTATTATTTCATCTTCGTGGCAAAAAGCTTTTATTTGCCGGAATTGGTGGCGGCATCACCTGGGGATTATATTTGATATTAGAAAATTATATTGAAAATACTCTAATATTATATTTGGTTGTTTCTATTTTTTTGCGACAATGTATGCGGAGATTATGGCAAGAATTAACAAGGCACCGGCAACATGCTTTATAATGCCGGCGGAAATTTCCTTGGTGCCAGGTGCTTCGTTATATTACGCAATGCTGGCAATTGTTCAAGCAAATAATGAATTGTTTAATAAATATTTAAAGGATACTGTAGAAATGGCCTTGGGTCTTGCCTGTGGCGTTGTAATTTGCTCGGTTTTCTTTAAATATATTCATCGAGTTTTAAATAAATTAAGTAGTAAGGAGTGCAAGTAATGAAAAATCAAAAAAAGACACCATACGTTGATGCTCTTAAATCTTATATTAAGGAAGGTGTGGCACCATTTGATGTTCCCGGACATCATATGGGTGGCATTAATACCGAATTTAAAAAGGTTATAGGTGACAATGCTTACAAATGTGATGTAAATGCTCCTAGAGGCTTGGATAATTTAAATCATCCAACAGGAGTCCTTAAAGAGGCCGAAGAGCTAATGGCAGAGGCTTGTAAGGCTGATGAAGCGTTTTTCCTAATTAATGGTACAAGTAGTGGTATAATTGCTATGCTACTTGCAACACTTAACGCTAAAGATAAAATTATTGTTCCAAGAAATAGTCATAAGTCCGTTATTAACGGCGAAGTTTTTATCAGGAGGAATGCCAATCTTTATTACTCCCAAATTTGATTATGAATTAGAAATTGCTAATCAACCATCACTTGATGATTATAAAAAAAGCAATTATCGATAATCCTAATGCGAAAGCGATATTTGTCATTAATCCTACATATTTTTGGAGCAGTTTTAGATTTAAAGGATTTAACGGATTTTTGCTCATGAGCATAATATGCTTGTTTTTAGTTGATGCGGCACATGGAGCTCATTTTGGATTCAATTATTATGGGCCTTATTCAGCAATGGAATGTAACGCGGATTTAAGTGCTGTCAGCTTTCATAAGACGGGTGGAAGCTTTACCCAAAGCTCAGCATTACTTAGAAAAAGGTAATAGAGTAAGTCATTATGAAATTTCTAAGGCATTAAGTATTATAAATACAACCTCACCATCAACTCTTTTGCTAGCAAGCCTTGATTCAGCTCGTAAGTTTTTAGCAACTAAGGGACAAGAAACCTTGAATGAAATTATTAATTTAGCAAACTATGCTAGAAAGGAAATAAATCGTATTCCTGGCTTTAAGGCTTGTGGTAGAGAGCATTTTATGGCTAATGGTGTATATGATTATGATGATACTAAGCTTGTTATTGTTTTTAGATAATATCAATGTTTCGGGCTTCGAAATTTATAAAATGCTAAAGGATTATTATCACATACAAATGGAGCTTGCTGAAACCTATGTTGTTTTAGGAATAATTGCTGTTGGTAGTAAAAAGGATCAAATTGATAAGCTTATTCAAGCTTTAAAGGAAATATCATCAATTTATTATAAGGAAGGAATTGTTTATCCAAAATATCATTATGATATAAATTATCCTAAGGGTTTATTAAGACCAAGATCAGCATTTCATGCTCCTCTTAAAAGAATAAAGCTAGATGAGGCTTTAAATGAAATATCAAAGGAAATGATAATGATTTATCCTCCAGGAATTCCTCTTATCATACCTGGAGAGGCTTTTTACTAAAGAAGTAATAGATAGAATTAATTATTATAAGAAAACATCTGCGACAGTATTATCAGATTATGACGATGATACCGTGGGAGTTGTTGATTTAGTTAATTGGGAATCTTTACCAAAAATATGAAAAAGGAAATTAATGATTATTATGCAAGCAATAAATGATTTAACAGGGTATAATTGGCCATTTGAGGGAAAAAAACATATTGGAACGATTGTTTTATTACCTTATCGAGAGGATACATGGCCGAATGGTGGTTTGGATGCCTTAAAGGCATTTTATGATATAGTTAAGGCTATTTCTAAATATGAAAGAGTTTATCTTGGTGTTAGCAAAAATGTTAAAAAGGAAATGGTAAAGCCCTTTTATGAGCAAGAAAATGTAGAAATAATTAATATTGAATATAATGATGCCTGGGCTAGAGATAATACCCTAATATTTTTAAATGATGGTAAAACAATTAAAGCTGTTGATTTTGGCTTTAATGCTTGGGGTGGTAGCTATGATGGCTTATATAGTGATTATGATAATGATAATAAGCTTGGTGGAAGGCTTGCTAGATTCTTTGATATGGATGTTATTAGTGCTAAGGATTTTATTTTAGAAGGTGGAAGCATTCATACTAATGGTAAGGGAACAATTATTACAACGAAGGCTTGTCTTTTGTCAAAGGGACGTAATCCTAATTTAAGTCAAAACCAAATCGAGAATAATCTTAAAAAAATATTTAAATGCCAAAAAGGTTATTTGGCTTCCAAAGGGAATTTATGAAGATGAAACAAACGAGCATGTTGATAATATTTGTTGCTTCCTAGATGAAAAATACGGTTGCTCTTGCTTGGTGTAATGATAAAAAAATGATCCACAATATGAAAAATAGTATGGCCTGTTATGAGGTATTAAAGAAAGAAAATATAAATGTTATTAAAATACCTGTTCCAGGTAAGCCATTGACATTAACTAATGAAGAGGCCTCACGCATAATAGCAAATGATCAAGCAAAGCCTAGACTTGAAGGTGATAGACTTGCTGCTTCGTATGTTAATTTTTTTATCAGGGAGCTAAATTTGTTTTAGTACCGCAATTTGGTTGCTCTGAGGATGAGCAGGCTATAGAAATATTAAAGAATTTCTATAAAGATAAAGAAGTAATTGGTATTAATTCTAGATCAATATTAGTTGGTGGAGGAAATATCCACTGTGTAACGATGCAGATAGGAGAAATTGAAAATGAATAAAATAATTGTTGCGGCAACGCAAATGAAAATATCATGGAATATAGAAGAAAATATTAATAAAGCTAAGAATATGGTAAGAGCTTGTGCTAGTAAAGGGTGCAAAAAAATAATTTTATTACAAGAATTATTTAAAAACTCCATATTTTTTTGTCAAATTGAAAATTATGAGTATTTTAAGCTAGCTGAAGAAGCAAAAAAATTCAAGCTTTATAAAAGAGTTTCAAGCTCTTGCGAAGGAACTTAATGTCGTAATTCCTTTGAGCTTTTTTGAGCGTCAGGGTAATTGCTATTACAATAGCCTAGCAATGATTGATGCTACTGGTGAAGTACTTGGAATATATCGTAAGACACATATTCCAACAGGAACCTGTTATGAGGAAAAATTTTATTTTACTCCTGGTGATACAGGCTTCAAGGTATTTAAGACTAAGTATCTAACAATTGGCGTAGGGATATGCTGGGACCAATGGTTTTGTGAAACAGCTAGATGTATGACATTAATGGGAGCCGAGCTTTTAATGTTCCCAACAGCAATTGGTAGTGAACCGATTTTACCAAGAGATAGTAAGACTCATTGGCAAAATGTGATGTGTGGACATGCAGCAAGTAATATTATTCCTGTTGTTGCTTCAAATCGTGTTGGTGAAGAAAAAGAGGTTAATTCTACAATGACCTTCTATGGCTCTTCATTTATTTGTGATGAAGAGGGAACTAAGGTATGCGAGCTTGACAGAACAAGCGATGGATTTTTGACATATGAATTTGATTTTGATGCAATAAATCAAAAAAGAAGAGAATGGGGCATATTTAGAGATAGGCGTCCAGAATTTTTATAAAGATATTTTTAAAAATGGATGCTTCTAGTAAATAAAAAAATAATAATGAAAATGCATTCATAAATTGCAATATTTATTTAAATGTAATATAATAAATAATGTTGAGTTTTTAAAAGAAAGAAGAATTAATATGGAATATTATTTGTTATTATTGCCATTGGCAATGATTTTATTGTTGTCTAAGCTTTTAGGTATTGGAGCTAGACATATTGGTGTTCCTCAGGTTGTTGGTATGCTTTTTGGCTGGTGTTTTATTAGGATTAATAAAATATATTCCTGGTCAAACAATCTTTACTGAGAATACTATGAAGGGTATTGATGTCTTAGCTGAAATTGGTGTTATTTTAATTATGTTTTCTGCAGGCCTTGAAACTGATGTAAAGCAAATTAAGGCTACGGGAGTTGCTTCACTTATTATTACCTCACTTGGTGTAATCATACCAATGGTTTTAGGATTTGTTGTAGCTGGCTTATTCTTTGGCTTTGATAGTGCTCACCTACATTCTAATATTTTCTATGGTGTAATATTAACTGCAACATCTGTTAGTGTTACTGTTGCAACCCTTAAGGAACTAGGAAAGCTTAATTCTAAAGCAGGCACTGCAATAATTTCTGCTGCAATTCTTGATGATATTATAGGTGTAATCATCTTATCAGTTGTTTTGGGATTATCTACTAATACGGGAACTAATGTTTGGATGGTATTATTAAAGACTGTTTTATTCTTTGTGTTTACCTTTGGTGTTGGTTTTGTTGTTAGATACATTTTTAAATGGCTTGAAAATCATTATGAGCATCATCGTCGTTTACCTATTTTTGGTATATGTCTTGCTTTCTTTTATGCCTATGCTGCTGAAAAGTGGTTTGGTATTGCTGATATAACAGGTGCTTATGTAGCAGGTATGGTTCTTTGTGGTGATAAGACCAGTGAATATATTGAAAGAAGAACAGACATAACATCATATATGATTTTTTTACTCCTATTTTCTTTGCAAAAAAATTGGTTTTAAATGTTGATTTTTGCGGGATTAGATTTAAAAAAACAGTTGGTTTTTGGATTATCTTTTTGTTCTTGCTGGTATTTTAGGAAAGATTATTGGCTGCGGCTTTGGTGCTAAAATTTCAAGATTTGACTGGAAGGATTCGTTTAGATGTGGTATTGGTATGATGTGTCGAGCTGAGGTTTGCCTAATTTGTGCAGGATTGATAGATGCTTCCATTCAACCATTCTTACTAATTTTAATTGTTTTCACATCATTTGTTACACCATTATTATTAAAATGGAGCTATAAAAAGGAACAAATTGAATTAGTGTCATAGAAAAAAAGACTTGCAAAAGTCTTTTTTTCTTGCAAAAGTGACATTTTTTTGCTATAATTATAGCGTAAAAAAACGTTTTTCAGTTTTTAGGATGTGATACAATGTATAGATATGATTTTGCCCAAGTCTTAGTCGATGATCAGTTAAACATTATAAATGCTAATTCTTTTTTTATATTATTTAACTAATGATTCTAGAATAAAAAAATTTAATGCAATGCTTTTCTAGTGAAGATTGTAAGGAAATTTTAAACTTGATTTCTAAACAAAATGGTCAAATTCTAGCTACTATTAGTGTACACTTTCACACAAAAGTGATTGTAGAATTTTTATAAAAAAAGCAATGATTTAACTGAAATATTAATATATGATGCTTTAAAAATTACCTGAAGCATTATTTAAGTCCGAAAAGAAAGTTAAATGCCTATAGTTGTATTTTTAAGCAATTTTTGAAATTGAATATTTCTTGTATAATCCTGAGGATAATATGATTAAATATTATAATCTGACAGGATTACATGTTGATTTAAGTCACAATCAGTTTATTAATTATATTAAAAAAAGAAAAAAAATATTCAAATTAAGGATGAAGCTGATTTTTCAAAAATTATTTAAATAATTGTAAGGAAAGAAGAATATTTACCGCTAATAATACCGATAGGGAGATAAAGATTATGGTTTCTCCTTTTTTTATAGTGCGTATGACAAAGAAATTGTCATTGGTGTTTTTTTATATAATCATTTAAGTGATGCCATTGTAAATGAAAAAGATGATAGATGATGATTTAGATGGTCTTACTAAGCTAAAGAATAAAACATATATGGAGAAATATTTAAATAATCGTGTTGATATATGTAAAAATCATACTACTTTAATGATTTTAGATATTGATTATTTTAAAGATATTAATGATAGCTATGGTCATAAATATGGAGATGAGATTTTATGTAAGGTAGCTAGAATTATTGAAAGAACTGTTGGCTATAATGGAATGGCTGGACGCTTTGGTGGCGATGAATTCTTAATTGTTTTAAATACGATTGATACTGATGAAGTAAAAAATATTGCTAGAAATGTTAGAATGGGAGTTCAGTGGATTACAGCTGGTAGTAAAAATGAAAGAATAATAACCTGTTCAATTGGTATAGCTAGATTTCCAAATGATATTAGAAATTCTATAGATTTATTTAAGCTTGCAGACAAATGTTTATACATTGCTAAAAATAAGGGAAAGAACCGTTATATAATATATACACCTGAAATACATGGCAATTTATTAAATGAAAAAAAGAATTTATTCAGAGGAACAAACCCAAGAAAATGTATTAACGGATGATAATTTTTGATATAATTGATCAATGTTATTCTGAAAATGTAGAGATTGAGGACATTTTTAAAGAAATTGTTTGATATAGGTAAATTTGGTCGAGCTTTAGTTTATATAGACAATTTTTTTCTAAACCACGTTATGCCTATGGTGATTTAAGCGGGAATTTAGATGGAAATTATATGATTGATGATGATTATAAAGAATTATTTGCTAAAAAAAGGACTATTTTTAGTGTGGACAATACATCATCACTGCTTACTACGTATAAAAAAATCAAGTGATTATATTTACAAATAATAATATAAAAAGCCTTTTTTTCAATACATTTTTTTAAGGATGAGCAAGGAAATGTTATTGGGGCAATTTCTTTAGAAAATTTATATAAACCGAGAACATTCAAAACTGAAGAGCTTTTTCTGCTATATTCTAATTTGTAGACTGATTGCTAAAAAAATCTTAAAAAAAGAATAAGAAGATATAAAAAAATGAACTTTAGGGTTCATTTTTTTATGAAACAAATTTAGTATTATTAGCGGTTATAATAATAAAGATTTGTTACTATAAAGCCTAGTGTTTGACTAGACTTTAATGCTCTATTAAGATATTAAATCATTAGACTCACAACTGTTTTTTTAAGTAATGTTAAGCCAAATAAGGTGAGAATTAAATTATTATCTTTATTATATTCAAGAATGTCAAATTTAATACAGGTTTGAATAATGGCATTTATATAGCTTTTTCTTTTTCCCTTTTTTAAGACAGCATATGATTTTTAAATTCTTCAAATCATCGTTTACATTTTTTTCCTGCTAAATAATTTTTTTAATTTCCTCAAGACTATATTCGCCTTTTAAGACTATATAGGTCATTAAGAATAGAAGCAATAAGTGAAAATGTCATATTATCGATTAATTCATTAATGGTATCTTTATATAACTTGTAGCAAGGCTTTAAAATGTCGTCAGAATAAACAAGCTTATACAATGAAACCAAAATGATAGCACTGTCAATGGTAGCCAATTTTGAATTCTCAAAATCGCTAAAATCTTGCATATCAATTTTTTGCATTGAATATTTTAAGTCCATATATTCAGATAAGAAGCCTAAAACATAGGGGTTAACAAGTGTCATTTGTCCAACAATTTCCTTTAAAGCAGGAGAATTATGTTTAGAGGCATTAATTAAATCAAATAATAATAAAGCATCGTTACTAAGACTATACGTGAAGTTTCTATTTAAATAGCGAAGAAGTCCTTGATCTTCAATTTTTTTAAAGCATAAAGCATTGAGATAACGAATAATGATTTTGAGGAATCTTTGAAATCCTTTATTGTGCTTCTAATTGTACTAATTGCTAAATCATTATTGTCTTTAATAATAGAATAGGTGATAACACGGTCGCATATTCTATTATAAGCTGCCGCATAATAACTAAAAAAATTGTATCATCTTCATGATAGAATACATTAACATCAATTTTGTTAAAATGAATAAAAGCGTAAATTCTTTTTATAAATGGTATATGATTTTTTTCTAAAGGAAAATCATCATTATAGCAGGTTACTATGTCAGCATCAAAGAATTTGGAAAAGGCATTTTTGGTTTTTTCAAGTAAGAAGGCTTGATTATCAGGCTCATCAAGAGCTTCTGTAAAAATATCACTTGCTGTTTTAAATTCAAAAAGCAGTCTTATCTTGATCCTCATCAAACAAAGCCTTTAAAACCTCATGTCCCATTGGTGTTAGTTCAATAATGGCATCGTCTTCAATAAAGTCCCTTTCCATTAATGATTCAACTGCTTTTTTGATTGTAGTATCATTTAACATAGTGATTTGATGCTGCATTTCATCAGAAAAAAAGGATAATATTGTCTAAATTCTTTAATAAAATTTAGTAGCTTCCTAACAGTTATATTATTTCTTAAAATTGATGCGAAACCAATACAAATTAAAACCGCTTTTTTTCAGTTTGGTTAACAAGAGAAGAATAATTAATGTTATCTTTTGCTAAAAGTAATTGCTTCAGCAAAGCCTTCATAATCATTAACGATATTTTTTTATTAAAGAGAGAATTGCATTAGCTCTTAGTTCATAGATTCTTGCCTTTTTAGAATCTAAATAAATATTTAAGAAGGCTTTAAGTGAGGAATCCTTCATTTCAATAATGGCATCTAGTAAAAAAAATGATTTTTCTATAGAAATATTTAAAATTGTTTGTTCATTTATATTTTTTTGTTAGCTTTATAATCCTGATATAAGCTAGCAACTATACCAAATTCATTAAAATCATTGATTGAATAATCTTTATTTAAGGCATTATTTAAAAAAATAAATAATTGTCTCAAAAATCAAAAATGAGGCCCTTTAATTTTTATTGTTAAAAAAATCTAAGAAGCTAATAGCTTCACTAAATTGTTTTAAATTAATTAGATGATATAGCTTTTATGATAAAGGCATCAAAATTTCCTTCTAAAAATCATTTCATTAGCAATACTTAAGGTTTTTTTCGACATATGAATCGTCATATAATGATAAAAGAAGAATAGCTTCTTTATTATTAGGATCAATTTTTTAGTACCTCAGGAATGTTTTTTTGAACGGTTGCTTTTAGTTTTTAGCATTTTTAGCTAATCGTAAAAAAATTTTTTTTATATCTTGCAAAATAACACATCCACTTCTTTAGTCTATTATATCAAATATATACAAAAAAATTGTAGAAAAATAAATTTATTGTTTTTGTATGATATAATTATTAAGAAATGGAGTGTTAATTATGGTAATAACCTTTAATCAAGTGTCTTTTTTATACTGATAAGCCAATTTTTAGATAATGTATCATTTAGTATAACCGATAGTGATAAGCTGGGTGTTGTCGGAAATAATGGCTGTGGAAAATCAACACTTTTTAAAATTAATTTTAAATGAAGAAAAGCCAAAGGCTGGTAAAATAAATATTTCTGGTAATTTGAAAATTTCTTATTTGGAGCAAGAAACCCAAATTTTTTTAAATAATATTTCTATTTTTTTGAAGCTGTCAAGAGAAATTCAACTAGTAATTATGAAATACCTGATTTTGAAATAGCTACAGTTTTGAATAAATTGAAGCTTTTTTGATCATAACATGCTTACAACAAATTTATCTGGTGGCGAAAGAAAAAAAGAGTTGCCTTAGCTTGCGCATTATTAAGAGAATGTGATATTTTAATGCTAGATGAGCCAACCAATCATTTAGACCAAGAAATGATTATTTGGCTTGAAAACTATTTAAAAAAATGGAAAAAGGGTTTAATTATGGTAACTCATGATCGTTATTTTTTAGAGCGTGTATGTCAAAAAATGTTAGAGATTGATTTTGCTAGAGTATACTTATACGAGGCAAATTATGAAAAATATTTAGAACTAAGAGCGCAAAGAATTGAACGTGAGCTTCATGAGGAGCAAAAACATAAATCATTGTATAAACATGAGTTAATGTGGATTAGACGTGGTGTAGAGGCTAGAAGAACTAAAAAGTAAAAAGTAGAGTTGAAAGATTTGAAGAATTAGCTAAGAAGAAATTTCAAACTCGTAAAGAGTTTAGCTTTAGTTCTTTAAAAAAACCTATTTAGGTAAGAAGTTAATCACTATTCATAATGGAAAAAAAGCTTATGGTGATAAAGTATTATTTACAAATTTTTAAATTTTGAGCTAAATAGGTATGATAGAATTGGTGTGGTCGGAAATAATGGCTGTGGAAAAATCAACATTATTTAAAAATATTAATGGGTGAGGAGCAATTAATAGAAGGAACACTTGATATTGGTGAAACTCTTAAAATTGGTTATATGTCTCAGCATCTAGAAATTACTAATGAAAATATTACAGTATTAAAAATATATTGAAGAGGTTTCAAATAATATTGATTCTATTGATGGTACAATTAATGCTAAGGAATTATTAGAAAACTTCTTATTTGAGGATGAAAAGATTTATGGCTATGTTAAATTACTTAGTGGTGGTGAAAAAAAGAAGATTACAATTTATTAGAGTAATTATGCAAAAATCCTAATGTTTTAATCCTTGATGAGCCAACAAATGATTTGGATTTACAAACGCTTGAGATATTAGAGAATTATTTAGATGAATTTTTTTAGGACCTGTAATTGTTGTATCCCATGATCGTTATTTTTTTAGATAAGGTATGTGATTCTCTTTTAGTTTTTTTGAGAATTTAGAAATTCACCAATATTTATTAAAATATAGTGATTTTTATTAATCAAGAAAAAGGTGAAAGCTGAAAGTACTAAAAAGGAAAATAATCGACCAAAAAGGAGGATTACTTCAACAATTAGAAATGAATATAATTCTTTAATGCAGGAAATGGAAAAAAATTGAGATGGAAATTTCTGCAATCGAGGTAGAAATTAAAAAACAAGCTTCTTCCTATATGACGCTTATGGATTTAACTAAAAAGGAAGAGGAATTAAAGGCTGATTTAGATAAGAAAATGAACCGTTATTTAGAACTTGATGAATTTATTAATAAGGAGGAATAATTAATATGGATATGCAAGAGAAGAAAATCAGTGGTGAGGTTATTTATAAAGGACGTGTTGTAACGCTTGTTCGTGATAAGGTATTATGTCCAAATGGCGAGGAATCATATCGCGAGGTTGTTAAGCATAATGGTGGTGCGTGTATTTTAGGTGTTACAAAGGATAATAAAATATTTTTAGAAAGACAATATCGTTATGCCTATGATGAGGTTTTATATGAACTTCCAGCAGGTAAACTTGAACCAAATGAGGAACCTTTAAATGCCGCTATTCGCGAATTTGAAGAGGAAACAGGCTATAAGGCATTAAAAATGGAGCTTTTAGGTATTGATTATCCAACATGTGGCTATAGCAATGAAAGACTTTATTTATTTTTATACTAATGATTTTTGTAAAGACTAAAACTAATTTTTGATTCTGATGAGGTTATTGAACTTGAGCTAGTTGATTTAAAATGATGCTTTAACTATGATTAAGGAAGGAAAAAAATTAAGGATGGTAAAAACCATTAATGCAATTATGCTTTATCTTTTTAAAGGAGAATAAGATTTCTTTATAATTTTTGCGCGATTTTTTTCCTTGATTTATAAATCTTTTTACACTTATAATGAGGTTAATAGGATGTGTTATATGTGGGTAAGACTTTAAATTTGCAATTTAAAGAGGAAGAAAAAAGAATTAATGAAAAATATAAAGAGGATAGCAAGAATTTAGGTAAAAAGAAGCAAAAAGAATTAAAGCAATTAATACATCTAAGCTTAGGAGAAAGAAAAATCTTAACTGGGGATTTAATTAGAGTTTCTATAATGATTTGCTTTCCTATTGCTTTATATGGATTGTTTAATTCCTTATATGGACTTTTTAGATTCAATTATTTGTTCAGCAATAAGTGCCTCATCAGTTACTACTGTTTCAGCATTATCGCAGGTTAAAAATGCTCTTTCAGCATTTGGAGCGGGAATTGCTGGTGGTGGTGCTATTATAGTAGCAAGGCATTATGGGGCTGGAAGAATTGAGGAAGCAAAAAAGAACTCAGCTGTTTTATTTTTCAATTATATTAGTTGTTTCTTTAATTATTACGTTAATACTTGTACCACTTTCAAGAGTTATTATTAAGCTTGCAAGTATAGAGGATGTATCTAGTGATACAATATTATATTTTAGAATGCAATTAATAGAGCTAGCAATTGTCGCCTTAAATACAATGTTTATTGGTTTAGAAAAGGCCAAGGGTAATTCAAAATCAATATTTTTTTCTTAAATATGCTAGTTCTTGTTGTTAAATTAATACTAACTGTTATTTTTTTGTTTATGGTTTAAGGGTTAAGAGTATTATTTATATTGAGCTAAGCACAATAATTGGTCAATTGGTATTATTGATTATTGGTTTATTAATTATGTTTGGTAAGAAAAAAATATTATTAGAATATCAGTTAAGGATTTTTTTCAATCAAATGGAAATATTCAGGACCAATACTTGCCTTATCATTACCTATTTTCTTTGGTAAATTTGTGATGTCAATTGGTAAGGTAGCGGTTAATTCACTTTGTGGTTATTTTTACAATAACACAACTGATGGCTTAATTGTTGGAGCTCTTGCTGTATCAAATCATTTGAGTGGCTTAGTAACGACGCCAACAAATGCCTTTTGAAGAGGGTGGCTCTACCATTGTTAGTCAAAATTTAGGAACTAAAAATATTAAAAGAGCTGTTAAATCATTTTGGTGTAATTTATTGCTAGTTAGTATTGTAAGTATAGTAGGCTTTGTTCTTGTAAGAATTGTTTTCTTGGATAAGCTTGTTGAATTATTTAATTATAATGGTGATCCTAATCTTCAAACTCCAGAGGAAATAGCAAAATCAGCTAAGCTTGTTAAATATATCAAAGAAGTTTTTAGATATGACTGTATATCAATACTTGTTCTTGGTGTGACATCTGCCATTTTAGGTTTGTTATATGGATTTGGTCAAACCTATTTATCTGGTATTTTAAAATTTTTTTCAAGAATTGGAACAAGAATTATTACTTTACTTATATGTCATTATGGCTTTAAAATGGATCATAGAGCTGCAGGTGTTTCAATGGGTATAAGTAATGCGATTATTCTTTTAATATCAATTGGCTTTTTAGTCTTTTTCTTATTAAAAATCAAACGTTATGGCTATAAGGATATGAAGCTATCAGATCCCGAGCCAAGCTTTGTAGAATTAGATATTGAATAATTATTTAGAAAGAAGAATTTACATAAAAAAATTCTTCTTTTTTTATAAAAAAATGAGTTGTAATTTTGAAAAAAATATGCTATACTATAGTAAAGAAAAATGTATTTTTTTGAATTTTTATTCGATAAAATGTAAATATTCAAAATTATATTTTTACGTTAAGGAGGATTAGTATGAAAAAGAAGTTATTAGGTGTTTTTTTAGTTGGAACAGCCTTGTTTGGAATATGTGGCTGTAAGGAAAAGAGTTTTTGATGAAAATATTCCAGAATATAATGTTAAAAAGAGTACTTGAGGGATATGATAGTAGTTCCTTAAAAGAAGGCAACAGACTATATGATGAATATGGATTCATTAATTACAAATGATGGTAATAAGGCTTATTCACCAGTATCATATTTATAGTGCAATTGCCTCATATTCAATTTTTTTCAGAATATGAAGAAAATTTAGTTAAAGATTTAGGCTATGAAAATGATAATGAGGTTAAGGCTGATATATTAAAGCTAAATAAGGCTTTAACATTTAAAGATAGTGATACCTATAAGGCTAATCTTGTAACCTCAGTATCTTTACCAAAATGGTATGATGTTAAAGAAGAAGCAAGAGCTAATCTAAATGAGCTAAGTATTGCTTTATTTACAGATGATAGTAAAGATATTGATGAATGGTATAGAAAAGCAACATTTGAAATGGAAGAGAAGCTACCATTTACGATTAAGGATTCAATAGCTTTAACATCAACATATAGCTATATTCATAAATATGGAACACCATATAATAAAAAGGATGTTACCTTTAATGGCAAAAAGGTAGAAGGTATATCTAAAAACATCTAACATTGATTATATTATTAATGATGATTATACAGCAGTAATTATTTCATCAGGAAAAGAGAAGATGGTAATAACAATGCCAAATAATGATAACTATAAATATGATACTAAAGAAATAATTGGAAGAAACCATATGAAGAAGAATATGCTCATTTAGAATGTCCAATGTTTAGTGTTGAAACAATGAAGTCATTGAATTCATTTGTTAAAGAAAAAAAATTAGGACTTACATATTTATATAATAAGCCAGCATTTACCAAGCTTGTAGAAAATGATAAATATCCTGTTAGTGATATTTTACAATCAACTAATTTTACATTTACAAATGAGGGAATTAGTGGAGTTTCAGTTACATCAATACAGGCACCAACATCAGATGGTAGAAAGCCAATGGATATAAGTATTGATAAGCCATTCTATTTTTACATTACTTGATAGTGCAAATATTACATTATTTGCAGGCTATGTAAATAGCTTATAGGAATTTGACCTAGCAGTTATTATTGCTGGGCCTTTTTTTAATTTAAAATAAGTATTGAAAAAAATAATAAGGTGTGATAGTATAAATATACCCTATAAAAATAGGGCAAAAGATGGATGTGGTGAGAGGATAGTGCAATCTAAAATTTATAATAGATGCGGATATAATTGAAGAAATATTTTCTGCTTTTAATACTAAAAGTCCTTTTAATTTAAAAAAAAGCATAAAAAAAGTATGCTAAAAAGAATATAATAATTTAGACTATAGCGATTTTTATGTTAGGTTAGCTCTAGATTTAGAAAAGGCATATAAAAACCATTAAAAAAAGTAATTATTTATATCGTAGTAAAAAAATAATTTCAATATTGTAATACTAAAATATAGAATGAAAGATGTGAATTCCAACAAAGGAAAAAAAGTGCTGGATGGAGAATAATTGCACTAGTTGATGAAATTAATCAAATTTTTTTATTTGTTAGATTTGTATAAGCATTCAAATGGTAAGGAGAATTTAAGAGATGATGAAATTTCAAAATTGAAATTGTTATGTGATGAATATGCAAAAAGAAGTTTAATTTTTTTAAAAACAGAGGCTTTTTTTATGGGAAAAAAATTAATATAGATGAAATAAAGAAAAAAATGCTATTGAAATCATAGAACCAGATTTCTCTTATATTGATGGAAAATATTTGAGAAATTTTTAGAATGAAATTACAATTAAGTCAATCAATATTTGCTGATTATTTAGGAGTTAGTAAGAAAGCAATTGAAAAGTGGGAGCAAGGAAAAAAATAAAATCAATGCTGCAGTAGTTAGACTTGTTTATTTAATTGAAAAAGAACCTAAAAAAATTTTTTTCCTTACTTAAGGAAATAAAAAAATTTGTAATGAGTATTATACATTTGATTTAAAAAAATATGAATTTGGTCAAGAATATGATTTAAAAAAAATAATGAATGCTACACTATTAATCATCTTAATAAAGATAGTAATTGGCATATAGATGACAAAAAAATATTGGAGGTAATTTTAATGTATCAACCAGTATATGATTTTTTTGGGATTTAGTTTGAATGAAATAAAATATATAAATAAATTTAAAAGAAAAACACTTATATAGGAATAAGCATTGTTAAGGATGAAATAATTGAAAAATTAAGTCAATATTCACTTCTTATAAAAATAACTTCGGATTTTGCAGAAGAAGAGAGTTCATTTTTGTTTCAAGGTTTTTTTAAAGTGAATGATTTTTAAATGGTTTAAATCATTAGATGAAAACAATAGGAAATCAATTTTTGCAATAATATTTCCTTTTATACGAGAAAAAAATTTTTTTCTATTACTTCTGATACAAAAACATGGTTTATTTATTCCAACTCTTAATATTAAAGATATTAGTTTTTGAGAAAAAGAAATAAAAATTAACTAGAATTAATTAAAAGGCAGCCATTATTGGTTGCCTTTGATTATTTGTTGTTCTTTTGCTAAAAGGTTTGTTTTATAGATATAGTCGATTAGCTTTGTTATCTTTAATTCTATATCTAATATAGGATTTAATCCTTCCTTTATATTTGTATAAATTTTTTTGTTTCTTTTTTTATAGCGTTTAAGTATTTTTTTCCTGCTTCATTAAATCCTAAAAATTCGAAGAAAATCATAATTTAAATCTTTTATATCTTCTTTTGTTATTTGAAAGAGAGTATAAAAGAAGAAACGTTTTATTCTTGATTTTTGAGTAGCGTTTATTATGAGATTTGTTAATAAATGAATGATAATCAGGCTCGTTTACAAATTTAAGAAGATAATTTTTTTAAGTCCTTCTTCATCAAAAAAAGAAGGTATTTTTTTGTTATTCTTAGCTCATAATTAAAAATAAGGGTAGAGTTTATTAATATCAAAATGATATTCTTGGTAATCATTATATACATAGTCTGGAACAAAGCTTTTATCAAAATTTTCACGTATATATGATGCTGATGGCATATTTGTTTTATTTGTGTTTGAATCTTCAGCATCACCAATTCTTTTTTTATTGTTTTTTTAACAAAATATTCGAGTTTAATTTTTTTATAGCCTTATAGTAGCATAGTCCTAGTGTATCGTTAGCATTAAGTGGTGGTAAATTATATAGCTTTAAGGCTTCGTTATAGGATGCCTTATAGGATAATCCTTGTTTTAAATTATCCTTTATTGTAGTACTGAAGTTTGTATTATTTTTCTATTTCATAATAGCTTTTTATAGATGGTAAAATCATTTAATTCGCTTCCTATCCAAATTTCATCTACCTTAGCATTATTAAGGGTCTTTACAGCATTGTAGGCAAAAATATCAGCGTTTTGAACTGCACAAACGGCTGGAAGCTCAATTACCAAATCTATGCCAAGCCTTAGGGCTTCTTTGGTTTTTGTAAATTTATCAAACATTGATAAATCACCACGCATTGTAAAGCTAGATGAGCATACGGCAATTACTAAATCAGCATTTGCTTGCTCTTTAATTTTATTAAAATGGTAAACATGCCCATTATGTAGTGGGTTATATTCAACAATAATTCCTATTTTTTTCATTTTGCTTTCCTCAATTATTATTTTATCATTAAATGGAAAAAAACAATTGTTAAAATATTGTAATTGAAGAATAATAAATGTATAATTAAAATGGATTTTTTTCAAGGAGTGTAATTAATGAAAAAAAGATATTTTTTTAATAGTAATTTTATTTATTTTTCAGTCTATTTGGCTGCAAAAAAATAAAAGTGATGATAAGTTACATATTGTAACAACAATATTTCCTATATATGATTTTGTAAGAGAAATTAAAACTGATGACTTTGAGGTATCAATGCTTTTACATCCTGGACAGGAGGTTCATACCTATGATCCTTCAGCTAAGGATATTGCTAATATTTATGAAAGTGAGCTTTTTCATTTATATTGGTGGAGAAAGTGATAGCTATGTTGATACAATTTTTAAAGAATAATAAAAAAATGTTAAAGCCTTAAAAGCTTATTGATTTTGTTGATGCTTTAGAGGAAGAGGAAGAAGATCATGAACATGATCATAGTCATGACGCTATTGAATATGATGAGCATATTTGGACTTCTATTAGAAATGCTGTTAAGATGGTTAAGGCTATAAGTAATTCTATGCTTGAGATAAAAGATGATGAACAAATTGTTAAAAAAATACTAATGAATATATATCTAAGCTAGAAGCCTTAGATTTAAAATTTAGTGAAATTGTAAATAATGCTAAAACTAACATTATGGTTTTTTTGCTGATAGATTTCCTTTTTTTATATTTTTGCTCATGATTATAATTTGAATTGCTATAAAGCCTTTCCAGGCTGTTCAACCGAAACAGAGGCTAGTGCTAAAAATTAAAGAGCTTGTTGATGTTTGTAGGAATAATAATTTAGGTTACGTTTATTATATTGATTTATCAAATAAAAAAATGTAGCTAAGGCCGTTAGTAAGGATGCAAATGTAGACATGCTGTTATTTCATAGTGTTCAAAATGTAACTTTAGATGAATTTAAAAAGTGAAACATATTTATCACTAATGGAAAATAATGCCATAGCCTTAGAAAAAGGGGTTAAATAATGAATAATACTTTAATTTCCTGTAAAAAAATTTATGTAGTAGTTATGAGGGCTTTAAGGCTGTTGATGATGTGTCATTTGAGGTAAATGAGGGGGACTATTTATGTATTGTTGGTGATAATGGTAGTGGTAAATCAACATTATTAAAAACAATACTTAAGCTAAAGACGCCAAGTGGTGGTAGTATTACCTATAATAATTTAAAGCCTGATGATATCGGTTATGTATCACAGGCTAAGGATTTTATGAATAATTTTTCCTGCTAGTGTTTTTTTGAGGTGGTTTTTAACAGGTCTTTTTAGGTAGTAAGTTTAAATTGTTTTTATACTAAGAATGATAAAAAAATAGCAATGGAAAAGCTAGAACTTCTTGGTATGGAGGATTTTAAAAATAAATCATTCAACAATTTATCTGGTGGTCAAAAGCAGAGGGTTCTTTTAGCTAGAGCCTTATGCAAAGCTAAAAAAATTATTGTTCTTGATGAGCCTACCACAGGAATAGATAAAGAAACTACTAAAATTTTATATTTTATTGTTGAGCTTTTAAATCAGCAGGGTGTTACAATTATTACAGTTTCGCATGATTTAGAAAAACTGCTTAAAGGATGCTAATAAAATATTACATATGAAGCAGAAGTGTCTTTTTTTATGGAACTAAAGAAGAATATTTAAATAGTGAAATAGGAAAAGGAGTATTTAAAATGATTTTGTCTTTTATTGAGGCCTTTTCTTATGAATTTATGAGAAATGCTCTAATTGTTGGTATATGTGTATCACTTTGTGCGGCACTTCTTGGCGTAAGCTTAGTGTTAAAGAAATATTCAATGCTTGGTGATGGCTTGTCACATGTTGGCTTTGGAGCCTTAGCAATTGCAACTATTATTGGTGTTGCGCCACTTGCAATAGCAATACCAACAGTAATTATTGTGGCATTTTTATTATTAAGAGTATCAAATCGTAGTAAAACAAGCGGTGATGCTTTAGTTGCCGTAATAAGTGCTACAGCATTAGCCATTGGTGTTTTTGCAATGAGTATTAGTAGTGGCAGTAATATTGATGTTTATAATTATATGTTTGGATCAATTGTGGCAGTATCTAAATCGGATATGATAGTGACCTTAGTAATATCAATAATAGTTATTACCTTGTATGTTATATCCTATAATAATATGTTTGCTATTACCTTTGATGAAACCTTTGCTAAAACAAGTGGTGTAAGGGTAGAAATATATAATTCACTTCTTGCTATATTAACATCTATAATTGTAGTAATTGGAATGAAAATGATGGGAGCCTTATTAATATCAAGTCTTGTTATTTTTCCAAGTATTTCCGCAATGGCTGTTTGCAAAAGGTATAAAAGTGTTGTTATTACATCAGCTATTATTTCTATTGTGGCATTTTTAGTTGGGTTGTTTTTTAGTTATACGCTTAGTACACCATGTGGTGCTAGTGTTGTTATTGTTAATGTTATTATTCTAATTGCTTGTAAAATAGTAGCATTTGTAAGGAGGTAATTTTAATTATGAAAATTGAGGTTAAATGTCCATATTGTGGTGAAAAAGTGCCTAGTAGATGATAATGAGAAAATAGGCTTTTGTCCTAAATGTGATGATGAATTTTTAATTAAGTCAGCCTTGGAGGATGAAAATGAGGATGATTTAGATAGTTCAATTCTTGATGAAGAATTTACAGATGATTTTGTGATTACAGACGATGTTTCTTACTAAATATCGTGGTAGTGATGAAAGTGTTTTTGATTCCTTATGGTGTTGTTAAAATCGATAAATATGTTTTCTCTTCAATTGATGATTTAAAAGATATAAGCTTCAATGATGAATTAAAAAAATAATTGGCGAGGCTTCATTTGAGGAATGTAATAATCTTACTAAAATTATTATTCCAGCAAGTGTTGAAAGAATTGAAGAATGTGCATTCTCAATGTGTAAAAAAATATTAAATCTATTGAATTTGAGGAAGGATCATGCCTTAAAATAATTGGTGATGGTGCTTTTTCCAATTGTGAACAGCTTTCTATTATTAAAATTCCTGCATCTGTTGTAACGATTTCTGACAATGCCTTTAATAATTGTACAAGGCTTAGAGAGGTTAGCTTTGAGGATGGCTCACATTTAGTTAGTATTGGTGATTATGCTTTTTGCAGGATGTGAGCTTATCCAAGAATTTACATTTCCAAGAAGTGTGATTAATTTAGGAAAATCTATTTTTGCAGGTGATGAGCTTTTAAGAGAAATTAGCTTTGGTTATGATTCACTACTTGAAAGCATTGCTCCCTTTGCTTTTGAAAAGATTCCTAATTTGAAGGGATTTACAATCCCTGAGAATGTAACACATATTGGTGCTAAGGCCTTTAATGAATGTAATAATTTGGAGTCCATTAAATTTGCAGATAATAGTAGTATTACAGAAATTGGTGATTATGCCTTTGCTAAGATGGGAATCAAGGAATTTAATATGCCACCTTCAGTACTAGTAGTTGGCGCTTATGCCTTTAGTGATTGTCCTAATTTAAAAAGAGTCACTCTAAGTAATAAGCTAAGAGAAATAAAATCATGTGCTTTTTGCTAAGGATATTAATCTTGAGCTAATTAATATTGCTTTTATGCTTTGATTTAAAAAATATTGGTGCTTATGCCTTTAGTGAATGTAAATCATTAACTACTATGGCTTTGCCAAGATATTTACCTAAAATTGATATGGGTGCTTTTTGCTAATTGTCACAAGCTAAATAAAAGTATCTTTACCATTTAATTTAGCTGAGCTTAGTGATATGACCTTTTATAATTGTCATGAACTAGAAATTGTTAATTTTCCTACTAATTGTGCAACTAAGGTTTTTTTGGTGATCAAGCATTTTATTGGTGTGATTCTTTAAGAAAAAAATTACAATTCCTGATGCCGTAGTTGAAATTCATGATGAAGTTTTTTTAAGGGCTGTATGGCTTTTAGAGGAGCTAAATATTTCAAATGATATAGAGTATATTGGTAAGGAAGCATTATTTGCCAAAAAAATTAATTTTTGATTTTTTTATCAAACTGATTTAAGAGCAAATAAATTTTTTTGGAATCTGTAATTATGGAGGATGATACTGTTGTTTCCTTTTAAGGGTTTTACTCATGAGCCAATAAATACTAGGGTAGAAGAATCTATAGAGGAAGAGAAAGTTGAAGCTCCTATTGAAGAGGTTAAGCCTAAAAAGAAAAAAGGCTGTTATATTGCAACTTGTGTTTATGGTAGCTATGATGGTAATGAGCTTTGGACATTAAGAAGGTATCGTGATGAGGTTTTGGCTAACCATTGGTATGGTAGAGCATTTATTAAGGTATATTATGCGATATCTCCTATGCTAGTTAAGCTTTTTTGGAGGTAATCGCTTGTTTAAAAAAGCATTTAGGAGTATACTGGATAAAAAAAGTTAAAAAGATTAAATAAGAAAGGAATAAGTAATAATTATTACGTTGATAGGTAAAAAAATATGTCAAAATGGAATTTAACAGGTATATATAAAAATCATGATGAGTTTATTAAGGATTTAAAGAGCCTTGATGAGGATATTAAATACTTTTTAGCTTTAAAAGGAAAGCTAAATAATTTGGATACAGTTGCTGATTATTATGAGCATGATGAGGCTTTAGGTAAGAAGATTGAAAGAATTTATGTGTATGCTTCAATGAATTATGATTTAAATCAAAAAGGATAATGAAACGTCTTAAGGATTATAATATGGTTTATGAAAAAAATATAGTGATTTAATAGCTAAGACATCATTTATTACCCCTGAGCTAATTGCTAATGGAAGTGAAAAGTTTGCAGCTTGGATAAAGGAGAATAAAATCTTAGAGGAAAATGCTTATAATATTAAAAAGATGTTTAGAAGCCAAAAGCATGTTTTTGACGCTAAGCTTGAATATATAATGGCAAATTATCAAACTGCTCTTGGTGGCTATAGTCAAATGTATGATGCTTTGGCTGTTGCTGATAATAACTCATCAATTGTTAAAATTTCTACTGGAGAGGAACTAGAAATCAACGAATCTAATTTCCGTTATTATTTAGGAATTTTTAAAGAAACAAGATGATAGAAGATTAGTATTTGAGGCTTTATTTAAATTTTTATTATAATCATAAAAAAATACCTTTGCTGCTTTATATAAAGGAATTATGCAAAGTGATTTAGCTACTGTAAAGAATCGTAAATATGATTCAATTTTTGGATAGCTATCTTGAAAAAAATGCTATTCCTGTAAGTGTTTATGAATCTTTGATTACAGCTACTAAAAAAAGTATAGTGAGCCTATTAAAAGGTATTATAAGATAAGAGCTAAATATTTTTGGAATTGAAAAAGACTCATACCTATGATCGTTTTTTTAGATTTTTGCTACTTCAAATAAAAAATATAACTATGCTGAGTCTAAAAAAATGGTTTTTAGAGGCTATGGAGGAATTTAATAAAGAATTTGCTTTTAAAGTGTAAGAGTGTTTTTAGAGGATGGAAGAGTAGATTCAGAGATTGCTGATGGTAAAAAGAAACCGGTGCTTATTCAACATCAATTTATGAAAAATGGACCTTTTATTTTTATTAAATCATTCTGGCACTTTGGATGATGCTTTTACAATTGCTCACGAGGCTGGACATTCTATGCATACCTTATTCTCTAATGAAAATCAGCCTTATGCAACAGCTAATTATGTAATATTTGTTGCGGAAATTGCTTCAACCTTTAATGAGCAAATATTCTTAGATTATATGCTACGTCATAGTAAGGATAAAAATGAAAAGCTATCACTTGTTGCTCAAGCAATTGATGGACTTCTTGCTACATTTTATCGTCAAGCATTATTTGCTGATTATGAGTATCAGGTTTCAAAAAGAGTTGAGAATGGCTTAAGTGTAACTGCTTCTGATTTATGCAAAATAATGCATGATTTATATTGGGATTATTATGAAATTGATTTAAATGATGAGCCATATAAGGATTGTGTATGGGCATATATTCCCCATTTATTTCATTCACCATTTTATGTTTATCAATATGCAACAAGCTATGCTTCAAGCTTAGCTTTATATCAAAATGTTAAGGAAGGAAAGCCAAATGCTTATGAGAAGTATATTGGTTTATTAAAGTCTGGTGGCAGTGATGATCCAGTTGAGCTTGTAGCTAAGGCTGGAGTTGATTTAACTAAAACTGATGCATTTATGGCCGTTGTTGATAGATTGAATGAATTATTAGATGAGCTTGAAAAGCTTTATCTAAGTAAGAAGACACTAACTTTTTTTGCTAGTGCCTTTTTTTGTGTTTTTATTTACCATTTTTTTGATTTAGCACCATGATTTAGGCAGCCATTAAGCCCATTATTATAATTACGCATTATTTCATTCATTATTTATATCACCATAATATTATATGATTATAGGCGTTTTTTTATGGTTACTTAAAAAAATTATTATTCTTGCAATAAAAAAATATAGATTTGGTATAATTAGCATATGTAAAGGATGTGTATTTTTATGAAGGCAACTTCACTTATTGATCGTTTTGTATTTTTTTGGAGATTTTAATAAAATTGTAACAGAGGAAATTCCAACCCTAATTAAGATATTTGATGGCTATAAAATGACTCAACGTCAGGAGCAAACTCAAAATGGTCCAATTACGGTTACAGCATTTGCCAATTTAAATTATGCTATTTCTTTTTAGATTTAATCGTATGGATATTGAATATGCTAATAATCCTAACCTAGAAACAAGTGAGTCACTTAAGTTTGCATTAGAAACATTTAAAAAAATTTCAGTAATACTTATACTAATTTAAAGGGAAATAGAGTATCTTATGTAGGTACAGAATTTATTCCAAATCCTAATAATGAACCACTTGCTGATTTAACAGATGGTCTTGGCTTATGTGATGTTTTTGGAGCAGCATCTGAATTTAGAATGCGTCTTAATAGCCCAGTTAATATTGCTGGTGAGGATTGCAATGGCGTTTTAAATGTTCAAGAGGGTGCTGTTCAGGATCCTAGTGGTAATAATTTACCAGCAATTATTGTTATTAATGATATTAATACTCTAAGTACTAATACAGCAGAGCGTTTTGATTTAAATAATCTTTTTAGATTTGTTTACTAATATGATGAAATTAGCTAAAGATAAGAATCAAAAAGATTGTTGATATTATTGAAGGAGTAAAAACTGTAAGCTTTTGCTTAATATGAATTAGAGCTGCCATTTGGCAGTTTTAATTTATTAGCAATATAAAGCGCTTACAAAAAAAGAAGAGGAAAAAAATGAAAAAAAGAAAAGAATATTAATTTTTAAGTGCACTTATTTTTAGGAGCTTCTTTAGTAGCTTGTAAAGAAAATGGAAATACTATAAGCTCAAATGATACACCTAAAAGTGAAGTGGCTAGTAGTATAGAATCATCAAGTAGCTCGACAACTACTCTGTTTCCATCAATAAGCTCAAGCTCTAGTAAGGCAGAAGAAAATGAATTGCTAAATCAAGGGGCTCTAGGCTTTATTGATGATAGTATGCCTGATTTTACAGCATACTTAAATACTGATGCATATGTTAGTGTTTCAACCCCAAGTGAATTATTTGAGGCCTTGATGGCGGCAAGAAACGATTATACATCAGAAGTAACATCTTCCTTAGAAAAATACCTATATTGTTCGTAAAAAAATGTTAGAAAAAAATGAAACAAACTGGACAAATGCCTTAAATAAAGGCTTGTATTTAAAAAAATGATGATGGAACTTTTTACACAAAAATAGATCCTAGCACACCATGGGATGTAAATGATACAACCTATACATCTATTATGACCTATTATGAGGATTCACCATTAGATGAGGTTTTATATTCTCAAAGCTTAATAAAAGAAGGTAGTGTTCACGTTATTGAAATTAAAAATGATTTAGATCTTGGCTATAAAAAATTAACTGCAGATGATAAAGGGTTGAGCATTGTTAAAGAATTCTCTACAAAGAATGATGCTAAATATACTAAATCAAGTATGTATGAAGAATATGGTATGTCACAAATAGCTATTGAAAGAACTAATAATCTTTTTAAATTTTTTCAAGAAATGGGGCTAAAATTACTCATGGTGGCTTTAAGATTAATTATTCTAAAAAAATATAGCTGTTAGAAATCTTGTGATGGATGAAATGTGGCAATGGGAGGATTCAAGCCTTTCCTCAACAGCTAAGGTTGGTGATTACGATGCCTATGGCTGGGCTTATTTTTAAGATTGGATTTTCTGATAATATTTGGATTGATCATATGACATTTGGTAAATCCTTTGATGGTCAAATTGATGTTGCAAATCCTTCATTTTCAACTAAGGGAACATATAAGTATGCACCATATGAGGCTGGTGATACCTCGAATGTTCATATCTCTTGGTGTAAATTTATGGCAGGAAGTGATGATAAGGCTGGCTATTTATATAAAATGATGCAGGAAATAGAAGCTGATTATCAAAAATAATGGAAATCGTTATTTATATTATAATAAATTAAGAGATAGTGGAATTTCCTTTGAGGATATTTTTATATGGAATAGCTATTCCTCAAAAAGAAGGCCTTTCTTTTTAGGTGATAGTGGTGATGAATACAAATATAATTTGAAGCTTAATGTTTCAATTGCTAATTGTTATTTTAAAAAAATATTGAAGATAGATTACCTAAAATAAGAGGTGGTAATGCTTATCTATATAACTCAATTATTGATAATTTTTACTTATATTAATTATCGTAATAAGCTAAAGAGTATGAATGCTCAAAGCCTAGTTCAAGGTGTCAATTCTAGTTGGAAATGTGCACTTGTTAGTCAAGGAATTGTTTGTGGAAATGGTAGCTCAGTAAGAGTAGAGGGAACAATTTTTTTAGAGGAATTGAATATTTGCTAAAAAAAATAATGATTCAACATTAACTAATAAGGCTAATTATCCTAATGCTACAGCTTCTGGCGGTTATTTAATAACTGATTCAAGCTATCAATATCTTAAAGATTCTGAAATTATCTATGATGCCAATAAAATGCCAAATTCAACAAGTGGTATTTTTAAAGACGGATAATTTTTAAGTGGAATACTAAGGATGGTAATGCATTATTTGAGCCAACAATTTCTAAGCTAGCAAACATTGAAGATATCCTTCTTAATTCTAAATATGCTGCTGGTACTAATTTAAATATGAGCAATATATTGCTTAAAACGAGATATTAAATATTAAAGCCTAAGGAATGACCTTAGGTTTTTTTCTTGTAAATAAGTTTAATTAAGATGCTATACCAATCTTGTTTTTTTATAAATATGTGTTAAAATCTATAGGTTGAGGTGTAACGATGAACGAAAATACGCAAAAATTAACGATTGGATCACTTTGGAAGGGTATCTTTATATTTAGCTTGCCATTATTTGTAACAAATTTGCTTCAGGTTCTTTTTAATATGACAGATGTAGCAATAGTTGGAAAATTTTCCGATTCTAATGCTCTTGGTGCTGTTGGAGCCACCCCAATTCTTGTAACACTTTTCACTGGCTTTTTGATTGGCCTTGGCAATGGTGTTAATGTAGTAGTTGCTAGATTTTTAGGAACGAAGGATGATAAAGGATTAAAGGAAAGTGTTCATACTTCATTTGTTTTATGCACAATAATGGGGTTCATTATTATGCTACTTGGTTTATTCTTTTTCAAGGTATTTGTTAGTGTGGCTAAAGACCAAGGAAAGCTTTATAGATGGAGCTAATTTATATTTAAAAATTTATTTTATTGGTATGCCCGCTATGGCATTATATAATTTTGGTAATGCTTGCTATAGTGCAATAGGTAATACAAAACGTCCTTTAATTTTTTTAGCAATTGCTGGAGTTTTCAATGTTGGTCTAGATTTGTTTTTTGTTATATGCCTACATATGAGTGTTGATGGTGTGGCAATAGCATCAGTTGTTAGTCAATATATATCGGCTACTTTGTTAATAATTTCCTTAGCTAGAGAAAAGAACGCTATGAGATTAAGATTTAAGGATATTAGAATATATAAGGGAAGAAGTAAGGCCATAATTGCTTTGGGATTACCATCTGGCTTTCAATCTGCAATATTTGCTATTGCTAATCTAGTTATTCAAAGTGGTGTCAATTCCTTTGATGATATTGTTGTAAAGGGAAATAGTGCTGCTCAAAATGCTGATTCGATAACATTCAATGTTATGGCTTCATTTTATACTGCCTGTTCAAGCTATATGAGTCAAAATTATGGTGCTGGTAAAAAAAGAATAGAGTTTTTAAATAGTTATTTTGTTACTTTAATTTATTCATTTTTTTAACAGGAGCTATTATGGGAGTATTACTTCTAGTATTTGGTAAACAATTTTTTTAGGATTATTTACTAATGAAGAGGCAGTTATTAATGCTGGCTATGAAAGAGTTAAAATAATGGCTTTTTTTCTTATGCCTTTGGAGCATTTATGGATAATACGATTTCGGCATCACGTGGAATAGGTAAAAAGCTTAATTCCTACAATAATAGTTATTAGTGGCTCATGTATCTTTAGAGTAATTTGGGTTTATACCATTTTTTTGCACATTTTCATACTATAACCTCTCTTTATTTAGTATATATATTTTCCTGGGTTATAACAGCTATATTTGAAATTGCCTATTTCATATATATTTATAAAAAGCAAATTAGATTAATTAAGTCATAGAAAACTATGGCTTTTTTTATTTATTAATGCTATAATGAGAGTAAAAGAAAACGTTTACAAGAGGTGATAATATGCAAGATGTTTCAAAAATAAGAAACATAGTTATTTTAGGGCATCAGGGAAGTGGTAAAACAACTCTAGTTGAAAGCTTACTTCATGCTCTAGATGGTGGAGAAAAGGGAAGTGTTGAAAGAAAAAATACGGTGAGTGATTATTTACCTATTGAGATGTCTAGAGGATCATCAACAAGATTAAGTATACAATTTATTAATTATAATGATTATAAGCTTAATTTTTATTGATGTGCCTGGAAATGATGATTTTGTGAGTGAAGCAATAAGCTCAATAAAGGTTGTAAAGGGTGCTATATTAGTTGTTGATGCAGTAAATGGTATTGAAATTGAAACATTAAAGCATTGGCGTTTTTTTAAGAAAAAAAGAAATATCCCAACAATTATTTATATTAATAAAATGGATAAGGAGAATGTCAATTTTGAATTTTTATTAGGCGATATTAGAGAGAAGCTTGGCAAAAATGCAATTCCATTTTGTTATCCTATGGGTCATAATGATGGCTTTGATGGCTTCGTTAATGTTGTAACGCTTAAGGCTCGTAAATATAATGGTAAAACCTGCGAGGATGCTTTAATATATGAAGATAAAAAAATGAAGGTGTTTGAGCTTCATAATACAATGGTTGAAAGTGTTGCTGGAAGTAGTGAGGAATTACTTGATAAGTTTTTTTAATGGTGAAGAGTTAACTAATGATGAAATCAATAATGGACTAAGAAATGGTGTTTTTAAATGGTGAATTAATACCGGTTTTTAGTAGGAAGTGCCTTGAAAAAAATATTGGTATTCATACAATGCTTGATATGCTTATTAATTATTTACCTAATCCATCTGATTTAAAGCCAATTGTTGGCTTAGATGATAAAGGTAATGAGGTTATTTGTAAAACAAGCCTAGATGATGAATTTTCGGCTTTTGTCTTTAAAACCTATGTTGATCCTTATTTTGGTACAACATCACTTATAAAGGTTAATAGTGGTAGGCTTAATATTGGAGATGATGTTTATATTCCGGCTCTTAAAAAAAGTGTTAGCATTACTAATTTAGTTTATTTACAAGGTGGAAAGCAAATTAATACAACAACAATTGGTGCTGGTGATATTGGAGCTATTAATAAGCTTGAGGGTTTGGAAACTAATATGAGCTTATGTAGTCCAAAAAGAATAATTATGTTTAAGCCAATAGAATATCCAAGTGCCGTTTATTTTAAAGCTTTGGTACCAAAGACGAAAAATGATTCTGATAAGCTTAGTAATGTGTTAAATAAGCTAAAGCTAGAAAATCCTAATATTGTAATTAAACGTAATGTTGAAACTAAGCAATTACTTCTTGGTACTACAAGCTTAGGCGAGCTTATGTATTTGGTTGAAATTATGAAAAATAATTATAAGCTTAATATTGAATTAGAGGATGTTAAAATTGTTTATAAGGAAACAATTAAAAAAACCGCTAAAGGGATTGGTAGATATCTTAAGCAAAGTGGTGGTTCAGGATTCTATGGAGTTGTTGAAATGGAATTTTCACCAAATGATAAAAAAATGAATTTGTAGAAAATATTTTTTGGTGGTGCTGTTCCAAAAAAATTATTTTTCCAGCTGTTGAAAAAGGGCTTTTTTTGAGGCATGTGAAAAAGGGTGAATTAAAGGAATTCCCAGTAGTTGGAGTAAAAGCTAATTTAATTGATGGAAAATATCATAGTGTTGATTCTAATGAGCTTGCCTTTAAGATGGCTGCAATATTAGCATTTAAGGATGCCTATATGAAATGTGAGCCTACTATTTTTAGAGCCGATTTATAAAATAACTGTTACAGCTAAGCCTAGTGATATTGGCAATATCCTATCTAATTTAAATCAAAAAGCGTGCTAAGATATTAGATGTAGTTATTAATAAAACTGGTGAGCAAAAAAAATAATTGCCCTAGCTCCAGAGGCCGAAATACTAGAATACGCTAATGATTTGAAATCAATAACTCAAGGTAATGGCTATTTTAATCGTGAATTTTTATGATTACCAAGAGGTTCCTAAAAAAATATTTTAGAATCATTAATTAAATAGCAAAAATAATTCCCATCAATTGGTGGGAATTTTTTTAATTACTTTTTTTGGTGAACAATAAATTTATTGTAAAAAAAGAATAATAGCCATTAAAATTGAAAAACAAGGCATTTAGGCTATTAAGCTTATGGTTAATAATGTCTAGATTTATGGTGCCACGAAGAATAAAAAAATTATAAATTAAATTATTTTTTTATCAAGGGTTGCATAATAAATTAGATATATACCTATTGATAGAATAATTATAATTACTAATAAATAATTATAATTAAGAGGTATTCTACCAATTAGAATTCCAATTGTGCCAATCAAGATAATCATAGGTATTGCATTATATAAGATATAGAATAAATAGTAGATGTTTTTCTCACCAGCTATTAATAAAAAAATACCAGAAGTAAATAATGTAGAAATAAGAACAATTAAAGAGTTAGTTATTATAGCTAAAAAAATTTATAGGCTAAGGCTTTATAGCTTGAAATAGGAGAAATATCTATAATGCTTAATTTATTTCCTTTATAGCTAATTGCTGTTGAAAGAACTAGCATATAGATAATTATTGCAAGTAAAGCATAAGAATAAATATTTAAAAAAATTACCTATTAATGTTGTTTCATCAAAGGCACTATAGCCCAAAAATAAATTGAATTGCTTTTAGGTAGGCTTTTTAAATGCATCATCTAAGGCTGGAACATTATTTTTTTAGTATTAAAAAAATAAAGAAAAATTTAAAATAACTGCTAAAATCGAGCTGAAAAATAATCATTGATTTTTAGATGCTTTTTAAATTCAGTAAAATAAATCATAGCTACCTCACATTTCTAATTCATTATTATGAATATAGCAAAAATTTATAGTATAGAAAATAATAAATATTGAGGCGATAAGGAAGCCTTTAGTGTAATGATTATTATTTAAAAATATCACTTGGCTTAAATAGTGAGAAGGGATTTATATACCTTAAAAAAATTTAAGCTTGGTAATATTTTTGAATTTGGTCAAGAATATAGAAGAACAAAAACACATAAATAGCTTGTTAGATTCAAGGTTCTTTTTATTTTTTTAATAAAAGAAGCAATCATCATTGTTATACAAGCAAAAATTAATTTGTATTAATAAAAGTCCTAAATTAATTTTTAGTTAATGTTAAAATATTAGCTTTAGTTAAAAATCATCATAACAATAATAGAAATAAGCTCATAAATTAGATTTATTATAAAAAAATAATAATAGCTAAGGCTATAATTTTTGGATGTAATTATCGTACTACGCTTTAGAGGCATTGTATATAATATTTGATCCTGATCGCTTTGCTTAATTATTTTAATGCCAAAGCTAGAAGCCATTATCGTAAATAAAATACTAATATATTTAAATATTAAGCAATAATAACCAATTGGGGTAAAGCAGGTATCAAGATTAATTCCTAAGGCCTCAAGGGTTATTTTGGGATAGCTTTCAAAAAAATTATTTTTTTAAGGTGTCCTCATATTTAATATATGATGGATAAATTAGCATCATTATTATAAATGAAAAATGATAGAATTAGGGTCCAATAAGATAGAGGAATTAATAAAGACCTTAAGTCTTGTAAAATCAACTTTTTTTATTCATTGTAATAATGAAGGAAAAGCTCATCAATTGAAGGATTTTCAATTATTAAATCCTCTAAATCGAAGCTTGCTAGCCTTTTTAATAAGAGGTTAATATCACCAGCGTATAAAAAATTAGCTCTATCTTCAATTATTTCTAAATTTTTTTACGCCCTCAAGATTTTTTTAAGCTTATCCTGAAAGTCTTTGTTTGCTTTAAAGGTTATTTTTTTGTAAAACTGTTCTAGGTCATTTATCTTCATATTATGAGTGATCTTTCCTTTGTTAATAAAGATAACACGATCACAAATAATAGATAAATTATTTAATTGATGTGAAGTAAAAAAATAGTTGCTCCTTCAGCTTTCTTTTCTTTTACAAGATTAAAGAAAATATCTTGCATTAAGGGATCAAGTGATTCACATGGTTCATCTAAAATGTATATTTTAGAATCATGGAAGAAGGCAAGAATAATTAGTAATTTCTTTTTTTCTCCTAATGATAATGTTTTTAATTTTTTTGTTTTTGAATTAAGCTTAAAAAAAGCTCTAATAATCTATTAATTTCTGTTTCATAATTTGTTTCATAAAAGCTATTAGCATATAATAAAAAAAACTCAATAACATTCATATTATCATATTTGAAATCTTCACTTGGAAGATATGATGTAAATTGCATAATATCGTTATAATATTTTTTTAAAATCGCGACCAAATAGCTTAACACTTCCCTCATCAGGCTTTAAGATATTAACTAAGCATTTTAGGGTTGTAGTTTTTTTCCACTACCAGAAGGTCCTATAAAAAGCAACAGCCTCACCACTATTTAAAAGAAAATGATACATCAAAAAAATACCATGCTCTTTATCATATTTTTTTGTTAGGCTTTTTAACCTCGACTAATGTTTTTTTGTCACTATAATCACCTTCTTTAGTCCATTATATCATATTTATTAATATGATTAAATAAATAAATTTCTTTTTTTGTTAGATGTTGTGTATAATAATATACGAGGTGAAAATAATGGTTGTAGATATCTTAAAAAGCTTATTTTTAACAATGAGAAAAAAAGAATTTAATGGTGATTTGAAAGAAATTATTAAAGAAATGAATAAGCAATCGCTTGCTAGCTATCTATTTTTTTGTTTATCCTAATAATCAAGCATTTAAAAAGAATTTATTTAGGTGCTACTTTAATTCAAGAAAAAAATTCTTTTTATATTCAAAATGAATTAACAAGAATTTTTTTAATGAAAAATAATATTGACCATTATTTTTTTAAAGGGTAGTGTTATATCAAGTCTTTATCCTGATGTTGCTTTAAGAAGTAGAGGAGATATTGATATAGTAGTTAGAAAGGATGATTATAAAAGAGCAAAAGCAAATTTTTAAGCTCTAATGATTTTTATATATCAAGAGGAAGCATTTCATCATAGTGAATATTTAAAGAATAATATGCTTGTGGAGCTTCATAGAGAGCTTTTTGATCCAAGCTTTACCTTCTACAATTATTTTAATGATACATTTAAGGATACTGCAAAAAAATAGCAGATAATTTATATAAGCTAAATGAAAATAGGCACTTTTTTTATTTGCATTATGTCATTTAGACAAGCATTTAGTTAATCAAGGAGAAGGAATAAGGTATTTACTTGATTTTTTTATTATATGTTAAAAAAAGTGGCCACTTGATTTAGTATACATAACAACTGAATTAAAAAAATTTAGGCTTATATGATTTATTTGTAAATATATGTGATGCAATAAGAATAATTACCAATGAAGATTTTTTTAAATATTAAAAGCAAATGGAGAATTGTTAATAAATTATATGCTTAATGATGGAATCCATGGTAAGCAAAGTGATGATGTTAAAAAGCTTCACCATTTCTAAAGAATCAAAATTCAAATATTTTTCTTAATCTTTTTATTTTTTTACCTAAAAAAAGAAGAAAGACAAAAAAATTATATCCTAGATTATCTAAATCAATTTTTATTATATCCAATTTTATTAATACATCGCTTTTTTTAGATTACTAATTACAGGACCTAAAAAAATTTATCAAGGTATTAAAGACGAAAAAAATGTTGAAAAGAAAGAAAATGAGAAATAATTTTTGAAAAAAATCGGCATAAAAAAAGTAAGAAAATGTAAAAAAATGTGTGAAATTTTTGTGACAATTATTGAAATATATGTTAAGTTGCATTATAATTAGAATTGGAATAATAGTTTTTCTAAGTGAGGATTTATGAGAAGAGAGTATAGCAAACCGGAAATTAAAGAAATTAATATTGAAATTGAAGATATTATAGCTGCTAGTTCTACACCATCAAATAGTGGATGGCTTCCCTGGATTTAAACTTTGAAGACAAAATAAATGAGGAGAAATTAAAAAAATGAAAAAGAAATTCATAGCATTTCTATTATTCTTATGTTTTATTGTTACTACAAGTAGTCTTGCAATAAAGGCTGCAGCACCTGATACTGTTACGAAGGATGGAGTTAATTATAAGCTTGTAACAGCAACAGCAGATGTCACAGATGGAAACTATTTGATGGCTAATGCTGATGGTACGAAATTTATGGGAGCATTATCTGGCAAGTTTCATTCAAGTGTTGAAATTGCCTCAGCAGTTGTGTTCAGTATTGAAACTACTGATAGTGGCATGACAATTAAAAAAATAATACTACAGGTAAATACATTGCATGTAAAACTGCTAAGACTAATTTAGAAAATGCTGCAGTTGATGCAAGTGCGTATTTTGATATTACAATAAATAATTCAGCAGCAACAGTTGCATCAAAGAGTATTAGTAAGGGTAAGTTTTTATATAATGTAAACAATCCAAGATTTTTAGTTTATACAAGTAATGTTAGTGCATCAATGACTCTTGTTAGCTTATATAAGGAAGATGCAGCACCTTCTGATGATTTTAGTGTAGTATTTAATGCAAATGGTGGTGCTTTTGCTGAAGGTAAGGGTGAGAAGATCACTAAAGCAAACGGAGAGACAATTACAGGTACATTACCAGTTGCAGAAGATTTATCTTCAACTCCTTACAAATATACAAACTTAGTTGGCTGGAAGAGTGGAGAAACAACATATTTACCTGGTGCTGAATATAGTGCTACTGAAACAACTTCATTTACTGCTGTTTATGAAGTTCCTGAAAATATTACTGTTGATCAAGCAATTGAAATTGCCGGAATTACAGGGAGCTGTTAATACAACATATAATTTTTAAGATGAATGCTCAAGTTGTTTCTACTTCTACAAATGGTGAAAAAAACAAACTTTGTTCTTAAAGATTTAACTACTGATAGTACAATTACTGTTTTTTTGGAGTTTTTAAATGCTTGTTTAACATATCCAGGTGATGTTGTTAAGGTTACTGGTCCAATTATTAATTTTTAAAGGTAATACACCTGAGTTTAATTCTGGCTCAACTGTTGAGATTGTTACTGCTAAGGCAACTAGTGAATTTGTTAAGAATGAAACTAAGACAAGCCTTAAGGTAGAATATGTTACAGATGAAACTGATAGTATTTATGATGTAGCTATTAGATTTGGTGGAATTATTAGTGAAGCTTCTTATAGAAGTGATGCTAAATATGGTGTTATTATTTCTAGTACAGAATTTAATTATACTGCAGGTGAATTAAATTTTGCTAGTGTTGATGATTTCTTATTAGAAACAAATGGAAGCTAACAAGAATATTCATAATCTTGAATGTACTCCTGTAAGTGTTGCAGGTGGCTATCAATTTGCATGGGTCATTGATAATACTGAAGGTCATTATAATGATACATTATATGCTGTAATGTATATGGAATATAATGGTAAGTTATATTTATGTGCATCTAAGAGTGCTTCAGTTGTAAGTGCAGCAAATGATTATGTTGCAAGAAGTGAAGAATTAAATTTAAGTGCTTTAGATGTTGAAATCTTAAATAAAATTGCAAATGTAAAGTAGGAGAAAACAAATGAAGAAGAATTATCAAACACCAGTTTTAGAAGAAGAAAATGTTGAAATTGAGGATATAATCGCAGCCTCTGGTATTATTGGCGGCGATCAACCTGGAGATAAAAAGAAATCCATTCTCATGGTAATTAATTTAATAAGGGCGCGTAATGTGCCCTTATTTTGTTGTTTTTAAGGAGTTTTGTATGAAGAAATTTAAATTTTTTTAGCTTATTTTTTTGTTGTTTATAGCAATTTATGCTTTAATTGGACTATCAGTTAAGGCTGCTTCTTATTTTGATGAAAAATATTATGCTGAGGTAGCACCTAGTGGTTATTATGATTCACTTGATACGTCAAAAACTGATGATGCCTTTAGAAGAGAATTATCAGCAATAATTTCAAAGGGATATAAACAACATAGTTATAAAGAAAATAATACAGTATTAAAATATACTGATCCTGATTCTAAGCATCCAGGAAATATTATTTGTTTTTATACTGGAGAATCAATGAATGGTGGTTGGAATAAGGAGCATGTTTGGGCAAAATCTCATGGATTTCCTGAGAAGGGCTATTCTGGAAGTGAACCATATAGTGATGCTCATCATTTAAGACCAACAGAAAGTGGTATAAATTCTAGTCGTGGAAATTCCGATTTTGGTGAAGTAAGTAATGGAAAAAGTGATTCTTATGGTAATAAATGGACAAGCAGTATGTTTGAGCCACGTGATGAGGTAAAGGGTGATGTTGCAAGAATAATGTTTTATATGGCAACACGCTATGGCTATGGTCAATTTGCTTTAAAGCTTGTTGAACAAGCAAATACCTCAGCAAGTGGCTTAAATGGTCGCTTTGGTGGTCTTAATACCTTACTTAAATGGCATTATGAGGATCCTGTAAGTAAAGAAGAAATTTATCGTAATAATGTTATTTATGATAATTATCAACATAATCGTAATCCTTATATTGATCATCCTGAATGGGTTGATCTTGCTTATCCTAATAATTTTTCATCATCTGAACCAGATCAAAATAAGGTTAATAATGTAATTAGCTTAATTGCTTCATTACCTGATGCTCCAACTTTGAATGATGAGGCTAAGATTAATGCGGCTTATAGTGCTTATAATGCTTTAAATTCTAAAGAAAAGGCTCTTGTTGTAAATTATCAAAGACTTGTAGCTATTAAAAGTGCTCTTGATTCTTTAAAGAAACCAACTGTTGATCCTGTTGAACCTAGTGAGGGTGATGTAGTTGTTGATTTTAAAAATCATGGTGTAGCTAATACTAATTATCAGCCTAATTTAAATTTTAAAATTGGTGATAAGGAATTTAATGCTTCCAATGGTGGAGTATATAGTGGTGAATTAAGAATTGGTGGCAATAAGAGTGATACTTCACTTGCTAAATATAATATTGATGGCAATGGTGTCATTCTTGAACCTAAATTTAGTGTTAAAAAAATGCTAGCTCATTTGGAAATAAATATTTCAGGAAAATATGGAACCCCAAGTCATTATTATGTTTTATTTAAGAATAGTAGTGGTAATATAAGTAAAATTGCTGATGGCAATTATAGTGAGAAGATAACAGCTTCACTTGAATCACCTCAGGATGGAAGCTTTATCTTAATTATTACTGGTAGTGGTTTCCCTCGTGTTGTCTTAAATAATTATATTATTAAAAACAGCAAAAGAATACAACTGAGGAAATTGATTATAGTAAATATAATACAGAGGCTTCAATAATTGGTGAGGTTAAGAATAATGAATTAACGCTTGCTATGATGCGCTTTGGTGGTAAATTTGATAGTAGCATATTTGCTGGTGCTTCTGATTTTGGCGTAATTGTTATGAAAAGTGATGAGCTTGGTAATGATAAAATAAGCTCTTATTATAATGGTGGTAACGCTAATAGTTTTATTGCAAGTATTATAGAAACTGGCTTTAAATGTAGTGTTTATAGCTTTAAGGACGATAAGGCTATAATTAATGGAAATTATCAATTTGGTCTTGTAATTGATAATTGTCTTGGTCATGAGAAGGAAGAATTAACTGCTGTTATTTACATTGAAAAAGAATAACAAGGTTTATTTTTATGAATCAAACATCAACTTCATTTATTAAGACATTAGCTAATATGCAGGTTGATTCTACAGAAGCAATACTTAAGGATTTTTATTTTTAAGTAAATTTAATTAGGAGTTATATTTATGAATATTGAAGCTGGTGGATTAATAATTAATCTTAATTTGTTATATTTAAATGAGTTTAAAAGTGCATTTAAATATCAAACTAATAAAGAGGCTATGTTTTTTTCTTGAATACTATTAGCATCCTCCCAAAGCTTGATAATATGATTAAGTTAAAGCATACAAAAATATTATGATATTTATCGCAATGATGATTATTTGGTTCAGCTTCAATATTTAAATGAAAAGCTTGTTGGCTATATTATTTATAAAGATAGAATTGTCGATATTTATCTATGTGAACAAAGCTTTGATATTGAATATTTATTAAGCCAATATGCTTTTTGTTTATTGGCTTAAAAAAATTATAAAAAAATGTCTTTTTATTCACTCCTCAGCAATTTCTTATAATAATAACGGAATTTTATTTTTGTGCTAAAAAGTGGAACGGGAAAAATCAACTCAAAGAAGGCTTTGGGAAAGAAATTTTTAATGCTATATGCATTAATGATGATAAAAATATATTTTTAGAGCTTAAGGATGATGGGATTTATATTGTTAGTAATCCTTGGAGTGGAAAGCATTTTGTTTGCAATAATATTAGTGTTAAGCTTAAGGTAATAGTTTTTCTTAGTCAGGCATTAGAAAATAAAGCTATTAATATTGATAAGCTACAAGCCTTTAATCACCTATTAGGACAAATATTATTGCCATCTGAGGAAACTAAGGGTATTTGGAATGCTTGTGTTGATGAAATTTTTAGATAAGGAGCTTATCAAATTTGGCTGCACTCCTGATGATAGTGCTGCAAAATATCTATATGATTATTTAGTAAAAAGAGGTGCTATTAATGAAAATTAAGGATAATAGTATTTTTAAAGAATATAGCTGGCGAATATGTGATTTTACCACTTAATAGTTATGCTGTATCCTTAGATGTTATATTAAAGACAAATGATGTTGGGGCTTATATTTATAATGCCTTAAAGAACGATTTAACATTTGCTGAGCTTTTTAAGCTGGTTTATGATGAGTTTGAGGTAGATGCTAATATTTTAGAAAAAGATTTACATGAGTTTATTGATTCCTTAAGAAAAAAAGGTTTATTAGATGATTAAGGTTAATGATTTTTTTATGAAACAATACTTGAAGCATTTGCAAATAACAAAATGTTTGTTTTTTTCCAATTAAGGGTAGCTCAATGCAGCCCTTATTTCATACTGGATGCAGGGTTATGCTAATGAAAATAGATCATATCAAAAAATGATATAATATTTTTATAAGCGTGAAGATGGTTCATTTGTTCTTCATAGAGTAGTAAAAATCTTAAATAATCATAAATTAAAGATGATTGGTGATCATCAGCTTAATTATGAGATAATAGATGAGGCATTAGCCTTTGCTAAGGTATATGGCTATTATAAAAATGATAAGCTTCATAGACTTAAGGGGATGGGCTATAGGCTTTATTGCTTTAGCTTGAAATTTAGGATTTTAAGGAGGATTTATGCTAAATGGATGTAATAAAAAAATTCCTAAAAAAATTATAAATGGATAATACTTGGAATTCTTAATAGCTTATCTTCAGTATGTCTTGTATTGGTTTCATTATTTTCTAAATATTTATTAGATAATATCAATGATAAAGATAAGCTTAAGACATATCTTTTATTAATGATATTATGTATTATAATAGGCATTGCCTTTTAAATTTATCGAAAATATTTTATATGCTAGATTTGTAGTTAAAAGAGAACTAGCTTTAAAAAGAATACTTATTGAAAAGCGTCTTAGCTGTTATTTTCTTGATGATATCCATAGTTCAACCTTAATGCAAAATTATAATATGGATATTAAAAAAATATTGTTGAAGGTGAATTAAATATAGCTCCTAGAATTATTTTTTTGATGCTGTTAGATTTATTGCTTCCTTTATCTTAATTTTAATTATCGATTATAAGGTTATGCTAATGCTTATTGTAATAGGCTTAGTTATGCTTATAGGTGCTTTAATTTATTATAAAAAAATATTAATTCATTAAATAAGAACTATTTAGCTAAAAAAATGACAATATTAATAAATTTACTAATGAAGTTTTTTTAATAATGATGATTTAATTTATGCTTATAATTCTAGTAATTCTTTTTTTGGAATTTTATAGCAAAAAGAGAACAAGAATTAAAGAAAGCTCTTAATAAAAAAATATAATTTTTCAGATACTAGCTTCTAATTTGACTAGTCTTGGTAGTAATATTTTTATATGCTTTATTTATTGCCTATGGTGCACTTGCCATTAATAAAGGAGCCTTAGGAATTGGCGGTCTTCTTGCAATAATCGAGCTTATTGGTCATATTGAAGGACCAGTATTAAATATTTCATCATATATTAATAAATATAGTGAAGCGTTAGTTAGCAAAGAAAGAATAAATAATATTAAAATTAAACAATATCCTAGGTTTATAGATATCGATAATTTTAGTTTTTTTGAAGCTAAAGATTTATGCTTTGCTTATGGTGATGATTTGATAATTAGAGATTTAAGCTTTAAAATTAATAAAGGCGATATTGTAGAAATTAAGGGTGAATCAGGGGTAGGTAAATCAACATTGTTTTTTTATTACTACAGGGCTATTTAAATCCTACTAGTGGTTATTTAAAGGCTTATGATGAAAATTTAAAAAGAAATTAATTCATTAAGATCATTATTTGCTTATGTTCCTCAACGTCAGATGCTTTTTAGCGGTACTGTTTATGATAATTTCAAGCTGCTGGCTACTTCTGATGAGACTTTAATGAAGGAAGCCTTAGAATTTGCTGCATTAGATAAAGAAATAAGCTTAAATAGTAAGCTTAGTGAGGCTGGTGGTGGCATTTCCATTGGTCAATTACAGCGATTAATGATAGCAATTGCTTATGCAACAAAAAGATCAATTTTCTTGCTTGATGAATTTAGTAGTGCTCTAGATGATAATAATGCTCAAATTATTAAAAAGCAATTTAATCAAAGTTAATAAAACGATAATTTATATTTCTCATAAAAAAATGAAAATCTAAATAATACTAAAACGATTAATTTATAAAAAAAGCAGAAATGCTTTTTTTATTTCGCAAATTTAAAGATTTTTTTAAAAAAATGCGAAATGATATATAATAATTAGTAGCAATAAAAAGATAAATTCTTTCTAGATTTTTTTATAAAAGTTGGTGCTAAAATGAAAATGAAGGTGAATCTATGAAAATATTATTAGTAGAAGATGATAAGGATTTATCTAAAGCTCTAGGTAAAATATTAATAATTAACAAATATGATGTTGATTATGCTTATGATGGTCTTATGGCTTTAGATTTTTTTAAATTATAGTAGCTATGATTTAATAATTATGGATGTTATGATGCCAAATATGGATGGCATTACGGCTGTTAAAAAAAGATTCGTAATATTAAAAATATGACGCCAATTTTAGTTTTAACAGCAAAAAGTATGCTTGACGATAAAATTGAAGGTCTTGATAGTGGTGCTGATGATTATTTAACTAAGCCATTTCAAATGGCTGAGCTTTTAGCTAGAATTAGAGCATTAACAAGAAGAAGTAAATCTATTCCTAGCTTAGAAATAGGAAATATTAAGCTTTTAGAGGGCGATTATACTATTACGGCATTAAAAAGTATAAAATTAACCAATAAAGAATATAAGCTTATGGAGTTATTAATTCACAATAAAAAAATATTTATTTAAATAGTGATAGAATTCTTGAAGCAATTTGGGATATTGATGATGACATTGATGTAAATGTGTTATTTGTTTTTTTATTTCTAATTTAAGAAAAAAATTAGAACAAATTGGGGCTAATTATACGATTAAATCTAAAAAGAGGTATTGGTTACCGTTTGGAGGAAGAAAATGAAAAAAATTAAGGATTAAGTTTATTTTTAATTTGTCAAGCTTCAGTTTTTTTGTGCTTTTTAATTATTTTGTCAACAATTATAGGAGTAAATTATAATAAGGTTATAAGAGATAGTAATAATGTTTTTGGATGCTTTATTAGCCAATGATGGTAAATTTGATTTGGAGCCTATAAGGGGTGAAATGAAAAATCCTCCTAATAAGGAAACACCATTTGAAACAAGATATTTTAGTGTTAAATTTGGTGATGAGGTTACAATTGATGTTACAAGAATTGCTTCAGTAAACGAAGAAGAAGCTTTTAAATATGGCAAATAGCATTAAAAAAAATAATGGCTTTTATGGTATATATCGTTATAAGGCTAAAGATACAGATGACTATAAATTAGTTGTTTTTGTTGATTGTGCTAGATCTTTGGATTCAATTAAAAAAATTTAATTATTACAAGCATTTGGATATCACTTATTGGGCTTTTTAATGGTATTTATTTTTAATATTTTTTTGGTAGTAAAATAATATTAAAGCCAGTAATAAAAAGCCGATATTAAACAAAAAAATGTTTATTACTAATGCATCTCATGAATTAAAAAAACACCACTTACGATTATTTCAGCTAATAATGAGCTTATTGAAATTGAAAAGGGTGATAATGAATATAGTAAGTCAATTTCCAAACAAATTACTAGATTGACCTCGATGATTAATAATTTAACATCTCTTGCTAAATTAGATGAATATGATAAAATCATTAAAAAGTAGAGTTAATATTAGTAAATTAGCAAGTGAGGCAATGTCTTCATTTACATCTGTTAATGATATTTTTAAATAAGAAGGTTAATTGTAATATTGAGGAAGATTTATTTTTTTGATTGTAATAGTGAATTAATTTCCAAGCTTTTTTTATTTGTTGTTAGATAATGCTTATAAATATTCTTTTGAGCTATATCGATTTTTAATTTAAAAACATAATGGTAAATATATCGAAATAGTAACTAAAAAAATGATGCAAATATTAAAAAGTCAAAATGGTAATTTATTATTAGAAAGATTTAACCGTGGAGATTCTATAAGAGGCGAAATTTCAGGTAGTGGGATTGGTCTATCACTTGTTAATGAAATTGTAAATCTTCATAATGGAACAATTGATATTGATGTTAAAGATGGAAGCTATGAATGTTTAATATGCTTTTAAGTAAAAGTACAATTTGAAAGTTGTACTTTTTTTCTTTTCTTAAGGTTCAATTAAGGTTTGAAGTTTATTATATAGTTAAGGAGCTGATATTGTGGATGTTTTTTTAAAAGATATGAATATAAATATTTAGTTAATAAATCATTATTAATTAAATTAAAAAGAATTGCTTGCAAAACATAATTTCTTTATTGATGATTATGGTCTTTCAACAATTAAGAGCTTATATTTTGATACGCCTAATAATTTGTTAGTAACTAGAAGCCTTGATAAACCAATTTATAAAGAAAAGCTAAGGCTGAGAGGTTATAGTGATTCAAGCTATTATTTGGAAATTAAAAAAAGAAATATGATGGTATTGTCTATAAAAGAAGAATTAAAACAAATTTAAACGAATGCTCTAGCTTTTTAGATTATAATTACAATTATAAATGTCAAATAGGTCAGGAAATTAATTTCTTTAGAGACTACTATAAGGAATTAATGCCAAGTATGTTAATTATGTATGAAAGAGAAGCGTATCATAATTTAGATTCAGATTTAAGAATAACTATTGATTATGATATAAGATATCGTAATTATAAGCTTTTTGGACTTTAATTATGAGCTTGGAAATAAATTGATTGATGGCTACATATTGTTAGAAATTAAATGTAGTAGTGCTTATCCTTTATGGCTTGTTAGGTTTTTTTAAGTGAGAATAAAATATTTAAATGTAGCTTTTCTAAATATGGCTATGCATATTTAGATAGCTTAGGTAAAGAATATGAAGGAGATGTAATGAAATGCAAGGATTATTTGAATCCATCTTTAGCGATGGTAATATAGAAATATATAGCTTTTTTATAGTTATTATAGTAGGGCTATTGATTGGTGTGGTATTTAGCTTAGTTAGTAAGAAAAGAATAAATTCAACTAAGAATTTTTTTATAGCTGAGGCTATTTTTGCCAGCGTGTGTTGCAATGGTTATTATGTTAGTTAATGGTAATATTGGAGCAGGAGTGGCAGTTGCGGGAGCTTTTAGCCTAGTAAGGTTTAGAAGTGCAGCTGGTAATGCGTTAGAGATAAGCATCATATTTATTGATATGGTAATTGGACTTACTCTAGGAATGGGCTATATTCTTTATGGGATTATTTTTGCGATTATTGTTATAATTGCTTTATTAGTTTTAAATAATACCAAAAATTTTTGATGCCTCATGAAAATGATTTAGCAAGAAAAATTAAAGATTGTAGTTCCTGAAGATGTTGATTATGTTAATTTATTTAATGATATTTTTTTGCTAAATATACTAAGTCATATAAATTAAATAAGGCTAAGCTATGTAATATGGGTAGTATGATTCAATTGAATTATGAAATTGAGCTTAATGATAATACCAGTGAGAAAAGCTTTATTGATGAAATTAGATGTCGTAATGGGAATTTAGAAATAGTGATGGAGCGTGTTATATATGAAGAAAAAGATCTTTAATAGTTTGTTTATTGGTTTAGGTTTGGTGGCTTTAGCTGGATGTAGTAAGAATAATTCAACAAGTATTGATAAAGGTAGTTTAATTAAAAGTGAGGATGTCGATTCTAGCTATGATGAGGCTTCAACAGTTTATGATGCCACTAGGATTACAGCTGGCGGAAGCTATATGATTGAAGGATATGTAACAAATTCAATTATTGTTGATTGTGATGATGAGGTAACCCTGATTTTTAAATAATGCTGCTATTAATATAAATAATTTTGCTGGTATATATGTTAAGGATGCCAAAAAGGTATATATTAATTTGGTTGGGGAAAATGCTTTGACAACAACCGGCGACTATGAAAATATTGATGATAATAAGGTTGATGGAGCTATATTTTCTAAGTCTGACTTAACAATTAAAGGCGATGGCAGCTTAACTATTAATTCTAATTTACATGGAGTTGTTTGTAAGGATAATTTAGTTATAAGCAGTAATTATTTAAATATTAAAGCTACTAAAAAAAGGGTATTGATGTTAATGATTCATTTTTTTAGCGTATCAAACAGAAATTGAAATTGATTCAAATACGGATGCAATTCATGTTGAAAATGATGATACAGCCTTAGGTTATGCATATTTAGATAGCTCAACTATAAAAAAATTATAACTACAAGAGATGGAATCTCATCATCAGGCTTACTAGAAATTGAAAATAGTAGCTTAGATATTAATGCTATTTCTAATACATCCTTAAGTAGTGATTCAATTAAGGGAATAAAAAGCTGGTAGTGATATTACATTTTTCAAATACAATTGCTGATATAACATCATCAGATGATGCAATTCATTCTAATAATAATGTAACAATTAATAGTGGAGAATATATTATTTCTAGTGATGATGATGGAATTCATGCGGATAATAGTCTTGTTATTAATGGTGGAAATATTAATATCTTGAAAAGCTATGAGGGATTAGAAGGAAAAAAAATGTTGAAATTAATTCAGGTGAAATATCAATTATAAGTAGCGATGATGGCATAAATGCAGCTGGTGGAAATGATGGCTCAAGCTTTAATAGACCAGGTGCCAATAATTTTTCAACATCTAGTGATGTTTATATTAATATAAATGGTGGCAATATTACCATTGATGCTTCTGGGGATGGAATTGATTCAAATGGCAATTTAAATGTATCTGGTGGAACTATAATTGTTTATGGGCCAACAAATAATGGCAATGGAGCCTTAGATTATGATGGAACGTCTTCAATTACAGGTGGAATTTTATGCGCTATTGGCTATAGTGGTATGGCAATGAATTTCAAAACAAGTACACAAGGCTCTATATTGTATAATACTAATACAACCTATAAAGCAGGCACTAAAATAAGTCTTAGTGGTAGTGATGAGATATTTAGTATCACAAGCAAAAAGTCATTTAATAGTGTAGTTATATCTACTCCAGATATTGTTCTTGGAAGCTATACTTTAAACATTAATATAGATAGCTATACAATAAATTTAACATCATTATTATATTCTAATTCTACTGGTGGTTTTTAATCCTGGTGGTCCAGGATTTCACCATTAAATAAAATAAAAAAATAACAAAGAAAAAGTATTGATTTTTAGTTTAAAGAAGTGATATCTTTAAATTAAGAAAAAAATACTTTATTTTTTTTAATAAAAGTGGGTGATTTTTTTATGTCAGTAAGCCTAAGAACTAAGAAATTAAGCTATAATATAGGGAAGATGAATGTAGCCTTAGATTTAAATTTTTAAATCTTATTATATAAATATAGATTTGTTTTTCTAATGCCTATAGTACACCATTCAACTTGAATCTAAATTATGATTCAAATTATTTAAGATGGTATTTAAATATGGAACTTGTAATAGTTTATAATAATAGTAATTATTATGAGTTAATAAGTATTGATGGCAAAATAGTAACTACAACAAATGGTCATATAAGTACATATGAAGGAAATAAGCTAATATGGCAAGGAAATCATTTAATAAAATATAATGATAATACCTATAGCTATGATAGTAATGGTTTAAGAAGAAGTAAGAACAATATTAAATATTATTATGAAAATAATAATTTAGTAAAAAGAAATAGGGAAAATGAATTAAGCTATTTATATGTAAATAGTGCTCCATATGGATTAATATATAATGATAAGTTATATTATTATATAAAAAAACATAAGAGGAGAAATCATCAAAATAATAGATGATAAAGGACAAGAAGTAGGAAGCTATAAATATGATTCCTATGGTAATATATTAGAATATAATGGCCAAATAGCTAAAATAAATAATATAAGATATAAAAGGGTATTATTATGATAAAGAAACAAATTTATATTATTTAAAAAGTAGATATTATGATCCAAGTATAGGAAGGTTTATATCAATAGATGATGTAGCATATTTAGATATAAATAATATAACTGGTTTAAATTTATATGCTTATTGTAATAACAATCCTATTATGTATGATGATCCTGAGGGGAATTTTGCAATATCGGCATTGTTTGCTGGACTGCTTATTGGAGTAGCGGCATCTATGTTGAAAGACTATTTAAATGACGGAATGTTGTTTAATGGTGATGTTTCAGTTTTAGAGTACATTGGCTCAGGTGTAGCTGGTATTATTGGAGGACTTGCAGGACAAGCTGGAAATGTTTTAATTAGATTTTGTGGTGCAATTGGTTCGGAAATTGTTGGAAGTTTAATTTCTGAAAATACTAATTATTCATGCTCTTCATTAATAAATAATGTCATTACAGGTATATTTTTCTACATGTATATCAGAAGGATTAACAATACTTGGAAAAAGAATTGTTAAATCAATTTATGCCAATTCATTTGCAAATGCATCTAAAAAAAGGTCAAAAAAAGAATTGTTGAAATTTCTGAAAAAAATGGTGAATTTGATGTTACAAACGAAAGTGCTTTATTAGTTATAAAAATCAATAAATTTGTCAGTACTTTCGATAGAATTCAAAAAAATGTCAGGAAATTTTTTTATAGTTTGACCGTTGGCGTTTTTTTGGAAATATTATTGAATGGCAGGATTAATTTATGAAAAAAAACAAAATGTTTTAATTTCCTATATATTATTTTATGGTGGCTTTTTTTATCAGCATTCTTATCTTTTTATTTTTTTGATATTATATACAATAGTATTTGATAATTATAAGGTGACATTAGTGCATTGGTTTTGTATGGTTTTGGTTTTGTTGGGTACAATACTACCATTTTTTTGCTCATAATTATAGTTTGTATTTTTTTATTTTTTTCAATGTATAAGCCTGAATACAAACTGATGAAATCATTAAGGATAGATTCTGATACTGGATTTATACAGGGAGTTCCTAATAACAATTGTTCTGAATTTTTGGTTTCAAATATCACAAAATGTAGCAAAAATAGAACTAAAAAAAGAAAAAGGCATATACATAGGTAAATGCAATGGTCAATTTATAAGAATTGATATGAAAGGCTGGCTATTTAAGGATAAATATGTTTATGAGTTATTACAAACGTATTTTTATTATTGAATATCTTATAATGCATAGGTTGTCTTTTTAAATATGTTTATAAAAAAAGATAAATAATAATGATATAAATGAGGTTGAATTAATTTTTTTATTAATGGAAAAAAAGAGAAAAAAATACAAATTATCATCAAATGGTAAAAATAAGGACTAAATTAACACTTAGATTTAAGAACTATAATAAATGCAAATTTATTGATGGTAATAAATATTCTATTAGAGATTTTTTTATTCTTTAAATAAAAAAATAATAAAATGTAATGATAGTAATGGTTTAAGAAGAAGTAAGAACAATATTAAATATTATTATGAAAAATAATAATTTAGTAAAAGAAATAGGGGAAAATGAATTAAGCTATTTATATTTAAATAGAGCTCCATATGGATTAATAAATAATGACAAGCTATATTATTATATAAAAAAACATAAGAGGATAAATCATCAAAATAATAGATGGCTTAGGTAATGAGGAAGGAAGCTATAAATATGATCCCTATGGTAATATATTAGAATATAATGGCGAAAATAGCTAAAATAAATAATATAAGATATAAAGGGTATTATTATGATAAAAGAAACAAATTTATATTATTTGAAGAGTAGATATTATGATCCAAGTATCGGATATTTACATCAATAGATGATGTAGTGTATTTAGATATAAATAATATAACTGGTTTAAATTTATATGCTTATTGTAATAATAATCCTATTATGTATGATGACCCTGAGGGGAATATGCCTTTTTTGGTGGTTACTGCAATTATTGGATCGGTAATAGGTTTTGGAATGGCAGCATATAACGATTATAAAAAAGATGGGGTTTGGTTTAATGGTGGGATTGGAAACTATGTTGCATGCATATTAGCGGGTACTGCTATTGAAATTATTGGTGGATTAACCGCATCATCATTATTGACAGGCAATTTCTTATCTAATTGTAGTCAAGTTTACTTTGGTTTGAAAGGTTTGGCTTGGGCATATACGATTGGAGGACCTGGTGCAGCATGATTATACGCAGCTAATAATTTCTTTAACTCTATTCATGTCAATTCATCTTGGTTAGGTTATTGGCCATCAAATAATGGATTTAGTGGTTCTACACAATCGTTAGTTTTACAAAAAGGAACTATAATTCAAAGAATTGGCGGAACTAATGGAACATTTGTTTCACCATATTATACTGATCCAATGAGTTTGTCGTTACCATATCATCAAATGTCAAGTATGTCTAATCCAACGATGTATATAGTAAATCAACCTATTGCTATAATATCTGGACAAGCTACACCATGGTTTGGACAATATGGTGGTGGAACTCAATATTTGTTACCAAAAAAACTATTCAAGAATTAATTGATTCAGGATTTTTTTATCTAAATTATAAAGAGGCGTTAAAGATGAAATATAATGAATTAAAGAAAATTGTTAATGAAAACAAAGATATTTCTGAAAAAAATCTATATTTGCAATTTTTTTGTTGTGTAAAACAAAAATGAGTTGTACAAAAAAATTTCTTTAGTTAAAAAAATTTTCTTGGTAAATATGTTGTTACGCTTTGGCTTGACTATGAGTATGGTAGATTTTTTTGAAAGAAAAAGAATTTAACGATAAAGATGACGCTGCAGATTACGCTTGGAATTTAATGAAATTAATAGAAAAATAAATAAATTAAAAATCGACTTTAATTCTAATTGATTCCTATAAAATTTATACATACATCATTGAAAAAAATGCAATTTGAAATACGACAATCAGATTATTATAAAAAAATATAATAAATTGATATTATGATTCAAGTATCGGAAGGTTTATATCAATAGATGATGTAGTATATTTAGATATAAATAATATAACTGGCTTAAATTTATATGCTTATTGTAATAACAATCCTATTATGTATGATGATCCTGAGGGGAATAGTGCAATTCTAATAAGTTTGATTATAGGAACTGTTTTTTTGGATTTGCTGGTACAATGTTAACAGATTGGCTTGATGATGGACAGATTTTTAATGGAAGTCAAGGCTGGAGAGATTATTTAGGAAATACAATAGCTGGAACTATAGGCGGATTAGCTGGAGGGTTTGGATTAAATATGTTAGGTTCTATGTTGTACTCTATAACGGGTGATACGATTGGTGGTTTAATTAGTGGAGACATTAATTCTTGGAAGTCTTTCGGGCAAACTATTGTATTATCAATAGGAATATCAATTTTGTCTTCCGGTATTTCTTCAGCTGTAAGTGATGTATTTGGAACAAGAATGTATAAAAAAATTAGAGGAGTTTCTACAAAAAATATTAAGGATAATAATTATATTAAAAATCTCAAAGGTTCATTTAAAAAAGCTGGTGTTACAACTTTAAAAATTGGACGTAATTCAATGGATGACTTCTTAAAAGCACTTAGTAAAACAACTTCTAATGTTATTGTAACAGAAATCGCTGGTAATATGGTGTCTACATCAATTGGAATGTGGTTCTAAAGGGAGACAAAATTATGGTGAATAAAAAGGAAAAGAATCATGGTTATTAAAAAGATCCTAATTTTTGTACCTAGAAGTAAGAAAAATTAGAATAATTATTTTTTTACTATTACTAATTTGATATTAATATCTTTATTGCCTATATTAGCAATTTGGATTAATTATCCTTATGGGTATTTATGTTGGATATTAGTTTTTTTCATTTTTTTAGCTCTATTTTTATATAACAGCATTTCATGTTCATACACAAAGATATCCACTAAATGATTATTTGGATTATAAGTTTAATCCTTTGAAAGATGAGTTAATTGAGCGTAATAACAATTTTATTATCGAGATTGAAAGAAAAGCAAATATTTATGAAGTTAGATTAAAAAGAGAAAAAGAATTAATTTTTGATATGAAAGGGTGTATATTTCCATTAACAATTATTAATGCTTATTTGGGTAGACAATTTATTATAAAATATATAAATAAATATAAGCTTATTTCCGATACGATGGGAAAAAAATGTTAATATATCAAAGCTATTTAAAAAAATATATGATTGTTCAAATAATCTTTAAAAAAATAAAGACAAGATAAAAAAATATTTTTTTGATAAAAAAAGGCAAGACAAAAAAATGAATTATTTAATTAAGTCAATTAATGTCCATGGTTATATAACATGGTATATAACATATCATAAAATAAATAAATACTTCGTAAGAATAAATGAACAAGAATTCGTTGAAAGAAAAAAATATACTATAATAAAAAAATGAATGCTTTAGGAATAAATAATAGCCTATATCAAAAATTCAATGTTAAATTTAAGAAGTGCCAGAATAACCTATAATGTAGGAAAAGAAGGATATAACTATCTAAGCTATAATATAATAAATAAAGGTTTAAGTAATGGTACAATTGATGTTAGTATAGATATATAGACACATAAAGAATAAAATTCTTAAAATTTGTATGCAAAAAGAATATAAATGCATCTTTTGAATAGAATAATTAAAACTTTAGTATTTGTCCAAAAAGTCAAAAATGTGAAATTTCAATAGCTTATTCTATTAAATATTTTTTTATGAAAACAATCATTACAATAAGAAAATTTTAATATTAGAAAAAAATCACTTGATAAGCATATTAAAAAAATGCTAAAAATTCATTCAAGTGATTTTTTTATAGAAGTTGGGTGGTAAAAAAATGAACAAAATAGTTATTATTAAAAAGGATGGTACAAGAGAGGACTTTAATCCTGAAAAGATAAAGGTTGCTGTTTCAAAATCAGCAAGTAGAGTGTTAGTTAAATTTAGTGAAGATGACTTAAATAAAATTATTAATATCGTTTGTAAGGCAATTGATGATCAAAAATTAACTGAGGTTAATATTCCACAAATGCATAATTTAGTTGAGGGTGCTTTGGAGGTTAGTTATCCTGCTGTAGCTAAAAGTTATCGTGATTATAGAAATTATAAACAGGATTTCGTACATATGCTTGATGAGGTTTATCAAAAGAGTCAAGCTATTATGTATATAGGCGATAAGGAAAATTCTAATACTGATAGTGCTTTGGTTTCAACAAAACGTAGCTTAATTTTTAATCAATTAAATAAGGAATTATATAAAAAGTTCTTTTTAAATGTAGAAGAGCTTCAGGCTATTAATGATGGTTATATTTATATTCATGATATGTCAGCTAGAAGAGATACAATGAATTGCTGTTTGTTCGATGTTGCTAGTGTTTTACACGGTGGCTTTGAAATGGGAAATTTATGGTATAATGAGCCTAAAACATTGGATGTTGCTTTTGATGTTATTGGTGATATCGTGCTTGCTACTGCAGCACAGCAATATGGTGGCTTTACAGTTCCTTCAATTGATTTAATATTAGATGAATATGCTGAAAAATCATATGAGGCTTATTATGAAAAATATATTTCTCTTGGTCTTACAAGAGCTAGGGCTAGTGAAACAGCATATGAGGATGTTCGCCATGATTTTTAGACAAGGCTTCCAAGGCTTAGAATATAAATTTAATACGATTGGTTCTTCAAGAGGTGATTATCCATTCATTACAATTTCTCTTGGAACAGGAACTACTAGATTTGCAAAAAAATGGCAACCTTAGAATGCTTAAGAGTAAGAAGAGGTGGCGAGGGTAAGCCAGGATTTAAAAAGACCAGTTTTATTCCCTAAAATTGTTTTTCTTATATGATGAAAATCTTCATGGTCCTGGTTGTGTGAATGAGGATTTATTTGAAGAAGGAGTTTTATGCTCATCTAAAACAATGTATCCTGATTGGTTAAGTCTAACAGGAGATGGCTATGTTGCTTCTATTTATAAAAAAATATGGTAAGATTGTTTCACCAATGGGCTGTCGTGCTTTTTTTATCTCCTTGGTTTGAGCGTGGAGGTATGGAGCCTGCTGATGAAAAATGATGAGCCTATTTTTTTGTGGGAAGATTTAATATAGGTGCTGTGAGTCTACATTTACCAATGATTTTAGCTAAGGCACGTCAAGAATCAAAAGGATTTTTTTATGAGGTTTTTGGATTATTATTTAAATTTAATTAGAAAGCTTCATATAAGAAACATATGCTTATCTTGGAGAAATGCGTGCTTCAACTAATCCACTTGCTTATTGTGAGGGTGGCTTTTACGGTGGTCATTTAAAGCCATCTGATAAAATTAAGCCAATATTAAAGAGCGCAACTGCTTCATTTGGCATAACTGCTTTAAATGAATTACAGGAATTATATAATGGTAAGAGTATTTCTGAGGATGGAGAATTTGCTTTAGAGGTTATGCGTCATATCAATCAAAAGGTTGATGAATTTAAGCATGAGGATGGCTTCTTATATGCAATATATGGTACTCCAGCTGAAAATTTATGCGGCTTACAGGTTAAACAATTTAGAAAAAAATATGGTGTTATTGAAAATGTATCTGATAGACCATATGTTTCTAATTCATTCCATTGTCATGTAGCTGATGACATTACCCCAATAAAGAAACAAGATGCTGAAGGAAGATTTTTGGAATTTATGTAATGGTGGTAAAATTCAATATGTTAAGTATCCCATTGATTATAATATTGGTGCTTTAAAAAAACATTGATTCATCGTGCTATGAAGAAGGGCTTTTATGAGGGAGTTAATTTATCATTAGCTTATTGCGAGGATTGTGGTCATCAGGAGCTTGCAATGGATGTATGTCCAGTATGTGGTAGTAGAAATTTAACAAAAAAATAGAAAGAATGAATGGCTATTTATCATATTCTCGTGTTAATGGTGATACTAGATTAAATGATGCAAAAATGGCAGAAATTGCAGATAGGAAGAGTATGTAATGAGATACCACAATATAACAAAGGATGATATGCTAAATGGCTATGGTATTAGAGTAGTTTTATGGGTTGCAGGCTGTGGTCATCATTGTCCAGAATGCCAAAATCCTATTACTCATGATCCAAATGGAGGAATACCATTTGATGAGGCTGCTAAGGATGAATTATTTAAAGAGCTAGATAAGGATTACATAGATGGTATTACCTTTAGTGGTGGTGATCCTCTTCACCCTTTAAATATAGGAGAAATTGGTCAGCTTATTAAAGAAATATCTGTTTTGTATCCTAATAAAAACTAAATGGCTTTATACTGGCTATACCTATGAATCAATTAAAGATTTAGATTTTATTCCCCTTTTAGATGTACTTTGTGATGGAAGATTTGAAATTGATAAATTTGATCCACAATTACATTGGGTTGGAAGTAGTAATCAAAGAGTTATTGATATAAAGAAAAACATTAGAAAAAAAGGAGAAGTCGTTATTTTTTTAACGATGGTTCGGTTGAATGCAAAAAGATAGCTGAATTTGATTTTGTAAGTATAAATGAATTTAAGAAGGCTTGTGATGATGAGCGTGTTTACGCAAGCCTTAAATTACCAAAAAGAGCAACTAAGGGTAGTGCAGGCTATGATTTTTATGCTCCATTCGATTTTAGCCTTAAGTCAGGTGAAACTATAAAAATTCCGACAGGTATAAGAGCCAAGATGAATGATGATTATGTTTTTAATGATATTTCCAAGATCATCACTTGGCTTTTAAATATCGCCTGCAGCTTAATAATACAGTAGGAATTATTGATAGTGATTATTATTATTCTGATAATGAAGGTCATATCTTTATTAAGGTTACAAATGATTCAAATGAAGGTAAAACTGTAGAAATTAAGGCTGGCGAGGCTTTTTGCTCAAGGAATTTTTCCTTCAATTTGGTATAACTATTGATGATGATACAACAGCCGTTCGTAATGGTGGCTTTGGTAGTACAAATAAATAATTTTGTCCTGGATTAATCCAGGATTTTTTTGGTTAATTATGGCATAAAATTTCACATTGATTTCACATTTAATACATAATAAAGATAATGTTTTTTATTATAATTAAGTTGTATTCTGGAGGTAATAAAATGAAATTTAAAAAGGATTCTTAGTTTTTTTATGCTTACCTATTTTTGATTATGAGTTTTGCTTCTTGTGGAAAAAAAACAAATAATAGTAATAAAAGTGTTACAACAAATGGTGAAAATATTGTTCAACAGGTAAATGTTAATTTTAATACTGTTACACCTGATATTAAACCAACAACTATGGAGGAAGCTATTAATTTAGTATCTAATAGTGTTGTTACAATTGAAGCTTCATTAAGTGATGGAACCTCAGCAGGTGCTGGTGTTTTAGTTGGCTACACTGATACTGATTCTTATATAATGACATGTCATCATGTTATTGCTGATGCTACATCATTAAATGTTATTTTAAATGATGGAAAAAGAATATAGTGCCTCTTTAGTTGGTGGAGATTATAAGACAGATATTGCGGTAATATCTATTAATGAGGTTGGCCTTACATATGCAACAATGGCTGAGGCATCATCTACACCTTCACTTGGAAGTAGCGTGTTTGCTATAGGTAACCCACTTGGAACTCTTGGTGGTTCTGTAACGAGTGGTATTATTAGTTCAACATCACGTGAAATTACTACTCAAGATGGCACAACAATGAATTTGATGCAAACTGATGCTGCAATTAACTCAGGTAATAGTGGTGGTGGATTATTTAATACTAATGGTGAATTGATTGGTATTGTTAATGCAAAATATTCAGCTACAGGAGTTGAAGGCCTTGGCTTTGCTATTCCTATGAGTACAGCAATTCCTATCTCTAGCGAATTAATTACTAAAGGCTATATTGAGGGTAGATATAATCTTGGTATAACTATAACAAATAGTGGCTTCTTTTTCTTATATTTCAGCAGTTGATAAAAAAATGGCTGCGCTTATAATAAGCTAAAAGTTAATGATGTTATATCTAGCATTAAAAATCATTCATGCTGATGGAAGTGAATCAGAAGAATTAAATATTTCATTTGGTACATCAACATCTGAAATTTATTATTTTTATTAATTCTACAAAGTGCAGTTTAGGAGACACATTCTCTTTTGAAATTCAAAGAGGAAGATATAATTCAACATCTACCCAAGTAATTAATGTCCTTCTTACTCAATATAAATATACTATGGCAGACTAGCAATTGCTAGTTTGCTTTTTTTCTTATGATATGTTATACTTGAAAAAGGTGATTGTAATGATTAAAAAAATATTTTTTTCGATTTTAATGTCACAATTATTAATGATGTTGATTTGTGTTTAGATCTTTTTAAATCAAACTTTAATTAAACAAAATAAGAAAATCTTAAATAAAGATGAATATAAACATATTTTTTTAAATTTCCAATTAAGCAATATTATTTAGATGCTGGTGTTGATTTTTAATAATGAAAGCTATGAAGAATTATCTAATTGGTTTATAAATGAATATCAGCCAAAAGTCGTTTTTATTGTGGACTTTATCCTGATTCTATCAAAACATTTGATTATTTAAAGGAAAAAGGGTTATCATCTTTTTTTATATTGTCGGCATCGGAAGTTAATAATTTAAAAGGAACAAACAAATGTTTATGGTATTACTAAATATTTTGATGCAATTTTTAGGAATAGATAATATTTTTTTGCAGCCTCAAAGGTTGATATTGCTAAGGATTATATTAAAAAAATAATAATCTTAATCCTAATGAGACGATTTTTTTATAGGCGATACTCTTCATGATGTGTTGGTCGCTAAATCAATTAATGCGACTCCTATACTTGTTGATTGTGGACATCAATCAAGGGATATTTTAGATTCGGCAAATGTAAAAAAATATTACATTCAATTGCAGATTTGAAAGAGGTTTTAGAAAATGATTAAGTTTTTTTATAATATTGATTTTGCTGATTTTCCTATTGGTGAATTACCATATGATAAGGAATGTAGTGCAATAGGTGAATACAACTATGTTGAAAAAATAGGATATATGGGTGATTTCTATGATCCGATTTCTAATCATCAATGGCGTAGTCAGGGAGGATCATGGCTAATAACATCAGATGGAGAAAAGCATTTTTTAGAACAAAATCGTGGTGATTATAGCAAAGGAGCCTTTGCTAATGTTTATAGCGCTTTAGTACTAAAAAAATATTATTTATGCTAATCCCTCAATCGAATTTAATATTCGTTTATTTGATTTAAATAAATATTGTGGTATTGGCTTTTGTTAACAAACATCAAGAGATTATTATGCAATTTTTTTAAATGGTGAAGAGATAGCTCTTGTTAGAAGATATGAGGAAGATATTAAGGTTTTTAATTAGTAAGAAAATAAAAAAATTTCTGACCTAAAAACCTATAATATCAAAAATTGAAACTGAAAATGATATCATCAAAGTATACCTTGATAATGAATTACAGTTTGAGTATAAAATTGAGTAAATATTTGGACGTATTGGCTTTATTGCAAAGGGAGCATGCAGATATAGTGACTTAAAAAAATATATGCATCATGTGAAGAATATTTAAAAGCATGAAGATAGATTAGAGGCTATTAGTAATAATCTTATTGAAAAAAGAAAAAAATATCCTAGGCTAAAATGCATAAAAAATTGATTTAAAAAAATTTTTGGTTCAGCAAGACAACTAAGGATTGGTCGCTTTAATGATGGAAAAGTCTTTTTTATCCTATGTCAGCATCAAAAAAAGAATTATGAGGGATTCGTTTGCAAGATTATCTTCAATAACTGCATTTGATATTGACGGCAATATTTTGTGGCAAAAGGGAGAACCAAATAATTCGTTTGATAGTACAGCAATAAGCTGTGATTTGCCTATTCAAATTGCTGATGTTAATAATGATGGTAACCTAGAGGTTATCTATGCTATGGATTTTTATGATTTATATTGTTGATGCTAGAAATGGTAATATTATTAAATCAATGCCTACACCAGTTGTAGGTAATGATCCTTTAGTAGGAGAATATCCCTTTAATCGTTTGAATGTTGATGCCATTAGAGTTGCTGATTTTAGCGGCTTAGGTTATAAAAGTGATTTTATAATTAAAGATAGATATAAAAAAATGTTTGGGCATACAACAAAGAATTCGAATTACTATGGCGCTATAATCATAAAAAAATACTGGACACTTTCCTTATATTTTTTTGATTATGATAATGATGGATGCGATGAAATGTTTGTTGGCTATGATTTAATTGATCATGATGGAAAAATGTTATTTTCTTTGCCAATGAATAGTGACCACACTGATGAAATAATATATACTAAATTAGCTAAGGAAGAGGAAGAAAAATTTATTTTAGCTTCCGGTAATGAAGGCTTTAATATTTTTAATAAGGATGGAAGCCTTTATAAGCATAATGAAATAGGTCATGCTCAAAGAATAAGTACTGCTTGCTATGAAAGAAATTCTAATGAACTAAAAATTGCGGTTACAACGTTTTGGGGTAGCGAAGGTATTGTTTTAATGTATGATCGCTTCGGTAATCTTCATAAAAAGATAGAGCAAATGAGCAATGGAAATATTATTTCTCCTGTAGCCTACGATGGTGTTAATGAACTTTGTCTTTTAAATGCTTCACCTGATGGTGGACTTGTGGATTATGATTTAGACAAGGTTGTTTTATTTCCAAATGATGGTCATCCTACTCTTGCATGTGAGGTATATGATATTGATAATGATGGTGTTGATGAAATAATTACTTTCGATCAAAATAAAATGTGGATATATAAAGCCGAAAGCTTTAAGAGTGGAAATAGCTATCAAAAAGTACCCAGATACAGGGTTCTCTAATTACAGAGGCGAATATTTAATGAAAATATCTAATAAGAAATAATTTTTTTCTTGTAAAATAGAGTTTTTTTATTTTATAATTAGAATAACGTTTTTAGTGAAAGGAATAAATATGTATGAAAAGAATAAGTAAAATAATTTCTGTAGTTGTCTTAACTTTTGTTTTTTGTTTGACACTTGCAGGATGTAGTGTATATCATGATTATAAGGACAATCTTCCCTATCACAATGTTTATGAAAAAATTAAACTTGATAAGCTTGTAAAAGTGTTGGATGAAGAGAAAAACAATGATACTAAGGATGAGGTAACATATGTTGTGTATGCTTCAAATAAGGAAACAGCATCAACAACAGCGATTACTGTTTTTAAATGAACAAGCAAAAGCAATATGGTATTGATAAAATTTATTATTTGGATTGTGCTAAATATTATAAAAAATCAAGTGGTAGAAAAAAATGTTCAAGATAAATTAGGTATGAAGGATGCTTCAGTTTGTCCTACGATATTAGTTTATATTGATGGTCAATTAAAGGTTGACTGGTCAAAAAAACATCTATAAAGGATAAATATGATAGCAACTATACAAAGCTATGTTATGAAATTTTTTTGCAAATGTCGATAAATTAAAGTAAAAAAAGAGCTTAGGCTCTTTTTTTCCTTTTGGAAGCTTATAGATTGCCACTAGTAAAATAAAAAAAGTACTAATGTAAGAACAATTTCATCCTCCATGGCATCACCACTAATAGTATATGTAAATATTATGGATAATGTTCCATTGATGTAAAAGGCTTTCATAATTAAGTAAAGGTTTTCATTAAAAAAATAATACTTGTAATTTAAAAAAAATAGAGTAAAATATAACCTGTAAGTTAAATTCAAAACTTTTATAAATATTTAACTTATATTTAATACCTTTTTCTTTTTCTTTTTTTCAAATTGCTAATTCTAGTTGTCGAATTAGCTTTTTTTGTGTATAAAAAAATTAATTTTTTTAATAATTAGTTTGTTGTAAAATAAATATTTTTTTAAGTTATAATATAAATATGTGATGACTTGAATTGAAAGGTGGCAAAAATTATGTTTTTAGGTTTAGCAACAGTTGATAAGGTATTTTTTTCCATATTAATTGGCGCAGTTGTATTAGTTTTAATTTTATTTTGTGTTTCAAAGGTTATTGGTATTAAGAAAGGTCAAAAGCCTTCAGATGCTTTGACACATAAGGATAATAAAACAGTTGATGAGGCAATCGAAGAGATTGTAGATGATAATGCTAAAGAAGAAGCTTTAGAAGAGTCTAAAAGAAATTCAAAAGTAGAAGAATCTACTACTGAAGAAAAGATAGAAGAGCCTGCTGTTGAAGAAAAGGTAGAAGAGCCTGCTGTTGAAGAGAAGGCTGAAGAGTCTGCTGTTGAAGAAAAGGTAGAAGAGCCTGCTGTTGAAGAAAAGGCTGAAGAGCCTGCTGTTGAAGAAAAGGTAGAAGAGCCTGCTGTTGAAGAAAAGGTAGAAGAGCCTGCTGTTGAAGAAAAGGCTGAAGAACCTGCTGTTGAAGAAAAGGCTGAAGAACCTGCTGTTGAAGAAAAGGCTGAAGATCCTGCCGTTGAAGAAAAGGTAGAAGAGCCTGCTGTTGAGGAGAAGGCTGAAGAACCAGTTGAGGAAAATATGAAAGAAAAAAGTGAAGAACCCGTTAAAAAGGGAAGAACATATAATGGTAAATATGAGGTTTTTCCCAGAAGATAAATTTTATAAGTATCAATTAAAGGCTTCAAATGGTGAAATCTTATTTATAAGTGAGTTGTATACTACTCATGATGGTGCGTTAAAATCAATTGAAGCAGTTAGAAGAAATGTTGAAACTGGTACAATTCGTATTATTAAAGATAAGCGTGATATGTATAAGTTTAAATTAGTTGCTCGTAATCATCGTACACTTGTAATTGGTGCAAATTATACTACAGAAAAAGCAGCAATAAGTGCTTCTGAATCATTCAAGAGATTTGCCGTTACAGCTGAACCAGTTGATGTTGATATGGTTGTTGCTGAGGTTATGGACCCAACTATGACATTAATTGAAACACCTACGAATATTGAAAATAAACTTAATGGTAAATATACAATTAGCCAAGATAGTAATAATGAATTTATTTGGGAATTACGTGCATCTAATGGTGAGATTTTAGTATCAACTGAAGGCTATACTACTCGTAATGGTGCTTTAGCTGGAATTCAAAACTTTAAGGATAATATCTCAACTGGTAAATTCTATTGCTCAAAGGATAAACGTGGAACATATCAATTTAAATTATATTCAAAAAAATTGGTAGAGTTTGTGCACTTGGTGAATCATATGATACTAAAACTCGTGTAATTTCAGCTGTTTCATCAGTTCTAGCTTTCTATAGCGAAGCTACAATTGCTACTGATGATAATGCAACTGATGCTGCAGCTTCTACTAAGAAGACTACAACAAAGAAGACTGATGGCGATGCTTCAAAAAAGACGACTGCTAAAAAAACAACTAAAAGCAGCTCCTAAAAAGACCACAACTAAAAAAATCAGAGTAAATTTTTTTAAGTAAAGGTAACTGATGAACTTTGTTCAAAAGTTACCTTTTTTTAGTGCTTTTTGACATTTTTTTGCATATTTTTTTAATGGTGAATAAAAAAATGTGTGGAATATATGGCTATGTTGGATGCAAAAAAAATACATCCTATTTGCTGGAACAATTAGAAAAATTAGAATATAGAGGCTATGATTCTTGTGGTGTTTGTTATGGCGATGATAATAAAATAGCAATTTATAAGTGTGTTGGTAATACTAATTGCCTAAGAAAATACGTTCCTGTTCAAGAATATACATTTGCAATAGGACATACAAGATGGGCAACCCATGGAACAATAAATAAAAATTAATGCTCATCCTCATATTTATAAGAATTATATTATTGTTCATAATGGAATCATTAGTAATTATTTAAAGCTAAAATCAGATAATAATATAATCGATACATATAGTGAAACTGATACAGAAGTGGTTGCTCATTTATTAGATAAATATAGTATAGAAGAACTTTTTTTAATATTTTTAGAGGGTAATTACGCTATTTTTATTTATAAATAAGAATGAGCCTAACAAAAATTTATTTTTATGTGTAATAAATGTTCACTTTTAATATGTAAGTATGAAAATAATTGTTATATATCATCTGATAAGCTTGCCTTTCCAGGAGGTGAGGCTTTAAGTCTAACTGATGGAAGCTATGGATATTGTGATAATGAAAAAAATCATTATCATAAAAATATTTATGGGAAGATAAAAATGATTCCTATTTTTAAAGTTGAAAAGAATATTTATGCTAAAAGAGATAAAACAAATCTACTATATGAAATATATGAACAGCCATTAGTAATAGAAAAAATATTAAACAATGTATTTAATTCAAGCCTAAGAAAAAAAATTAAAGAAAGTAAAAAAATCTATTTTATTGGTTGTGGTTCATCTTATTATGCAGCTATGTATTTAGCATATATTTATAATGAAATATTTAAAATTGAATCATATGCTTTTTATTGGAAGTGAATTATATAATAGAAATGATAAGGCTGTGCTTTATATTTTTATAAGTCAATCGGGAGAGACGGCTGATTTAATAAAAGCGTATATTGACGGGATGAATGCTATTTTATTAACAAATGTTATTAATTCTACGCTTGCAAGAAAAATTAAAGATGTTTGTTATATTAATGCCTATCCTGAATTATCAGTAGCTTCAACAAAGGCTTTTATGGCAACTATTATTACGGGAATTGCAATTATTGATGAAGAAAAGATAATGAATATTAATGAGATTAAAAGAGCAGTTTTAAATCAGCTTAAAGAAGCCACTAAAATTAAAGAGACTGCAGCTCAAATTTTTAAAGTATAAAAAGAATCTTTTAATTTTAGGAACAAAGAGCCTATATCCGTTAGCATTAGAAGGAGCATTAAAAATAAGGGAGATATCATATCTTGATTCGATGGGACTTGCAAGTGGTGAATTAAAGCATGGTACAATAGCACTTATTGATCATAACGCATTTTGTATAACTGTTGATGAAATTGTTACAAAGGAATTGATTAGTAGAAATGCTTTAGTAATTAAACCTGATCTGTTTGGCAAGGGAATTGCAGCAGATATGAGTTATCTTGTCTTTGTCCAGCTTCTTGCCAATTATTTAGGTGAAGCATTAAATAGAAATGTTGATCAGCCTAGAAATCTGGCTAAAAGTGTAACTGTTGAATAAAAAAAGTCATACAAAAGCGCAGTTTCCATAGGAAATTATTAAAATTAAATTTTAGAATTGCGCTTTCAAATGATAACAAAAGGCGTTCAGATGTTTTGAAGTGTCATCAAGCAACATGGTGTTTTCTATACACGGTGCGGAAAGGTATTGAAAATGAGTAAAAAGAAACAAATTGTTGGTAAACTTTTGAATTTTTGCATTTTCACGCAAAGGTAGGGCTAACGCCTTGATTTTTTGCTAAAATTATGCTACTATGTAAAAGACAAAACGTATCATATTTAGGTACGCGAAACTATTAACGCCGAATAACCTGCAAAAAAATGCAAAATACAGGCAAAAAGGAGTTGACAAGGTATGACAAGTCTGCGACAATCATTAGCAAGCAAGCCGTAATATTGCCCTTTGGGGTGAATATACAAAACTTTAAAGCATCGCTGCATAGGTAATAGCCTATGGGGCGATGCGATTTTGCTTTTATAAGGAACAGATATATAACTTTAAAGCAGTTTAGGTTTTTAATCAATGAAAAAAACCTATCTTTTTAAATCTTATAAACGAAAAAGTCAGAAGGAGGTGGAACATAATGAAAAAAATATTTTGAAAAAAACAATTATTGCTTTAATAATTGCTATGATGTTCATTCTTGCTATTTTTTTTGGTGGCGAAGCAATGAAAACACATACAATCGATGATGTTGCAAAATATAAAATGGTCGTGAATGCTCAAGGCGTTAAGATGGGAAACGGAACAAGAACGCAAACGCAAGTAGACTTAGGGAATTATATAAGCCTTGATCAACAACTCAAACTTACACTTGGTCCATATTATTCTAGCGATGGCAAATACTCCACACCGACCATTCCTGTCTATACTATCCAAAAGACAAGAAGTGACACCGAGAATATGATAATTCTCATTTGTGGCGAGGGCTACACCAAGAGTCAGCAACAAAAATTTATAGAGGACGTCAAAAGGGTATGGGATGGCGCAATTCAGCACGAGCCATATCGTAGTTATGCCGACCGTTTCAATGTCTATGCACTATGCACGGCATCGGAGTCCAGCTTCAACAGTGGTGGCAGTACGTTTTTCGACGTGGTTATTGATAAAAAGAGCGGTCCGAGGATTTCAGGAAACAAGAGTGCTTGGAAAAACCATATTTTCGAACGCTGTATTGGACCTACATTTCTTGAGCAAATTCACGATGCTCATATCCCTAACAAAACTGATCCTGACACGTTTATTTGGGATGATGATAAAATGTATCCGCCATTTTATTATGTGCATAAATATATCAATCAGTTTGCTGTGTTAGTCAATACAGAGCAAGATTTTGGTGGTTCACATAGAAATTATAAAAGTGGTATTCATTATCTTATAACTCCGGCTGATAGCCCACGTGCGCAAAAGACTTTTACGCACGAACTTGGTCACGGATTGCTAGAACTTGGAGATGAATATATGACTAGTGCAACAGAATCAACTGACTATACTTCTCTAAATGTAGCATACACACATGATCCTGAAAAAGTAAAATGGGAAAAAATGCTAGGATTTAGAAAAACTTTTACTTGTCATACAAATTCTTCTTACACTGCATACAATTCGAGTTGGGAATGCCTTATGCGTGACACCACCTATCAATTCTGTGAAGTATGTAAGTTGCAAGGTAGCAAGAGAATGTCGCAACTCATAGATGGCAAGAGTCTCTATGTTGCCGATCCGGAAGTCAAGAAATATACGGGGCAGTATTCTCAGCCGTCAGACTTTGCGGATACCACATACAATGGATATGCCAATTTTTCATATTATCGCAGTGGAGTTTTGCTCAGTGGCTGGGACAAAAACAAATTCAACACTGATATGGCGGGCGAGAAAATTCAGCTCCGCACCATCGTACAAAATTTATCGGACACTACACAGCGCTATGTTACTATGAAATTGTGGATAAAGCATGCCGATGGAAGCGTTGCAACTACAACCGGTGGACAAAGATTAGAAGCAACGCAAACTTTTACTATTCCAGTATGGAGCGAAAAGAGTAAGTTCTGGCCAAAAGGTGCTTTGAGCTATGAAGGCAGCAATATGAATTCGGGATTGGAAAATTGTGAGCTCATTTACCAAATCCCATTGGACGCAGTGCTAAATAAAGGCGACACGGTTGCTTTCGAAGTGACAGACGAGAATGGTAACGTGCTTGCTAACGACAACACCGAAACTCAAACTTATGCAAACATAAATATTGAGTACAAGTTCGAGGACGGAACTCCAATGCCTAATGTAAACAAAGCCACAATACCGATTGCGGTAGGTAGTAAGCTTAATTGGACAGCCCCATCGACGATGTTTGGACACACATTCGTTAGGGCAGAAGGACACGATCAAATGGTGAATGGGAGCGATCAAACCGTGACGTATTATTATGCCAAGCAATCCAATGTCCATATCCACGATTGGGAAGAATGGGTAAGTAACGGCAACGGAACGCATACTCGTACTTGTAGGACGGACAATTCTCATAGCGAAACTGCAAATTGTGTAGGCGGAACGGCAACTTGCACGCACAAACCTGTTTGTGAAGTTTGTCACGGCGAATATGGACAAGCAAAATCTCACGACTGGGGCAAAGCAACGTATACTTGGACGGACACCGTTTGCAAAGCGGAAAGAGTTTGCAAGCACGACAGCGCCCACACTGAAAGCGAAACGAGGACTGCAACAGGAACGGTAATCAAAGCGGCAACCTGCAAAGAAAAAGGCAAAATGAAATATACCGCTACTTTTGAAAATACTGCGTTTACTAAGCAAGAAAAGAAAGTTGATATCAATTTTGCCGGGCATACTTTTGGCAAGTGGCAAGACGAAATTCCTGCAACGACGGAAGCCTTTGGCACGAAAGGACATAAAGATTGCTCGGTTTGCGGAAGACACTTTGATAAAGACGGCAACGAAATCACCGAACTTAGAATTGCCAAAATCGTCACACATAATGTAATAGTCAACGGCGAAAGTAAATTCTATGCACACGGCGAAAGCGTAACCGTAACGGCAAATGAGCCTGCGGAAGGTAAAGTATTCAAAGGCTGGCAGGACGCAAGCGGAAAAATCGTAAGCACCAAAAAAAGTTATACCTTTACCGTAAACGGCGAAACAAACCTTACCGCAGTGTATGAAGATAAGACTTCGGGTGGCGAAATTGTCCCTCCTGCTAAAAAAGACGGGCTTTCGGGCGGACAGGTTGCAGGAGTTGTAATCGGTTCGGCAGCGGTCGCAGGAATCGGCGGATTTGCAATCTTCTGGTTCACTGTCAAGAAAAAGACGTTTGCAGATTTAATCGCAGCAATCAAATCATTGTTCACCAAAAAGAAGACGAAATAATAACAACGAGCCGTTCGTAGTCAATGCGGACGGTTCTAATTCTAAAATCGGGAGGAAATATGGGAAACAACACACAGAAAATCAAACTTCTTGCGTTGTGGGATATTCTAAAAAGAATCAAAAAAAACACATGACGAACAAATGTTCGTGTGTTCCCCCTATAATAGGATTGATATAAGGTCAAGCATTGAGCCGTAAGAAAAGGCGTTGTCGGGCGTGAAGATGTTGCCCGATTTCTCTGCTTCCCTTTGTGGACGCGGAAATGATAATTACTGTCGCTTCACCATAGAGTTGTTATTGAGGGTAGCAATTCCGCGACGGGCGTTGAAATCGTTAAAAAGAGATTTCGACGTGGATTTTGTTGTGATACGATTTTTCAGATAAAATCGGCTAAAATCAAATAATCGGGATTAAAATCCGTGCGAAGAACGAGCCTATAAAGGCAGCCAAAATCGCACGGATTTTTTTATCTATGGATACAAAATCGGAGGTGCTTTATGTAATGAAAACAAAAAAACTTAATACTTATGTTTTAACTCGGTGATAGAAAATTGTCAGCGGCTTTTTTGTTGTCTTTCTGGAGGTGAAATAATGACAAATTACAATCAATATTGCCCGTCATAGCGGGAGAAAACTTTGAAAGCAAATGTGAAGCAAAACAGATGGCTTATGAGCAAAGTGTAAGAGAAAAGGCGTGGCATTACGCCACGCCTGACTCTGAACTATGCGCCTTTACCTGAAATCCCCTATGGAAACTGCGATAATGTATGGCTTTTTTATCTTTGTTCAGCTTTTGAAACTTTATGAGCTAATCTTAGCTTGTCAGCAATCATTGCAATAAATTCAGAATTGGTAGGTTTACTTTTGTTATAAGAAATAGTGTAAGAAAATATTTGAGATATTGCATCAATATTTCCTCTATTCCAAGCCACTTCAATTGAATGACGAATTGCTCTTTCAACCCTTGAAGAGGTTGTTTTATATTTTTTTGCTACCATTGGATATAAAACCTTTGTTATTCCACCAAGAATATCAATGTTATAGTATACCATTGTTATAGCTTCACGTAAATACATATATCCTTTGATATGTGCTGGAACACCAACCTCATGAAGAAGAGTAGTGATTTCTGTATCTAAATCAATTTCTTCCTTTTTTTCACCCTTTTAGATTATAGGATTCGGTTTTTGTTTGTTCAGGCTTTAAAAGAGATTTCATAATTGAAAGAAGATTATTTAAATCAATTGGCTTTAAGATAAAATAATCAGCGCCAAGATTACTTGATTTTGAAATTAAGGCCTCATTATTAAATGCTGTAAGCATAATAATCTTATTAGGCTTTTTGGTATTTATTCTTAATTTGTAATTCCTCTAGTACCCCTATTCCATCAATTTTCAGGCATAAAAAAATATCTAATAAAAAGCATATCTATTTGGTTGCTTTTTAGATATTCAAGTAAAAGCTTTACCCGAAGTAAATGTTTTTTTACGACATCAAAATTGTTTTGAAGTTTTTAAAAAAATTCACTAATCATTAAGACTAGTTCTTTATTATCATCTGCGATAACTATTTTTTTGCCATTTTATATTCCTCCCACTTGGCTAAGATAGATAAATTCTAGTATTTTTTTAAGGGAAAAATAACAAGAAAAATATTTTTAACATTTCATTAAAAATTTCACTAAGAACTAAAAAAATGACATTATTTTTTTATATGAAGAATGGTTGAAAACTATAGTAATTGTCGAAAAGTGTCGAAATTAGTTATTAAGAAACCTTAAATAACTATCAAGGTAATTTGCTGCTTCATCTTTATTCAAAAATTTTTTTGCGTAAGAAACACGTTTATTTATAGAAACATTATTATCAAATTCAAAAAAATCTAACAGTTTTTTTGTCTTGATTCGTCATTCCAATCATTAAATCCTTCTTCAACAATGTGATTACCAATAGAACAATTTATAAATGCGGCAATTGCGTATTTACGCCAAGGTCTTGCTAGATAGAACTTAGGATTTTGATCAGTACCAGCATAGCTGATATTACATTCATTAAATAAGTAGCCATATGGAGTTTCTTCATAATGGGATGGAGCACAAACATAGCCCTTATTGCCAATGCAAATAATGTTACAATGATAAAAATAAGCAGTTGCCCCACCAAATATAAAATCGACATCGCCATAAATAGTACAATTTAGATATTGTTGCTTGGAAGCTTTACCAGTTAATTCATCATCTGGTAAAAAAATCCTTATATCTAATTAAAAGATTCTTTGGAAGAGGCCCTGTAAATAGTGTATCTTGAGCACTTTTTATTATTGAATTTTTCACAAATAAAATTATCGCCCATAACATGAAGAGCAACTGATTGACCATATTTAGAAGACGGAACACAAGAATTTTCAATCGTTAAATTTTTTTAATTTTAACATTATCGGCCATAACCTTTAAAGTATAGGTTCTAAAGGTATTATATTCTTTATTGTCTGAATATATTTTTATAATAATGGTCGTGATTAGTAATTATTGTGCTTTCTTCACCAATTATTGTTAAATTGTCTTTGAAAAATTGTTAATTTTTTTGAGTGTAAATTCAGATTTTAAATATATTTCATCATAAATAGAGTCTTTTTGCTAAAAAAATGGAGCTAAATCAACTGTATTGTCTAATATAATTTTTCATACATATCACCATTTATAAGTATATCATAATAAATCACAAATTGCATAATTTTTATATAATAATCGATTGTAAAAAGCGCTTTCAAAAAAAGTGTAAAAGTTTTTCATAAACTTCTTGACTATAAATAATGTTAGTGTTAAAAATATATCTATAAATCAGAGCAAGGGATATCTATGCAATGATTCCTCTATGCAAAAATTCTTTTTTATGTATAGAGAATATGCTACAAAATGATTTCTATAATGATTTATTGAATCCGATTTTTTTAGTAAAAACTTGTGTGGTAGAGGTAGCTAATGAAATTTAAGGAGTGGTATCTATATCTTTAAAAAAATTTAGAATTATTGATCTACTAGTTTTTAATAATAATCGGAATTATAGGCGAATTATTTTCAATGGGAGTATTATTTAATGGAAATGGTCTTAGACCAACGTTCATTGTATCTGCGTTGATAATATTGACCTGCTTAACAAGATGGGGAATAAAGGGAATTATAGGAGCACCGATATTAGCAGTAGTAACATGGCTTGGCGGAAAATATTTTATTCATTCTAAAACTAATCCATACGACTGGGTAATGCTTATATCGATGATTGTTGGAAATTGTTCAATGATTTTAATTTGTCCCATATATAAGAAATATGGAACAAATAAAATAATGGGCGATTCAAGTAGGGTAGCGCTTGTCGCTTTATGTTCTTGTATTTTTAAATATTTTGGCTGCTGCTTTAGTTTATCTTCTATGTAGTGTTGGAAGTTCATTTGGCTTTAATCTGTTTTTTTGTATGATTTACCAGGGTTGATAGTAACGCTTATAATAGGTGTTGCTTTATCAAAAAAATGGGAATGGAAGTAAATGTTAAAGATCAAATGTTGGCTAATAAAAAAACAAGCTGAAGAAGATGCTAAATATGAAAAAAAGAATATATGAAAATGATTGATGAAAAAAATCACAAGAACGAAAAAGTTTTGTAGAAAAGAGAGGAAAATTATATGGCTGCTTTTAATCCTAATCAAGCCGATGAAACTGTCCTAGAAGAAATGGAAAGGACCAAGTGGAAACGCGTTGGAAAAGAATTGTTGAAAGACTGGAGACTTTATGTTCTTCTAATTCCTATGCTAGTTTTCTTGGCTTGCTTTAAGTATTTACCTATCGCAAATATTGTTTCTGGTTTCCACAGAGGAAAAATCGGAGATGTAACTGCAAGCGAATGGTATGGATTATATTGGGCAAAAACAATTTTTTTACAGGAAATTTTGCTGGACAATTTTTGGAGAGCATTTAGAAATACATTCGTTAATAGTATGTATGGATTAATTTTTTTGGTTTCCCTATTCCAATTTTTTTATTGCTTTACTATTTAGCGAAATTAAATGTGCTTGGTATAGAAGTATCCTTCAGGTTTTTAACTTATTTACCACACTTCTTATCAACAGTAGTAGTTACATCAATTATAACTTTGTGGTGCTATGAAGGAAATGGTGAACTAGAATATCAACCAGGATTACTTTTTCAGAATATTTGAATCATTTGGATGGTTAAAGCAAAGTGAATTAAGCACTAATATTTTAGGAACAACAAGATTCTTTAGACCAATATACCAAGTTTCAGGAATTTGGCAAGGATCTGGATATAGTTCAATAGTTTATTTTGCCGCAGTGCTTGCTATATCACCAACAAATTATGAGGCTGCAAGAATTGATGGTGCCTCAAAAATGCAACAAATTCGTTATGTTACATTCCCAGGAATGGCTCCTACATTAACAATTATGTTAATTATGCGTATTGGTCAAATCTTAAACATAGGTTATGAAAAGATTATATTGATGTATAGAGAAACATCATGGGAAACAGCCGATGTAGTTTCATCATTCGTATATAGATATAGTGGTAAGCAAGCAGGATATGAAAGCTTGGCTTCACCTCAAATGGGTGTTATTGCAGATTTGATGAACTCTTTAATTGCAATGTGCTTGGTACTTGGTGCTAACGCAATAAGTAGAAGAGTATCAGATACAACATTATTCTAGGAGGGATAGAAGTGAAAAAGATTAGACAAATCAGAAATAGTTTTCAAAGATTATTTCATATTTATTACTTACAGTTTTTGCATTAGCTTGCTTGTATCCGTTTATTTATGTAGTTTCTGCTGCAGTTTCAAGCAAAGCAGCTGTTGAAGGTGGAAAGGTAAACTTCTTACCTGTTGGATTCCAATTAGATGCTGTTAAATATGTTATTAGCTTGGAAGCTTTCTGGAAGGCTTATTGTAATACAATATTCTTTACGATTTATGGTACGTTAGTATCAATGCTTGTTGGTATAACTGGTGGTTATGCTTTATCTAAAACAAGATTAATGTGGAGACGTGGATTCAATTTCTTATTAGTATTTACAATGTGGTTTAGTGCTGGTATGATTCCAACATTACAAAAACTTCCAAAGATTTAATGTTAATAATAGATATATGTTAATTATCGCTTTTAGGATTTAATGCTTTCAACATCATCTTATTAAGAAATGGATTTAGTGGAGTTCCTACTGAAATAGAGGAAGCTGCTACGATTGATGGCGCTACTGAGTTCCAAATTTTAACGAAAATATATATGCCTATGTCTAAAGCAACTATTGCAACAGTAACTATGTTTTATGCAATTTCTCGTTGGAATGGTTACTTATGGGCACAAATGTTATTAGGAGTTGATGACGCTCCATTACAAGTAGTCATCCGAAGCTATATGGAGGCGGGCGAATTTGAGGATTATGGATCATTCGCGATTGACTCTATTAGATTTGCAATGATAGTTTGTTCTATCATTCCAATCATCGTTATTTACCCAATGATTTCAAAATATTTTGCAGCGGGTGTTAACGTTGGTGGAGTTAAAGAATAGATAGAAAGAAAAGAAAAAAAGGAGAAAAAAACAATGAAAATTAAAAAAATTTCGTTAGTTGCATTAGGACTATGTTCAGTACTAGCTATTGCTGGATGTAAAAAAGATCCTGCAACTAGCACAGGTGCTACTTCTGGTAATGCCCAAAATTCTGGTAATACTCAGTCAAGTAGTTCAAGTTCAAAGGGCTATGTTATTCCAACTGTTAGCCAAGAAAATGCTGGTACAAAGGGAGCAAAGGTTGATGTTATGATCAACTATAAGAAGAGTGATAGTTTATCATATGGTGTAAGCTACACAGGTGCTTCTGCTTATTCTAACCCAATTGAAAAATCTACTTATCAGCCAGGAGATATTCTTCCAACATGGAAAGAATTCGGCAAAATGAATGGTGTTGAAATCCGTGATGTTGCTGATTATTCAGTACATACAGATGATAACCAATATGATAAGATTTATGTTTCACCAACATCAGGCACAAAGTTCGTTACAACTGTATCATCTAATAATGATAAGGGCCAAACAGCTACAGTTGATTTATGGATGAATTCAGCTGCAAATATGGATAAGGTAGCTGCAAATGGTGACTTATTAAACTTACTTAAATATTTAGACAATTATATGCCTAATTTTAAGAAATGGTTATATGCAAACCCAGAAGTTGCAAAACAATTAATTAATGATAAAAATGAAATGTATGTAGTACCTTATTTTTGATGGTAAGGATTCAATCGAGAAGATGTTCTTAATGGATACTAATATGACTAAGAAGCTTCTAGATGATGATAGTGCTGTTTATGATACAACTGATACTATTACTACTTCATATGAAAAATTCTTACCAAAATATCAAAATGAGAAAATTGCTGTTGTTGGTTTAGATGGAAAGAAAGCTGACATTACTGTAACTTCTTCTGAAAATATTATTGATAAGCAAAATGCTTTTAACTGTTAAGAACGGTCAAACTTTAACAACTGCTTTAAAGGATTACTTAAAAGGCAACTTATGGTGAATATGTTGGTCCTGGTAAATTATATGAACATCTTTCTGATATTTATGTTTCAAAGAGTGCATGCTATAATGCTGATGAATTAGTTGCTTTAATGCGTTGCGTTAAGACAAATTCTAAGTTATTAACTGGTACAACAGATAAGAAGGTTACTGTTTTATCACCACGTGAGGATAAGAACAGCCGTGCAAACAACGTAGTTCAATTTGCTTCAATTTGGGGTATTCAAGGTTTAACTTCTGAAAAAGATTATTTATATTTTGATGCTAAGGGTGAACTTCATGATGCTAGAACTGAAGAAGAAACATATACTGTTGGTTTAGCTAATCTTCATAAGTTATATAGTGAAGGTTTAATCCTTGAAAATTATGCTACTAAGATTAATGGAAAGACAAACTTCGCTAAGACATTGATTCCTCAAAGCCAATTATTTATGGAATATGATTACAATGCAACATCTGCTCAATATAATGCACCAGATGAATTCCAAAGTGGTACTTCTGGATCTAAGACAGATGGATTTATGCCTGTTCTATCTCCAGTAACTATTTGGAAAGAAGACGATCATACAACTTATAATTATACTCGTCACTCTGAGGATACTCGTGCACTAAAGTCTGGTGGTTGGGTTGTTCCTAAGAATAGTGATAATATTGCAGGTGCTTTAGCTGTTATTGATTCTATTTTTACAACTGAAGGTGCAAATTTACAAGACTTTGGTCCAGCTGCATATCGTGATGGCGATAAGACAGTTACTTTACCAAATGGTGTTGTTGCTCCAAAGATTAATCCACTTGTTCTAGAGGATATTTATACAGGTGATAATAAGTCACTTGGTTGGAATAACTGGTATCGTTGCTTTGTTGGTTCAACTCAAGGTATTGGCCATGTTCGTAACGATGCATTAGATTATCAAGTTACAAATGCTAGTGGTCAAACTGGTTTAAACAATGTTACAGCTGCTATCGCTACTGGTGTTATGTCATTAGCTGTTAGTACAAATCCTAATGGATTTAATAAGTGTGTTCCTACATTCTGGAGTTTATCTTCTACTGATAATGAGAATTTAAATGCTAGTGAAGATAATACATATTTCACAACTTTATGGAAGAGTGATATGTCATACACTGGATACCATGGAATTGTTAGAGATGGTTTAACTGCTGATAAGCTATCTGAAATTAAGGGACATTTTTGAAAAAAACCAAAATCAAGTATATCTTGAAACTTATAAATTATATCTTGTTTAATTTTTATTTAGGAAGTGTTGTGCATAGAATGTAATCTATGCACAACAATTTCGGATTTTTGGAGGTTGAAATGAAAAAAATACTCTAAATAAATTTAACAAAATTATTGTTTTTCAGCTTTGGAATTGCTGCTGCTTTAATTTTAGTTACTTCATTGGTTTATTTTGATTGCTTTACGAATTTAGCAACGGATTATTTAAATGGTGAATTGGACACCATAACTGCTAGAAACTACTAAAAAGTGTTTTAGTAGCATTTTATGGAGATAGTAATACTGCAATTGCTATGTGGCATAATGTAGATGATTTTTATCGAACTGCTCAAGCGTTTAATCAGTCTTTGTATGTTTTCTCTGTAGTAATGCTTGTTACATTTGCTATAACTTTGGTTGCTTCAAATCATTCTAGAATTAAATTTTTTTCTTCTCAAATTTAATTATTGGTGTTACTGCTAATGTATTTGCTATAATTTATTCTATTGTAATCCTTACAAAAGAATTTTTAATGTGGCTTCATTATTTAATAAGTATAAAACTGAACTATCTGTATATGATACAGTTACAGTTGTTGGCTGGAGTGCTGCTACTAGTTATGCAAAAGGTGGAACTTTAGAACAATATTTTGCTTTAAAGGATTCTGCTTCAATATTTACGACTGTTGTTTTAATTTTTATTCATACTTGTTGCTATTGTTAATCTTGCTTTTTACCATTTTTAAAATTTATTTATACAAATAGAAAGGTGGAAGAGTAATGAATACTGAATTAGAAAATATTGAGTCTTCTGAAAAAAATCGAAATTCCTCAAAATGTTAAAATTGAGAAAATGAGATATCAGAAAAATTCTTTATCTTATATGCTTGGATTTGCTGGAATTGGGTTTTCAATTTTTGCTGCGTTTATTTTGCTGAATTCCCTAACACCAGATATATATACAATATTCAAAATTTTATTAAATATTGTCATTTTTACTTTTTGGCTTTATGTGCTGTGAAAATGTTAAAAAAATTATCGTGAAAAAAATCTGCATACATGATGCTTGGTATTGCAGGTGTTTGCGTTGCTAGAATATTCTTTGGCCCTGTAATGCTTTTTTTAAATATTATAGTAAATATTTGACTTTTTATGGAGGATGGAATTCTTCAAACTGACGAAAATACTATTGTTTCTAAATGGTTAGGGTTCAAGTATTATAGATAAATCTGGCTTTTTTTAACATCAAATGGTTATGTTAGAGCTATATTGGCAATTATAGGACTTATAGGTGCTGCTTTATGCTTTATATTTGCCGCTATAATTTGTATTAGAAAATCTAAAGTGCTAAAAAAAATTTTTTTAGCTGAGAATAAGTAGGAGGTTTTTGTTAGATATGTCTGATGTTATTTTTAAGAAATGTAAACAAAATTTATCCTAATGGTGTACAAGCTGTTTTTGATTTCAATATTGAAATTGAACATGGTGAATTTATTGTTTTAGCTGGTCCATCTGGCTGTGGAAAGTCAACAACACTTCGTATGATTGCTGGTCTTGAGGAAATAACCTCAGGTGATTTAATCATTAATGGTAAGCGTGTTAATGATGTTGCACCTCGTGATCGTGATATTGCAATGGTTTTCCAAAATTATGCTTTGTATGCACATATGACTGTATATCAAAATTTAGCTTTCTCATTAACTATTAGAAAGGTTGATTCTGACGAAATTCACGTTAGAGTAATGAAGGCTGCAGAAATTTTAGGTCTTACTCCGTATTTGAATAGAAAACCAAAGCAATTGTCTGGTGGTCAACGTCAAAGAGTTGCTGTAGGTCGTTCAATTGTTAGAAACCCAGTTGTTTTCTTATTTGATGAACCTTTATCTAACTTGGATGCAAAACTTCGTGGTACAATGCGTAAGGAGATTATGCTTCTTCATAAGAGATTAAATTCAACTTTCGTATATGTTACCCACGACCAAATTGAGGCTTTAACTCTTGCTGATCGTATTGTTGTAATGTCTGATGGTAGAGTTCAACAGATTGCTTCTCCAAAAGAGATGTTTGATTGCCCTGTAAATTTGTTCGTTGCAGGTTTTATTGGAACTCCTCCTATGAATTTCTATAATGGTGAAATTACACCTGATGGCTATTTCTTACATATTGATGGAACAAAGATTAAGTTGAATGATGTTCAACGTGAAGCTTTATTTGATAAGGGCTATGCTGGAAAGCGTGTTGTAATGGCTTCTCGTCCTGATTATGTTTTTGTTGATGATGCAATGTTATCTGAAAATGTTGATTCTACAATTCAAATTGATGTTGATTATGCAGAATTTTTAGGTGCTTATTCATTGATATATGGTATGTTTGGTGGCGAAAACATTATTGCTAAAGTTAATGATCGCTTTGATACATCTGATCGACAAATTAAAGCTTGCTTTGAAATGAAGAAAGTCCATTTCTATGATGTTGATTCAACAAATGTTATTGTATAGGTGGTGTGTTTATGGAAAAAAATGTATTCGCGGTTTTTTTGTGAATTTAAAAAAATGTTGGTCGAATTTTTATTGATTCTTTCAAATATAATCCATCTAAGATTGCTACAATAATTTTACTTATACCTTGTATTGTTTTGGGATTTTGCTTAACATTCCACTTTACTGCTTCAAAAGCGTTTGTTACATATAATTCGACTATTCAATATGTTAGAATTACTAATGGTGAAATAACTGTTCCTGATTGGTTTGTTGCTTCTTCAGCAACTGCTGATAGAGCTAAAGAATATGCTCAATCAATTGCAGTTTCTTTACATTCTGGATTCCAATTATTTGCATTAATGGTTTTAGGTGCTGTAATGATGTTCGTTGCTATGAATGTATCTTCTAAACGTAATTTAGGTTCATCTATTCAGGCAACTTTGTGTACTGCTGCAATAATTTTTATTTGGTATATTCTGGATTATGAATTTTACTAGAACTAATTATATTTATAATGTTGCAAAAATATACTGAACTTCAAGGTACCAAGTATTCTATAACAAGTAGTGCAAATATGGTTTCAATAATTTGTGTTATAGTTGCAATGATATCATCTGTTGTAGGTACTATATTATCATATATCTTTAGAGATAAGACTTATAAAAAAAGGGAAAAAATGTAATTATGAATAGAGAAAAGAAGAAATTTGATGATAAACAATTACAGGATTCTACTAATCCATATAAATCTGATTTTTTTATCTAAAAATTCCGTCTTGGCTCAAAAATTCTTATATTGAAATATTGGGCAGCTGCGGCTGCCGTTTTCTTTGTAGGAATAGGTGGCGATTTTTTTAGGACTTGATTGGTCAAAAATTAACGATGCTAATGCTGGTTGGTTGGCTGTTGATTTAGGTATAAGATTTTTCACTTTATTAACTTTGTTTTTTTAGCACTTGTAATGAATTATATAGTTAAAAATGTTCGCCTTAATGTTTCATAATAGTCGTGAGAATTGTAAGAAGTATTTATTTGTTTTCTAGAAAAGGATTTTTTTAGGATTTTTTTAATGAATATTGGCTATAATTTATTAGTTATGTTTCCTATTTTTCTTTACAACTGTTTTAATTGCAAAAATATAATTTACTACCAAGTATTTTTCGGTAAGGACACAAATTGGGGATTAGAGCCCTTTTCTATGGGACTTTTCTATATATTCTATGATTTCATCTTTTTTTATTTATAAAAAAAATGTAATCGTTCATTTATATAAGGTTCATAGAGTAAAAAAAATAAATAATGCAGAGTGAGGTAAATGATGAAGTATAAGGTTATTTTTTTATCAGCAAGAAGTGTTACAATTGAACTACAAAAATAATTTTTGTGTTTTTGAAACTGATAAGGAATATGATATTTTTCTTAAATGATGAATTATATTCAAAAGGAAATAAAAAAAGAACATTATTTCAATTTTTGATTTAAATCCAGATACTAAATATAAATTAAGTGTTGTTTATGATGGGGAAGAATACGCTGATTCATTTAAAACTCTTAATGAATATGTTACACTTGATGTAAAAAAGTTTGGTGCAAAGGGTGATGGAAAAACTCTTGATACTAATGCAATAGAAGCTTGTATTCTTGCTTGTCCAGATAATGGACGTGTATATTTTTCCAGATGGAGAATATTATACTGGTCCAATCTTTTTTAAAAAGTAATATTACTATTGAGCTTGCTCCTAATGCGCATTTGATTGGTGATATTGATCGAAATCATTATCCAATTTTTACCAGGTATGACATATACTACTGATGAAAGTGATGAATATAATTTAGGAAGCTGGGAAGGAAATCCTCTTGACTGCTTTGCATCAATAATAACAGGTATTAATGTTTCTAATGTTAAAATTATCGGTAGAGGTATTATTGATGGCAATGCGCAAAATTCTGATTGGTGGGTTGATGTTCGTCAAAAGAGAATTGCTTGGCGTCCACGTGGTGTTTTCTTAAATCATTGCCACAATATTGAATTTCAAGGTGTAACAGTTACAAATACTCCATCTTGGAATTTGCACCCATATTTTTCTGAAGATATTCGTTTTATCGATATGAAGCTAATATCACCTAAAAATTCTCCTAATACAGATGGTTGTGATCCAGAATCATGTACTAATGTTGATATTATTGGCGTTTATTTTTCTGTTGGTGATGATTGTATTGCTATTAAATCAGGAAAGATTTTTTTATGGGTAGAAAAATACAAACTACCATCATCTAATTTTTAATATTCGCAATTGTTCAATGAATTTTGGACATGGTGCAGTTGTTCTTGGTAGTGAAATGAGTGGTGGAATTAAAGATATTAAGGTAAGCCAATGCTTATTTAATCATACTGATAGGGGCTTACGAATTAAAACAAGACGTGGTCGAGGCAAAGATGCAATTATTGATGATATTTTTATTTGAAAATATTAAAATGGTTGATGTATTAACTCCACTTGTCATTAATATGTTCTATTTTTTTGTGATCCTGATGGTAAAACAGAATATGTTTATTCGAAGGAAAAGCTTCCTGTAGATGATAGAACTCCTTATTTGGGTAGATTCCATTTTAAGAATATTGATGCAACTAATGTTAATGTTGCAGCTGGTGCTTTTTATGGTCTTCCTGAACAGCCTATTGATGAAATTGTTTGTGAAAACATTAATTTCCATTATGCTAGTGAACCTGTTAGTGGTACTCCAGCAATGATGAGCTTTTACTGAGCCTATGAAAGGCAAGGGCTTATTATTTAATTATGTTAATAAGGTTAAACTTATTAATGTTAATTTTGAAGGCTTGAAAGATGAAAAATATGAGTTTAATTTTTGTAAATGAAATTAAATATTAGTTAAATTGTAAAAACAGCTTTTTTTATCGAGCTGTTTTATTTTTCTTCAAAAAGAAAAAAAAGCGCTAACATAATAAGCGATTTTTTTGTTTATAAATGTATAATTTCGTGGTATAATAAAATGGACTTTGAAAAGTAAGGATAGTGATAAAATGACAATTTCTATAGGTTCAGATCATGCTGCACTTGACCTAAAAAATGAATTACGTAATTATCTGGAAAATGCCGGTTACTTAGTAATTGATAGAGGTACCTATACTAAGGAAAGCTGCGATTATCCGGATTACGGACATGCTGTCGCTGTTGATGTTAGAGACCATATTGCAGATCGTGGTATTGTTATATGTGCTACTGGTATTGGTATGTCAATTGTTGCAAATAAGGTGAAGAATGTACGTTGTGCTTTAGTTGATAATGTTGAATTTGCTAGATTAACTAGAGAACATAACGATACTAATGTTTTAGCTCTTGGTGCTAAGGCGGTTAATGAGGATTTAGCAAAGCAAATTGTGGCTGCTTGGCTTGAAACACCTTTCTCAAATGAAGAAAGACATCAAAGAAGAATTGATAAAATTACTAAATATGAGGAGAATAGCTTATGAGTGAAAAATATGTAATGCCTAATACTTTAGTTTTAAATCATCCTATGATTGAGCATAAGATGGCCACTATTAGAGACAAAAATACATCCATGAAGGAATTTACTAGAAATGTATATGAGGTTTCTTTATTGGTTGCGTACAAGGTAAGTGAAAACTTTTTTTGTTAAAGGAAAAAGAAATTGAAACGCCAATTTGTAAATGCAAATCACATGTTTTAGCTAAAGATATTATTATTGTTCCAATTTTAAGAGCTGGACTTGGCTTTGTTGACGGTTTTAGAGAAATAATTCCTGAAGCAAGAGTTGGATATTTAGGAATGTATCGTGATGAACAAACTTTAAAGCCTATTGAATATTGTGATAGATTACCTAAGGATTTATCAGATTTTACGGTAATTATTTCAGATCCAATGCTTGCTACTGGTGGAAGTGCATTACTTGCGATTGATGCTGTAAAAGCACGCGGAGCTAAAGATATAATTTTTGCTGGACTTGTAGGAGCATCTGAGGGCGTTGATGCTGTTTATTCTAAGCATCCAGATGTCAAGGTTGTTTTGGCAACTCTTGATGAAAAATTAAACGAACATGGTTATATTGTCCCTGGTCTTGGTGATTGTGGCGATAGACTATATGGTAAGAATTAATGAAAAGTAGAGAATTTGCTAAATACTATGCTGTAATAACTCAGGGAATATTTAGTATAATTACTTTATTGTTATTAGGCTTTTACATTGGTAGATGGATAAATAAGGATTCTATTTGGCCACCCGTACTTGCAACAATAGGTGCAATATGTGGTATCATAATATTCATTGGCCTAATATTAAGATTAGGTGGTGAAAAAAAGAATGGACGAAATGAGTAAATTTGGTATAATTGTTGTTCCGATAACTTGGACTGTTGGAGCAATTGTAGCAATTATTCTTGGTATATGGGGTCCAGATAGATGGTGGCTTAGCTATTTGCTTGGACTTATGACAGCACTTTTAAATTTTGGCTTGATGATGAAGTCAAATAGAAGGTTGGCGGAAAAAACTAAAAATCAAGAAGAAATTAAGCCTAAAAGAATAGCGTTGACAGGCTATTTTGTAAGAATTATTGTCTTTGTTGCAATTTTTACTGCTGTCTGCTACAGTCAATTTAAAAACTGAGAATCCTCGTTTTTTTGCAATACCAATGATTATTGGGTATTTAACCCTAAAGCTTGTTGTGATTGCTTATGGAATTATAAAAAAAGAGGGAAGGTGAATTCTTAGTGCTTGATTATTTAAGAAGTTTTTCCTGGACAGGTTAAATCAACTATTGGAATAACTATTGTTTTATCAATATTTTTTTATCTTATTTTATTTCATTAAATTAAGAAAAAAATTAATCCAATGGAAAAAAAACACCTAAATGGATTATTCCATTTACAATGATTGTTGATTTAATTAATAATTTTGTTAAAACTAATATTGGTAAGCGTTGGCGTGTTTATTCACCATATTTTACAACATTAGCTATATTTTTGTTTACGGCTAATACTTGTTCAATATTTGGGCTTACACCCCCAACAAATTATGTAGTGAACAATGCAGCTCTTGCGGTATTATCATTTTTTTGATAATTCAGGTAACAGGTATTGTTTCTAATGGTATTTTAGGTTATTTAAAAAGCTTTTTTTAGAACCAATATTCTTACTTTTTACCAATTAATATTATATCTGAATTATCATTACCATTATCATTATGCTTACGTTTATTTGGTAATATTTTAAGTGGCACAGTTCTTTCAACACTTATTACTGGTGTTTTAGGACCATTCTGTATTCCATTTTTACCATTATATAATATAGTATTTGATATTGGCTTTGGTATAATTCAAACGGCTGTGTTTGTTATATTGTCGATTGTATTTACATCGATGAAAATTAAAGATGAAGAAAAAAATATATAGTAATTAAGGAGATTAAAAAAATGTTAACACAAATTTGTACTATTTTTAACTATGTTAGTGGAGGCTGTTTCTCCATATAATGAATTTTTTTCGCTCGTGGTATGGCTTATATTGGTGCTGGTATAGCTGTATTTACAGGTGTTGGTGCGGCAATTGGTGAAGGAAATGTTGCTGCTCACGCTGTTGAGGCAATTGGACGTCAACCAGAAGCATCTGGTAAAATTACTCTTACAATGTTAATTGGTCAAGCAGTATCTGAAACTACTGGTCTTTATGGTTTAATTATCGCAATTATGCTTTGTATGAAGTAAAATATAAGGAGGCACAAATATGATTTTAGCTTCTCTAAATGAAACGCTAGAAAATATTGCTGATATTGTTAATAAATGCTTAGGTCCACTTGGTAGTGATGGCTTTAGTTTTAATACAATTCGCGATTTTTTTAATTCAAATTTGTGCTACTATTATCTTATTTGTTGTTGTTAGATTCTTTTTTTGGAAGCCTATCACTAATATTTTTAGAGGCTAGAAGAAAAAAATATGGATGAGCAGCTTGAAGAGGCGTTACAAATGAAAAAAAGATAACGCTAAGCTTCAGTTAGAGCTTGATCGTCAAATGTCTGAAGCTAAAGAGCAAATCAAAGAATTGATGGAAAAGGCTCAAAAAGAAAGCAACCTTTTAAGAGAAGAAATCATCAACCAGGCTCAAAAAGAAGCAAGAGAAAGACTTGATAATTTAGAAATTGAGTTGGAACAGGAAAAATCAAAATATGAAAAGCAAATCAAAAAGGAAATTGTTGATATTGCTTTTTTTAGCGGCTAGCAAGATTGTATCTAAGGAAGTTGACCGTGAAAAAAATATTTAGATGTTGTTGATGATTTATTAAAAGGAGGCCAAATAATAATGATTGCATCAGAATATGCAAATGCACTTTATGAATTGGCTTTAGAAGATGACAAGGAAGATATAATAGATAGCAATTTGAATGATTTTTGTTAGCTTATTAGGCTTAAATCCTGATTTTAAGAAAATAATCGAAACGAATACAATTAGACATAACAAAAAAATAGAGCTTTTTAAAAAAATGTTTTAAAGGGCTTTGATTCTTTATTTATTGATTTTTTTAGCTGTGGTTAATGATCATGATCGTTTTAAAGAAATTAATAATATAATGGTTGAATATAAGAAAATAATTGATAATGCTAAAAAAATATTTTGCATGTTGATGTTATGTCTTGCTATAAATTACAAGAAGACGAATTAAAAAAAGAATTAGAAATGCCTTAGAAAGAAAAATATCCATCTAAAAAAATATTGAGATTACAAATGTTATTGATGAATCCTTGATTGGCGGAATTAATATTGTATGTAATGGTCAAAATTATGATATTTCTTTAAAGCGTCAATTAGATGTAATGAAGGCATCGCTATAGAAAGGATAAATTATGTCAAATATAAATTTATCAGAAATCTCTAATTTGATAAAAGAGCAAATTCGTTCTTACAAGGAAGAAATTCATACTGAAAATATTGGTAAGGTTGTTGAGGTTGGCGATGGCATTGCAATTATCTATGGCTTAGAGCATGCAATGCAAGGTGAACTTTTAATATTTCCAAATGATGTATATGGTATGGTTCAAAATCTTGAAAACGATACTGTTGGTGCCATTTTGCTTGGCGAGAGCTCTTTAATTAAAGAGGGCGACATTGTTAAGTGTAGTGGTAGAATATTAGAGGTTCCTGTTGGTGAAGGCTTGATTGGTCGTGTTGTCAATGCCTTAGGACAACCAATTGATGGCTTTGGCCCAATTGAAATTAAAGAATATAGACCTATTGAAAATAAAGCTACAGGCGTTTTAGATCGTAGTAGCGTTGATACACCACTTCAAACTGGTATTAAGGTAATTGATGCTTTAGTTCCTATTGGAAGAGGTCAAAGAGAATTAATTATTGGAGATAGACAAACAGGAAAAACATCAATTGCAGTTGATACAATCCTAAATCAAAAGAATAAGGATGTTATTTGTATTTATGTTGCTATTGGTCAAAAGGAATCTACTGTTAGCTCTGTATATGAAACATTAAAGGCTAATGGTGCAATGAATTATTCAATCATTGTTAATGCATCAGCTTCAAATCCAAGCTCATTATTATATATTGCACCATATAGTGGTGTTTCTATGGCTGAATATTTTATGTATCAAGGTAAAGATGTTTTAATTGTCTATGATGATTTATCTAAACATGCTGTTGCTTATCGAGAAATGAGCTTATTACTTCATCGTCCTCCTGGACGTGAAGCGTATCCTGGAGATGTATTCTACTTACATTCACGTTTATTAGAGCGTGCTGCAAAAGCTTTCAAGTGAGCTTGGTGGTGGAAGTATAACTGCTTTTACCAATTATTGAAACACAAGCTGGTGATATTTCTGCCTATATTCCTACAAACGTAATTTCAATTACTGATGGACAAATTTTCCTTCAAAGTGATTATTTCTATAAAGGAATTCGTCCTGCTATTAATGCTGGTTTGTCTGTATCACGTGTTGGTGGTGCTGCTCAATCAAAAAGCTATTAAAAAGGTATGTGGAACCTTAAGACTTGATCTTGCAAGCTATCGTGAGCTTGAATCATTTACTCAATTTGGATCTGATTTGGATGCTTCAACTAAAGCAAGACTTGATCGTGGAGCAAGAACAATTGAAATTTTGAAGCAGGACTTACATAAAACCTTGTCTATGGAGCAGGAAGCTGTTATTTTATATTGCTTAACTCATGGCTTTTTTTAGATGATGTTGCTTTTAAATGACATTGCAAGATTTGAAAGAGAATTATATATGTCATTAAATACAAGTGAAGAAGGAAAAAGCTTTAACAAGAGTAATTACTCTTACAAAGTCTTTACCTGATTTTGAAAAGCTTGATAGTTTTATTACTGCATTTAAAAAGACATTTATGTAGGAGGTAGTATATGGCTAACTCTTTAAGAGATGTAAAAAAATTCGTATTGAATCAACTAAATCAACAGCACAAATTACAAAAGCTATGTATATGGTTTCACAATCAAAGGTAACAAAGGCTTTGGAGCAATACAATAGCTATAAGGATTTTATGCAAAAGAATTGCTGATTTAGTTTATAATGTAGCAAGTGATGAATCTATTTTGGATGTTCATCCTCTTTTTAAAGGAAAGAGAAATAAAAAAAGATGTTATTTAATAATTACATCAGATCGTGGTCTTGCGGGAGTATATAATTCATCTATTTATAAGGCTTTGGAAGAGGAAGTAGGAGATAAGAATGATTTTTATCGTTGCTGCAATTGGTAAGCAAGGCTATTCATTTTTTTAAAAAAAGAAAAAAATATAAATTAATTAAAGATGAACCTACACTTGTTCGTGATGATGTGATGTTTTTTTGGATATTGTTCCACTTGCTAATGAAATAATAGCTATGTATTTAAATAATGAAATTGATGAATTAATTATTATTTATAATCATTATATAAATAGCTTAACTAATGAAATACATAAAGAAAGAATTCTACCTATTTCAAAAAAATTGAAGGCTCAAAGAGTAATGAAAATTATATTTTTTTGAAGCAGGTGTGGAGCATACATTAGATATGATTTTGCCAATGTATGTTAAAGATATGATATATGGAATAATTTTGGATGCTAAGGCAGCTGAGCATTGCTCAAGAAGAAATGCTATGAAAAATGCTACTGATAATGCTGACAAGGTTATTTCTAAGTTACAAATATTATATAATCGTGCCCGTCAAGATGTTATTACTAATGAATTGATTGATATTGTAGGCGGTGCAAATGCAATAGGAGGAGACAACTAGTATGCCAGGAATAATAGTTGAAGTTAAAGGACCGGTTGTTGATGTTAGCTTTGAAAATGAATCACTTCCTAAAATTAATGATGCTTTAAAGGTTAAAATTGATGAAAAAAATATAATCATGGCTTTGCTATTGATTTAACTCTTGAGGTAGCATTACATGTTGGTGGTGGTATCGTTCGTTGTATAGCTATGGATTCAACAAATGGTCTTGTAAGAGGTATGCCAGTAGTAAATACTAATTCACCTATAACTGTTCCAGTTGGTGAAGAAACATTAGGAAGAGTATTTAATGTACTTGGCGATCCAATTGATAAAAAAGGTCAAGTTTCAAATAAATGTAAAAGAATGCCAATTCATAGAGAAGCACCTACTTTGGAGGATTTATCCACAAAGGTTGAAATTTTGGAAACAGGAATTAAGGTTATTGACCTTCTTGCTCCTTATATTAAGGGTGGAAAAATTGGTTTGTTTGGTGGAGCTGGAGTAGGTAAAACTGTACTTATTCAGGAGCTTATTCATAACGTTGCTCAAGAGCATGGTGGAATTTCTGTTTTTACAGGTGTTGGCGAGAGAACAAGAGAAGGAAATGACCTATATAATGAAATGTCTGAGTCTGGAGTTTTAGCTAAAACAGCAATGGTGTTTGGTCAAATGAACGAGCCACCTGGAGCGAGAATGCGTGTTGCGTTAAGCGGTTTAACAATGGCTGAACATTTCAGAGATGTTGAACATCAGGATGTACTTTTTATTTATTGATAATATTTTTAGATTTACACAAGCTGGATCTGAAGTTTCAGCATTACTTGGTAGAATGCCTTCAGCTGTAGGATATGAACCAACCCTTGCAACAGAAATGGGCAAGCTACAAGAAAGAATTACGTCAACAAAAGAAGGATCAATTACATCTATTCAAGCAGTATATGTTCCTGCTGATGATTATACTGACCCAGCACCAGCTACAACATTTACTCATCTAGATGCAACTACAAATTTAACAAGAAAGCTTACTGAAGAGGGTATTTATCCGGCTGTTGATCCACTTGCTTCAACATCTAGAGCTTTACAACCAGGAATTGTTTCTAAAGAGCATTATGAAACTGCACGTGCTGTTCAGCAATTAATTCAAAGATATAATGAATTACTAGATATAATTGCTATTTTAGGTATGGATGAATTGTCAGAGGCTGATAAACTTGTTGTTAAGCGTGCTCGTCGTGTCCGCTTATTCTTATCACAAAATATGTTTATTGGTAGTGCATTTACAGGTATAGCTGGCTCATATGTGCCACTTAGTGAAACAATTAGAGGCTTCAAGGAAATATTAGAAGGTAAGCATGATGATTTACCTGAGGAAGCATTTAGATTAGTTGGTACTATTGATGATGCAATAGAAAAGGCCAAGAAATTATGAAAATAGCTATTTCTACTCACCAAGGAAGCTTGTACAACGATATTGTTGATTATGTTGTTGTTAGCGCCCAGGATGGTGAATTTGCAATATTAAAGGATCATGCACCAATAATTTCAGTGATTGATGATGGATATGTAAAGCTTGTATTAAATGAAAATGAAGCATTTGTTGCGTTAAGAGCTTCAGTTTTAGAATTTCATGATAATGTTTTAAGTATATTAGCTCAAGAGGCTCATATTGGTAGTACTGCCAAAAGTGCAAAAGAGCATCTTGATGAATTACGAAAGAGTCGTTTGGAAACCAATAGAAAGGAATCAGCCGACTTTACGCAAATGGAAAAAGAATTAAGAGAAAGCTTAAAAAAATCAAGAGCTGGATCTTTATAGCAATACCATAGTGTATTGCTTTTTATTTAGGAGAATGACTATGCTAGGAATAAATTACACGATTTTTAAATAATTTTTATTTATATAATAGGCTTTTTGTATTATTTTTTTATGTAACATTCCAAATTCTTAGAGCTACAAGGCTTGATGAGCTTTTTTTAAACAGGGAAGGATTTGGCAAATAAGATTAACATATATTTTTATATGTATAATTGTCTCTCACTTAATTATGAGTGCGATTTTGATGATTTGTCAAACTTTTTTTAGTGCAATAATGTATAAGTAAGGCCTCATTGTTAATAATAATTTTTGAGGTGAAACAAAATTGAAAGGAAAAAAATTTAAAAGATTCTTTCTTGAAAAGAGAATTAATTGTTTTTTTAGGTGTTTCTAGCAGTTGTCTTTACAACAGTTATTACTGTAATAAGTATTGCGATGAAGGATGCAAATAATGTTAGTGGTGAAATCGAAAGTGAAATAACATCAAGTACTATTCCATCATCAAGTAGTAAAGGTATGGAAAGTAGCAAAGCATTACCAACAACTATTGGTCTTCCTATAACAGGTGAATATAAAATTGTTCGCGAATTCTTTGATTCAACTAAATCAAGTGAAGAACTAGCTACCGCAATAATTTATACAGGAAGCTATTATGTAGAATCAAAGGGAATAAGCTTTGCACGTGAGGATAATAGTAGCTTCGAGGTAAATGCAATTTATCCTGGAACAGTTAAAGAAATAAATTATGATGAAGCAAATGGTTATTCAATAACAATTGATCATAATAATGGTTTGACTAGTACATATAAATCACTTAGTAGCTGTAATGTTAGTCAAAATGATTATGTTGCTTCAAGTGATGTTATTGGTGTATCAGGTAGTAGAGTATATGATTCTGATGCCGGTGTGCATGTTCATGTTGAAGTTAAATTGAACAATAGTTATTTAAATTTAAAAAGATTTAATTGGTAAAGAAATTGAAGAAGTAGTAGAAGTTAAGTAATAAAATCAGTGCCAAAAAGCACTGATTTTTGGTTTTAAATAAATAATTTAATGCATATAATAATAAGGGTGATAAAGGGTGAATACAGTTATTCATGATAGAGTATTAAAAATGGCAGATATATTATTATTAGAACAAACAACAATTCGAGAGGTCGCAAAAAAGGTTGGTTATTCAAAATCAACAGTACATAAGGATCTAACAATTAAATTACCTAAAAATTGATTATAGCTTATATTTGAATGTAAAAATTATTAGATTATAATAAAATGATTCGCCATATTAGAGGTGGCGAATCAACTAAGCATAAATACGAAGAAATTAAATATCAGAAGTATTAATAATTGCATTTTTCATTTGTTATTTTTTTGATTCTATTGATTTCTTCCTCAAATTGAAATGAAGGTATTTCAATTTCTAGATAAACAGAGGTAGTAAAGCTAGAATTAACAATTTGAAAGCTTCCTCTTAGAATTTCTTGGTAGTCTTTATATGAGCAAATTACAGTTATTTTTTTCTTTTTTTCAATTAAATCAATGAATGTTGAGTTTTCTATTGCTTTAAGACAAGCATTAGAATAGGCTCTTACTAAGCCTCCAGTTCCTAGCAACGTTCCACCAAAGTATCTTGTAACTATCACTAAGGTATTAGTTATTTCTTTCCTCAATAAAATGTTTAAAAATAGGGTAACCAGCTGTTTTTTTGTGGTTCACCATCATCATTGCATTTAAAAAAATATTTTTGTTTTGGACCTAAAATGTAGGCATAGACATGATGCTTGGCATCGAAAAAAATTCTTTTTTTAATTCTTCTTAAATGTTCCTTTATTTCATTTTCATTATTAATTGGAATAATATCACAAATAAAAAAATAGATTTTTAAAACCGTTATTTCACATCTAGTTGGTTTTTGTTAATATTTTCATAATATCACCAAAAATAATTATATCATAATTTGATAGAATTCAGGTAAAAAAACCTTAAAAAAACTTGCATTTTATGTAAAAAAATGCTATTATAAATAGTGTTTCATATGGAGGTTTTTCTATCATGGGAAAGAAAATTGTTGCAACAACGTCAACCAGCTGTCTTGATTATTATGAAAATAATTATGATATTAGAAACTATTAGAATTAAACTTGATATAGATGGTAAATTATATGCTGATGGCTCAGAAATGCCAGCAAATGATTTTTTTAAATTACTTAAAGAAAATCCAACATTAATTCCTAAAACAACTCAGGTACCGATTGGTGAATTACTTGATTTTTTTGAAGGATTATATAATGAAGGCTATGATGAGGTTTTTTTGTAACAACAATTTCATCTAAGCTAAGTGGTAGCTATAATGGTATTTGTCAATGTGCACAAATCTTAGTTGATAAGATGAAGATAGTTGTTTATGATACAAAGACTGTTTGTTTTTAATGAAGGTGTGTTTGCATTAAGGGCAGCACAGCTAATTGATGAGGGTAAGGAATTTTTCGGAAATAATTCCAGAGCTTGATTATTTACATAAAAAAATAATATGATTATGTTTGCTGTAGATAATTTAAGCTACTTAGTTAAAAAAATGGTAGATTATCTGGTGCAGCTGGTTTTTTTAGGAACAGTATTAAAAAAATTAAACCATTGTTAGAGGTTTTTAGAAAATGGGGAGATACATTCTGTTCAAAAAGATAAGAACTACTAAAAAAAAGCATTAGATGCTGTAAGTATTGCTGCTAAAGAATACATTAATGGTAGAGATTATTTTATGTATCTTGTTTATACTACTGATGAGAATCTTGGCTATTTAAAAGAACAAATAAAGCTTAATTGTAATGTGGAGAATTTATTGGAGGTTCCTGGAAGTCCAATTGTAGGCTGCCACGTTGGACCAGGTGCTCTTGGTGTTGGAATATTTTTTAAAAAAAGAAACAAAGAATAAAAATTTGGTCCATAAAAGAAATTTATGGGCTATTTTTTTAACGAGGTGCTAAATGAATTATGTAGATGCTGGCATTGATTTAATTAAAAAAATAAAGAAGATTGGCTATGATGCTTATTTTTGTTGGTGGCTTTGTTCGCGATTATTTATTAAATTTAGCTCCTAATGATATTGATATAACTACTAATGCTTCATGTGATGTATTAAAAAAATTTTTTTCAAATGTTTGTGATAAAGGAATTAAATATCAAAGTGTCGTTATTGAAAATTATGGCTTTAGTTTTGAGGTAACAACCTTTAGAGTGGAAAGTAATTATGATGATTTTAGACATCCGATAGTTAAGACAACTAATTCTTTAAATGATGACCTTAAAAGAAGGGATTTTTACAATCAATGCATTGGCTATGGATGAAAATTATAAAATAATTGATTTGTTTTCAGGCTTAAATGATCTTAAAAATGGTATTATAAGGGCTGTTTTAGATCCAGTAATGAAATTTACCGAGGATGCTCTTAGAATGCTTAGAGCGTGCTATTTTAGGGCTAAATTAGGCTTTGATATTGAAGAAAAAAACATTTAATGCTATTAAAGAAAAAAAGCATCGCTTGTTAAGCATTTAAATAGTGATTGTGTTTATAAGGAATTAAAGAAGATAATTTGTTCAAAAATATTCATTGCTGGGATTAAAAGGCTCTTAATGATTCTTCAGTTTCCAATTATATTCCAGGTCTTTCTAGGGGTATTGACTCTTATTTACGTTTTTAATATTAATCTTAACGATATGAGTTTATTTTTTTAGCATTATGCTTTAAAGATAATCTAGATGAATTATCATATTATCAAAATTAGTAAGGCTCAAAGAAAAGAAATTATTAATATTATAAAGCTAATAGATATATTAGCTAATAATTTCGAGCCATATAATTTGATAAATTATACTAAAGATGAAATAATTAAGGCTAATGTTTTTAGGAAGTAATATTAAGCTTTTTTTAAGAATAATGAAGCTAAACTGATTGAAATCTATGAAAGTGCAATATATTTAAGAGATAATTTGGCAATTTCCTTTAATCAAATAAAGACTATTTGTAGTAGCATAGAAGAGACAAAAATTTATGAAGCCGTACTAAGAAATGTAATTAATGGTAAATTAGAAAATAATATAGATAAAATAAATAATTTCATTGCTAAAGAGGGTAAAATAAAGTGAAGGCTTATTTAGATGATTACAATTTAATAACCTTAATGGTTGAAAAGTCAAAATTAAATTTTTATTAATATGTTTACTCTTAAATGTGATAAGATGACAGAAGAATTGCAAATTATTGATACTAAAGAGTATAATGAATATTTGATTTATAGCTTAAACTATAATATGAATTTGAAATTTTGGCGAAAAAAAGCTATATTATTTTTTTGGAAACTACTGTGTTGAATTGTATTCTGGTAGTATTATTAGAAACTAATCGCTTTGATGAAGAATTTTTATTATAATGGTAAATTAGGCATTTCTTATAGTAGATTTAATACAATTTTTAGAATTTGGTCTCCTGTTGTTAAAGAGGTTATTTTAGTCTTAAATCATAGACGCTATGCTCTTTCTTACATTGATAAAGGATTGTGGGAGTTAGATCTTAAAGGCGATTTTGAAGGCTATAAATACTATTATATAGTTTATATTAATGGTCATTATAAAAAAATATTAGATCCTTATGGTTATGCTAGTGATACAAATGGCTATAATAATTATATAATTGATCAAACGAAATATGAAAGATTTAAATGTCAAAAAGCCAGAGTTTAGTGGTAGTTATTGTGATGCTTCTATTTATGAGATTTCGGTACGTGATTTTTCTTATAATAGCTCAGCCAGAACTAAATATAGAGGAAAATTTTTAGGACTTTGTGAAAATCATCCGACAAAAAGTGGAATGCCCACGGGATTAGAATATATAGCTTATTTAGGATTTTTCCCATATTCAGCTTATGCCTGTTTTTTTGATTTTTGAGGGTGTTGATGATACGTCAAATAAAAAAATATAATTGGGGGTATAATCCACATCAATATTTCACTTTATGTGGTTGGTATGCAACTAATCCTGAAGATCCATATTCACGTATAAATGAATTTGTTAAGCTTGTTGATGAAGCTCATAAAAGAGGTTTAAGGGTCAATTTAGATGTCGTATTTAATCATGTTTTTGATTATAGAGCCTTTCCTTTAGATGCACTTGTACCAGGTTATTTCTTTAGGGTGGGCTTAGATGGAAATATGACAGAGGTAACTGGTTGCCAAAATGATTTTGCATCAGAAAAACGAATGGCTAGAAAATTCATTGTTGATAATTTAGTTTATTATGCATCTGTGTTTTAAAATAGATGGTTTTCGTTTTGATTTAATGGGATTATTAGATATTCCAACTATGAATTTAATTAATCAAACTCTTAGATCAATTGATAAAGATATAATGCTATATGGCGAAGGTTGGAATATGAATGATACTATTCCTAATGAAATGCGTCCACATATGTATAATAATGAAAAAAATTCCTGAGTTTGCTTTTTTTAATGATACATTTCGCGATTTCATAAGAGGAAATCAATGGAATAATACATTAGGCTTTGCAATTAGTGAAAATATGGATGCGGCAACACTTTTTAATTTATTTTGTGGAAGCTCACTTCCTAATTTTAAATTTCTATCTCCAAGCCAGTCAATTAATTATGTTGAATGTCATGACAATTATACATTCTATGATTTTATTAAAAAAAGAATACAGATTATGATGATGAAAAAAATTAAAAGACAAGGCTAGACTTGTTCTTGGACTTATTTGTTTATCACTTGGAATTCCTTTTATTCATAGTGGTCAAGAATTTTTAAGAACAAAAAGATGGTGTTGAAAAATTCTTATAATAAAGGTGATATCATTAATCGTTTTGACTATGATTTACGTGATAAGAATATTGATTTAATAAATACTCTTAAGGATTTGTTATCACTTCGTAAAGAGTTTGAAAATTTGCGTTTAAACAATGTTTATGATATAATTAAAAAAAGTCAAATTATTAAGTGATATAAATTCACCAAATTCATGTGTGATTAAAATTGAAAACCTGGTAATTATCATTAAAAAAATTCTTATCATGAAGAATATTTTTAATAATGACCGAGGCTATATTACTATTTTTTTAATGGCATAAGAAAAATGTAGTGAATTATATAAAGAATTCTACTTAAATAAACCTGGTGTTTATGTATATAAAAAGGAAGTGTAAAAAATGGAAATAATTATCGGGAGAGTTGATGGTATTAATACATCTGATAATGTTTTTAAATATTTTAGTTACTGATAGCCTAAAGAAAACTTATAATATTAAGGCTTCATTAGCACATAAAGCTAATATTGTTCAGGGAACAATTTATAAATTTAATGTTGAAAAGAATGGAAATAAAAATATTTTATGTTCTATTGATGATATTAAAAAGTCTTGATGATACTGAAATTGTTTCAATTATGCATTCCTTTGGTAATTCTTCACCTTTAAGCTACGATGAAAGTGTTAAAGAGATTAATGATTATTTAAACAAAATTGATTCAAAGATAATTTATGATATAACTAAATATTTATTAGATAAGTTTCATAAGGATTTCTTTATTTATCCTGCAGCAGCCAAGATGCATCATGCTTATGTTGGTGGCTTAAGCTATCATACTATTGGGATGTTAAGAATGGCAGATAGCTTTTTTGCTAAATTATCCATATTTAAATAAGAATTATTTATATGCCGGAATAATTTTACACGATATTGGAAAAAAACTACAGAATTTGATGGAATTCAAAATACGGATTATTCTTTGAAGGGACAATTGATTGGTCATTTGGTGATTGGTGGTATGGAGGTTAATGAAGCTGCAAGAGTGCTTCATTATGAAGATACAGAGGAAGCCTTAATTTTAGAGCATATGCTTATTTCACATCACGGACAACCTCAATTTGGTGCTGCCAAAAGACCTATGACTGCTGAAGCTTTAGTTCTATGGTATATTGATACTATTGATTCTAAATTTAGAGTTTTTAGGCGACGAATTAAATAAAAATTAAACCTGGAGAATATACTGATCAAATTGGTGTATTAGATAGAGTCAAGGTTTATAAAACTAAATAATTTGAAAATCGACCATATTGTTTGGTCGTTTTTTTTTTTTTAGGAAAGAAGAATATAAATGGCTTAAATAAAAGAGCTTTAATGATAAATAAAAAAGGCGCAATTAAGCGCCTAGAGTGATGTTTGGTTTAGCTATTTAGTTAAATATTTGTATAATAGCTTAGAAGTAGCATAAATAGCATCTAAATGAGTTCTTTCCATACCATGAGATGCGTGAACACCAGGACCAATTAATGCCCCTTTGCAATCAACGCCTGCATGATAAGCTGCGCCTATATCAGAGCCATAAAATGGGAAGATGTCTACGACAAAGCTAATATTTTCAGTTTTAGCTAGGTTAATTAATCTTGTTGTTAATTCGTAATCATAGGGACCACCGCTATCCTTAGCAGCAATGCTTACAGCAAATTCATTTCCTGCAAGGTCCTTACCAATACAACCCATATCAACAGTTACAAATTCATCAATTTTATTTGAGACTGTTGCTGCGCCATGTCCAACTTCTTCATAATTAACAAAATAAACCAATGTATCGTATTTTGGTATTTCGTTATTATTCTTAAGTTCTTTCAAGGTGTTTAAAATTGCACATACAGAGCCCTTGTCATCGATAAATCTTGATTTTAAAAAGCCACTATTAGTTATAGTTGTTTTAGGATCTATACATATATAATCGCCATTATTAATTCCTAAAGCAATTACATCATTCTTTGAATGAACAACCTCATCAATTCTAACCACTAAATTGTCAAAATCTCTTGGCTTTGATTGAGCGTCCTTATAAACGTGAGAAGAAGGTGATGTTGATAATATGGTACCAGTGTAAATTTTATTATCTCTTGTTATGATTTTACAATATTCTCCATCTAATGTTGGAGCTTGTGGGCCACCAACATTTGTAACGTTTAAGGTACCGTCAGTGTTAATTGAGCGAACCATTAATCCTAATGTATCAGCATGGGCAGATGTTGCAATTGTTTTTCTCACTTGATTTACCTTTTGATTTGAACTACTACGCTACCCTTATTAGTAACTGATATGTTGTCTTTATAGCCAATTTCTGTAAGTAATTTGATTAATAATTCATCTATATTTTTTTGAATAGCCTGTAGGCGAATCAGTTAAAAAAATTTTTGGGAATAATCTCGTTAATATATTTCATTTTATATTTCTCCTTTTTGTATGATTTTTAGCATTTTTACTTAACTGCAAGAAAAAAAAGAGTGGATTTATTTCCACTCTTTATCAAACCAACCCTTAAATGTTGTAACTTCATCATAGCCATCAATAGTTGTTTTTAATGAATTAATGTAATCATCATATGTAAATGATAACTTATCGTTATTTGTGAATGTAACTGTTCCTAATTCATTTAATTCTAGCCAAGTTTGGAACGTAGAATTTGTATATCTTGAAATAACACTTGATGCCATAGCAGAAATAGCATTTCTTAAATTAGAAGACATTGATGTTACTGAACCATTTACTAAATATTCATAGAAATAAATATATAATTGGTTAATTGAAATATTTGTTGTAGATTCATTATAAGCATTAGTTACAAAAATAAATATCATCATCATCGTTATCTTCATCCTTTTCATCTACAATAACCTTGATATTTGCATAGTCCTTAGAGCTATCGTTAGAAGAAGGATAATAAGCATTTTTAGGTTCTTCAAAATCAGTTACGACTAAAACATGATATCCATAAACGGTTTGACATAAATTATTCATACCTAATGAAGCTATATCAGTTGAACCATCAGCCTTAGTTAAACCATTTAAGAAGAAGTATGAGTTATCATCATCAAAATTTAAATCAGATTTTTTTAACCTCATTATATGTTTCTTTAATATAATTAGCAAAAAGGTTCTACATAATTTGAAACTGATGTTTGAGTAACTTCACCTAAATCCTCAACAGTAAGCTGGAAGTTAAAAGTATTTTTGAAGTCATCCCAAGTAGTACCTAAGGCTTTTCCTTCTGGAGATACTAATTCTTTACCTTGATTAAATGCTTCAACTAAATATTTTTAAAGCAGATAGCTTATCAGTTTTAATATAGTTTGCTTCATACATTAGCGCTTTAGTAAGCTTTTAAAACCTCAGAATCAAATAATATTTGTTTTTTTCCGCACTTAAGGAATTTCTAAATTTTTACTGGATCATCAATTGTTCCATCACAATTATCGTCAACACTAATTAAGAAGTGATTAACATCAATTGAGAATAATGTTTTGTATACCTCTGAGGTATATTCAAGCATATTTTTTTAAAGATTTTAACATCTTCATTAATTGTGTAAGAATCATCAGTTTTAATGAAGTAATTATCACGATAATATGTAGATGAATATTTAGATAATAATTTAGCTGCATATAGATTTTTGAGTATAAATTTCATCTTCAGTTGCATATCCATAATTTATAGTATAGTAGTTTTTTTAAGACCAAGGAATTTTTGGAATTGAGGTATTACCCTTTTTTTAAATGATTTAACACCATCCTTGAATGTCTTTTTAATACTATCTAAATCGTCAGAATCTAACCAGGTATCCTTATATGTATCTGTCATATATTGGTTTAATAGATATGTTGTGGCAATTTGCGCACCCTTATAGCTAGCAAGGGAATTATAAAATTCATCAACGCTTATATCGGTAGTAGTTCCTTTATAAGTTACACTTGCAAGTAAATTTGCATTATAATCTTTTTTAGAGATGTAAGAATAATAATCAGCATTAGCATAAGAATTATAGAAACGGTATTCATAATATGGATCGTAAATTTTTTTATATCTAATACATCATCAACCTTATGGTCATTATCGCCATCAATCAATAAATTCTTAAATATTGTTGATGTAGCTATTGAAGATGAAGCCTTTGAATCAATAATATCATTTTTTTCAATGTTTCTTTTAATTCATCAGCCTTTTTCTTTTCCAAGCTTTGTTTCTAAGTCGGCATACTCTAATTCAGTATCTGCATCACCAAAGTATTTAGTATCAATCTTGTAAACCATAAAATATTTATCATCAATTGATCTAGGGAAAGCAGTATAAGAACCATCTTTTAACATTTGTGGTATCAAAGCCACCATCAACTAAAAGCTTCATTATAGAATGTTGAAAAAAATTAGTTGAGATATTATTTAATTCAGAATTATATCTATCAGTTAAATAAGATAGTGAATTTACGTCGGTTAGCTTGTTATTTTCAATTACTAGAGGATTTCTATATGAATAGTAGGTATTATATAGAGTTGTAAAGAACTGTAGTGCATTAGCATTAGTTAATTCGCCAACAACTGCTTCAGTCTTTTTAATAGCATTTTCAGCGTCTCTTAACGAATTAAATCTAACTATAATTGCTTTAGTTGTATTATATGTTTTTATATGATGATTCATAACGTGACTTTAATGCATCATTATCAATATAATCACCATTATCAACCATTTCTTCCTTATTATAATCATAGATTTGCTCAGCTGATGCAATAGAAGAATAATAATCCTTTGCAGCATCCTTTAAGCCTAAATCATACGCATAATAAGAGATTAAAGAATCATTTAGGTTTGTAAAGCTAATTCTATCATAACGATTATCATTGTTATCATCAACAATGTCATATGTTAAATTACTAACATCTAATGTAACACCAATTGCTGCCATTGTATCAACATATTTTTTTCTTTGTTTTTTTCTTAATAGTTTTAGCTTCAGTATCCTTTTAATGTTTTGGCACTTGAAGTTGAAAAGCAAGCAAGTGCTATAGCATCATCAATACTTTTTTTAGTTTCAGAATTGGTTTTATATTCGCTAATTATTTTATTGATATTGTCCTTAAAAAAACAATAGAATAAATCTTTTTTTGTTAAGTCATCATAAGCATTAGCTCTTATTTTTTTGTATATAATTGCTTTTCAGTAATTGTATATTTACCATCCATTGCGCTAGCATAAGTGGTATCTGCTAATGAGCCATAGGGAATAGATGTGTTTTTTGGCTTTGCATCACATGATGCTAAAGCAATTACACCAGCAAGTGATAGGGTTGCTAGAAAAATCTTTTTAGTTTTCATTATTTTTGGCTCCCTTCTCCAACAATTTCAGGAACGATAGATTTAATTTGAGTCCACCAATCCTTATAGTCGTTAGATGTTTGTGTAATATCACCAATATAATCAATATATGAGTCAGCAACTCTTTCATTGATTTCTAGGATATTACTAAATCTTGTTTGATTAATTTCTGCTTTATCGCCACTAAATACGATTGTATCAACATTTTTGTAATTGGTAGCATACATATAAAAATGATTACTCTTTGAGTCTCGTTTGCTTGATATCTTGTTAATACAGGCTTGAAGAAATTATCAAGAGCAGTTTTAATAGAAGAAGGAATTAAATCGCTACCCTGATCATTAAGATATTCATATAGGTAAACCTTGATTTGATTTAAATTTAATTTCTTTTGACTCATTATAAATATCAGAAATTGGCTCTAGTTGCTTTTTCATTATAGATTATAGGAATATTTTTTTATAAATTCCTACTTTATCATCATCGCTTTCGAATTTTGCAGAAGCAGCAAGTTCACCAGATTTAACAAGAAGTAGATTTAAGCCATCTGAAGTTACTAAATATCCACCATTAGTTTCGTAATCATAATTAATAGTAGATTGTTCAATGTTAGTATCTAAATATTGAGATGGGAATGTATCTCCTAAAAATATATGAAGGAATATTTTTTTGTAAATATCTAATAGACGTGCCTTTTACCTCAAATGCAACATCAGATGTTGTTGAATTTGTAGCACTAACATCCTTTGAAGATACATATAATCCTAATCTACGATATTTTTGCCCAGTAGCATTCAGGTGATGTTGGATTATAATGTTCAGTATCAGATGCATCACATAGACCATTATCAAAACGAGAAGAAGAAGTGTATTCTTCAACGACATTTGATAGTGCTGTAGCATGAGTTTCAGTTGAAGCAGTTACAATATTTACAATCTTATCTAATAATTCTTTAGCAGCAGCCTTGATTTCATTTGTCCAAGTTGAATAATCATCAGGAGTACCATCTTCATTAATATCAAGATAAACTTGAATTTGTGTTCCACTCAAGCTAAAGTAATTATCATATGTTGCATCAGAATATTTCTTGAAGAAGTCAAGAAGTGTTGCACTTTCATAATTTGTTAATAATTTTTGACTAACAGTTGATAAGTGGAAATAATTCTTAATGATGTCTTTAATATTTGCAGTATGGAAATAAAGCATTAAGAAGTTATATTTACCAATAGAGGCTGGATAACCACTTGAGCTATAGCTATCATTTGCAAATGAAGCAAGCATTAACTCTAGATTATTTTCATACTCCTTATAATCTTCTTTTTGATATTTCTTCATTGAAGGCATCAGTTTTCATAATTATTTTTCTTACTTAGCGTATCAACAGCAGTAGTAGCACCATTATTCAACTCTAAATAATCCCAAGCACTATAGCTTACGCCATCAAGGGTATCATCCTTTGTAAGTGTCATATAAATATTATGCTTTTTATCATCAAGGTCAGTATATACAACCTTTGCAATGACATTATTAGATTTTGCTTTTGAATGGTTCTTTGAATATGAAGAATTTTCAGCTGCATAAGCTATTTCAACTGATTTATCATAGATTTTAACCTTTATATTATTTGAAACTAAATCACTTAAGGTAGTAGAGATATATGTTTCAGTAAGGTTGTCTTTAAATACTAAATCAGTTAATTCCTTGTACAATGCTTCATTCTTTGAAATCTTTTCATAGGTTTCAGCTGTTGTATCATCACTATCAAATAATTTATCATATTCATTCTTTTTCATGAGAAATCTTAAATACCATATAATAATAACTACCATACATTGATGCTGATTTTGAATAAGCATTATAGTCATCGCCATCCTCTAAAGATAGAGTCTTATATACATATGATTTTAGAGAAGAGTTAAGCTTATTTAAATCTTTAGCTGTATAGTGAATATATTTTGTATATGAAGCAGTTTCTTTTAAAGTATTTAAAATTGTTTCAGTTGTAACAGGATTGCCATTGTTTTCTCTTTTTAAGACATAATCTAGGATAGCCTTTGTTTCAAAACGACGATCCTTTGACTCATTGATAACAAAAAGATTGATCTAATGTTGGTAAAGAATCACGATATGTATAAATATAGTTGTACATTGATATGTATAAAAGAAGAATAGCAGGTTCACCATATGTTGAATCTATCTTTTCGCATTTATCATTATTTGAAGTACTTGAAACATCAAAATCATCATAATATTTTTTTCATAAGCATCATATGTCATAGACTCATCTGAAGTAATATAATACCAAACATTCTTATAAACCTTGATTCCAAATGCCTTTTAATGTATCAGATGCTTCATCTGAGTTCATAAATCTTAGGTTTAGTATTTCTACATCACCTTGATTAACATAATTGTTTTCAAACATATCGGTATAATTTGCTTTTGTAAAATAGCCAATATCATCTTCATCATCCTTATCGATGTCCTTAGCAGCCTCATCAATTTTTTTAGTTGAAGCTTATGAGAAGCAAGAAGATATTTAGCTAAATCTTTATAATTATACTTATAAAGGAACGCAAGAGCAGTTGATTCTTCATTTTCTTTAAGCTCGTTTATAGCTGAAATAATCTGATTTGCATCTAAAACATCATTTTTCTTTTAAGATAAATATTATCAACATATTTAGCAACGTTTTGTCTAATTTGATTATCAGAAAGCGCCTTAATAGATGCTGGAATATCTGTAGTCTTACTTGATAATGCTAAAACAGATGTAACTGTATACTCCTTTTAAAATGTCGCAGTAATCATTATAATTTTCGTTTGTTGAATCAGCCATTACGTTTTTAACTTCGTTTTCATAATCTGATAGAATACCATCTTCAACGACAGTTGATAAATAATCATGTGCTGACCATTTTAATTCATTCCATAATTCTTTGTTTGTTATAGATACGTCACCAATAGATGCGTATTCTTGATTCATATCTAATGAACCAACAATTTCCTTTTTGGAACAACCACTAAGGAATATTGTGAATGCAAATACAAGCACTGCGCCAGCAAGTCTTCGCATTTGAACTTTGAATGTATTTTTTTGCTCATAATAAATTCAGACTCCTTTTATAAATAAAATTTAATAATAGCATTTTTATATCATACCATCAATATAGTCAAAAAAATCAAGGTAAAACTCGTTTTTTTATAAATGAAAATTTTGATTTTTTTAACCTTATTTATATATAATATAAGAAAATTAATTTTTTTGGGCTCATGCTTATGCATTCACTAAAAAAAGAATATATTATTTATGGGTGAAAGGAGGAAATATTATGTCACAAGCTTTAGGCTCTGGATGTGGTAATGATTATGGCTATGCTTTAATTTTGGTTTTATTCATCCTTCTTGTAATTATTGGCGCTGCATGGCTAGTATAATTTGAGCCCTTTTGGGCTTTTTTTCTTGTTTTTTTGTCGATTGATGTTAAAAATCTATGTTGGTGAAAAAAATGATTATTAATGTTTTAGCTAGTGGCTCAAAGGGAAATTGTACTTATATTGAGACAAAAAAATAAACATATTTTTAATAGATTTAGGTATTTCTAATAAAAGAATAAGTGATGGCTTAAAAAATATTGGTAAGGATATTGGTGATATTGACTTAATTTGCATAACACATGAGCATATAGACCATATAGCAGGTCTTGGTGTTACTTTGAAAAAAAGTAATGCTTTAGTTATATTAACTGAGGGCACTTATAAGGGCATAATGAATTCTAAAAACAAGGATTGTGCAGCTGCCTTATTTGCCCATCAACAAAAAGGGTTAGTGAAAATTTTGAAAAAGAATGGCTTAATGTATCAAACCCTTAATTTTGAGGATTTAAATATTACAGCTATTGCAACATTTCATGATGCCTTTGAATCATGTGGCTATGTATTTGAGGAGTTTGGTAAGAAAATTGTCTATATCACTGATACAGGCTATGTTCACCATGATTTAGAGAAAATTATAAGTGATGCTGATGCCTATGTTATGGAAACAAATCATGACCCACAAATTTTGATGGCTTCTTCAAGACCTTATCCACTTAAAATGAGAATTTTATCAGATCATGGTCATATGTCTAATGAAGATGCATTTATTCTTTTTAGCACATATACTTACTGAAAAAAACAAAATATGTGTTTTGTGCTCATATTTCTGAGGAATGCAATTTGATAGAAATAATTAATTATACAAAAGATTTAGTTTATAAAAAAATTGGAATTTGAATCAAATGCTCAATATATAATTACATCACAAATTCAATCCAAGGTTTACGAAATATGAAAAATAACAATAATTAGCGTTGGAACGATAAAAGAAAAAAATATTTGAAGGATGCTATAGCAGAATATAAAAAAAGAATATCCAAATACTCCTTGGTTGAAGAAATAACAGTTGCAGATGAACCAATAAAAGAAAAATCCTCAGAGCTTCAAAATGAAGAGGTTAAAGAAAAGGAAGCTCAAAGAATAATTGCTAAAATTCCTTTAAAATCATATAAAATTGCTTTAAATTTAAAGGGTGAAATGCTTTCTAGTGAGGAGCTTGCTTCTAAAATAAATCAAATTGCTACCTATAATTCGTCACATATTACTTTTATTATAGGTGGATCATTAGGTCTTGGAAATAGCGTTTTAAAGCTGATGGATTATCATTTATGCTTTTCTAAAATGACATTTCCTCATCAACTTATGAAGGTTATTTTTACTTGAACAAGTATATCGTAGCTTTAAGATTTTTAAATCATGAAACATATCATAAATAGTATCGAAAAAAAGTTTGAAATCGTTTTTCAGACTTTTTTTGTTCTTTTTTTAGCTTTTTTTGTATTGTTTGGTTTGACTAATAAATGAAATAATGATAAAATATTAAATGAGGAAAATTTCGTCCAGTAATGGACAATTTTGGAGGTTATTATAGTGGAAATTTTAAGCAGTAAAATTGTAAATAAGCCAAGTCGCCCTATTAAGGTTATGCAATTTGGAGAAGGAAATTTTTTAAGAGCATTCGTTGATTGGATTTTACAAAAAATGAACAATGCTAAGGTTTTTGATGGTGGTGTTGTAGTTGTACAACCAATGCCTTTTGGCCGTGTTGAAAATCTTAAAGAGCAAGATGGTCTTTATACACTTTATTTACAAGGCTTACAAAATGGTAAGGCAGAAAGAGTTCATGAGGTAATTGATGTTCTAGAGGATTATCTTAACCCATTTACTGATTATGCTAAATATCTTGATTATGCTAAGAGCACAGATCTAGAGTTTATTATTAGTAACACTACAGAAGCTGGAATCGCTTTTGATCCAACTGATACTGATTTTAGTGTTACACCAAAGAGTTATCCAGGAAAGCTTCTTGCTTTCTTAAAAGCACGTTATGATTATTTTAATGGTGATTTAACAAAAGGATTAGAAATCATTCCATGTGAGCTAATTGATTATAATGGAGACACTCTAAAACATGTTTTAGTAGAACTTGCTAATAACAATAAAATGGATCAAAAATTTATTGAGTGGGTTACTAAGGCAAATCGTTTCTATAATACACTTGTCGATAGAATCGTACCAGGCTATCCACGTAATGAGGACAAGAAGCTTTGGGAGGATTTAGGCTATATTGATAATAATATGGTGGTTGGTGAGATATTCCACCTATGGGTTATCGATGGACCTAAGGGATTAGAGGCAAAATTACCTGCACCTAAGGCTGGATTAAATGTTTTATTTGTTGATTCAATTAAGCCTTATAAGGAAAGAAAGGTTAAAATTTTAAATGGTTCTCATACTTGTCTTGTTCCAGTAAGCTATTTATCAGGAATTGATACTGTTCGTGAGACAATTGAAGATCAACAATTAGGAAAATTTGTAAAGGAATTCATCTTTGATGAGGTTGTTCCAACAATTAATATTCCACAAGATCAAATGATTTCTTATGCAAATAGTGTTTTAGAGCGTTATTCTAATCCATTTGTTCGCCATGAACTAATGAGCATTGCTTTAAACTCTGTAACAAAATATAAAAACAAGAATTTTGCCAACTGTTTTACAAAATATTAACGATTTAAAGAAGATGCCAAAGCATGCATTATTCAGTTTAGCTGCTTTAATGTATTTCTATCGTGGAAAACGTGGTAATGAGGATATTAAGCTTGCTGATGATCCATGGGCTATTGAATTGTTCCAAAAATTATGGAACGAGTTTGATGAAACTAAAGCTGGCTGCAAGAAGATTGTTGAAACTGTTTTAGGACTTGAGCATCACTGGGAATTAAATTTAAATACTCTTCCAGGAGTAACTGATTTTGTAACTGATTGTTTATATGAAATCACAACAAAGCCTATGCGTGAAGCATTAGCTATTATTGGGTGCTAATATGAATGATTATATAATCATAAATAAAATTGATAATGTTTGTGTTGCTTTAAGACCATTCTCTAAAGGAGAAGTGGTAAATGGTGTAACTCTTCTTGAGGATATTCCTCAAGGACATAAAATTGCCTTAAAAAATATAAATTTTGGTGAAAATATTATTAAATATGGTGCACCAATAGGTCATGCAACTACCTCAATCAAGGCTGGTGAGCATGTTCATACTCATAATGTTGCTACAAATCTTGATGATGTAATTACATATGAATATAAGCCAAATTATCCAGTCGTTTATGGCGACGTTAGTGATAGAAAAGTTATGCTATATAAACGTAAAAAAATGGTGAATATGGTATAAGAAATGAGCTATGGATTGTTCAAACTGTAGGCTGTGTTTCTGGTATGGCTAAAAAAATCATTGAAGAATTTAAAGCTAAATATGATACATCAGCTATTGATGGTGTTTATACATTTAATCATCCATTTGGCTGCTCACAAATGGGTAGTGATTTGGAATTAACAAGAACTATTCTTCAAGATATGGTAAAGCATCCTAATGCTGGTGGCGTTTTAGTTTTAGGATTAGGCTGCGAAGAAAATTTAATTTCTAGATTTTTACCTTCACTTGGTGAATATGATGAAGCTAGAACAAGATTTTTAAATAGTCAGGATGTGTCTGATGAGGTTAGCGAAGGCGTAAAGCTTTTTAAAGGAACTTTACGATAATATGAAAAAAATGATAAAGAGAGGAAGCACCACTTAGTGCCTTAAGAATTGGACTAAAATGTGGTGGAAGTGATGGCTTAAGTGGTATAACTGCTAATCCATTACTTGGTAGATTCTCTGATTTCCTTTCAGTAAATGGTGGAACGACTGTTCTTGGTGAGGTTCCAGAAATGTTTGGTGCAGAACAGCTATTAATGGCGCGTGCTAAAGATAAGGAAACATTTGATAAAATCGTTAATTTAGTTGATGATTTTTAAGATTTATTTTTAAAAAAATCATCATCAGGTTATTTATGATAATCCATCACCTGGCAACAAAAAAGGTGGAATTACAACGCTTGAGGATAAATCACTTGGCTGCACCCAAAAGGCTGGAGCATCAAAGGTTAATGATGTTTTAAAAATGGGTGAAAGAATTAAAACTAATGGTCTTAATTTATTATGTACACCAGGTAATGATTTAGTAGCTACTACAACGCTTGCAGCAAGTGGTTGCCAAATGGTTTTATTTACAACTGGTCGTGGAACACCTTTTGGTGGTTTTGTTCCTACATTAAAGGTTGCAACAAATTCAACATTAGCTAATAATAAAGCAAATTGGATTGATTTTAATGCTGGCGATTTAGTGGATAAAATGGATATGGATCATTTATTAAATAATTTTATTGATTTAATATGCGATGTTGCTTCAGGAAAGAAGCAAACACGTAATGAAGAAAAACAACTTCCGAGAGATTTCAATCTTTAAGGATGGAGTAGTATTATAATATAAGGAGAATATAAAAATGAAGAATTTTATGGATAAAGACTTCTTATTAACAACTAAAACAGCTAAGAAGTTATATCATGAGCATGCTGAGGGTATGCCTATCATTGATTATCATTGTCATTTACAACCAAAAGAAATTTATGAGGATAAGCAATTCCGTAATTTAACTGAGGTTTGGCTTGGTGCTGGTGACCGTTATGGTGACCACTATAAATGGCGTAGCCTACGTGCTCGTGGCTATGAGGAGGATAGTATTTCTGGTCCTGATGATGACTATAAAAAATATTATCAATTTGTTGAATCAATGCCTTATTTTGTAGGAAATCCGCTATATCATTGGTCTCATTTAGAGATGCAAAAGATATTTTTGATATTTATGATGTTATTAATCCAGCAAATGCTGAAAAAATTTGGAATGAAGCTAATAAAAAGCTTGAAACCTTAACTGCTCGTCAAATGATGTATAAGTTTAATGTTAAGACAGTTTGTACAACTGATGATCCAGTTGATGATTTAAGCTGGCATAAGAAAATGATGGCAGATAAGACTCTTAATGTAACTGTTCGTCCTGCATTTCGTCCAGATAAGGCAATTAATGTTGAATTATCATGGTTTGCTGATTGGGTAAATAAATTAGCTGGTGTTGTTGGCTATGAAATTACCTCACTTGAACTTTTATGTAAGGCTTTAGCAGAAAGAATTGATTTCTTTGATTCTATGGGCTCTAAGCTTTCAGATCATGCTTTAGACGTTGTTCATTATGTTGATACAACATATGATGAAGCTAATAAGGTATTCTTAAAGGGTATGAATCATGAACCAATTTCATCATTAGAGGAAGATCAATATAAGGGCTATATTTTAGTATTCCTTGGTAAGGAATATCATAAGCATGGCTGGGTTCAACAATATCATATTGGTGCTTTAAGAAATAATTCAAATCGTATGCTTAAAGAAATTGGACCAGATACTGGCTTTGATGCAATTGAGGATGCAACATATATGCCTAAATTATCTAAATTATTAGATAAACTTGATTCTACTGATGAACTTCCAAAAACTATTCTTTATTGCTTAAATCCACGTGATAATTATGCTTTAACAGTTTTAGCTGGTTGCTTCCAACGTGCAGGTATCAAAGGTCGTGTTCAGGTTGGTACTGCTTGGTGGTTCTTAGATCAATTAGATGGTATGAAGCAAAATCTTGAAACATTAATGCAAGTAGGCTTAATTGCTCAATCTGTAGGAATGCTTACTGATTCACGTTCATTCCTAGCATATCCTCGTCATGAGTATTATAGACGTTTATTATGTCAAATGCTTGGTAATTTAGTAGAGAGTGGTCAATATCCTGCTTCAGAGCTTGATACACTTGGTAAAATTGTTGAAGATGTTTGCTATAATAATGCAAAGGAATTCTTTGGTTTTTTTAATTAGAATTAGAAAGATGGCTTTATTTTTGCCATCTTTTTTTATCATTATGGCTTTTTTTGATTGAAATAAAAAGTAATAATGCGATATAATTGTGTTAAAAATAGACAATAGGTGATGCTTTTTGAGAAGAATAAGTTTTTAATCAAATTTTTAATTAATATATTAATATTATGTCTATCAGGATGTTTTTTTATTATTTTGCCTTTTTCTGATATTGATTATTATAGCAGTATTTTTAGGATTATGTATTTATGCGGTAGGAATGTTTTTGATGCCGTTTATTTATACATTCTCGAAGATACTATTTGCGAAGCTTGCTGGCTTTTAAGGTTATTTATCTTAAAATATTTAATTCAATTAAAATGCTAAACAATAATAAAATGCAAAAAAATCAAATATTCTCCAACAAGAGGATTATGTGATGTACGCTTTGGTGGACATGGAAAATACATTTTTAGTTTAATAGGGGGAATTTTAGTCTTAGTCTTGTTATTGATAGGTAGCTTGCTATGCATTTTTCTTAATTGATAATAATTATGTAAAGAATGCTATGATGGCTTTAGCAATTGATATTTCCTATATTTTGATAGTTAATGGTATTCCTAATTCAAATAGCTTCAAAAATGATGGAATGAGGATATGGCTTACAATAAAAAGTAAGAGCTTTAGAGAGCTTTCAACACAAATGTGTGGAAATGCCTTAGATGTTGCAGTTGGAAAAAAATATAAGGATATCGAATTTAAGGATTTAGACTTTTTCCCAGATAAGCTCTATATTCTTTATCTTATTGAATATGGCTATCATTATTTAGATAATGATGATTTAGATAGTTATTTTTTTAATTGTAGAAAAAAACTTGAAAGAAACCAATGATTAATGATCCTTCAGCAATTATTGAGCAAAAATAAATTTTTTTGGCTATAAGTTATGGCTTGTATAAGCATAATATCATTCAAACAAGAAAAATATTTAAATAATATTTTTAACATTTATTCCGCCCCAAGCTTTAAATATGGCCTTAGAGTTAAACTATTTAAGCTCTCTTTATTTAGAAAAATAATGTTTCTAAGGCTCAACAAATTCGCGATGTTTTAGCTAAGGCTATAAATACAGAAGATACTCAAAATTCTGTTAAATCAATTATTTTTTTCATGAACTAAATATGATGCATCCAAGTGAATATGAATTATCCTTGGAGGGCGATATAGTAGAGGATAAAAAAATACGCTTATAAGCTTTTTAAGGGTAATAAATTAATATTAATGGATTTAAAGATGTATAAGGATGCTTTTTGTTGATAATCAAAGAGAAAAATGGCTATATTTATGGTGTGTTTAATGATGAATTAACTATTCAAACATCTTATGGTTTAGTTAGTGCTAAAAAAATGTAATTTATGGTGGAAGGATTTATAGTGCTAAAGATTTTTAGTGACAAATTTAATGTTGTTGGAGTGACCTTGAGTTGAAAAAAATTTGTCTTCGTTTTGCATTATGCGATTCTTATTTTTATATTTTTAGCTATTTTAATTACAATTACTGCCTTGTTTGGCGTTGAAAGTAAGGAAGTATTTGTATTACTTTGTAGTTTGTTTGGTATGACTAGTCCTATTTTTATATTTAGTTTTTAGGTATGTTTAAGGAATATAAATATATAAAGTATCATATGCCAAAATATATGATTATTGCTAATGTAACAACGGTTATTTTAGCTACTTTAGAGCTTTTATATTTATTTTTAAGCTACATAACAATTATTTTACAAAGCTTTGGTATGTATATGAAATTGTCCTTATTGGAATTATTATATTACCAATAAGTATTGCGTATATTACTAATAAAATTATAAAAAAAGAAAAAAATGTTAAAAAAATAACATATTATGGTGGTGTTTAATTATGAGAGAATATAATCCAAATGAAATTGAAAAAAAGTGGCAGGATTACTGGGAGGAAAATAAAACATTTTATACAGATGTTTATGATTTTTCTAAGCCTAAGTTTTATGCGTTAGATATGTTTCCATATCCATCTGGACAAGGACTACATGTTGGTCATCCTGAAGGTTATACGGCAACAGATATTGTAAGTAGAAAGAAAAGAATGGAGGGCTATAATGTTCTTCATCCAATGGGCTGGGATGCCTTTGGACTTCCTGCTGAACAATTTGCTATAAAAAAACCGGAAATCATCCTGATGGCTTTACGAGAAAGAATATTGCAACCTTTACTCATCAGCTAAAAAAATGTTGGGATTTTCTTTTTGATTGAGTAAAGAAATTTGTACTTGTGATCCTAAATATTATAAATGGACACAATGGATTTTTTTAAGCAATTGTATAAGGATGGATTGGCTAAAAAAATCAATATGCCTGTAAACTGGTGTGAAGAACTTGGTACAGTATTAGCTAATGATGAGGTAATTGATGGTAAAAGTGAACGTGGTGGCTATCCAGTAGTTAGAAAAAATATGAAGCAATGGGTAATGGATATACCAGCCTATGCTGAAAGATTACTTGAAGGCCTTGATGAAATTGATTGGCCATCATCAACTAAGGAAATGCAAAGAAATTGGATTGGTAAATCAGTTGGTGCTCATGTTACCTTTAAGGTTAAGAATAGTTCTGAAAGCTTTGTTGTTTTTACAACACGCTGTGATACTTTGTTTGGAGCGACCTACTGTGTACTTGCTCCAGAGCATCGCCTAGTGGATTTAATTACGACTGATGAACAAAGGACTGTTGTTAATGAATATAAAAAGCTATGTAGTAGTAAGAGTGATTTAGAAAGAACAGAATTAAATAAGGATAAGACTGGTGTATTTACTGGTGCTTATGCTATTAATCCTGTTAATAATAAAGAGATACCTATATGGATATCTGATTATGTTCTTGCAAGCTATGGAACTGGAGCTATTATGGCTGTTCCTGCACATGATGAAAGAGATTATGCTTTTGCCAAAAAATTTAATTTAGAAATTATTCCAGTACTTGCTGGTGGTGATGTTACAAAGGAAGCTTATACTGAGGATGGCGTTCATATTAATTCTGACTTCTTAGATGGCTTAAATAAGGAAGAAGCAATAGATAAGATGATTTCTTGGCTTGAAGAGCATAAGATTGGTGAAAAGAAGATATCTTATCGTCTTCGTGAGTGGATTTTTGCTAGACAAAGATATTGGGGTGAGCCTATTCCAGTTGTTCATTTTGATGATCATGATGAGGCACTAGATGATGAAGATTTACCACTTGTTTTACCAGAACTTGATGATTATAAACCAAAGGTAAATGGAACAGCTCCTCTTGAAAATGCTAAGGACTGGGTAAATGTTACATATCATGGTCAAAATGGTAAAAGAGAAACTAATACAATGCCTGGTAGTGCAGCATCTAGCTGGTACTTCCTACGTTATATTGATCCAAATAATGACAAAGAATTTGCTAACTATGAATTGTTAAAGCATTGGATGCCTGTAGATTTATATATTGGAGGTCCAGAGCATGCTGTAGGACACCTTCTTTATTCGAGATTTTGGAATAATTATTTATATGACAAGGGCTTAGTTCCTACTAAGGAGCCATTTAAGAAGCTTTTCCACCAAGGAATGATTCTTGGAGAAAATAGTGAGAAAATGAGTAAGTCTCGTGGAAATGTCATTAATCCTGATGATATTGTTAAAGAATATGGTGCAGATACACTTAGACTTTATGAAATGTTTATGGGTCCACTTGAGGCCTCACTTCCTTGGAGTAATAAAGGCCTAGAGGGTGCTCGTAAGTTCTTGGAGCGTGTATGGCGTTTCTATAATAATGAAGAATATACTAATAAATTTAGTGATACTAATGATGGAAGTTTAGATAAAATTTATCATCAAACTGTTAAGAAGGTTTCTGCTGATTATGATAGTCTAAATTTTAATACAGCTATTTCTCAGCTAATGATTTTCTTAAATGAGGCTTATAAGGCAAACTCTATTTATCGTCCTTATGCTTTAGATTTTATTAAGATGCTATCACCTATATGTCCACATATTGGTGAAGAAATATGGAATGTTCTTGGAAATAAGGATAGTATTGCTTATGCAAGTTGGCCTAAATTTGATGAATCAAAGCTACAAGATGATGTAGTTACAATGGTTATTCAGGTAAATGGTAAGCTAAGAGATAAAATGGAGGTTAGTGCGTCCTTAAGTAAAGAAGAAATAGAAAAAAATGCTTTAAATTTGGATAAGGTTAAGGCTAATATAGATGGAAAGCAAATTGTAAAAAAATTATTGTTGTTCCAAAGAAAATAGTTAATATAGTAGTAAAATAGTACTTTTTATATTTGAATGTTTTTCTTTAAATGAAGATATAAAGGCGGTAATAAATAATGATTATTAGAATGAAATATGATATAACAAAGGAAGATTATGAAAAGATTGTTAATTATTTTTGAAAGTCAAAACTTTGAGATAAAAAGATATTTCAGGTGAGACGTTTAAGGTAATTGGCATTGTTGGCGATACTTCAAAGCTTGATGTTGAAAATATTAAGGGAATGAATGGTATTGATGAGGTAACAAGAATTCAATCGCCTTATAAAAAAGCGTCTAAAATTTTTCATCCTGAGCCTACAATTATTGATGTAGGTGGTGTTAAAATTGGTGGTGGCTCATTTGTTGTAATGGCTGGCCCTTGCTCTGTAGAAACCCGTGAACAAATTTGTGAGGTTGCTCGTGATGTTAAGGCTTCAGGTGCCCAAATATTACGAGGTGGAGCCTTTAAACCAAGAACTAGTCCTTATTCATTCCAAGGATTGGAGCTTGAAGGATTAGATTTATTATTAGAAGCTAAAAAAAGGAAACTGGTCTTCCTATTATAACAGAAATTCAATCAGAAGATATGATACCTAGATTTGTACGTGATGTTGATATTATTCAGGTTGGCGCTAGAAATATGCAAAACTTTCATTTACTAAAGGCCCTTGGTAAAATTGATAAGCCTATTCTTTTAAAAAGAGGAATGAGCTCAACAATAGAAGAATGGCTAATGGCAGCTGAATATATTTTAGCTGGTGGTAATGAAAAGGTTATTTTATGTGAACGTGGAATAAGGACATTTGAAAAATACACAAGAAATACCTTAGATATTTCTGCCGTTTTGGCGGTGAAGGAATTATCTCATCTACCAGTTATTATTGATCCATCACATTCAGGTGGTAAATGGAGTATGGTTGATGGTCTATCAAAGGCTGCTTTAGCTGTTGGTGCAGATGGTATAATTGTTGAAGTACATAATAATCCTGAATGTGCTTTATGTGACGGAGCACAATCATTAAAGCCTAAGAAATTTGCTAAAATGATGGATGATTTAAGACAAATTGCTCCAATCGTTGGCAAAACAATGAAATAATGAAAATATTGATTGTAGGCTTAGGCCTAATTGGCGGATCCTATGCCAAGGGATTAATAAAAAAAGGTTATGAGGTTTATGGAATTGATACTAATAAGGAAACAAGAGATTTTGCCTTAAAAAAATTAAAATAGTCACAGCTGTATCAGATAATCCATTAAGCTTTATTAATGATGTTGATGTTTTAATTTTTAGGACTATACCCTAATGACATCATCGTCTTTTTAAATAAGTATTCACCATATTTTTTTCTAATGATTTAATAATTACAGATGTTTGCGGTATAAAAACAAGCTTTGTTTATAAGGTTAATGATGTTTTAAAACATGGAGAATACATTTCACATCATCCAATGGCTGGAAGGGAAAAAATAGGTATAACCTATGCTGATGAAAAGATATTTAAAGGTGCTAATTTTTTGGTTACACCTATAAATAATTCAAAGAGAGCTATTGATACAATTATGCAAATTGGCAATGATCTTGAATTTGGTAAATTCTTTATTATGACGCCTGAACATCATGATCAAATGATTGCTTTTACATCTCAGCTTACACATGCAATCGCCGTAAGCCTCGTTAATTCAGACCATAATCTTGATACTAAAAAAATTATATAGGTGATTCATATCGAGATTTAACAAGAATAGCTATGATAAATGAAAAATTTATGGAGTGAGCTATTTATGGAAAAATAAGAGCTATTTGTTAGCGCAAATTGCGGAATTTGAAGCCGAGCTTAATCTATTAAAGGATGCTCTTGCTAATAATAATTCTAATCAATTAAAGGAATTATTTATAAGCTCTAGAAAGAAAAGAAGCGGGATGGAAAAAGTGAAAAAAAGTTAGCGATTAATTTAACACATACATCTTATAATATTTATATTGGAAAGAAAGTTCTAGCAAATCTTGGAAAATATATAAAGGATGTTTATAATAATAAAAAAATCTATATTATAACTGACACAAATGTTGAAAAAAATTATATTTAGCCGATGTGTGTAATGCCTTAAAGGAATATGAGGTGTATTCTTATGCAATTAAGGCAGGTGAAGAATCTAAAAAAATATTACAAGCTATCAAGAGATAATAAATTATTTACTTGCTAAGGAAATAAGGAGAAATGATTTAATTCTTGCTCTTGGTGGTGGTGTAGTTGGAGATCTTGCAGGATTTGTTGCGGCAACGCTTTATAGAGGACTTCCCTTTATAAATATTCCTACTTCACTTTTGAGCCAAATGGATAGCTCAATAGGCGGTAAAACAGGAATTGATTATTATAATCGTAAGAATATAATTGGCGCATTTAAACAGCCTGATTTAGTTTTAATTGACCCAAGTACGTTAAGTACTTTAGATAAACGTGAGTTTAATAATGGAATGGGTGAATTAATTAAGCATGCGTTAATAGGTAATTCTAAGCTTTTTACTAAGCTATTGACTAAACCAGAGATTGATGAAGAAATAATTTACGAGAGTCTACTTGTAAAAAAGAAATATGTCGAGGAAGATGAATTTGATAAAGGCAATCGAATGATTCTAAATTTTGGTCATACCTTTGGTCATGCTATTGAGCTTAATAGTGATTATAAGCATGGTGAATGTGTAGCAATTGGTATGATGCTTGCAATTAAGCTTGGAATTGAATTAAAGATTACAAATAGTAGCTTACTTGCTGATTTAAAGAAAATCCTAGATTTATATGAATTGCCATATTTAGATATTGATTATCATAAATTACTTCATTCAATTATTTATGATAAAAAAAGAATTTGGCTGGTGTAATTAATTTTTATCTTAATTAAAGATATTGGAGATCCAGTAATTTACAAAATGAAGGAAGAATATATAAAGAGTGCTTAGTTGCTCTTTTTTTCTTTTTCTTAGAGGACTGCAAATTTATTGCCATTGAAATCAATAAATGATATAATTTAAATAATTATGGAGTTGATTTAAGTGAAAGCGATTATAAGTAAAAGGATTATTAAAGGGAACAATCAATGTGCCTTCATCTAAAAGCCTATGTCATAGAGCAATTATTGCGGCTTGTTTGGCTAATGGTAAGTCAGTAATAAGAAATGTTACATATTCAAATGATATTCTTGCGACAATAGAGGGTATGAAGGCATTAGGAGCTACTATAAATAGATATGATGAATATTTAGAAATTATTGGTTCAAATGTTAAAAAGAATTAACAAGGTTATTGATGCTGATGAATCTGGGTCAACGCTTAGATTTTTTTAATTCCCATTGCCACTACAATTAACGAAGATGTAACATTTGTAGGTAAAAAAATAATCTTCCTAATCGTCCACTTGATGTATATTTTGATATTTTTTTAATGAGCAAGGTATTAAATATGAATATCAGGATAAATATTTACCTCTTACTATTTCTGGTGCTTTGCATCCTGGTGTTTATAATGTTAGAGGTGATGTTTCATCACAGTTTATCACCGGACTTTTATATGCGCTACCTTTACTTAATGGAGAGTCAGTTATCAATATAACAACTCCTCTTGAAAGCAAGGGCTATATTGATTTAACATTAGATGTTTTAAATAAATTTGGTATTATTGTTGAAAAAAATCAAAAAAATGGTTATAAAATACCAGGTAATCAAGAATATAAACCATTTGATTATATTGTTGAGGGAGATTTCTCCCAAGCTGCTTTTTTTATCTAGTTGCCGATATGCTTGGAAGTGAGGTTTCTTTAAAGCAAATGAAGTTAAATTCACTTCAAGGTGATAAAAAAATTTTTAAATGATATTATGGATTTTTGGGGGATTAATATATTATGATAATGAATTATTATCTTGTAAAAGAAGAGAAAATAAAAGAGCTAGAATTAATTTTTTTCACAGTCACCTGATTTAGGACCTATACTTTCTGTTTTAGCTGCCTTAAGTAGGGGAAAAATCAAAGTTTGTTGATGTTAAAAAGATTAAGGATAAAAAGAATGTGATAGAGTAAGTGCTATGGAAGAGGAACTAACAAAACTTGGGGCAAATGTCGAGTCAAGCTATGATAAAATGAAACTTGTTGGGGTAGATGCTCTACATGGAGCTGTTGTTGATGCTCATAAGGATCATCGTATTGCAATGGCCCTAGCAATTGCAGGAACTGTTTGTGATGGTGATGTTACAATTTTAAATGCAGAATGTGTTTCTAAGAGCTATCCTAATTTTTTTGAAGATTTTGCAAGTCTTGGAGGAAGAGTAAGATATGAAGAATAATTTAGAAATTGCAAGAGATAAAATTAATGTAATTGATGCTAAAATGATTGAGCTTTTTTTAAAGAAAGAATGAAGGCTTCAAAAAAATGGTAGCATTATATAAGCGTGAAAATAATTTAGATGTTTTTTTGATAGTAAGCGAGAAGGCCAAATTATTGATAAGAATTTAAATATCTTAAATGATAAAGAATTAGAAAAAAATATTATTTAATCTTTTTTTGAGGGTGTTTTAAAGGCTTCTAAGGATTATCAAAAGGAGCTTATTAAATGAAGAAATATGGATTGCTTGGTAAAAAGTTAGGTCATAGCTATTCAAAAAAATTATTCATAATTTAATCTATGAACAAAATAACATTGATGCTTCCTATGAATTAATTGAATGTGATAATCATGAATTAAAAAAATATATTGATTATTTAAAGGTTGGTAAATATTCTGGCTATAATGTTACTATTCCTTACAAAATTGAAATAATGAAATATTTAGATGAAATATCAGATGAAGCTAGGAAAATAGGTAGTGTGAATACTATTTGTGTTAAGAATGGCAAAAACAATTGGCTATAATACGGATTATTATGGCTTTCTTTTTGACCTTAGATGAATATAATATTAATAATATTAATGAATGCTATATTTTTAGGGACTGGTGGAGCAAGTAAAGCTGTTTATGAAGCACTAAAATCAAAGGGTGGTAAACCAATTTATGTTTCTAGAAATAAAGATGGAAAAGAAAATGTTATTGATTATAACGATTTAGCAAAAATTTCACAAATTGATTTATTAGTAAATACTACCCCTGTAGGAATGTATCCTAATGTTAATCAGATGCCAATTGATATTGAGGTTGCTAAAAGAGTTAATAGATGTATTGACATAATTTTTTTAATCCTCTAAAAAAACAATGCTTCTTACCAATATTAAAAAATCATATAATGGGCTATTAATGCTTGTTGGTCAAGCAATTAAGGCTGAAGAAATTTGGAATAAGGGTATTAATAGTGATTATTTATGGATTTATGAAAAAGGTGGTGCAAATTATAAATGAATAGCTTTGGACAAATCTTTAGAGTTACTATTTATGGGGAATCTCATGGAAGTGGTGTAGGAATTATTGTTGATGGAATGCCTAGTGGTATTAAGCTTACATTAGATGATTTTATAGATGATATAAATAGAAGAAAACCAGGAGCAATTGGCACAACCTCAAGAATTGAAGCTGACGAAGTTAATATTTTTAAGTGGAGTTTTTTTAATGATTATACTACTGGTATGCCAATTAATTTATATTTTTTTAAATCAAAATACCAAAAAGTAGTGATTATTCATACATAAAAAAATACACCAAGACCAAGTCATGCTGATTTTTGTTGCAAGTAAGAAATATAATGGCTTTGAGGATTATCGTGGTGGTGGTCATTTTTCAGGTAGATTAACTCTTCCTATAGTTGCTGCTGGGGTTTTAGCTAAAAAAATAATTAGTGCTAATATTACTTCAGAAATTGTTAATATTCATGGCATTACAGATAAAAAAATAAATTTGATGATGAGGTGAGCCTTGCGGCAAGCTCATTTGATAGTGTAGGGGGAATTATAAGGATTACTATTAGTAATATGCCAATAGGAATAGGTGAACCTTATTTTGATTCTATTGAATCAGTTTTAGCACATCTTTTATACAGTGTAGGAGGAGTAAAGGGAGTTTCATTTGGAATTGGCTTTTCTGGTGTGAGTCTGTATGGTAGTGAATTTAATGATTGTATAATTGATGCAACTGGTAAAACAAAAACTAACAATAATGGTGGAATAAATGGTGGAATTAGTAATGGAAATGATATTGTTATTAATGTGTTTGTAAAAGCCAACACCATCAATTTATAAAAAGTCAAAGAAACATATAATTTTTGAAAAGAAAGAAATAGATGATTTAATAATTAGAGGAAGACATGACGCAGCTATTGTTTTAAGAGCAGGTGTTGTTTTAGAGGCAATGTGTGCAATTGGTCTTGCAGATTTATTTTTTTATTATCAAAAAAAGTGGGTATTTAGAATGAATGATATAGAAGCATTAAATGAAGCAAAACCGTTGCTTAAGCTGTAAGATGCCACGTTGTCAAACTGGTTGTCCAACAGGAATGCAAATAAAAGATTTTTATTAAGAAGATTAAAGAAAATGATTTGATAGAGGCAGCAAACATTATTAGATCATGTTCAAGTTTATCAACAATTTGTAGTGTTGTGTGTCCTCATGAAAAACAATGTGTTGGACATTGTGTATTAAATGCAAAAAAAGCACCAATTCAAATTGGTAAGCTTGAAAAAGTTTGTATTTGATAATGTTAATTATAAAGAAAAATATAACTAAAGTCACTAATAAAAAGGTGGCTATTATCGGCTGTGGTCCAGCTGGAATCGCCTGTGCTTTAGAACTTGTGACAAAAGGTGCTAGTGTTACAATCTATGAGCGTATGGCTCATTTTGGTGGTGTTTTATCTTATGGTATTCCTAATTTTAGATTAAGCACTCATCGAATTGAAGCGTTAAATACAAAGCTTTGTGATTTAGGAGTTAAAATCGTTTATAATAAAAGCTTAAATGAAGAAGATATAATTAATTTAAAGAATGACTATGATGATATTTTTTTATTAGCATTGGTTTAACTAAGGTTCGTCATTTAGGAATAAATGGTGAAAATCTTAATGGCGTATATGACGCTCTTGATTTCTTAAAGGATGCTAATTATTATTTGCGCTATGATGAGGGTGTAATGCCTAAACTAAAGGGAACAACTATCGTTGTAGGTGCTGGTAATGTAGCAATGGATGCAGCAAGAATGGCAGTAAGAGCTGGAAGTGAGTATGTTATGGTTGTTTATAGAAGAACTCTAGCTGAGGCACCTGCTAACAAGATTGAAATTGATGAGGCTAAGCTTGAAGGCATAGAATTTAAGTTTTTAACCAATCCTGTTGAGATTTTAGAAGAAAATAATCAATTAAATGTTAAATGTGAGGTTATGGTTCTTGGTGAGCCTGATGCTTCAGGAAGACCACGTCCTGTTGGTTCAAATCAATTTATAAATATTAAATGTGATCAGATTATTAGCGCAATTGGTCAAGTTCCAAATAAAATATTTAGTGATAAATATTTTAAAAACCGATCATGGTTATTTAGTATGTGATAATTTTTAAAAACAAGTGTAGACCATATTTACGCTGGTGGTGATATTGTTTTTAGGAGCTAAAACTGTAGTTGAAGCTCAAAAAAATGTGGTAGAATTGTTGCAAAAAAATGATTTTTAGAGAATAATTAGAAGGCGAAAATGCCTTCTTTATTTTTTTATAACTTTCAAAATAAAAAAAGTGAAAAAAATGTAAAAAAAGTACTTGCTATAATAGTTGTTCTATGTTATAATAATTGAGCGTTGGAAAATTGGTTTGGTGGTGTAGTGGTTAACATGCTAGTCTGTCACACTGGAGATCGCGGGTTCAATTCCCGTCCAAACCGCCACTTGATGCGCCCATAGATCAATTGGATAGATCGTTTGGCTACGGACCAAAAGGTTAGGGGTTCGAATCCTCTTGGGCGCGCCATTTGAATAATTTCGGGAAATAGCACAACTTGGTAGTGCGCGTGGTTTGGGACCATGAGGTTGCAGGTTCAAATCCTGTTTTCCCGACCATTTAGAATTAATACTTGGTTTAGGCCAAGTTTTTTTATATAAAGAAAGTATTTACAAAAACAATTATTATTAAATATTCTAATGAATTTACGGCATAAAATAAGAGAGTTTATTTCTATTGTTTATATATCAAGAGGTTGATTATACCTCATCATTTTTTTATGATGAAAGTGGTATTCTTCATTGTAATTTAATTGATTTTCTTTTTGGGATGAATAAATAATAAACATGCTTTTTGTTATTTAATGGAGTTTGTTAGGCTTATTCAAATTATTTTATTATAAGAATTACTTATAAAATTTATAAGGAAAGATGTCTTAAGGATGTTTTGGTACATTTAATAAGACATTTCTGTATATTTTTATCAATTAGATTGCTAATAGATAAAGAAATTAATAAATAATTTATTAAAAAAATAGTGAAAATAAATTTAATATATGCTAAAATGTATATGTAAGTGTTTTTACTAATAAGAAATTATTAAAAAAATGTAAATTTTTGTATTGACAGATATTTTATTATATGGTATTATATTGGAGCATTAAGTTTTCTTAGTGCTTAATCATATACATGCAGGTGTAGTTTAATGGTAGAACTTCAGCCTTCCAAGCTGACTACGTGAGTTCGATTCTCATCACCTGCTCCAATTGATATTTAAGTTCAATGCAAATTGAACTTTTTTTTATGCTTGGTGAGGATTTATGGATAAGAATTGTAGAATTGCGATTATAGGTGCTGGTCCAGCTGGTATAACGGCAGCATACTATTTAGAAAAAAATGGATTTACAAATTATGAGATACTAGAGCGTGAGGATCATGTTGGTGGAAAATGCTTTTCGCCATATTATAAAGGTAAACGATATGATATGGGAGCTATTTTAGGAGCACCAAGCTATGATGTTGTTCAAGAAATGATGAAAGATTGTGGTATCCAAATTGATGGCGATAAGATATATGCAGAAATGCGTGATTATCTTAGTGGCGAATTGACAAGCCTTGCCCCTAGTGAGAGTAGAATGATTTTTAAGAGAAATTAGAAATCTTAAAAAAACCCTTTTAAATGAAAAAAATATCAAGGCTATGATGAAATAGGACATTTAAATACTAATCAAGATTTAATGGTTAGCTTTAGTGAATTTTTGTAAAAAGAATGATTTGAATAACATTGAAAAAGGTATTTATCAATCCTTTTACATCCTTTGGTTATGGTTATTTAGATGAAATTCCTGCAATTTATGTTTTAAAAATATTTATATATGGCTACACTTAATTATTTTTTAAAGGAAGAACTTTGGAGCTTTAATGATGGTACTCAAAGCCTTTGGGAAAAGAATTTCTGATAAGTTAAAAAAATCAGCCAATCTTGAATGTTAAGATTGAAAAATATTCAAAGAGAGAATAATATTGTCACTATTAAGACAAATTTATTTGCTAGAGAATATGATTATTTAATTGTAACATCACCTTTAGATCATCTTTATAAATTTATGAATTTAAATGAAATAGAAAAAGAATTTGTTTTCTAAAAATTGAAACAATTGATTATAAGGTATTTGCTGTTACATTAAAGAATTATCCGAAAAAGACATGCTATATTCAAGGCAATATGTATAGAAGAAGATTAGGCCATACAATGATTTATTTTGTTAAATGGCCTATGGATGAAGAACAGGTTGTAACATTATATGCAATTGGTGATAAAAGCTTAAAAACAAGTGAAATTTCCAAAATGCTTTATGATGATATGGAAATTTGTGGTTATCCTATAAGGAATATTGTTCTTGAAAAGGATTGGTATTATTTCCCTCATATTAATACAGCTAATTATTTAGCAGGATGGTATAGGGATGTTGAGGCTTTACAGGGTAATTTAAATACATTTTTATGCTGGAGAGGTTTTAAGTTTTTGGTGATATGGAGGAAACCTCTGCTTATTCAAAAGAATATCATAGATAAATATTTTTAAATAATAGTTGCACAAAAAAATAAAAAAATATAATATAATAATAAAAAAATAAGAAATTAAGGAGATGGTTTTTATGCAGAATTTATATATTTCAGAAAACAAACTAAAGCACTCAATTGGCGTAGCTAGATATATGCAAAAATATGCTGAAGAGAAACTTTTAAATGAGGATTTAGCTAGAGAATTTTTCGTTTTAGGATATCTTCATGATATTGGTGAAGAGTTTGTTTATGATAAGAAGGACCACGCTCATGCGGGTGGTGAGCTTTTAAAGGCTCAAAAGTATAAATATTGGAAAGAAGTTTACTATCATGGCGATCCTAATACACCATATATTTCTCCAGCATTAATGGTTTTAAATTTAGCTGAATTATGTGTTCAAAATGATGGCACAGTGTGTACAATTGAGCAAAAGCTTAATCGTTTAAAGGAAAAATTTGGAGAAAACTCAGTTCAATACAAAAATACGAAGGCTTTAGCTGATATGGTTAGAACAACCCCAATTGTTATAAAATAAAGTTCCTTTTGGGACTTTTTTCTTTGTGAGGTAAATATGAGATTAGATAAAATGCTTGCCCATTTAAATTATGGTTCAAGAAGTGAAGTGAAGAAGCTTATTCGTAAGGGCTTTGTTATGGTTAATGGCGAAATTATTTTAGACGATGATTATAATACTAAGGAAGATGACGAGGTTACAATTTTTGGTGATAAGGTGTCATATGAGGAAAAACTTTATTTTATGTTAAATAAACCAAAGGATGTAGTAAGTGCGACCTTTGATTATTATGATAAAAACCGTAATAGATTTTTTTAATGGCTATGAAAAAAAGAAATCTTTTTTTCCTGTTGGAAGACTTGATATTGATACGACTGGCTTACTTATTATAACTAATGATGGTGAATTAGCTCATATGCTATTAAGCCCTAAACGACATGTATATAAAACATATAAGGCTACATTGGATAAGAAATTTAATTCAAACGATATTAAGCCTTTGGAAAATGGTGTAACCCTTGATGATGGCTATGTTACTCTTCCTGCCAAAATTGAAAGCTATCAGGAAAATATTGTGTATATATCAATTCGAGAAGGTAAATATCATCAGGTTAAAAGAATGTTTCAGGCTTTTGACTATAATGTAGTGGAATTAAATAGAGAATCATTTGGACCTTTAAAGCTTGACTCTAGTTTAAAGCTTGGTGAATATCGTTCTTTAACCAAGGAAGAATTAGATTTACTTATGAAAAGCTATGAAAATAAGTAATGTAAGTGAAATTTAAGTGAAATCGCTTTACAATTATGTAATTTTATGTTAATATATATCCATCTTATGTAAAACGTTTCCATTGTTTTTACAAAGTATAGAAGGCAAAGAGAAAAAGGAAAAAGGAGAAAACAAATAGTTTGTTTTAGGCTTGGTGGTTCGAGCCTTTTTTTTGCTTTTAAATTGGCCGAAGTGATGGTATAATATCCTTAATAAGAATTTGGTTGGTGATAGTATGGATCTAAAAGGAAAAAAATAGAGGTTTATCAAAAGAAACTACTTGATATTGGTAGAAAGAATAAAGCTTATAAATTTTCGTTTTAGTCTTTCATCTAATGTAATGATGCTAAATGATGATTTTTTTGATTGTTTTACTAAGCTAGTTGATGGTATAGAATTTAATATTGCTAAGCTATTCTCTGATAGCTTAGGAAATGAAAAATGTAGTGAAAAGGAAATATTTGCAAGTGGTGTTAAAATCAAAAGAGAAGATACTTATTCCTATGAGGAAATAAGAACGATAAAAAATAGATTTTCACCATTAAAAAATGTTAATTATCTATATCCACTAACTAATAGTATTGTTTTTAACAAAAAAACATTAAATAATTTAATTAGTAAGGCTAATGTTTTTTTATGAGGAAAATGGCATTAATGTTTTATATTTAGCCTTTGGTTTTTTTAGAATATGCTGATATTGAGGGTAATAGCTGCTTATCACCACTTTGCTTATTACCAGTTTCAATTGAACGTAAGACTGTAAATAACACCTATAAGCTTAAGGCCTTAGATGATGGCTATATTCATAATGAAACCTTAATTTATAAGCTACTAATGGAGAACAAGCTTAAGCTTCCAAAGCTACTTGAACATGAGGGATTAGAGGATTATTTATTAAGAGTAGAGGAATTTGCTAAAAAAAATAAATTTGCTATAAAGAAGGAGATAGCTCTTGGCTTATTTTTCCTTTTAATAAAATAAAAAAATGTATGAGGATATCGAAGCAAATTTAGATGCTTATTTAAATAGTGATATTTTTACTTGCACTTAGTGGAAATAAAGCTTTATCTACTAATTCGAGTATTAATAATTTAGAAAATTTAGAGGTTTTGCCAGCTGATTATTCACAAATGGAAGCTATTAAAAGGGCTAAAAATGGTGAATCATTTGTTTTACAAGGTCCTCCAGGCTGTGGTAAGAGTCAAACAATTACTAATATAATTGGTGAGCTTATCGCTCAAAATAAAAGTGTTTTATTTGTTTGTGAAAAGAAGGCAGCCTTAGATGTTGTATATAAAAATTTAGCTAAAAGAGGTCTTCAGGATTTTTGTTTAGCTTTGCATGATCCTAAAGTGGATAAGAAGGACATAATTTTTAGATATATATAAGAATTTAGAGGCAATTCAAAATAAAAAAATAACATTATCAAATAAGGCTTTAGATGTTTATGATTCCTATCATACTAACCAAAATATTTTAGATTCTTATTTAAAGGCTTTAAAAAGTGAACCATTTAGAAATATTTCTACCTTTGATTTAATAAATTTATATTATGAGAATATTAATGCTAAATCAATTAGCTTCGATTTTAAAGGAAAAAAATATATTTTTGATTTTTAAGTCAGAGCTAGAGCAATTTAATTTAAAAATATTTGAGTTTAGGTAAAAAAATGATAATATTTTTTTAAAGGCTTTAAGCTTGATAAATTAGATATAGTAGAAAAAGATTTATTACTTAAGTCATTAAAAAAATTTTTAGAAAAATTTTAGAGAATGTTTTAAGAAATCAAACATTCACAAGGCTTCAATGCTTTCAAATAGATTCAATTGAGGATTATTTTTAAGTCTTTACCACTATATGAATTTATTCTTAGTGTGCCTTGTCAAATACCATTAGAGTATTTTTTTCATTTAATGATTGGGACAATAAGAATATTGCTTTAAATGCGGTAAATAATAAGTGGCAGCAATATAATTCCTTAGCTAAAAAAATATTATTTTTAAAAATATGATGATGATATTTTTTTAATTTAGACATAAGTAAATATTTAGAGGTTGTTAAAAGCAAATCCTTCATTTACAAGAATTTTTTTAATAAGGAATATAAGAAGACTAAGAAGGAAATGGAGTCTCATTTAAGAAGACATTCTAAATTGAAATACAAAGATTTATTTAATGATTTAAAAAGAAATTGAAGAAATCATTAAAGCCAAAAAGGATATTTTACTCGATGATTTAACATTTAGAAACTAACTTTAAGGAATTTTTATTATGGAGAAAGTACAGATTTTTTTCAAAGCTTTTTTTGCAGTTATTGAATATTTGAATAAATATAAGAAATATGAAGACGAGCTAAAGGATAGAGCTATTAATTTTGAAGCTCTTTTTAAATGACTTAGCAAATAAGAATTTAAGCGAATATTCAGCAGAATATAATCTTATTTTTACCATATAAGGATTTATTAGATAATGGCTTTAAGGCTTATGATAAATATTTTTGATGCTATTGATGAAAGCCTAGAGGAGCTACTTGTAAGAATTAATGAGCAAATAAGAGATATATCATTAATAAGTGAGTATTTGGAATATAAGCGAAATAAAAAGAATTCTTGATGAAAAAAATGTGAAGGTATTTCTGATATATTAGAAAATGATGGTATTGAGGCAGTATATAAGGCCTTTGCTAAGGAGAATTTAATTAATATTGCCTCAGAATATAATTTGAATAGTGATTTTAACTATTTAATGAAGCAATTTGGTAATGCCTATAAAGAGATAATTGATTTTTTTCTAATATTAAAATTGCGGAGTTAGTTAGTAAAAAAATTGGCCACAAATTGATAGTATTTATGCTTCAAGTGAAGAGGTTACAAATCTTAAAATTGAAGCAAATAAAAAGAAGAAGCTTAAACCACTTAAGGATACATTTAAAGCATCTGCTAGTCTACTTACTAAGCTAAAGCCTTGCTTTATGATGTCGCCTTTAAGTGTTACTATGTTTTTGGATATAAATAGCTTTAAATTTGATACAGTTATTTTTTTGACGAAGCAAGTCAGCTTACAGGAGAAAATGCTATTGGCTCATGTGTAAGAGCTAAATCAATAATTGTTTGTGGTGATCAGGAGCAGCTACCACCTACATCATTTTTCAATACGGAAATTAATGATGATAATGATGTGGAATATGATGTATTTGAATCAATATTAGATGAAGCAAGGGCTATGCTTCCAAATATAATGCTTAAATGGCATTATAGAAGTAAAAATGAAGCATTAATAGCTTATTCAAATAAAAGAAATTTATCATGATCTTTTTAACATTTAAGGAGCCTTATTTGTTAAGAAAAAAAATGAAGGCCTTAGTTACATATATGTAAATGATGGTTATTTTGATAGGGGTAAAAAGTAGAGTAAATATTAAAGAAGCTAAGAAGACAGTTGAATTAATTTTTAAATCATGCGGCTACTATGAAGGATAAATCTTTAGGTGTAGTAACATTTAATATTGCAATGCAGAACTTAATTATTGAGCTTGTAAATCAGGAAAGAGCGTATAATAAAGAATTGGATGAGTTCTTATCTAACGAAAATATTGACCCTTTCTTTGTTAAAAAAATCTAGAAACTGTTCAAGGTGATGAACGTGATCATATTATTTTAACAATTGGGTATGCTAAGGATTTAGATGGTAAGCTAAGTATGAATTTTGGACCTTTAAATCAAAGTGGTGGTTATAAAAGACTTAATGTAGCAATTACTAGAGCTAAGGAAAAGATGAGTGTTGTTGGTTCAATTCTTCCAAGCGATTTTTAAATTAGATAAGACAGTTTCAAAGGGCGTTGAGATGCTTTGTGGCTATATTGATTTTGCTATTAAGAATAAAGAAACTATAGCTAAAGAATTGAATAATACACCAATTGTTTTGGATTTGGTAAAAAGAATTGAATTATTTAGGCTATAATACTAATACTTCTATTGGTAATAGTCCTATTAAAAATTGATATCGGTATTCTAGCTCCTAATAATAATGAGTATATTCTAGGTATAATTGTTGATGGTATTAGCTATAAAAAAATAATCCATCAAGCTTAGATAGAAATTATCTTTTTGATTCAGTTTTAAAAATCACGTGGTTGGAATATTTATCATTTATTTAGCTTTAATTATCTAAATAATAAAGATGGTGTTTTTAAAGGAAATTAAGAATCTTTTTAATGAAGGAAGATAATGAGCCTGAGGAAATAAAGGAAGTTATTGTAGATACAGTCGATTATTCTGAGTTTGAAAAGGCAGAGGTTTTACGAGCAAGAGATTTGTTTTTACCATATCCAAATGTTTTAGGAATTGTTGCTAATATCAACCAAGAATCAATTACAAAGGAAGAAAAACTCTATAAGGTTATTAGTGCTTGCTCGCCAATTCATATTGATGAACTATTAAAAGGCAGTCTTACCAATCTATGAAAAGACTAAATTAATTGAAAGCACTAAGAAATTAATATTAGATGATTTGACGATATTACAAAATGATAAAAAAATTATAAAATCTAATTATTATGTTTTTATTAAAGGGTCAAATATTTGATATTAAGTTTAGAAGACATGATGAATTGAATAGTTATTTAAGACCAGTTGAGCATATTTTTACTGAAGAAATTGCTGCAGGAATATTAAGTATTGTTAAAAATACTGAGGTTATCGATAAAATGAGCCTTTATACATTGTTAAATAATTTATTAGGCTATCAAAAGCTTAGTAAGAATACAATTCAAATCTTTGATAGAGCCCTTAATTCCTTAGAAGCGTTAATTAACATCGAAAATGGTAAGATAAGTGAAAGATAAATATAAATGCTTAAAGAATAAAATGGTACTTGTCACAGGTGCCAATGGTATTTTTAGGATATAATATTTGCCTTAATCTTTTTAAAAAAAATAGGCGCTAATCTTTGTGTGATTTGTAGAAGCGAGGAAAAAGACTAATAATTTAATTAGTGATTTAACTAAAAAAATATAGTAATTCAAAAATTATGGGCTTTTCATTGGATTTTGCAAATATTAATCATGTTAAGGAATTTTTTGCAAATCTCAATGTTAAAATTGATTATTGCATATTAAATGCGGCAACATCAGTTGGGAATTATGATTATATGTATAAAATTAATACTCTTGCGCCAATTGTAATTTATGAGAATCTAAAGAATTTAAATGTTAAGTTTTTGTTATGTATGCTCTATTTCCTATAAGAAGAAAAAAATATTTATAAAGATGATTATGCGTATACTAAATGGCAGGCAATGAATTATTTTTTTATTACAATGATCAAGCAAATTTAGTTAATTTTTGCTCATCCAGGCTTAGTTATGTCAAAATTATTCTTAGAAAGAAGAAAGCATAAAAAGCTTAATGAGACTGGTAGGTTTATTTTTTTACCTAAAGCTAAAATAAATTCCTTTTACGATAATAAAGGCGTTAATAATGGAGTCTAATAAAAGATATATTATTACACCTAATTTTTTTGAACTTTATGGTAGAGGTCAAAAAGAAAGCTTAATAAAAAAATATTTCAAAGAGGAAAAAAATATGATAGAAATTGATATTCACGAGGGCCATCCAAAGGTTGATACAGCAATTAAAAAAATCTAGAAGTACAAATAAAAGCTTTTTTTAAACGTCAAAATAAGAAGGCAATATGTGTCATTACTGGATATGGAAGTAGTGGTGGCAGTCATAAAATAAAGAATGCTACAATTGAATATTTAGAAATGCAAAAAGGTAAATTAGTCAAGGATTATATTCTTGGCGAGAATATTGATATATTCAATTTGGTCTATCAAAATTTTTCAATATAAGGATTTAATAGATGAAAAATATGAAAAAAAGCATAATAGAGGAACAATTGTAATAATATTATGATTTTGCTTATTGATAAAAAAATATTACTTGACTAATAAGAAGAGATGAAATAATTTTTTTACTGTGATAATAAATATATTCTTTCTGAGTGTAGAATAATCTACACTTTTTTTGCATTTATTTACACGAAAAAAACAAAAAAATCAAAAAAATGTTTTTTTGTAGTTATTGTAATCTTTGGTCAAAAAAATGGTATAATTAAGGAAAATTTGGAGGTTAAAAAAATGTATCATTCAACAAGAGGAAATAAAAAAACGTCACATCATATGAGGCAATAATTAATGGCTTAGCAGATGATGGGGGCTTATATGTTATAGATGAGATTCCTAAGCTTTCATATAAGGAAGTACTTAATTATAGCTATCAAAGGCTTGCTGGTAAAATAATTTCTTTATTTTTTAGTGAATTGGCTTTTGAAGATATTCAAAAAGAAATAGATGAAGCCTATAAATGCTTTGATATTAGTGAGGTTGTAAACATTACTAAGCTTGATGGAAAAGCAATCCTAGAGCTATATCATGGTCCAACAGGAGCATTTAAGGATATTGCCTTAGTGGTTTTACCAAGAATGCTTAAGCTTGCAAAAAAAAAGACAAATAATAAAGATATAACTACAATTTTAACGGCAACCTCAGGTGATACTGGTGGTGCTACCTTATCGGGATTTAAGGATGTTTCTGGTATAGAAACAATTGTTTTATATCCTACAAATGGTGTTAGCCATCTCCAGGAGGCCCAAATGCAAAGCTTTAATAATGGTAATGGTCATGTTTTAGCCGTTCGTGGTAATTTTTGATGATTGTCAAAGCTTTGTCAAGGAATTTTTTCTTGAATAATAGAAATTTACATTTATCAAGTGCAAATTCTATAAATATTTCAAGACTTGTTCCCCAAATAGTTTATTATTATTATACATATATTAAACTAATTGAAGATAAGGTTATTAAGGAAGATGAAAAAAATTAATTTTTACAGTTCCTACAGGTAACTTTGGAGATATTTTAGCAGGATATATTGCTAAAATGATGGGACTTCCTATTGAAAAAGCTTATCTGTGCTTCAAATAAAAAAATAATGTATTGACTGATTTTTTTAATACTAATGTCTATGATGCAAATAGGGAATTTTTATAAAACAAATTCACCTTCAATGGATATTATTATTTCTTCTAATTTGGAAAGACTTTTTATATTACACAACAAAATCAACAGCTAAGGTTAAAAAAAGGCTATGGCTGATTTGAGTATTTATAAACGTTTTTACCCTAGAAGGCGATTATTCTTCATTTAGTGCTTTTTTATACCAATGAAAGGGAAACAAATTTAACAATAAAGGAATATTATGAGAAATATAATTATTTAGTTGATCCTCATACTGCAGTTGGTCTTGATGCCTTGAAAAAAATTTAAGGCAATGAAAAATTAATGATAATTATAATGTGGTTTTATCTACAGCTTCACCTCTTAAGTTTTTATGATAGTGTAGCTTTAGCAGTTTCAATTACTTGCAAGGATTTAAATGATTTTTTTGCAATAAGCTTAATATTGAATTGCCTAATAAATTTAAATATCCAAGCTTTAATAAAAATGATATAAAGCTTACGGATTTGGATGCTAAAATAAAGGAGATTATTTCATGCTACACATTAAAGTAAATGCTACATCTGCTAATCTTTGTGTTGGCTTTGATACACTTGGCTTAGCGCTTGATTTAGCAAATGATTTTTATTTTGAGCCAGCTGATAAATTCTATTATGAAGGCTTTGATTTAGAATATGCAAATGATAATAATTTATTAAAGACAAGCTATGAATATGTTTTTTTAAGCTGTTAAATAAAAAAATAATTCCTTTAAGAATGAAAAATTATTTCAAGAATTCCTATTAGTAGAGGTCTTGGATCATCATCTACACTAATAGTTGCAGGAATTATGGCTGCAAATTATTATTTAAATAATCCTCTTAGTAATGATGAATGCTTAAAAATTGCCACTATTATCGAAGGACATCCTGATAATGTTGCACCTGCAATTTTTGGTGGGCTTGTGGCTTCCTTTAAAGTAGGCGATGATATTAAGTATATTAAATATGATGTGTCAAATACTTTAAATTTTATGACAATTTCACCAAAGGAAATGCTAGAAACCAAAAAAATCTAGAGAGGTTTTTACCACAAAGCTATGAAAGGGTAGATGTGATTAATAATTTATCAAGAATAGTTAATATACCATATGCTTTTTAAAAAAATGGTGATTTGGGTTTAATCAATGATTTATTTAATGATAAAATTCATGAGCCATATCGAATGAATTTAATTAAAAAAATAGTTACGCTTTTTAAGGAAATTTCTAAAAAAACAAAATTTACCATTTTTGTATAAGTGGAAGTGGTTCAACTATGCTTGTTATCTATAAAGATAAAAATTAATGTAGATGAGTTTAGAATAGATGATTCAGTAATAAATTTATTAAATGTTGGAAAAGAGGTTGAAATAACTAATGAGTAAAAAAATATTATTTGGTTGAGGAAAGCATCATTGATGAAAGTGTGATCAAGGTTATTAATGCTAAAAAAATTTAATAGATAGTGGAATATCTATTACTGTTGCTTGTAAAAAGATGTGATATAAGTAGAAGTACCTTTTATAAATATAAGGATTTAATTTATCAGCCTGAAAATGATTCAACAAGAAGAATGGTATTAAGCCTTAAGCTTGTTGATGAAACAGGTGTTTTTATCAAATGTTTTTAAAATTTTGTAGCTAAATGTGGGGGAAACGTTTTATCAATTCATCAGGAAATGCCTATCCATAATATTGCCTTTGTAATGCTTACAATAGATATTGTTAAGCTAGAAAAGACAATTGCTAATTTTGTAGGAGAGATTAAGGATTTAAGCAAGGTTGTTGAAGTAATCCTTACGGCTGTAGAATAATGAAAATTGCACTTTTAGGCTTAGGTACAGTAGGGGGAGCTGTTTATAAGGCCATTACGGAAAAGAAAACAGATTTGTTTAAAGATTTTTAATGTTGAAATTAAATATGTACTTGTTAGAACAAAAAGAAAATAAGAGCTTTGCCCTTGATGTACTAACACTTGATTATGAAGAAATTTTTAAATGATGAGGAAATTGAGGTAGTAATTGAAATGATGGGCGCAAGAGTTAGCTATGATTATATTAAGCAAGCTCTAAATCATCATAAAAAAATGTTATTACGGCTAATAAGGAAGTAATTGCAAGCCATTTTAAGGAGTTAGAGGAATTAGCAAAAAAAAATAATGTTAAGCTTTTATATGAGGCCTCTGTTGGTGGATCTATACCAATTATTGGTGTTCTTAGCGATGCCACTATGGTTAATGAAATAACCACAATAAAGGGAATTTTAAATGGAACCTGTAATTATATTCTAACTAATATGCATAAAAAAATAAAATGAATTTTTAATGATGCCTTAGCTTTAGCTCAAGAGAATGGTTTTGCTGAGGCTGATCCAAGTGCTGACTTGAAGGGTCTTGATATGGTTAGAAAAAAATATAAAAATATTGTCAGAAATTGCTTATAAAAAGTGAAATAGATTTGGATAAAATTTATTCCTATGGAATTGAAAATATTAATAAGGAAATTATTGATGTAATAGATTTGCTAGGATATTCTTTAAAGCTTATGTGCTATTCTCGTCTAGAAGATGAAAAATATCTATATAGGTGTTGAACCATTTATGCTAAATCGTGATGATTTATGTAATGTAAACTATGAATTTAATGTAGTTGAGTATATTGGCAGTAATTGTGATAAGCAAATAATGGTAGGGAAGGGTGCTGGTATTAAAACTGCCAATAGTATTTTAATCGATTTGAAAAAATTCATTTATGGTTATAATTCAAATTACAAAATTGTTAATAATTATAAAACAATTGGCGGTGATTTTTCTTGCTTTAAATATTTTGTAAAGCCAATAGAAGAATTAGATATGGATTTAATAGATATTAATTTAGGTGATTTTTATATAACAAAAAAATTAAACTATGAAGAATTTAAATTGATTCAAAAACAAAATATCATTTTATGCAAAAAAATTAATTAGATATTGCACTTATAATGATTGTTTGATATAATATTATTTAGTTTAGGAGGATTAAATTAATGGCAGTTTTTTTGATAAAGTAAAGCAAATTATTATAAACGAATTAAAAGTTGATGCTGATAAAATTACACCAGATACTAATTTAAAGGATGATTTAGGTGCTGATAGCTTAGATGCAGTTGAAATTGTTATGGCTTTAGAGGATGAATTTAATATTTCAATCCCAGATGAAGAAATCCAAAATATTTCTACTGTAAAAAAATTAGTTGAATATATTGAATCAAAGCTAAATTAATTTCAAAGCTGTAGCCTACCTTAGGTTACAGTTTTTTTAAGGATGTGAGAAAATGAAGGAAAATGAACAGGAAATAATTGAAAAAAATGGGAAAAAAAGTCGTATTTTTTTAGAGTTGAAATTGATCGTTTAAAAAAAGAGAAAAAGTACAATTTTTTTACTTCGCCAATTTATGTAAATCAATTAGGATTTCAAAATGTTAGTGCTTATAAATATCTTTATGCGGACAGCTTTCAAAGATATTTAAGAATGAATGACACAAATGTTTTGTTTTTCACTAGCATTTAATGATTTAGCAAATACTTCATTTTTTTAGAATCTAAAAGAAAAAAAATAATTGTCTAGATGATAGCTTAGCTAACATATACAAAAAAATGAATTATTAAAGCTAGGTGTTGGGCTTGATGTTACTAAGACCTTTAATGAAAATAGTGATTTTTTTATAGAATATTTACAAAGAACCTTCATTAAATTATATGAGCTTGGCTATATTAAAAGAAAAACAAAAATGGTTGAAACTGATGGTAAAAAAACTTATCAGGATTTTGAAGGTGTAGGTCTTAATAAGGAAAATATTAGTGTTTTTTTGGTTTTGAATATAAAGGATGTTAGGGATGAGGCGATTGCTATTATCGAGAATCTAAATCTCGATAATGATATTAAGAAAAAAATTATTAAAGATATTTAAGCCTTGTGAGGTAATAAATATTCCTCTTTTAACTTCAAACAATAATAATCTATATATTCATTTGAAGGAAATATGGATGCTTGGAGGTATTTCCTTTATTGTTTTTAAATCCTAATTTAATAGATTATCAAATGTATGTTTCTGATGATGAGGAAATTATTATTTCTGATAAGCTTTCATTTTGTGGTACTTATGCTATTAATCCTTTAACAGGAAGAGAAATTCCTTTGTTTTTTTAAGTACTAAATATGATGAAAAAGGTTCATCTTGGGATTCCTGATGTTAATTTAGAGGATTACGATTTATGTAAAAGTGAAGGCCTAGAATACTTACCAATTGTTGAGGATGGTTATGTTATTAATAGTGATTTTATTTCAGGTCTTGGAGTAAGCGAGGCAAATAAAATCTTAGAGGACTCATTTATTAATGAAGGAGTAGCTACAAAGGGAATTATCTATGAGGAAAATGAATTAATTATTTCTTCACTAGATGAATATGGTTGTTTAATTCCCTTATTAATTGATGATGATAAGATTTATCCGTTAAAGGACAACCTACCAATTACATTCTCTAAAAAAAATTTAGATACCAAATTCCCAATAGTGATAGTATAGAGGAAATAGGTACACTTATTAATGGGTCACTTAATCGTTTGTTTTGCAATGGCTTATTACCTATGGGAATGATTATTTATGATGAAAAATGTTTTTAAATACGGATTTGTTTAATGCTGATTCATTAAAGGAAATAAATAGCTTTTTCCAAAATATGACTATTTTTATTATTGATGATGACATTTATGCTAATTTAGCTATGCCAATAATTTTTTTATTGTCTTATAAGCAAAAATAACTAAAACTAATAATCCTCTTGAAATCAACAATATTTTTAATTTTTTTAAAGATATCGTTGATAAAAAAATGGAAATGAAATTAAGGCTAGCAATTTAAACTTGATTGATTTTCATAGCTTACTTGATAAGTATTCTTTAGATGCAATAAGGCTATATTATTATTCTCATAATTATCTTGATGAATTTAGGTTTGATCCTTTAGAGCTTGATTATTTTTCCAAAATCAGGTTTATTTGTTAAGAAGAACATTTAATGTGTCATTTGTTGAAAAATTCTTATGATTTAGAAATGCCTTTATATGAATTTGATAAGCATATGGAAGAATTATTTTTGAATAACCAATTAGCCTTAGCTATAAGCTGTATCTTTAACTTCCAAAAAAAATACCTACAGAACCATAAGTGGTCCTATAGGCAAGCATTTACATTTCTAAAATGGATTTCGCTTTTTTTACACCTTGTATTGCCGAAGAGGTTTTTTTAAGGATGTATTTAAGGAAAATCATTTATTATTGGAAGAGGATTTTTAAATAATCACCCTGATAAATATTTCTTTTTTTCTTAATTCCTTATCAATTTCATTTTTGAACTACAAGCTTTTTTTAATAGTCCATTTAGGTTCAATTAAATCGCTTATATTGCCATCGGCAGCAAGACGATGAATTATGATATCATCTCTTAGATAGCCTATTTGGTCGCAAACAATATCAACATATTCATTTAATGTTAATATTTTTAAATGGCTTTAGCTCATATTCTAAGGCCATTTTTTTGTTTTATTTAGGATCAAAAGAGAATGAATTTTTGATGCCATTAATAGGAAATTCATTTAAAAAAATTTTTATGTTGTTAATCATATCTATTTTTTTGTTTCATTTGGAAGGCCGTTAATTATATGTACTACTAAATCGAATTTATGATTATTTAAAAAGCGCCATTGCTGATTTAAATTCCTTAAGGGTATAGCCACGATTAATTTTTTTAGCTGTTTCATCATTTATTGTTTGAAGTCCTAATTCCAATTGAACAGGAATAATTTGATTAATTTCATCTAGTAGTTTAATGATGTCTTCATTTAAGCAATCAGGTCTTGTCGCAATGGCTAGACCAACAATATTTTTTTATCTAAATTAATAATTTGATAATATACGCTTTTAAGAATATTAATATCTGCATAGGTATTTGAGAAGGCCTGAAGATATGCAAAATATTTTGCATTTGGCCATTTTTTGTTTAAAATGCTTTTGATGTCCTCGTATTGCTTAGAAATGTTATCACATACATTGCCTGCAAAATCGCCACTGCCAGTTTCAGAACAAAATGTACAGCCACCAAAGCCCTTTCGTACCATCACGATTTGGACAACCAAAGTTAAGATTAAAAGCTTATTTTTTTGCTATTTTTAGTTTTTAAATTTATCCTTATAATACCTACTTACAGGATTATAATGCTTTTCTTTATCCATATAACTCATTATTATTTCACCATTGCTTATTATAACACAAGAAAAAAATAAAATGCACCATTGCCTTTATTGAATAAAACCTTAGTTTATGCTATAATGAATTCACGTTTTTAATGGAGGTTGTAAGGTGCTTGATAGATTGTCTACTTGTTTATTTCACCCAAGAATGATTGGAAAATTTTTGAATGACTCATTTTGGAAAATTTGTCTTTTTATTTGGTTTATATTTACGATTGCGATAGTTCCTTATATTGCTACTATAAAGGATTATTTAGTTATGGAGGATAGTATTTCAACAGAAATAATTAATAAAGCTATTAAGGCTAATAAGAATTTAAGCTTTGATGGAAATAATCTTGTAAGTGATGGTGGCTTTATTATAACAGAAGGAGAATTAGAAATTTGTTTTTTTAAGTGAAGATTCTTCTAATAATAAGGATTATGTTGTTTTTCGAATATAATAGTGATAGCGTTTCTGTTAAAATAAATAATTTAGTTGTTTCTAGCTATAAATATAGTGAAAATGATCTTTCAAGCTTTTCTTTAGGTGAAAATGATTTCGCTCAAAGAGAAAGCTTTTAGGGAGTTTTTAAATTTTACTTATAAAAAAATAATGAAGGTAACGATGCCGTTTATGGCTATGAGAATATATTTTTATAATCTATTTATCTATATTCTAATTATTGGCTTTTTCATTTTTTTAATTAATTTTTAAAACAAATCCAATTTTGCCTAGTAAGATTGTTTTTGAAGGTAGCTATCTATTCAATTACTATTTCTTTAGTCATAGATTTAATTGCTGGCTTATTTAATGTTGCGATTTTTGTCATATTTAGGAATGATTTTAGCTCCAATTTATACATTTTTTTATCATTAAAAAAAGTATAGTCAAGATTCAAAAATTAAAGGGAGTGTATTAATATGAAGTTTGTTGATGATATAAAGAAAAAAACGTTAATTTGAATTTTTTTATATAAAAACGATTTTTACTATTGACCATGTTGATGTTGATTTGGCTAACAAAAACATTCTATATTAATTTGACATTTCAATATGCCTTAAATTATGCTGATTATGAAACATTTACTTTAGGAGTTAGTGAATATTTTTAATAAATTAGGAATTAAAGCTTCAATAAGAATGGATTATACGACTGATGCATTAAGTAATGAAGAATGGATTGATTATTTGAAATCAATATTGATTTCTCTTAAAACTGATGATTTAATGTTTCAGGCTTTAGCAACATCGCTTATTACCTTTGATGATGCAAGTGATTCCTTATGTATCCATCTTGAGGAGGATGCTGCTCGCTGTAATTATCTTTTTGGATAAAATTGCATCTGCCTTTGATAAACGTGGTTTATTAAAAAAAATGTTGAAATCGTATATGATGTCAAACGTAAGCTTGATGATATTCAAAGTGAAACACATAGTATTGAGGAGGAAAGAATTAAACGCCAAATTGATACCCAAAGTGTTGTTAAGGAAAAAAAGGATACCATTACGGAAATTAATAAATCTAAGGGTCAATATCTAAATGAAATTAAGGAAACAAAAAAATTAGTGATATTCCTACAACTGAAGGTGAGCTTTTTAAGATATTCAACTGAGGTAAGCTCTTTAGATTTTTTTGTAAGAGGAGAAATCTTTGATAAATCATTAAAGGAAACACCAAGAAGTAAGAGAATGAATTTAAAGATATATGATGGTAGTGCTTCAATATCTATTCAAAAATGGTGTGGAAGAACAAATGAGCTTGAATTATATAATTCTTTATCTGTTGGAGATATTATAACGGTTTTTGGTACAGCAATTTATTCTCATTTTGATCGTGATGTTATAATAGAAGCTAAAAAAATTGAATATGTTGGTCAAAAGGTTGAAGAAGAGGTTTTAGATACAGCAAGTAAGAAAAGAGTAGAGCTTCATTGTCATACCAAAATGACTACTCTTGATGGTTTAACTGAGGTTATGGATTATGTTAAAACTGCTAAAAAGTGGGGACATAAGGCTTTAGCAATTACCGATTTAGATGGACTTCTTGGTATTCCTGATATTGCTCATTCTCCAGTTGACGAAAATTTTATGCCAATAGTTGGAACTGAGCTTGGTTTCATTAATGATAGTGAATATTTTATTGTAATGGACCCAATGGATTATGATTTGAAAGAATCTACCTATGTTGTATTAGACTTGGAAACAACAGGTTTATCGCAAAGCTATGATAATATTATTGAAATTGCAGCCTATAAGGTAAAAAATAGTGAAATTATTGATACATTTGAAAGCTTTGTTAATCCTAAACGTCATATTTCTGATAGGATCTCAGAGCTTACAACTATAACAGATGAGATTGTTGCTAGTGCTCCGACAATAGAAGAAATTTTTTTCCTAAATTTTTAGATTTTTGCAAGGATTGTGTTTTAGTTGCTCACAATGCTAAATTTGATATCGGTATGATTTATCGAACTATGAAGAACTTAAATATGGAGGTTAAAAAATTTCCAGCTATTGATACCCTAAATGGATTAAGAACTCTTCATGGAAGCGAACTTAAAAAATTTAACCTAACCGTTATGTCAAAATTTTATAAGGTTAAGCAAGAGCAGCATCACCGTGCCAATGATGATACAAGAGTTACAGCTGAATGCTTTATTTTAATGCTTCAGGAATTTATTAAGGCAGGCTGTAAAAATGTTTTAGATATTAATAATTTAATAGATAAGGATAATCATTATAAATTCTTATTCCCTAATCACATTACCCTTTTATGTAAAAATCAGGTTGGATATAAGAACTTATATAAAATAATATCTGATGCTTTAACTGTTCATTGTCTTAATAATGGTATTCTTTTAAAGAGTGTTTTAGATAAGTATCGTGAGGGATTATTAGTTGGTAGTGCTTGTTCAAATGGTAGAGTTTTTGAATGTGCAATGTATTATTCTGATGAGGAATTAGATAAGGCGATAGAATATTGTGATTATATTGAGGTTCAGCCGCCACTAGCTTATAAGCATCTTTTCTCAGAATTACCAAATGGTATTAAGGATATAGAAGAAATAATTATTAAGATAATTACTAGAGCTAAAGCTTTAAATAAAATTGTAGTAGCTACGTCAAATTGTCATTATTTACGACCTGAATTAAAGAAATATCGAGACAATTTTGATTGCAACACCACAAATTGGTGGTGGACTTTCTCCACTTTCTAAATATAAAAGAAGCACCAGATGCTCACTTTAGAACTACTAATGAAATGTTAGAGGAATTTAATTTCTTAGATCCAATTTTAGCTGAAGAGATTGTTGTCGATAATACTAATAAGATTGCTGATATGGTTGAGCGTATTCAATTCTTCCCTAAGGAAATGTATGTTCCAGCTGATGATGAATTCAAGGATTCATTACATGTTGATTCGATTGTTGGCTCAATGAAGGAAATAGTTTGGGATACTTGTAAAAAAAGATGTATGGTGATCATCCTTATAAAATTGTAACTGAAAGAATTGAAAGAGAACTAAAATGTATAATAGGTTCTGGATATTCATCAGTTTATTATATGTCACATCTGTTAGTTACTAAATCAAATTCAGATGGATATCTAGTAGGATCACGTGGATCTGTTGGGTCATCACTTGTAGCAACAATGATGAATATTACAGAAATTAATCCTCTTGTTCCACATTATCGTTGTAAGAAATGTAAATTCCATGCCTTTAAGATGTCTGAGGAAATGATTGAAAAATATGGAATTACTAAGGAAGAGGAAATGCTTCAGGAGGAATTGCAAAAGGTTGAATCAGGATATGACCTAAATGATGCAGTATGTCCTATATGTGGGGAAAAGCTTGCTAAGGATGGACAAGATATTCCATTTGAAACCTTCTTAGGCTTTAATGGTGATAAGGTTCCTGATATTGATTTGAACTTCTCAGGTGAATATCAGCCTCAGGCTCATGAATATGTAAGAACCTTAATGGGTAGTGAGCATGCCTTTAGAGGCGGAACTACTGCAACTATTGCAGAAAAACACGGCCTATGGTTATGTTAAGGCCTATTGCGAAAAGAAAAATATTAATTTATCATCTTGTGAAATTGATCGTATGAAAACATATCTTGTTGGTATTAGAAGATCATCAGGTCAGCACCCTGGAGGAATAATTGTTGTTCCAAGAAGAAATGATATTTATGATGTTACGCCAATTCAATATCCAGCAAATAATACTGAAAACCCATGGCGAACTACTCATTATGATTATCACTCATTTGAGGATAATCTATTAAAAGCTTGATATTCTAGGTCACGATGATCCTACAATAATTAAGTATTTAATGGATTATGTTCACGCTCATCAGGAGGAATTCCCATTTGATAATGCCAAGGACATTCCTATTGATGATAAACAGGTTTTCCAAATGTTTTGTTCAACAAGCGTTGTTGGACTTAATGAGGAGGAGGTAAATAGTAAGGTTGCTTCCTTTGCTGTTCCTGAGTTTGGAACAAGCTTTGTTAGAGGAATGCTAATTGATACCTTACCATCGACCTTTGCTCAGCTAGTAAAAATTTCAGGATTATCACATGGAACTGATGTTTGGCTTGGCAATGCTCAGGATTTAATTTTAGGAAAAACTAAGTTTGGAAAGATTGGCTTTGATGATATTATTTGTTGTCGTGATGATATTATGATTGGTCTTGCTCAAATTTCTGGCTTTGAACCTAAAAAGGCCTTTGAAATTATGGAATTTGTTCGTAAGGGTAAGGTAGCAAAAAGCCCGGATAAATGGGCTCCTTATAAAAGCTATATGGAGGAGCATAATGTTCCTGAATGGTATATGTGGACCTGCGAAAAGATTAAATATCTATTCCCTAAGGCTCATGCTACTGCTTATGTTATGATGGCCTTGAGAATTGCTTGGTTTAAGCTTCATTCCCCTAAATTATTTTATAGTGCTTGGTTTTCTAAGCGTGCTAAGATTTATAGCATAAATGAATATATTAAAGGACCAGATGCTATTAGAAATAAAATTAATGAGATTAATAATAAAAAGCAGAAGTGAAAAAAACAGCTAAGGATGAGGATATGGTTACAGCCTTGGAGGTAGCATTAGAAATGACTCTACGTGGTTATAAATTTTTTTACCAGTTGACATTTTTTTAAATCAGATGCAACAATTTTTCCTTGTTGAAGAGGAGGGAATTCGTTGTCCATTTGCTTCAATGGATGGTCTTGGACCAAATGCTGCTATTGACATTGCTGAAAAAAGAGCAGAAAAGCCTTTTACATCTAAAAAGGATGTTTTAAAGCGCACAAAGCTTAATCAAACTCTTTTTGAAGAATTTAATAGAATGCACGCCTTTGGTGATTTACCAGATGATGATCCTGAAAAAAAGAGGTTGGCTTATTTGCTTTTTATGTAAAAATTGTGTGATTGAAATTATATTTATTGCATATAAAATTTATGTATGTTATAATTTTTTTGTGATTAGATAATAATCTAATGAGGAGGAATATAATTTAATGAAACAAAGCCCACTATTTTTCAAATATTGAAACAGGAAATGTTTATGCATCTTCTGATGCTGCTACCTATAAAGGAATCTGCGTCAAGACATTCATTTTTATTATTTGTAGCTATTATTGCTGGTGCAGTTACTGCCTATGCTCTTCCAACAATATTAGTTAATAATTTTTGTAGGATTTTTATATTGCTTTAATTGCTAGCTCAGTTATTGGAACAATTAGTGTTTTTATTGGTAGAACCTCAAAAACAGCTGCTCCTTATTGTAGTTTTATTTATTCAGTATGTGAAGGATTATTTTTGGGAACAATAACTTGTTTATTTGGAGCTGAGGTTAGAGGTATTGTTACAATTGCAGTTGTTGGTACAATAACAATTTTTGCTACAATGCTTGCTTTGTATGCTTTAGGTATTTTAAGAGTTGGAAGCGGATTTGTTAAATTTTGCTGGGCATTTACAATAGGAGCCCTAGCTCTTGCCCTAGTTACAAGCTTATTATCACTTACAGGTATATTTAATAGCTTGAGCATTGGTGTTATTATTGGAATTGAAGCAATTTTCTTGGTTTATGGATCAATAACTTTATTATTAAATTTTGCTGAAGCTACAAATGTTGTTCAATCAGGCTGTGATAAGGCTTCTGAATGGAATGTTGCTCTTGGCCTTGAGGTCAGCGTAATCTATATTTATGTTGAACTATTAAGAATTGTTTATTTAATTGCTCAAAGTAAAAAGAAACTAAAAATATACTAATATTTGCCGGCAGACAATGAATACTAAGCATTCGCATACTTATCGTATAGGTGTACGGATGCTTTTTCTTTTTATTCAAGATGAGAAAAAACAAAGTGATTTGTAATAAGAAAAAAATGAAATTAGTATAGATGATATAAAAGAATTGTTTCTTAATAGTTGTCGAGGCGTTCTTGCGGTAAACAAAGATAATGGTTATCCTTATGCGTTTTTTTATTAATTATTTTTCATAGTTTACATATATGACATAAGATTTGTTTTATGTCCTATAAAAATATTATTCAAATGAGTAAATGGTAGATAAAAAAATTGCTTGATGTCTAAAGGCTGTTTTTGACTTTTTGAAATTGAGCATATGAATGCTAAGGAAATCACTAATGAAAGAATTTAATTAATAGATAAATTAATTAAAAGAAAATTCATAGTGCCTATATTCACTAAATAGCTTTTTCATATATTATATTGAGGAGGGAAAAAAATATGAATTTTTGATAGTCCTAACCAAAAATAATTTAAATGATTTTTAATAATAAAAAAATATGGCTGACTTTGCTAATTACAATTGTGGATGTCCTACGAATAATATAGGATGTGGCTATAATCAGGTTATTAACAAATGCTTTGTAAGTGATGTTCCACATTATGTTAATTACAATACTCATGTGGTTAACAATTGTATTAAAAAGGCATTATATAGTACCAACCTATTCAACAACCGAGGAAACTAAATATTTTTGATGAATATCAAACTATGCCATATCAAACAAATAATCCTTATCAAGCACCACAAATTAACTATCCTTTTTCAAGGTCAAATAAATAATCCATTTGGTTTTTTTAAAGAACTTTAAATTATAAATTAGATTTTTTTCTATTTTTATAATTTTTTTATTATTTAGAAAAAGTTAGTTGACATTAACTGATTATGGAGTATAATATAGGTAGTTAGAAAGAACTAACCGCTTTGCGGTTTAATTTTTTTATGATTGAGTTAGTGAAATCTAACTAGAAGGAGAAATATTATGCCACTTGTAATAGCCCCAGAAAACGTTATGCTAAAGGTTATTAAGATTCTTGCTGATGAAAAGGTTAAGAAGCATTTAGAATCACTTGGAATTACAATTAATTCTGAGCTAAAGGTAATAAGTCATAGCGGAGGTAGTGTTATTTGTCAAATTAAAGAAGGTCGTTTGGCTCTTGATAGAGAACTGTCAACGAAAATTGTGGTTGCATAGGAAGGAGAAATAGTTATGTTAAAAAAGATGGATGAAATGGAAATCGGACAAACAGCCGTAATTCGCAATGTCTTAGGCGAAGGAAAGGTTAGAAGAAGATTATTTGATATGGGGATAACCCCTGGTGCTTCTGTATATTTAAGAAAAAAAGCACCACTTGGTGATCCTATTGAGGTAACTCTTCGTGGATACGAGCTAACATTAAGAAAAAATGAGGCAAATTTAGTTGTTTGTGAAGTTATGGAGGAGAAAAAGTAATGAAGCATTTTGCACTTGCAGGTAACCCAAACTGTGGTAAGACAACATTATTTAACTCTTTGACTGGTTCAACAGCTCACGTTGGAAACTGGCCTGGAGTTACAGTTGATAAAAAGGAAGGAATTTATAAAAAGTGTAAGGAGCAAATATCTATTGTCGATTTACCTGGTATTTACTCATTATCACCTTATACACCTGAAGAAATCATTTCTAGAAATTATATTTTGGATGAAAAACCAGATTGCATAATCAACGTTGTTGATGCTACAAACCTAGAAAGAAATTTATATTTAACAACTCAACTAATTGAAATTGATGTTCCTGTTGTTATAGCTTTAAATATGATGGATATTGTTCGTAAGAGTGGCGATAAAATTGATCCATCATTACTTGAGCGTCAAATTGGCGTTCCAGTGGTTTGCATTTCAGCTCAAACTGAAGAGAATTTGGATGTTTTAATGGATTTAGCTTATAATGAATGCTTGAAGAAGCGTGATGGTAGAACAGTTTTTAGAAAATAATGCTGCTTTAACGCATCTAATTTCTGATTGTAAGGCAGCGTTTGTTGGTCTAGGTGTTGAAAAATCCTTTGTTTCATGCTATTAAGCTTGTTGAAAATGATGAAATTGAGGTTAAAAAAATCATCCGGATTTAGTAAAAAAATTGTTTCTGAATTTAAGAAGACATTTAATGATGAGGTTTTTTTGGAAGTGATTTAGAGGCAATTGTTGCTGATACAAGATATCAATTTATTTCTAAAAATTATTCAAAGGCTAAAATATCTAAGCCAAAGGAAGAAAAAAAGAGAAAAACTAACAAAATCTGATAAGATTGATAAGGTTTTTAACTAATAAGTGGGCTGGTATTCCTATTTTTCTTGTTATATTATTCTTGATATTCCACTTAACATTCTCTGAAAATTTATTCTATCTTGGCGGCTTGTTTAAAAATGTTAAGCCGTCATTTGAGGGAAGTATTTTTGAAGGCTTAATTTGGACTGATGCTGGTATAAATTCTCCTGGTGTTATTCTCCAATCATTTTTAACTAATATTACTGATTGGTTGACTGAAGTTGCAAGTGGTTGGTTAAGTAGTGCACCTGGCTGGGTATCTGGTTTAATTTGTGATGGTATTTTTAGCTGGTGTATTCTCAGTATTATCATTCATACCTCAAATTTTATTATTATTCTTATTTTTTTCTCAATTCTTGAGGATTCAGGCTATATGGCTCGTGTTGCCTTTATTTTGGATCGTATTTTTAGAAAATTTGGTTTATCTGGACGTGCCTTTATGCCAATGATTATGGGCTTTGGTTGTTCAGTACCAGCAATGATTAATACAAGAAACTCTTGCTGATGAAAAAGAAAGAGTTGCTACTATTCGTGTTATTCCATTCTTTAGTTGTGGTGCTAAGCTACCAATTTTAACAGCAATTGCTGGAGCAATTTGTCAGGTATTTGGTTTTAAGAATGTTGATATTATTACTTATTCAATGTATTTAGTTGGAATCGTTACAGCAATTATTGCCGTAATTATTATGAGACATACAACTATGCGTGGTGAAACTCCACCTTTCATTATGGAGCTTCCAGCATATCATACTCCTAAATTCAAATCATTAATGTTCCATTTATGGGATAAGCTAAAAGCATTATGTTAAGAAAGCATTTACTATTATTCTTGCTTCAACAATCGTAATTTGGTTCCTACAAAGCTTTACATGGAATTGGAAATATATTGAGCAGGTTGATGTTAAGGAATTATCTGATGAAACATTTGCTGAAATGCTAGAGGATGAAGAGTTTAAATCTAAGGTTTTAGCATTAAGTGATGAATATGATGATGAAATTACCTTTGATGTAATTGTTGGTGATGCTGAGGAGGCAGAAAATGCCACAGCCTATGAAGAGGTTGAAAACTTAGTATTTACAAATGCTTTAAGTAAGTTTGAAGAAATTACTAATGATAAGGATTATTTAGATACATCTGATTCAATTCTTGCAGGTGTTGGTCAATTGATTCAACCTATATTTACACCACTTGGCTTTGGTTCAAATCTTGATCAAGATCGTGGTTGGGTTTATGGTGTTTCAGCTGTTACAGGCTTAATTGCTAAGGAAAATGTTATTTCTACATTTAGTGTTCTTGCTCAATGCGTTTCAAATCAAACTGCAACTGATGTAGATGGATTTAAGGATTTATATATGGCTAACTTTGATGAGGAAGGCGTTAGTGCTTCTGTATTAATGGTTAAGAATTCAGGTGTTGGTAATCATTGGCCAATTCTAATTGCTTTCATTGTGTTCAATATGACAACAATTCCTTGCTTTGCTGCAGTAGCTACAGCTAAGGCTGAATTACCTGAAAAGAAGCTTGGTCGTACATTATTATTCTGGATTGTAACATCATATTTAGCATCTATGATTGTATATTTAGTTTTATCTTGGTGGTGGACTTCATTTATATTTGCTGCCCTTGCAGTTGGAGCTGGCTTTGCAATTCATTATATTAACAAATATAAAGATAATAAAAAGATTGCTAGAGCCTAATGCAACCAATTGAAATAATTGTTATCATTCTTTGCGTATTAATAGTTGGTGGTGTTTTAGGAAATTACATTTATAAAAATAAAGCATTTACCAACTGGTGATTGCGCTAATTGTAAGGTCAATATGCAAAGAGCAATGAAAAAATTTAAACGTGAATGTAATTGCAAAACTAAAAATTAAGGGTGCCATTTAATGGCATTCTTTTTTTAGAATAGAAATGAGGTTTACAATATGGAAAAAAATAGCTATAATATGTATTGTATGTGGAATATTAGTATGCTTAATACCAGTATTTATATCTTTAATTAAAAAAATAAAATAAAAAAATAACAAAGAAAAAGTATTGATTTTTAGTTTAAAGAAGTGATATCTTTAAATTAAGAAAAAAATACTTTATTTTTTTAATAAAAAAAGTGGGTGATTTTTATGTCAGTAAGCTTAAGAAACTAAGAAATTAAGCTATAGTATAGGTAAGATGAATGTAGCCTTAGATTTAAATTTTTAAATCTTATTATGTAAATAATTTAGTAAAAGAAATAGGGGAAAATGAATTAAGCTATTTATATGTAAATAGTGCTCCATATGGATTAATATATAATGACAAGCTATATTATTATATAAAAAAACATAAGAGGAGAAATCATCAAAATAATAGATGATAGAGGTTTAGAGGTAGGAAGCTATAAATATGATCCATATGGTAATATATTAGAATATAATGGCCATATAGCTAAAATAAATAATATAAGATATAATGGCTATTATTATGATAAAGAAACAAATTTATATTATTTGAAGAGTAGATATTATGATCCAAGTATCGGATATTTATATCAATAGATGATGTAGCATATTTAGATATAAATAATATAACTGGTTTAAATTTATATGCTTATTGTAATAATAACCCTATTATGTATGATGATCCTGAGGGAAATATGCCTAATTGGGCTAAGTGGTTAATAGGAGGAATTGCTTTTACATGTGCTGTAGTTTTAACAGTTTTAACTGGAGGAGCGCTGGCATCTTTATTTATTGGGATGGGAGTTAGTATAGTTGCTGGTGGCTTGATGAGTTGAACTATTTCTTGTATTCATGGTGATGGATTCTGGTCTGGCTTTGCTGATGGAGCGGCCGACGGGGCCTTTTGGGGAGGAATATTTGCACTTGGTAGTGCAACTTTAAGGACAATTAAAACATTCAAAAAAATGGAGTTGCAATTGGTGAAAATATGAAAAAGAGTTACTAAGTTAGCTAAAAGTGGGGGACAAGTAACTTACAAGGGAATGCCAGGTTATAAAGTAATTAAATTTTTCAGAGGTAAAGATGTTGCACGTACAATGTCAATGCATCATAATCAAGCATTTATTGAACGTATGATGAATTGGGGCGTTAAACTTGTTGACTATGGAATAGATGCCACTAGGGATTATAGGAGTTTTTTACTATTTGATGGAAACAATTGTATCAAATGGATATAAATATTTAAATATTATGTTTTAGGAAATCTTATGAAATATAAAAAAAGGAATTAAAAAAATCTCGTTACTATATGTAAATATAAATATTCGTCTTGTAATGGACAAGAAGAACTTGAACTAGAAGTAAACAATATTATTATAGAAATAAGTATTGAGTTTGATAAAATTAATTTAGTTATTAATATCGATGGAAATCGTTTTAATTACTTAAAAACTGATTTTTTTGATTCTTCAACAAAAAAATCATCTTCATTCTATTATCAATACATGTTTTTGATAAGAAGACAAAATTATCACAAATAGATATAATATTATATAAGTTTATAAAAAGAAGCTTATATAGATAATGTAAAAATGATTTAATGAGGTTGTGAATAAATACTTTAATTTTTACAGTTTTACTAAAGAAATGATTAATTAGTATATTGAAATTTGTTTTTCTCCGAATAATTAAGAAAAAAATCGTTTATAGATTACTTTACAAATTATTAATAAAGTGTTAAAAAGAAAACGAAGGCAATAATGATGGCAGTCTATTGGAATTAATTTAAAATATTTAAAGGGTAGATATTATGATCCAAGTATAGGATATTTATATCAATAGATGATGTAGCATATTTAGATATAAATAATATAATTGGTTTAAATTTATATGCTTATTGTAATAATAACCCTATTATGTATGATGATCCTGAGGGGAATTTTTGCAATTACATTAATAACTTTATTAATTGGTGGTTTAATTGCAGGATTTATTGTTGGAGTTTGTACAGTTTTAGGAGTGGGGGTAGGAGCGGCCGCTTTAGGTGAAGCAACTGCAACATTATTTACATCTACTGGTTTAACACTATCATTGAATTCAGCATTAGGAATTGGTAGTGGAGTTTTTTTTGCAACAGGTATCTTAGGATATGCAGTCAGAAACTGGAATTAGCAGCAGCGAAGATTTTTAAAATGAAAAAAATATGTTTATTGAAGGTGGATTTAATGCTATTTCGGGAGTGTTATCTATACTTGGCGGTTATTTAGGTGGTATAGCAGGAGTTCATAATAGAGTATTTACTAAATTGTTATCGCATAAAGGAGATTTCTGGCTAAGGATATTATTAGAAAAATGTCTTTACTGCTGGATTCAAATTAATTAATGCATTAATAAAACCATATTTTTATGATTTAGGATGAGAGAATTATTTAATTTACTAAATGATTTTTAAAGATTAAAATTCAAATGGATAATAAAAAGTATTTAAATCTTAACTTCTATTCAAGAACAAATCAATACTAAATGGTTATCAATAGAAATGAGGTGATTTCTTTGGAATTAATTAAAGAGCCTAATATTTTTACTTAGTGTTATAAATACAAAGCTAAGAGATGAATATGATAGCTTAGATGCTTTGGCTGATGATTTAGATTGGAGTATTGAAGAAATTAATATGATTTTTAAAAAAAGAATTGATTATACTTATAACAAAGAAAAAAATCAATTTGAAAGAATATAGAGGAAGCGGATAAATTAATATTTATACGCTTTTTTTCTTCACTTGGCGAATATTGACAAATTGACACTTTGATGATACAATATTATGATGTATTATTGTCGGACGGAGGACTCTAAAATGAAAGATATTACTTTAGATGGTTTAGTAGCTTTTCTTAAGGAAACCAAGGCTTTGTTTTTTTCAAGGAAGTGAAATTTATGGTGGACTTGCTAATGCTTGGGATTACGGCCCACTTGGTGTTGAATTAAAAAATAATATTAAGCAAGCATGGTGGAAGAAATTTGTAACATCAAACCCTTATAATGTAGGACTTGATAGTGCTATTTTAATGAATAGAGAGGTTTGGGTTGCCAGTGGTCATATTGGATCATTCTCTGACCCTTTAATCGATTGTAAAAAATGTAATACTAGATATCGTGCTGATAAGCTAATTGAGGATTTCACTCATGGCGAAATTTCAGGCGATGGAATGAGTAATGATGAATTAATGAATTTTATTAAGGAGCATCATATCGTATGCCCAACATGTGGTGGCTTTGATTATACAGATATTCGTCAATTTAATTTAATGTTTAAAACTCATCAGGGCGTAATTGAAAATCAAAAGAGCGAGGTTTATTTAAGACCTGAAACTGCTCAAGGTATTTTTGTTAACTTTAAAAATGTTCAAAGAACAACAAGAAGAAAGCTACCTTTTGGTATTGGCCAAATTGGTAAGAGCTTTAGAAATGAAATTACACCTGGTAATTTTATTTTCCGTACTAGAGAATTCGAGCAAATGGAACTTGAATTTTTCTGCAAGCCTGGTACTGAGCTTGAATGGTTCAATTACTGGCGTGAATATATGATGAAATTTTTATTGTCAATTGGCGTTGATGGAACAAAACTAAGATATCGTGATCATGAGAAGGAAGAATTAAGCTTCTATTCAAATGCAACAACTGATATCGAATTTAAATTCCCTTGGGGATTTGGTGAGGTTTGGGGAATTGCTTCAAGAACAAATTATGATTTGAATGCTCATCAAACTCATTCAAAGGAGAATCTAGAATATTTAGATCCTGAAACTAATCAAAAGTATCTACCTTATGTTGTTGAACCATCACTTGGTGTTGAAAGATGCTTATTAACTGTTTTATTTAGTGCTTATGAGGAGCAAGAGCTTGAACATGATAGTCGTGTAGTATTACACCTACATCCAGCACTTGCACCATACAAGGTAGCTGTACTACCTTTAATGAAGAAGCTTCATAGCCAAAAGGCTCGTGAAATTGAACAAATTCTTAGTGAAGAATTTAGCACTGTTTATGATGAAACTGCAAACATTGGTAAGAGATATCGTCGTCAGGATGCAATTGGTACTCCTTATTGCTTAACTGTTGATGATAATACCTTAAATGAAGGTACAGTTACACTTCGTGATCGTGATACAATGGAGCAAATTACATTAAAGGTTGAAGAGGTTATTCCGTTTATTCATAATAAGATGAAGTTCTAATTGGGGAGGTATATAATGGCGAATCCAACTATAGAAGAAATATTTGAAAAAACTGACATAGTTGCATTAGTTGGTGAATATGTACAGCTTACTAAAAAAGGAAAAAATTATTCTGGATTATGTCCATTCCACCAAGAGAAAACACCGTCTTTTACCGTTTCTGTTGAAAAAAAGCTTGCTCATTGCTTTAGCTGCCATAAGGGTGGCAATCCTGCACAATTTTTAATGGATTTAAAGCATATAACATTTAAAGAGGCTTTGGAAATTCTAGCAAAAAAAGGCTGGACTTGAGTATCATAGTACAAATACTACTGAAAATACTAAAAAAATTATGCAAAATATTATGAAATTACCAATTTAGCCAAGGAATTCTACAAAAGAAATTTATTAAAAAAACTGAAAGTGGACAAATTGCTATTGAATATTTGCATAAAAGAGGAATTGATGACCAGACAATAAAAAAATGTTTGATATTGGTTTGGCTCCAGCAAAAATGGATAGCCTTTATCAAACATTAAAGGAAGCCAACTTTTTAGATATTGATATGAAGGCGATTGGACTTATTAGAAGTAATGTCGCTAGCAACTATGATATGTTTATTAAGAGGGTAATGTTTCCAATTAAGGATGTAAATGGCAATGTAGTTGGCTTTTTCAGGAAGAATCTATTATGAAGATAAAGAGCAGCCTAAATATATAAATTCACCTGAAAGCTTAATTTTTTTAATAAAAAGTGAGGTATTATACAATCTTGATAAGGCCCAGCTTGCAATAACGAAGGCTAATAGAGTTATTCTTCATGAAGGCTTTATGGATGTTTTTTTGCCTCAGTTAAGGCAGGATTTAATGAAGCGGTTTGCTCAATGGGAACAGCACTAACCGTTAATCATGTTAGAATATTAAAGAAATTCACTAATAATATTGTTTTATGCTATGATGGAGATAAGGCTGGACTTACAGCATCCAAAAGAGCGATTAATCTTCTTGAGCAAAATGGTATGCAAATACATATAGTTATGCTACCAGATAGCCTTGATCCTGATGAGTATGTAAGGAAATACGGTGAGCTTGCTTACCAAAAATATTTCACAGAAAATCAGCTTGATGCTGTTGAGTTTTTATTTAGATATGCCATTAAATTTCATAATTTAAATGATTTTAATGAAGTTGTGGCTATGAAGAATGAAATATTTGAAGTGCTTTTAAAAGCAAATTCGGAATCAACTGCTGAGGTTTATTTAGGTAAGCTTGCTTCGAGTCTTAATGTTTCTATTGATGCTGTTAAAGCTGATTACAGGAAATATTGTAATACAGCTAGAAACCCAAAAAAATATGTCGAATATATTCCAGATGATAAAAAAAACTAAAGAAAATCATTTAGAAGCAAATAATTATCCTAAATCAGATGGAATTAAAGCTTTGATGTTAGAATATTGCTTTAAAAAAATATAAAATATGCAAAAATATGTGGACGCAAAGATTGATGAATATGATTTAATGCAATTTTTTTAGGAAATGATTTTGCTAATGTGTGGTATCAGCTAATTGATGGCTACTATAATCGCTATGATATATTTACAAATGAAAAGTTTGAGGAGTATATTATGGAAAATAAGGATGCGATGAATTCTTATTTGCATTTTAAAAATATTTATTATGGTAATAAAAATAAAGATAATCAAGAATTTTGTGATAATGATTTTAATGAATTGATTATTAAGATAATTCGTCTTAATTATGCTTTTAAGCTTAGAGAATGTAAAACTGAAAATGAGCAAATAGGTGAAGCTCATATTGATAATGTTCAAAAAATGGTAGATATCCTTACTAGTAGTAATAGGTTTGAACGCGCTTGTAAGCAGTTAATTAATGTTAATTTAGGAAAGTAGGAAAATAATATGGATTTTTGAAACAGCATTAAATGAATTAATTAATTTAGGAAAACAAAACAATGGGTATGTTTTTTTGCTAAAGATTTATGCAAATATTTTTTTCAGAGGATAGTGAAGAATATGAAAAAAATTGAAGCAGAGCTTGCTAAAAAAATTCAATAGATGTTTTTAGCTGATGAGGATCCTGAAGGCGTTGAGGAGGATTTTCCTAGTGAAGATAAGGAACCTAAAATACTTGAGGATGAAGAAGAATTTGATCTAGAAAACTTTGATACCCTTCCTCCTTCTGTTAAGGTTGATGACCCTGTTAGAATGTATTTAAAGGAAATTGGAAAGGTAACCCTATTAACTAACGAAGAGGAAACAGAATATGCTATTACTGTTGTAAAGGGTAGAGAGGCTAAGGCTAAGCTTGAAAAAGCTATGCGAAAGAACTGAAGAAAATAAAGATGAATATGATGAATTAAAGGCAATGGTTGATAAGGCCGAAATTGCTAAGGATAAGCTTGTTCAAGCCAATTTACGTCTTGTTGTTTCAATTGCAAAAAAATATACAAGCCGTGGACTTCACTTTCTTGATTTAATTCAAGAAGGAAACATGGGGCTTATGAAGGCTGTTGATAAGTTTGATTATAATAAAGGCTTTAAGTTTTCAACATATGCAACCTGGTGGATTCGTCAGGCTATAACTCGTGCTGTTGCTGATCAAGCCAGAACAATAAGAATTCCTGTTCATATGGTTGAAACAATAAATAAGCTTCATCGTGTTCAACGTCAATTAATTCAGGAATTGTTAAGAGAGCCTACAATTGAAGAAATTGCTGACAAAATGGGTATCTCTGTTGAAAAGGTTCAGCAAATTCAAAAAATTCAACAAGAGCCAATTAGCCTTGAATCACCTGTTGGTGAGGAGGAGGATTCTTCACTTGGTGATTTCATTTCTGATCCTAGTGCTCTTGACCCATATGAATATACTGCAAAGGTTAAGCTTCGTGAAGAACTTGATGAGGTTTTATCAACTCTAACTGATCGTGAGGAAAGAGTATTAAGGCTAAGATTTGGTCTTTTAGATGGTAGAATGCGTACTCTTGAAGAGGTTGGCAAGGAATTTGGCGTTACAAGAGAACGTATTAGACAAATTGAAGCTAAGGCTTTGCGTAAACTAAAGCATCCTGCCCGTTCTCGTAAATTAAAGGATTTTATGACTAAGCGTTCATAATGAAAAGAATAGAGTTACTTGCATCTTTAGCAAAGGATAGCAAATGCTTGGCAGATATTGGCTGTGATCATGGGTTAATCTCAATCACAGCTGTTTTAAAATATAATGTTCAACATGCATATGCTTGTGACGTAAATCAAATGCCTTTAAATTCAGCACTGAAAAATATTAATGCTAATAGCTTGGCTGATAAAATAGAGACTATTTTGTCTAATGGTTATGAAAATGTTTGTTTTGATTTTGACACTACAATTATTGCTGGTATGGGTGGTGGATTAATAATTGACATTTTTAAGTAATTATATAGACAAGCTTAGAAATAAGAAAAATAATTTTACAACCGAATAAGGATGCTTATATGCTAAGGGCATTTATGCAAAAAAATGATTTTTCTTTAAATGAAGAATATGCAATTTATGATTATAATAAATATTATGAAATTTTAGTATATGAAAGTGGGAAAACATACTTTTCAGATTTAGAATTAAAATATGGACCGCTTTTTAATGAAAAAAATAAAGAGGAAAAATTTTATAAAGAGAATTTCTTTTTAAAAAGAGATGCTTTTAAATAAAAAGCTTAAAGCTAGCTAAACAAAGTGTAAATATTTGTAATATTCAAAAAGCAAATTGTGGAGATTGATGAGGTTTTTAAATGATGGAAAAGATAATGCTTCCAAATAACAAAGACTTTTATGAAAAAAATATTATGTAGATGATTTAAAAAAAGAGGAGTAATTGTAATTGCACCTGGTGGCGGCTATTCGCATACATCCCCACGAGAAGGAAAGCCTGTAGCATTATTTTTTAATTCCTTAGGATATCATGCTGTAGTAATTAGCTATCGTGAAGAATTAACTAATTATCCAATTCCTATGGAAGAAGTTAGTTATGTTGTTAATGAATTAAAAAAAGATAAGCTAATTGATAAAAAAATAAGATTATAGGCTGTGGCTTTAGTGCTGGTGGACATTTAATTTTGGCTAGTCAATTTTTAGGATTTGCTAAATTTAACGGATTAATCATAGGCTATCCTGTTGTTTCTAGTGATGAGAACATTGCTCATTTAGGATCATTTAGAGATTTGCTAGGTCCAAAATTTAAAGATGAGGAAATGCGCAAGCTTGTAAGTATTGAAAAGCAAATAACTCTTGATGCTCCTGACTTATTTTTATGGACAACCCTAACTGATCAAGCAGTTCCTATGGAAAATAGTTTAAAATTAGTTGAGGCTTATCATATGGTAGGAGCAAATGTTGAATTTCATTTATATCCTTTAGGAATGCATGGGTTGTCACTTGCTACAAAAGAGACAAGTGGTGGCGATGATAATAAGGTGATTGAGCACATTCAAAGCTGGATGCTGCTTGTTAAGAATTGGTTAAAATTAAAGTTTTAGAAAGGATACAGAGTAGCTAATTTGCGTTAAGTGCATATTCATGGGAAGTTGGAATATGACGAACACAATAATGTGGCGGTAAATTAGCGCGTCCGCTAGTATCATGTGGAACTCTTAAATAACATAATGAAAAAAAGTATTTATGGCAAAAAGGTTGTATTTTTTTCTTTAGTGCTTTGCTATTTTTTTGTTATGGGATATTTTTATATGCTCATATCTTATTAATAACAACACTAAAAAAAGGTTTTCATTAAATGTTTCTACTACATATTCATATGAAGAAGTATTTAATGAGGATAATATTAGGCTTGCTTTAGAAAAATGTTAAAAAAATTCTAAAACAGGGGAAAGATTGATTACTGATAATAATATTAATAAGCTAATGAAAAAAATAATTTGCTCATTAAAGAAAAATGCTGATGGTTTTACTATAGCAATTAAGGAAAAAAATACTTGAATTATAACGAATCTCGTGCAAAAAAATTTGTTAATAATTTAATAGCAGATGCAAAAGATTAATGATATTATTGAAATTGATTTCTTTAATCCTTATATAGCTGGTGGCATTTTTTTATGGGAATAGGAATTTTTTTATTTCCTTATTATATCTAATTATTCAATTTAATCATTCAAAAGAAGAATTGAATATTGTTGATAATGAAAATGTCTTTTTCTTCAATATTTCATATGAAATATTGGATTCTTGCCTGTAATAAAGGAATAAAAAGTAAAAGATTTATGTATAATCGCTATTTTATTTGCAATGATGATGATGTCTAAGGCGATTAAGCTTCCATCAGGATTTACAAGTATGGGGATAACTGCAACATATTTATTTTTTTGCAACAATATGTTGGCTATATGGACCTATTGTTGGATTATTTATTGGCTTTTTTTCAGATGTGCTTGGTTTCTTTTTTTATTTCCTAATGGCTTTGGCTTTTTAATTTTCCTTACACCCTAAAATGCAATGCTTAGTGGGTTTATTTATGGAATTTTCTTTTTATAAAAAGAATTACCTTTTTCCTCAATATTTTTTTGCAAGAGTATTAATCAATCTTTTTTTATTAATGTGATTTTTAGGAAGCATTTGGTGGATGAATATCAATAATTTAACTATTGAACAAGCGAGGGTGTATTTGTTATTTACATCTTTACCTAAAAAAATCTAGTTTATTTGTTTCCACAAAGTGTTGTTCTTTATATTGTCTTCAAGGCTTTAGGAAGAGTATTTATGGCAAGTAATATTTTTAGATGCCAAAAATTTGTAAAAAAATATTTCAATAATCTAGAAAAATAAAATTGCATTAGGATAATTTTTTTATAGTATAATATCTATAGTTAAATATGCCATAATGAGTAGGCGAGAGACAAGCTCTATGACCCTACAGCAACCATTCCTTGGAAACGGTGCTAAAGCTTGAATGATGGTTCGATAAATATGCCATCATTGATGGCGTATTTTTTTTGGAGGCAGATATGTTTTGTGAGGTAATTGTTGATGTTGCAAATAAACAAGTTAATAGAACATTTGATTATTTGATTCCTGAGGAATTATCTCAAGTGATTTTTGGTTGGGGCTAGGGTTAAGGTTAATTTTTGGACCAAGAATTGTTGTAGCATTTGTTGTGAAGGTTAAGGAACAAACTGAATGCGATTTAAAAACTCATAAAGCCTATTTTTGGAGGTTTTAGATATAAATCCGCCACTTAATGAAGAATTTGTTGAACTAGCATACCAAATGTCAAAATATAATTTTTTTCATTTTATGCTTCTAATCTTGAGACAATGATACCAGCGGCATTGAAAATTAAGGTTAATAAGATTTTTAACCTGCATTGATAAATCTAAGTTGTCAGATTCATTAAGGGAATGCTTTGGCAATTCTAATAAAATTTCTTTTTGATATACATACTCAAAAAAATATTTAAAGGAAATAAAAAAAGCAAATAGAAGAGAAAAAAATATTACTCTTAGTATTCATTTAAAGAATAATGCTACTATAAAAAAACGAATGAATATATTTTTGTATGTGAATGACTCTATTAAGGCCACTGTTGGTCAAAGAAAAAAATATTAGATTATCTAAAGGAAATAAATGGTCCAGTTTTTAAAAAAAGATACTTGTAAATGATATGGGTTTTTTTCTCAAGTTTCTTTAAATACATTAATAAAAAAATGGTAATGTTAAAGTTGAGACAAAGGATATTTATAGAGAAATCAGCTATCTAAAAAAACTGCTGATAAAAAGAGTATCATTAAATGAGGAGCAGTTGGCTGTTATTAATGAGGTGGAAAAAAATATAAAGGAAAAAAATCATACCTTTATTTTTAAAAGGGTGTAACGGGTAGTGGAAAAACAGAGGTTTATATGGAATTGATTGCTAAAGCTTTAAAGGAAAATTTGGATTCAATTCTATTGGTTCCAGAAATTGCCTTAACTCCGCAAATGACTTCTAGGTTTAAAGCGAGATTTGGTGATTTAGTTGCCGTAATGCATTCTGGACTTTCACCTTTAGAAAAATATGATGAATGGCGTAAGATTACAAATGGTGATGCTAAAATTGCTGTGGGAGCTAGAAGTGCTATATTTGCTCCATTTAAGCACCTTGGATTAATAATTATTGATGAAGCTCACGAAGATAGCTATATCCAAGATAATAATCCTCGTTATGATGCTTGTGTTGTTGCTTCAATGCGTAGCCAAAGGCATAGCTGCCCATTAATTTTAGGTAGTGCTACCCCTAAGGTATGCCAATATTATAAAGCTTTAAATAATGAAGCGACATTACTTGTGATGAATAAAAGAGCTAATAATCTAAGCTTGCCAAAAACTAAAATTGTTTCACTAGTTGATGAGCTTAAGGCTGGAAATAGAAGCTCATTATCTTTAGAACTTCAAAAGGAAATAATTGAAAATTTAAAAAAATGATGAGCAAACAATTTTTGTTCTTAAATAGAAGAGGATTTTTCTTCATTTGTTCAGTGTCGTAGCTGTGGTGAGACAATTAATTGTCCTCATTGCGATTTAGCTTTAACATATCATAAATATGGTAATTTGTTAAAATGTCATCACTGTGGATATCAAACAACATTTGTAAGAAAATGTCCAAGCTGTGGAAGTCAGTACATAAAAGAGGTTGGAAGCGGCACTCAAAGAATTGAAGCTGAGGTCAATCGTTTATTTCCACAAGCTAAAACTATTAGAATGGATAATGACACAATGAGTAAGGCTTGTGACTATGAGGATGCATTTAGCAAATTTAAAAAAACAAAGAGGCAAATATTCTAATTGGTACCCAAATGATTGCTAAGGGTTTAGATTTTGAAAATGTAACGCTTGTAGGTATTTTAAATGCTGATTTGGCCTTAAAATATCCATGTTATGATTCTAATGAGATTTGCTTTGATTTGATTGAACAGGTTTCTGGTAGAGCAGGAAGAGGCAATAAGTCAGGAAGAGTCATAATTCAAACATATTCAAAGGATCATTATGCAATAACAAGCGCTGCAGCTCATAATTATGAATTATTTTATAATAAAGAAATTGAAAATAGATTAATTAGTTTTTAATCCTCCTTTTTTTCAAAGCTTATTGAAATTTGTATAAAAAGTAAAGAAAAAATAATAAGCTATGAGGAAGCTAATAAGGTTAGAAGATACTTAGATAAAAAAATTTAGACGATTCAAAGATTTTTTTGGGCCTAGTGAGGCAAATATCTTTAAGGAAAAATGATTATTATAATTATTTAATAAATATTCAAACTAAATCAGATTGCTTAAATGAGACTTTAAGCTTTTTTTAGTGAATGAGTATCAGGATAATAAAAAAATGCAATATTGATATTAAAAGAAGGTGAAAAAAATGAAAATAGTTTTTTTATGGGAACTCCTGAATTTGCTGTTCCAATTTTAGAGGCTTTAGCTCAAAAAAATATGATGTTTCATTAGTAGTATGTCAGGCTGACCCCAAGCCTGGTAAATTCCCAGCCGTTAAAAAAAAGGCAATTGAGCTAGGAATTAAGGTGTTTCAGCCACTGAAAATAAAAGATGATTATGAAGAAATTTTAGCTACTGGTGCTGATGTTTTGATTACGGCTGCCTATGGTCAATTTGTTCCTACTAAGCTTTTGAAGAAGTTTAAAAAAAGTGTATTAATGTTCACGGCTCCTTATTACCAAAAAGACGTGGTGGAGCACCAATTCAAAGAGCAATTATGGAGGGTGATTTAAAGACCGGTGTAACTTTAATTGAAATGGTTAAAAAAATGGATGCTGGAGTCATGTATGCTAAAGGGGAAATTCCTATTACTGAAGAGGATACAGCAGATGATTTGTTTTATAAGCTAAGTATTTTTAGGTAGAGATTTATTAATGGAAAATATTTGTGATATTGTGTCAAATCATAATTTAGGTATTCCTCAGGATGAAGCCTTAGCAACAATTTCACCAAATCTAACTAAAGAGGAGGAAAAAATTGATTTTAACAAGAGTGCCTTTTTTGTTGTAAGACAAATTAATGGTCTTTCTAGTAATCCAGGAGGATATATAATGATTAATGGCAATTTAGTCAAAGTATATAAAGCAAAGGTTTTAAATGGCTATAATGGAAAGCCAGGCGAGGTTGTTTCAATAAATAAGCATTTAGTAATTATGGCATCAGATTCTGGTGTTGAGATATTAACACTAAAGCCTGCTGGTAAAAAAATTATGCCTGCAAGTAGTTATTTAAATGGGCAAAGGCTTTTTACAAATAGGTGATGTTTTGGTATAATTAATTGCTAGGAAGGTAGGTGGTAGCTTGCGACTTGCTAAAATTAAGGAATGGTCGATTTTTCAAAAATATTTTGGTTTTGAAGAAGGTATTGATATAACTAATGAAACTCAGGTTTTATTTAGAAAAAAATGTTGTTATAAAGAACATAATTTTTCATTTCAAACCTAATTTATACCTTAATATTTGCTATTATATCAGTTGGTGAAACATCAAATTTAGTTTTTAACTATCATTTGCTTTCCAGTGACATTTTTTTAGTAAATAATATGCTAAAGAGAACAATTTTTTTAAAAAAATAAGGATGATTTGCTGAAGCAGCAAATAGCAATGTATATTTGTTGTTTTTTTATATGTTTTTTTAACAGCAATTTTAATTTATTTGCGTTTAAAAAAACAAGTAGCTTAGGATCATATCTTGGTGAGGTTGGATATATATTGTTATATTATTCATTAGTTGTTGTATCGTTCTATCAAGATAAAAAAATGTTAAAGATTGTTTTTTTCAATGGGTTTTTTTGTAATAGTTACAATTCTTCATTTTACTTTAACCTATAGTATTATTAGTAAGGATTATGCCTCAAGTGTTGTTTTATTTGTAACCAAGTTTTTTTGTTTCAAAGGAATTTAAGGACATTTTATTAAGAACTATTTTGCTACTAATATTTATGCTTGTCCTTTATTCAATTGTTAATCTATCTGTATATATGCAGGAGGAAAGAAAGCAGGAGCTTATTAAAAGAAGGGCAATTCAAGAGGATTTCACTAATGTAGTTAAAAAAATATTTGATGTAACATTGAATAATAAAAAAAGCGATCTAATGATGAAATAGCTCAAATTAATATTGAAGCAATTATGAGTAGAAAGCTTGCTTCTTTAATGGGTATGCCTGTTGATGTTTGTGATGAAATAAGTAATTTTTGTACAATTCATATTCGTAAATCTGCCTCTTTAAATGAACATCTTAATTATGATAATGAAGAGGAATTTGATGAATTAAAGTCGCAAACTTTATTGGGTAGTACAATAATTTCAAGATTAGAGCTAGAAAGAAAAAAACTGAAGATATAATAAGAGCTCATATGGAGGGCTCAAATGATGATGAATTTTTGAGCAGAATGAGAGCAATCCAAAATAATCGTAATTCGCAAATAATTATGTTATGCGAAATGTATGTTTCACTAAGAAGTATAAAAAGCTATAAAAAGGCTTTTAACCATAAGGTTTCTATGGAAAGATTAACTAATGAATATCGTGTCTATTTTTGATGCAGATATTTTTTTGATAGATTTGTTAAATTTCAAGATGATTTTGAAAAAAATATATGATGAATGCTAGGAGGATAAAAAAATGAATCATAAAATTTATAAAAACACAAGGTGTTTGTTCAAAAGCAAATCGAATTTGATTACGAGGATGGTCGTGTTTATAACGTTAAGTTTTTAGGAGGATGTCCTGGAAATTTAAAGGCTATATCTAAGCTTGTTGATGGGGCAAAAATGGAAGATGTAGTAAAGATTTTAGAGGGAAATACATGTGGTAATAAACCTACCTCATGTGCGGATCAATTAACAAAGGCTTTTAAGGAGGTATTATAATGTCAAAGTTCTTTACAAGTGAATCAGTTACTGAAGGACACCCAGACAAGATTGCTGACCAAATAAGTGATGCAGTATTGGATGATATTTTAAAAAACGATCCTAATGGACGTGTTGCCTGTGAAACAATATGTACTACAGGACTTGTTGTTGTTTTTGGTGAAATTACTACTAATCATTATGTTGATATACAAAAAATTGTTCGTGAGACAGTAAGAAAAATAGGTTATACAAGAGGTAAATTTGGCTTTGATGCTGACAATTTAGCAGTATTAGTGGCAATTGATCCTCAATCACCAGATATTGCTCTTGGTGTTGATGAAACAAAAAATCATGAGCAAGGGGCTGGAGATCAAGGTATAATGTTTGGTTATGCCTGCAATGAAACTAAGGAATATATGCCACTTGCAATTTCTTTAGCTCATAAGCTAGCTAAGAGATTAACAGATGTTAGAAAAAATAAAATTTTAGATTATTTACGTCCTGATGGTAAAACTCAGGTTACAGTTGAATATAATGATGATGGTAGGGTTAAAAGAATTGATACTGTTTTAATTTCAACACAGCATTCTCCAGAGGTTAGCTTAGATGATCTTTCAAGAGATATTAAAAAATATGTTGTAGATGAGGTTGTACCAGAAGCATTGGTTGATAAAAACACTAAATATCTATTTAATCCAACAGGAAGATTTGTTGTTGGTGGTCCTGCTGGTGATAGTGGACTTACAGGTCGAAAGATTATTGTTGATACCTATGGTGGCGCAGCAGCACATGGTGGTGGAGCATTTAGTGGTAAGGATCCATCAAAGGTTGATAGAAGTGCATCATATATGGCAAGATATATTGCTAAAAATATTGTTGCTGCTGGTCTTGCTGATAAGGTTCAGCTTCAATTATCTTATGCAATAGGTGTTGCTCAACCCACCTCTATTTTAGTTGATACCTTTAATACAGCAAAGGTATCTGAGCGTGAAATTGAAAAAGCAATTGAGAAAATATTCCCATTAACTCCAAGTGGAATTATTAATCACTTAGATTTAAAGCGTCCTATTTATGAGCAAACTGCTACATATGGACACTTTGGACGTGATGATTTAGATTTACCTTGGGAAAAATTAGATAAGGTTCAAGAATTAAAAAAATTACTTTAATCTATAAAAAAATTGTGAAAAAAAATATGAATTATCTATTTTTTTGGTAAAAATCTTGTGATATAATTATCATAGATAGCCATAATAGGTTAAGTTTAATAAGGAGGACATGGAAAATGTTTTTAATTGGACAAGGAGCATTGATAGGTCTTATTATAGCAGCTATTGTTGTTCTTGCAATTGTTATTATCATAAGCTGGTATATTTCTGTTAGAAATAGCTTTGTGAGAATGTTAGTAGATATCGACAATTCTTCATCAAGAATTGATGTATATTTAACTAAGAGATTTGATTTACTAACAAAAAAATGTTTGATACAACAAAAAGGCTATATGAAGCATGAGCATGATACATTAACTGATGTTATTTCTATGAGACAGCCTACAAGTAATGCATCTATGAAGGATAAGTCAGAATTTAATAACCAAATGACTGAAGCAGCAAAGCAAATTAATTTAGTTGTTGAGCGTTATCCAGAATTGAAGGCAAGTCAGGTATTTATGAAGCTTCAAAGTAGCATTGAAGAGGTTGAGGAAAACCTTCAAGCTGCAAGATCTACTTACAATTCTAATGTTGCAATTTATAATAAGAAAATCGCTGTATTCCCTAATAGCATTGTTGCTGGAAGTAAGTTTACAAAGCGTGATTTCTTTGAAGCTGAGGCCTCAAAGCGTCAAGATGTTAAAATGGAATTTTTAGTAAATAGGTATGTAGCTTTAGGCCACATACCTTTTTTTGTGGAGGAACTTATGAATAATGAAATTGAAAAAAATTAGAAGCCGAGCGAAAGGAAGTTTATTCAAAAAAACAAGAATAAAAAAATGCCTCTTGGCTTGATTTTTAATAATTGTTGGTTTGGTTTTTATCTTTGACAAATACTATTAGTATTTTTAGGCTATATCCTTTTGGTGATTGGAATTATCTTAATTATTATTGCTCAGGGTCATATTAAAAAAATTTAGTAAGAAGTATAAAGAAAATGTTGTAAGAGCACTTGTTAAGGATACTTTTTGGCGATGCTGCTATTTATAATCCTGATGGAATGGTTGGTATTTCATCAGTACTTCACCCTGGCTTTTTTAGAAAGCCTGATCGCTATCATGGCGAGGATTATATTAAGTCTAGCTATGATGATGTTTTATTTGAAATGAGTGATGTTACCTTAGAGGAAAGAATTGAAACAACTGATTCTAAAGGTCATAGAATTGTTACCTATCGTCCTTATTTTAATGGTAGATTTTTTTATATTTTTGATTTTTAATAAGGATATGAATAAAACGCTATATATTTTACCAGGAAAGCAAAAAAAGAAATAACTTAGTAAAATTTGAGACAGAAAGTATTGCCTTTAATAAAAAAATATTCAGCACTTGCTGAGTTTCAAGAGGATGGCTTTTTATATTTTTGACTCCTAAGATGATTGATAGAATTTTTAGCTTTATCTGAATTATATAGGGGTCAACAATTTTATGCCTTTTTTTAGGTGGTAAGCTATATGTAGCTATTAATAATGTTAATTCTTTGGAGGTTAATGTTAGAATGCCTCTTAATAATGAAACACTTAAAAAAACTAGAGGTGATTTAAATATTGCTCCGGCAATTATTAATGAATTTGGTTTAAATAAGTCCAAATTTACAAATGAAAAGGAAATAGAGCCAGAAACATCAAAAAGCCAAAGATGACATTGATGAAATATTTGATAAAATTGATGAAAAAAAGTTGATTAGTGAATATTTGATAATTCTAAAGGAAAAAAATGGCTAGAAATTTTTAATCATTGGTGGAGGATTAATAGCTTATTCATTATTATTTGGTTTAGTTTTTAAAAAAATATTCCCGCCTGTATTTATAAGCAAATATTTGGTATTCCTTGTCCGGGCTGTGGAATTACAAGAGCTTACTTATGTCTTTTTTTCATCTAGATATTAAGGGAGCGTTTTATTATCACCCTTTATTTTTGGTTGTTACCTATTATTGCTTTTTGTAATTATTTTTTTAATAAGCATAAAAGAATAAATAAATTTTTTTGTTCGCCTTATTTTTTTGGATAATTTGTTCAATACTTTATTTATCACTATATATTTATAGATTGATTTGTGTTTATCCTAATCCCCCAATGGAATATTATCCTTTAAATTTAATAGAAAGAATATTGAGACATTTTTTTAGTAAAAAAATGCTTCTTTTTTTCGTATATATATAAGTGATGAGATGTTTATGTTGTAATCAAGAATTTTTATGTAAGAAGAAAAATTGAATAATTTATTTAGCGGTGATACTCAATATATTTGTGACAAATGTAAGCCTAAAGCTATTAAGATTGATATGACAAGAATAATTGTTGAACAAAATGATATTGATATCTACATTGTAGGTGATGGTGATTCTAAAAAATACGCCTATGATTACGCCTATTTATTGGAAATTATTCTTAATAGAGGTGATATAGCTATCTTATATGATTTTTTTGTTTGAATGATTCGACATATAATATTATTAAATATCATATTATGGCAAATGCTAATAAAAAAATTGTTATAATATGTCATAAAGTAAAAAAATATAGTCGTTTTTTGTTATGATTTTTTTATTGAAAAAAATATAACACTTAATTTTTATAATATGGTCATTAGGAGGTATAATAAAATGTTAGTAGGAAAAGTTAAGTGGTTTAACAATGAGAAAGGATATGGCTTTATAGTAAAAAGAAAATTACGATGATATATTCGTTCACTATAGTCAAATTCAAGATGATGGCTTTAAAACGCTTAGTGAAGGGCAATTAGTTGAATTTGATTTGATTGTTGGCGACGAAGGATTACAAGCACAAAATGTTTATAAAAAGTAAGTAAAGTAATTGAAAACGCTTTTAAAAAATGCTATAATACTATTGTAGAAAAAAACAAAGTAAAGGAGTGACTTTTTATGAAAGTTGAAGTTTTAGGAAAGAATGGTTTTACACCATCTGATGCAAATCGTGAGTATGCGGAATTAAAGCTTTCTAAGATTGAAAATTTCTTAGATGATACTACTGATGTAACGGCTCGCGTTGTTTGCAAGATTTATAAGGAAGGTCACAAGGTAGAGGTTACAATTCCAGCTAAGGGCTTAATTTTAAGAGCAGAAGCCCTAGCACCACATTTGAATGTAGCAATTGATCAGGTTGTTGATAAGCTACTAGGACAAATTAGAAAATACAAAACTAGAATGTCTCGCCGTGGTAAAGAAGGAATTCGTAGCCAAGAGGCTCCAAGCGCTACTGAAGAGCTAGGTGAGGTTGTAAGACAAAAGAATTTAGAGCTTACACCAATGTCTAGAGAAGAAGCAATTGAGCAAATGGAATTACTTGGTCATAATTTCTTCGTATATTTAGATAAGAATTCACATAAGGTTAATGTTGTGTATTTGCGAAATGATGGTAATTATGCCGTAATCGAAACAAAATAATTTATTTTGTAGTATCTGCTTTATAGCAGGTACTTTTTTTCTTGAAAAAAATCGTGATAAATGTGTTATCATTTAAGATGTATTATTGTACAATGAGAGGTATTAAAATGGGTTTTATTAAAAAAATATGTTTGACTCAGGTCGAAAAAGAATATAAACGCTGTGAAAAAAATTAGCTCGAAAGGTTTTTTTGCTTTAGAGCCAGAAATACAAAGACTAAGTGATGATGAGCTTAAGGCTAAGACTCCTTATTTTAAAGAATTGTTAAAAACAGGCAAGACCTTAGATGACATTTTAGTTGAAGCTTATGCAGTTGTTCGTGAGGCAGCTTATCGTGTTACAGGTATGAAACCATTCTTTGTTCAGGTAGCCGGTGCTATTGCTATACATGGAGGAAATATTGCTGAAATGAAAACAGGTGAAGGTAAAACCTTGACTGCTGTTATGCCGGCATATTTGAATGCTCTTGGTGGCGATGGAGTTCATATCGTAACTGTCAATGAATATCTTGCTAAACGTGAGACTGATGGCCCTATTGGTGAAATTTACCGCTTTTTAGGATTAACTGTTGGTTTAAATCTAAGAGATATTTCAAGAGAAGAAAAAAACAGGCATATGATTGTGATATTCTTTATTCAACAAACTCAGAACTTGGTTTTGATTATTTAAGAGACCATATGGTTGTTTTTAAAGAGGATATTGTTCAGTCAAGAGGACTTAATTTTGCCATTATTGATGAGGTCGACTCAATTTTTAATTGATGAAGCAAGAACTCCACTTATTATTAGTGGTGGTGAAAGAAATAATGCTAATTTATATATTCAGGGTGATACATTTGCTAAAAAGATTAGCTGATAATGATTATGAAATTGATATTGAAACTAAGACTATTACCTTAACTCCTTCAGGAATTGAAAAAGGCTGAAAAAAATTCTTTGGCGTTTCTAATATTTATGATATTCAATATGTAAGTATTGTTCACCACATTCAAAAATGCGCTAAGAGCTAATTATATTTTCCATAATGGTGTTGAATATTTAGTTCAGGATGGCGAAGTAGTAATTGTTGATTAATTTACAGGACGTGTTTTAAAGGGACGTCAATATTCAGAGGGCTTACATCAAGCAATTCAGGCTAAAGAAAATGTTGAAATCAAGAAGGAAACTGTTACAGTTGCCACAATTACCTATCAAAAATTTCTTTAGAATGTATAAGAAGCTTGCAGGTATGACAGGTACTGCTAAAACTGAAGAAGAGGAATTTAGAGATATTTATAATATGTATGTTGTAGAGGTTCCTACCAATAGACCAGTTATTAGACAGGATATGCCAGATTATTTATTTATTAAGGCTGAAGATAAGTTTAATGCATTAATTGAGGAAATTAAGGCTCGTCATGCAAATGGTCAGCCAATTCTTGTTGGTACAATAAGTGTTGATGTTTCAGAGCACGTATCTAGCCTTCTTAAGAAGGAAGGTATCAAGCATGAAGTACTAAATGCTAAAAATAATGAGCGTGAGGCAGAAATAATCTCTCATGCCGGTGAGAAGGGTTCAGTTACTATTGCTACTAATATGGCTGGACGTGGTACTGATATTAAAATTGATGATGAGGTTAGAGCTCTTGGTGGACTTTGTGTACTTGGAACTGAACGTCATGAATCAAGACGTATTGATAACCAATTAAGAGGACGTTCTGGTCGTCAAGGTGACCCTGGCTTTACTAGATTTTATATTTCTACTGAGGACGATTTGTTAATGCGCTTTGGTGGTGATTCATTTAAAAATAGACTTGAATGGATTATAAAAATGAATTCTGATGGTGATTTAACAAAGCCACTTGAAAGTAAAATGTTTACTAAGGTTGTAACAAATGCCCAAGAGCGTATTGAGGGAAACAACTTTGATACACGTAAAAATGTCTTAAAGTATGATGATGTAATGCGTAGACAAAGAGAATTATTTTATAGTGAACGTACAGAGGTAATAACTAGAGATAGTATTGAGGATTTAGCTTTAAATATGCTTCATAAGGCTATTGAGGATGTTGCCTATTCACATATGAAACAGGTTGGTAATAATAAATACGATATCGATGATGAAGGAATTTGTAACGTATTTAATACTGAATTCTTTGGTGGACCAGTTTTAAGTGTTGATATTATCAAAACTAAGGATGATAATGAGATAGTTGAATATATAATGTCTGAGGCAACTAAGAGATTATATGAAAAGAAAGATAATTTCCCTAAAGAGGTATATGAGGAATTTTTTTAAAGGTTGTTGTTTTTAAGGGTTCTAGATACCTTCTGGCAAAAGCATATTGATGATATGCAAGCACTTCGTCAAGGAGTTGGTTTATCAGCTTATGCTCAAGAAAATCCATTACAAATATATCAAGCTGAAGGCTTTAGTAAGTTTGAGATTATGATGAAGAACATAAATAAGGATGTTGCTAAATATCTTATTCGTGCCCAAATTCGTGCAAATGATCATCGTGAAGAGCGTTCAGATCTTGCAACTAACGATTCTAAGGGTGGCGAAGTAAAACGTGATTCAATAAAGAATGCTATGCCAAAGGTTGGACGTAATGATCCATGTCCTTGTGGTAGTGGTAAGAAATATAAGTATTGCCATGGAAGATAGTATGATAAGACTCTGTAAAAGGAGTCTTTTTTTGTTAAATGGAGGAATTAAGATGGAACGCTATGAAATAAACAAGTATTTTTGAAGCCTTCAGTGCGAAAATAAATGATTTATATGTTGCTTTGAAGATTGAAGAAAATGAACCTATATTAAAAAAATTAGAGGCACAAATAGCTGATGCAAACTTTTGGTCTGATCAAGCAAATGCTAAGAAAAATAATTGACGAAGCTAATAATTTAAAAAGAAAAAAAGACTGATTATGAGTCATTAAAAAAAAGGATTTAATGATCTTAAGGAATTAGATGAAATAGCTTTGCTTGACGAGTCATATGCAGAAATGCTAGATGAAGAAATTGTAGCGTTTGATGAAAAGCTAAATTTAATAGAAGAAAAAAATCACTTTTTGTGTGACAAATATGATACGCTTGATTGTATTTTTAGAAATTCATCCTGGAGCTGGGGGAACAGAATCTATGGACTGGGCTGATATGCTTTATCGTATGTATTTGAGATTTTTGTACAAAGAATAATTTTAAGGCTAAAAACTATTGATTATCTTGCGGGTGAAGAGGCTGGTATAAAAAGTGTTACTATTGAGATTCATGGTAAATATGCCTATGGTATGCTAAAGGGTGAAAAGAGGAGTTCATCGTTTAGTGAGGATATCACCATTTGATGCTAATAAAAGAAGGCATACCTCATTTGCTAGTGTGGATGTTTATCCAATGCTTGAGGCTAATGATGATATAAAAATAAATGATGAGGATATTAAAATTGATGTATATCATAGTAGTGGAGCTGGTGGCCAAAGTGTTAACACAACTGATTCAGCAGTTAGAATTACCCATAAGCCAACCGGAATAGTGGTTACCTGTCAAAATGAAAGAAGTCAATTAAAAAATAAAGATGTTGCGATGAAGATTCTTAAAAGTAAGCTTTTAGAGCTTGAAATTAAAAAGCATGAGGCTGAAATGAAGAATATTAAGGGTGAACAAATGGATATTGGCTTTGGCTCACAAATAAGATCCTATGTATTTTTGCCCTTATACACTTGTTAAGGATCATAGAACTAATGCGGAAATGGGTAATGTTACGGCAGTTATGGATGGGGATATAAAGGTATTTATTGATGCATATCTTAAAAAAATAGCAGGTGAAAAAAATGCTTAAAAACAAAAAGTGGTATAGAAAGCTTTTGGCAATATTAGAAATAACCTTAGGGGTATTTTTACTTGATTTAGGGTTCTTTTTCTTCTATACACCTGCTAATTTGGTTACTGGTGGAGGAATGGGAATTGCTTTAATAATAAATGAGACCTTTGGTGTTCCTTCTTCAATTTTTTTATGTATGCTTTTAACATTATAACCTTATTTTTTTAGGATTGTTTTTTTAATTGGTAGAAGCTTCTTTTTTTAAAAAAACAATTTATGCTTCATTGTTATCACCAACGTTACTTTTTAGCCTTAGAGAAAACCTGTAATCCTAATTTCTTTTATGATAATATAAGGGAAGGAAGGCTTATTATATGTGCCCTATGTGGTGCCCTTTTAGTGGCCTTAGGACTTGGATTATGCTTTAGAAATAATGGCTGTACAGGTGGGATGGATGTTATTCAAAAAAAATTTTATGTAAATATTTCCATATGCCATTATCTAAAACAATGTATTTGACAGATTGGATAGTAGTAATTATAGGCGGCCTTGGCTTTAAAGGAGCATTTAGCTATAATATTGAACATGTTGTGTACGGAGTTATTGCAGTTATTCTTACTGGTTATATTGTTGACAACATATCAATGAATGCTAAATCAAGAAGAACAGCCTATATTATAACGACTAAGCCTGATTTAGTTAAAGAAATGATATTTAAAGAAATTGAGCGTGGTGTAACATTAGTTGATTGTAAAGGTGGCTATACGGGAGAAGATAAAACTTTGGTTATTTGTACCTTAGATAAGGACGAGAGCTATAAGCTTGCTGATTTTATCAAAGAAATAGATAAAAATGCCTTTACCTTTATGTCAACAACTAGAGAGGTTGTTGGTTATTATGGAGATACAGAAATAAAATGATTAAGGTAGTAGATTTAAAGAAGAATAAAAAAATCTTTATGATGTTATTTTTTTGAAAATGGTATTGCTTTAAATGTTGATGAGGATTTTTGTTGTTAAATACCGCTTAATTAAGAATAAGGAAATAGATGATACACTATATAAGGAATTGATTAAGGAGTCATCTTACAATTCTTATAAAAAAATAAGCTTATAAAATACGCTAGTACATATTTGAAAAGTAGATATCAGTATTCACTATATTTAAAGAAAATTTCTACGCCCGATGAGGCCATAGATTTAATTTTTAGATGAACTTGTTGCCTTAAAAAAATAATAAATGATGATTTATATGCTAGGTCACTTATTGAGCATTATTTAAATTTAGGCTATGGCGAAAAATATATTGAATACAAGCTTAAGGAGGCGAGAGTATCAGGTGAAATAATTGATACTTCCTTAGGAGAGGTTAGTGATGAAATCTATAAAGCAGCAATAATAAAATACTTAAATAAAAAAATAATAATAAGGATAGAAATAAGCAAACGAGAGCCTTACTCAATCGAGGGTTTAATTACAATTTAATTAATGAATGCATAAATTCATTATAAATAATATAATTATTTAAATTAATGCTAGATAAGATGATAGTTATCTAGCTTTTTTTGTTATTTTTTTGTGTTGTTAAAAAGTAGTTTTTTTGTTAAAATATAAGTAAGATATGACATAATTTTTTTAAGGAGGTTCTTAATTTATGAGAATCTATTATAGAATTGATTCTAACTTTTTTTATATTACTTGGATCAAGGTGATGATACAAGAGCATATGAGATATTTGGTGCTCATTTAGTATATGATGAAGCTGGTAAGAAAAATCGGTTGTGAATTTTTGTTTATATGCACCAAATGCTATAAAGGCTGGTATTTTTAGGCGAATGGAATAATTTTTTTCTGCCGAAAAAAATGTCAAATGCAAAAGATTAATTCAAAAAAATATGGTATTTATATTTAGAGGGTGATTTTTGAAAATAAGCGCTATAAATATGAATTAATTCTTCCTGATGGCTCAAAGAAATATAAAAGCGATCCTTATGCTTTTTATAGTGCACTTAGACCATTAAAGGATTCGATAGTGTATGAAATTAACGGCTATGACTGGCATGATGATTATTGGATGTATACTCATCCCAAGGTTTATGATAAGCCTATGCTTATCTATGAGCTTCACTTAGGCTCATGGAAGCGTAAAAGTGAAGAAGAAAATGGCTATTATACTTATCGTGAGCTTGCACCTATGCTAATTGATTATTTAAAGGATTTTGGTTATACTCATATTGAGTTTATGCCAGTATATGAGCATCCCCTAGATGCATCATGGGGCTATCAGGGAACTGGCTATTATTCAGCAACATCTAGATATGGTACACCTAAGGATTTAATGTATTTGGTCGATATGCTTCATCAGGCAGGATATGGAGTAATTTTTGACTGGGTTCCTGGACATATTTGTAAGGATGAAAATGGTCTTTATTTATTTGATGGAACACCATTATATGATTATCCTGATCCAAATATTAGAGAAAATTTGGAATGGGGTACAGCTAATCTTGATTTGGGAAAAGGAATTACAAGATCATTTTTATATTCTAATGCAATGTTTTTCTTAAAAATATTATCATATTGATGGCTTTAGAGTTGATGCGGTTAGTAATATTATCTATTATATGGGTAATAAAAAAATCGTGGTGAAAATAAAGGAGCATGTGATTTTTTTAAGAGAATTAAGTAGAATTATTTTTTTGGCTATGATGATAGAGTTCTATTAATGGCAGAGGATTCTAGTGATTATCCTGGTGTTACTAAGCCATCATCAATTGGTGGTCTTGGATTTGATTATAAATGGGATATGGGCTGGATGAATGACACACTTACTTATTTTTAAACGTGATCCAATTTATCGAAAGTACCATCATAATCAATTAACATTTTTCAATGATGTATAATTATAGTGAACAATTTATTTTTACCTTTATCTCATGATGAGGTTGTTCATGGTAAAAAGACTTTACTTGATAAAATGCCTGGAGATTATTGGCAGAAGTTTGCTAACTTTAGATTATTAATGGGATATACGATTACTCATCCTGGTAAAAAGCTTATTTTTATGGGACAAGAAATGGCCCCATTTTCAGAATGGGCATTTCAACATGAACTTGATTGGGTTTTTATTAAAGTTTCCAGCTCATGATAGTACATCATTGTTTATGAAACACTTGACTTGCTTATACAAAAATGAGCCGGCGATGTGGTCCTTAGATCATGATCCAATGGGATTTAAATATTTGGATGCTGATAATGCTAATCAAAGTCTATATGTTTATGTTAGATTTTTCTAAGAAATTTGATGAGCATATTGTTGTAGTAATGAATGCTACTCCAAACACCTATCAAAAATTATAAAATTGGTGTTCCTGGAAAAAGAAGTTATTATGAAATTTTTTTAATAGTGATAGGGATATTTATGGCGGTTCAAATAAAATTAATCCTAAACCTTTAAGAAACCATAAGGCAGAAAAAAAGAATATATGCATTCCTTAAATTCAATTTTTTTATCACAATTCCGCCTCTTGGTATTTGTATGTTCAAAATGAAATGTGAAAAAAATGTGAAAAAAAGACTTCAGCTACCAATAATATAATTGATAAGTAGATTTTTAATATGCTATAATTTTTAGTGTTTAATGGAGGAAAAAAATGGAAGATTTAGATTTTTAAAAAGTGTTGCCTCATTTAAAAAAAGCATTTATTTCTAATGTTGAAAATAAATATGCAATAGAATTTAAGGAATCAACACCATATCAGCAATATGTTGTCTTAGGTGAGATGGTTCGTTATTATATCGCAAAAGATTGGCACGAAACAATAAAAAAACAATTTGAAAAATAAAGAAAAAAAGGTATATTACTTCTCAATGGAATTCTTAATGGGAAGAATGATTACAAATAATTTAATGAATGCGGGAATTTATCCGCTTGTAAAAGCAAGCATTTAGTGAGCTTGGCATTGATATTAATGAGGTTGAGCATCAAGAAACAGATGCTGGACTTGGTAATGGTGGACTTGGTAGACTTGCTGCCTGCTTTATGGATTCTGCTGCTAGCCTTGGACTTCCTGTCTATGGAAACTGTATTCGTTATCGCTATGGATTCTTTGAGCAAGGAATTCGTAATGGTTATCAGGTAGAGCATCCAGATCGTTGGTTAAAGGATGTTAACGTTTGGGAAATTAGAAAGCCAGAAGAAGCAGTTGAAATTCCTTTTTTTGGCTATATTGAAATGGATAGCGAAAAGGGTAAGCTTATTGTTAGACATAAGAATGCCGAATATGTTAAGGCTGTTCCTTATGATATTCCAATTATTGGTGATGGAAATCATGTTGTAAATAATCTTCGTTTATGGAGTGCAGAGCCTGCAAATACATACCCTGATGATGCCTTTACATATCACTCAAAAATTAAGAGAGATATCTTCAATGCTTTATCCAAATGATGATACAGAGGAGGGTAAGCTTCTTCGCTTGAAGCAACAATATTTCTTTTGTTTCCGCTGGTGTTATTTCGGCAATTCGCTATCATAAAAAAAGATTTGGTACAGTTAAGAATTTAAGTGAAAAAGGTATGCTTCCATATCAATGATACTCACCCAGCTTTAATTATTCCAGAATTAATGCGTATATTAGTTGATGAAGAAAACCTAGAGTGGGATGAAGCGTGGAATATAACTAAGAATTGTTGTGCTTATACAAACCATACTATTTTAGCCGAAGCTTTGGAAAAATGGCCAGTATCTTTATTTATGAGATTATTACCAAGAATATATACAATTACAGAAGAAATTAATCGCCGACTATTAATTGAAATTGCTGCAAAATATGGTGATGATTCATATCAAGCAAGTCAAATGGCTATTATTAAGGATGGTCTTGTTCATATGGCTAATATTGCTATTGCTGGATCATTTAGTGTTAATGGTGTTGCTGCCCTACATACTGAAATTTTAAAGAATATTGAAATGAAGGTATTTAATGATTATTATCCTGGTAAGTTCAATAATAAGACTAATGGTATAACTCATAGACGTTGGGTAGTGCAATCAAATCCTGAGCTTACAGAGATTTTAAATGAATATTGTGGTAAGGAATGGGTTAGTAATCCTAATTTAATGGAGAAACTTTTACCATATGCTGATGATAAAAAGGTTCAGGCTTTATTTGCTCAAATGAAGCTTGCTAGAAAAAAGGCCCTTGCAAATAAGATTTATAATTCTCAGGGTGTAAGCATTGATGTTCATTCAATTTTTGATATTCAGGTTAAGAGATTACATGAATATAAGCGTCAATTAATGAATGCCCTACATATTATGTATGTATATAATAGATTAAAAACTGATAAAGAATTTATGGCTAATTATCATCCTCATACATTTATTTTTTTGGTGCAAAAATCAGCTCCTGGCTATTTCTTTTGCTAAAAAAAGGTAATTAAGCTAATTAATACAATTGCTGATAAGGTTAATAATGATTATGAGACTAATAGTTTATTAAAGGTAGTATTTGTAGTAAATTATAATGTAACATATGCTGAAACAATTATGCCAGCAGCTAACCTTTCTGAACAAATTTCTACTGCATCTAAGGAAGCTTCAGGTACAGGAAATATGAAATTTATGATGAATGGTGGAATAACTATTGGTACAATGGATGGCGCAAATGTGGAAATCCATGATTTAGTTGGCGATGACAATATGATAATATTTGGAATGAATTCTGATGAGGTTAATAAAATTTATCGTGAGGGTGGTTATAACCCAATGGATATTTATAACAACGATCCTCGTCTACATGAGGTTATTGATCAATTAACAAATGGTTTCTTTACAAATGTTGCTCCTGATGAGTTCAGCGTAATTCGTGATAACTTATTATATGGAGATCATTATTTTTGTATTAAAGGATTTTTGATTCTTATGTTAAGGCTCAGGAAAGAGCAAATGAATTATATAAGAATCAAGAGAAGTGGCTTCACATGTCAATTGTAAATACTGCTAAGAGTGGCTTCTTCACATCAGATCGTACAATTCGTCAATATAATGATGAAATTTGGCATACAAAGCCTATTGTTATTAAATACTAATAATTGAAGAAAGGAAAAGAGTCTAGGTTACTGGACTCTTTTTGAAATTATGAAAATTGATGAAATAAAAAAAATATTAAAAAAAGGCTAATAATATTGAATTAGAAAAAAATCAATAAAAAAATGTGATGAATTTTTCAAAGATAAGAATTTTGATTGTAATTATATTTATAATTTTTTTCTTATTTGTGGAATAAGTCTAAAAGCAAAAATTTTTTTATTATTATTTTTTTAATTATATGCGCGATTATATTTGCTAGCCTAGGAGCATATTATTCTCACTTCTTTAAAAAGGAGAAAAAAAGATTAGATTTAGTAAATTCAGTGTTAGATGAATATCTTTATAGAGATAATGGTAAATGGATGCAATTTAGTGATAATGGTGCTAAATATTTAAAAAAACTGATAAGGAACATGATTTAGATATTTTTTTGGTAAAAAAAATCATTATATCAATTTATTTGTAGTGCTAAAACTCCAAGTGGTAAGGAGAAGCTTGCAGATATGCTAAAGAATGGTACTAATGATATAGAAACTAACTCAAAAAGAAGTTGAAAAAAATTTAGTGATTTAGATGTTGCTTTAAAATATAATATCGCTTTTAAAGATGTTTTCAGGTAAAGGCAAATGATTATAATTTAGATGATTTAATTGCTTTAAAATCATTAGTAAGTAGCAATATTAGCTTTAATAAAAAAATCTTTTTATTGGATTAATATTGTTACCCATTATTTTTTTATTCTAGGAATTTGTCTTTCTTTTTATAAATATTTCTTTTTATCGGAATAAGTATTATTACCTTATTACTCCAATTTGCTTATACTAGAGTTTTATTTTTCCAATAATGAGATTTTTTTACTTACGAGACAGCAAGTATTTCTTCAGGGCTTAGAGGATATAAGACCTTGTTTAAGGAACTTGGTGAGGAATGTGACTATAAATCTTTAAATAAAGTTAATTCATTATGTGATTTAATTGCAAGCAGAAAGAATATTTTTTTGTTTATTTATTTGGTAATATGTTCTTTTTAGATTTCTTTATATTATTAAAAAAATGAAGCAATTTAGTACTAAGCAATTAGATTCATTTTTTTAATCTTATTGATAATTTAGCAATTAAAGAAGCATATTTATCCTTGGCGAATATAAATATTGTTCTTCCTGATACTACATTTCCTAAGCTTGGAGAAAGCTTTGTAGTAAAAAGATGTTCGTCATCCTCTTATAAAGAATCCTATTGGTAGTGATTTTTACATTAAATGGTGTAGTTATTTTAACTGGCTCAAATATGAGTGGAAAAACAACATTTATGAGATCATTAGGCATTAATTATGTTTTATTTATGGCTGGTGGTGCAGTAGCTGCAAGCCATTATGAAGCTCCAAAATTATCACTTTATACATCACTTCGTGTTAATGATTTAACATTAGAGGGTATTTCAACCTTTTATGCTGAGCTTAAGAGAATAAAAAAATATTATTGATGGCATAAAACGAGGCGAAAAAAAATATTTGCACTTATTGATGAGATATTTAAGGAACTAATGCATCTGATAGACTTGTTGGCGCTACCAGGGTTATTGAAAAGCTATTGAATCAATATGCGATTATTTCAACACATGATTTCGAACTATGTAAAATTGAAAATGTTTTTAAATTACCATTTTAATGAAGATTATGATAATGATAAGATTAAATTTGATTATAAAATAAAAGGAAGGTCAATGTAAAAACCACAAATGGTAAATATTTGATGGAATCAATTGGCTTGGAATAAGAGTAGTGACTACTCTTATTTTTTTATATTTTTAGGCTTTTAAAAAAAGTAATGCATTTATTGTATAATTAATGTATATGTGGAATTGGAGGAATAATTTAAAATGATTTTTAAATAACATTATAAATTTTTGCCAATTTCTTTAGTTTTTTTAATTGGACTGGGTGTAGGATTTGCTATATTTGCCTTAGTCTATTTATTATTGATATTATTATCATTAAATAAAAAAAGAAATATATTATTAAGTAACAAATTAATGATGAAAGTGAAGAAGAAATCAAAAAAATTATTTTTAGATGATCAAAATGCTTTTTAAGGATAAAAAAACGTAAAGGTGAGGACGCAATGATTGGATATTGCTATAATTTATCTAAGGAGCTTGTTATTCATATTGCTTCAAGATTTTTTTCCAAATAGTAAACATCCAGTTTTTTTGAGCTTAGTATTGATGAATTAGTATTGCTAGCTAATTATATTTCCTTACGTGTTGATGAAATATTATCAAAGCGTGGCTTGAGAATATTTAGAAAAATTAAAAAAATATCAACGATTGTTGGTTGGACAGATGTTAAAAAAACAATTGATGAAAAATCCAATCATTAAAGCTACTAAGAAATATAAGATTTCCGAAACCTTGACTGCTGCAAAGAAGGTAATTAATGTTATTAATCCCTTATGGTGGGCTAAAAGATTTATTTCTACGGCATCAATGAATTTACTTTTTAAAGAAGCTATGCCTAGTTATTATGGGAATAATTGGCGAAGAAACGTATAAAAATATATTCTAAGAGTGTTTTTTTGATAAGGATGTAACAATTGATAGTGGTGTTGCTGAAATTGTTGAAGAAATTGGTGATGAAAATTTAATGGATGATGACTTAGAATTTACTAAGGATGAAACTGTTAAGCCAATTGCTTTAAAAAAACAAACAAAAAAACATAAATTATTTAGAAGAAAGGAACAATAAAATGGGATTATTTAAGAAAAAACAGCCTAAAGCTATTGAAAAGGAAGAACCATTTAAAATACCTCAGGTTACAGAATCTGATGAAGGATTAATTACCTCAAAGCCTAAGTTTTCTATGGGTGAGATTGGCTCAGTTTTTTTTGGTAGTCAAGTAAAGGATAAGGTAGTATATTCAGATAACCAAGGCTCAATTAATGTTGATTCAGCCTATGATGCCTTTCGTTCTGAAGAGGATAAACATATTAAAGAGGAAGAGCTTTTAAGAAAAATATGGTAGTAAATACCCAGAATTTTTCACAAAAATATCTAATAAAGAACGCGAAAAAAATTATTTGGCGTTAAATACGAAACACCTGTTGAAAATAAAAAAAAGAAATTGTTGAACCTAAAAAGAAAAAAAACTTGGCTTCTCGTTTGTTGAGGAAATCGATCAAGAGCCTTCTATTAAGGAAGTGCCAAAATCTATGGAGCCTGCCTTAGAACAGAAGACTATTAATTTAGACATTAATTTTGATGATGAATATGAATATAATTCCTTTGATCCTAAATTAGAGGAGCCTAAGGCTTCATCAATTCCAAGTTTCTTATTTAAGTCAAGTGATGAAGAAATAAAGAAAGAAGAGCCTGTAGTTATTGAAAAAGCCTATTAGTGTTGATAAGCCTTTAGATTTAGAAAAGCCTATTCAAGAAATTGTATATGATGATAATAAGCCAAAGGTAGAGGAAGCTATAAGTAGTCCTAAGGCTGTTAGTGGTAAATATGATGATTATAGGCTACCACCACTTGATATCTTTAAAAAATCAGGTGCTTCAAGTGATGAGGTTCCTGCTTGGCTTGAAGAGAAGAAGGATATTATTAATGATACTTTAAAATCCTTTGATGTTGAGGGTGAAGTAGTTAATTATACGAAGGGTCCAGCCTTTACTCGTTATGAAATAATGCTTGCGGCTGGTCAAAAGGTTGCCCGTGTAAAAAGCCTTCACGAGAATTTCCAAATGAATCTTGGTGTAAAGAGTATCCGTATTTTAGCGCCAATTCCTGGAAAAAAGACAGTTGGTATTGAGGTTCCAAATGATAAGACAGAAATGGTATGCTTTGGTGATATTATTACTGATGATTTTATCAAAAGTGAAAACAAGACAATGGTTATGTTAGGTAAGGATATTGACGGTAATCCTATTTCCAGATGTATTGATGATATGCCTCACTGTCTTGTTGCCGGTGCTACTAAATCAGGTAAATCTGTTTGTATGTCAACAATTCTAATTAGCTTATTGTTGAAAAATAAGCCTGATGAATTAAAGCTTATTTTAGTTGATCCTAAGCAGGTAGAATTTAGCTTTTATACAGGTCTACCACATTTAATTACGCCAATAATTACAGATGCTTCATTAGTACCTGGAGCTTTAAAATGGGCTGTTGAGGAAATGGAAAGAAGATATCAGGTTTTGAATGCTAACCGTGTTCGTAATATTGGTGATTATAATAAGAAGGCCAAGGCACACCCTGAATTATCTCTTGAGAAGCTTCCATATATCATTATTGTTATTGATGAGCTTGCAGATTTAATGACTGGTGGTGGTGCTGAAATTGAGGATAATATTAAGCGTATTACCGCTAAGGCTCGTGCAGCAGGAATTCATATGGTTGTAGCAACTCAAAGACCAACAGTTCAGGTTGTATCAGGAAATATTAAAGGAAACATTCCAACAAGAATAGCTTTCCGTGTTGCAGCTTATGTTGATAGTAATACTATTCTTGATGAGGGTGGTGCTGAAAACCTACTTGGTAAGGGTGATATGCTTATTAAGGATATAGATGCTCCACAGCGTGTTCAAGGAGCCTTTGTTTCTGATGATGAAATAACTGAAGTTTGTGATTTTATTTGTAATGAAGCAGCTCCAGATTATGTATTTACGCATGATCAATTAAAGAAATCAATGGAAAATACACAAATCAAAAAAATGAACAAGCCGAGGCTGGCGAAAGTGATGAATTATTATATGATGTTGCAAGCTTTTGTGTTAATAGTAAGAGCTGTTCAATAAATGGTATTCAACAGCAATTTAATTTTTGGATTCAATCGTGCTCAAAGAATTGTAGCAATTTTTAGAACAAAAAAAGGAATTGTATCTGAAAAAAAGACCGGGAAATACTAGTAATAAAGGTAGGGAAATTTTTAGTTGATATGCACCAGCTAAATTTAATGTTCGGACGTGGGGATGATGACTTTGAATAAAAAAAAGATTAAATGAATACCAAGAGCTAATTAGAAATGATGAATATTCAAAGGAAGCAAATGACTATATGCATCATCAGTTAATAATTAACCCTTTAATTAGATTCTTATTGATCTTTGTTTTTATTATTATTTACAGCTTTAAATTATAAGAAGGTTGAGAAGCTAGCTAAAATAACCTTTGATTCATTTTTTTAATCATGAGGATATTTTTTTGGTATTGAGCTCTATATTGTTTTTTTAGCTGCAACTTGCTTATTTTTTTAGCTTTATTTGCCCTTATTATGTTTTTTTGATTAATGCTAAAACAAATGAGCATGCTAATCATTTAAAAAGCTTTAGTTAAAACCTATAAAATTTATGATATGGTTACATTTATTTTTGAGTTCAATTGTATTTTTTTAATTTTTTATTATTATGTTTATTGTAACTCCATGTACCGTGGATGGACCTTCAATGAAAAATACACTAAATAGTGGTGATCGCGTTATGGTTTGGCATTTAAATTATAAGCCTAAGCGTGATGATATAATTATTTTTGATGCCTCTAACAAGGAATATGGTGATAATTATTCAGGCTTCTTTGTTAAAAGAATTGTTGCCGTACCTGGCGATAAGGTAAAATACGATAATACGACTGATACGCTTTATGTAAATGATAGCTTTGTGGAAAGAAATGTTGGAATTTTTAGAATATAAAATACTAACAGATAGTGTTGATTTAGATTATACTGCATTAGAATTTGTAGTTCCAAGTGATAGATTTATGGTTTTTGGTGATAATAGACCTAATTCTACTGATAGTAGAAGGATAGGGCTAATTTATAGGGATGATATATTGGGTAGTGTAGGATTTCGTTTTTTTATCCGTTTAATAAAAATTGGTAAAAATAAATAAAGATATAATTCATTATTAGGAGGTGGAATGATGAAGGTCATTCAGTGGTATCCTGGACATATGGCTAAGGCTAAAAGAGAAGTTTTAGAGGCCTTAGATAAAATTGATTTAGTTATTGAACTTCGAGATGCAAGAATACCTATTGCGAGTAAAAATCCATTAATAGATGAGATTATTAAGAATAAGCCAAGACTTGTTTTTATTATGTAAGGCTTGTCTTGCTGATCCAAAAGGTAACCGCAAAATGGATTAATTATTTAAATAATGAAAAATACGATTGCTTTAGATATTGATTCAATAGAAATGTATAATATGAAAAAAAGATTATTCCTTATGCGAATAAAGCTTTAGAGTCATTATTTAAAAAAAGAGCAGAAAAAGGGGATTTCTTCAAAGCAAATAAAAGCTATGATTGTTGGTATTCCTAATGTTGGCAAGTCTACTCTTATAAATGTACTTGCTAAGAGAAAATCATTACCAGTAGGTGATAAGCCTGGTGTTACAAAGGCTCAAGCTTGGCTTAAGGTTACAGATGATTTTATGCTACTTGATACACCAGGAATATTATGGCCTAAATTTGAAGACCAAATGACAGGTGTTAAGCTAGCAATATGTGGAGCCATAAAGGAAGAAATCTTAGATATGCATGAAATAGCTAAGGTTGCGTTAGAAATAGTTAAAGACCAGTATCCTAAGGCAATTCTTGAACGTTATAATATTGAAAATGCTAATGAAATTGAAGTATTAGATCTAATAGAGCAAATTGGTAGAAGACGTGGTGCCATTACTAAAGGTAATGTTGTTGACATTGATCGCAGTATTGATATATTTATAACCGATTTGCAGAAGGGTAGATTAGGAAGGATTTCGTATGAGTATCCAGAAATATAAAGATATAAATCTATATTCTCATGAGGAACAATTACAAGATGATGGCTATAATTATGTTTGTGGCGTAGATGAAGCAGGTCGTGGTCCTCTTGCTGGCCCTTGTGTTGTAGCGGCTGTAATTATGCCTTTAACCTCTAGAATTGAGGGAATTAATGATTCTAAGCAATTATCAGCTAAAAAAAGAGAAGAGCTATATAAAATAATTATGCAGCAGGCTCTAGCTGTTAATGTTGTTTTTGTAGGAGTCAAGGAAATAGATGAGATGAATATTTATCAGGCAACAAAAAATGGAATGCTTAAGGCTGTTGAGGGCTTAAAGCAGGAGCCAGATTATGTCTTAATTGATGCGATGCCTTTAAATGAACTAGCGCTACCTCATGAATCAATTATTCATGGTGATGCTAAAAGTGCCTCTATTGCTGCTGCAAGTATTGTTGCCAAGGTCACAAGGGATCATTATATGGAAAAAATGGATATTAAATATCCAGGCTATGGCTTTGCCCATCATAAAGGCTATTGTACAAAGGAACATGTTGAGGCTTTAAAAAAATTAGGCCCTTGTGCAATTCATCGTAGGACCTATTCACCTGTCAGCTCTTATTTTTGTAAACAATTAGAATTTGATTTTAATGAAGAGAAGTAATAATTTCTCTTCATTTTTTTGTAAACGTTTTTAGAGTTGAACAATGATTAATTCTGTGATAAAATTTGTTAGGTTTCTAACTAATAAGGAGTTTTTAACGTGGCAAATTATGGTAAAGATTTAGTTCAAATTACAAATAAATTCAAGCGTGAAATTGATAGGAAATTGGCATGCTTTTAAATTGACATCCACTCAAAGTAGAATACTTTGTTTTTATATTTTGGATGAAGAAGAAAAAAAGAGATATTTTTTTCAAAAGGATATTGAAGAAGAGTTTGACTTGAGAGCTCCAACAGTGACTTCGATAATTCAAAATTTAGAGAAAACAAATTATGTAAAAAAAGAATTAATGCTTTAAATGATCAACGATTAAAGAAAAATTGTTTTTAACAAGCAAGGCGTATGAGATTGTTTTAAAAAAATCAAGAAGATTATGGATGAAACAGAAGAAGAAACTTTTGCTAATTTAAGTGCTAGTGAATCCGCTATGTTAAACAAAAATTATTAGTAAAATTAATAAAAAAATATAAAGAATTTTTTTAGGAGTGATATAAATGAAAAAGAAAAAAACAATTATGTCATGTATTAATGGATATTGGCTTTATACAATTCTTTTCACCTATTTGCGTTGCATTAGAGGTTGCAATGGAAATATTGATTCCTCTTGTTATTGCCGATATCGTTAATATTATTGATTCTGGTAATGAGGCAAAGCTATTGATTTTAAAATTTCTAGCTAATATGTCAGTTCAAAGAGGTGCTATTATTGCGGGAATAATTTTGATTGCTTTAGCTATTATATCCTTAATATTTGGAGCATTATCTGGAATTTTTTGTGCAAGGGCATCTGTTGGCTTTGCTAAAAATTTAAGACAAGCAATTTATTATAATGTTCAGGATTTTTCATTTGAAAATATTGATAAATTTCAAACATCAAGTTTGATTACAAGATGTACAACTGATGTTACAAATGTTCAAAATTCCTTCCAAATGATAATTCGTATTGCTGTTAGAGCACCATTTATGATGATTTTCGCTTTTATTATGGCATTTAAGATTAACGCTAATGTTTCTATTGTGTTTGCTTATGTTGTACCAATTTTAGCAGTTTTATTATTTATTATAATGAATTTAGCTCATCCTAATTTTAAGAAAATGTTTAAAAAAATACGATAGATTAAACACTGTTGTTCAAGAAAATGTTGCTGGTGCTAGAACTGTTAAGGCTTATGTTCGTGAGGATCATGAGATTGAGAAGTTTAAGGATGCTTCAAAGGAAATTTATAAATATTCAGCACGTGCAGAAAGAATACTTGCCTTCGTTAATCCTTTTATGCAGGCTGCAGTATATACTTGCTTTTTAGTTGTAAGTTATTTAGCCGCTAAAATTATTGCAGTTGGTGATATGACGACTGGTGATTTAAGCTGCTTATTTACCTACATAATGCAAATATTAATGAGTCTTATGATGGTTTCTATGATTGTTGTAATGATTACAATGTCAAAGGAGTCTATTAATCGTATTAAAGAAGTATTAAGGGAGGAGACTACAATTAAGAATCCTTTAAATCCAATTTATGATGTAGCAGATGGATCAATTGTTTTTTTGATCATGTTAATTTCTCATATAATGGTGATTCTAATAAGCTTGCTTTGGAAGATATTTGTGTTAATATTAGGTCAGGAGAAACTATTGGTGTTATTGGTGGAACTGGTAGTGCTAAGTCAAGTTTTGTAAATCTAATTCCTCGTTTATATGATATTACATCTGGTTCACTTAAGATTGGTGGTGTTGAGGTTAGGGATTATGATATTAAGTCATTAAGAGATCAGGTTTCTGTAGTATTACAAAAAAATGTTTTATTTAGTGGAACAATTAAATCAAACCTACTTTGGGGAAATAAGAATGCTTCAGATGAAGAGTTAATTCATGCCTCAAAGCTTGCTCAGGCTGATGAATTCGTATCAACATTCATAGATAAATATGATTCAAGAATTGAACAAGGCGGTAGCAATGTTTCAGGTGGTCAAAAGCAAAGATTATGTATTGCTCGTGCTTTAGTTAAAAAAAGCCTAAAATTTTTGATTTTTAGATGATTCTACAAGTGCTGTTGATACTAAAACTGATGCATTAATTCGTGAGGCCTTTGCTAAGGAAATTCCTAATACTACAAAAAAATAATTGTTGCTCAAAAGAATTTCTTCAATTGAATCAGCTGATCAAATTATTGTTTTTAGATGATGGAAAAAAATTAATGCCATTGGAACTCATGAAGAATTATTAAAGAATAATGAAATATATCGTGAGGTATATACATCACAGGTGAAGGGAGCTGGTGCAAATGAATAAGAAGCATAATACCTTTAAAACCTTAAAAAGATTATTAAAGCTAGTATGGAAGGATTATTGGCTGCAATTAATTTTAGTTTTATTATGTATTCTTGGAACTAGCTTCGCTACAGTTTATAGCACAAGCTTTGATGCGACATTAATTGAAACAATTATTCCTACCTTGATAAAAAAATATGAAGTAAGTGGATTTATTGATACTAAATATTTACTTAATGCCCTAACTCCTGTTATTGTTGCTTATATTATAGGTATAATTTGTTCTTATTTAAATGCTAGATTAATGGTAAATATTTCTCAGGGAACATTAAAAAAATGTTCGTGACAAAAATGTTTATGCATATGCAAAGTTTGCCAATTTCATATTTTGATAGACATAACCATGGCGAAATAATGAGTAAATATACTAATGATACTGATACGCTAAGACAAATGATTTCTCAATCACTTCCTCAGCTAATTACTAGTGGAATAACAATGCTAATGCTTGCGGTATTTATGTTTATGACCAATTTTATATTAGCAATTATAGTAATTATAACTGTTGTGTTGATGGCCTTAGTTACGAGGGTTTTAGGTACTAAAAAGTGGTAGATTCTTCGTTCGTCAGCAGGTTGATTTAGGAGAATTAAATGGCTATGTTGAAGAAATGCTTGAGGGACAAAAGGTTGTCAAGGTTTTTTTTAATCATGAAGAAGAAGCTAAGGCTGATTTTGATCAGGTTAATGAAAAACTAGCACAATCTAGTACAAAGGCTAATACCTATGCTAATATTTTAATGCCAATTATGAATAACTTAGGTTATATCTCTTATGCAATTACTTTAATGATTGGTTCAGTTTTAGCTTTAAATAAGGTTTTGAATTTTAATGTTGGTAAGCTTGTTGCTTATCTTGGCTATAATAAGATGTTTTGTAATCAGGTTTCTCAGGTTTCAAATCAGTTTAATTCTATTATTATGGCACTTGCTGGTGCTGAACGTATTTTTGAGCTATTAGATGAGCAAAGTGAAGTTGATGATGGCTATGTAACACTTGTTAATGCTAAATATGATGGTGAGCAAATTGTTGAATCAAAAACTCGTACAGGAATGTGGGCATGGAAGCATCCTCATCACGATGGAAGCATTACCTATACAAAGCTTACAGGAGATGTTAGATTATTTGATGTTGATTTTGGTTATTATCCTGAAAAAATTGTTTTACATGATGTTAGCTTATATGCTAAGCCTGGTCAAAAGATTGCTTTTGTTGGAGCAACTGGTGCAGGAAAAACAACAATAACAAATCTAATTAATAGATTTTTACGACATTCAAGATGGTAAAATTCGTTTTGATGGCATAAATATTAATAAGATAAAGAAGGCAGATTTACGTCATGCTCTTGGAATGGTTTTGCAGGATACAAATTTATTCACAGGAACAATTATGGACAATATTCGTTATGGAAAGCTAGATGCAACTGATGAAGAGGTTTATAATGCTGCTAAGCTAGCGAATGCTGATCAGTTTATTCGTCATCTTCCTGATGGCTATAATACCGTTTTAACTGAAAATGGTGCTCAGCTTTCTCAAGGTCAGCGTCAGCTTTTATCAATTGCACGTGCGGCTATTTCTAATCCACCAGTATTAATTTTAGATGAAGCAACATCATCAATTGATACTAGAACAGAAGCTTTAGTAACTGATGGAATGGATAAGCTAATGGCTGGAAGAACTGTATTTGTTATAGCTCATAGATTATCAACAGTAAAGAATTCTAAGGCAATTATGGTTTTGAATCATGGCTGTATAATTGAAAGAGGAAGTCATGACGAGCTTATCGCAAGTAAGGGTAGATATTATCAATTATATACCGGAGCCTTTGAGCTTGAATAAAATTAAATATATAATATTTAAAGGAAAGTCGTAAAAATTCTTGACTTTCCTTTAATTTATGAATATATTATAAAAAAAGGAAAAAGATGTGATATGTTATGAAAAAAATATAATTATTGTCGAATCACCTTCAAAATCAAAAAAACAATTGAAACATATATGGGTGATGATTTTAAGGTTTTTATCATCAAAAGGGGCATATTAGAGATTTAGCTACAACTGGCAAGGATGGCCTTGGAATTGATATTGAAAAATGATTTTTAAGCCTAAATATATTATTTTTAAAGGATAAAAAGTAGTCTTGTTTCTCAGCTAAAAAAAGGAATGTAAGGGTAACAAGGTTTATCTTGCAACCGACCCCGATCGTGAAGGAGAGGCTATTTCTTATCATTTAGCTACTGTATTAGGACTTGATTTAAATGATATTGATAGAATTGAATTTCATGAAATAACTAAGCCAGCTATTTTAGAGGCATTTAAAAAAACCTCGAAAAAAATTGATATGAATTTAGTTGCGTCCCAAGAAACAAGAAGAATGCTTGATCGTATTATTGGCTTTTAAAATATCTAAGCTTTTACAATCAAAGATTAAAAAGTCAAAGTGCTGGACGTGTTCAAAGTGTGGCATTAAAGCTTATTGTTGACTTAGAAAAAGGAAATTATAGCGTTTGTTCCTGAAAAATTATTATGAGATGGAAGCAATCTTTCCTGATTTTAAACTAGCTATTCAAACAATTGATGGTAAAAAGGCAGATATTAAGGATAGAAGTATTGCTGAAAATTTATTAAATGAATTAAAAAAGGAATTTGTTGTATCAAGTATTGAGGCAAAGCCAACTAAAAGAGAAAGTAAACCAACATATACGACATCAACATTGCAGCAGGATGCTTCAAATAAGCTTAATTTTTCGTCTACTAAAACAATGCAAATTGCTCAAGGACTTTATGAAGGAAAAAATCTTGGCGATGTTCATACTGGATTAATAACCTATATGCGTACAGATTCTACGCATTTATCTGATATCTTTGTAAATGAATGTAATAAATATATTGTTGAAAAAAATATGGAGCTAATTATTTAGGAGTAAGAAAAGAAAAAGAGTCAAAAGCTTGCACAAAATGCTCACGAGGGTATAAGACCAACATCAATATATCGAACTCCTGAATCAGTTAAGGCTTATTTAACAGCAGATGAGTATAAGCTTTATCGTTTGATTTACAATCGTAGCCTTGCATCACTAATGGCTCCATCACGCTTTACAGCAACTAAGGTTATTTTTTTGACAATGTTAGAACTACTTGGAAGCTTAATGGTCAAAAAGCTAGAATTTGATGGCTATTTAAAGGTCTATGGTAAAAAGTGATGAGGATGAAAATATATCTTTAAGAGAATTCAAGGTTGGTGAGATTTATTCAGCCTCAGAAATTATTATTAAGGATTTAAAAACAACACCTAAGAGTAGATTTACAGAAGCAACGCTAATTAAAGAAATGGAAGAAAAAAAGGAATTGGGCGTCCTTAAACCTACGCAACAACTATGTCTACTCTAACTAAAAGAAAGTACATTACTATTAAGGATAAAAAGCTTATTCCAACTGAACAGGGAATTCTTACTACAAAAAAGCTTGATGAATTTTTCTCACCAATTATCAATGTAAAATACACTGCTGATATGGAGGAGGATTTAGATAAAATTGCTAAGGGTGAGGATACAGAGCTTGCTGAAATGAAAAAGATTCTATAGTGATTTTATTCCTTTATTTGATTCGGCTAAAGAAAATATGGAGCGCATAGAGCCAACTAAGACAGGTGAGATATGTCCTCTTTGTGGTGGAGATTTAGTAATTCGTAAAGGAAAAATATGGCGAATTTGTGGCTTTGTGGTAATTATCCTAAATGTAAATATGTTAAGGAAGATGAAAATAAGGAGAAGCCTTTAGATACTCATATTACCTGTCCTAGCTGTAATAATGGAACATTCTTAAGACATCTTGCAACTAAAGGTGCTAACAAAGGAAAATATTTTTATGCCTGCAGTAATTTTCCTAAATGTCGAAATATCATTAATTTTGAGCCAGTTAATGAATATTGTCCTAAATGTGGCGCTGTAATGATGCTTGAGGATGGAAATAAGGTTTGTTCAAAGCATTGTGAGGAAAATAATAATCAAGCAATTGATGTTATTTGTCCTAAATGTGGTAAAGGACATTTTGTTTTTAAGAGTTGCTAAGCGAGGAAAAAAATGCTGGTAATAAATTTTATGCCTGCAGTAATTATCCAAGATGCAAGAACATTTATTCGCTTGAGCCAACAAATGAAAAATGTCCAATATGTCATGAGATAATGCTTAAGGGTGAAAATGGATTAGTTTGTAGCAATGACAAATGTCCATCTCACAATAATGATAATAAAGTATAAAAAAAGAACAGCATTGTTCTTTTTTTCTATGTTTGTGTTTTTTTGATTTATATGCTATAATCAATAAAGATATGGAGTGATTTTTAATGGCTTTTTTTGGATTGTTTAAAAAGAAGGATAAAAAAATAAAAAGTAAAAAAAATATAAAATGGGTCTTCATAAAACTAGAGAGGGCGCATTTAAAACCTTAAAAGGAGCTACTTAGCGATAAAACTAAAATAGATGATGAACTTTTTGATGAGTTAGAGGAAATCTTTATTACTGCTGATATTGGTGTTGATACAGTTGTTAATTTCATTGATGAACTTCGTTCAGAGGTTAAAAATAAGAAAATAACTGATAAAGAAGTTCTTCAGGAAATGATAATGGATAAAATGTTTGAGATTTATTTAAAGGGTGAAATTGTTAATGCCAATTTAAATTTAAATCCTAATGGCCTATCTGTTATTTTTGTTTGTTGGCGTTAATGGTGTTGGTAAAACTACCTCAATTGCTAAAATTGCTTATTCCTTAAAGAAGCAAGGAAAGAAGGTATTACTTGCAGCTGGAGATACCTTTAGAGCTGGGGCAATTGCTCAGCTTGATGTATGGGCTAAAAGAATTGGCGTTGATATTGTAACAAAGCCTGATGGAAGTGATCCTTCATCAGTTATGTATGAAGCAGTTACTAAGGCTAAAAATGAAAACTATGATGTTTTATTATGTGATACAGCTGGAAGATTACAAACTAAGGTTAATTTAATGAATGAATTAAATAAGATGAAGAGAGTTATCGAGTCACTTTGTCCTGGTGCTCCTCAGGAAACCTTACTTGTTATTGATGCGACTACTGGCCAAAATGGTATGTCACAGGCTAAGGCCTTTAAGGAAGCAACCGAGGTTAGTGGTATTATTTTAACTAAGCTTGATGGAACCTCTAAGGGTGGTATTGTTTTAGCTATTAGAAATGAAATGGGAATACCTATTAAATATGTAGGCCTTGGTGAGGGAATAGAAGACTTAGAGGTATTTGATATTGAAAATTATCTTTATGGCTTATTTGCTGATTTCTTTGAGGACTAATAAATGGAAAATCGTGAATTAATTATTGCATATTATGATTTATATGCTAGTTTACTAACTGAAAAAGCAAAGACTTTATTTTTGAAGATTATTATTTTATGGATTATTCTTTATCAGAAATAGCAGATAATTATAATGTGAGTAGAAATGCTATTTATGATTTAATTAAAAAAATCATGCACTAATTTAGAGGAATATGAAGAAAAAGATGCACCTTTATGAAAAAATCGGAAAAATAAAGAGCTTGGCTATAGATTCAAAGATTAAAGAAAATATATTATCTATATTGGAGGAATAAAATGGCTTTTGATAACTTATCTAGTCGTTTACAAATGGCACTACGTCGTGTAACAGGACGTGGAAAATTAAATGAAAATGATATCGATGAAATGCTAAGAGAGGTTAGACTTTCTCTTCTTGAGGCTGATGTTAACTATAAGGTTGTTAAAAAATTTTTAGCAAATGTTAAGGAAAAGGCCTTAGGTGAAAAAATCCTTAAGGGCTTAAATCCTGGAGCTCAGGTAGTTGATGTTGTTCGTGAGGAATTAAAAAATGTTTTAGGTAGTGAAGCAAATGAGCTTAATCTAAAGAAAAGTGGAACAACAGTAATTATGCTTGTAGGCTTACAGGGCGCAGGTAAAACTACAGCCTGTGGTAAGATTGCTGCATTCTATCGTAAAAAGTATAATAAAAAGCCATTTTTAATAGCAGCTGATATTTATCGTCCTGCCGCTGTTGATCAGCTTGTTACTATTGGTAAGCAATTAAATGTGCCTGTTTTTGAAATGGGTATAAAAAAATAGTGCCCAAAAAATAGTTAAGGAAGGGTTAATAGCAGCTAAAGAAGCTTCTTGTGATTTTGTAATTATAGATACAGCCGGTCGTCTACAAATAAATGAGGAATTGATGGATGAGCTTAAGGATTTGAAGGAAATTGCATCTCCAGATGAGGTACTTTTAACTGTTGATGCTATGGCAGGTCAGGATGCTGTTAATGTTGCTATGGCGTTTAATGAAAAGCTAGATATATCAGGAATCATTTTAACAAAGATGGATGGTGACTCTAGAGGTGGTGCTGCTCTTTCAATAAAGGAAATGACAGGTATTCCAATTAAGCTATCATCAAGTGGTGAAAAACTTGATTCTTTGGAAATCTTCTATCCTGATCGTTTAGCAGATCGAATCTTAGGTATGGGAGATGTTTTATCCTTAATTGATACAGTTAAGGATAATATTGATGAAGAAGAAATGATGAATATGGCAGAAAAAGATGGCCAGCAATAAGTTTAATTATAATGATCTTTTAAAGCAATTTAAAATGATTAAAAAGAATGGGCTCAATTTCTAAAATATTTGGTTTCTTACCAGGTCTTGGAAAAAAATAAAAGATGCTGTTAAAAATGTTGATGATCGAGCCTTTGATTTTTATGGAAGCAATCATTTCCTCAATGACTGAAGAGGAAAGACGTAATCCAGATTTGATTGATTCATCATCAAAGCGTAGAGAACGAATTGCCAAGGGTTCTGGAAGAAGTATTCAAGAGGTTAATAGATTAAGAAATTCACTTGATACTATGAAAAAGACAATGAAGCAAATGAATGGTATGAGTGAAACAGATATGAAGCGTATGCAACAAAATGTTGCAAATGGTAATATGGCTGGGATGGCTCAACCTAAAATCCACAAGGGTAAGGGTAAAGGCAAGGGTAGCTTTAGATATTAGGAGTTAAAATGATCGTTACTAGTTTAAATGAAATAAAGAATTTAGAGGAAATTTTTAATAAATACTGATGCCCTAATGGCTGGTTGCGATTTATTTTCAACAATAAATTATGAGAGCTTTACTAAAGATGAATTAAAATTTATTATGAATGCTTGTCATATGCATAATAAAAAGTTCGTATTAAAGCTTAATTTAATGCTTCATGAGCCAATGATAAATGAATTTAGAAGCTTTGTTTTAGAATTTTTTTAAATTCTGATTTATTTTTATGTTACAGATTTAGGAGCTTTAAATATTTTTAAAAAGAATTAACCAATATGGAAAAAAATTATTTATGATCCTAATACTCTTATTTGTAATCATCTTGACGCATTGATTTATAGTAATAATTCAAAGCTTACAATTGGTTTAAGTGAAGAAATCACCTTAAATGATGTTAATAAAATAGCTTCATATGTTAATGAAAATATTTTTTTATAAGATTTTTTTGGCTATCAGCAAATGAGCTTTTAGTAAACGTCATTTAGTATCATTATATCTTGAAGAAAATAAAATAAATTCTAGAAATCAAAAAGGGAATTTATTATTTGAAGGAAGAAACTAGAAATGAGCTTTATCCAGTTTTTAGAGCGTGAATATGGGACAATTATTTTTTTAGAAGCTATGTTTTTAAATTTACTTAAAGAGCTTAAAAAAATATAAATGCAAGATATTTATTTATTGAAACATTTCTTTTTAAATAGTGAGCAAATTAAAGCTATATTGAAATGTATTAAAGGAATTCTTAATAATGAAATAGCTTGTGATAAGGCCTTAGGAATTATTAAAGAGCTTGGCTTACAAAGTGAAGATGGCTTCCTTTATAATGATACTGTTTATATAAAGGTTGGTGATACTAATGTCTAAATTTGAGCTTTTAGCACCAGCTGGTGATTTGGAAAAATTAAAAATGGCAGTTTTATATGGTGCAAATGCCGTTTTTATTGGTGGTGAACGTTATTCTCTGCGTTCTCGGGCTTCAAATTTTACAATTGATGATATTAAAGAGGGCGTTAAGTTTGCTCATGAGCATAATGCTCATGTTCATGTCACCTGTAATATAGTTATGCATGAGTCAGATATTGAAGGAATTAGGGATTACCTAATAGCTCTTGATGAGGCTCATGTTGATGCGATTATTGTTTCAAGCCCAGCTATTATGAAAATTGCTAAGGAATATACAAACTTAGAAATTCATGCTTCAACTCAGGCTTCAATTTTAAATACTGAGGCTATGAAATTTTATGAAAAGCTAGGAGTTAAAAGAATTGTTTTAGCTAGAGAAGCAAGCCTAGAGGAAATCAAGCTTATTAGAGAACATACTAAACTTGATTTAGAGGTTTTTATTCATGGTGGTATGTGCATGAGCTATAGTGGAAGATGTATGCTTTCTAATGTTTTAACTAATCGTGATGCTAATCGTGGTGGTTGTGCTCATAGCTGTCGCTGGAAATATGATATTTTTTCTGATGGAAACAAGCTTAATAATGATGATGGCTATTTTGCAATGGGTAGTAAAGATTTATGTGCAATTTCGGCAATTCCTACATTAATGGATTTAAATGTGCAATCATTTAAAATTGAAGGCCGTATGAAGAGTCTTCATTATATCGCAACAGTTGTTAAAAAGCTATCGTATGCTTATTGATGAATATGAAAAAACTGGCAGAGTTTCTAATTTGGATTTCTATGCAGCAGAGGTTAAAAAGGGTGAAAATCGTCTTACCTCAACTGGTTTTTTATTTGGTAATCCAACAACGAAGGAACAGCTTTTTGATATAAGTACTGAGGTTCCAACTAAGGAATTTGTGGGAATTGTGTTAGGCTATGACAATGAGAAGCATTTGGCTATTGTTGAACAACGAAATTATTTTTTTGCCAAATTCTAAATTAGAATTATTTGGCTATAATCGTGATAAAGTGATTAGCATTGGTCAAATATTTAACAAGGATTTCGAGCCTCTTGATGCGGCAAGACACCCTAAAGAAATAATATATATGGAATGTAATGAGCCTTTATATCCAAATGAGATTTTTAAGATTATGCTAAAAAGATATATTATAAATAACGAACCACTTGATGTAAATATTTCTATTAAAAAGGAACAATAAAAATATATATCTTCGCGTTAGAAACCATAAAATATATATGTCAATGCCATATGTAGTGGATGATAAAATAATTATAAGTATGCTTCAAAAAAATTATTTTAAATTAAAGGAAGCGATAAAGCCTGATAAGCAAATTCACTATTTAGGAAGGCTTTATGATTATCAAATTATTAAAAGCACATATGATAAGGTTTTATTTTTTTAGATAAAATTATTATTTATACTGTTAATGATGATTTAGCTTATGTAGGAATGCTATTAAGAAATGCTTATATAAATGAGGCTTATAAATATATAAAGCCAATCATTAATAAGGCCTTAGTTGACTTCAAGGATGATATCAAAATGCCACTTAAATTTAATTATAAGTATATGACATCAGCATTTGGTAATTGCTATCCTAAAAAAAGGAAGAATTACCATTTAGTGGTATTTGTGCTAAGCTTGAGCCAAAGCTTATAGAGCTTGTTGTTTATCATGAATTTACACATTTAAGATATTTAGGTCATGACAAAAAAATTTTTTTATAATTATCTTGAATCCAAGCTTACGGATGCAATTTTACTATCAAAAAAATATTAAGGAAAGAAAAAAAGTCACTGACTTTTTTTCGATTGATTTATCATTTATTATTGATTTTTTTAGTTAAAAAAATTAGTATAATAAAATAGCTGAATTTTTTTAGGAGGTCCTATTATGATTAATAAGGAAGTATTTGAATTAACTGAAAATGGTTTACAAAATTTAAAGGATGAGCTAGAGCATTTAAAGAATGTCGATCGTCCAGCAAATATTGAAGCAATAAAAGAAGCAAGAGCTCAAGGAGACTTATCTGAAAATGCTGACTATGCTTCAGCAAAGGAAGAGCAAGTTAGAATTGAGGATCGTATTAACGAGATTGAAAAATATTTTAAAGAATTATAAGATTATTACTAAGGATACATCAAATAAGGTTACAGCTGGTAAAAAAAGGTTGATGTGCTTTATTTAGAAAGTGGTATTAATCGTTCTTTTTGAAATCGTTGGTACAATTGAAGCTGACCCATTTAAAGGAAAAAAATTAGTAATAACTCTCCACTTGGAAAAAGCTATTATTGGTCATTCTGCTGGTGAGACTTGTATTGTAACTACAGAATCTGGTAAGGAACTAAAAAGTAAAGATTGTTACTGTAGAATAAAAAGGACAGGTTTTACCTGTCTTTTTTCCCTATTTATTGGTTAGTGAATAATATAGCTTCATTAGGGCTCTTTTTTCAATTCTTGAAACATAGCTTCGAGAAATGTTTAGCCTTGAGGCAATTTGCTTTTGAGTTAAAGGCTTTTGATGATTTAGTCCATAGCGTAAATTAATTATTTCTGATTCCTTGCTAGAAAGTAGCTTTAGGGCCTTAAATAGGTCGTTCATTTCATTATCTTTAATTAATTTATCTAAAGCGTTTGGAGATTTATCTTCAACAAAAATCAATTAGCTCAATTTCATTACCTTCCTTATCATAACCTATTGGTGATTCTAAATAAACATAATTTCTTTTTGTTTTTTTATTGGAACGAAGATGCATTAGTATTTCATTTTTCAATGCATCTTGCGGCATAGGTTGCAAGCTTATTATAGCTATCATAATGATAAGTATCAACACCTTTTATTAAGCCAATTATACCTATTGAAAGAATATCGTCTTTATCATCAGCGGTATTTTTCATATTTTTTTGGCAACGTGGGCAACGAGCCTTAAATTGTGTTCGATTAATTTATTTCTAGCCTCCTTGTCATTATTTTTTTCATTAGGTTTAGATAATACTTTTTCTTCCTCATCAGTTAATTTTTTTGGGGAAGGATTCACTTTTAATGGCACCAAAAAAAGGTAATAAAAAAACCAAAAAATTTAACATAAAAAAACTCCTTTAATTAGATATGAGGTGATTAAAATGCTAAAAAAATTTATACCAGATTATTATGTTTCGTGAATTTACGACATATCTTACACTAATTTATATGCAAATGGTAAAAGATTAATTCTAACAGATTTAGATAATACCTTGATTTCCTATAAAGAAACTAAGCCTACAGAGGCTTTTATATAAATGGAAGGAAGAGGTCGAAGCATTAGGCTTTGAAATAATTATTGTTTCTAACTCTGGAAAGAATCGTGTTGAATATTTTGCAAACCTATTAGGACTAAAATATGTTAAGTTTGCTAAAAAAAGCCTTTAAAGCTTGGCTTGAAAAAAAGGCTTTGAAGATTGCCAGTAGAAAAATATAACATTGATGAGGTTGTTGAATTTGGCGATCAATTAATGACTGACGTATTTGGATCTAGGCGTCTTAATCTTACAACCTATTTAGTTAAGGCTATTGATTCTAAAACTGAAAAGTGGGTAACAAGATTTAATAGGAAATTAGAAAATTTCATTTTTAAAAAAAGGGTTAGAAAAAAATACCCTGATTTATATGATGAAAGATTAGCACTATATCAAAAGGAGAGAGGCTAATGAGAACAATAAGATGTAAGGGCTGTGGAGCCATTTTACAAAATACTAAAGAAGATGAAATGGGTTATGTTAATATTATTGATGAATCTAAGCCCTATTGCAAGCGTTGTTTTTAGACTAAAAGCACTATAACGAATTACCTAAGATTGTTGCCAGTAAAGAAAATTATGAGTCAGTTATTGATAACGTACTTAAAAAAAGAATGGTCTTATAATTTATGTTGTTGATTTACTTGATTTAGCTAGTACCCTTATTCCAAGCGTAATTGATAAATTAAGAAATAAGGATGTTATTTTTGGTTGGTAACAAATATGATGTTTTTTTCCACATTCTACTAATTCCAAAGCAATGGTTGAAAAAAATTATCGAAAATGTGTGAAAAAGAAATTCTTTAGAGAGCTAGCTACTCATTTAGTTTCTTCAATTAAAGGGTATTTTTTTAGATGATTTGATGAATACAATTGATTTAGCACGTAAGGGTAGGGATGTTTATTTTTTTAGGATGTGCAAATGTTGGAAAAATCATCATTAATTAATTCTTTATTAAAGAGATTTACAGCAATGACTAGTGACGTAATAGCTACTAGTGTTATTCCTGGAACAACTCTTGATGAAATTACTATTCCTTTTTTTGAGGATAATAAAGCTTTTATTGATACTCCGGGCTTAATAAATGATGCTAATGTATTAGAATCATTATTACCTAAATCATATTTAACGATTTTTACCAAAAACGGAAATAAAGCCAAAAAAAGCTATCAGCTAAGAAGTGGAAATACGATTTTACTTGCTGGACTTGGGGGAATAAGTATTTTAGAGGGAAATACTAATGCAACAATTTATGTAGCAAATTCATTATATATTCATAGAAACTAAAAACGGAAAATATTCAAAATATGCTAGACAAGCATCTTGGTGATATTTTAAATCCACCAACAAAGGAAGAAGCTCAAAATATTAAATTTAAGTCTAAGGATTTTGAATTGAAAAAAATCTAAAAATATGATATTTGCTTTCCAGGAATTGGCTTTGTTTCTTTAAGTGGCAATGTAAAAAAATTAGAGTATTATATTTAGAAAAGAGTGAAGTATATGCAAGAGAATCTCTTATTGGAGGCCAGAAATAAGGCTTACGAGCTTGTAACAAAAAAATATAAGAAAAAGTGGTCATGAAAAATAGACTTGCCCATATTTATGGTGTTGCTAAAATGGCAAAAATGCTTGCAAAAAGATATAATGTAGATGAACTTAAGGCCGAAATTGCTGGCTTAATGCATGATTATTATAAATATGAACCAGAAGAAGAAATGGCTAATTATATTGCTGATCAAGATTTAGTAGCTGAGTGTAAGAAAACAACACCATTATTTCATGCTTATGCTTCTGCTAAGGCTTGCTATGAGCTTGTAATTAATGATAAAGAGATTTATGAGGCAATAAAATGTCATGTTTATGGTAAGACAAAAATGACTATGCTTGATAAGATAATAGTGATTAGTGATTATACTGAGGAAACAAGAGAATATAAATCATGTATCTTATGTCGTGATGTTCTTTTAAATATTGGTATTGATAGTGCAATATGGTATTCAACTAAATGTATCATAAATATGCTTGAAAATAAAAATAATACCAAATAAGGATCAGTATGAAATTTTTAAAAAAATTTATGAGGTGGAAATGAAAAATGGAAATGCTTAAAAAGATTAAAGATAATATCGATAAGGTTAAGGGCTATGATGTAATATGCTATGATATGAAGGGTGTTTCACCACTTTTTGATTATATGTTTATCGTAACAATTGATTCACCACGTCAGGCTGATGCTCTTGCAACCTATATTAAGGAAGATTATGAGGCACTTGGTATTAACCTACGTGCAATCGAGGGAAAAAGGCTCATCTTGGGTTTTTAATGGATTGTAAGGATATAATAATTCATATTTTTACTCGTGAGGAAAGAGAACATTATTCACTTGAAAAGCTTTATATGGAAATGCCAAGAGCTGAATTATAAATTTATTATTTATCTAAAGATAGGCAATTATTTGATTATAAAATAGAAAAAAAGGCTTTTTTTGCCTTTTTGTTCATTTTTTTGATATAATTAAAATGGTGATTTTTTTATGAAATATTATGCTGTTAAGCAAGGAAATAAAATAGGCATTTTTTTGATAACTGGGAGGAATGCAGTAAAAGCGTAACGGGATTTAAAAAAACGCAGTTTATAAAAAGCTTTTTCCAATTATGATGATGCTAAAAGCTATTTAAATGATGAAGAAGAACAAAATAATAAACAAAAATCCTTTTGCCTATGTTGATGGTTCATTTGATGCTAAAACAAATTGTTATTCCTTTGGCTGTGTTTTGATTATTAATGATAAGGTAATGCAATTCAAAAAAGCTTATGATGAGGATAGCTATAGTAAGCATCGAAATGTAGCAGGAGAAATAAAGGGGCAGGCTTTATTATTCAATATGCTATTAATCATGGTATAAAGGAATTAGATTTATATTATGATTATAAAGGAATTGAATGCTGGTATAGAGGCTTATGGAAGGCAAATGAGCCAATAAGCATTGCTTATCGTAATTTTTGCAATAGAGGCTTCCAAAAAAATTAAGGTCAATTTTTATAAGGTTAAAAAGTCATACTAATGTTTATTATAATGAAATGGTTGATAAGCTAGCTAAGGAGGCACTAGGAATCGGTTAGGATATATTTTTTTGATTTAGTAAGACTAGAAGCATTTTTTTAGGGCGATTTTAATATCACAGGTTAGATAGAAGTTATCACTAATATAACCTTTATTTAATCCTTCTAAAGAATTTATATCTCCAACTAAAAAAAGGACTTATCAGCAAATAAAGAAACAAGCTTTGCATATTTTTTTCGCCATTTTTTTATGACTATTTAAAATAATTATAGGATGCTTATCATAGCTATAAATGTGTAATAATATTTCTTTTTAAATCATAATAGTTATGATATTTTATTTTTTTATTAAATTTTTTTGTTTTTTTCGTAATCCTTAAAATTAATTTTAGCAAGCTTAGCTTTTTAGCTCATATTTAGAATAGCCATTATAAAATAAAAGTAGGAATATTCCTAAAATTTGATTTAAATGATATGTCGAATATAAATTTAAATCCAATCTTATGAATGGTAATTTATTGCGATTAATTTCAATGTTTAAACCATCCTTTAAATAATGAACGTGACTGATTTCATATTTACCATTCATTCCATATGATATAATTTTAGCTTTCGTATAAAGTGATGCATATTTTAGATATTTATTGTTTTTCTGAAATGATAGTTGTTTTAAGATTATCAATTAGCTCTAAATCCTTTAAAGAATTAAAATTATATAAGCTAGTGCTACTATCCATAATGGTTGTTAATTCATTGCTATTTGTTAATTTTTTTGATTAATTGTTCTGTTAATGTGCTCATACTTATATTATTAAATAAAAAAATAAATATATACGTCTTTTTATTTTTTTAAAAAAAGAAGCATTGTGGTATAATTTAAATAGATAATTATATTTGGAAGTGATAATGATGGCTTTTGAATTAGTTTCAAAGTTTGCCCCAACAGGCGATCAGCCTAAGGCTATTAAGGAGCTTGTTGACAATTTTAATATGGGAATAAATAAGCAGGTTTTACTTGGTGCAACAGGTACTGGTAAAACCTTTACTATGTGTAATGTTATTAAAGAGCTTGGTAAGCCAACTTTAGTTTTAGCTCATAATAAAACTCTTGCGGGACAGCTTTATAATGAGATAAAAAGCTTCTTTCCTAATAATCATGTTGTTTATTTTATAAGCTATTATGATTATTATCAGCCAGAGGCTTATGTGGTATCATCTGATACCTATATTGAAAAAGGATTCACGAATTAATGATGAAATTGATGAAATGCGTCATAGCGCTACAGCCGCATTAATTGATTATGATGATGTTATTGTTGTTGCTTCTGTATCCTGTATTTATGGCATTGGTGATCCCGAGGATTACAAAAACTCAATGATGTGCTTAAGAGTTGGTGAAGAATATAATCGTAAAAAGATTTATGAAAGATTAGTTGAAATGCAATATGAACGTTGTGATTTTGATTTTAAAAGATCATCATTTAGAATTAGAGGCGATGTTTTGGAAATAATTCCTGCTTATGAGCATGAAAATGGCATTCGTATTGAATTTTTCGATGATGAAATTGATCGTATAAAAAAACTTTTGATGTTGTTAGTGGTAAAACTATTGATTCTCTTGATTTTTATTAATATATTTGCTGCAACCCATTTCGTCACTAATAAGGATAAGCTTGCAGAAGCAATAAAAAAAGAATTAAGGAAGAATTGAAGATACAGCATCAAAAGTTCTTAGATGAGGGTAAGCCATTAGAGGCTGAGCGTATTATGCAAAAGAACTAAATATGATATTGAAATGCTTGAGCAAATTGGAACCTGTAGTGGAGTAGAAAACTATTCTAGACATCTATCACTTAGAGCAGAGGGGAAACTCCATCAACCTTACTTGATTTCTTTCCTAAGGATTTCTTATTAATAATTGATGAATCACATGTTACAATTCCTCAGGTAAGAGGAATGTATAATGGTGATAGAAGCCGTAAGGAAACTCTTGTTAATTATGGATTTAGATTACCATCAGCTTTAGACAATAGACCTTTAAAATTCGATGAATTTGAAAAAAAGATAGATAGAGTTTTATTTTGTTCAGCAACGCCTGGTGATTATGAGAGCAATTATCCAATTGTTGAACAAATTATTCGTCCTACAGGACTTTTTAGACCCCTAATATTGAGGTAAGAGGAACAATGGGACAGGTTGATGATATTTATGCTGAGGTAATGAAGCGAATTGAAAGAAATGAACGTGTTTTAATTACTACCTTAACAATTAAAATGAGTGAGGATTTAACAAGCTATTTAAAGAATTTAGGATTAAAGGTTGCTTATCTTCATTCAGAAATTAAATCATTAGAAAGATTAGAAATTTTTAAGAGATTTGCGTCTTGGTAAATATGATTGTCTTGTCGGAATTAATCTTTTAAGAGAGGGTCTTGACCTACCTGAGGTAAGCTTAGTTTGTATTTTAGATGCTGATAAGCAGGGCTTCCTTCGTAGTGAAAGATCATTAATTCAAACAATTGGTCGTGCCGCAAGAAATGAAAATGGTTTAGTAATTATGTATGCTGATTCTATTTCACCTTCAATGAAGGTAGCAATTGAAGAAACAAAGAGACGTCGAGCAATTCAAATTAGATATAATAAGGAGCATAATATTGTTCCTAAAACAATTATTAAAGATATTCCTAATTCAATTTCTATTAAGCATCCAGATGAGGATGTATCAAGAGTCTATAATGAGATTGAAATGACAACAAAGGATAAGGAAAAGCTAATAGAAGAGCTTGAAGAGCAAATGAAAAATTATGCAAAGGAGCTTAATTTTGAAGCCGCAGCCGAGGTTAGAGATGCCATTATGGAGCTAAAGCTAGAATTAAAAAAATAGGTGATTATATGCATTCGATAAAAGAATTATTTAAAATAGGTAATGGGCCATCAAGCTCACATACAATAGGACCAAAAAGGGCAGCACTATATGTATTAAATAAATATCCTAGCTTTGATAAAATTGAAGTTATTCTTTATGGCTCACTTGCTTTTAACTGGCAAGGGCCATTTAACAGATTATATTATTAAGAAAACTCTAGCACCTCATAAAGTTAAGATTATTTTTGATGGCTTAAGTGAGGTACCTCATCCTAATACTATGCGCTTTATTATCTATAAAAAAATAAAGAAATAATTGGTAGTGAAGAAATTTATAGTATTGGTGGAGGAAGCATCAAAATTAAGGGCGAAAAAAAGCTTCAAAGCAAATAAATATTTATCCTCATAAAAAAAGCTTAAGGATATTACTAAATATTGTATAGAAAATAATTTAACCCTAAGTCAGTATGTAGATAGCTTCGAGGATAAAAAAATATTAATGAATATTTAGAAAAAATCTATAATGTTATGCTTGATTCAATTAACAAAGGATTAAATAGTGAAGGAACACTTCCAGGCTCTCTTCAAATAAAAAGAAAAGCTAAGTTTATATATAATGAGATTGATAATGAAGATAAAAAAATCGTCATAATCTTGTAGCTTATGCTTATGCTGTTAGTGAAGAGAATGCTTCAGGTGGGGAGATTGTAACCTCTCCAACCTGTGGAGCATCAGGAGTTTTACCAGCAATTTTAAGGTATGCAATTGATTTAGATAAATATCCTCATGAAAAAAATTATTGATTCCTTAAAGGTTGCAGGATTAATTGGTAATATTGTTAAATTTAATGCGTCAATTAGTGGCGCAGAGGCAGGATGTCAGGCTGAGGTTGGGACTGCCTGTGCTATGGCTTCTGGCTTTTTAGCTTATTTAAATGATGGTGATTTTTAAAAGAATTGATTCAGCAAGTGAGATAGCCTTGGAGCATCATTTAGGCTTAACCTGTGATCCGATTAAGGGCTATGTTCAAATCCCTTGCATTGAAAGAAATGCCGTTGCTGCCTTAAGAGCACTTGATGCTTACAAAATTGCTTCGTATTTGAATAATAATGATGCAAAAATAACCTTCGATTTAGTAGTTGAAACAATGCTTGCTACAGGTAAGGACTTACGAAGCCAATATCGCGAAACCTCTAAGGGTGGACTAGCTAAAAAATATAATTAATAGGAGTTAATATGGACAATTTAGTTAAATTAAAAAAATTGAAGCCCTTGATAACTTTGGTAAGGGTGTTGCAAGAGTTAATAATAAAACTTATTTTGTGGAAAATGCTCTTACTGGTGAAGAGGTTTTAGCTAAGATAACAGGCGAAGCCAAAAATGTTGTTTTTGCTACTGCTATAAAGCTTTTAAGTATCAATAAGGAATTAAGAGAAGAAAATATTTGTCCCTATGCTTTAGAATGTGGTGGATGTGATTTAATGCATCTTAAGTATGCTTCTGAGCTTGTTGTTAAGCAAAATTTAGTAGCTTCAACTATAAAAAAGATTACAGGAATTGAGCCAATAGTTAAACCAACAATCAAAAGTGATAATATTTATCATTATCGTAATAAATGTATTGTTCCTTTTCAAAAGGTAGATGGCGATGTTGTTTATGGCTTTTTATGCTTCAAGAAGCCACAAGGTTATTAAAAAGAACTAATTGTTTAATTGAGCCAGAAATATTTTCAAATATTTTTAGAGGATGCAAAAAGAGTATTGTATAGAAAAATGAAATTAGTATTTATGATGAAAAAAACAAATACTGGTATTTTTAAGAAATATAATGTTAAGAATTAATAAAATTAAAGAGATAATGATTGTTTTTTTATTTTTAACAAAGAAGGATGCAAGATTTAATTATTTAGCTTTAAAGCTAATGAATAAGTATAATATTACATCTGTTTATCTTGATATTAATTCTAAAAAGAACTAATGTTGTATTAACTGATGAATTATCACTAATAGCAGGAAATCCGGTTCTTGTTGAGGATATATTAGGATTAAAATTTAATGTTTCGCCTTTGACATTCCTTCAGGTCAATCATGATCAATGTGAAAAATTATATAGTTGTGCACTAGATTATGCTAATCTATCAGGAAATGAAGAGGTAATAGATGCTTATTGTGGAATGGGCAGTATTACGCTTAATATAGCAAAAAGAGTTAAGCATGTTTATGGAATTGAGATTGTTTCAAAAGCAATAGAGGATGCTAATAAAAAAATAAAGAATTAAATAATATATCTAACGCTACCTTTATTTGTGGTAAATGTGAGGATGAAATTAAAAAAAGCTCGTTAAGAAAAACAAGCATTGATGTTATATTCTTTGATCCACCAAGAAAAAGGCTGTGATCAATCATTCTTAGATACAGTAATTGAAATGAAAATACCAAAAAAATTATTTATATTTCTTGTAATATTGCAACCTGTGCGAGAGATATTAAATATTTATCAGCTTATGGTTATGAATTAATAGAAGTAACACCAGTTGATTTATTTTTCTAATTCATCACATGTTGAAACAGTTTGTCTGCTGACAAGGAAATAGTCTAAAGCAGGCAAAAAAACAGGGCTAAAATGGAGGAAATATCAAGATGAGGATTAATCATAAAAAAATAAAAGCTTATGAACTAGCAAAACTAACTGAGCCAAATAAGAATGAGACTTTTTGATATCTTAGCGATATTTGAAGTTAAACCTTGTAAATGTGTTGAAACTGATTTAGTGGAATGTAGTAATGATGAATGTGAATTTGAAAACTAAGTGAAAAGTCTTGTTCTCAAAAAGTTATGAAGGAGTCTGCTATTGAAGAAGCATTTGTTATTGCAATGCATGAACTAGCTGGAGACTTCAGTTCAGTTAGAAAAGTATTGGACTTATCCATTAAAAAAATGCATTTTCCAAAAAAATAAATCAAAAATTAAAAAAAGTATGAAGTTGAGATTGATGAACTCCAAGATCAAATGATTGCCGTTCATAAGGAACATTCTAAAGGTGAAATCTCAACAGAAGATTATCAAAAAAACTTGGTGGAGAAATCTCTAAGAAGATAGATGCAATCAAATCCAAGAAAGAGCAAGCGGAAGTATCAATTAGTACTACAAACCTTGTCAAAAAGAAGATTAGAAGAGATAACTGAAGCAATTGGTAATATAGGTTCTATGGACTCATTTAATGAATTAATCTTTAGAAGGCTTGTAGAATCAATAACTATAAATGAAAGATATAAGGTCACATTCAAATTCAAGGTTGGAATTGAAAGAACAGTTGATATGACCGATAAAGAAAAAGAATAGGTTTGAACGAAAGAATTCCTCTCATTAATTTGAGAGTTTTTTTGCTTAATATGACATACTTATTATAAGAAAAAAAGGAGGGGAGAATATGAAGTTGAAAAATAAGATATTATTTAACTGAAAGCGCCTTTAAAAAGTGGTATTGCCGTATATAAAGAAGTAATTAATGGCGATAGAAAAGAAAAAAAGATAAGTATTTGATATTCAAGTGGCATCAATAAAAAAGGATCAATTAAATGTAAGCATATGCTTGAAATAACTGATTATATGAATGAAAAAAAGGATATGGGATTATTATGGCTACAGGAACTCCAATTACAAATTCAATTAGTGATATTTATACAATTCAAAGATATCTTCAGCCTGGTGAACTTAAATTGATAGACATTCCTAATTTTGATGCTTGGGTTTCAATGTTTGCAGAATGTTATGAAGAAATGGAGATAGATGTTGATGCTAATCATTATCGAACGAATACTAGATTTTTCAAAATTTCATAATTTACCAGAATTAACAATGCTTTTTATCACAGGTTGCTGATTTTTTTATTATGATGAAAAAAAGATTACACCTAAATTTTTCAGGATATACAGATATAAAAAAATTAAAAAAATATGATAATTTAATTAATTACTTAAATGAATTGTCATTAAGAATTGAAAAGCATTCTCCTGGTATAACAAGAATGTTAAAAGACCTTTATAATAATTCAATTGATTGGCATGAAATACTTGCTGATTTTTTTAACATTTGATAATTATGACTATACTTTTGCACCACCGGATAGAAGATATTTAGAATTTCCTTTTTTTCTTCCGAACTTTAATCAATTGGAAGAAAATTTAAATATAAAAGTTCTATTTGAAATAGATACCTCTGCATCTATGTCAGATGAAGAAATTACTAAAGCATATTCTGAAATAAAAAAAGTGCTATAGAATATGCTAATGGTGGGGTAAAAGGGATTTTTAGGATTTTTATGATTGTACTGCATATGATCCAATTGAATTTGTGGATGAGAGTGACCTGTTGAAAAATTAAACCAAAAGGTGGAGGTGGAACTTCAGTTACGGCCGTTTTTTTAATAAATTAAATTATTTTTGAATCTATTACTGGACAAATTGATTTGATAATTATTATTACTGATGGCTATGATGCTTTCCCAAATGAAAATGTTAGAAAGAACATTCCGGTTTTATGGTTGATTACTAATGATAAAATAACTCCACCATGGGGTACAATAGCAAGAATTAAATAACTATACTTTTATTTTTTGATAAAATTTGTTTTCAAATATTAAAAAAATGTTATAATAAGGCTAGGTAAAAAGAGGTGATTTAATTGAAAATAATTCATTGTGCAGACTTGCATTTAGGTTCTAAAATTGCATCAGGTCTTGATAATATTTCTAGCGAGAGAAGGGCAGAGGTTAGAGCCTCATTATCTAATTTAGTTGAATATGCTATAGCTAATGAAATAAAGATCATTTTGTTATCAGGTGATGTTTTTTTGATTCGGATACTCCCTTAAAGAAGGATAAGGATTATTTTTTTATTCAATTGTAAGAGAAAATAAAGATATTGATTTTATTTATCTTAAAGGAAATCACGATATTAATACCATAAATGATGATAATCTTCCTAATCTAAAAACATTTAATAATTCTTGGCTGTCATATCGTTTTGGTAGGGTGGTGATTTCGGGAATTGAGCTTAATAAAAAAATAACATAACATCATTTTATTCAACATTAAATCTTAATTATAATGATTTAAATATTGTTATGCTTCATGGTGACATAAATAAAGAAATTAATTTGTTTAAATTAAAGAATAAGGGTATTGATTATTTAGCCCTTGGTCATGTCCATTCATTTTATAAAAATAGCTTAGATGATCGTGGTATTTACGCTTATCCTGGTTGTCTTATAGGAAGAGGCTTTTGACGAAGATGGGGAAAAGGGCTTTATTGTTATCGATATAAATGATAATAATTTTAGTACAAAAATTTATTCCTAATACTAATAGAATAATTGAAAATATTGATGTTGATATTTCTAATCTTAATAGTGTTTCCTTGATTAATAATAAAATAAGAGATGTGCTTAATAATAAAAATAAGAATAACATCTACCGTATTATTCTTAAAGGTGATATTCCTTATAATTTAGAAATTAATGAGATGGATATTAAGGCCAATTTGGCTGATTATTATTTTATTTGTACTAAAGATGTAACTAAAAGAAAAAAATTGATGAAAAAGAAATATTTAAATGAAATATCTCTAAGAGGAGAATTTATTAGAAACAGTTTTGAATGATTCTACAATCAAAGATGATGATAAAAAGGAAATAGTTGCTTTAGGATTAAGAATGCTTGAGGGAAGAGAGGTTGAGCTATAATGAAATTAATGTCTTGTTATATAAATGATTTTGGCTGCTTGCACAATCAAGAGTTTAATTTTAGTAATGGTCTTAACTGCATTTTTTTACAAAATGGCAGTGGTAAATCAACTCTTGCCGCTTTCATTAGGGCAATGTTTTATGGAATTCCTAAATCAAGTAGTAAGTCCTTTGATCGTGAGCATTATCTACCATATAATCAAAAATTTTTTTGTAAAGGCAGTATAAATTTTTGAATTTAATGATAAAATTTATAAAATTGAACGCTCATTTGGTAAAAAAATTAGTGATGATGAAATGCGTGTTTATGAAAATGGTAGCTTATGTGATACATTAGGTAGTGTTCCTGGTGAGACTTTGTTTGGACTAGATTTAAATTCATTTAATAGGTGCTTATTTATTTATCCAGAAGATGTTGAAATATCTTCAACATCAGAAATAAATGCAAAAAAATGAATAGCTTTGTTTTAAATACAAAGAATGATTTTTGATTTAGACGATGCCTTGTCAAAGCTTGAAGATTATAAAAGAATGCTTAAGCCTATAAGGCTTTCAGACCAAAAATGGGTTAATTGCTTTAAAAAAAGAATGAAATTAAGGCTATAGAGGAAAAGGAAGCAATCTGTTTAGGAATTAAGGAAAATTTAAATAATAAATATAGCCAAAGAAATGATTTAAAAAAAGAAATTGATGAGCTAAAGCTAAAGGTTACTAACAAAACAAATGAAAATATTCTTCTTACCAAATGGAATTATTATGATAATCTTAATGAAAAAAATAGCTAAGAATAATGATAAAGTAAAAAGAATATAATGAAAAAAATATAAAAAAATAAAATTCCAAATGAAGATGAAATTCAAAGCTTAAGAAAATATGTATATGAAAATGATAAACTAAATGAAAGTATTTCGATTTATCAATTAAATGAAAATGATTTAAATGATTTTTAATAAATATTTAGATATATTTAAAAAAATGGTATACCAACGGATAAAAAAAGCTTGAGGAAATAAAATCTAAAATGGATGAAACTAAATTATTTAAATTCACAAAATTATGTTTTTAAAAAAAGTAATGATTTGCTTATCTATGAGCAATATAAAAAAATAGTGATTTAAATGATAATAAATTAAATAATATTGAATCTTTTGGTCAAAGAATATAATGATTTATGTGCTGAAAATGATAATATTTCAGAAAATATTACTATAGAGGAAGCTAAGAAGAATAATAATAAGCCTACAATCATTTTAGGAATTATTGGTATTGTTTTAATAATTAGTAGTGTTGTCTTAGGTTTTATCAATAGAATGCTTTTTTTGCATAGCTTTAATTGGTATAATCTTTATTTTTTTATGTCTGGTTTTATTTATTTAAAAGGTCAAATTGATTCTTCAAGGAATACACAAAAAAATAATTCCAAATCCTAAGAAAAAAATGAATATATAAATAAAATTGATTTATTAAAGAAAAGAATTGATTCTTTAATTAAGCCATACGGCTTTTCCTCAAGTAATGATGGAACAATTACAATTGCCTTTTTATAAGCTTAATTCTACATATCAAAAAAATATAAAGAAATTAAAGCTCAAAAGGAAGAACAGGATAATTTAAGAAAAAAACTAATTTGGTTAAAATTATAAACATTAAAAAAATGAATTAAAGGATTTTTTATGAATATAAATATTTTTGATTCTAATTATTCAAAAGGAATTTGAAGATATAAGGTCTGATATTATTAAATTTTTCTTATTTAAATAATCAAAATGCTGAAAATAAGAAAAAAATTTGCGGAAGCTAATGAAAAAAATTTGTTTTAAACAATCACAAATTAAAGAATTTTTGTAGTAAATATCAGGTTGATGATATTAAAAAAATTATTTAAATGAAGTAACAAATGACATAGCTGTATTAAAAGGTTTAAATGATCAAAATAATTCTTTAATTAATGAAGCTAAAAGCTTATAAGGAAGAAAAATGCTTTAGATGAAAGACCAATTATTACAAAAAGAGAGTATCGAGGATATTAATTCAAAAAAATTAATACCTTAACGGAAAAAGCATCTTAAATTAATTAATGAAATAAATGAAGATGAAAAACAACTTGAATTATTAAGTACGGCATGTGAAAATCTTGATGATAAAAAGAAATGAACTTAATAAATTAAATCATGATTATTATATTGTAGTTGAAGCCTTAAATAAATTAAAAGGAAGCCGATAAGAGCTTAAAATATAAATATATTGAACCATTATTAACAAAATTCAAGGAATATACTAAAGAATTTGATTTGAAATTATTAAATGATGTCATAATGGATGCTGATTATAATTTAAAAGCTTATAATTAATGGTAATAATTATAGTTATAAGCATTTAAGTAGCGGTGAGCTTACAATAGTCGCGTTATGCTATAGACTAGCAATTATGGATAATATTTTTAAAGAATAAAAAAATCAATTAATTATTATGGATGATTTATTTGTTAATCTTGATGAAAATAACTTAAAGCTAGCAATTGATTTTGTTAAGAGGTTATCATTAAAGCGCCAAATTATTTATTTTACGTGTCATAGTAGTAGACAAATTGTTATTTAAGAGCTTGGAGGTGTATTTGTGAAATGAAAAGCTATTTTTTTATATTGGGAACTTTATTATTTGTTTTTTTACTGGCTGTAAAAAAATAATAATGAGGTATTAGATTTTTGTAAAAAAACTAATGAATATTTAGAAGAAAAAGGAAATAGATAATAATCTGTTTGGAGCTATTTTAGAAGAGAAATTAGATAATTCATTAGTATACAATATTGATGATAACAAATATTTGATTAATTATAATGATATTAATTATCTATATGAAAATGACAAACTTGTAAAAATCTAAGGATGAATATGTATTTGTTTCAAATTTAGAAGATGCTTATAAGGAAAAAGTTGGCACAATTGTTTATACTAAAGGCTATTATGCTGAATATGATGGTGGTAATGCTTGTTATTTAGTTAAAGAATATGATGAAAATGACATCTTATCAGCTGAAGATAAATCTTTAGAGCCTATCTGCTATAATAAAACAATTAATTTGCTGCAAATGGGCTATAAAAAAAGATAAAAGGAATTAATGAATATGTAGATTTATTTACTAATTCTAAAGACTATTATTATTTTTTTGGTTCTAGTGGTAAATATATTGCTTATGATAATTTTGACATTAATATTTCAAATAAATATTATTATGCTTATAATGCTAAAATTGTTGTAAATGATGATTATAATCCTAAAAGGCTTCAATAACGGCTGCTTATTTAATGTTTATAATGATATTGAAAATATTAAAATTAATGGGTTTAATGTAAATGTTGATGTAAATAAGAAGCTCTCAGATCCACTTTTTAGGGCTTTTTAACCTTGAAGGACGTAAGTAATGTCATCATTAATAATTGTAGCTTTTATTTACCTAGTGAGGCTTCAATTTATGGTAGCTCAGGAATGATTGATTTATTTACAAATTGGCATTATATAACTATTAAAAAAATTGTCATTTGGAAAATCATTCATCAACAGTTGCTGGTGGGGGAATAGGTGTAAGAGATATTTATAAAAAAAGGTGCAAATGATGCCATTATAGAAAATAATTATATTTAATCAAATTGTAAGGATGAGGTAATTGCTATATTTAGTGGTGCTGATACATCATTATATCCAAATGATAATGGTGGTGGCTCTATTAAAAAAATGTTATTTTTAAGAGGCAATACAATTGTTGGTGATAAACCAAATGCTAAATTAGGTCCAAGAGTAGTAGGAATAACGGTAGGATATCAAATATCGCCTGTTTATAATGTAAAAATAGAAAACAATGATATCACAATGTATAGTGCCAATTATTTATTGCTTTATGGCAAAACAAATACCCTAAATTTTGTTAATAACAATGTTAAAATTGATTCAAGCTATAAAGAAAAATATTTATGTAGTATTCTATCATAATCCTAATGCTGATAAGGCTAGTAATATTACAGCAGATAAAAAAATTCATTTGAATGTATAAATGATTCTACAATTTATACAATTTCTCAAACAGCTGAAGAATTTAAATTTACTAATAACGAGGTTAAGGCTATAAAGATTGGTCGTGTTTTTTGATTCAATTTCTACTTATGAAAATAACAAAATTGTTACGCATAAAATCTCTTCATGTGTTTACCATAATGTTAAGGAAACAAGTGGTAACAAGATAAATGCGGAATATATTAATGTTGTATTTGAATTTTTATAATTTAAATATTCAAAATAATGTCAAGATTAATGATGAAATAAATGCCTTAACTATGCCGGCAAATTTTATGATGTTTAATGGTGATAATATTTATTTTTAATAATCATAGTGTTAAATTTATAGATTTTTGTTTTTGAATGTTAACAAAATAGAAAGCAAATATTATTATCTTGCCTATGGAACATCACCTATAAAGGATGTAGCAAACATTTATTTTATTAATTCTCATATTTCCTTATATGAGGATACTAAACATAGCTATGTAGCAAAAAAAATGATGATGACAAGGTAATAATTTATTTTACAAATGAGAAAAATTAATTTAAACAACAAAGCATATAATGAAGCGAACTTAAAGAAATATGGCTTCATTAATAACAGGTATGAAAAAAACTAGATAATTATCCCTTTATAGCTAAATATGAAATAATTGATAATCAGCTTTTAGCAAAGCTTATCGATATTGATACAAATTTCGAATATAACTTGGTTGATATTATGAATACATCATATTCGGCTTTAGTAAACGAGGAATATGAAGCAATCACCAATGATATACTTACGAAGTGCTTTAGCATCAAAGAAACACAAAAGGATAGAATTGTTAATTTTTGTAATTAATGAATATGATAATAAACTAGAATATTTATGGCCTGATACTCCCGATTGTGGGATTATTAGACATAATGAAAAATAAAAAAAATGGTATTTTGTTTTTAATGAACATAAATATTAATAAAATAGTAGCAAATTCTAACAAAAAAATGAATTTATTATTGTTTTAAGGTCTAATAAAGAAAAAAAGATAACATTAATATTTTTTTCCTGGCTACCATATGAATAAAAAAAGAACTGGATTACAATTATTTTTAGATGATAGCTTGAAGGATGAAGAAGTTTTTGAATTAATTAAAGAAAGCTATGAGCTTACTAAATAAGGAGGAAATATAATGGATTTTAGTGATGTAATTAAAAATAGATATTCATGCAAAAGCTTTAGTGATAAAGAAGTAGAAAAAGATAAGCTAATGAAGGTACTAGAGGCAGGAAGATTAGCTCCTACTGCTAAGAATTTACAGCCTCAAAGAATATATGTTATAAAGAATGAAAAAAATTAAAACTAATAGCTAAGGCAACTCCTTGTAGATATAATGCGCCTTTGTGTTTAGTTGTAGCCTTTAATAAAGAAAAATGTATTTACCTATCCAGACGGAAAAAAAGAAATTCAGGAGTGGAGGATGCAACTATTGTTGCAACTCATATGCTACTGGAAGCTACAAATCAGGGACTTGATAGCTGTTGGATTAATTTTTTTAATCCTGATGTGTTAAAAAGAAATTTTAAAATTAAATGATAATGAAGAAATATTAATGATTTTAGATTTAGGCTATAAAAATGATGATGTTAAGCCACTTGATAATCATTATAAAAGAAAGAAATTAGAAGAAACAGTAGTATTTATGTAAGGTTAAACTAAAAAAATTTAACCTTTTCCCCCTTTTATTTTAGAAATTTTTGTGTAAAAAAATCTAGTTTATAAATTATATTTGTGATATAATTTTTCTCAAGGAATATATTTTATAAGTTGGGTGACTTTAAGATGATTATTTATCAAAAATACTAAAAGGTGGATTTATTAATGACATTAAGGCTGGCATTATTGCTGATAAGATTGAAGATGAATTTAAAGAACATCATTTAAATCATTCAAATCTTGCTGAATATAGGGCATGGTCTAATTCTTTAATGTACATGAGAAATGTTATTGATGATGAGGATATTGCTGATGATTGTAAAATAGCTATTGAATATCAAATACCCTTAACTGCCAAAAGAGTTGATTTTTTAATTGCTGGCAGGGATGAAAATGATACGAATAATATTGTAATAATTGAACTTAAGCAATGGGAAAAATTGTACATCAACTAGTCGAGCCGATGTCGTTAAGGCTTTCACTGGTGGAGCAGAAAGAGCGGTTACTCATCCTTCCTATCAAGCATATTCATATGCTAAGATTATTGAAAATTTTAATGAGGATGTTTATAAAGAGCATATTAGCTTAAAGCCATGTGCTTATCTACACAACTTTAGAGAAGAAAAATAGACATAATATCGATAATAATTTATATCATGAAGCTATAGATTTGGCTCCAATTTTTTAGCAAAGGATACAATAAAGCTTCGCAATTTTATAAAAAAACATATATTAAGAAAAAAAGATAATTGCGACTTATTAATGAAAATTGAAAATGGCAAGCTGAAGCCTGCTAAGGCTCTTCAGGATAGTCTTGCCTCAATGCTTAAAGGAAATAAAGAATTTTATTTGATTGATGAGCAAAAGGTAGCTTACGAAACAGTGAAAAAGCTTGTTGAAAAGTCTTTAAGCGATGTTAACAAAGCTACTGGTACTAATCAAAAATACACAATAATTGTTGAGGGCGGACCAGGAACAGGTAAATCTGTCGTTGCAATACAGTTATTATCTGATATGATTCAAAAGGGTTACTCAGCTAATTATGTAACAAAAAACAGTGCACCAAGAAATGTCTACTTTGAAAAGCTAAAGCAGGATAAATATAAACTTAATTATATTAAAAATCTTTTTAAAGGTTCAGGAGCATTTATTGATGTTCCTAATAATTATTTTGATTGCTTGATAGTAGACGAAGCACATCGTTTAAATGCCAAATCAGGAATGTTTCAAAAATTTAGGTGAAAATCAAATTATGGAAATCATCCATGCATCAAAAAGTTTCAGTATTTTTTTATAGATGAAAACCAGGTTGTTACAACATCAGATATTGGTTCAATTGATTTAATTAAACATTATGCACAAATAGAAAATTCTGCTGTTTATACAGGTGAAGAAATAAATCTTGTTTCACAATTTAGATGTAATGGCTCAGACGGGTATTTAGCTTTTTTGGATAACTTGTTAAATATTAAACAAACTGCCAATACAATCTTTTGATATGGATTATGATATTAAATTATTTAATGATCCTAATAAAATGCGTGATGCCTTATATGAAAAAAACAAAATCAATAATAAGTCGCGTATGCTTGCTGGCTATTGTTATAATTGGGTTACAAAGAAAAATCCTCAAGAAGATTTATTTGATATTAATTTAGAAAATGGTTTTTAAGGCTAAATGGAATTTTTTTCAAATACTTCTACATGGGCAATAGATGAGGATTCTTTTTAATGAGGTAGGCTGTATTCATACTAGTCAGGGTCTTGAATTTGATTATTGCGGGGTTATAATCGGCAAGGACTTACGTTTTGAAAATGATAATGTTATAACCGATTTTACTAAAAGAGCTAAGACCGATACCTCTTTAAAGGGTATAAGAACTACCAAAAATTATAATCTTGCGGATAGGATAATTAGAAATACCTATAGAACCTTATTGTCACGTGGTCAAAAAGGCTGCTATATATATTGTGAAGATAAAAAAATTATTAAAATATATGAGCGACATGTTAGGTATAAAAAAATAATATATTAGGATGATATGATGAATAAATTAGAAGAATTAATTCAAAGAATTGATAAATTTAATAAGGATAGAGATTGGGATAAATTTCATTCGCCAGCTAATTTAGCCAAATCCATTTCTATTGAAGCAAATGAATTACTTGAGTGCTTTCAATGGAATGAAAATGAATATGATAATAAGTCTGTTAAAGAAGAATTGGCTGATGTAATTAATTATTGCCTACAAATGGCGTTAGTTTTAAATGTTGATCCAATTGAAATTGTTAATGATAAAATGGATTTAAATGAAAAAGAAATATCCGATTTCTAAAGCAAAGGGAATTTCTACAAAAATATAATAAATTATAAATGCTAAAATGAAAATAAAGATTAAATTATGATTGGTGTAAATTTAATCTTTATTTTTTTATAGAATAATGTTATACTAAAGATATAAATTGCAGAATAATTTTTAATATGTTTTATAGTTGCAGATAAAATGGAAAAAAATCAATGGAGAGAAATAATGATTTGTAAAAAAATTGTGGTAAAGAAATAAACGATGATTCAAAAATTTTGCAACTTTTTGTGGAGGAAGGTTAGAAGATAAAGAAATTAAATTTGAAAAATTTGGAAACAAGTGGTGTAAAGCAACCAAAGCGTAGAAAGGGAAAGCTTTTTAATTATATTTGCAGTATTTGCAGTTATATTAACTACATTTACAGCTTATTCTTTACTTTCCTTTATACCTATAGATTCAGGTATTGTTGGTGATCTTTCATTTGAAAGAGAGTTGTATGAATCGGATTTTTCTATTGAAACGACTGAAAATACATTCTCATATGTGATTTTGATTACGCCAAAAAGGAATATAAAAAGCTGTACTGTTACATTTAATCTATATGATTATAAATCAAACCCTATTTATACGAAATCTCTTACTAAAACAAAAAAATGAAAAAAAGGATAGTGATTATACGTATTTGTTTGATTATGATTTTTTTAGAATCTGTAACATCAACAAAATATTCATATTCAATTAGTGGTACTGTAATAGCTTTTAAATTAATAAAAATTATGAGTTCATTAACATGAATTATCTTTTGTCCTAAAGAATCAGATTGGAAGCTTTTTTTAGAAAATTAATGCCTGTTTGGTAGGAAAAACTATATCGAAAGTTTATTAGCTGAATATCAAAAAGATTATTAATGAAAATAATAATCCATCAATAAGATTTTTGAAAAATTAAATGATAGGATAAATAATGATAAAAAAATCACCTGGAATTTTTAATTGATATGAGTAGAAGTAAAATGTATGAAAATATCGAAATTATGCTAAGAGATAAGGTTATAAATTATAACGATTTAGTAGAATTTAGCGAAGCGTTAAGATTATATTTTTAAATAAGGAGAAACTTATGAAAAAGATACTAAGCTTTATCTTAATATTTATTTTTTTGTATTTATTGGCTCTAGCCTTGTAATATCTGCTGATACAGGACCAAAGCCAAAAACGACTATTACTATTTATAATTTAGATAAATCAGATTATATAATTGGCTATGCAACAAAGAAGAAATCTGGTCCTCATTCTTTTTATGAGCCAGGGTCTAATGTATATTATGGCTCTAATGATGATTTAGATGTTTTGTATGAAAAAAATATCAATTAGCTGATGGCTTTAAGCTATATGATATTTCTTATAGCTATAGTAATGTAGATGAATTCACATTAGAATCCGGCTATTATTGGCCGAGTGATTTTTAAATTACTTATTTATGATGAGATAAATGATATATGCTATATATCAGAGGAAGTAGAAACATATGCCTTTCATTCTTATTTTTAAATGTGATTTTAAAGCTATTGATAGTACTACCTTTTAGTTTAGTAAAAACATATAATTATACAAACGAAATTTTTTTCTTTTTATAATTAGGCTAATTGTTACCCCTTGTAATTGAGATGCTGATAGCGTTAATATTTAGATATACAAGAAAGTCATATTTAATTATTTTAGTAACTAATTTAGTTACACAAATTGGACTTAATCTAGCTTTGAATTTAGATGCCCATTTTAATGGCAAACAGCCTATAATGATTATTGTTTATGAATTTATAGAGCTTGCTATTATACTAGTTGAGGGAATAATTTATCAAATTTTTCCTAAAAAAAGGAAAAAAATAATGGTTTTTAATTTTTGGTTTCCTATATTCAATAATTGCGAATGTAGTGTCATTTGTACTTGGTATGATACTTTGGCTTTTTTTATTGATTTTAATCAAAAATTAAGGGATATATAATGTGAGTAAAAGGGAGTAAAAAAATGGAAGATAATGCTTTTTGAAAATTATAAAAAGGATATAGTAAATGTTATTGCTTATTTGTTAGGAGTTAGGGCGGATAATAATTTCGATGAAAAATAAATTTAATGAGCTTGATAAAAAAATAATAATGCTAAAAAAATAAGAGCATTATCAATCTTAAGAACGGAATTTATTAGAAATTTTTAAAGAAATTACGGCAAGAAGAAATAACCTAGAGCCGTTAGAGAATTTAAATAGCTTAATAAGCGTTGATTTAATTAAATATTTAAGAGAAAATAATATAGAAATTGTTCATCCTAATAATAATATGCTAATTCATATAGCGTATGTCAATCAATATATTTTAGAAAATATTGAGAGCGTTAAAAAAATTTAATTCCTTCCTGGGTTAAATGGGATTATGTTAAAAAAACATATTTTTTTAATGCCGGGATGCTATGCTGGTGCCAAGGGCTCTGCAGTTCAAAAATGGTAATCAAGCAAAAAATTCAATCAGCAATTAATAGTGTTCGTGTTATTATTGCTAAAAAAATTCTTCATTTTATCCATATGGCTTTTTATGTTAACTGGCCAACTAATAAAAATGGAGGATTATTATGGTAATATTTTACTTAATGATGAAAAATTTTTGAAGGTCCTTTATTCCGCTCATAATGATACATTTCATGCCAATACTTATGTTATTGATGCGACTCTTGATGAGAAAAAAATTCTATTTATGATTTTTATTTTTAGAGGCTAATAATATTGCTATTTTTAGTCGATTGTGAAAAATGTTGATCCATATGTGTTTGCTTCAGTATTTAAAAAAAATCTAGAGGAAGAAAATCTGAAAAAAATTAAAAAAAGGTAATTTTTATATGATGATATTAATACCTCTGAGGCTTGGGACTACATAAATGAGTTAATTCATTTACCAATTGTACATAATGAAATAGAAAGAGTTTTTAGATAATAAATCATTAGTAGATATGGCAATGATAGCTGGAGCCTGTAAGGAATATTATGAGGAAAATACTGAATCATTGATTCTTGTTTCATCAGATTCAGATTTCTGGGCTTTAATTACTAATTTAAAGAATGCAAGATTTTTATATCTTAAATGAAAGTGAAAAAAACATCAGAAACAATTATAGAAACGCCTTGATGCTGAAAAATATTGAGCATTGTTTTATGGATTCATTTGCTCAATCAAAGGTTCAAGATTTTAAAAATATGGTTTTATTAAAAAATTTGAATGCTAAAATAAAGGCTTTCAATGAAACAGGATCATTTCCTTATTTAAATGCTAAGGATTTGATTGATCAAATCTTTTTTGAGTGCGATATTCAAGGTAATCATTATCAAGTAGATAATGAGAAGGAAGCATTTTATAAGAAATATTTAAAAAAATGGCTTTAAGATTAATGTTGATAAAACTGATTTTTAGCTTGAAGATGGAAATTAATAATTAAATGGTAGCTTAGGCTACTTTTTTATTTTATAAATATAATTTATGAAATTGCGTAAATCGATAACAAATATTTATAATTCTAAATTAAAAAAATGGTTAATAATATTATTGGTGATATTATGAATTTAAGTAACAACGCAAAGCTTTTGAAGGAGCTTTTATTAAGATTAAATACTGAGAACTTAGAGGAAGTTCAAAAAGGATTTTTGTTAAAGCCTTTTAAGGATTTAAGCTATAATGATGTATTATATGCTGAAGAAGAGCTTTATCTTGAAGGCAGTGTTAATTTAGAAAGGCTATGTGATATTCATTCAGCTTTATTTCATAATGAAAGGAATAATTATTTAGCTAATGATATAAAAAAATGACTAATGATAATCCTTTTAAATATTTTTAATTAAAGAAAATAATGAAATGGAAAAAAATTGTTGATTATTATTTGAATAATAAAGCTAATTATAAAATGCTTAAAAAGTATTTTTTTAAAGAAATTGAGGTTCATTATAAGAAAAAAAGTAATTTAATTTATCCAATTTTTAAAATCCAAATATAATTTTAATGGCCCGCATGAGGTTATGTGGAAAAATGATGATATCATAATTAGTAAAATGAATTCATTAACTGAAAATGATTTTAATGATGAGGAATTGCTAACTTTGACATTAAATAAGATCAAAGAAATGATTTATAAGGAAAATAATATTTTATATCCTAATGCCTTTGATTTATTAGGTGCTGATGATTTGAAATTAATAGAAGAGGATTTACATCAATTTAAGGAAATATTTAATGTTAGATATAACAAAAATAAAAAAATAATGATGTTTCTTTTTAAGAATGAAATAATAAATTTTAAATATGGTAAGCTATCTTTAAAGGAAATTAATGGAATATTAAATGCTATACCTATTGAAATAAGCTATGTCAATAATAAAAAAATATTAATAAATATTATAATGAAGGGGAAAAAAACTATTTAAAAAGACCAGCATTATCTTTAGAAAAATGATGTTTTCTCGTGTCATCCCAAAGCTAAAGAAAATATTGTATTAAATATTATTGATGATTTGAAAAAAATAAAAGGAAAAAGTGATGTTTCAATTTTTTTATAAAAAGAGCAGGAGGATTTTTTTAATAAAAATATAAAGGAGTATGGGATAAGGATGAATTTTTTTAGGTACAATAGAATTAATTTATCCATTAAATGAATTTTAAAAAAAATATTTAAATAAGAATTAGTAGGATAAAAAAATTATGTGGTATAAATATAAGACATCATTTGCTTATAATTAATAAGTGGTGATGGATATGTTTAGAATAAAAAGATGCAAAAAAATTATTTCTAAAAAAATCAAAATACTTATTTATTAGATGTTAAGCTTTTGTAAGAGAAAAAGGATATAATTATTTTGAGTACATAGAAAATAGTACTTATTTAAAAAAAGAAATGATAAAACTTTAAAGCAATTAGATGTGAAAAAGTCTAGATTATTTAAAGGAATTAATCTTTGGATATTCTAAGAGAATTAAAAAAATAATTAAAAGAATTTAATAAAATTAAATATAATGATCATTTATTTGTCTTTTTATGAAGTGATTAAAGGTGGAATGGTTAATTGCTTAATTATCAAAAAAATAAAGAAATTAAAATATATGATGGTATATATTTGCTTAATCTATTTGATATTATTTATGATTATAAGGATTTTTGATTATAAAAAAATGATTTAATTTATAAAAAAATGCAATAGCTACAAATGATTTATATTTAGCTTATAATATTTTTAAATATTTATGATTATATAGATAATGACAAGCTTTTTATATTTAGAAAAAAATAGATAGAATAATGCGTATACCAAGAGTAGAAAGTGATAGCAGGTATTTAATTAGTAGTGATAATTTTTCCTTATGAGATTTTTTTAAGACCTCTGGTTTTAAGTTTACACATCAGAGGACTTTTTCTTGGTGGATTAAGCTATAATGGTTATTATGACATTGATTTAAATGAGAAAAAAATTGTTGATCATTCCTGCAAGGCTTTGGGCTATGTTAGGGTTAATAACATTGATGAATTATATAAAATAATTAATTCTTTATTTCTTAAAATGTGGTATAATAGTAGTGTAGAAATTCATTTAAATTTTAACAGGAGGAAGATAATTATGTCACAAAGATTTATGTTAAATGAAACTTCTTATCATGGAGCTGGAGCAATTCAAAATATTGTTCCTGAAGCAAAGGCACGTGGCTTTAAAAAGGCTCTTGTATGCTCTGATCCTGATTTAGTTAAATTTGGTGTAACAAAGAAGGTTACAGATTTATTAGATGCAGGTAATGTTAGCTATGAATTATATACTAACATTAAACCAAACCCAACTATTGAAAAATGTTACAAGTGGTGTTAGTGCTTGTAAGAATGCTGGTGCTGATTTTATCATTGCTATTGGTGGTGGCTCATCAATGGATACAGCTAAGGCTATTGGTATTATTATGACTAATCCTGAATTTGCTGATGTTCGTTCTTTAGAGGGAACTGCGCCAACTAAAAAGCCATGCTTACCAATAATAGCAGTTGCAACAACTGCTGGAACTGCAGCTGAGGTTACAATTAATTATGTTATAACAGATGTTGAAAAGAAGCGTAAATTTGTTTGTGTTGACCCTCATGATATGCCAATTGTAGCTATAGTTGACCCTGATATGATGGCATCAATGCCAAAGGGCTTAACTGCTTCAACAGGAATGGATGCCCTAACCCATGCAATTGAAGGCTATATTACTCGTGGTGCTTGGGAAATGAGCGATATGTTCCATTTAAAGGCTATAGAATTAATTTCTAAGAATTTAAGAGGTGCAGTTAATAATACAAAAGAAGGAAGAGAAGGTATGGCCTTAGGTCAATACATTGCCGGAATGGGATTTTCTAATGTGGGCCTTGGTATTGATCATGCAATGGCTCATACATTGTCAGCTTATTATGATATCCCTCATGGTGTAGCTTGTGCTATGCTACTTCCAATTGCAATGGAATTTAATGCTGATGTTACTGGTGAAAAAAATATAAGGATATTGCTAAAGCTATGGGCGTAAAATGTTGATGGTATGAATGAGTTTGAATATCGAAATGCTGCTATTAATGCTGTTAAGAAGCTTTCAAAGGATGTAGGAATTCCAACTAAATGTGATAAGATTTTAGCATCAGACTTAGATAATCTTGCAACTGATGCTCTTCATGATGCTTGTTATCCAGGAAATCCTAAGGAAGCTAGTCATGATGATGTAGTTGATTTATTTAAAAAGCTTATGTAGCATAAATATAAATAAAATAATTAGCTTTCTTCACAAATTTGAGGAAGGCTAATTATTTTTATTATAAAGAGGTGACTTATTTTGAAGAATTGTCCAATTTGCTTTTAAAGAATATTTTTGAATTTCCTAACAAATGTGATTGTGGCTTTTGTTTTGATAAACCAAATATGACAAATGAAGAAAGACAATTTAAAATATTTAAGTATGCCAAAAAAATATTTATTTTTGATAATATTAAGTATCCTAAAGCTATATTAAGACTTGCCGGTGGGGATTATTGCTATATTGAAGATATTATATCAAAAAAACGAGGAGTAGAATATATATCATATCATAAAGAAGAACAAAAAAAACATATTTAGCTGAAGGAGTGCTTGCCAGTAGAGGAGATGTAAAGGCTTTAATTATTGATACTGATGTTCTTGATTCTATGTGCCTTGACGAATCACAAATAGAGACTTTGATAATTGGCAAAAAAATGTTTACAAAATAATAAATGAATTATTAAAAAAAGTCCTAATACCTTAAGATATATATATGTAGATAACAAAAAAATATTAATTATATTAGTTATGAAAAATGTTTTGATTAATAATAAAACAAAAAGAAATCGTTTGTTATCCAAATGGAAAAAAAGGATAAAATTTATTATGTTCCTCAAATTGTTAAAAAAATCAGTTATAATCCTTTTTGTTGATAATAAAAAAACGTTTGCGAAATTTATATTCCTAAAAAAATGTTAAAATAGCTAAAAAAATGTTGATTTTAATAATCTGAAAATAATGTTATATTAAATTATAATATATGAGGATTTTTCCTTTTCTACTTAATTATGGTAGAATAAAAAAATATAGAAATAATTTTTTTGAGAGGTGATTTTTTTGAAATTTGGTCTTGCTGCCTATGAATTTAAAAAAATGATGATTTAAGCTTTAATTTAGCTCAAATTGAAAAAAAGCGTTAATAGCTGGAAGTAATAAAGGTTTAGATATTATTTTTATTTGGTGAAGCTTTTTTTACAAGGATTTGATGGTATTAATTTTGATTTTTGAAAACGATAAAAAAATTGCGATAGCTACAAATTCAAAGACAATGATTGATTTATGTGAGCTTACAAAAAAAATATAGTGTTGATTTAGGAATAGGATATTTTGAATTGGCTGATAATAGTATTTATTCTTCATATGCTATTATTGGAAATGGTAATATCATTTATAATTATAGGCGTATTTCAACAGGATGGAAGGAGGAAATAGCGGATAGTCATTATAAGGAAGGTGATGATTCAAAGGAATTTATTTATAAGGGTCAAAGCTTTAAGATTGCTTTATGTGGAGATTTATGGGTTATGAATGAAAAAAATTTGCTACAAAGGGAATTTTTAATTTGGCCAATATATGTTAATTTTAATTTGGATGATTTATATTTAAGTGAAAAATGATTATTTAAATCAAGCAATGCTTGCAAGTGATAAATGTCTTTTTAATTAATTCTATAACCTATGAGCCAATTGCTCATGGAGGAGCATTTTATTATGAGTCCGGAAGAATTGAAAAAAGATTAGCATATGATTTAAATGATATTTTTAGTGGTTGAAATTTAAAAATAGGAAAAGAAAAAAGGTAGTAAAAAAATGAGAACAATTAAGGTAATTGGTAATGCTAGTATTAGTGTAAGACCAGACTTAACTAATATTACGATGAATTTGTCTGGAAAAAAAGTGCTAAGTATGAGGAATGCGTTAATAAATCAGCACTTGATTTAAATGTTATTTCTATGTGTTTAATGGAGTTTGGTTTTTATAAGAAGTGAATTAAAAAAACAACTAGCTTTAATGTTAGTCCTAATGTTGAATCATATTATGATAGTGAAAAACAAATATAAAAACTAAAACAAATGGTTTTTATTTATCATATGGATTTAAAGCTATCATTTAAAAAGTGATAATGATAAGTTAAGTAAAATATTAGAATCAATTATGAAGCTTAATGTTAAACCAACAATTAATATTTTTTTATTCTGTGAGTGATTCTAAGGCTTGTGAAAGAGAATTAATTACTAAGGCTGTTGAAGAAGCCAAGGAAAAAAAAGCTTTGATTATTGCTGAATGCTGTGATGTTAAACTAAAACGAATTGTTGAAATTAATTATATTAAAAAAATAATATGGATTTTACAAGTGATTCCTATGAATTAATGCCCCAATCTTTAAAAATGTGCTAATGAGCATTTTAAAAATTGATATTGAGCCTGAGGAAATTGTTAAAGAAGATAGTGTTACATTAATATATGAAATTGAGTAGAGGGTATATATGAAAGAATTTTTTTGAAGACATTAAAGAAATAAAATATGAAGGACCAAAATCTAAAAAAATCCTTTAGCATTTAAATTTTTATGATAAGGATAGAATGATTCTTGGTAAAAAAATGAGCGAGCATTTACCATTTGCAATGGCTTGGTGGCATAACCTAGGTGCTAATGGTACTGATATGTTTGGAAGAGGCACTATAGATAAGAGCTTTGGTAAGCTCGATCCTATGGAATATGCCAAAGCTAAGGTTGATGCTGGATTTGAATTTATGCATAAGCTTGGAATTGAATATTTTTGCTTTCATGATGTTGATTTAGTTGTTGAGGACAAGGATATAAATGTAACTAATAAGCGTTTAGATGAAATATCAGATTACATTTATTTAAAAAAATGCAAGAAACTGGTATTAAATGCTTATGGGGAACAGCAAATATGTTTTCTAATCCGCGTTATATGAATGGTGCTGGTTCAACTAATGATGCATATGTTTATGCTTTTTGCTGCTGCCCAAATTAAAAAAGCTTTAGATATTACAGTTAAGCTTAATGGTAAGGCTTATGTTTTTTTGGGGGTGGAAGAGAAGGATACGAAACTTTACTTAATACTGATGTTAAATTTGAACTTGACAATATTGCAAGGCTTATGCATATGGCTGTTGATTATGGTAGAAGCATTGGCTTTAAGGGTGATTTTTATATTGAACCAAAGCCAAAAGAGCCAATGAAGCATCAGTATGATTTTGATGCCTCAACAGCAATTGGCTTTTTAAAGGAATATCATTTAGATAATGATTTTAAGTTAAACATTGAAGCAAATCATGCAACACTTGCTGGTCATACCTTTAATCATGAGCTTAGAATTAGTGCAATAAATCATATGCTTGGTTCAATTGATGCTAATCAGGGAGATTACCTACTTGGCTGGGATACAGATGAATTCCCATCTGATGTTTATGAAGCTACAATGTGTATGTATGAAGTGATTAAGGCTGGTGGCTTAACGGGAGGCTTTAATTTTGATGCAAAATGCCGTAGACCTTCTAATACCTTTAAAGATATGTTTGAGGCTTACATTTTAGGAATGGATACATTTGCTCTTGGTTTAATAAATGCTGAAGAAATAATTGCTGATGGTAGAATTGATGATTTTGTTAAAGAAAAAAATATTCGTCATTTACAAATACTGAACTTGGAAAAATTGATATTGGATGATAAAATGGATTTAAAAATCATTGTCTGATTTTTGCGCTAAATATGAAGGAAATGACTACACCTATAAGTGGTAAGCAGGAATATCTTTCAGCAATTATTAATCAAATTTTATTTGGAATGAAAAAAATGAATAAGTATATTGGTATTGATTTAGGAACAAGTAGCATTAAAGCTATTTTATGTGATAGCCTTGGAAATGTTTTATGCGAAGCATCAAGAGAATACGAGCTTATAAGTCCTAATGAGCTTTATTTTGAACAAAATCCTAAAATTTGGTTTAGCTGTATGATTGAGGCTTTAAAGGAAATAACTAAAAACGAAAAAATAATAAAGGCTATTTCCTTTTCTGGACAAATGCATGGGCTTGTAATTCTAGATAAAAAAATGATAATCCAATAAGAAATTGCATTTTATGGAATGACTCTAGAAGTACTAAAGAAACAAAATATCTTAATGAAGAAATCGGCAAGGATAGGCTTATAAGCTATACAAGAAATATAGCATATCCCGGCTTTACAGCTCCCAAGCTTTTATGGGTTAAAAATAATGAGCCTGATAATTTTAAAATAATTAGTAAAATAATTCTTCCTAAGGACTATCTAGCTTACAAGCTTAGTGGTGTTTTTGCAACTGATTATTCTGATGCTAGTGGCACCCTGTTTTTTTAGATGTTAAAAAAATAAATGCTACAGCAAAGAGATGCTTGACATATGTTCGATTAATATTAGTATGCTTCCCAAGCTTTATGAAAGCTATGAGGTAATTGGTAGAATTAAAAAAAGAAATAGCTGATTTTTTTAGGCATTAATGATGATGTAGATGTTGTAATTGGTGGAGCTGATAATGCGGTTGCTGCCATAGGTATGGGCATAAATAGTGATTGTGCAAACATATCTCTTGGAACTAGTGGGACAATTTTAATTCCTATGAGCAAGCCCTTCTTAAATGAGGAAGGTAAGCTTCATAGCTTTTTGTAGTGCCAATAATGATTTTTATGCAATGGGCTGCATATTAACTGCTGCAAGTGCTAGAAGCTGGTGGTTAAATAATATTTTAAAATCAAACGATTTTCTTCTTGATGAAAAGGAAGCTAGATTGAATATGCATAATGAAGTGTTCTTCCTTCCTTATTTAAATGGTGAGAGAAGTCCCTATAATGATGCAAATATTAGAGGTTCTTTTATTGGCCTAAGTACAAATACTAAAAGAAGTGATATGAGCTTGGCTGTTATGGAAGGAGTTGGCTTTGCCTTATATGATTGCTACAAATGTATTAATGATATTGACATCAAATATTTAACAATTTGTGGTGGTGGTAGTAAGTCAAGGCTATTTGTTGAATTAATTAGCAATATCTTTTTAATTTACCAGTGAAAATAGGCAAAAATCAATATGGACCAGCCTTAGGAGCTGCAATACTTGCAATGGTTGGAAGTAAGGAGTATAAAGATATTGCTTCGGCTACTAAAAAGTATCATCAAATATGATGATATAATATATCCAAATAATGATACTAAATATTATCAAGAAAAAGTATGATAAATTTCATAGACTTTATCCATTATTAAGCAAATTTTTATAGTAAATCCTTGTTTTTTTATAAATTAAAAAAATGATAAAATATAGGCAAATATAAGAAGGAAGAAATAGATATGGAAATAAAAAAATTGAGTCATTATTAAGTTTTGATGATATAATATGTGAATGCTTAAAAAAACTACAAAAAAAGCAAAAAGAGAAAAATTTTATTCGGATGATTATAATTTTTTTACAATTGTTGCTGCCGTTATGCTTGTGATGGGGATAAAGTCCAATTCAAAATTTGTTTTAGGATGTTCAATAGTAGTTGTTGTTTGTTCAGTTATAGTAGACATATCATCAGCTTATTATTTAGTAAATAATTCTAAGAAGTCATTAGTAAAAAGAGAAAAACGAAAGGCTTAAGTCTGGTATTCATTATGATTATACATTTTTTTGATGATAGATTTGAGGTTTCATATAAGACTTTTTGGATCTGAAGGTAAAGATGTAATCAATTATTCTAATTTAACAAATATTGTAATTAATAATGATTCGATATTTTTTTATATAAATCAAATTAATTTCTATGTTGTTAAGATTTCTAATATGAATGATGATGACAAGAAATTGCTTTTTAGATAAGTTAAATAGATATATTAAGAAAAAAAATAATAATTAAAGCACTGAGGAAATTTGTATTAAGTTACAATTTCCTTTTTCTTTGATGAAATCTTGTTGAAATTATGTGATAATATGTTGTCAAATAAAAGAAATTTATATTATACTAGAGATATCTTTTTTTCATTTAAGGAGGGTAATTAATAAATGGAAGATAAGCAAATCGAAGCACAACCAAAGAAGGGCTTTAAAGCTAAACTAGATAATTTCTTTGGTATTAGTGCTAATGGTTCATCAATTAAAATTGAAATTATTGCAGGTATTGCAACATTCCTTGCGATGGTTTATATTTTTAGTTGTTAACCCAAATAATATTTTATATGGTGGAACTGCTGATCCAAGATGGTCATCCGTTTTTCATCGCAACAGCTTTCGGTGCCGTAATTGGTACTTTACTTATGGCATTACTTGCAAAAATGCCTTTGGCTCAGGCTCCAGGTCTTGGACTTAACTCAGCTGTAGGAGCTTTAGTTGGTGGCGCTGCAGGTATAGTATTCCCACTTGGTACCGCATTATTATTAGTATTTATTTCTGGTATCATATTCTTAGTTTTATCTATTGTTCCATGTGGAAGAAATAAGAAAACTGGAGCATTAATGTCTTTAAGAGAGAAGATTTTTGATGGTATACCAAAGCCTATTAGAATTGCTATACCTGTTGGAATTGGTTTATTCATTGCTTTTATTGGACTACAAAATGCTAAGATTATCATTGATAATCCTTACACACTTGTTGGTCTTGTAAAGTTCAATAATATTTCTGATTATCAAACTGGTGGACCAGCTGCTCAAGCAGTTGTATGTATTACCGCATTAATTATTATTGGGGTTTTATCACACTTTAAGGTTAAGGGCGCAGTTATAATTGGTATTCTTGCTGGTACAGTTTTAGGTATACCTCTACATGTTACAAATATTGATACCTTAATTGGTAAGACTCCAGGTATTACTTGGAAGTTCTGGGAAAACTTTGGAACATATTTTTCAATGGATCCTGCTAGTGGTGGTGTATTTGCTTCAATATTTACTGAAGGATTTGCAGGTCTATCACCTGAAATTGCTGGTACATGTGTTGTAACAATCATTTCATTTTGTATGATTGATATGTTTGATACAATGGGAACAGTTGTTGGTATTACATCAGCTGTTGGTATGGTTGATGAGGATGGTAAACCTCATAATTATGATAAGATTATGTATTCTGATTCAATTGCAACTGTTACAGGTGCAATAATGGGTACATCTACAGTAACAACATTTGTTGAGTCATCAGTAGGTGTTGCTGCTGGAGGAAGAACAGGCTTAACTGCTTTAACTACAGCAATTTTATTCTTCCTTGCAATCTTTATTTTTACCAGTATTTGCATTCATTCCATCTTCAGCTGCGGCAGCTGCTTTAATATATGTTGGTGTATTAATGATGCATTCAGTTGTAGATATTGATTTTTAAAAAAATATTAAAAAAATGCTATTCCAGCATTTGTTACAATTATTGCAATGCCACTTGCATATTCAATAACTGATGGAATTGGTTGTGGAATTATTACTTATGTAATATTATCATTAATTACTTATATTGCTGATTTAATAGCTGCTGCTATTAAGCATACTGAAAAAGCCTAAATTTGATTTATCAGTTGTTATGATGGTAGTATTTGCATTATTCGTTATTTATTTTGCAACTAAATAATAGGAAAAAGATGAGCTAGTTTAATACTAGCTTATTTTTTTACATAAAAAAAGCACTACTTTATTTAATAATAATAAAGAGGTGCGAAATGAATAAATATCATAATACATTAACTGAAAAGAATTTAGTTATGGCTTTTGCTGGAGAATCTGAAGCAAGAAATAAATATACTTACTTTGCAAGCATAGCTAAAAAAAGGAAGGATTTGAGCAAATTGCAGACATATTTTTTTAATGACTGCTAACAATGAAAGTGAACATGCAAAAATTATGGTTTAAAGAACTAGAACTATTAAATGATACTAAAACTAATTTATTAAGTGCGGCTAAAGGTGAAAATTATGAATGGACACAAATGTATGATGAATTTGCTAAAACGGCTGATAATGAAGGATTCCCAGAGCTTGCAAATAAATTCAGAATGGTAGCTCGTGTTGAAAAAGAGCACGAAGAAAGATTTAGAGCATTATTAAATAATGTTAAAAAAACAATGAGGTTTTTTTATTAAAAAGTGAAATTAAAATTTGGGAATGTCGTAATTGTGGACATATTGAGATTGCATTAAATGCTCCAAATGTTTGTCCTCTTTGTAATCATAGCCAAAGCTATTTTTCAAATTAAAGAAAAAAATTACTAGGTGTAGCGAAAGCTATACCTTTTTTTCATATATATTTAATGGTGATATTTATTATGAATAATGTTTTTGGATTTTATTGGCAATACGCCACTTGTAAGATTAAAAAAATATTGAAGATAAGTATAAATTAAATAATAAGCTTTATGCTAAATTAGAAATGTTTAATCCAAGTGGTTCAATAAAAATTAGACCTGCAAGCTACATTATTAATGAAGGAATTAGACTTGGTTATATTTTTAAATGATACCAAGATTATTGAAGCTACATCTGGCAATTTTTGGTATTGCTTTGGCATTAGTGTGTGGTGTTTATAATCTCGATTTAGAAATTTATATGCCTAATAATACTAATGATGAAAGAATTAAATTAATTAAACAATATGGTGGAAATGTCCATTTGATTGATGGCAATATGAAGAAATGTCAAGAAATTGTTAATGAGTTTAAGAATAAAAAAAATTGTTTTATTCCAAATCAATTTGAGAATGTTTTGAATCCTTACTCATATTATTTAACACTTGCAAAGGAACTAGATAATAAATTAGAAAAAAATTGATTATTTGGTATGTGGAATTGGCAGTGGTGGCACAATTATGGGATGTGCTAATTATTTAAAGAAAACAAAAATGATAGGAGTTTTACCCAAGAATAATCATCATAAAATAATTGGAATTGGTGCAGGCTTTAAACCAGGAATTCTTGATTATAATTTGATTAAGGAAATAATAAAAAAATTGATGATAGTGAAATAAATTTATATCATAATGATTTAATTAAAGAGGGGTTGTTTGTTGGTTTATCATCAAAGGCGGCACTTGCTGGCGCAATTAATATTGCAAGAAAAGAAAATAACAAAAAAACATTGTTGTTATTTTTTTCCTGATGGAGGAGAAAGATATTTATCGATGATTTAATTTTTAAAATTTATTAATTATGTTTTTTGATGAGGAATATGATAATAAATTAATTAATATCAAGAAGGCCTTAAATGAAGATTTGAATTTTTTTTATAAAAGTGATCCAGCGATTAAAAAAACAAAGAAGAAATTATTTTTTTATAATCAAGGCTTTTTAGCAATCATATGTTATCGTCTAGCTAATTATTATTTAAATAATAATGAATATTTGCTAGCAAAAAAAATGAGTAATTATGCTTATTCTAAAACAAGTATTGATATTAATCCTAAAGCTTGTATTGGAATTCCCTTTTTTTATTGATCATGGCTGCGGATGTGTAATAGGAGAAACAACAAAAAAATTGGTAATAATGTTAAAATTTATCATGGTGTTACACTTGGTGCAATAAGCGTAGCAAAGGAAAATGATAAAAAAAGACATCCAACAATAGGTGATAATGTAACAATTTATGCCAATGCCACAATATTAGGTAATATAAATGTTGGCGATAATTCATTAATCGGTGCTAATTGTTTCATTTTTTTAAAAAGTATTAAAGCTAATAAAAAGGTTTATTATAAGTCAAAAATAGTTATAAAAAAAGCACATATTGAAAAAAAGAGCGTAAATAATATAAAAATAATATAGGTGATTAGCGTGAAAAAAATTTATATTAGTAGTAATTTGGAAAATATGACTACTGCTTTACAAGAAAGTATTGATTATGCCATAAAAAAATAAGCTACATTTAGTAATTAAAAAGGGAATTTATAATATTACTCCTATTTTTTTATTAAAGGGAAGCTTCGTATGAGCTTTGAAGATGGAGTAATCCTTCGTGGAATAACTGATGAAAGCCTTTATCCTTTAATTGAAACTAGAGTTGCTGGTATTGAAATGAAATGGTACCCTGCACTTTTTAAATATTATAGATACTAATAATGTTATTATTGATGGTAAAGGAATAATTGATGGCTGTGGAGAATATTGGTGGCAAAAAAATATTGGGGAAATGACCAAAAAGGGAGGAATGCGAAAGGATTATGATGCTAGAGGCTTAAGGTTTTTTTATGTGATTATGATTGTATGAGACCACGCAATATTCTTATTCAAAATTCTTCTAAAATTAAAATTTTTGATGTAACCTCAAGAAATTCAGGATTTTGGAATATTCATATTCTCTATTCAAATAACATTTTGATTAATAATGTTAAAATTGATTCAAGTGTCATAAATAGTCCATCTACTGATGGAATTGATATTGATTCATCAGCATACGTAAAGATAATAAATGTTAAGACATCATGTAATGATGATTCTATTTGTATTAAGTCAGGAAGAGATAGTGATGGCATAAGGGTTAATAGACCAAGTCACCACATTTATATTGAAAGCTGTGAGATTTTAAAGGGCTTTGGTATTACAATTGGTAGTGAGGTGTCTGGGGGAATATATAACGTCTATATTAAAAAAACATTATTTATAAAAGGAACAGATTGCGGATTTAGAATTAAATCATCACAGCCAAGAAAGGGATATATTAAAAAAACATCTATTTAAATAATTTAACTATGATAGATGTTAAATATTTATTTCATATATATCTAAATTGGAATCCTCTTTATAGTATTTGTAGTATGCCAGCTGATTTTAAGGGAGAAATGCTACCACATTATAAGGTGCTTACTACTAAAAACTAGTGGTGAAAAATACTAATATAGATAATATTTACATAAAAAAATGTTAAAGCAATTGTAGCTAATGAATATAAAAGGAATTGCTAGAGCCTTTATGATAGTTGGCTTTGAAGATAGACATATTAAGAATATGTATTTCAAAAATGTTAATGTTACAGCGTTTGAATATGGTAGGATTGAATTTGTAGATAATTTGAACTTTACCAATTTTAAGATTAATGCTTTGGGAGCTTTTTGAAAAAGGCAAATGATGATTATGATAACAGGTAAGCAAATGATTTTTATGATTCTAACAAAATATGATATAATTGATTTAATGATTTTTTTGGAGGAAAAAAATGGAGCAGGTTAAAAAAATAAAGTATTAGTTGGCGAAAGAGCTATGTTTGCTTCTTTGAATAAAGAATTTATAAACTGTACCTTTGAGGATGGTGAATCACCTTTAAAGGAAAGTAAGAATATCAAGGTTAATGAGTGTAGCTTTAAATGGAAATATCCGCTTTGGTATTGCAATGATGTTGAGGTATTTGATACAACTTGGGATGTAACAGCAAGATCTGGGGTGTGGTATACTAATAATCTTGTAATTAGGGATTCAAAGATTAATGCCCCTAAGCAGTTTAGAAGATGTAATGGTATAAAAGCTTAATAATGTTGAAATACCAAATGCACTAGAAACTATGTGGATGTGTCAAAATATTGAAATTAAAAAAATACTCACATTGTGGGCGATTATTTTGGAATGAATTCTAAAAAAATATTGTTTTTAGAAAATGTAATTATTGATGGTAATTATTGTTTTGATGGTGGCGAAAACATTAAAGCGTTTAATTGTGTGTTTAATAGTAAGGACTCATTTTGGAATTGCAATAATGTTGAACTACATAATTGCAAAATAGTAGGTGAATATTTAGCTTGGAATACTAAGCATATAACCTTTATTAATTGTCAATTAGAATCATTACAAGGTTTATGCTATATTGATGATTTAAAGCTTGTTGATTGCAAAATTTATAATACTAATTTAGCCTTTGAATTTTGTAGTAATATTAACGCAACAATTTTTGACTAAGGTTGATAGTATTAAAAATCCAATTAGTGGCTATATTAGAGTTAAGGGCTTTGATGAATTAATTTTTAGATAAAAAAATTTATTGATCCAGAAAAAAACAATTATTGAGGTAAAATAATGTACGATTTTTGATAAAATAGTTAATCGTTTTAATACAACATCATTAAAATGGGACATAAATAAAGATGAATTGCCTATGTGGGTAGCTGATATGGATTTTTGCGGTTTGTGATGAAATAACAAAAGCTATGAAGAAAAAGAATGGAATGCGAGGTATTTGGTTATAATATTATTCCTGATGAATGGTATAATGCTTACATTAACTGGTGGAAGAATCGTCATAATTTTTGAAATAAAGAAGGATTGGCTACTTTTTTTCAACTGGAGTTGTGCCATCAATCTCTAGCATTGTGAGAAGAATGACAAGACCAGCTGAGAAGGTTATTCTTCAAACACCAGTTTATAATATTTTCTTTAATTCAATATATAACAATGGTCGTTATATTTTGGAAAGTCCACTTGTTTATGAAAATAATGAATATCACATTGATTATAACGATTTAGAAGAAAAAAATTAGCTGATCCACAAACAACGCTTATGATTTTATGTAATCCACATAATCCAGTTGGTAAAATTTGGGATTTTGATACTCTTAAAAAAATAGGTGACCTATGTGTTAAGCATAATGTCATTGTTTTGAGTGATGAAATTCATTGTGATATAACATTGCCTAATAAAAACTATATTCCTTTTGCAAGCGTATCTGATAATTGCAAGAATAATAGTATTACCTGCATAGCTCCTACTAAAGCCTTTAATATAGCTGGACTTCAAACATCAGCTATTGTGATTCCTAATGAAAACATTAGAAATAAGGTAAATAGAGGAATTAATAATGATGAAATAGCTGAACCTAATACATTTGCTTGTTATGCGGCAATTGCTGCATTTAATTATGGCGGCACTTGGCTTGATGAATTAAAGGTTTATTTAGAAGAAAATAGAAAAAAATAGCTTATGATTTTTATAAAAAAAGGAATTACCGATGATTACTATAGTTCCACAGGATGCAACATATTTATTATGGATTAATTGCTCCAAGGTTTGTAATGATTCAGTTTTATTAACTAAATTTATTAGAAAAAGAAACAGGCTTATTTTTTTATCTGATGGCTTTGAATATGGAAAAAAACAGGAATTGATTTTATTAGAATGAATATTGCTTGCCCGAAAAAAAGACTACTAGATGGGTTAAACCGTTTTTAAAAAAATGGTATAAATAAGTATTTAGAGACTAAGAAAGCTGCAGCATAGATGCTACGGCTTTTTTCGCAAATTTCTTTTTATATCTTGTTTTAAAATAGTTAATATGTTATTATAGAGATATTTTTTTAATTTAGAAGGTGAGCTTGATGAAGAGAATAATATCCTTCATAGCTTTTTATTATATTTTTTTGATTTGTTTAATATTTATGGTTATTTTTTTCATGATAATTTAGTTGTGACTTGGATTTTTTTGGCGTTGTTGCTGCCATAACAATTTTTTTGCTTTTTGCATATTTCCATTCAACATATTTATCTGAAAATAACAAAGGATTTAGGATAAGTAAGATAATGCATCATTTATATATGAATAAGCATCGTAGCGGAATAGATGAATTAATATATGAATTATATGCGAAAAGAAGTCAATCGCAGATTCTTCGAGATTATAAAAAAATATTAATTCTATCAATTTTTATGTTGGATGATTTAGAAAAATGTTGAATTTGATATTGAACTTATTAATGATAGTCAAACAATTTTTAGATATGATGAGCATTTGATTAGAATTGATGATAGCTTTAGTGAAAAAGTCAATATATATTAATCCTTTAAATATGTCTTATAATGAATTGCTATTAGAAATAAATGAGAAATTTAAAAAAATTTGCTTTAAATTGAATTCCTGACATATCAGGAATTTTTGTTGTTGAAGGAGTATTAAATGAATTTTTATATTAGAAAAATGTAAAAAAATGCTCGTTCTTTAGAAGGAGTTAAATCAAAATTTGGTGTTTTAAATAATAAATTGTTTAGAAGTGGTAGGCTTGACAATTTAACAGTTAATGATGTTGAAATGCTTAAAAAAATGCTAATATTAAAAAAATGTTATTGACCTACGAACTGTAACAGAACAAAAATGAAAGACCTGATATTCTTCCAAGCTTTATTAATTATTATTCTTGTCCTGTACTTGATGAAGAAACTATGGGTATAACAAGAGACGATAAAAGTAGAGTAGATATCATTTCTTTAATTAGTGAAAATGCTCATGATCCTAATTATGCCAAAAGATATATGGAAACAACGTATCTAAATTTAATTAAAAAAATCAAAATGCAATCAATGCTTATAAAAAAAGCTTTTTTTGAAATATTATTAACTAAAGATGAAGGTGTTTTTATGGCATTGTTCAGCAGGTAAGGATCGTGCCGGTATAGCTACAATGTATGTCCTATTAGCGCTTGGTGTTGAAAAAGAGGAGATTATTAATAATTATTTGAAAACCAATGAATATCTTATTGATGAGAATAAAATAATTGTTGATAATGTTAAAAGAGCGACATGGTGAATTTTTTTAGCTAATCAAATTAAAGATATATTCTTTTTGTGAAAAAAAGAATATATTGAAATTGTTTTTTTAAATATATTTATGATAATTATAATAATGTTGATAATTTTTTTAAGAACAGTTTTAGAACTTGATCAAGAAAAAAATTGTTGAAATTACAAGAAAAAAATATTTAAAAAAATAAAACAACCATTAATAAAAAGTGGTATAATAAATAAGTGAAAAGGAATGATTTATAATGATAAAGGTTGATATTATATCTGGTTTTTTTAGGTGCTGGAAAGACAACATTAATAAAGAAATTGTTTGAAGGTGCTTTTAAAAAAATGAGAATGTTGTTTTTAATAGAAAATGAATTTGGTGAAATTGGTATTGATGGAAGTTTTCTAAAGGATAGTGGCGTTAGCATTAAAGAAATAAATGCTGGTTGTATTTGCTGTTCCCTTGTAGGTGATTTTGCTTCATCTTTAAAGGAGGTTATTGCCAAATATAATCCTGAAAGGATTATAATTGAGCCATCTGGTGTTGGTAAATTATCTGACATTATAGGAGCTGTATTAAATGTTGATGCTCCTCTTAAAATAAATATTGTAGCTACTGTAGTTGATGGAACTAAGGCAAAGGTTTATATGAAGAATTTTGGTGAATTTTTTTCAATAATCAAATTGAGACTGCCAAGACAATTTTTAATATCTAAGCTAGATAAGGCTTCAAAGACTAAAGCAGATGATGCTTTAGAAATTTGTAAAGAGCATAATCCGAATGCCAATATTGTTACTACTCCAGTAAGTGAGCTTTCAAGTGAAAAGCTTCTTGAAATATTAGAAAATGGGGCTTCTTTAAAGAATTCTTTAATGGAAGAAATGATTAGAGAACATCAAGAGGATGAACATGAATGCTGCCATCACCACGATCACGATGATGAGGATGAACATGAATGCTGCCATCACCACGATCACGATGATGAGGATGAACATGAATGCTGCCATCATCACGACCACGAAGATGAGGATGAACATGAATGCTGCCATCACCATCATCACCATCATGGCCATGATGCCGATGAAATATTTACAAACTTTGGTATTGAAGTAGTTGAGGGTGTTTCAAGAAAAGACCTTGAGGCCTTCCTTAAAGAAATTGCCAATGAAGAAAAATATGGAATTATCATTCGCTCAAAGGGCGTTTTAAAGGCTACTGATAATACAAAATGGTATTACTATGATTATGTTTCTGGTGATTATGAAATTCGTTTAGGTGATGCAGACTATGCTTCTCGTTTAGTAATGATTGGCTCTAAAATAAATGAAAAGGCAATAAAGGAAGCTTTTGTAAATAGAGGTAATTTATAATGAAACAAATGCCTGTATTTGTATGCGATGGCTTTTCTTGATTCAGGAAAAAAACAACTTTTATCCTTGATACAATTGCAAATGATGGCTTTAAAGAGCAAGGGCATACACTTATTTTTAGCATGTGAGGATGGCGAGGTCGAATATGATGAGACTTTCCTTAAGGATAATAATACAAGCATTGAATATATAAATGACGTTAGTGAGATGAACGCTATTAATTTGGATAAGCTTACTAAAAAGCATAAGCCAAAACGTATTTTAATTGAATTTAATGGAATGTGGGACTTTTCTAACGTCGTATTACCGGAATATTTTTGCTATAGGTCAATTTGTAACTTTTTGTTGATTACAAAACATTTTCAGCATATTTTGTTAATATGAAACAAATGATGGTTAATATGTTTAAGTTATCTGATGTTGTTGTATTTATTAATTGTAAAAATAAGGAAGAAACTACAAAAATTATCAGACTTCCCTTCGTTTGATTAATAATAATGCTTCATATTTTTCTTTTTGATGAAAAGGGAAATGGTGAAATTGCTTTTGAGGAAGCATTACCATATGACTATGAAGCGGATGTTATTGATGTGAAAAAAAGAAGATTTTTGGACGCTTTTTATGTTGATACCTTTGATCATAAGGAGCGATATGATGGCAAGACTATTTCACTAACCTGTATGGCCTTTAAATCTGATAGATTACCTAAGGGTCAATTTGTATGCGGTAGACTTGCAATGACATGCTGTGCTCAGGATATTCAATTATTTGGACATTTAGCTTTATCTGATTTAGGCGTTGATATCAAAGATAAGGATTGGATTCATATTGTTTTTTTAAAATGGAATATCGTTATTCCAAGGAATATGATGAAGAGGAAGCTGTTCTTCACCCAATTTCAATAGAAGTTGTTTCTTGTAATGATGACCCAATTTTTAAATTTATCATAACAGGCTTAATGCCTGTTTTTTTCTTTGAGGTATATAAATGATTAAAACAATTATTTTTGACTTAGATGGAACAATTTTTAGATACATTATCTGATTTAACTGATTTGATGAATTTTGTTTTTACAAAAAATATAATAAGAAAACAAAAAAACAGAAGAGGAAATAAGATCTTTTTTTAGGTGATGGAATGAGGATACTAGTAGAGCGTTCCTTACCAAATGAAGACGAGCAAATAATATCTAAGATTTTTTTAATGAATTTAAGGATTATTATCTAAATCATTGTAACATTAAAACTAAAAGCCTATCCAGGAATAACTAATCTATTAAATTCTTTAAAGGATAATTATCAATTAGGAGTTATTTCTAATAAAAGGGATGATGCTGTTCAAGCCTTAATAAATGGTCATTTTCCTAATATTTTTTCTTTTGTTTTAGGACAAAGGGATGAAATGAAGAAAAAGCCAGATAAGGAAATGCTAGAATATGCCTTAAATATTTTGGATACTAAAAGCTTTGAAGCGCTATATATTGGCGATAGTGATGTTGATCTCGATTTTGGTTTTAATGCAAAGGTTTCGGTTATAAGTGTATCATATGGCTTTAGAAGTCGTGATTTCTTAGTCGAAAAGGGTGCTAGGTATATTGCTGATGATGTTGCAAATCTAAAAAGATTTATTACTATGATGTCAGAATCACATTGGTTCTGGTTGTGGTGAAAAGCTTGTTTTTTTAAATTTTTTTAAAGGATGAAGGCAATATTCCTTATTGTAATAATTGCCATACGTTTAGATTTCCCTCATTTTTCTAGTGCTGTTTCAATGATTGTAGTAAATAGAGAGGAAACAAAGATATTATTGATTGAGCAATATCATTCAACTCGAAATATTTTTAGTTGCTGGTTATGTAAATATAGGAGAATCACTTGAAAATGCTGTAAAAAGAGAAATTAAAGAAGAGGTAGGTCTTGATGTTATTTCTTTGAGATTTAATAAAAAGTGAGTTTCATTCAAGAAGTAACACCCTAATGAATAATTTTATTGCAGTTGTTAATGATGAAAATATTAAAAATTAAAGAAGACGAAGTTGATAAAGCATTTTTTTATTGACAAAAAAATGATGCAATAAAAAAATCGCTCCTAATTCTTTAGCAAAGCGATTTTTTTAGAAAATTATCTTAAGTAATTATTTAGCCTTGTTGAGCATATCTTCAAGGTCTTTTTTTATCGAATGTATATTTTGGCAGAAGTTACAATTTACTTCAATGCTTTCATTAGTTTTTTTATGATGTCTTCAATTTCATTTTTTTACCAAGGGAAATAATACCCCTAGCAAATTTTTTTCCTTACTACAATTACATTCATAGCTTAGTGGTTTAGTTTCAAGTAATTGATAATCACCATCTGTTATTTCTTTGATAATTTCTTCTGGGGTCATGTTTTTGATCGATCATTTCAGAAATTGGTCTAATTTTTTTGAAAGCTTATCCTCTAATTTTTTTATATCATCATCGCTACAACCTGGCATTATTTGAAGTAAGAAGCCACCAGCTGCCTTAACCTTAGCATCTTTATCAAATAATACTCCTAGGGCTACTGATGAAGGAATTTGCTCAGATGCTGCAAAATAATATGTGAAATCATCAGCTATTTCGCCACTTCTTAATTCACAAGTTGATGAGAATGGTTCACGCATATGAAGGTCCTTGATAACAACAATTTCGCCATTTGAACCGACACCTGCTCCTACATTTAAATGTCCGTTATTGTATGTTAAATAAACGCCTGGATTGTGAACAAAGCCTCTAACCTTACCATCAGTTGCTTCAACAGTTATTTGTCCAATTGGACCATCGCCACAAACCTTTATTGTAAGGTGCTCACCTGATTTATATGTTGAACTCATAATGGCACCAATTGTTAAAACTCTACCAAGGGCTGCTGCAGAGGTTGGCCACATATTATGAATTTCTTGGGCATGCTTGCACATTTGAGTTGTAGTAGCTACATAAATTCTAGCACAGCCATTTGCACAATAAGCCTTTTTGTAAATAATCTTGCATATTATAAAATCTCCTTTTTTTACTATATTAACATTTTACAATATTTTGGATTTTTTTACATCATTTAGAAAACGTTTACATAAATCCGAGAAAGTAAAATGATTGACATTGACAAATTAAATGATAAAATGTTAATCGCATAGAAGAAAAATGGTATTTTTTAGCTTGTGCAGTTTAAAGAAAGTTAAGAAACTTGAGTATAATTATGGGAGGCTGTAAACTAATCATAATTATGAATATTTTTTTAGATATTTATGGCCTTTAAAAATAATATAAAATGATACGGCCTAATGCTTGGGCTTTTTTTCTTGATTTTTTTCCTTATTCTAAAAAGAATAAGAATTCAATTTTATCAATACTAATTTGTGGAGGAAAACTTAGAATTGAAACCTATTATTGAATTGCATAATATCGTTAAGAATTATGGCGATTTGCAAGTTGTAAAAAAATTTGGATTTAACAATTTATGAAAAATGAATTTGTTACCCTACTTGGTCCATCAGGCTGCGGTAAAACTACAACCTTGAGAATGATTGCAGGTTTTGAAAGGCCTGATTCAGGAGAAATTATTATTGATGGTAAAATTATTAATGATCTTCCAGCATATGCAAGACCTATTAATACTGTTTTTCCAAAGATATGCCTTATTTCCCCATTTAAACGTAGCTAGAAATGTTATGTTTGGTATTGTTAATAGGGGCTATAAATTTCAAGTGAATTTTTTTATGGTGGAATTGAAAAAGCTAACTGCTGAAGCTAAAACTTTAAAAGACGATGACAAAAAGAGTTACAAGAAGAGATATTAAAAAGCTTTTTAAAAGGAACATATTAATGAATCTGTTAAGAAGGCTTTAAAAAAATGGTTAATCTTAGTGGCTATGAAAATAGAAGAATTGATCAAATGTCTGGTGGTCAAATGCAAAGAGTTGCTCTTGCTCGTGCTCTTATTTTAAGACCTAAAATTCTTTTACTTGATGAACCATTAAGTGCTCTTGATTTAAAAATTACGCCAGGATATGCATTATGAACTAAAAAGAAATGCAACGTAACCTAGGAATAACATTTATATTTGTAACTCATGATCAAGAAGAAGCAATGACAATGAGTGATAGAATAGTTGTTATGAAGGATGGAATAATTCAGCAGCTTGGCACACCTAAGGATATTTATAATGAGCCAGTAAATCGTTATGTTGCAAACTTTGTTGGTGAATCTAATATTGTAAGTGGTGTTTGGGTTCGCCAAAATGTTGTTAATTTTTTAGGTGTTGACTTTGATTGTGTTGGTTATATTTTTGCTGATGGCGAGCCAGTTGATGTTGTTATTAGACCAGAAGATTTTGACGTTGTTTCACTAGATAAGGCTAAGCTTGTAGGTGAGGTTAAAAGCTCTGTATTTAAGGGCGTTTATTATGAGCTATGTGTTGATATAAACGATATTGAATTCGTTGTTCATACCTATGAGGATGTAGCTGTTGGTAATAAAATTGGTTTAAGTGTTGACCCATATGAAATTTGTTTGATGAAGGTAGACGGATCATGCAAGACAATAGTAAGCGCGTAAAGGCTATAAAGAAAATGAAGGAAAATACCTATCAAACTCATCATTTAGATAGGTTTGCTAAGCCATATTTTTATTTGGCTATTGATATTTGCTGTATTACCGATGCTCATACTTTTTTTGTTTTAATGTTTTTTTAGATACAGAGGGCTTAAGGCTATCTGGTTGCCATTTTACTTTTTTCAAATTTCTCATCATTACTTGAAAAAAAATCTATAATTATGGCTTTTTTTAAATTCATTGAAATATAGCTTACTAACAACAGTTATTTGTTTGTTCTTTTGGTTATTTGATAGCATATTACCTACATCGTTCTCATTTTTAAAAAAATAAATATTTAATATTGCTATTACTTGTTTTTGCCAATGTGGACAAATATTCTACTTAGAATTGAAGCTTTAAGTAATATGTTTCAGGCTCATAATATAATTACTAATATGCTAGGAATTACAGGCTTTAATATTTTTAGGAACGGATTTAGCTATTATTTTTAGGTATGGTTTTTTTACATATTTACCATTTGTTATTTTTACCTATTTATACGTCACTTGAAAAAAATTGATCCATCTCTTGAGGAGGCTGCTTTGGATTTAGGAATGACTGATTTTAAGAAGTTTTGGACTGTAATTTTCCCTTTAACTACAAGTGGAATGGTTAGTGGCTCAATAATGGTCCTATTACCTTGCCTATCAGGATTTGCTATTCCTAAGATTTTTGGGTGCAGGTAATATCTTATTAATAGGTAATATAATTGAACAGGATTTTAGCTCAATGAGCTATAATATCGGTTCGATTTTAGCAGTTGTAATGCTTGTTATAATTCTTGGAGCCATTAAAATAGTTAATAAGTTTGATAAGGAAGGGGAGACACTACTATGACATATGAAGTTGCAACCCTAGAGGAATATGGCTTTAATGAGCATAAAGTATTAAAGATTGTCTGGCATGTTTTAAGAGTAATACTTATTGCCTTTTGCTATTTTTTTATGCTATATGCAGCAATAGTTATTATTGCTATTCAATCATTTAATAAAAAGTAATGATATAACTAAGTTTACAGGCTTTACATTTGATAATTATATTCATATGTTTGATAAAAAAAGCTTAACTGATTCAATTAAGAATACTTTCTTAACTTCAATTATTGCTGTTTTAATTTCGACGATATGTGGTACATTGATAGCTATAGGATTATATTATTTACCATCAAAATATCGTCAAAAAAATATTGCTACTTAATAATATTCCTTTGTTAAATGCTGATATTGTTACTGGTATTTCAATAATGTTGATTTTTTTCAATGGTTTTACCAGTATTTCCTTATATATTTGGTTTTGAAACATTACTTATTGCACATATTTTTCTTTACTTTTACCTTATATAATTTTTGTCAGTTTTGCCAAAAAAATGAAAGAAATTGATAAGGATATGCTAAACGCATCATTAGATTTAGGAATTAAGCCCTTTAAGTCTTTAATTAAGGTTATTGTTCCTGCTGTTAAGGGTGGAATATTTAGTGGAATGGTTTTAGCATTCACAATAAGCTTTGAAGACTTCGTTGTTGGTTATTTTACAACAGGAAATGGCTTTTCAACAATGTCTATTTGGATTTATTCTTCAATTGGTAGAAAGAGCCTATATCCTGGTGTTTATGCATTCTCTACAGTTTTAACTTTTATATCAATGCTTTGTATTGTTTTATATAATTTATGGAAAGGAAGAAAAGGTAATGCTAAAAAAGTTAAATAATTTATTTTTAATTATTTGCTTCTTAATTCTTATTACTGGCTGCAGAAGCAAGGATACCCTTCTTTTTCTTAAACTGGGGCGAATATATTGATGAGGACTTAATCACTGAATTTGAAAAATCAATATAATTGTACTGTAGTAATGGATTTAGCAGATTCTAATGAAGCTTTTTTTATTCAAAGGTTAGTAGTGGTACAACTGTTTATGATGTTGTTGCGCCTTCAGATTATATGGTAATAAAAAAATGAAGAAAAAAATGATTTATTATCAGAAATTGATTTTTTTCAAAGTTATCTAATTATAATCAAGATGATTTATTGGTTGGCGTTAAGGGAATAATTTCTAAAATGAATGAAAAAAAGAACAAAAATATTGATAATTATTTTGTTCCTTATCTATAGGGGTACATGGGGTATAATGTATTCAACTAAAAAAAGAAGGTTTGAAGGAAGCAGTTGTCAATAACAAGAATGAATGGGCTTCATTGTTTGATAGAAGTAGTCTGCCTATGAATACAAAAGCTTGCAATGTATGATTCTAATCAGCATGCTTATTATGCAGCTTGCAAATATCTTGGATTAGATAATAATATTGAATTAGCTAATGAAGATTTAGATAAAATTTATGAACTTATTAAAAAAACGTTAATTATAATGCTCGTGGAACTGATGATTTAAAGAAGAAGATTGCTGCTGAAAATTTGGATTTGGGCTTTATGTGGACAGGTGATTTCTTGTATTATTATTGTGAGCGAATTGCTGAGGTTGTCTACAATGCCTACAAAGATAATTCAAACATAAATATATTAGAAATGATTCAATCATTAGTAGATGATGATACATATACATTTAATAATAAAATATATCAAGTCGGTTTTTGATATGTTTATTCCCAATGATACAATTGCTTTTTTTGTGATAATTTGGTTATTACTAAAAAAAGGCAGCTCACAAGGATTTAGCACATAAGTTTATTGATTATATGTGCCAGGCCCAGAGTGCATTTAAAAAAATGCTTATTATGTCGTTTATGATACACCATTTAAAAATGTTTATGATGAAATTGTCGCACTTGAGGATTCAAGTATTGATGATGTTGATCAAGATTTACTTTATGATATTGCAATAGGTTATGGCTATAATAAATATTATCCTAAAAACAGTTAATAATGAAAATGGTTATAAGGGTGATATATTAGCACCATTTGATAGGAAATATATTAATAAAATTAATGCTATTTTTTTAATAATGCTAGATTTTAAAGGAAGATTATAATCTTCCTTTTTTTGTAAAAAAAGAATCTCTATTATAAAGAGATTCCTTTTTTTATATTATTTAAGTGTTTCACCACTATGAATATGTAAATCTTTAATTGTTGATGGATCTAAGGAAGAGAAGATTCTTACATTTCTTTCAATAATTAAGCCATCAGGTAAATGTAACTTTTTACCAATAACATTATGTCCTGAACTTAATACCTTAGGATTGTCCTTATTGGCTGTATAATCATTTCCTGTACCGATTATTGAATTGTTACCAATTGTTGTGTTTTTTTATCAATAATTGTGTTCTCAATATAGCAATTTTTCACCAATTACAACGTCATTAAGAATAACACTATCCTTTAAAAACACTACCTTTACCAACTCTAACACCTGGTGAAAGAACGCAGTTATCAACAGTACCATTGATTAAGCATCCATTTGATAATAAAGAAGTATTAACCTTAGCATTTTCACCAACCTTAACTGGTGGTAAATCTTCTGAACGAGTATAAATCTTCCAGCTATTGTCATATAAATCCAATGAACAATCATGACAAAGCTCAAGGTTTGCTTCGATATATGAATCATATGTTCCAACATCCTTCCAGTAATCATAATATTCATAAGCGAATACGCGCTTATTATTAATCATATCAGGAATAATGTGCTTACCAAAATCAAGATCCTCAATTTCAGGATGTGCTTCAATTGCCTCAATTAATGCTTTAGTTGAGAAGACATAAATTCCCATTGACGCCTTATTTGATTTTTGGCTCTTTTGGTTTTTTTCTACGAAATTCTTAATTCTTAAGTTTTTGGTCTGTCTCTAAAACACCAAATCTTGATGCCTCCTCGATGGGAACGATTTTGGCAGCGATTGTTAGATCTGCACCTGTTTGCTTATGTTGTTCAATCATCTTTGAGTAATCCATTTTATAAATATGATCACCTGAAAGAATCAAAACATATTCTGCAGCATAACGCTTAACGAATTCTAGATTTTTTCTTACAGCATCAGCTGTTCCTTCATACCAAGAACGATTTGGCTGAAGAAGAGTAACAAAGCTATCTCTTCGGTCAAGGTCCCATGGCTTTCCAACACCAATGTGTTCATTTAGTGATAATGGTAAATATTGAGTTAATATACCAATTTGAAATATTCCAGAATTAGTGCAATTTGACAATGCAAAGTCAATAATTCTAAATTTACCAGCGAATGGTACTGCGGGTTTACTTCTTTTTTCTGATAATATGTCTAAGCGAGAACCACGTCCACCCGCTAAGATTAAAGCCAAAGTTTCCATTTTATTCCTCCTATAACTTTTTATACAAATCTATGTATGCTTGGGCTGATTTATTCCAACTATAGTCTTTGTCCATAGCTTGTTTAACTAAATTTTTTTCCATGCTGCTTTATCATTATATGTGTCAATCGCAAAGAACATAACATCCTTTAAATTGAAGGAATTATAATTTGTAAAGCTGAATCCAGTTCCTTTACCATTATATTTGTTATATGGTTCAACTGTATCCTTTAAACCACCAGTTTCTCTTACAAGCGGTAATGTTCCATAGCGCATTGCAATCATTTGTCCTAATCCACATGGCTCGAATTTTGATGGCATCAAGAAGATGTCAGCACCTGCGTATATTTTTTGAGCAACATCATCATTATAACCAATGTAGCATTTAAATCTATTTGGATATCTTTGGGCCATAGCATTAAAATAATCTTCATATTTTTTTATCACCACTACCCATAAGAATAAAATTAGCATTACTATAATTTATTACATCCTCTAAAATAGGCATAAATAAATCGATTCCTTTTTGGTCAACTAATCTAGAAACCAAACCAAATAATGGAGCATCTAAATCAGGATATAGACCAAATTGCTCTAAAAGAGCCTTTTTTTATTTTTTTCTTTACCAACTGTTACAGTAGAAGAATCATAATTATAGAATAAATGATGATCCGTTTTAGGATTATATTTATTAATGTCGATACCATTTATAATTCCATAGAAGTCATAATACCTTAAGCCAAGCATATCATTTAAGCCATAACTATATTCTGGGGTTAAAACTTCATTTTTTTATAGGTTGGGCTTACAGTTGTTACAATACCTGCCTCCATAATGGCACATTTCATAAAAATTAAGTGCACCATTAAATTCTAAAGAATTAGAATAAGGTAAAAAAATAAAATCTTTAGTAAATCCATTGAATATTGACCTTGATATTGAATATTATGGATACTAAGCATAGTTTTTTTACATTTGTATAATAACCGTAAAATTGATAATTGCTTTTTAATAATATAAGGAATTAATCCTGTTTGCCAGTCGTTACAATGAAGAACATCCGGATAAAAATTAATAACCTTAATTGCTTCTAAAACTGCAAAATCAAAATAAGCAAATCTTTCACCATCGTCATCATAGCCATATAAATTATCTCTTCCAAAATATCTTTCATTATCAATGAAATAATAGGTAATTCCATTATAGACAGCTTGCATAACACCAACATATTCTTGACGATTGTTTATTCTAACATAAGCATACCCACAATAAGAAGCAATATTTTTCTCCTTAATTTTTTTGTAATAAGGCATTATTACTCTGACATCACATCCATTTTCTTTTAGTGATTGTGGAAGTGCACCTATTACATCAGCAAGTCCTCCTGTTTTTTTGCATAAGGAGCACCCTCACTGGCGCATATTAATATTTTTCATGCTCTCACCTTTCAATTCTTAAATATGTAAAATTTCATCATTAATATTATAGCAAATGATAAGCGCTTTCTCAAGAAAAAAATAAAAAAATGCTGTTAAAAAAATGTTTTTATTAAATATGATAAAGAAAAAAAATATGGAAAAAAAGTAAAAAAATCAATTTACATAATAATAAAATAATGATATAATAAATAGGTACAACGATATAAAAAAATATCTTTTTCTAGAAGGGATTTAATATAAATGAGAGCAAATACAAAAAAACTAAATCTAAAAAAATACAAAGACAAAAATTTAATTGGACAAAAAGAATTAATATTTTTTTAATTATTGGCCTTGTGGCAATGATAGTTGTTACAATAGTACTAGCATTACCAAGCGATACTAAGAAAATTTATAATAAGTATACTGAGGCTGGTGCTTCACTTGATAGTGATCATATATATAGTACAATTAATTACAAGAAGTTGAAGAAAAAAACATTACATCGCAAGGTGAAAAATGATGTATTTTATGTGTTTTATGGTTCTACATCATGTTCAAATTGTGTTAGTGCTATTCAAACAATAAATACAGCAGCAAAGAATTTTGAAATTGATAAGGTTTATTATTTTGATGCTACCTTTATTGATTCAGTTGAGGACAAGGAAGATGCTGAGTTCTTAGCAGACGTTGATAAGAAGGAAGTTGAACTTGGTGGTGTTGATTTATTAAGCTATCCTGCAATTTGGGTTTACAAGGGTGGAAAGTTAGCTTTTACAACTGATTCATATAAAGCAACTGATAGCTCTACAACAATTGAAGGAACTTGGAAGCTTGCTGCATACCATGTATTTGGTACTAAATGGTAAAATAAGAAAAGGAAACTGAGATTGATTTTTAGATTGGTCTCAGTTTTTAAAACTATTATAGGAGTTATTTTTATGATACAACAAATCAAACTAGAAATTAAAAAAATATTTAGAAAAAAATATTATTTAGAAAAAAATATCAAACAGCAATAAATATTATTGTTGAGGAGCCAAAGAAGGCTGAACTTGGTGATATTTCTATTCCAATGTTTAGTGTTGTTAAAACCTTACGTAAGCCTTTGCCTGAGATTACAAGTGAGGTCAAGGAGACTTTAATAAATAATTTTAAGGTTATTGATTCTATTAATGTTATGGGTGCTTTTTGTTAATATTATGATTAATAAAAAGTGAATTTGCAAATGAAGTAATTAATACTATCTTAAACGAACAAGAAAAATTATGGAAATAAGGATCTTGGTAAGGATGAAACAATTGTTTTAGATTATTCATCACCAAATATTGCTAAAAAGCTTTTTCTGTTGGTCATCTACGTTCAACAATGATTGGTAATTCAGTTAAATTAATATTACAAAAAAATGTGGCTATAAAACTGTATCAATTAATTATTTAGGTGATTGGGGTACTCAATTTGGTAAGATGATTGTAGCATATAAGCTTTGGGGAAATAAAGAAGAAATAATGAAAGATCCAATTAATAATCTTACTGCCTTATATGTTAAATTTCACGATGAGGCTGCAAAAAATCCAAAGCTTGATGATGAGGCTCGAGAGGTTTTTAGAGAGCTTGAGCTTGGAAATAAAGAATATTTAGAGCTTTGGAAGTGGATTAGAGAAGAATCATTAAAGGAAAGTGCTCAAATCTATGACTTACTTGAGGTTAAATTTGATTCTTATAATGGAGAAGCTTACTATAACGATAAAATGGAGCCTGTTGTAGATGAATTAAGAGAAAAAAATCTACTTGTGACAGATCAAGGTGCCCAAATTGTTGACTTGGGTGACGATATGCCTCCAGCTTTAATTAAAAAGAGCTGATGGTGGTTCATTATATATTACTAGAGATTTAGCTGCTGTTTTTATTAGAAAAAAAGATTATCGTTTTACTAAGATGCTTTATGTTGTTGGAAATGAACAAAAGCTTCATTTTGAGCAACTAAGACGATTAATAACTAAAATGGGTTATGATTTTGCTGATAGCATTGAGCATATTGGCTTTGGCTTATATTTAACTAATGGTAAAAAGATGTCTACAAGACGTGGTAAGGTTGTAAAGCTATATGATGTTTTACAGCAAGCTATTGATTTGGCCTATAAAGCAATTGACCAAAAGAATCCAACCTTAGAAAATAAAGATGAAATTGCTAGAAAGGTTGGAGTTGCGGCAATTGTATTTGGTGATTTAAAGAATCAAAGAGAACTTGATATTGAATTTAATTTGGAATCAAGTGTTCAATTTGAAGGCCAAACTGGACCATATTTGCAATATACTGGTGTTAGAATTGCTTCAATTTTTAAAGGATAAAAATCTTGACTTAAGTAAAATTAATGCCAAGATTTATGAAAAAAAACCTCATTATTTTTGAATTAGTTAAGCTTTTTATCTAATTTTTGGTAGTATTGTTGAAAAGTCAGCACTTGATAGAGCCCCCATCTGTTATTGCAAAATATTTATTATCACTTGCTCAAAGCTTTAACAAAATTTTTATTCTATAGAAAAAAATTAATGCTGATGAAGATGATGTTCGTAATACAAATTTTGCTTTAGCTAAATGTGTTAGAATTATATTAAATGAAGGATTAAGATTACTTGGTATCCATTACCTAGATCAAATGTAGAAAAATGCAAACTAAAAAGGGAATGGTTAAATATTTTATCTTAATTATCTCTATAGCTGTATTCATTGGTGTTTTTATTTTCTCATTCAATGATATAAATGCAATATTTGAGGTATTAAGAGAAGCAAATTATATATATGTATTATATGCGTTTTTTTATTATTGTTAATATATATAGTTTTATTGCCAATTTCGATGTTGGTCATTTTTATATGGAAAAAAAGAAAATATTAAGTTTATTGATGCATATAATATAGTTGCAAGCGAGTTTTTCTTTAGGGGGGTCACGCCATTTAATGCAGGTGGTGAGCCCTTCCAAATTTATGGCTTTAATTGCTGTAATGTCAAAACAAGTAGAGCTACATCAGTTGTTTTTAATGAATTTTGCTGTATTTCAAGTTTTAACAAATATTTTTGTGTCTTTTAGCATTTGGTATTTATTACAATAAAATTTATGCCACTCTTAGTAATTATTTTTATATAATTATTATTGGCTTTGTTGTAAATATATTTACTATGGTATTCTTATTTTTTGCAATGAGTAAAAAGATGGGTGGCATAGCAATTAGATTTTGTAATTGGCTAGGAAGTAAAAAACTTTTTAAAAGGCTTCTAACAGAAAAAAGACTTGCTAGTTTGGATCAATATTTTTTAGATATGGCAAATGCTTCTCATGAATTAATAAAGCAATGGCCAATTATGCTTTTATGTGGTTTTGTTAAATTAATTAGTTTATTGGCTTACAATGCTATACCTTATTTTTGGTTTTCAAAGCAATTGGTGTTGACTTAAATACTAGTCAAATAGTATTTGTTACTATGATGACTATTTTTTTACAATGACAATGCTTATTTGGGTACCAACTCCTGGTGCATCAGGAGGAATTGAATTTGTTTTTTTACAATTATATTTGCATCACTAGGTGCTACAGGTGCCAAAGCAGTTAGTGGAATGCTAATATGGAGACTTTTAACATATTATTTCTTACTAATATATGGATTTATATGTTATTTAGTTTTCACAAATAGGAGAAAGAAGTATGAAAATAGGAATATTTACTGATGCTTATACTCCAGCAATCAGTGGTGTAGTTACATCGATTAAAATGCTTGCTGAGGGTCTTAGAGCTAGTGGTCATGAGGTATATATTTTTACAACAAAGTTGAATATGCCTGCTGAAAAAAACAAATGAAATAGATTCAAAAATATGTTGTTAGATTTAAGGCACTCGATTTACCTTTTTAAAGCTTTAAGTGGATACAGATTTTTCTATGAAGCTTAACCATAAGGCTAATTATGTAAAAAAACATTATAAACTTGATGTAATTCATATTCAAACAGAATTCTCTATGGGGAAATTAGGCATAAAGGTAGCTAAAAAGATGAATATACCATATGTCTATACCTTCCATACAATGTATGAGGAATATTTGCCATATGTATCTAAGGTCATTGATAAATATTTTTCATAAATCATTCTTTTTCAATTTTTGAGAAAAAGATGTTTATTAACCCTATTAATAAAAATGCAAAGGTTATCATTGTTCCAACAAAAAAGGTCTTTGATCAGCATGATAATTATTTATTAACAGGTGATATTAGAATAGTACCTACTGGTCTTGATTTAGATAAATTTAAGGTAGAGGTTTCTAACAGTGAATTAATACAATTAAGGGCTAAGTTTGGTATTAAGGATGATACTTTTATTTTTCTTATCTTTAGGAAGACTTTCAAAGGAAAAAAAATCAATTGATATAGTTATCCGTGCATTTGCAAATGGTCAAAGAGGAAAAAATAGTGTTTTATTAATTGTTGGTGATGGTCCAGCAGCTGATGGGCTTAAGGATTTAGCTAAAAAGCTTGAAATTGAAAGCCAAGTTATTTTTGTTGGCTTTGTTGATTGGCAAGATACAATTAAATACTATAAATTAGGCGATATTTTTTTGTAAATGCATCTAAGTCTGAAACTCAAGGATTAACATATATTGAGGCTTTAGCATCATCTCTTCCAGTTTTAGTGCAAAATGATGAATGCTTATTAGATGTAGTTTATAATGACTATAATGGCTTTTTTTATTTGATGGAGAAATAGAACTTGCTTCTATAATGAATGACATTGAAAAAAATAAAGACAAAATTACAAATTTAAAGAAAAAAATTGCCCTAAATCAGTTGAAAAAAATTTTTCTAAAATATGTTATGCTAATAGCGTTCAACAAATTTACTTGGACGCACTAAGTAAAAAAAGGAGTAGTTATGCTCCCAAATGGGGGAGTGGTGAAACGGTAGACACGGTGGACTCAAAATCCACTGCCGTGAAAAGCGTGTGGGTTTCGAATCCCATCTCCCCTACCAACGATAAAATTAATGCTTTGATAGTAGTATCAAGGCTTTTTTTGTAAATTCAACATTTACATATTATTAGTTTCGTATACTGTTAGCAGGCTTTTATTTAGAAGTTTTTATTAGCATTTTTTTAATTTGCTTTTTCACGATTTGGATTATAAGAAAATCCAATCTTCATATAGTTAAAAAAAGTCAAAAAAAGTTATATTTTTTTGCAAGATTATAGAAAAAAATGTAGATTCCTCTTTTTTTAGTGGTTCTCTCAAACTTTTTACGTGTAATAAGTCTTAGTCACAGGCAATAATTATTTATAAATTGTATTATTAAAGTGTAGGTTAGAGGATGCGGACATTTTTTTATTTGACATTTACAAAAAGGTAAATAAGTCAAGAAAAAAATATTTAAACAAGGCCTTATTTATTAATATTGAATAGACTTTTTATTTCTATATATGATAAAAATAAATGTAGAAAATGCGTTTATTAAATAAATAAGGTGGTTGTAGGTGAATAGATTTAAGAAGATTGTTTTATCACAAAAAAAGCAAGAAATGTAGTTTTGATATTAATTGGAAGCCTTGTTGTAGTATTTGCGAATGCTTTATTTATTGTACCATTTGATATTATTAAAGGTGGAATGATATCCGTTGTTATGATGATTTCTAATTTAATGAATCCTCTTACAAATTAAAATATAACAGACATTGTTTTATGGATTATTAATATTGTATTGTGGTTTGTAGCATTATTACTGATTGGAAAGAAATTTGCTATGTCTACATTAGTTGGAACGATTGGCTATTTATTTTTTATCCCTTTGTTTTTGAGATTTGATTTAGTGACAAAATGGGGACTTTTGGATTAATTTAATGAAGGTGATACAACTGCAAAATTAATCTTGTTTGGGCTTGCTGGTGGTGTGATTGATGGCTTTGGAGCTTCCTTATGCTTTATTGGTAAAGGTTCAACAGGTGGAAGTGATGTTATATCGGTATTTTGTGTTAATATTAAAATATAAAACAAGAAATTGCTTCATTAGGAATAAATATTATAACTATTTTTATTAGGATTTATTGTTTTTTTAGAAGCTGGGGCATACTACTTGTGGGAATTCTTGCTGCTTTAACATCGTCAGTTGCAATAAAAAAATATTTATGGTAAGTACAACACTTTATATGTTTTAGATATTTTAACTGATAAAGTAGAAGAGATTCAAAAAGTTATTTCTGATGAATTACATGATACTTCAACAATTTATAATGTTGAAGGTGGTTTTTCAAAAAATAATAAAAGAGTTGTACGTACAGCATTAGTATATAAGGAAGCTAAATTGCTAAAAGCAATTGTTCCAAAAATTGATAAGGATGCCTTTGTAATAGAGTATGAAACAACATCAGCCTTTGGTGGTTCAATTAATGATGCATATATTACTGAAAAAAAGAAGGAAAGCATTTTTAAATAAAATTAAAAAAATAATGGGAGAAGAAAATGAATAGAAGATATGAGTTAATCGGAGTTAGAATAATTTGGAATTATGTGTCACTTTTTAATAATTGGCATTATATTTGGAATTTATGGAGTTATTACTATTTATTTTTGAAATAAAAAAACAGGCCAATCAGCATTAGGAATTATATCAATATGCTTTTTCAATACTAATTTTTTTGGCAAGTATCCCTTATGCAATTTATAGACTAGCAAGAGGACGTGAGGCATTATATGCTACAGATAAGTATTTAATAATACTTACATATAAGTCTTATCGAAAAATTCCTATTGAGGAAATTGGCAATGTTAAAGCTAATGTAGGATTTTTAACTACAAACCCTAGATCATGTTATCGAAATAGAGATTGGTATAATTCGGGTCAGTTAATAATTATTCTTAAGAAACTCTCGCGTTGTTGAGATAGAGGATATAAAAGACGTTTTAATTGTTAATGAGCGCATTGGTAAGATAATTGCTCAAAATGCTGAAGATAATAGAGATTAATTGAGGAGAATTTTCTCCTCATATTTTTTTACTAGTAAGTTTAGCTTTTCTATGATATAATCATATGATTGAAAGTTATAGGAGTTTTAATATGCATAATCCGGAAAAAAAGTAGAATTAACAAATATGTGTATGATCACAAATGGTGATTATATATTAGTTCAAAATAGAATAAAATCATGGTGTGGTATAGCTTTTCCTGGTGGCCACGTTGAAAAAAATGAATCAATTGTTGATTCAGTTATTAGAGAAATTAAGGAAGAAACAGGATTAACAATTTTTTTAATGTTAAAATTATGTGGTGTTAAGCAATGGTTTAAGGATGATGTTAGAAGCATTTGCTTTTTATTTAAAACATCATCATTTGAAGGAGTACTTTCCTCAAATGATGAAGGAAAAAAATATGTGGATTAAAAGAAAAGATTTAAATAAATACAAGCTGGCTAATAATTTTGAACTTATGCTTAAGGTATTTGAAAATGATGATATTAATGAGCATTTTTCATGAAAAAAATGTTTGATAATTCTAATGATATCTTAAAATAAAGACTAACTTCCCATTAGCATAGATAAAAATCTAGAGATGTTATGTTATTTTTTTATCTATGCTATTGTATAATTTTTTTGGTGTTTTTGGAGGTATATAGAATGGATACAAAAAAATTGGAGAATTTTTTAAAAGGCTTTAAGAAAGGCTAAGGGTCTAACTCAGGAGGATGTGGCTGGTGAGTTATTTGTTTCACCCAAAACTATTTCTAGATGGGAAAGTGGCCTTGGGATACCAGATATAAATATTATATCAAGTGTTGCCGATTTCTATGGTGTGACTGTCGATGAAATCTTAAAGGGTGAAAAAGAATAAAAAAAGATTTGCCAAAGGATGAAACAATAATCTTAAATAATAAAAAAAGGAAAAAAATTGATTGTTAATAATTTAGTTGACAAATATAATAAATATTTTTTTAGTAGCGCTTATAATTTTTAGGTGTATGTATGCTACTAGGAATAATTATTGGCTTTATTGCTTCTTCATTAGTTTTTTTATTTCTTGTCTTTTTTTAGGAATAATTGTTTCAGCTATTGTTATAGTTATTGCTAATAAAGAAATTAAAAAGAGTAGAAGATGATGAAGATGTAATTAAAAAGTGCGTTAGAGAAAAGTTCTAAAATTATTAAGCAAAAGAAATCTATTATTTACAGATATATTAATTGGCTCAATTATTTTAATCTTAATTTGTATGCTTATTTTTAGGTCATGTATATTATGTATATGGACTTATGACGATTTTATGTATTGTGGCTTCTTATTTAGTGTTAAGATTTGCTATTAATAGAAATTATAATGAAGTAAATAAGAAATTATTTTTATGTTGCATTAATTATTGGAATTACATCAATTTTTTTATTTCCTATATTTATGAAATTACGCAATTTGCTGAGTTTAATGGATATTCTGCTAGTAGTTATGAAAGAATTAATTTTTTTGGCCAGTTATTTATTTTTTTCAGTTGGTTATAAGATTACATATCGTGTCACTAGCTTTTGCCTTCTAATAGTTGGCTTATTATCAATGGTATTATTTGGTATAAAGAAAAAAACTTATTCCTTATACTATAGGTTATGCTTTAGCTATGTGTGCAGGATTTCTTCCTTATTTTTGATTATTATAATTATTCTGATTTTGCAATTGGCTTATCACCATCAGTAATGGGCTTTTTATTTACGAGTGCAGAAATTACTTTAATCGTTTATTTAACATATATTTATTTTTAAGAACAAAAAAAGAATTTGAAAATAAAGGATTAAATAGTGAGATTTTTTTAGATTTATTATTTTATTACCATTTACATTAATTTAATTTATGACAGAAGACCAGCATTTATAATTATATTTAGCGTTATAATATAATACATAATTATTGAATCAATAAAAAGCTTAGCATAGGTTTGTTAAGCTTTTTTTACCGAATAAATAAAAATAACCATTTACATCTTATATATTTAAATAGTTAATAATTTTTTTATATAATTATGATGTGAGGAGTAAATGATATGAAATGTAATGTATATATAGGCGAAACTACCAATGAAAGAGTTGATATTTACGCTAATAAAAGAACAAAATTGATTAACGAAATTGAAGAATTAGCATTATATGAGGAACATAATTTTTATTGGAACTAATGAAAATGGTGAAAAAAAGTTATTTTTTTCAATAAATGATATTACTGCAATTATTTCTAGTAATAATAAAACCTATATTATTGTTGATAATAATAAATATTTGGTTAAATTTAGACTTTATCAATATGAAGAAATATAAAAAAATCTATTGATTAAATTAAATCAATCATGTTTAGCTAATATTAAAAAGATAAAAAAATTTAAATGTAGTATTGGTGGATCTATCTTAGTTATATTTAAGGATGATTATAATGACTATATCTCAAGAAGAGAATTGAAAAAAAGTTAAGGAAAGGCTAGGAATATAATATGAATAAATATGTTAAAGAATTTTTTTCATCGTGGTTTAATCTTTTTCAGGTTTTGGTCCTATTGTTTTTAGGAATTGTTTATTTAATTTTGAACAAATGTATTAATGATTTTTTTCATTAACTGCTTTTTGATGTTTTATTAGGAATTATTTCAACCTATTTAATTGCCTTTGTTGAGGCTGGCGCATCTATTTTTTTCCGCAAATAGAAAAAAATTAAGTAAAAATTAAGGCTTTATTTTTGGCAAATGTCTATGATATATTTAGTATATACAGTGGCTTATTTAATTAATGGCTGGCTTCCTTTTTAATTATAAGGTTTTGCTGGTCTACACAATATGTTTTTATTTTAGTATTTTTTTATTGATTTGGCTTATAGTATATTTATTAACTAAAAACGATGTTAATAAATTAAATGAAGAGTGATGTAGAGGTAATTGATGAACAAAATACGTTGTAGCTGGTGTAATTTAAAAAAATGAAAAATATATTTCCTATCATGATAATGAATGGGGAAAATTGAAGGATACCTCAGACAGATATTTATTTGAAATGCTTATTTTAGAAGGATTTCAGGCAGGATTATCGTTTGAATGTATCTTAAATAAAAGAGACGCATTTAGAAAAGCATTTGCAAATTTTGATTATAATGCTGTAATGACCTTTGATGAGAAAAAGATTTTAAAGCTTATTAATAATAAAGAGATTGTAAGAAATAAATTAAAAATTAAAGCGGCAGTTAATAATGCTAAAATCTATTCTTTGATTATTAAAGAATATGGCAGCTTTTATAATTATTTAATTTGCTTTTGTGGAGATAAAATAATATATGAAAATGATAAAACTACATCTACTTTATCAGATCGAATTAGCAATGATTTAAAAAAAAGAGGAATGAAATTTGTTGGCAGTGTCATAATATATTCTTATTTACAGGCAATAGGGATTATTAATTCTCATGATGAAGGATGCTATTTATTTAATAAGGAAAGAGTTGAGTAATATGGAAGATATGATAGTGATTAACCATTTAAAAAAAGAAGTTTGGTGAGGTTGTTGCTGTTGATGATTTGTCATTTAAGGTTAAGACAGGTGAATTTTTTGCTTTTTTAGGAATTAATGGGGCAGGAAAATCTACGACAATTTCAATAATGACAAATTTAATTAAGCGTGATAGCGGTGAGATATTTATAGATGGCATAAATATTGATGAAAATATGGATTTAATCAAGGGTTTAATTGGAGTGGTTTACCAAAACAATGTTTTGGATAAAGCATTAAGTGTTTATGATAATCTTAAATATCGTGCAGGATTATATAATATATATGGTGATGAATTTGAAGCTAGGTATGACGAACTTGCTAAAATGCTTGATTTTGAATATCTGAAAAAACGAACATATTCTAAGTTATCTGGTGGAGAAAAAAGAAGAGTTGATATTGCAAGAGCTCTTTTTCATAGGCCAAAGCTATTAATTTTAGATGAGCCTACAACCGGCTTAGATCCTAAAACTAGAAAGCTTGTATGGCAGGTTATTGATAATTTACGTAAAACAATAAATCTAACAGTATTTTTTTAACAACTCATTATATGGAAGAGGTTAGTGATGCTGATTATGTTGTTATATTAAATAAGGGTAAAATTAATGCTTGTGGAACTCCATTAGAGCTTAAAAATAAATATACTGGTGATTTTATAAATCTTTATAATGTTTCCTTAGAAGAAGTTCAAAAAAATTAGGACTCAAATTTGTTGAAATTCAAAATGGTTATCGTATAGAGGTCCCAAACACTATGATTGCTACAAAGCTAATTATTGAAAACCCCAAGCTTTTTAATGATTATGAAATCATTAAAGGAAAAATGGATGATGTATTTTTAAATGCAACTGGTATAAATTTAATGGGAGAATAGTATGAAGACAATTTATTTAATTAGAAGAAATGTTAAGCTTTTTTTTAAGGATAAGGGTATGGCAATATCTTCAATGATTACACCCTTGATTTTGATTTTATTATATGCAACATTTTTAAAAAATGTTTATGTTGATAGCTTTCATCAAGCAATTGATAATGTGGGAATTAGCATATCGGAAAAATATATTAATGGCTTCGTTTATGGTTGGCTATTTTCTTCATTAGTTGCTGTTTCAGCAGTTACTGTTTCGTTTTGTTCAAATTTATTGATGGTATCTGACAAGGTTAGTGGAGCCATTAATGATTTTGAAGTTTCACCAATTACTAAAACTAAAATTGCCATTTCTTATTATGTAGCCAGTATGCTAGTTTCAATGATTATTATAAGCATTGAAATAATTATCGGATTTATAATTATGGCCTCAACTGGTTGGTTTTTTTAAGCGCATCTGATGTTGTGATGATTTTTTTGCAAGTGCGTTTTTTTACTTGTTAATTTTTGGTACATCATTATCATCAATTATAAATCATTTTTTTAAATACCCAGGGTCAAATGTCTGCTGTTGGTACAATTGTTTCATCTACATATGGCTTCATTTGTGGTGCTTATATGCCAATTAGCCAATTTGGATCATTTTTTTAAAAAAATGCTTTAGGCTTTTTGCCTAGTACTTATGCAACAATGCTTATAAGAAATTATTATGAAAGAGGCGTTTTTGGCTAAATTACATAATGAATGTAATTTTCCAAATGAGGTTATAGAAGATATTTCCAAAAAGCTTTGATATAAAAATTTTATTTTTTTGATAACTATGTTTCAAGCAAAATATGTCTTTTTAATTTTATTAGCTTCTGTTATATTGTTTTTTTAGGAATATACATTTTAATTAATTATAAAAGAAATAAAAAAACTAATTAATTTGAATGATGATGTCATTTTTTTAAATGATATCGTCTTTTTTTATGTTATTTTTTTATGATATACTTAAAAAAAGAAGGTGTAAAAATGGGTGTTTATAAGAAGAATAAGAAATTTAAAAAAATGTAGATAAAACTCCTTCACTTTTTAGGCTTTGGTTGTATGAGATTTCCACTCATTTGTGGTAGTGATGAAATAGATAAGGATTTAGTTTTTTTAAGATGATTGATTATGCTTATCAAAATGGTGTTACGTATTTTGATACAGCTTATCCATATCATAATGGGAAATCAGAAATTGTAATTGGCGAAGCTTTAAAAAAATATGAAAGAGAAAGCTTTTTATTTAGCTGATAAAATGCCTACTTGGCTTTTTTAAATAGTGTTGATGACGCTAAAAGAATTTTTTTGCAGAAACAGTTAGAAAAAAATGCTCTGTTGATTATTTTGATTTTTTTATTTATGTCACGCATTAAATAATGGTAATTATTTAAAAATATCGTGATTTGAAGGTTATGGATTTTTCTTTTTAGAGATGAAAAAAAGAAGGGAAAATTAAAAAGACTTGGTTGTTCATTTCATGATACACCTGAGGTATTAGAAAAAATTTTAAATACCTATGATTTTTGATTTTTGTCCAAATTCAGTTAAATTATTTAGATTGGGATTACCAAAAAGCAAGTGAGCAATACGAGATTATAAGAAAAAGAAATTTACCAATTATTGTTATGGAGCCTGTAAGAGGCGGAACATTAGCTAATCTTGGTGAGGATGTTAATCAAATATTTAAAGCTGTAAACAATAATGCATCAGTTGCTTCTTGGGCATTACGCTTTGCTGCTTCATGTGATCAGGTAATGACAGTTTTATCTGGTATGAGTAATTTTGAACAGGTTAAGGATAATATTAATACTTTTTTCTAATTATAAACCACTTGATGATTTAGAAAGAAAGACAATTGATGAGGCTTTATCATTATTCTTGAAAAAAACAAAAATTATTCCTTGTACTGGCTGTAGATATTGTATGGATTGTCCTTTTTGGTGTTGATATTCCTAAAAAAACTTTAAAATATATAATAACTTTGCTATTAATGGTAGAAAAGAAGTCTTTTTAAATAGTTTTGAAGCACTGATGGAGCATAATGCTATACATTGTAAGGATTGTAAGGCGTGTGTTAAGAAATGTCCACAGCATATTGATATTCCAACAAAAAAATGAAAATGATTAATGATGTAATTAATGAAATTAGGAGTTAAAAAAATGGCTTATAAAAAAATGACGGGTATATCTAAAATATATGGTAGTGATACAGTATCAATTAAAGCCTTAGATGATATATCCCTAGATGTGAATAAGGGAGAGCTTGTTGTTATTTTAGGACAAAGTGGTGCGGGAAAAACAACATTATTAAATATTTTAGGCGGGATGGATAGCCCAACAAGTGGAAAATATTTATTTAATGGTGAAGACGTAGCAAAATATAATGAAAAGAAGCTTGGCCTTTTTTAGAAGGAATGATATTGGATTTGTCTTTCAGTTTTATAATTTAATGCCTAATTTAACAGCACTTGAAAATGTAATGATGTCAGCTAATGTTGCCATAGACCCACTAGATCCAGTTGAGGTTTTAAAATCTGTTGGCTTAGAAAATAGATTGAATAATTTTCCACAAAGTCTTTCTGGTGGTGAACAGCAGAGAGTTAGTATTGCAAGAGCAATAGTAAAAAAGCCTAGCTTGTTACTATGTGATGAGCCAACAGGCGCACTTGATAGTAAAACAGGAGTAAGTATAATTGCTCTTTTAAAGGACATTGCTCATCAAGGTAATCAAACAGTTATTATTGTAACTCATAATGCTTTATTAAGTGAAATTGCTGATCGTGTCATTCACATTAATGATGGCAAAATAATTAAAAAAATGAATTGAATCAAAAAGCCTAAAGAGGTCAATGAGATAAAATGGTAAAAAAATGTTTTAAAACGAAAAAAATGCTGAGAGAAATAACAGCCAATTTCAAGCAATATATTTCAGTTATTTTTAATTGCTATTTTATCTGTAACTCTTTTTTTACAGGTTTGTTAGCTAATTATTATAATTTTCGAGCAAGAGTAGATAAAAGCTTATGAGCTTGGTAATGCAAGTGATGTTTATTTAACAATCAATGAATTTAATAAATTTATTGTTGAGGACTTAAAGACTAACGATACTAACATTCAAGAATTAGAATATCGGTTTTTATACAGGAGGTAAGGCCAAAAAGTATTGATGTAAGCCATAAAAAGCAGTGCTGTTTATATTGTGGTTGCTAAATCTACTAATAGTCTAAATGTTCCTTTTTTTCTACTTCAAAAAAACACTAGAGGCAGGAGATGTTTTTTTGTTGATGAATTATTATTAGAAAAGCTAGGAATTAAGGTGTTAGATGAAATTGAATTAAGTATTGGTGGCATTAATTACCAAATGAATTTTTCAAATTACTGGTACAATGCTTCATCCTGAGGGCTTAAGTCATACTAAATCAACTGCAAACCTTATCTATGTAACAGAAGAAGCATTGTTTAAGCAGGTAGAAACATTTTTATCCTAATGATTCTACAATGATAAAAGAATTTATTATCAACAAAAATATAATCAAATTTTTAATTAAAACCAGTGATATTAACAAAACCCAAACTATAGCAAATAACTATTTTTGCTAATAATCAAAAAAACAAAGCTTCTATATAATTTAACAATTAAAGATATGCCATCAACAAAGTCTATTGAGGCTGATATTACTCAGGCAAAGGAATTATTATATATCTTTCCCGTAATATTTTTATTTAGTAGGAATTTTAATAATTCTTACAACATTATCACAATTAATAGCCAAAGATCGAATGAATATTGGTGTGATGAAGGCCATAGGATATAATAAAAAAGAAATTATTAGATATTATGTTGGTATAAGTGTAGCACTGGCACTAATTGGTTCAGTAATTGGTATTATAATTGGACCATTAATTATTCCCAATGTTATGAATATAAAATATAATATTTTATATCAATTACCCAAAGCTAAATTTCCAATGTTTAAAATTAACTATCTATTTAGTGTATTAATACTTGTTTTTTTATTTCCTTTATTTTTGGCATATGCTCAAACAATTAAAGAAATAAAAAGAAAACCAACTGAATCAATTCGTGGTGAGTCAGCAATAAAAGGTTAGACCATTATTATTAGATAAATGTAGTTTTAGCAATAAGCTACCTCTAAGTATAAAAAAATGAGTCTAAGAAATATTAAAAGAAAAAAAATAAGCAGAACTCTTATGGTAGTACTTGGTGGTTTCTGGGCTGTGCTGCACTATTATCTTGTGGTTTTGGAATTGAGGATACTCTAAATTATGGAATTAATAAAGAGGTTGACGAGCTTTTAAGCTATGATATTAATGTAACATATTCTATTTCAGGTATTCATAAGGATAGTTTATTAGCTATGTCTAATATAAATGAAGTTCATGAGTATACAAAATATGATGTGACATTAATAAATAATAAAAGCAATGAATAGCTATTTATATATTTTTAGAGGATGATGCTAAATCACTAGCAATTGATTACAGCAATGGTGCAGTTGCATCTGAAAAAGGTGGCAAATGAACTTAATTTATAAAAATTGGTGATTTTTGTTTCTTATGTATTTAATAATGAAACGTATGATGTAGAAATAACAAATATTGCTAAATTATCGATAACTCACGGAATATTTATAGCTAAATCCAATTGCCCACTTGATTTTTTTCGCCAACAGGTGCCTACATATTCTGCCAAGAAAAAGAAAATTCAAAGCTTACAAAAAAACAGCTAATTTATTAACAAATCTTGATTTTTGTTTCAACAGCTTTAAGCCTTCATGATTTTTAAAATTCAAGTTGAAAAATGCTATTGGTAGTATTAGAATTATGACTCTTACTGTAAAAAAATATTTGCTATACTTTTTAGCGATAGTAGTAATTTATAATTTGTCATTACTTAATTTAACAGAAAGAACAAGAGATATAGCTACTTTAAAGGTTCTTGGCTTTAATCAGGTTGAAATAGGGTTAACTCTAATCTTAGAAATTTTTATTATGACATTTATTGGGTCAATATTTGGATTGCTATGCGGATATCCACTTTTGAAGGCTGTTTTAATGATTAATGAAACACCTTTAATTGAGTATATCTATCATATAAATATTTCATCATATTTAATTGCTTTTTTTGTTAACCTGTGGTGTTAGTATTTTTAATTAATTTAATAATGGTTTTTTTAAATCAAAGAAAATCAAAAATGGTAGAATCACTTAAGTCTATTGAATAAAAAGTATTAAAAAGAAGATCAAAAAGATTGAAAATATTTTTTTGAAAGCAAATTATAAAAAAATTCATATTATGCAGAATATATGGGAAACAATAGTAATTTTTTTATAAATTGAGATTAGGATATCAAGAAAGAAATTTGTTGTATCATTTAGATTTTATGGATAAAATAATTTTTGACTTTAGGTGTTATTCCAATTGTTATTACAATTATTATAATTTATTTTGCTAACAAAGCATTAGTTAAAAAAATTATGATTATGATAATGTAATTAAGAGATTATTAGGAATTGGTAAGCTTAAATTGCTAATTTCAATATTCTTAGAAGGCATATTCATATTCTTTATTCCATCTGTAATTGCTTTAGCTTTGTCATATTTATATTCAATAGCTGTATATAAGGTTGGTTATCCATTATTAACAATAAATGTTGTATTATTATCAACACTTTGCTTTGTTATTTTTTTATTGCTGCTATGGAAACAAATAAAATCTATAGAGAGAAATAAAAAGCAGTCAAAATAAAAAAAGGACTGCTTTTTTTCATTTTCTTGTTGTTTTTAAATTAAAAGTATGATATAATTTAAGGAGATAGCGATATAGCCAAGCGGTAAGGCAGAGGACTCTGGCTCCTTTACGCGTAGGTTCGAATCCTACTATCGCTGCCAACTAAAAAAACATACGGCTATTAGGCCGTTTTTTTCTTTATATTAGGTATTTAAATTAATCAAAAATCAAATATTACTTTTTGACAAAAATTATCTCTAATTGTAATGTATAATTATGATGGTGAGAGGATGAAAAATAAAATAGATTGTTTTTTGTTGTTTCTTGATTTATATGTGATTTTTGCAGATATATTTTTAGTTAATAAGAATATATGGAATTTGTTGATTTTAATTGTAGTTGCAATTTATACAACAGTTTGTTTTTTTATGTAATTATTAAAGTAAAAAAAGTGAGGTGAAGTATATGCTTTTTTTATGGAAGCTGTTCAATTATAATAGGTATTATTTCGATAGTTTATTGTGTTATCAATTATAAGAATTTTATTAAGGATATGTTAAATTCTGTTTTAACTATCATTTATGGTTTGCTAATGATTAGTATAGGTATATTAGGCTTTATTTTTTTACTAATTATGAATTGGGCTTTATCATTTTTATGCTTTCAATAAGTGTTTTTGTACGCAATTTATATGACAATAATCTATAAAAAAAAGTAAGGAAGCAAAAAAATAATTATGGCTATCTTAAAAGGTGTAATAGAAGCATAAAACTATTATTACTATTATTATCTTTTCAAATATTTGCTTAATTGTGCTTGTTTGAAAAAAATTCTTTAATTTGAAATTGCATACATAATCCTAAAAAAATGTTAAGGATATAATTAATAATAAAGAATTACTTGTGACAAATTTGATTGAATAAGTTAATTCGATTATAAAAAAAGGTATTTTTTTCTAATTTTGGAAAAAAATAAGTTCTGTTAATGCACAAATGCTTGAAAAAAAGGTAATGGTTCCAAAAAGATTTAGTGCGATTATGATATTATTTTTTTATAGAATTAAATAAATTGCTTTTTAGTGCTTTTTAGTTTTATTTATGCAAACTATTTTTTTCTTTATTATAATTCATTGTTTTTTTAATGATAAATAGAAGAGATTACCTAGGTAAATTGCTAGTAAAATCTTAATATTGCAATTATATAAATAAACAATAGACAACATATAAGAAATCGACATAATAGAAGTAATTGGGATAAGTAGATTTGCTTCATCCATATCAATTGTTTCATTTTTTTAAAAGCTTCATTAATTAATTTGGCATTTGTAGGTGAGCCACAAAAAAATGCTTAAAATAATTATTTTTTTGTCGATTCATGATATTTCAAATTGAATATTTTTTTCATTGATTTTGTGAATAAAACTACAGATATAATTTATAGCAAATGAATCTTTAAATAAATCAATGTATACAAGTGAACAAAAGATGGTAGGAAATATAAAAAAAGAATATAATTTTTTTAAAGGAAGAATATAAAAATAGGATTTATTTCCTTTTGATTAGTTAGAAATAAAAAAATATATAAAAATATAAATATTATTGACATAGTATCTCCTTATTAAAAAAATTATATGAAATGAGATTTTTATTTAATGAATTCTTGATTCGTAAAAAAATGAAAAAAAGAAGAAAAAAAGTCTTGTTTTTTTCGTTGTTTTTCTATTATAATATAATTCGGCGATAAAAAAATATTCAAAATTGAGTCCGTAGCTCAGCTGGATAGAGCAACGGCCTTCTAAAGCCGTCGGTCGCAGGTTCGAATCCTGTCGGACTCGCCATATTTTTAAGTTTTTTTGTTGCTTAAAAGTGCTTTTTAGCACTTTTTTTATTTGTATTTTTTTAATGTTTTTTTATAATATAATAACCATATATGTTTTTTTAGAGGTGCAATATGGAAAAAGGAAGAATTTTTTTAAAGAAAAAAAAGAAGAAACAGCTATTTTTTTCTTTTAGAATATGAAAAAAATTTTTTAAAAAGTGAAAGATTAATTGATAACATTTATCTTCAAATGTTTGGCGATCTAATGAAGGAAAATATGCGTTTATCAATTTTAGTAGATAAATATCATAACGCTATTGGAATGAAGGAACGTGGGGATGATATTGAAGATATTAAAAAGATGATTGCTACTGCTTTTTAAAGCTGCAGATGATAAATATTCTCAATTGCAAATAAAAAAATAAGCAATGAAATAAAAAAATTCTAAGAATTTAAATCGCTTAAATGTTAATGATTTAAAGAAGATAGAAGAATATTTTGCTGATAAGTGTATGAAATATCATCCAATACTTGAAATGAGTATTTCTCAGGATATGGAAAGATTATGGCGCTTTTTTTCGTTTATTTTTTTATCAAAAATAATAATTATGAGGGATTAAAAACAAATTGGTGGAGAACTTGAAAACTTTTTATAAAGAAGAAAAAAAAGTGATTTATATCCTAAATATGTAGAATTTTATGAAAATGCTGTTACGTCTTTAAAAAAATCAAATGGCTGCTGATATGGCTAGATACCCATTTGCTGCAAAAAGAAACAATTGAAGACGATATGAAAACAGCTAATGAAATCGCAAAAGTTCCGTCAGTCTATTTCTGATTTGAAGGAAGAAATGCATAAGAAAGAGAAAAGATATAAAAGAATTATATGGGGAAATAGAAGTTTTTTTAGGGAGAAAAAGAAAAAAAGTTAAAAAAAACTCTTGCAATAAAATGTAAAATGATGTAATATATATGTGGTTCTTAAGTGAACCACCCTATCCCAAATATGTGTATGAAAATACACAGTGAATTTTTCATAATTCACAATCCCCTTTTATACCTAGGATTTTATCCTAGGTCCCCCCAGATTTATCAAGGAAGCTTTTTGCTTCCTTTTTATTATGTATATATGATAAAATAAGATTAAGATAAAGAATTAGTAAAAAGAAATGGAGATGAATAATATGATGTTTGTCGATCAGGTAAAGATTAGTGTTCAAGGCGGTATCGGTGGTAATGGTGCCGTTGCATATAGACGAGAGCTAAAGGTAGAACGTGGTGGACCATTTGGTGGAAATGGTGGAAAAGGTGGAAATGTCATCTTTGTTGGCGATGAAGGACTTTCAACGTTACTAGATCTTAGATATTCTCGATTAATAAAAGGAAATAATGGTGAAAATGGTCGTAATAAAGGAATGTATGGAGCATGTGCTAAAAATACATATGTTAGAGTTCCCATTGGAACAACAATTTACGATGATGATAAAAATATCGTTATTGGCGATATTACTAAAAAGGGTGATCAGGTTGTTGTAGCCCTTGGTGGACGTGGTGGAAGAGGAAATATGGCATTTGCTTCTAATACTAATAAATGTCCGGATTTTTGTGTGAAAAAGGGTGAGCCCGGGGAAGAACGTAATTTAAGAGTTGAACTTAGAGTTTTAGCAGATTGTGGTCTTGTTGGCTTCCCTAGTGTAGGAAAATCAACGATTATATCTGCTGTTAGTGCAGCAAGACCAAAAATTGCCAGTTATCATTTTACAACTCTTGTTCCTAATTTAGGTATGGTTAGGGTAAATGATGGTAGAACCTTCGTAATGGCTGATTTACCGGGTATTATTGAAAATGCTCATAATGGTGCTGGCCTTGGCTTACAATTTTTAAGACATATTGAAAGATGTCGTGTAATTGTTCATGTTATAGATATGTCCGGTTCAGAGGGGAGAGATCCTTACAATGATTATTTAACAATTAACCAAGAATTAAAGGAATACAAGATGAATTTAATTAATAGACCTCAAATTGTTGTAGCTAATAAAATGGATTTACCAGAATCAAAGGAGAATCTAGAAAGATTTAAAAAGCTTACAAATATCGATGTGATTCCTATTAGTGCTTACACTAGAGACAATTTAGATGCACTTCTTTATAAGATTGCTGATTTACTTGCTGTTACTAAGGAGTTCTCACTTTATGAAGATGATGAAAAGGATTTGGTTGTTAATTATAAATACGAGCCTGAGGAAGCCTTCTTTACAATCGAAAAGATAGGCTCAAATGAATGGGACGTTACAGGTGATAGGCTTCATAAACTATTTCTAATGACTGATTGGACATCTGATATGTCAATTAATAGATTTATCAGACAATTGCGTAGTCATGGACTTGATGATGCCTTAAGAGATAAGGGCTGCAAAAATGGTGATACAATTCATATTTATGATTGGGATTTTGAATTCTTTGATTAGTTTTTAGAGAAAGCGTAATGTTTGTTTTAGATATTTCAAACATTATACTTTTTTTGGTCCTATAATTAAAAAACAAAAAAACGATGCTAAAAAGTAATTGCTTTCATTGACAAAATTACCAATAAAAAAATTATAATAGAGGTGATGAAAAAGTTTTTTTCATACAAATTAAACGTTTATAGAAAGAGGATCTTATAAGATGAAAAAAAGTTTGATATTTTTAAATCAAATCTCTTCTATTGGTGTTGTTGCCGTAGTAAGAGGAAACAGTAAAGATGAAGCAATTAAGATTGCTGATGCTTGCATTGCTGGTGGAGTTAAGGCTATTGAATTAACCTATACTGTACCTGGTGCTCGTGGAATTATCGAGACATTAATTGAAAAATATGGTGATCGTAAGGATGTAGTTATCGGTGCAGGTTCAGTATTAGACCCTGAAACTTGTAAGGGTGCTATTGAGGCTGGTGCAAAATTTATCGTTGCTCCTTCATTCAATGAAAATGTTGCAAAGCTTGCTAATAGATATCAAATTCCATATATTCCAGGAATTATGACTGTTAAAGAAGCAGTTACTGCAATGGAAGCTGGTTGTGATGTTATTAAAGCATTCCCAGGAGATATTTTAGGACCTAGATTTGTTAAGGATATTAAGGGACCTATTCCATATGCTAATGTAATGCCATCTGGAGGCGTTGATTTAAATAATGTTAAGGATTGGTTCAAGGCTGGCGTAATTGCTGTTTCAGCAGGCTCAAGCTTAACAGCTGGTGCTAAGAAGGGCGATTTCGAATTAGTAACTAAGACTGCAGAAGCATTTATCGCTGAATTTGAAGCTGCAAAAGCTGCAAAGTAATTAAAATTGCTTGCTGCCCCTAGGAGGCAAAATGAAAGAAAAAATTATTACCTTTGGTGAGATAATGCTTAGATTATCAACACCAGATTATAATACAATTAATCAAACAAGGTCATTTTTGGTTAATTATGGAGGAGGAGAAGCTAATGTTGCAGTTGCTCTTTCTCATATGGGACATAATGCTTATTTTATGTCAAAGCTTCCACCAAATCAACTTGGCGATGGAGCGATTTCTCATTTAAAAAGCAATGGCGTTAATACTGATTTAATTGTTCGTGGCTCTACAACTCTTGGAATTTATTTCCTTGAAACAGGCTTTGGTGGTAGACCAAGTAAGGTTATTTATAATCGTAAGCATTCTGCAATAACTAGAGTTGAGGAAAGTGAATTTGATTGGGATAACATTTTTACAGGTGCAACATGGTTTCATGTTAGTGGAATTACATTAGCACTTGGGGAAAGGGTAAGAAATGTTGCAATGCGAGCTGTAAGAGAAGCTAAAGCTCATAATGTAAAAGTAAGCTTTGATTTTAATTATCGTGCAAAGCTTTGGACAATCGAGGAAGCGCGCCCTGCATATAAAGAAATTATGAATTATGTTGATGTTGTATTTGCTTCTTTTTTTATGATGCAAATACAATTTTGGAAAATTCCTTTAGATGAGGGATGGGAAAATGCTACACTTTCAGAAAAAAACGTCGAAACGTTTTTTTCCTAAGATGATAAAAAAATATAACTTGAGTTATATCTTTGGAACTGATCGTGTTGTATATTCAGCAACTGAAAACTCATTAGCAGGTTATTATTTTAAACTTAAGGATGATAAATTAAGCTGGGAATTAACTTTGCCTATTCGCTTTAATATTTATGATAGAATTGGTGGCGGTGATGCCTTTGCATCTGGTGTAATTCATGGATTATTAAAAAACTTTGATGATCCTCAATATGCTGTAAGATACGGCTTGAATACATCAGTTTTAAAGCATACAATTTCTGGTGATGCATCTATATTCAGTTGCGAGGATATAGAAGCATTTATGGCTGCAAATGGTAGTGCTGAGGTTGTAAGATAGAGAGGAATATAAGATGATTGTTGGAAAACTTAAATACCTATATAGATATAAAGGAATTTCTAAGAATATTGATACAGCAATTGATTACGTGCTAAATAATGATTTACTTGCTCTTCCAAAAGGAAAAAAACAGTAATTGATAATGGTAATGTTATTATTAATCGTGATACATATATTGCTAAAGCTAAAGAAGATTGCTTCTTTGAAAATCATGAAAAATTCTTAGACCTACAAATTGTTTTAAAGGGTAAAGAAGGATTTGCTTATACTGATATTTCAAATCCTACCCTAAAGGTCATTGCACCTTATAATACTGAAAAGGATGTAACAAAATATAGCTGTGAGGATGGCGTATTTTTTACTCTTGAAGAGGGATTTGCCCTTGTATATCCAGAAGATATTCATTTAGCCAAAATGGATGTTGATGGAAAGACTGTTGAAAAAGCAGTTGTAAAAATTAAAATTGAAGAATAATAAAGGAGAAAATTAAAATGGCAAAAGTAGTAACTTTAGGCGAAATTATGTTAAGATTATCTACACCAGGTAATACACGTTTCGTTCAATCAGATTCATTTGATGTAGTATATGGTGGAGGAGAAGCAAATGTTGCTGTTAGCTGTGCTAATTATGGACATGATGCATATTTCGTTACGAAACTTCCAACACATGAAATCGGACAATCTGCAGTTAATGCATTAAGAAAGTATGGTGTACATACTGATTATATTACACGTGGTGGTGATCGTGTTGGTATTTATTATCTAGAGACTGGTGCTTCAATGCGTGCAAGTAAGGTTATTTATGATCGTGCTAATTCTGCAATTGCTTGTGCAAATCCTGAGGATTTTGACTTTGATAAGATTATGGAAGGTGCTGATTGGTTCCACTGGTCAGGAATTACTCCAGCTATTTCAGATAAGGCTGCTGAACTTACAAGATTAGCTTGTGAGGCTGCAAAGCGTCATGGTGTAACAGTTTCAGTTGACTTAAACTTCCGTAAGAAATTATGGACTTCTGAAAAGGCAATTTCTATTATGAAGCCTTTAATGAAATATGTTGATGTATGTATTGGTAATGAAGAGGATGCTGAACTTTGCTTAGGCTTTAAACCAGATGCAGATGTTAATAGTGGAAAGACTGATGCAGCAGGATATGAGGGTATCTTCAAGGCAATGGCTAAGGAATTTGGATTTAAGTATGTTGTATCTACATTACGTGAATCATTCTCTGCTACTCATAATGGTTGGAAGGCATTAATTTACAATGGTAAGGAATTCTACCAATCAAAGAGATACGATATCAACCCAATTATTGACCGTGTTGGTGGTGGAGATTCATTCTCAGGTGGTTTAATCCATGGATTATTAACATATCCAGATGATCAAGGAAAAGCATTGGAATTTGCTGTTGCAGCATCTGCTTTAAAGCACACTATCAATGGCGATTTCAACTTAGTTTCTAAGGCTGAGGTTGAAGCTTTAGCTGGTGGAGACGCATCTGGTCGTGTTCAACGATAATTTATAATTATGATAAGATACTACTTTGGTAGTATCTTATCCATTAATTATAAAAGTGTTAATTAATGGAGGAATTAAAAAAATGAAAATGGAAGTTCGTTACGCAAATCATCCAGATGATTCTAAGCATTATACAACTGAGGATTTACGTAGACACTATTTAATGGAGAAAGTATTTACTCCAGATGAGATTTTTACTTGTTTATTCACATCAAGATAGAATTATTGCAGGTGGTGTAATGCCTGTTGCAAAAAGAATTAGAGCTTGAGGCATCAGATGCCCTAAGAGCTGATTATTTTTCTTCAAAGAAGAGAATTAGGTATTATAAATATTGGTGGTAATGGAAAAGTAACTCTTGATGGTAAAGTATATGATGTTAAGTCTAAGGATGGAATGTATGTAGGTATGGGTACAAAGGAAGTAAAATTTGCTTCTGATGATGTCAAGAATCCGGCTAAATTTTATATTGCTAGTGCTCCAGCGCACAAAACATACCCAACTTATTATATTGATTTTGAAAAGGCTAATCATCGTCCATGTGGTGATGCTAAAAATCTTAATAAGCGTGTAATTAACCAGTATATTCACCCTGATGTATGCAAGAGTTGTCAGCTTGCTATGGGTATGACTGAGCTTGCAGAGGGAAGTGGCTGGAATACAATGCCATCTCATACACATGAAAGAAGAATGGAAGTATATTTCTATTTCAACATTCCACAAGACAATGTTGTATTCCATATGATGGGTCAACCTCAAGAAACACGTCATATTGTTATGAATAATGAGCAATTAGTTATTTCTCCAAGCTGGAGTATACATTCAGGTATTGGAACATCTAATTATTCATTTATTTGGGCAATGTGTGGTGAAAATCAAGAGTTTGATGATATGGATCACATAAAAAATACTGATTTAAAATAATTTAAGGAGAACTAATAAAAAAATGGATATGAAAGATTTTTAGATTAGATGGTAAGGTAGCTTTAGTTACTGGTGCATCTTATGGAATCGGCTTTGCTATTGCAACTGCATTTGCAACAGCTGGTGCTACAATTGTTTTTAATGATATTAATCAAGATTTAGTTAATAAAGGAATTGCAGCTTATAAAGAAGCTGGAATTGCTGCTCATGGCTATGTATGCGATGTTACAAACGAGGAAGCTGTTAATGCGTTTGTTGCACAAGTTGAGCGTGAGGTTGGTGTTATTGATATTCTTGTTAATAATGCTGGAATCATTAAGAGAATCCCTATGTGTGAAATGACTGCTGCTCAATTCCGACAAGTAATTGACATTGACTTAAATGGTCCATTCATTGTAAGTAAGGCAGTTATTCCTGGAATGATTAAGAAGGGTCATGGAAAGATTATTAATATTTGTTCTATGATGTCAGAACTTGGTCGTGAAACTGTATCTGCATATGCAGCTGCTAAGGGTGGATTAAAGATGTTGACAAAGAATATTTGTTCAGAATACGGCCAATACAATATTCAATGTAATGGTATTGGACCTGGTTACATTGCAACTCCACAAACAGCGCCATTAAGAGAAAAGCAGGCTGATGGAAGTCGTCATCCATTTGATCAATTTATTATTGCTAAGACTCCAGCAAATCGTTGGGGAGAAGCAACTGATTTACAAGGACCAGCTGTATTCTTAGCTAGTGACGCTTCAAATTTCGTAAATGGACATATTTTTATATGTTGATGGTGGAATTTTAGCATATATTGGTAAACAACCACAATAATTAATATAATCGGACAGCAAGTTTTTAATTTTGCTGTCTTTTTTTACACATTTCAAAAAAAATGTTAGCTTTTTAATGACTTAATTAATAAAATGTGTTATTATATATCTAGAATAATTATAGGAGTAATTAAAAAAATGAAAATCGCAATAATCGGTAGTGGAGCAATGGGAAGTTTGTTTGGAGCATATTTATCAAAGAAAAATGATGTTTATATGATTGATATATCGCAAAAATGCTATTAATAAGATTAATAATTTTTGGAATTTGCATTGAAGAAGCTGACCATAAAAAAAGAATATTATCATGTAGATGCATTTTTTTAAGTGGAGAATGTAAAATTGTTTGTGATTTAGTAATTTTTATTTGTTAAATCAACTCAAAAATATTGCTGCTTTACAAAAAAATTTAGCAATTATTGGGCCAAATACAGTTTTAATGAGTCTACAAAATGGTTCGGGTAATGATAAAGATATGGCTAGATTTGTTGATAAAAAACAGATAGTTGTTGGCAATACCTTAAATAATTGTGTTACTCTTGAAAATGGTAATGTTTATCATAGTGGCTGTGGTTTAACAATAATTGGTAGCTTAGTTAATAGTGACAATGCTAAGGTATGTGCTAATGTTTTAAAGGAAAGTTCATTTGATACAAAAATAGATAATGACATAAATAAAGTTATTTGGCATAAATTATTTACTAATGCAACTCTTAACCCAATTACAGCATTATTTAATACAAAAATTAAAGTATGTCGTGAGAATAAAGATATGTGGACTTTAGTTGAAAATGTACTAAAAGAGGCTATTTTGGTTGCAAATCATGATGGTTGTAATTTTGATTATAATGAAGTTTTAAAAGAAATTTATGATACGACAATTCGTGTTGGTAGCGGTATTACATCAATGACTCAGGATTTAATGAATAAGCGTTATACAGAAATTGATAAAATAAATGGTGCTATTTCAAACTTAGCATATCAATATGGAATAGAAACGCCTTATAATGATTTTTTAGTTACAGCTATTCATGCTAAAGAAAAAGATGTTTTTAGTTTATAAATTAGTGGGGTGAGGTTATGCGAAAGCTTTTTATCTACATATTTGTTTTCAATTATTGCATTTGTATTTTTTTGTTGTAATTGGAATAATATTTATTTTGTTTAGGAATACTAATTTGGCTTCAACTTATTTTTTTCTATTGTTTCAATAATAATAATACTTATTGGAATGTTTAAACTAGTACTGCTTGATAGGGATAGGTTAGAAAGACAAGAATATTTTTTTGATCTAGCTGAAGGAATTATGGATTTAGTTATTGGCGTTGTTTTTGCTAATTTTTATTCATTCTTTTTCGTTGATATGATTATCTTTGTGGGCTTTATTTCTATTCCAATCTGTAGATGTTTTTTTATTCATCTCACCATTTAAATCAAATTTTTTTATTGATTCGCCTAAATTTATATTATCTATTAGTTTAATATTCGCTTCAAATTTCACATTTCAAATATTTTTTTATGATTATGGGAATAATTTTTTTATGTGCATTGGTGTTGTAATATTGGGCTATAAAATATTTAAAGAATTAAAAAAACTAATAAGGAGAAAAAAATTTAAATGAAAAAAAGAACAAGTCTAGAATCATTTGGTATGTAATTGCTAGTGGTTGCTTACTATTATTTTTTTATTAATAATTATTAGTTCAGTTTTTAAATGTTGGAACAAGACTTAGAGAAATATCTAATATTCTTGAATATATATTTTATGCATTAGTTGTTATAATATTTTTTTCTTTGCAATTGTTAACCCAATAATTATAATTTTAAGATCACCATCATTGGCAATTGCTACAACACTTGATCCAACAGATGGTAGAGTAGTAGCTATTTATAAGAAGGTTGCTAAAAAAATATTGTAAAAAAAATAATGATTTACCTGAAGAACAAAAAGCTTTTTATTAACTAAGTATAATAATAAAAAAATGAATTATTGCTAAATCTACAATTTGTTTTTTTGAACAAAGTGTAAAAGGTGAATTGAATAAAATTATTTTTACATGATGCAAAAAAATTGTTATGATTTCTACAGCCCTTTCCCAATCAGCACGAATGGATATGATATCAGCATTTACTGTTAATTTAAAAAAATGATAAAGGAATTAGTTGTAAAATGTGGTTTTTAGACCATCAATGAAAAAAACTTATCTAAGCTTACAGTTAATGTTTTTTTGGAACGGCACTAATTGCTGAAGGATTGGAAAATTTATCCTTAGATGATATTTTACCTCAAAATGCTACTAATATGCTTGCAAATGTTCCATTTGTTAAGCCATTGATGGAAAGTGTAATTCAGGGAATAGCAAACTCCTTAATGACTATTAGAATAGGTATAATTACAAGAAAATATTTGTTTACGGATGGTGCGGTTGTCACCAAAGAAGAAATTAGAAGACAAGCATTGAAAGAGTCAATGAAAATGATTCCATTGGTTATTGCAGAAACAATTACTTTCTTTCCAAAAAAAGGGTTGTTAGGTTTTTTTAAAAAGAAAAAGATTCTGACTTGAATCAAGCATAGTTATATTATTATTAATTAACAAAAAAAAAAAGCCTATAAAGTAAAAAATATTATTGACATTGACAAGTAAGTTATGTATAATATTAATGTTGCATCATGCACCACTTAGAAAGGGTTATAAATGTCTTAGACTACCCCAATAGTGAGTCTTGATAATATTAAAGGAGGTAACGACATGTACGCAATTATTGAAACAGGTGGAAAACAAGTTAAGGTTGAAGTTGGAAGCACTATTTTTGTTGAAAAATTAGAAGTTGCTGAAGGCGAATCTTATACATTTGACAAGGTTTTATTAGTATCAGGTGATGAAACTAAGGTTGGTGCTCCATATGTTGAGGGTGCTAAGGTTGTGGCTAAGGTTGAAAAGCAAGGCCGCGCTAAGAAGATCATTGTTTTTTTAAGTTCCGTAATAAGAAGAATTATCGTAAAAAAAACAAGGTCATCGTCAACCATATACTAAGTTAACTGTTGAAGCTATCAACGCTTAATTATGACGAAAATTAAAATTCAATATAAAAGTGATACAACACTTTTTAGTTGTGAGTGGTCATTCTGGCTATGCACAAAATGGTCATGATATAGTATGTGCTGCAATTTCAACAGCGTGTATTATGAGTGCGAATTTAATCGAAAGACTAGATTTAAACACAAATATTATTGATTTGGTTTGTGATGAAGGTTATTTTTCGATTAGAAGTAAAAAAATCAAATTTTTATTGCTGATACAGTAATGATTAATTTGATTGAAACTCTTGATGAGTTACAAAAGCAATACCCAAGATATATAAAATATGAAAATTAGGAGGTGCCAAATATGTTAATTCTTAATATACAATTATTTGCTTCTAAAAAAAGGAGTAGGTTCTACTAAGAACGGCCGTGATTCAGAAGCAAAGCGTTTAGGTGCTAAAAAAAGTGATGGCGAATATGTAAAGGCTGGAGCAATTATTTATCGTCAAAGAGGAACTAAAATTTTCCCTGGTAATAATGTTGGTCGTGGTGGCGATGATACATTATTTGCTATGATTGAGGGAACAGTTAAGTTCGAGCGCAAAGGACGCGACAAAAAGCAAGTATCAGTTTATCCTCTTGCATAATTATAAATACCCTTTAAGAGGGTATTTTTTTTAAATTTTGAGGTGATTTATGAAAAAAATAGAAATATACTTATATTGATTAATGTGATTAATATTTTGATTAGTTTAATATTTATACTCGTTAGCATTCAACTTAATAAAATTGATCGGCAAATTTATGGAATAATTAGCTATATAGCTATAAATGCATTAATTAGTTTTTGATTTTTTTATTTATTAAAGGAAAAACTACCATCATTAAAAAAATTGGTGCATTACTTGCATTTGATATAATAATTTTTAATTGAACAGTTTTCATTTGATTATATATATTTTTTTAATAGGCGTATATGTTATTATAGCTGCTGTGGACTTTTTGTTTTTTTCATTTTTTTAAGTGAAACATTACCATATGGCATTTTTTTCATAACAAAAGCTACAATATTGTAAAAATTATTGCGTTTGTTTCGTTTTTTTATGTTTATATATATCAACTAAGCAGTATTCACCTATATTATTTTTTTAGTTTTTGGCCTTTGTTAGCTTATTTATTATGGTAATTGGATTTTATATTTTTTTGAATTTATTTTTTTATCAAAAAAATCAAAAGGAAAAAAATTTTTTTAATGGTCAAAAAAATGTGTTAATATTGAGCCTAAGGAATTTTTATCATAAAGATACAATTAATATTAATTTACTGAATAATTCTTTATATCTATTAGTAAACGGAAGATATGAAGAGGGAATTAGATTATTCTCACAAATTGATGATGTTAGAGAACATGAACGTCTTTATTATTTTTGAAGTAAAAAAATTATCATTTTATTTTTTTATTATATAAGGATTATAAAAAAATTGAAGCTGCTATTAATGATGAACTAAAATATGTTAGAAATATTAAGAATAAGAAGCTTAAAAAAACTTTTTTTGTTTAGTCTTTATGGAGAATACAAAAAAATACGTTTCAATTCTTTTTACTTAAAAAAATGTAAATCTTTGTTGCTTAAAGAAAAATGGCTATTTAAATCATTGTTATAATTTTTTTAATTATGTAAGCAATAAAAAGGAGAACAAGAATAAAGTTCTCCTACCGATTGAAAAAGAAATATTAAATTTGAATTAAATCATCCTGCTCCTTTTTTTGTTAAAGGAGCATTATTTTTTTATAAAAGTATTCATCATAGGCATAGGGCTCGTTATTTGCTAAGTATATTTGCCCATCAAAGTTAATGACCATTTTTTTTATTAATGAGCTAGGAATACTATAATATTCATTTTCAGGGGCATATCTACTCATTATATGGTACATGATTTTTCTAGCTATTTGTTTTTGTGTTCCTTTTAAGTAGGTTGTTGCAGAAATTTTATCATAGCCTACCCATATGCCTAATGTCAAGCTTTTTGTATAGGCAATTAATAAGGAATCCTTAGTTGCACTTTTTAGGAATATTATATTTAATTCTTGTCTGTAAATCATAATTTGTTTGACCAGTTTTTGGCCATTAAATAGGTGTTTTTGAAGATTATATTTGCTATTTTTAAAAAAACGTCATGTAAAATCGTATTTATAAAAAAAATGCTGTTGAATCCTTCATTACTTTTTTTCTTTCATTGGTTCTAATAATCATTTTTGTTATTTAGAGAATAGCTATTAATTGGCGAGCATTCACTAAAATAGCCCATATTAGCAAATGCAGAATAAGCCTCTGTTAGCTCTAAAAGGGAATAGCCATTCGTTGCTCCACCGATGGAATCTGCTTCGTATAATTGCTCTGGAAATATATTTAGTCTATTTAAAAAAACTCTTTAGATTTACCATTTAATTCAATGTATAGCTTTAATGCTGGTATATTTCTACTATCCTTTAAAAGCTTCTCTAATTGTTATTTTACCTTTATATTCCATATCCCAGTTATTAATTTTTTCACCATTTGAATAATTAAATTCCTCATCTAAAATGATAGAAGATGGTTGATATCCTAAATATTCAAATGCTGGTGCATAATCTATTAATGGCTTTATAGTTGAACCGGGCTGAATTTTAGCGAGGGCATAATTAAATACTTTTAAATCATTTGATCGATTACCCGTAAGTGCTATTACAGAATTAGTTTTTATTATCAATTGCTACTAAAGCACATTTTAGATTATCATCATCAAAATAATTGTATTTATTATTAACGATATCATAAAATTCATTTTGTAGCTTTTAAATTTAAATTAGTATAAATTGTGTCAGAAATAATATCATTATTTATACAATAATAGTTTAAATAATCCAAATATGATGATATTTCATTATAATGATTTTGAATTTTTAATTTATCGCCAATATTAATTTTTAGTGCCTCATTATATGTTAAATTATCAATTTTTGAATTGTCTAATAAATATTTTTAAAACAATATTCTTTCGTTTATTTGCTTTAGCTAAATTAGTGTATGGATTGTAGCCATTTGGTTGTTGAATTATTCCAGCTAAGAAAGCTCCTTCAACCAAGCTAAGCTCAGCTGGTGTTTTATCGAAATAAAAGTAGCTGGCCATTTTTATACCATATATTTGACCACCAAAAAGAACAGAATTAACATACGCTTCTAAAATTTGATTTTTTTAGTATATTTTTTTGATTTAGCTTCATCGCTGAAATGATTTCTTTGATTTTTTTCTTTGATAGCTTTTTATCATTGCTTAAAAAAAGAGTTTTTTTACATATTGTTGAGTAATTGTAGAAGCACCAGAGATTATTTTCCCATTGGTTGCATTTTCAAAGCTCGCTCGTAAAATGCTTAAATAGCTAACACCACAATTGGAATAAAAGGTTTTATCCTCTGTTGAAATTAAAGAATCAATAAAGTAATCAGAAATATCATCAAGCCTTACATATTGATGCTGGTAATTATTAAATGTTAATAATTTTTCATTATCATAAATTTTTTTGACTACTTATGGGTGTTTTTTTAAAGATATATCGAAATCTTTAAGACTATACACGATTGATAGATAGAAATTATTATGGTAATAACCCCAAAAAAATAGCAAATAGATAGAAAAAAAATAATCTTTTTAAAAAGAAAAATTTCATCTACAACACTTAGATAATTAAGACGGGGTTGAAAGCCTTCTTTAATTAGAAAAGCTTCATTTTTTTAAATGTGGAATAGGGGATTGATTTTTCTATCTTCTTGGTGTTCCCAATATTTAAGAAAGACATCAAGGGGAAGAAGATAATATTCATTATATTCATTCCAAGCTACAATTAAAAAGCCTATTCCACCATGGCGAACAATATTTTTTAAGATGGTTCACTTGATGAGGATGAACATTTGCCAAAGGAAAAAGAGTTTTATTATGATTTTCCTTAGCTTCAAAATCAACGTACTTTCCACGATAGATACCATTATAATCTGTTGTTGATGGCGTTTTTATAATAGGCCTCTGTTATTACAGCTTTATTTCTTGCTGGATAATTGACCTTAACAATTTGAATTGGCGTTGGCTTTTTATGGATGATTGCTTTGTCAATTGCTAAGTAAAATTCATTTGACTCATTAATCATTGTTTCTAAGTCCATACCCAAATTTGCCTTATTAATGTTTTTTTATTTACTTTAACCTTAAATCCATTAGGAAAATTTAAAGCCATAAAATCACCTCTTTATAATCATAACATATTTTTTCAATTGCATTATTATTTTTTTCCAAATTTACATAAAAATTCAGGAAATCTAATAATTAATATAAAAAAACGTTTTAGCATTGTAAATGCAAAATATATATTGTAAAAATTAATTACAAGGAAGGTGAGAATATGGCAACAAAAAAACTGCAACAACTAAAGTAGAGTTTTTTTATTACATGTGCTTGTGATGTCAAAAAAATTTATACATTGTTGGAAGCGATGCAAAGTTTGGCGAGTGGAATCCAGAAAAAGGCAATAAAGGTTGATTATAATGATGAGAAAAAAATCATTTTTATTTAACTAAGATGCTTCCTATAGGTGCCAACTATGAATTTAAAATTTTAGCAGATAAGACTTGGAACCGTGTTGAAAAGGGCTATTACGGAGAAGAAATTGAAAATAGATGCTTTGTAGTAGTTAAGGGTTTAAAGGTTGTAGCAAAAGTGTTAAATTTTGCTCAGATTTAAGGACGGAAATCACACTCCGTCTTTTTGCATATTTTTAATATGGTGATTTTTATGATTGGGGTAATAAATAATTATGATAAAAAGAATGGAAATTTTAGCAAAGCTCTTAGATGGTAAGCTAATTAATTATCAAACTGATCTTTATGATTTAGATACATTGGTATTTCCAACATCTAAGATTAAAACTGAATATATTGAAGGCTCAAATATTTGTTTAGATGATATTTTGGAAAAAAATGTTATCAGCTAAAAACAAATATTCTATTATGAAATGTTGGAAGAATATAAATCTAAATTTTTTTAGAAAAAGGGAATTAAATTAATTTGTTATAATGACGATGATTTTTTTAATAGCAAATTCAAAGATTACAATATGTGGCTTTTTTAAAAATATTTTTTTGTTAATGAAGAATCTTTAATAAATAAAAAGCATTTTTGATTCTTGGCTATGGCAATTTGGGGAAAAAAAGACTGGCAATGACTTTTTAGGGGATTAGGGTTAAATTATCAAATTTACGCTCCAAGAGATTATAAAGAATTATGTATAAATAATGAGGTAATTGCAAACAATAATAATAAATTTGATATAATTATAAACACAATACCAGTTCATATTATAAAGGAAGAGGAATATAAAAAAATTTAAAAGCTAGTCATATCTATGACCTTGCTTCATATCCCTATGGCTTTAATAATGAAAAAGCTTAAGGTTATTAATTTATTGAAAATTCCTGGAAAATATTATCCATATGACGCAGCTTATTCAATCTTTAGTTCGATAAAAAAAGCGCTTTTTATGATTTATTATTTATGAAAACTTCTTGATAATAGAAAATAAATAGTTTATAATATAAAATGATGACTACGTTATTCAAATATAATATTAAGGAGGAAATGTTTCAGCACTTTTTTTGCGGAAATTTGTATATATGAGTTCAATTAAATTTATAGGTATTGGTGGATTACAAGAAGATGGAAAAAAATTTATATGTTTTAGAAATCGATGATAGAATTTTTTTATTTTAGATGCAGGTATAAAGTACCCCACATCTGAATTATATGGTGTGGATTATATTGTACCAAATATTTCTTATTTAGTTGAAAATAAAGAACGTATTGTTGGCTTATTTTTTTAACGCATGCCCATACTGAACACATTGGAGCAGTTGGTAATATCTTAAAAGAGATTCCTGTTAAAATTTATGCTTCTAAATTTACAATTGCAGTTTTGAAGGATATGCTTAATCATGATAAAATTAATTATGATGAAAAAAAATGATAATTGAAATAAGTAGAAAAAAACTGCTCTTCATTTTTGGAAATATTACAGTTAGATTTTTTTCCAGGTAGCTCATAATGTTTTTTTGATGCCTATGGAATTGATATTCTAACAGAAGATGGTAATATTATTTATACTGGAAATTATAGCTTTGATCAAAATGTTAAGGTTGATTATGCTTCTATGTTTAGAATGCTTGCAATATTTGCTAAGGAAGGTGTTCTTGCATTACTTACTGAGTCACTTGGAGCCATTAATGATCAAAATAGAGGAACAATTCTGGAATTTAAAATGCGCTTAAATCAAATACTTGCTAGTGCTCAAGGGCGTGTAATTTTTAGTATTTTCTCATCTGACTTATTACGTATGCAGCAAATTATTGATATTGGTATTGCTAATAATAGAAGAATTGCAGTTATTGGTCGTAAAACTCAAAGACTAGTAAATGTTGCTATGAATTTAGGTTATCTTCATATCCCTAATGAGTATTTAGCAAATTTGCGCTATATAGATGAAAAAGAATAAGAATTTAGATGATGATTTATTAGTTCTAGTTTGTGGTGAAAGACATGAACCATATTATATGCTTCAAAGAATGAGTAGAGGCGTAGATAGATTGGTTAATATTAATTCTAATGATACTGTTGTTATTTTTAACAACACCTTATATTGGAACTGAGAAAATGGCTGCTAGAACTTTGGATATTATTTATCATAAAACTAGTAATGTTAAGGTATTTAAAAAGGAATTGATGCCTGCAAGCAACGCAACTCGTGAAGAGATAAAAGAGATGATTAACATTTTAAAAACCCAAAATACATTATTCCTGTAATTGGTGAATATCGTCATCAATTTGCATGTGAGGTTGTTGCAAATTGTGTTGGACATCCAAATGAGAATTTTTTAATTGCTGATTGTGGAGATATTTTAGAGTTTGAAAATGGAAAGTATATTGGAATTGGCGGAGATGTAGAGGTTGGGGAAAACCTTGTTGATGGAAAAAGCATTTTTCAGATGTGGGCGATGTTGTAATGCATGACCGTGAGCTTTTTGGCAGATGATGGTGTTTTTTTCTAATAAGTGCCTTAGTTAATCCTAAAAAAATAAAACGATATCTGAGGACATTCAAATTGTGACTAAAGGATTTATTTACGTTAAGGACAATGAAGAACTTTTTAACTGAGGTAAAAGAATTATTTAAAAAGGTTACCTCAAAATATTTTTGTTACAAAATATGTTAATTGGAGCGATTTAAAAAAACTAATTTACGAAATGAAATTGGTCATTATTTATATAAAGCTACAAAAAGAAATCCTATTGTAATACCAGTATTAATAGCTACTGATTTAATTAATTAATACAAAAAAATAGTACTATTTTTTTCGATAGTACTATTTTTTTGCATTTTTTTATAATGTTAATTGTATTATTAAAAAAATATTAGGTGGTGAATTTATGCCAAAAAAACAAGAATAAGATTGAGATTGAAACCAAAAAGGATTTTTTTATTATGTTATGCTGGGAATTCTTCTTGTTGTTAATGGACTGATTATTTTAGGTAGACTTGGAAATTTTGGAAATTTACTTAATGTTTTTTTCGGATTTTATTTGGGGATTATTATTTTGCAATATTTGTTTTTTTATTATTTTTTTGGGAATTAAATCTATTATAACAAAAGAAAAATTGTAAATTTTAGTTCGATTCGAATATTAGGAATTATAGTCATTTATCTAAGCTTATCAATTTTTAGCTCATTTAGTATTTATAATGGTCTAGATTCATCGACTAAGTCTTTTTATAAGGATAGTTTGCTTTTGTACAAGAGATATTTAAATAATTATCAAACTAGCTTTAGCTGTGGTGGTGGATTAATAGGCGGATTATTTTTTCAAATTCTAATTTTGTTTTTTGGAAAAATTGGTGTGTATCTAATTGCTAGTGTTTTTTTAGGTGTAGGTGTATTTTTTTGTCACAAACCTTTCACTAATTAGTTTACTTAAAAAGTGAAAAAAAGGCATTTTTAAGATTTATTAAGCGAATTTTATATAAAATAAGAGGATATTTAAAAAAATATTGATATCCCTTTACATAAGGAAGAAAAAAATTAGAGTTTTTACCAGATATTTTTAAGTGAAGCACCAAAAAAACATCTAATTTAACTATCCAAAGAGATATAAATTTAGATTTAGAAAAAAACAATTTCTTGATTATTGTAAGCAAAAAAACGAATTATTGTTAATTTGATTAAAAAAACGAAACAAGTTATTATTCTTCAAGATTTGTATTACAAAAAAATTGATATTGGAATAGAAGAAATCAAATATTTTTTTATGAATAAAGCATTTGTTTATAGTGATGAAGCGTATACCTATATTACCTATCAAAACAAATTTAAAGCAATTTTATCTTTGAAGGAGCTTTTTAAGCTTTGGATTAAAAATATAGATTTCCAATTGGTATAGAAATAAATAATGAAGTGATTGCTTGGGATCCATTAAAAAGATAATCTATTCATAATTGGTGATTATAAAAATGAGATTGATGAATTTTTTTAAAAAGTATTATTTCTTTTGCTTCATATTGATCAAAAGGGTAGAAACAAGTATTTATTTTTTTACAGATGAAAAGGTATTTAATGAGCTAAATGGGTTAAAAACTACTAATTATTTTTAATGACTTAAATATAGTAAATGAAACCCTTGATGATATTATCTCTGAATATGAAAAAAAGAGAAGAGTTATATAGATATTTAAATGTTGATAATTATTTAGATGTTTTTTTAATAATAAAAAAATGTTGCTGATTTTTAATGAATTATTTATAATTTGTAGAATGAATTTTTTTCAAAGGTGAAAAAGAAGCATTGTTGATAAAATCAATTTTTTTAATTAAAAAAATGGTCAAAGATATGGAATTCATCTTATTTGTACTATAAATTATTTAGCAGACATTTCATTAATAGAACGACAAAATCAAATGTCATTAATTTTCAAAACAACAGAAATTTTAATGTCATTGAAAACCATTGCAAATGATTTTTGCTTGTTATATTGGAAAGAATGGTGAGTGTTTGGCTTTAAATAATAAAAAAATCAGTCAAATAAGCTTTGGCTATGTGACTGATTATGATTATGAAAATATTTTGAAAAAAATTTATTTGCTAAGATTTATTTAATTCTTCATATCGTTCCTTTAGGGCTCGTTCATATTTACCTGTTGTTTTTAGGATGAAAAATATTTTTTTCCTAATAGCTCATCTGGCATATATTGCTGTTTAACATAGCCATTTGGATAATCGTGAGGATATAAATATTTGTATTTACCACTTTTAAGCTCACGATTTAAAATATGAGGAGGAATGCTCATAGATTCAAGACTTTCTAAATCATTACAAGCTTCATTAATTGCTTCATAGGCGGAATTACTTTTTGGTGATAGAGCAAGCTCACAAACAGCATAGGCAAAAGGGATTCTTGCTTCTGGTAAGCCAACGTCAAGCGCAGCATCACAAGCAGCCATAACACGTGGACCTACGTAAGGATTAGCTAAACCGATATCCTCGTAAGCACTAATTTTTAATCTTCTAGCAATAATTGCTAAATCACCAATTTTTAACAATCTAGCTAAATAATGCATAGCAGCATCAACATCGCTGCCTCTAATTGATTTAATCATTGCGGATAGAAGATCATAATAATTTAAACCATTTTGGTCAGCAGCAAAGCTTTTAGCTCCAATAACCTCTTTAGCACTCTCTAGATTTATCTCATCAAGCATAGAAACAACCTCAAGCATATTTAAGGCAGTTCGTACCTCCATTGAAGAAGACACTGCTATGTAGTCTAGAACGTCATTTGGAATATTTTTGAGGTTTGCTTTAATGATAGCTTTCTTTAAAAGATTAATTAAATCATTTTTCTTGATTTCGTTTAAACGATATATATGACATCTAGAACGGATGGCAGGATTAATAGCACTATAGGGATTTTCGGTTGTAAGACCAACAATTGTTATTTTTCCATTTTCTAAATAAGGTAAAAGATAATCCTGAGTGTCTTTTTTTCATTCGATGAATTTCATCAATGATAACTAAGCAATTTTTCATAATAGTTGGCACTATCAATTATTTCTTTTTAATTTGGATTTTTTTGATCAACTGATGCATTGAAGAAATAATGATTAAGAGGAAAATAACTACAAATTACATTAGCAATTGATGTTTTTTTCCAACTCCAGGTGGACCATATAGTATCATAGAGCATAGCTGTTCGTTTTTTTAACATATTAGTTATTATTCCATTTTTTTACCAACAAGATGCTCTTGACCAACAATATCTTCAAATTTTTTTCAGGTCTTAAACGATAAGCTAGTGGTTGCATAAATAATCACTTCCTCATAATATTTTACCATAAAATGAGAATTAAACAAAGATTATTTTGTTAGAAGTTTTCCAATTATACTGCCTAAAGTGGCAGAGAGTGTAAAGGCGATTATTTTAACAATATTAATATTGCCATTTGATTGCAGTAGAATAAGAATGACCATTACAAGAATACAGTTAATTGTTGAAAATAGTATTTTCTTTTTCGTGAAAATAAGGGATGATAAAAATCCCATAAAGAGAAAATACCCTAATCCTATAAAATAATTAACTAAATTTGTTAGATTAATTTTTATTGTTTAAAACGAATAATAAACACATTAATAATATAATACTAACAAGATCAAATAAGAAAGTTATAATTAATTTTTTTCATAAATACCATCCTTTAACTAATAAATCATATGCATATAATTAAGATAATAGAAGATAATATTTGTAGATGAGGGGTATGTTATGGAATATTTTTTTACTTGATACTTAGAGTATTATTTGTATTTTTTTATTGACAATGCTAATTATTAGAATATTAGGTAAACGATAAATTGGTGAATTGTCAATTTTTTTGATTTGGTTGTTTTATTAATGATTGCAGATTTAGGTAGTATTGGAATTGATGAAGCAGAAAAAAATTTTTTTATTAAGTATTTTTGTGTTTATTAATTTTGCTAATTTTTACAGAAGCTATTTTTCATATTTGACAATTAAATTTTTCAAAGCTTCGCAATGTTTTTAGAAGGAAAGCCTAGAATTATTATTTATAATGGATTAATTGATCTTAATGCAATGAGAAAAGAAAAAAATATACTATCGATGATTTATTAACGCAAATACGTGATAAAAAAATAATGGATGTTTCTGAGGTTAGATTAGCTGTTCTTGAAACCAATGGAACACTTTCAGTTTTTAGAAAAGAAAAAGTATTCGAAGGCTAGATTGCCTATAATTTTTAAGTGGAAATTATTGTGATGAGAACTTAAGTGCTTTAAATTTAAATGTAGATGATATTTCTAATTTTTTTCAAAGTAAATAAGATTGATATTAAAAAGGTTATTTATGCTTCATATGATACAATTCAGGTTTTCTTTTTATTTGAAAGATAATAATAAAAAAAACAATTACCATTAATGACACTAAATTGGCATAGACAAGACTAAATGATGAAGCTTTGATTTTTAGACTCTATAAAAATATTCAAAAATAGTGAAAGAAATAAAACGAATGTACCAAATAAAGGAAAAGAGTAATTAAATCTGACCTTTATATAGATAAAATTAATAATAACCTTTAATGATGATGTAATAGCTATAGATAATGGATATGCTAAGAAATTAATTTTTTTATAAAAGTAAAAGAGATCAAAAATACAAATTGATAATATATTTAGAATAATACTTTCAATCAATAAAAAAATTCTTTTTTTGGGCTTGAAGTATTCCTACTAGAAGTGGTGAAAAAAATAAATTATGATAAAGAAATAAGTTAAAAGTATGGTTAGATTTTTTTACAGGAAATATCTTTATATAGAAATAATAATATTTTTTTCGTTATGAAAGCGACATAAATTAAAATTAATTAATGAACAAACAAATATAACAATAATTGCTAAATCAATTTTTTTTTGAATGGCATTAAGATTATTTATGTTTTTAGCTGCCTCAGGAAAAATAATTTTACTAATTGTTAGGGGAATAAAAAGAATCATTGTTAAGATTGGTATTGCGTATTGATTTGTAAGTGCATATATTTTGGTTGAAATATCTTTAGAAATATTATTAATATTGCAAAAAAATAAAAAAAGATTATGGGTTCAAAAAAAGGTAATTATACTAATTATAAGGTGATCAATAGTTATGGGCGCTGCTTGTTTAAAAAAAGAAGCTTTTTTTGTTTGAATCTAACGTTCTTGACCAATAAATTTTATTGTTTCTTGTTAGCTTATATATTAAAAAGGAAAATGAAAATATTTCTGATAAGCTCATAGCTAAGAAGGCCATTATAACCTTCATATAAATATCTTTGTTTTTAACTAGAAATATAAAGATGATAGATAGCATAATTTTTGCAATTTGCTCTAATAAATTTGAAAGTGCCGGCGTTATAAAATTTTTTTTAGCTTCCAAGTATCCCTTCATTATTCCCGAAAAGTTTGAAAAAAATAAATTAAAGGAATGATAGTAAGAAGAGGATAATAAATTATATCGCTTCCATAAATAGTTTTAGCAAATGGAAATAGTAAAAAGAATTATAATTGAAACAATTGATGAGGTTATAATATTAATTTTAAGAGCTGATTTTTAAAATGTTGCGAAACTGAATCTGAATTTTTGAGAAATGTTTTGGTTACAAACTATTTGAATATTAAATGATGATAAAGCAATAGATAATGATAATGTTGGCATTAATAGTGAATAAATAACCATTCCATCAATTTTTTTAGAAACCTTGTTAATAGCATTTTTATATAATAATCCTAAAATTTTTTTATAAGTAGAGTGATTGAAAATAATAATTGAAATTTTTTTAATTGTTTTTATCCATATATTTTTGTTAATTATTCAACCTAATTAACATTTATCCTTTCTATTTTTTTATACTTTTTAATAATTCTAAGATAAATATATGTATAATACTGGAAAATAATGTATTTAATTTATGTGAATTTATGGTATAATAATAATATATTCAATTTTTGGAGGATTTATATAATGGATTTAAAAAAATTTGTTGCAAATGTACCTGATTATCCTAAAAAAAGGGTATTTTATTTAGAGATATAACACCATTAATGGCTGATGGCAAGGCATATAAATATGCTTGCGATAAGCTTATTGATTTTGCTAAAGAAGTTAAGGCAGATATGATTGCTGGTCCAGAAGCTCGTGGGTTTATTTTTGGCTGTCCAGTTTCATATGCTTTGAATATTGGCTTTGCACCTATAAGAAAGCCAGGAAAATTACCAAGAAGTGTTATTAGTGAATCATATGACTTGGAATATGGTAGTAATACCTTATGTATGCATGCAGATGCAATTAAGAAAGGTCAAAAGGTTTTAATCATTGATGACTTACTTGCAACTGGTGGAACAGTTTTTAGCTGGTATTCATTTGGTTGAAAAGCTTGGCGCTACTGTTGTTGGCGTTGCATGTTTAATTGAACTAGTTGACTTAAAGGGTCGAGAGAAATTAAAAGGATATAATGTTTATTCATTAATGGAATATAAAGGTGAATAGTTCAAAATAAATTGTAAGGAAGTGGGGTTATGTCAACAATTACAATTGATGACTTAATGAATAAGGTTGAAACGTATATTCATAAAGAAAAAGGATTTAAATAAAATTAAAGAAGCCTATGAGCTTGCTTTTTAAAAAAAGCATAATGGACAATTTAGAAGAAGTGGTGAACCTTATATAAGCCATCCTTTAAATGTTGCATATATTTTGGCTGAATTAACTGTTGGTCCAGATACAATTATGGCTGGGCTTCTTCATGATGTTTTAGAAGATACTGACACAACCTATGATGAAATAAAAAGTGAATTTGGTGAAGATGTTGCTAATTTGGTTGATGGCGTAACAAAGGTTGCAAAATTAACTTTTTCATCACTTGAACAAAAACAGGTAGAAAATCATCAAAAAATGCTTGTAGCTATTGCTAAGGATATCCGTGTAGTTGTTGTAAAACTCGCTGATAGATTACATAATATCAGAACAATCGATTTTCAGGTAGAAGAGAAGCGAAAAAGAATTTGCGAGGAAACATTAGAAATTTATGCACCACTTGCTGATAAACTCGGAATGTTTAAGATAAAGGCTGAATTAGAAGACAGATCTTTAAAATATGTTGCTCCTAAAATGTATGAGCAAATCACTAAGCAAATAGAAGAAGATAGCTCGGCTAGATTAGAAACAATTGACAAAATGATTATTGAGATAAAAAGCATTTCTTAAGCCTTTTTAATATTACTGATATTACGATTAAGGGTAGAATCAAAAATTTATATAGTATTTATAAAAAGATGATAACCCAAAATAAAAGTTTTGATGAAATCTATGATGTATTGGCAATAAGAATAATTGTCGATTCGGTTGCTCAATGCTACCAGGTTTTGGGAGTTATTCATTCTCATTATGTTCCTGTTCCTAAAAGATTTAAGGATTATATTGCAGTTCCTAAATCAAATATGTACCAATCACTACATACAACTGTAATTGGTGGAGATGGACAAACCTTTGAGGTTCAAATTAGAACCAAGGAAATGGACCAAATTGCTGAATATGGTGTTGCTGCGCATTGGGCTTATAAGGAAAAATGTTGAATATTCTAAAGAAAAAAAGAGCAATATGAGATTGCTCAAAAAAATTAAAATGGTATGGAGATTTATTGAAATTTTTTCCGAAGAAGATAATGAAAATAATAATCCATCTGAGTTTGTTGATACGGTTAAAGAGGATCTTTTTGAATGCGAACGTTTATGTTTATACTCCAACTGGTGAGGTAATTGATCTTCAAAAGGGAGCTACTCCACTTGACTATGCTTACAAAATTCATACTAATATTGGCAATAAAACTGTTGGAGCCAAGGTTAATAATCGAATTGTTCCCCTTGATTATGAATTACATACTGGTGATATTGTTAGCATTCTTACATCAAATACGGCAGCGCCTAACCTAGATTGGCTAAATATTGTTAGAAACTAATCATGCAAAGCATAAAATTAGAAATTATCTTAATAAACAAAAATAAAGATGTCTTAATTTCACAAGGAAAAAAAGTTCACTTGATAATGAACTAACTATAAATAAGATTATCTTCAATCTTAGTGATGAATTTGTAAGTAAAAAAACTTTTCTAAAACAAATATTTCAACTGTTGAAGATTTATATGCTGAAATTGGTAAAGGAAATATTTCACCAAAAAAACAGTTATTCAAAAGAATAAATAGTCTTACAACTAGTGCTTCTGAAGAAATGCTTCAAAAGCAAATGGAAAAATCAAATAGAATATTAACTACTAATTCTGAAACTGGAGTTATTGTTGAAGGCTTAAAAAAGCCTAAATTAAGATTAGGAAGCTGTTGCTCGCCAATTCCTGGTGACCCAATTGTGGGCTTTGTTAGTAAAGAAAAATGGACTTGTTGTTCATCATAAAAAAATTGTAAAAATTTACAATCACTTTCCACAAATAGAATTTTTAGATTTATATTGGGCTATAAATATAACAAGAAGTTATCCTGTTAAATTAAAAAAATTACTGCATCTCAAAGTATTACACTTATTACTGAGATAATGAATACTGTCAATTCTCAATCAATGTCAATTGCTTCAATTAGTGCAAATAATAAATCAAATTTAGAAACAGTTATAAAATTAAAGGTGCTTGTAAAGGACTTAGATGCTTTAGAACGCTTAGTTACTAATTTGAAAAAAATCAATAGGGTTCACGATGTGGAGCGTGAGGGTATATGAAGGTAGTTGTTCAACGCTGTCTTAGGGCTAACTGTATTATTGATGGTAATGTACATAGTAGTATAGGACGAGGACTAATGCTATTAGTTGGCTTTACTAATAATGATAATTTAGAAATTATCAAAAAAATGTCTAAAAAAATTATTAATCTTAGAATTTTTTTGAAGATGAAAATAATAAAATGAATAAATCAATTATAGATATAGGCGGAGAAATATTATCTATTTCGCAGTTTACATTATATGCTAATCCATATAATGGTAATCGTCCAAGCTTTACGGAAGCACTTAATTTTTATCTGATGCAAATAATTTATATAAGGAATTTAATGAGATTTTAAGAAGTGAAAATAATATAAAAAGTAGAAGAAGGAATTTTTTTGGTGCTGATATGAAAATTGATTTCGTAAATGATGGTCCTGTAACTATTATAATTGATAGCATGAATTTTAAATAAAGTGATATTTTTATTGCAATAAGTAATAAAATATCTTTTTTTATTTTGCTAATTAAGTATATTGACATATTATTTTTCACTGTGCTATAATCGTAAAAAAAGAGAGAGGGAGCGTTTATAATGAAAAAAGTTTTACTGCTTGATAAAGTACTTGGAAGTCCAGTTTCATGTACAAAAGGCGAAGTGTTTAATGTTTCTTATACGAAGACTACTTCATATGGCTATGAAGCAGCAAAAACTTTTGCAAAGAGTTATCAAGAAAGTAGAAAATCAAGTATTTCTTTTAAGTTTGGTGACGAAATTTTTAAGGCTGGTTCAAACTATGAGCATAGCATTTTAAATTATACAGCGTGGGAAATCGGCGTTTATCAAGCTTATTTACAAAGTTTGTATAATGTTTATATTATTCAAGAAGACAAGACTATGTATGATGAAAAACAATTTTTCCATATAAGGTTCAAACTGGAAAAAAATGATATATATTTGGTACCTTTTTTTAAAAAAACAGCATTAATTATATCGATATGACTTGTTCAAATTTAGATGGTATTTCCACATCTGTTAATTTTTGTTGATAATCCATTGATTATTCAAAAAAATTTAATTTAAATTGAGGGGAGAATATGTTTGAATTTAAGAATGTATCTTTGAAATTTAACAAGATTATTTTTTTAATAATTTTTTTCATACAATTTTTTTGGATAACGGATTATATGTGATTAAGGGAACGAGTGGTGTTGGTAAAAACAACACTACTTAAATTATTATTTTTTTAAATAAAATTAAATATGATGGTGAAATCTTATATAATGGAGTTAATATTAAAAAGATATAATGATTTTTGATGTTGATTTAAAAAAAGAAATGAAATTAGCTATATTGCAGTGAAAAAAATAATTGTTTACCAAATAAAACGGTTAGAGATAATTTTAAATGCATATTAAAGAATAATTATAATGAAGAAAAAAACTAATAAAGTACTTAAAGGAATTTGATTTAGGTAATTGCCTAAATGTTAAATTTAAGTATTTATCTGCTGGTGAAAAAGGAAAGTGCTTTGTTATTAGTTCCTTTATTAAAGAAAAAGTAAAATTGTTTTTAATTGATGAGGGCTTTGCAAATCTTGATTCATTTCGGATTGAAAAAAATTTCTTAAGTTATATCAAAATTTAGCCAAAAAAATAGTCTTGTAATAATGGTTGAACATAATTGTGAATTTAAAGATATTGATGCAACAATTATTGATTTTTGATTTATTAAACAAAAAAATGAAATTGTTAAAAAAATGAGAAGAAAAAAATAGGTTAAAGAAAAAAATTTTTGACTTTTTTTAAGCATATATCTATTGGTGAAGCTATAATATATGTAGCTTTGTTAATAGTATATTCGTTATTTTTTTATCAATATTTTTTTATATTCAATTAAAATCGATTTTTGCTAGTGATGCTTATAAAGAAGCAGAAGCAATAAAAAAAATACTAATTTAGCTACTATATTTTTTTAAATGATACCATTGACCCTAAATTATATAATTTAGAAAATAATAAGATGAATTATTGGTCAAATTCTAATTATTTGATAACAGATTATTTATATATTGATAATAAAAAAAATTAAGCTTGAAGATTATAAAATATATTCCATAAATGATTATATACCTAATAATAATGAAGGTGAATATAGATTTTTTTAGAGTATCATAATCTTGAATTTGAAAAAGCTTGAATTAAATGATATTAAGCAAATATATGAAAATTCGATAGATGATTTCTATGAAGAAAAATCCAACAATCTTTGCTGATGAATTATATGTAAATAAAAAAAGACCTTCATATATATAAATCAATATTTCTATAATTCTTCATTTGTAACTATTAATAATAAACCATTCATCATTCAGCCTGATTTTTATTAATAATGATGAATTTTATTATAAATTAAATAGTGAAAATGAATGTGTTATTTCAACATATCCATCATTTGATGGATGGTATGATTCAAATATTGATTTTGAAATTATCGTTGGTACGAAAATCATTAAAAAGAGCTTTTTTGTTAACAAAACTAGACTTTGTTTTTGCAAATGTTGAGCTTGATAAATATATGAATTATGGAACTACGGTAACAAATTATCTTAATAATTGTAATTTAAAATGAATGTGGTAGTATTGTTGTTCCAAGAAGCTTTTTATTATGAATATATTGCCCCCAAATTCTAAATCATTTGGTGAAATTTTTAGATGAAATTGCCATTAGAGAGGCTTATTATGTAACATCAGATGTTAAATTAGAAGAACTATGCAAATTAAATGATACTATTAAATTTCATACAAATAAAGAAATATTTAAAATTAATAGATCAAATTATTATAATTATATGCTAGAGCAAATTAATTCAAAAATATTATGATAATAAATATTTAGCTATTGTAGGTGTTTGTGGTAGTGTTATTTTTGTGTATATCTTTTTGTTTTTTTATTCTTAAGAAAGAAATATAAATTTTTTTATTGCAAGCATCAATACCTATACAACAAATTTTAAAATTATATAAAATTGTAGATTTATTTATTATAGTTTTTTTATAACGATATTTTTCTACTATTTTTTTCTAAAATAATAAGTTTATTATTAAGCTTAGATAATATTAAAATTTCTTGGAACATTTCATATTTTTTTGTTATATTCACTTATTTTTAGGAATTATAAGCTATATAATAATATCATTATTTAGATTTTTGTTGTTTAAAAAAATTATGAAAAGTAGGTTATGATTATGAATTCATTAAAAAAATTCAAAACCTATGCTATGATATTAATGATAGAATAATTTTTTTAAGGATGTTAATATTGAAATTTCAAATTATGGTTTATATTTAGTAAGTGGAAGAAATGGTATTGGAAAAAAACAACTTTGTTTAATATAATTTCTGGTAATTTATCTGCTCTTGGTAGAATTTATATAAATGATTCTTTAATGATTGATAATGGTAGGATCTTAAATTCTATAAACGAGTATATTTCATATGTACGATTTGAAGAGCATATTTTTGATAGCTTAAATATGAAAGAAACATTTTTCAATGCTTGGATTAAAAAAATTGATGAATATCAAAAAGAAATTAATACATTTGCCTTAAACAATTTTAAAAAAATAATAAAGTTAAGTATTTTTTTCTAAAGGTGAAAGACAAAGACTTTATTTATTAATGCATATTTTAACTTCTAAATCAATTTTTATTGTTAGATGAGGTTACTACTAATTTAAATCCAAAAACTAGAAAATGACATATTTTTATATTTAAAGGATTTAGCAAAACGAAAAAAATTATTATTTATATATCTAATTCAAAAAGAGCAATGCAATACGCAGATTATGATATCAATTTATCAAGTGAATTTGAATATAAAAATGTTGGGGATATCCAAATTATCAAAAAAGAAAAAATTAAATATAAACATAAAAGAATATATAATGAGATTTCATCTATATGCATACTGCCAATTTGCTTCGTTTTTTAATTCTGTCAGCATTCTTTTTTTATGAATCAAAGCTTAATTCCTTTGATAATTATTATAAAACAATGATTTATAATGAGAATGATAAGTTTTTTTAAATATAATTTCACCAGATAATTATTATAATAAAAAAAAGAAACTTGAAAAAGCTAACATGGGATAATAAAAAAATTACAATTATGATTATTTATATAAAGGAATTAGTATTCATAAATTTTTTTAAATCTTGATTATAATGCAATAATTATGGATGAATATAATGGAGCAAAGATTGAAAATAATAAAAATATATGTACCATTTACACATAAAGAATATATTGCTAAAAAAATTTAATATATAGTGGTGGCTTTGATGATTATACAAATTTCGAATTTGTTTATTTAAATAAATTTATTGATGAAAGATTAATTTGTATCATTAATGAACAAACATTTTATAATTTATGCTTTTATCATTATTCTAAGCAAATTGGAAATTCGCTTCTTATGGATATTAGAATCAATAATGGGTTTAATTTAACCTTAGCAAAAAGCAAATATTTATTTAATTGAAGGTGATGAAAAAGGCAATCTATTTTTCCTTTATCAACTAAAGAAGAGGTTTTTAAGCATTTCTTATGAAGGAAAATAATGAAACAGATTATAAATCTTTTAATCTTGATGATATTAATTATTATTTTACAACTGATGATGAAATACTTATAACAAAAAAACCTTTTTGAGAAATTGATTAAAGAAACATATTAATATAGCCTCAGGATATTTACCATTTTATTTATTAGTTGATTCAAATAAAATAGAAGAAATAGCTTCATTTTTTTAAAAAGAAAAATGAATTAATTTTTAGATACTTTATCAATAGATGCATTTGCATTTGCTAAGCTTTATAATTATATAGATATTTCCTATAAATCAAATGTTATAAAGGGCTATTTATTTATAGGATTAATATTCATAATTTATATAATAAATAAATTCATTTATTATTTACTAAATAAAGAAAAAAATATACTATTTTAAATGAATTTAATTTTTGAAAGACGAAAAAAATTATTTGTGATTTACGTTCAAAAACTAGTATCAGCTTTTTGGTTTTTTGTACCATAAGCATATTATTTTTATATAACTTTTGAAAGAATTTATTTATTTAATCATACAATGAAATTTGGTATTAGATTATTAAATATTACCCAAGTTAAACTAGTATTATTGCTTGTTTTTTTATTCTTTATTTTTTTATATGTCTATAATAAATTTAATATATGAATTGGTTGTTCATAGAAAAAAATAGAACTTGTTAATTGTTTAATCAAATGATGAAAAAAATGCTTATAAAATAGCATTTTTCTTAAATTTAGTGCAATAAAAAAATGATTTTTGTGATATAATAAAAAAATAAATTGAAAGGAGAAGTGCAGCTTGCACTAGTTTGAAAACGATGAAACAAAATGCGACTTTTATTTTTAAAAATAAACCTTATAATGACTACAAAGAGCTAGCAACTGCTTTTTGCTGATAATTGGAATGAAGCAATTGCTCAAATTAATAATGATTATGAGGTGTTTTTTTAAATTATTTTTCTAAAGAATGATCCTTTTGTATATGGTCAAATGAAAATAGAAATTAAAAGATGTAAATATTTAGATAATGTTTTAACCTCTTTAATACATTTTTTTATCTCCAGAGCTTGGAATTTGCATTAAAGGTAAATTTTTTTAAGGATTTGAAAGATATGGCTATGTATATGGAACAACAATATTCTTTAATTGTTCCAGGTATCAAGGCTTTTTTTAGAGGATAAATGCATAAGTCATTTATATTTAAAGGACTTAATTAAACTAGAAAAGGATTATGATGGTTTTTGTTCGTCAATTACCATTACTTGAGGCTAATGGAAATAGTGATTTTGTATACTATTATTTCTTTATGCATTTTAGTAAAAAAACTCTATGTATAAATCACTTGATTTATTTTTAGGACAATGCTTAAATGAAAAAGATCCTATAAAGATGTTTTATGGTATCACCAGAAGGTCTGATTTTTTATATTCTTTATCTATGGTTGTTGGACTTGAAAAAAACAATTGCTTATGAAAAAAACAAAGATTTTTTTATATTCTTTATATGATTTAGTTCATAAGGATATCGATTTTGATTTTTAAAAAAAGTTTTTTTATTCAGGATATCCATTCTTTAATTTAGCTAATTTTTAAAAAAATTATTCATATAATAGTCCTAAAGCTAAAAAAATATCTGAGCAATATGTTAAATATTCACTTTCATATGCCAAAGGAAAAGATACTTCGATTGATTTTTGCAAAAAAAGTCTTTAATTTATATTATAGCTTTGTTAAGGAATATCAAAATCAAAATATTGTTGAGCTTAATTCTAAATTTAATATGAATCGTATTTGCTGTAATACAATATGCTGTGAAGCATATGATGCCCTTGCATTATCAGCACCAGTAAGTATTAAGGAAGTATTGCATAAGCCTATAGCTCCTAATACAAATGAAAATGTTAGTGATGAAATGTTTAGTGTTCCAGCACCTGATTTTGCTCATGCTGAGGAAGATCAAGGTGAAATAAAGGAATTAAAGAAGCCTATTCTTGCTGATGATTTTAATGATGAAGATAACGAACCAGCTAAAATATCTAATGAGGTAGATGAATCAACCTCAAAGCTTAATGAATTTAGACGTCATTATTTTTCAAAAGAATTAGTTGCTTTATTTAGCTTTATTTTTCTTTATTTGGGGCGCATTTGAATTCATTTATCGTGTAATTATTAAAAAAAGGAATAATTATTGAAAAAGACATTTGATTTTGGAATTGCTGGATGCTCAATTGTTTTAGCAGCAGTTTCTTTAGTGATATTTATTAAAAAAACCAAAAAATCAAAAAGCTTTGTGTAAAAAAATATTTTGATGTAAACGGAAATAAAAAAATTCAGCTTATGAGGCTTTAAATAAGCTCGAAAGACAAAAAAATTAGAAAGAAACATTTATTATGGATTTAGAGTATGGTCTACTTTAATGATAATTTTGTCTTCATATATTTTTGGTTTGCTTGTTGTGGTTTTATGCTAATCCACTATTAACTCATATGACTAATGATTTAGTAGTTAAGCTTTTTATTAAAATGGAATAATTATTTGTTACTAATTGCCCCTGTTATTTCTTTTTTTAATGTGTATATTGAAGAAGAAACAAAATCTATTATATGCTATTATTTGTTATTTAATTGAAATTGTAGTTATATTAGTAGTTTGTTATATTTTAAGCGTATTTTTAATAATTTAGGAAACAATATGATTTATCATATATTTATCATATTGTTTTTTAATGTGTGGAGGATGTAAAATGAATATTTATATGGTAAGTCTTGGCTGTGCCAAAAATAGAGTTGATTCAGAAATGATTCTTGGTGTATGTAAGGAAAATAATATGATGGTTGTTGATGACCCAAGTGAAGCTGATTTGTTAATGGTTAATACTTGCGGATTTATTGAAAGTGCTAAGGAGGAAGCAATTCAAACAATTTTAGAGCTTGCTAGTTATAAAAATAATAACAAGAAGCTTTTAGTTTTTGGATGTCTTGCCCAAAGATATAAAGAGGAATTAATTAAAGCAATTCCTGAGGTTGATCGTTTTGTTTCAATTGCTGAATATGGAAATATTAGTCAAATTTTTAAATGATCTACTTAAGGGTGATTATAAAATACATGGTAGTATGTCAGCACTTAATAGATTGGTATCTACACCAAGTTATATGAGATATATCAAAATTAGTGAAGGATGTCGTAACCGTTGTGCCTTTTGCGCAATTCCTTTAATTCGTGGAACCTTAGTTTCAACACCAATCGAAGAGGTTGTTGAGGATGTTAAAAAAATGCGGTGAATGATGGTGTATATGAAATTAATTTGATTTCTAAGGATACAACAAGATATGGTGAGGACTTATATAAAAAAATTAGCACTTGTTGATTTATTAAAAGGAAATTATAAAAAAATTAATGGTGATTTTTAAGGTGAGATTATTATATCTTTACCCAGATATTGTAACTGATGAATTGATTGAGTTCATTAAAAAAATAATGATAAAATTATGCCTTATTTTTGATATTCCAATTCAACATACAGAAGATTTAGTTTTAAAGAAAATGTATCGTAGAGGCAATAGAGAATTTCTTTTAAATCTTTTTAAGAAGATAAAGAAGGAAATTCCTGAGGCAATTTTACGTACAACGCTTATGGTTGGCTTTCCTTATGAGACAAAGGAAGATGTTAAAAAAATATGATTTCATTTATGAAGGAAGTTAAATTTGATAGACTTGGTGCATTTACTTATTCACGTGAAGAGGGAACTGTAGGGTATACTTATCCTGATATTATTTCTCAAGATGAAATGAATCATCGTTATTCTCAAATTATGAATGCCCAAAAGCGTATTTCTTTAGAAAATAATCAAAAAAATGATTGGTAAGATGGTTGAATGCTTTATAGAAGAATATGACGAGGAATCATATATGTATAAGGCAAGAAACTATGCATATGCACCTGATGATATTGATGGAGCTATTTATGTTGCTGCTAAAGGTGAGCATAATCCTGGTGATAAAATTAAAGTGATGATATTAGATGCAGATGAATATTCACTAACAGGAGAAGAAATTGAATAAAGTGTTTTTTTATTTGATGTTGATGGAACACTTTCTTATAATGGAATAATTCCTCAAAGTGCACTTTTTGGCCTTGGAAATCTTAAGAAAAAAATGGCTATAAGGTTATGCTAGCAACAGGTAGATGCCTAGGGCAATTAAATGATATTCTAGCAAATATAAAAAAATTGATGGAGCAATTATTTGTAATGGTAGCTATGCTTTTTTTAGATGAAAAAAATTATTTTTTTGATAGTCCGATACCAAAAAGAAGTGTTAATTAAATTATTTCCTTATCTCCAAAAAGAGAAAAATATTGGTAGTGCTTATTTAGGTATTGATTTTTTTAAGACAATATCTAAAATAGAAAAATTTACAATTATTGAGCTATGCATTTTCTATTAAACTACCTGAGTTTAATGATGAAATGTATAAGAAAAAAATAATGTATATTCCTTAGGAATCTATACAAAAAAATGATATTTCTAGAATCGTTGAGAAATGTCAAGAACTTAAATTTGTTAAAGTTGCTGATGGCGTATATGATGTTTTTTTAATAAAAGGTGTCAGTAAGGCAAGCGCAGTTAACATTTTAAAAAATAATTATGAGGTTTATGCTTTTTGGAGACAATGATAATGATATAGAGATGCTTAAGGCTGCAAATTATAGCTTTGCGATGAAAAATGGTAGTGAAAATGCTAAAAGAAGTGCAAAATATATTGCTGATGATGCTTCAAATGATGGTATATACAAAGCATTAAAAAGAATTTAGATTAATATAAGGAGTAAAAAAATGGCAAAAAAATTAATGTTGTTCTTTTTGAACCAGAAATTCCTCAAAATACAGGAAATATAATGCGTAGTTGTGTTGGATTTAATTGTATGTTGCATTTAATTAAACCATTAGGATTTGTTTTTAGATGATAAGCATTTAAAAAAAGAAGTTGTGTTGATTATATTGATTATGTTAAATATGCTGTATATGAAAAATTATGAGGATTTTGCTAAAAAAAATCCAGGAAAATATTTCTTTTTAACTAGATATGGACATAAAAGTCCAAGTGAAATAAATTTCAAGCAATATGACGAAAATATTTATTTGATTTTTTTGGTAAGGAATCAACAGGGATTCCTTATAACATTTTTATATAATCATTTAGATGATTGCTATAGAATTCCGACAACTGATAAAATTAGAAGTCTGAATTTAAGTAATTGTGCAGCGATAATGATGTTTTTAGCTTCATCACAAATCGATGAGGAATGCTTAATTCATCATGAGCCTGATACCTTAAAGGGCGAAAAATTTTTATTGATGAATATTTCAAATAGTTGAAATAAAATGCTAAATATGGTAAAAAAATAATATAGAGGTGATTAAATATGTCTTTGATTCATTTAACAAATGAAAAATTTTTGATAGTGAGATTAAAAAAATAACAGCTTAATAATAGTTGATTTTTTTGGGCAACATGGTGCTCACCATGTCGTATGCTTGCTCCTATTTTTAGAGGAAGTAGCAAGTGAAGGATACATGGTTGGTAAGGTTGACGTTGATGAATGTGAGGAGCTTGCTAATAGATTTAATATTAGAAACATCCCAACTCTACTTGTTTTTCACAAAAATGGTGAAATAATTAATAAACACGTTGGTTATTTAGATCATGAAGCTTTACTTGCTTTGGTGAAATAAATGTATGATGTAATAATTATTGGAAGTGGTCCATGTGGAATATCTACAGCGATTTATCTAAAAAGGTATGGCTATAATCCTATAATAATTGCTAAAGATAATGGCGCTTTAGAGCGTGCTACATTAATAGAAAATTATTATGGAATAAATTCTATTTCAGGTCACGATTTGGCATTGTCTGGCATTAATCAAGCAAAGAATTTGCAGATTCCAATTATGAGTGAAGAAGTAATTGATGTTAGTATTGAAAAAAATTTTTGTTGTAAAAACTTCTAATAATAGCTATGAAGCAAAGGTTTTTAATGCTAGCAATGGGGAAATCAAGAGCTAAAAAAATCCTCTTGCTCAAAAAAAATTTGAAGGAGCTAGGGGTTAGCTATTGTGCAACATGCGATGGCTTCTTTTATCGTAAAAAAAGAAAATTGCAATTGTTGGTAATGGAAAGTATATGTTAGAAGAATTAAGTGTCTTAAAAAAATTTGACTAATGATATTTTAATTTTTTTACAGATGGTAAGCCATTAGATGTTGAAGTTCCATATAAAACAATTACTGATAAAATAATTGATTTTTAAGGGTGATGATTCAGGTCTTAAGGAAATTGTTACAAAAAAACGATAGCTATGAAATTGATGGATGCTTTATGGCTATTGGTTCAATGCAAGGTTTTTTTCCATAGCTTCTCATATCGGTATTACAACAAATAATGAAAAATATTTTTAGTTAATTCTGATTATATGACCAATATTAAGGGGATTTTTGCTGGCGGTGATTTGATTGGTGGATTATTACAAGTTTCAAAGGCGGTAAGTGATGGTGCAAATGCTGCTTTGGGAATTAAAAAAATATTTAATGAGTAAGTAGTTTTTTTACTTACTTTTTAACAAAAAGGAACTAAAGTTCCTTTATAAATGATTCTAAAGCATCTAAAAGCTTTTTTTATTGTATCCATATCTACACAATAGCTTATTCTAATATAATCATCAGCCTCAAAACAAATGCCAGGTATAATTGCTACCTTATATTTTAAAGCTAGCATTTTACAAAATGTCCATGAATCAATACCAAATTTTTTGATTGATGGGAATACATAGAAAGCTCCTTCAGGGATATTAAGAATAAGTCCCATATTTATTAGTCTATTACAAACATAGTCTCTACGTATTTTATAGCTTTCAATCATTTCTTTTGGATCAAAAAGAAGAGCCTCTTCCATAGCTGGTTGGATAAAGGTGTTTTCACCTACAAGCATATATTGATGAATTTTTAAGGCTTCAGTTATAAAATTCTTAGGTGCTAGCATATAGCCACAACGCCATCCTGGCATAGCATATGGCTTTGATAAGCTTTTGGCAAATAATCATTTGCGGTTTTAAGTCCTTGTATTTACACATAAAACTTGCTTTAGTGTAAATGATTTGATTATAAACATCATCACTTATTAGATAAATTGGTTTATTCTTAATAGCATTATAGATGTTAGCTAATGATTGATCGTCTAAAATAGCCCCAGTTGGATTATTTGGAGATGTAATGATTATGGCTTTAGTTTTACTTGTAATTGCCTTGTCTAGCATTTCTTTAGAAATTTGAAAATTGTTTGCAGTAGTATCAATAGTTACAACTTTACCTTTAGCAAAATTTATTATTTGACGATACATTGGGTACGCAGGAATTGGAACAATAAATTCATCACCTGGATTAGTCATCGTAAAAATTGCCGCAGTTAAGGCTTCAGTTGAACCATGAGTAATTATTACCTCATCGGGTACATAATCAAGATTATTTTTTTCTTTTTTTCAAATTCGCATACGGCTTTTTCTTGTAGATAGAAGACCAGGTGTAGGTCCATATTTTGTCATATTTTGATTTAAGGAATTGATACAAGCCTTTTTTACTGAATCTGGTGTATTGAAATCAGGTTGACCAAGGGTAAGAATAAGATTTGCACCAACACTTTGAGCATAATCGTTAAATTGACGTATTTTTTTGATGTTTCGACTAATTTGATTTGTTCATTGAGCTTTTATATTCATAGATTTTTATCCTTTCGATTAATTATTATGTAATAATTATACACATACTTAGTTAAAAAAACAATGAAAATTGTATTTTTTTACAATTTATTGTAGACAAATTATATCAAAGTATGATAAAATAGAGAACAAGTTAATAGTAAATAGAGGTTGCGATGCAAATAAGTAGATTATAGAGAAGGCATTCAATGAAATAATTGAAAGGTAATCATCGCCGAATAAGAAATTATGGCAATTTTTTTCTTATGGGTGCATAAAGAATATTTATGCAACTCCTACTTTATTTAGTAGAGGAGCTATTTGATGTGATCATTATAAGCACTTTACGGTGCTTTTATTTTTTTCTTTGGAGGTATATTAGATGTCTATTTTTAAAAAAATTAATGGTGTCAGTTGTGATGAATTGAAGGAGAATTTTGGAACTCCACTTTATATTTATGATGAAAAATAGATTGATTAATAATATTAAGGAATTTAAAAACAACTTTAAATCAAATTGTTTTAAAACTAAAGTGACATTTGCGTCTAAAAGCTTTAATATTAAAGCAATGCTTCCTCTTGTTAAGGAATATAATCTTGGCCTTGATTGCGTTTCGCTTGGGGAACTTTTACACAGCTAATATGGTAAACTTTAATCATAAGGATATCTATCTACATGGTAATAATAAAAGTGATGAAGAAATTTTGTATTCAATTGAAAATGATGTAAATATAATTGTGGATAATATTTGTGAATTAGAAAGAATAAAAAAAGGCTTGCTAATGATAAAGATGTTAATTTATTTATAAGAATTAATGTCGGTGTAGAGGCTCATACACATAAATATATCATTACAAGTGATATCGATTCTAAATTTGGCGTAATTTATAATAGTGACGATTATAAAAAAATGTTAGAAATAATTAATGATAATAAGAACTTAAATTTAGTTGGGTTACATTCTCATATAGGTTCTCAAATTTTTGATTTGTTAGCCTTTTGCTGAGGAAATAAAAAGATTAGTATCATATTGTAAAGATTTTTCAAAGCCAATAAGTCTTGATTTGGGTGGTGGCTTTGGTGTTTTTTATACAAGTGAAGATGCACCTAAAAAAATTGCTGATGTTTGTCATTTTATAATTGATTGTGTTATTAAATATACTAAAGAATTTAATGTTAAGCTAAATGAGGTATTAATTGAACCTGGTAGAGCTATTGTAGGTGAAGCTGGTTATACTCTTTATACAATTGGTGATGTTAAAAGAACGCCACATAAGCTTTATTACTTTATTGATGGGGGAATGACTGATAATATTAGACCGGCATTATATCAAGCAAAATATAGCTTTGATGTTGCAACAAAAATTGATTATCCTAAGGATGAAATGGTTTGCATTGCTGGTAAATGCTGTGAGTCTGGGGATATTTTAGCAGAAATGGTAGTTTTACCAAAAGCTACTAGCGGAGATTTACTAATTTCCTATACAACAGGTGCCTATGGGTATTCTATGAGTTCTAATTATAATAAGGCCTTAACGCCAGGTGTAGTTTTTATCAAGGATGCCAAAGCTAGAGTGGTAGTTAAAAGACAAACATTAACGGAATTAATAGAAAGGGAGATATAATGAAATTTTTTTAAAAAAATGCATGGCTGTGGTAATGATTTTTGTAATTGCCGATTATAAAGAAAAATATTGATTATTCAAACTTAGCAATCAAAAATATGTGATAGATATGTAGGCGTAGGTGCAGATGGCTTAATTTTAGTAAAAACTAATCCATTAGAAATGATTTATTATAATTCTGATGGTTCAAGAGCACCAATGTGTGGCAATGGTATACGTTGTTTTGCACTTTATTGTTATTATAATAAAAATCGTTAATGATCTTAGTTTTTGATGTACTAACACTTGCTGGTACAATGAAAATTGAAATTAAAGGTCTTAATCCTTTTAATGTTATGGTGAACATGGGAAAAGCTATTTATGATAATAGCCTTATAAAAAGCCTATGATGATTTAAGCTTCAAAGGAAGAATAATTAAGGTAAATGATTTAGAAGTAAAAAAATTTATTCACTTTTTTTACTGGAACTATTCATACAGTTGTTTTTTTGTTGATGACTTTAATGATAAGGTTTTTAGACTATGCTAAAGATATTTCTGATTTTTTTATCTTTTTTTAGGGAAAAAAACTAATGTTAATTTTTGTAAAGATCGTTGATAAAGATACAATCTGTGTTAAAACCTTTGAAAGAGGATGTGGCTGGACATTTGCTTGTGGAACTGGATGTTGTGCTAGCGTATATGTTGCTAATGAGCTTGGTAAAATTAATAATGAAGCTAATGTTATTTTTGAAATATGGTACTTTAAATATAAAAAAATAGAAGATAATATTTATATGACAGGACCAGCAAAAATTGTATATGAAGGTGAATATAAATTATGTTAAAGGGTAGCTTTGTAGCACTTATCACTCCATTTTTTTGGAGAATGGAAGTACAAATTATCAAAAAAATTAAAGGAGTTAGTAGAATATCATATTAACAATGGAACAAATGGATTAGTTGTTTTGGGAACAACTGCTGAGACTGCAACAATTGATTTTTGAAGAACAGAAAAAAATTGTTAAGTTTGTTATTGAGCTAGTTAATAAAAAGAATACCAGTGATGGTAGGGGCTGGATCAAATTCAACTGAAATAGCATGCAAAAAAATGCTTATGAGCTTTCAAGCCTTGGAGCTGATTATATTTTTATCAATTACTCCTTATTATAATAAATGTAATAATGAGGGAATGATTCGTCATTTTGAAGCTATCGCTAAGGCATCAGCCTGTCCGATAATGCTTTATAATGTTCCTAGCAGAACCAATGTATCGATTTCAATTGAAGCTATTGCTCATTTAGCTAAAAATAAAAATATTTGTGGAATTAAAGAAGCATCAGGGAATATGTCATATGCTATGAAGGTTAGTCAATATTTGAGCGATGATTTTGTAATGTTTTCAGGAAATGATGATATTATTTTACCAATGATAAGCATTGGTGCTAGTGGAGTTATTTCTGTTTTAGCAAATATTTGTCCTAAAACTGTTAAGAATATATGTCAATATGCCCTAGATGGTAATTATTTAGAGGCAAGAATGCTAGCTAATAGTAGTCTTAAGCTTGCAAATGCTCTATTTATGGAAACGAGTCCTATTCCCATTAAGGAAGCAATGAATTATTTAGGATTTGCTGTTGGTGGATATCATTTACCATTATGTAATATGAGCTTTGAAAATAAAGAAAAGCTGATCAAAGTAATAAATGAATCAAAAAGGAGTAATTAATCTATGAAAATATGCTTAGTAGGATATGGGGCAATGGGTCATATTGTTTATGAAATGGCAAATAATGAAATATCTGCAATTTGTGATATTAATTATGAAAAAGGGAATTAAAAAAATTTATCTGAGTTAAAAAGATCATGTTGATGTAATTCTTGATTTTTTTCTAATCCAGCTAATTTAGATATGATTTACGAATATGCAATAAAGAATAATACACCAGTTGTTTTGGCTACTACTGGCTATAATATTGCAGCTGATGCCAAAATTAATGAATTGGCTAAATTTGTGCCTGTTTTAAAAAGTGCAAATTTTAGCTTAGGTGTATTAGTTATGGATAAGGTGTTAGAAATGATAACACCAATTTTAAAGGATAGCTTTGATATTGAAATTGTTGAAGCACACCATCATAATAAGGTGGACGCACCATCAGGAACTGCAAAAATGTTTTTAAATACTTTAATTGATAAAACCAATTACGAACCAAACTTCGGTAGATATGGAAATGAAAAAAGAAAAACAAACGAAATTGGTGTTTCTTCAATAAGAGGTGGTAGTATTGTTGGAGAGCACGAGGTTCTATATTGTGGTGAAGATGAGGTGCTTAGCATTAAACATAGTGCTTCAAGTCGAAAAATTTTTGCTAAAGGTGCGCTTTTAGCTTGCAAATTTATTGTAAAACAGGAAAAAGGCTTGTATAATATGAAAGACGTGTTATTTAAAGGAGAATAATGATGGACGCTTTAGAAATTATAAATTTAATACATACTTCAAAGAAAAAAAACACCTATTAGGGCTTATATTAAGACAAAAAAAAGACATTGATTTTTTTAGGATGTCATTGCTTTGGTAATAAAGATGGCTATATTGTAATTGGTGAATATGAAGATTTTTAAAAAAAGGCAATTGATATAAATAAGGAATTTATTATTGACTGCTGTATTGAAAATGATTCTCGTAATTCGGCAATTCCTCTTTTAGACAAAAAAAATATTAATGCTAGAATTGAACCAGGGGCAATTATTAGAGATATGGTTGAAATTGGTAATAATGCTGTAATTATGATGGGAGCAATTATTAATATTGGTGCTGTAATTGGCGATGGCACAATGATTGATATGGGTGCAGTCCTTGGTGGACGAGCTATAGTTGGTAAAAATTGTCATATTGGAGCAGGAAGTGTTCTTGCTGGAGTAGTTGAGCCCCCATCAGCAACTCCCGTTGTAATCGAGGATGATGTGCTAATTGGAGCTAATGCTGTTGTAATTGAAGGCGTAAGAGTTGGTAAAGGTTCTGTTGTTGCAGCTGGTGCTGTTGTAATTGAAGATGTTCCTTGTGGTGTTGTTGTAGCAGGAGTTCCAGCTAAAATTATTAAGAAAAAAAGGATGAGAAAAACTCTTTCAAAATCTGAATTAATTGATGCATTAAGGACATTGTAACAAGCATTTACATTTTAAAAATAATATAATAAAAATATGGAGATGGAAGAATGAAAAAAATATAATGTAGCAATCGTTGGAGCAACTGGTTTAGTAGGAAGTACATTTATTCATGTGCTTGAGGAATATAAATTTCCTGTTAAATCAATAAAAAAATGCTTGCATCAAAGAGAAGTGCAGGTAAAAAAATTATTGTTTAATGGAAATGAATATACTGTTGAGGAATTAACAGAAAATTCATTTGAAGGTATTGATTTAGCACTTTTTAGTGCTGGTGGTGATGTAAGCAAAAAATTTGCCCCAATTGCGCGAAGTGCAGGTGCAAGAGTTATTGATAATTCATCAGCATGGCGTCAAGATAAGGAAATACCATTGATTGTTCCTGAGGTAAATTTTTTTCAGATTACAAAATGAATAAATTAATTGCTAATCCTAATTGTTCAACAATTCAATCAATTATACCATTAAAGGCAATAGATGATGCTTATGGATTAACAAGAGTTTTTTATTCGACATATCAAGCAGTTTCTGGTTCTGGACAAAAGGGTAAAAATGATTTGGAAGGATGCTTAAATGGTGATGAGCCAAAATTTTATCCATATAATATTGCTCAAACATGTATACCAGAAATTGATGTATTTTTAGATAATGGATATACAAAGGAAGAAATTAAAATGGTAAATGAAACTAGAAAAAAATTCTTCATAAACCAGATCTTTTAGTTTCAGCAACATGTGTTAGGGTTCCCGTCGCAAATTCTCATGGTGTAAGTATTATGTGTGAGGTTGAAAGAGAATTTGATATTGAGGATGTAAAGAAAACACTTGCTAATTTTCCTGATATAGTTGTTCTAGATGATAACGTTAACCACATTTATCCAACAAGTATTGTTGCCAATGGCACTGATAAAGTTTATGTTGGAAGAATTCGTAAGGATTTAGCTGCAAAAAATGGCTTATTGTTTTATTGTACAGCTGATAATATCCGTAAGGGTGCAGCCTCAAATGCTGTTCAAATAGCGATGAAGCTTGCAGAAATTGATGAAATGTAGGTGTAATTATGATTGTTGTATGTAAATTTGGTGGTTCCTCACTGTCATGCTCAACTCAATTTGAAAAGGTAAAAAATATTGTTCTTAGCGATGAACAACGACAGGTAGTAGTTGTATCAGCTTTAGGAAAGCGAAATAAGAGTGATACGAAAATTACCGATTTGCTTTATATATTAGGAGCTCATTTAAAATATAATGTTGGCTATGACGATATATGGAATATGTTTTCATCTCGATTTATAGGTGTTAAAGAGGAACTAGGGTTAAAATATGACATTGAAGGTGATTTAGAGGCCTTAAAGAATGAATTAAGTTCCCATATTCAAACTGATTATTTGGTAAGTAGAGGCGAATATTTTACTGCTAAATTAATGAGTGAATATTTAGGATTTACTTTTTGTAGATGCTAAGGAGCTAATTTCCTTTGATTATGATGGAAAAAAATTAATTATGAAGTAACTGAAGAGAAGGTAAATCAGGCATTTGCAAAATATGGAAGAATAATTGTTCCAGGCTTTTTATGGTAGCTTTCCAAATGGTTCAATTAAATTATTAAGTCGTGGCGGAAGCGATGTTACTGGTTCAATTTTGGCAAAAAGCTTAAATGCTTCAATGTATGAAAACTGGACAGATGTTTCAGGTGTTTATGCTGTTGATCCAAGAATTGTAGAAAATCCTCGAAGTATTCCGCAAATTACTTATGCCGAATTAAGAGAATTATCTTATATGGGTGCAAATGTTTTACATGAGGAAACTGTTTTCCCGGTTCAGGCGCTAAATATTCCTATTAATATAAAAAAATACTAATGATCCTAATAATCCAGGTACTATTATTCGTCAAAAAAATGTGATGACGATACTCATATTGTAACTGGTATTGCTGGTAAAAAAAGAACTTTATGTCATTTAATATTTTCCGTGATCATATGTCAAATGAAATTGGCTTTTTTTAAGAAAGGTATTATCAATATTTGAAAAAAATATAAGGTTTCAATTGAACATATTCCTTCGGGAATTGATTCGATTTCTGTTGTTTGCTCAAAGGAATCATGTGAAAATTATTATTATGAAATTATATCTGATATTAAAAGGGAGCTTGAAGCTGATGTAACGCTTGATGAGGATATTGCTTTAGTAGCTATTGTTGGTAGAAATATGGTTAAGCGTAGCGGATTATGTGGTAAGGTATTTACAATTTTAGGAAATTCTAAAATTAATGTTAAGCTTTTAGCTCAAGGACCAAGTGAATTAAATATTATAGTCGGTGTATCTGAGGCTGATTATGAAGAAACAATTCGTTCATTATAAAAGGATATTGTTGCATGATAGATTTAAAAAAAGAATAAGATGTGATCTTCATCAAATTCCCGAAATTGGCATGCATGAATTTAAAACTAAGGAATACCTATTAAATATTTTAAAAAAATTTAAATGTAGGATATTTGAAATAGGCGAAACTGGGCTAGTTGCATTTTTTTGATTTTAACAAAGATAAGTCAATTTGCTTTAGGGCAGATATGGATGCACTTCCTGTTAATGAACAAAATGATGTTTGGTATAAATCTAAAAAAATTTGGGATATATGCATGCTTGTGGACATGATGGTCATATGAGTATGCTTCTTGGATTATGTGAATATCTAGATTGTTTAAATGAATATAACTATAATGTTAGTTGCCTTTTTCAACCATCAGAAGAAATATATGGTGGAGCAAGAAGTGTGGTTGATAGTAAGATTCTCGATAAGCTAAATACTAAAGCAAAGTTTGGTATGCATATTTGGCCTAATTTAGCTAAAGGAAAAAAATTTATAGTATGACCAAAGGCATGCTTGCTAAAAGTGCTGAGGTTGATATCGAAATAATCGGTAAAACGGTACATGCTGCTAATCGAGACGAAGGAATTGACTCTATTTTTGATTGCTAGTAAATATCTAATTAATTTATACGATTTAGCTTTACAAATAAAAAGAACCGCATTTATTAAATTTCGGTAAAATCGAGGGTGGCACTATTCGTAATTCTGTTGCTGAAAAAACGAAATTATTTGCGACGATGCGCGCATTTGATGACAAAACCTTTACTATCCTTCAAAATAACTTGTTTAATGCTAGCAAAGACTATAATGCTAAATTTAATATAGAAATTCGCTCTGATTTTTCCATTTGTATATAATGATCCAGAATTAATTAAAAATGGATTTTATAAATATATTAGAAAAAAACCATTTATGCAAGCTGAGGATTTTGGTCTATATACTTCAATTTATCCTTGTCTATTTTTACTTTTAGGTGCTGGTAATACACCTATGCTTCATCAATCAACATTTGATTTTGATATGAATATTTTTAAATGATGGTTTGGATGCATATAAAAAAATACTTAAAATAATGGCTAAGAATTAAAAAGTAAAATAAATTAAGTAATCACTGGTTTATGAAATTTAATGAATAATGAAACTTATGATTTATTAACTTGTAAAAAGACATATTAATTGTCTTTTTTTCTAATACAAATGATTTGAAGCTATTAATTTCTTCGAGTGTTGAAAATTTTTGCCATATAATATTCATTTCCAAGGGCATCAGCAAGGGCATTGGCCATTCTACCATGCATTGTGATATTGTTTTTATATTTTTCTAGTATCGTCTCATAGGTGTTTTTTTATATTTTAATCGATCACGCTTAGAAACATATACGGCATAGAACTTTTCTTTATTCAAGTCAACAAAGGTTTTATCAAAGCACATTACATCTGCCCAAATTTGATAGCAATTAACACTTTGACCAAAATTAATTAAATCAGGAGTATAGCCACCAGGTGGACGCATATTAACCTCTAAAGCTACAATATCATTAATTTTACCAAGCCCTTTTTTCTCCTTTGATAATCGGAAGAATTCCAAATGGAAGAAGCGTTGGCGAATATTAAATGCCTTTAATACTCTTTGACCAATGTCCTTTATGTCGTTTGGAACAATTTTATTAACGTAATAGCTAACCTCAAGGTTTTCATTAACTATATCCATAATTGAAGGTGGAAAGATTTCATTGTCGCAAAAAATGATATCACCTTGAGAATTGCATATACCATCAAGCGAAACAATGTTACCCTCAATATACTCTTCAATAATGTATGGAACGTTAAAGCCGTTTTTATAGAATGCTTCAAGGTCTTTTGGTGAAGAGATACGGTAGGTTTTTACTTGCTCCAACGCCAACATCAGGTTTAACAACAACGGGATAGCCAACTTCATCAATAAATTTTTAAATCTGAGTTTATATCTGTACAAAACTTATATCTAGCCACTGGTACTTTTTGCAAGCTTATAAAATTCCTTCATTTTTTTGATTTAGAAGTAAAGTATGAAACATCATCAGGTTTTGCTCCTTTGATATTAAAAATCTAGGCGTAATTTTGCATCCTGACGTAGCCAATATTCATTATTAGACTCTAAATAATCAATTCTTCCATATTTAAAGGCAAAAAAAGCAACAGCTTTATATACTTCATCATAGTTTTTCTAAACTATTTACTTTGTAATATTCAGTTAAGGAATTTTTAACGTTATTTGTTAATTGTTCATATGGTGTATCACCAATTCCTAAAACATTTACATTATTAATCTTTAAACCATTGCAAAAATTATAATAATTTTCTGGAAATGCAGGAGAAATAAAAACAAAATTCATTATATTACATCCTTTCTTTTAATAATTTTATCACAAAATCAAAAAAACGACAATTAATTTGTGTTTGTTTTAAATGTTTTACAAAATATTTCCTGTTTTATTAGATTTATGATATAATAATTTAGTATTATTTATGAGAGGTGACTATAAATGAATAAGGTAATTGCTAAAAAGGTTCTTCTTGAATGTCTAAAAAAACAGGTGGAGACTTTTGCAGAAATATTTTTTTGAGGATAATCAAAAAAATACTATAAAGATGGTTAAGGACCATATAGATGATATTAATGTTATGCATGTTTATGGTGCAGGCATAAGAATTTTTAAAGGAAAAATGCTGAGGTTTATGGCTATACTAATGAAGTTGATGAGCAAGGCTTAATGAAGCTTGCGAAAAAAAGCTTAATAAAGCATATCAAGCTGAGCAAATAATTAAAGATTTTGAATTTAAAAAATTTAATAAGGAAAAGACAACGATAATAAATAAATGTTCTAAAGACATAGATAATTCTTTAAAGATTGGTTATTTAAAGACCTGTTGCAAGGCGATTATGAATTATAGTGATAAAATTGTTCAAGCAATTTCTACAATAACAGATGAAACACAGCTTGTAACAATTGCGAATAGTAATGGTGTATTTAAAAAAATGATGTTAGAAATCATCAAAGGGTTTTTTTGCTATTGCTATTGCAAGTGATGAAAATGGTATGCAACAGGCTAGTGATAGCTATGGTGGAAATTTTGATATTTCAAATTTTGATAGTTTTGATTTTGAATCCTTTGCCTTAAATATTGCAAAAAGAGCAGTATCTTCCTTAACTGCTGATGAGATGGTTGGTGGAGTTTATGATGTTGTTATTCATAATGGCTTTGGTGGTGTAATTTTCCATGAGGCATGTGGCCATTCATTGGAAGCAACAAGTGTTGCTAAAGGATTGTCAGTATTTAGTGGTAAGCTTGGCGAAAAAATAGCTGCTAGTTGTGTTACGGCAATAGATGATGGAACTATTCCTAACGAATGGGGTAGTGAAAATATTGATGATGAGGGCCATGAAACAAAGAAAAATGTTTTAATTGAAAACGGTATTTTAAAAAGCTATATGATTGATATGCGAAATGGTAGGAGAATGAAGATGGAAGCAACAGGCTCATCAAGAAGAGAAAGTTATCGCTATTCGCCAACATCACGAATGACGAATACATATATAGCTAATGGTAATTCTACCTTAGAAGAAATTATAGCTAACACAAAATATGGACTATTTGCTAAAACAATGGCTGGTGGTTCAGTTAATCCAGCAACTGGTGAATTTAACTTTGCTGTTGGCGAGGCTTATATGATAGAGAATGGAAAGATAACTAAGCAAGTTAAGGGAGCAACATTGATTGGTAATGGTAAGGATACATTATTAAATATCGATATGGTTGCTAATAATCAAACATTTGGTTATGGAATGTGTGGATCATCATCTGGAAGCATTCCGGCATGTGTTGGCGAGCCAACAATAAGAGTAAAAAATATGACTGTTGGTGGAAATGGAGGAAATAAATAATGAATTTCCAAAAATTAAAAGAAGAAGCTTTAAAAAAAGGAATTAAAGAGATTGAAGTATATTCTGTTAAAGAAAATGGCATTGAAATAAGTACATATAATGATGAGGTTGATACAAATGTATTAAGTCAAACTGATGTATTAGCTATTAGAGGCGTTTATAATAAACAAATTGTTACTATTTATGAAGAAAATAATAATGATGAAATGATTCCTAAAATAATCAATAAAATCATTGAAAATGCTTCTTTAATTGATAAAAAAATGAACCTTATTTCATTTATGGTGGCGACAAAAAAATTATGAAACAATTAGTGAAGCTAAAAAAATGATTTTGATGACTATAATACTAAAAGATAAAGCGGATTTATGCTTAAAGCTTAAGGATTTAATTTTTTTGCAAAAAGTGATACTGTAAAAAAAGTGTCTCAGCTTCATATTCTGAACACGATGTTGCTGTAAGTATTATTAATTCAAATGGACTTAATGTTTCTAAGCATAATAAGTATGCATTTATTGCTGTAGAGGTAGTTTGCAGCCTAAATGAAGAAATGAAGACAGGTTTTGATTATGTTTATTTGAAAAATATTAAAGATTTTCAAATGGATAAGCTTGCTGATAGTGCTTTTTTAGATGCTTATGAAAGCTTTAATGCAAAAAGCATTAAGTCTGGCAATTATAAGGTTGTTTTGGATAAGAGTGTTGTAAGTAGTCTTTTAAGCGCCTTTTCAAATATATTTTCAGCTGATGCGGTTATAAAAAATATGTCATTCTTAAAGGACAAGGTAGAAGAAAAAAATATTTGGAGAAAATATAACCATAATTGATGATCCAATGTTTGAACTTGCAACATCTAAGGATACATTTGATGATGAGGGAGTAAAAATCAACTGAAAAAGACACTTGTTGAAAATGGTAAGCTAATTACTTATTTACATAATTTGAAGACTGCTTCAATAATGAAAACAAAATCAACTGGAAATGGATATAAGGCATCAGCTTCTTCATCAGTTGGGGTTAGTCCTTCAAATCTATATTTAAAGCCTGGTAAGATTGAATTTGCTGAAATGCTTAAAGCAGTCGACAATGGTATTTACGTAAATTCAGTTCAAGGATTACATGCAGGGTTAAATCCAATTAGTGGTGATTTTAATCTCCAAGCTAGTGGCTTTTTAATTGAAAACGGTAAAAAAAGCAAGCCTATTACATTATTTATTTTATCTGGTAAATTACAGGATATGTTAAATAATGTGGTTTATTTAGGAAATGATTTTGAAATTAAAGGAAGCGTTGGTGCTCCAAGCATTACTATTGAAAAAAATGGCTATTTCCGGAAAATAATAATTATATTGTAATTTTTCACTTTAATGATGTATAATTTTATATATCAAAGCGAGGTAGATTTTTATGAAGAATCCTTTAAAGAGTTATAAATTTTTGGATTGAAGCAATATCAGCTGCAATACTTCTTGCTGTTGGTCTTGTTGGAATAATCAATAAAGAATTTTTTAGTTCCTCTTGTAGTTTTAATTACAGGAATTGCAATTTTTGATTTTTTTGCAATAATAAGATTTATACCACTAATGAAAAACGTTAAAAAAACTAATAGAAGTAGAGTATTATCATTCTTTGAATTAGCTGTGAATTTAATCGTTGGAGTTGTTTTTAATTTTATGGTGCAATTTTAAATTTTTTTAAAGATAGTGATGCTGAAAGTGGTTTTTTTCTTATTTTTGCTAAAAAAAGTATTATCGTTTCTTTTTTTAGGTGGAGTTTTATATTTAAGAGGACTATGCTATTTCATTTGTACTGTCTTATTTAAAGAGGAAACAGATCAAATTAAATTTTGGACACATATTGCCTTTATAACACTTGGAGTTGTTGTATGTACTGTTGATAACATTACACCACAAATTCTAGCATTTATAGTTGCAATATTTGCTCTTTTAGGATCAGCAATGCTAATTGTTGATGCTGGATTTAATTATGGAAAATATCGTAAGGCAATAAAAACTAAACGTGAAAAAGAAAAAGCAAAAGATAATAAGGCTATAGCTCCTGGAGTTGATAAGCCTAGCGAAGAAGACAAGAATATTAACATCCCAGTTGATGAACCAAATAAGCAGGATGAAACATATATAAATTAGTTGTAATTTGCAACTAATTTATTTATGTAGGGAATAAATTCTTTACATAAAATAAAAATATGATATAATAATTTATGGACTTTAATTTATTTAGGAATTGGAGATTAAATATATAGGAGGAGCAGATTTCCTACATATTTTTTTAAAGAAATATGGTCTCCGTCTGCGCGTTATTTGTATGGTTACTGAAAAGTTAGAAAAAAGTCGTATGAAGGCTACATTTGATGTAACTGCTGATGAATTTAAAAAAGCAGTTGATGAAGCATTTGTAAAGGTAAATGCAAATGCTACAATAAAAGGTTTCCGTAAGGGACATGCACCACGTTCAGTATATGAAAAGACATATGGAACAGCTGCATTATATGAGGAAGCAATTAATATTGTTTTTAAACAATAAAGTAAAAAGAAATTTTTTTGATGACAAGGAATTAGCTCAAAAGGTACTTGGAAATTATGTTCCTGAAGTTGGTGATGATTTTTGGACCAGATAAGAATTTCAAGGTTTCATTAACTTTTGATGTAACTCCTGAGTTTAATTTACCTGAGTATAAAGGTATTGAAGTTAAAAAAAGCTGTTTTATCAGCTACTGATTCTGAAATTGATGATGCCATTAAAGCTGTTTTTATCAGCTCATTCTACTAAGGTAGAAAAAGGAAGAACAAACAATTGCTAATGGTGATTATGCAGTATTTGATTTTGAAGGAAGCGTTGATGGCAAGGTATTTGAAGGCGGTTCTGCTAAGGATTACGAGTTAAAAATTGGTTCTGGTCAATTTATTCCAGGCTTTGAGGACCAAATGGTTGGAATGAAGGCTGGCGAAACTAAGGATGTTAATGTTACTTTCCCAGAAAATTATGGTGCAAAGGATTTAGCTGGTAAAGCTGCAGTTTTCAAAGTAAGTGTTCATAAGGTTTTAGCTAACGTTTTACCTGAATTAACTGATGCCTTTGTTGAAAGCTTAAAAATTGATGGTGTAAAAACTATTGATGATTTAAAGAAAAATAAAAAGGATTCAATTGAAGCAAATAAGAAGACAAGCGAGAAGGATCGTCAAGTTGACACAATTATCAATACTATTTTTAGATAATACAGTTTGTGATATGCCTGAAACTCTTGTAAAAGAAAGAGTAGACCAAATTCGTGCTCAATATGAAAACCAAGCAAAGATGTATAATATTCCATTTGAAACATTCCTTGGTTTTAATGAATATTACAAAAGAAAAAAATTTGATGAAGAAACTGAAAAGCAAGGCGCTCGTCAAGCATTATTCTCATTAGTATTTGGTAAATTAGTTGAGGCTGAAAAGCTTACTCCAACTGAGGAAGAATTAAAGGAATTTGCCGCAAAGCAAGCTAAGGAAGGCGAAAAGCCAGAAGATTTAGTTGCTAAAAATGGCTACCAATATTTCAATCAAATTGCTTATGATAAGATGATTCAATTCTTATTAGATAATGCAAAAATATATTGATTAATTTTAAAGATTAAGTCCTCTTTTGAGGACTTTTTTTCAAATATTTAAAAAAACAAAAAAATATTTTTTTGGCAAACTACTTGCAAAAAGTGCCAAAAAAATGGTGTATTATAATCGTAGTCGGAAAGAGGTGTTTATAATGGACGACAAAAAGTAAATTAGTTTTTACCGGCGATTGCTGTTCGTGGGATAGTACCATTGCCAAATAATGAATTTAGAATTGAAATTGGAAGAGAGCCATCAGTTCAAGCATTAGATGCTGCTGAAAGTATGTATTCAAATAATATTTTTGTTATTGATTCAAAAGAACTCTCAAAATGATGACATAACTGAAAATGACCTACAACCTATTGGCGTTTTTGGCTAAAATAATATTGAAATTACGTTTGCCTAATAATAATTATAAGGTGAAATTTAAAGTAACTGATAGAATAAATGTTTTTGAATTATGAATCTGTAAATCCTTATTTTGTATGCAATTATGAGAAGTGTATTACATTATCTTCATCACCAGAGCGTGAAGCTATTTTGATGAAGAATGTTATGGAATCGTTCTCAAAAAATTACAATAATTTTGTTTCGAGTGCGGATGAGATTCTTCAAACCATTCGTAATGGTGCCTCAGCTGATGTTTTATCGGATGTAATTGCTTTTAGATTACGTGGCGACGTTGATAAGTATAAATATCTTTCAGAACTTGATGTTTGTAATCGTTTGAAATATTTACTTGAGGATTTCGAGTTAAATAAAGAATTAACTGATTTGGAAGATAAAATTAATCAAGAGGTAAAAAAATCTATTGATCAATCACAAAAGGAATATTATCTTCGTGAAAAAAAATGAAGGCTATTCAAAAATGAACTAGGTGATAAAGCTCGTCAGGATGAAGAGGTTGAGGAATTCCGTAAGAAGATTGAAGAAAGCCAAATGCCAGAAAGAACTAAGGAAAAAGGCTCGTCAGGAATTATCAAGATATGCTTCAACATCTAATCAAATGGCTGAATCTGGTATAATGCGTACTTATATTGAAACCTTGGTTAACTTGCCTTGGGGAAATCAAGCAAGTGTAGATAATAATGATCTTAAGGATGTTTCGATGAAGCTTGATTCACGTCATTATGGACTTGAAAAGGTTAAGGAACGTATTGTTGAATATTTAGCTGTTAAGATTATGACTAATTGTAATCCGCATACAATTTTGTGTTTTGTAGGGCCACCTGGAGTTGGAAAAACTTCACTCGGAAAGAGTATAGCTGACGCTCTTGGTAGAAAGTTTATAAAGCAATCTCTTGGTGGTGTACGCGATGAGGCTGAAATTAGAGGTCATAGAAGAACTTATATAGGAGCTATGCCTGGTAGAATTATTAAAGGTATGCTTGAAGCAAAAACTGTTAACCCAGTTTTCCTATTAGATGAAATTGATAAAATGGCTTCTGATTATCGTGGCGATCCAGCAGCTGCTATGCTTGAGGTTTTAGATCCTGAACAAAAATAATAATTTTTTTCAGATAATTATCTTGAGGAGCCATATGATTTGTCTCAGGTTATGTTTATAACTACTGCCAATTCCTTAGAGGTTATTCCAGCTCCATTACGTGATCGTATGGAAATTATTGAATTAAGCAGTTATACTGAATTTGAAAAGTTCAATATAGCTTATAAGCATTTATTACCTCGTGAGCTTACTGATCATGGCTTAAGTGATTCACAATTAAAAATTGAAGAAGAAGCAATGTATGAAATAATTAGAAATTACACTAGAGAAGCTGGTGTACGTGAATTAAATCGTTTGATTGCTACAATATGTCGTAAAACAGTAAAGGATATTTTTAATTAATAAAACAGAAAGCACTGTTATTACTAAGGAGAATTTAGCCAATTATTTAGGAAAGCCTAGATTTTTTTCAATAATGTTTCTCGTCCTGAAAAATCAGGTAGGTATTGTAACAGGTCTTGCTTATACTCAATTTGGCGGTGATACCCTTGATATAGAGGTTACCTATTACAAGGGCAAGGGCGGATTAGTTTTAACTGGAAAGCTTGGCGATGTGATGAAGGAAAGTGCGCAAACTGCTTTATCATATGTGAAATCTCATGCTGCTGAATATGGAATACCTATGGATAGATTTAATGAAAATGATATTCATATCCATGTGCCTGAGGGTGCTGTTCCAAAGGATGGACCTTCTGCCGGAGTTACTCTTACTACAGCTATTGTTAGTGCTTTAAGTGGTAAGCCTGTTGATTCACATATTGGAATGACTGGAGAGGTTACACTTAGAGGTCAGGTATTACCAATTGGTGGATTAAGGGAAAAGTCTATTGCTGCTCTTAGAAGTGGGTTAAAAACAATTTTAATTCCTAAGGACAATGAAAGAGACCTTGATGATGTTCCAGATGAGGTTAAAAAGTTATTAAAAAAATTATCCCAGTTGCTAATGTAGGCGAAGTTTTTGGACTATGCAATTATAAAATAATATTGAGGTGATGATAAAAAGTCATCACCTTTTTATATTGAAATTTATTATAAAATGTTATAAAATATATTTATCATTTTTTTAAATATCTATAAATTAGTAAAAAGGAGATGAAATAAATATGATGGATACACGCTTAATTACTTTTTTTAGAGCTCGTGAGAACTAAAAGCTATACTAAAACCGCTCAAGCATTATATATAACTCAGCCAGCAGTTACACATCATATTAAATCTCTTGAAAAAAAGATAACAATATTAAACTTTTTTCTAATACAAAAAAACCTTTAGACTGTCAGTTGCTGGTCAAATAATATATGAATATGCTCAAAAATGCGAGTTAATGGACAATCAACTAAAGCAAGCACTTGAAAAGGAAGCAAGTACTACTCATATCTTGAAATTTGCGACAACTAATCAGGTTGCTTCAGTCATTATGAATAGGGTTCTAATTACTTGGATGAAAAAAATCATCCTATGGATAAAATAATAATGAATATATTGAATCATAATGAGATAGTAGATGCAATTCATAATGGGGAAATAGATTTTTGCCATTATTGATAATAATTATGATCAAACATTATTTAATGGTAAGTTGCTATTTTTCTTTAGCAGCTTCAATATGTGTTGGCTTTGGTCATTCATTATCACATAAACAAAAAAAATCAATTTTTGAGCAATTACAAAAGGAAACAATTATTACAAATTTAGAATCGGGATCTAATGATTTACTTGAACTAGCGTTAAAGAAAGATAATTTAAGCATTGAGACTTTACCAAATGTACTTAAAATTAATGATGCCAAAATGGTTAAGGATTTAGTTATTAATGGTATTGGCTTAGCTCTAATTTATGATGATTATATTGAAAATGACTTGAAAGATAAAAATCTATACTTTGAATTTTTGAAAATAATAAATTTAATCAGGATATTAATATGATTTGGAGTAATGATTCACTAATCGAAAAAAACAAATTATCAATGTTGCAAATGAAATAAAAAGCGATATATAGCGAGGAAAAAAATGATGAATCCAGAAATATTATATGAAGATAATCATTTATTAGTAGTTTATAAGCCTATTGAGGTACTTTCTCAAGCTGACTCTTCAAATAGGATTGATATGCTTACTATCTTAAAAAAATACATAAAAAGAGAAGTATAATAAGCCTGGAGATGTGTATTTAGGATTAGTTCATAGGCTTGACTATAATACAAGTGGGGTAATGGTTTATGCAAGAACCTCAAAAGCTGCAGCTCGTTTAGCTCTTTCAATGCAAAATGGAGAATTTAAAAAGAAATATTATGCTATAGTTGAAGGAATAGTAGAAGCTAAAACATTAACTAATTATTTGCTTAAGGATGAAAATGAAAAAAAGTTATGTGAATAAGAATGGCAAACTCGCCATTTTGGATTACAAACCTATTAAAACGTTAAAATATAAAGGTGTGAATTCATCACTAATTGATGTCAGCCTAAAAAAACAGGTAGATTTCATCAAATTAGATGCCAAATGGCATATATTGGTCATCCACTGGTTGGTGATAATAAATATGGGTCAAAAGATAAATTGTCATTATTATTTAGATTGCTACAGTCTTTCATTTCCTCATCCTATATCTAAAGAAATTTTAACATTTAATTATGAAAAGAGAAGGAATCAATTATTCTGATTCCTTCTCTTTTTCTTTCTTTTCTCGTTTTTCCTTATCTTGATTTAAAAAAATAGCTTTGTTAAAAAAATAAAATTCTTTTTTGATATAGTAATATAAGCATTTGCCTTTAAAGCTAAATCAAGGGAAAGCTTAGTTAAATCTTCTGTATTATTGTTAGGTATTTTTTTGATAAACCATTTAATGCATATTCAACAGCCGCTTTGTTTTTCTTTAGAATGCAAATCTTTGAATTCATTAAATACATCAATATATGATTGATTGCTATAACGATTTTTGAATGATTTCTTTAATTTCGGCAATAGACAAAACTTGTTTTAAAATACAAATTTCTTCGATAAGTGATAAATGCTCACGATTATATTTTTGACACAGGGGCACTGATAACTTCACCTTTTACATAATTATTAATCATTGATGAGGTTATTTGCTTATCAAGTGATGATGTTGCAAGTATTTTTAATTGCTTTTCGAGATATGTAACTACCTGATCCATGTATAAATCAATATCAGGAAGCTTTTTCATAATTCTGTAATTCAAAAATTATTTAATTCATTTAACCAATTTGTTAGGGTTTTATTTACGTCCATATTAACATTCCTTTATTATTATTTTAAAACATCTTGAATAATTAACAATATTTTAACATAGAATATAAAAAAATACAATAATTTGTTTAAAACTTATTGACAATGTGATTAAAATGTTATAAACTGGTATTGTAAACTAGATTAAACAATGTGAAAGTAAAGGTGATTTAACATGAAAAATAAAATTTCATTATTTGGAGAAGGAATACTGAGTGGATTGTTATATGATGAAAATCATAAGCTTTTTAAATTATAAATCAAGTTCTTTTTAATAAACTAAGTAATAAATACGAAGTAGTTAACTATTCACGTAAAAGTATGAATTCAAAAAAATGCTTGTAGATATCTTAAGTAAGCTTATTGCCTTAAAGATTAAATTTAAATGTATTGTTATTAATATTGGGGAAAAATGAAGCAATGAATTGTAATAATGATTTAAATGCTTTTTAAAGAATTCAAGAATAATTTAGATAAAACTATTAAAATATGTAAGGCTAATAAAATTAAGGCTATTTTTTTATTGGCTTACCTCATAATGATAATAATTCTAATTTTTAAATTATTTAATGAGGAAATAATGTATCAAGCATTAGCAAATGGAATAACATATGTTAATAGTAGTGATGTTTATTATAATGTTGCTTATACAATAAAAAGGACAAAATGATATAGCAAATAATTTATTTATGGCAATGTAGCAGAAATGCTACATTGTTTTTGTTATATATATTTTTGTGGCGCATATTTATATAGTGGTGATTAATAATGAAAAAAATGATCCTTTAATGTTTATCGACTCTTTTTAAATTAAACAACGAAAATATGAGTAATCAAGAAATTTTTTTGATAGTCGTTATCAAAAAAACGAAGCTTAAAAAAATATCGTCTCGAGGATATTAAGGCAATGATGTTATATCGAATTAATGTGTTATGTGAAATTATAACTAAAAAAAATGGTAAAATCGAAGGTTTTTGTTAAAGAATTAAACGAAGAAAATATAAAAAGTTAATGCTGAGGATAATAAAACCTATTTAGTTTCTTTAGATGATATTTTTAGATATTAATATTTTTAAAACTATAAAAAAAGATTACGATTAATCGCAACCCTTTTTTTATTGATTTTTGCGTACATGTTACTACTGTAATTGGGCTAAAGCATTGAATTTGACATACACAATTTAAATCTAAGATACAAGTATGATTTGTTGCTTCAAATGTTTGTTCTTCAGCTACTGTTGTTGCTTCAAGCAAACGAAGTGTAACAAATCTTTTTTCACGAACTGATTCAATTCTAAAGAATTGTGTTGTAGTATTTGGTAATTCTAAAATTGCAGTTATTTCACCGCTACATCCCTTAAATGCTACGGGAATGGTATTATTGGCATTTGTAACTAATGATGTTTCGCAGGTAATGCAGCCATTATAATCAGATACGATTTCTTTTTGTAATTTGTCAATACGAATTACAGTATCAATTATATAGTTGCCACAGCTATTTATTTCATAGGGCTTATCACACATAGGATTCACCTCCTATTATAATTTATGATTTTGTTAATATTTGTAATAGGTTATCGTATTATTAAACAATAAAAAAAAGTAATTTTTTTAAGATGTAAATGTGAAAATTTATTGAAATTCTTGTGAAAAAAACAATATAATAGAATTGGTGATAAAATATGATAAACTTAATACTAGCTAACTTATATCTAATAATTATTATGATTGCTGTAATTATTGCTTTGGCAATAATATTAATTTTTTTATAGCAAATAGTAAAAAGAAAAAGATAAAGGTAAATAAAGAATTTATTGATAGCCTTGTTTTTAGCACTAGGTGGTATAGATAATTTAATAGGTGTAGGTGTAGAAAATTCACGCTTGAAGCTTAGCGTTAAGGATTTAAGTTTAGTTGACCTTAATAAAATCAAAGAATTTTCTGATAAGGGTGTGTTTGTTACAGGAAATACAATTAAAACCCTATTTAAATTTGAATCTGAAAAAATTGCCTATGAATTAAAAAAATTAATATAAGATAATTTGAGGTGAAAATATGATAAGAAAAACTTATAGAATTATATCAGAAAATGGTCTACACGCTAGACCAGCTACAGTTTTAGTTAATAGTGCTGTTAAATTTAAATCCGATGCTTTTATTATCCATAATGGTAAAAAAGTTGATTTGAAATCAATTATGGGCGTTATGTCTTTAGGAATATATTGTGGAGACACTGTTACCTTTGAGATTGATGGTGAAGATGAAGTAGAATGTATGAAGAAAATTAATGAAATGATGTTTACCTTAAAAAAATGGGTAAAGAGATTTAATGAGGTTTATATGAAGATAGATTATATGGAAAAAAAGCACAGGAATATTATCCTAGTGCTTTAAAAATTACTTGAAAAAAATTAATTAGCTTTAAAACTATTTTTGGATAAGTATGATCCAAATAGCGATGCACCATTTGGTGTTGAAAATAAAAAAAGGCTTTAAATTATTTATTAGAGTCTGCTAAAAAAATGATGGCTTTGAAGTTAAAAAAATGTTGATAATTATGCAGGACATATAGAATTTGGTAATAGTAATGGTGAAATTGTTGGTATTTTAGGACATTTGGATGTTGTACCAACAAAGGGCCAAAATTGGGAGAGTAATCCCTTTATATTAACCAAAAGAGATGGAAAACTATATGCTAGAGGAAGTGAAGATGATAAGGGGCCACTTGTTGCCTCTTATATTGCTTTTAAAAAAATTATAAAGGATTTAAAGCTTCCTGTAAGCAAGCGTGCAAGATTAATTTTTTTGGTTGTGATGTGGAATCTGGCTCACGTTGTCTTACTCATTATTTTGAAAAAGAAATTAAGCCTGAAATTGGTTTTTCACCTGATGCTGAATTTCCTTTAATTTATGGAGAAAAAAATCAAATGCTTCATTTGATATAAAAAGGGAAAACTTGCAAATGATGATATAATTTTTAGAATTTGTAAGTGGTGAACGCTATAATGTTGTTCCAGAAACAGCAAGGATGAAACTAAAAAAATTGATTTAACAAATGAATATTTAGCCTATCTTAAGGAAAAATAATTATCGTGGTGAAGTAAAGGATGGCTATTTATATGCTTATGGTATTGCTAGCCATGCAATGGTTCCTCAAAAAGGGATTAAATGCTAGCTTTATTCTATTTGAGTTTTTTTAAATAGGATTCATAAGACTAATTTATCTAATTATGTTTGTAAATATCTCACCTTTGATCCTTTTCGGTGAAAAAAATTAGGTATTAACATTTATGATGATAATATGAAGGAATTAACAATGAATGTGGGTGTTGTTAATATTTTTAAATAATGAATTCAAAATAGGTATTAATTGTCGAATACCAGTTAACAATTATGACACCAAGCTTAAGGAATGTGTGGAAAAATCATTTAAATTAACTGATACTGATTATAGCTTTAATTTACTTGGATGCTCAAAGATTCATTATGTTGATCCTAATTCTGATTTAATTAAAACGCTTATGAATGCTTACCAGGAAATGACTGGTGATTATACTAATAAACCATTTACTATTGGTGGTGGAACCTATGCTGCATTTATTGACAATGCTGTTGCCTTTGGCCCAATGTTTCCTGGAAGTGAGGATGTTTGTCATATAGCAAATGAATATATTAATGTGGAGGACTTCATTAAATCAATTGCCATTTATACTAAGGCAATCTATGATTTAATTAAATAAATATGCGTTTAAGAAAAAAATTAAAAGGGGCACTTAATAAATTAATTGCCAATGAAAAAAATATTATATAAATAATCCAATAGATCATAGAGGTAAGTGGGTTGAAGTATTTAATAATTCTAATCCAATTCATATTGAAATAGGTTGTGGAAAGGGTAAGTTTATTACTACAATGGCTTTAAATAATCCGAATATAAATTTTTATAGCTATTGAAAAAAATACGATAGTGTTTTGTTAAGAGCTTCAGAATTATCTTTAAATTATGATTTAAATAATTTGAAATTAGTATTGCTTGATGCTGAAAAATATCTTAGATGTGTTTGGAAAAAAATGAAGTTGATTTAATTTATTTAAATTTTTTTCTGATCCTTGGCCGAAAAAAAAGATACTATAAAAGAAGACTTACAGCACCAGGTTATCTAGAAAAAAATATGCCGTAATTCTTAAAAAAATGGTGGTGCTATATACCAGAAGACCGATAACCGTAGTTTATTTGAGTATTCAATTGAAAATTTTTTTGTAATGAAGGTTGGCTTTTTGAATAATGTTAGTCTTGATTTACATAATGATCAATTTGAAGGAAATGTTACAACTGAATTTGAAGAAAAAAATGGTCAAAATTAGGACCGATTTATCGTTTGGAAGCAAGAAAAAGAAAAGAGGAGTGATTATGAGGATTCTAATTGCCGATGATGAAACAAAAATTAGAACAGTTTTAAAAGAATATTTAGAACATTCAGGATTTGAAACAATTGAGGCCTGTGATGGACTTGAGGCAATTGAAAAAGTAAAGTCTATTCCTGTTGATTTAATAATAATGGATGTAATGATGCCTAATCTTGATGGCATTAGTGCAGTTCGTGAAATAAAAAAAGAGCATGACATTCCTATTATTGTTCTATCAGCAAGAGGAGAAGAATATGATAAGCTTTTATGGCTTTGATTCAGGTGCTGATGATTATGTCACAAAAGCCTTTTTTTCACCAAAAAGAAATTGTTGCTAGAGTTAATGTTGCTTTAAAAAGAAACAAAAAGACAAGTGTAAAAATGGCTGGTGTAGAAATCGATTTTGAAGGAAGAAATGTTTTTGTCGATGGTAAAAAGGTTGAATTAACCCAAAAAGAATTTCAATTATTAACATATTTAGTTAAGAATAAAGGAATTGCCATTTCTCGAAGTAAGATTTTATCTGACGTTTGGGGCTATGAATTTTATGGCGACGATAGAACGATAGATACGCTTATAAAGATGCTAAGAAGTAGACTTGGAAATTATAAATATATGCTTGTCACACTTCGAGGATATGGTTATAAATTCGATTATGAAGAAAAATTAAAAAAATTCAATTAAAACAAGTATTTTTTTGTTAAAATGCTTGCAATGATGCTAGCATTTATAGTTTTTTTATACTAATTGCTGGTATTTTTTTCTTTTTAAAACAATGCTTGAAAAAAACTGTATATAATAAAAAAAGTAATGATGTTATTAATAATTGTATTAATCTTTTCTATTTAGAAGATGATATGACCTTAGATGAATATATTTCTAATCTTCCTAATGATTATCAAATTGGCTATTTTTAATTTATCAAATGATTATGGAATTGATATTTTAGCCTCAAATAAGGAAATTAATCTTTCAAAACAGGTACAATCAAAAATTTGGAGTTCGCTTAAGGTTGAAAGTAACTATTTTTGAATTTTTTTGAGTTATAAACAATCCTGCTTTGCGACTACAGATACCAAGAATGATAAAACATATAATTTATTAATTGTTGCAAATATCAGTAAGGAAATTAATTATTTCTTTCAATTCATATTAATCTTTATCGCTATTTCCTTATCTGTAAGTACTGTTTTTTTGGATTATTAACGCTAATTTGGACAAAAAAAGATTATTTTACCTATAAATCAAGCAAGTGATTCTTTAGAAGAAATTCAAAGACAAAATTATAATATTCAATTAAAAAAATCAAATTATTTAGAAATTAAAAAGGCTTAATTTGGCAATTGAGGGATTGATTGCGAATTTGAATGAATCAAATAATCTTGATAAAGATATTTTTAGCTAATATTAGCCATGAATTTAAAAACGCCATTAACACTTATTAAATCATATGCTGAAATGATTATTGATTTTTTTCTGGTGACGATAAGGAACTTAGAGAAAGTCATTTAAATACTATTATTTCAGAGTCAGATCATTTAACTTCCTTAGTTAATGATGTTTTTATCATTATCTCGTGCAGAGGCAAGGGTTGAGGCGAGAATCACTAGATTTAACTTCACAGAATTGATTAAAAAGCACTATAAATAGTTTTTGATGCCTTAATATCAAAAAGAGAAAAAATTGAATTAAAGTTAGATTTGATTAATGATGTTTATATGGAAGCTAATTATAAGCAAATTTGTGAGGTAGTATATAATTTAATATCTAATGCTATTCATTACGCTAAAACAAAAAAATTGAAATTAGACTTTTTTTAATAATAAGGGCATATATCGATTTGAGGTTAGTGATGATGGTCCGGGAATTGCCAAGGAGGATTTAGATTCAATTTGGAATAAATATTATCGTGGTAAAAATAAACCAACGATGACTGTTAAAGGAACAGGATTAGGATTAGCACTTGTTAAGGAAGTATTAACAGCTCATAATTATCAATTTGGTGTTGTAACCCCTACCAAATAAGGGCGCTACCTTTTTAATTTTGAGTTTAAGAAGGATAAAATCTAATGAAATTTTTATTTAATGGGTGGTGAAACACCTGGCAAAAACTAAATTATATGAAATAATGCTTAAAATAACAGGAAAAGATAATCCGAAAATTTTATATTTTTCCTAATGCTAGTGTAGATTATCAAAATAGCTTTGAGAGATTTAAAAAAAGCAAACAGATGGTTTTTAATTGTTATATTGAATTATTTTTTTAAATCAAGATGTTAGCTTTAATGATTATGACATTTTTATATTTTTGGTGGTGGTATAACTCAAAAAAATTGTTTTTTTGAGCTAAGAAGTCTAAATGATTTAATTATTAAGTCAAATTGTTTGTTAGCAGGTAGTAGTGCCGGCGCAAATATGTGGTTTTTTTAGCTGGTGTAGGTGATTTTTTTATTCCTATTATGACAACTTTCACACCTATAATTATAAGCTGATTAAAGGTTTTGGTGCTATTAATGCTACATTTTGTCCTCATTATCAAAAAAAGAGGATTTAATTGTTTACAATGATATGGTGAAAGAATATGAAGCTGATGGTTTTGCGCTTGAAAATGATACAGCTTTATTTTTTTGAATGATTCTTATTTTGAAATTTTCAAACAAAATAATGCTAGCAGTGCTTATTGGTTTAAAAAGAACAGAAAACTATAAGATGATACCTTTATATGAGGAAATAAAATATAAGATCAAAGAGGATTAGTATGAGAAGTGTTTCATTACTTGGCCCTAAACAAACATTTTTGTGATAAGGTGTTAAATAAATATGAAAAAAATTTACGGGCGAAAACTTCAAAGTGTTTTTATTGTGATTCAATTATTGAGTCAGCTAAAAAAATTTATAGATACAGATTTATTAATTTTTACCATTTGAAAATTCGTTAGATGGCTTTGTTACAGAGGCTCTTGACATATTAATGAGTGAATCACTTTTAATTGTTGCTGAAATTAAACAAAATATTGCTTTTAAATTAGTAAGCTATGAGAATAATATTAATGATATAGAAAAAAATATATGTTCAGTTTAAAGCTAAAGGCCAATGCTTACATTTCTTAGAACCTTATTTAAGCAAATGTGTATTAACAGAATCAAATTTATTATCACTTGATTATTTATTGGAAAATAAAAACAAAAGTGCTGCTATTGTTCCAATGCATATTAGTGAAGAATTTCCCCTTGTATTAAAAAGACATTACGGATTCTAAAAAAATAATGAAACTAGATTTTTTTAGTTATTAGTAGAAATAAAAAAATGATATTTTTTTATAGTGATTTAATTAAGGTTAGCTGCTATGCATATGCTTTACTTGATAAGCCAGGTATTTTTATATAATATTTTAAGAAGATTTGATGAGCATCATATTAACCTTTCAAATATAATTTCAAGACCTACGAAAAGTGAGCTTGGTAAATATAATTTTTATATAGAATTTTTCCTTTAGCAAAGAAGGATCTAAGTAAGGTTGATTTAATTTTTAAATGAATTCAACAATGATAATGATTATAAGCTGAAGATTTTAGGAATTTATTCGAATATAGGAGATAAAAAAATGAGAGCAGTAGACATAATAGAAAAAAAAGAGAAATGGTTTAGAATTAACTAATGAAGAAATTAAATTTCTTATAAATGGTTATACAAATGGAGATATACCAGATTATCAGATGTCTGCCTTTACAATGGCTGTTTATTTTCAAGGAATGAATGATAATGAAGCAACTAATTTGGCTTTAGCTATGCTTCATAGTGGCGATGAGCTTAATCTTGATATGATTGAGGGAGTAAAGGTTGATAAGCATTCTACAGGTGGCGTTGGTGATAAAACAAGCTTAGTTTTAGCACCACTTGTTGCATCTCTTGGTATAAATTTTGCTAAAATGAGTGGAAGAGGACTTGGACATACGGGAGGAACCATTGATAAGCTTGAATCAATTCCTGGCTTTAATATATCATTGACTGATGATGAATTTATCGAGCAGGTTAAAAAAATACATTTGGCTATTATAGGTCAAACAGTTAATTTAGCTCCTGCAGATAAGAAGCTTTATTCATTAAGGGATGTTACAGCTACTGTTGATTCAATACCGCTTATTGCTTCAAGTATAATGTCTAAGAAGCTTGCAAGTGGAGCAAATGCTATTTGCCTAGATGTTAAGGTAGGTAGTGGAGCATTCATGAAAAATATTGATAGTGCCCGTAAACTAGCTAAATTAATGGTTGCCATAGGTAATAAATGTAATCGTCATATGACAGCTGTTTTAACTAATATGGATGAACCACTAGGATTTGCTGTTGGTAATAGCGTAGAGGTTTTGGAGGCCATCAATACACTAAATGGTAATGGTCCTAAGGATTTACTTGAATTATGTCTAACTCTTGGTGCATATTTAGTTATTGATAGTAATTTAGCAAGTACAGTTTCTGAAGCAAAGGATTTGTTAAGAAAACAAATTGAAAATAAAGAAGGCTTAAATAAACTTGCAGAAATGGTAAATGCTCAGGGTGGAGATAGTTCATATATTTTTAATCCTGCCAAATTTGTTTTAGGCAAAAATGTTATCGAAATTAAGAGTCAAAATAAAGGATATGTTAGCAAGATTGATGCTCTTGCCATTGGTCATGCGGCAATGCTTGTTGGTGCTGGCAGAGAAAAAATTACCGATACTATTAACCCACGCGTTGGCGTTGTTTTTAAACAAGAAGGTTGGCGATTATGTTAATGAAAAACGAAACTCTTGCCACATTATATTCTGATGGAAATAATGAGAAAGAAGCAATTGAAATGATTAAAAAAGCATATTCATATGCTGATTTTGAGATTGAACCAAAAGCTTATATTAGAAATTATTAGATAATTTGAAAAAAATATTGACTTGTTTTATTTTTTTAATGCTATAATAGTCAAGTAGTCTATTAAGTAGTATGGAGGAATCAAAATGCTAGTTTTTAAATATATTTACACTAATTGTTTCAATTTTTATTAATAGCAATTGTTATGATGCAAAAATTCTAAGGATGACATTAATTATGCCTTTAATGGTAGCAAGTCTGAATTATTTAAAAATCAAAAAACTCGTGGTATTGAATTGTTTTTTTACAAAGAGGAACTGCAGTCCTAGGAATAATTTTTTTATTATTCTAGTTGTTATCTGTAATGTAATTCAATAATTATGATGCTTGACAACATAATTGCTATTAAGGAATTATGTTGTTTTTTTATGTTTTTTTGAGGTGATTCTATGAAAGAAAAAAAGGTTTTAGATTTATATTTAAAGGGATATAAAATAAATAAAATATGCAAGCTTTTTAAATATCAGCTATCAAATGGTTATTGATATTCTTGACGAATATGTTAAAAGTGGACGTTTAGCTATAAGCCATAATGGTCATTATAAAGAAGTTAAAAAAACGGAAAATTAATTCTTAAAAAGTGAAGGATATGGCTTTATTCATGTTGATGGAGAAAATAATGATTATTATGTTCCATATGGCTGTAATAATGGTGCTCTTGATGGTGATGATGTTGCTTTTTTTATTCATTTTCTGATGGTAGAAAAATTTAAAAAATGCTGAAGTTGTTAAGGTTATTCAAAGAAGTAAACTTGATGTTATTGGTACTATTATTCATAAAAAAAGCGTAAAAAAATAATGTTAAAAGCTTATGTTTTAACTAAATATGAATATCCTCTTCATTTAATTAAACTTGATGATATAAATGATTATGAAGATGATACAGTTGTTAAAGCAAGAATTAATTACTTACCAAATCAAATTACTGCAAAAAGTAACAAAAAAATTGTTGGTAAAACAGATGATGATGGTATTGAAATTACTAAGATTGCTGAAAGCTATGGATTTTTATAGTGAATTTAGTGAAGAAACGATAAAAGAATTAGAAAAAAAGTTCCAGATGAAGTGGAACCAAGGGATTTAAAAGGACGTACTGATTTTTACTGATAAAACAATTATTACAATAGATGGTGATGATGCTAAGGATTTTGATGATGCCATTTCACTAGATATATTAAAGAATGGTAATTATTTACTTGGGGTATATATTGCTGATGTTAGTAATTATGTATGCCCTAATACTTCCTTAAATGAGGATGCCATAAAGCGTGGAACAAGTGTTTATTTAGCAGATAGAGTGATTCCAATGCTACCTTTTAAGCTATCAAATGGCTTGTGTTCATTAAATGAGGGAGTGGTACGTCTTGTAATGGCATGCCAAATGGAGATTAATGATTTAGGTGAAATTGTTGATTACAAGATTTCTGAGGGATTTATAAAATCAAGACATCGAATGACCTATAATAATGTTAATAAAATTTTAAATGACGATCAGGAAATGTGTAATAAATATTCGGATATTGTTTTGATGTTAAATAATATGAATAAACTTGCTCATATTTTAAGGAAGAAAAGACATGATGCTGGAGGACTAGATTTTTGAAATTGATGAATATAAAATTAGTCTTGATGAGCATCATGAACCAAATGGTATTTCCTTAAGAGTGCGTGATGAGGCTGAAAAGCTAATAGAGGATTTTATGCTTGAGGCAAATAATTGCGTGGCTTCATTTTTCACAAAATTGAATTATCCTTGTATGTATAGAATTCATGAAAAGCCTGACCAAGAGAAATTACGTGATGTTTTAAAGATTATTAGTAAGCTTGGTGTTAAAAATTAAGTTACCTAAGAATGATATTCATTCAAAATTAATTCAAAAGGCTTTGGAGGATTTAGATGATAATCCATTAAAGCCAGTAATAAATCAAATGCTTTTAAGAACAATGATGAAGGCTAAATATTCAACTGTAAATGTAGGACATTATGGCTTATGTATTGATGATTATTGTCATTTTACATCACCAATTAGAAGATATCCAGATTTAATGGTGCATCGTTTATTAAAGGAGTTAGTTTTTACATCCAACTAATTTTGATGCTAGCTATCAATACTATTCTGAGAATCTTGAAGGAATAGCGATTATGAATTCAAATAGTGAAAGAAAGGCTATTGATTGTGAAAGAGATGTTGATAATATGCTTATGACTTGGTATATGTCAAAGCATATTGATGAGCACTATGATGGCATTGTTGTTTCAATTTTAAGCTTTGGAATGTTTGTAATGCTTGAAAATGGTGTTGAAGGATTAGTTAGTCTTAGAAATATGGACGATTATTTTACATATGATGAGGCTCATCAAAAGCTAATATCTGCAAGTAGAACCTTTAGCCTAGGTGATAAGGTTAGAGTTGTAGTTATTGATGCCGTTCGTGAAACATCAAAAATTGATTTAATGCTAGAAGAAGACTATGGAGATGATAGCTATGGCGAATATTTGTACAAATAAAAAAAGTTGGCTTTGAATATTTTTATCTTAGATAAATATGAAGCTGGAATAAAACTAACAGGTACTGAAATAAAATCAATAAGAGAAGGTAAGGTAAATATTAATGATACTTATGTTATTTTAAGAAATAATCGTCCTTATGTCATTAATATGTTTATTGCTAAATATTCTCATGGTAACATTTTTAATCATGAAGAAACTCGTGATCGAGAATTATTATTACATAAAAGTGAAGAAATAAAGCTGGCAACAAAGGTAAAGCTTCAGGGCTTATCTATAGTTCCAACTAGATTATATTTTTGTTGGATCCTTAGTTAAAATTGAAATTGCCTTATGTAAGGGAAAGAAATTAGCTGATAAAAGACAAAGTCTTAAAGAGGCTGAAGGAAAAAAAGAAATATTGCTAAGGCACTTAAAGAAGCAAATAGATATTAACAATTATACCGGCTTGTGGTATAATTAATTGGGCTTGTTTGGATTCGCCGTGGTATTTGAATATTTATAAGCATGTCTTGGTTGCGCAAGTAAAAACGTCGAGGTTTAAATAACCGCAGAAGATAATAATTATGCATTTTTAGCAGGTGCTAATAACACTGCTAACTATGCTTTTGCTTGCTAATTAATTAGTGCAAGCTACTCTTAATAAATATTTCCTATGTATTTATTTTTAGGGTTCATGTCTAATAGGATATACTAAAATAGTTAAATCTGGACTGTTTTAAAGAATTTAATCAGGTTAGTTAATATGTTCTCTGCTTGCCTTTGTGTATTAATGAAATTTTTAGACAAGATAAACATGTAGAAAATAAAGGCTAAGATGCTGCGTACGGGAGTTCGAGTCTCCCCAGGTCCACCATATTGAAAGCATAGGTTTGATACAATTTGTGTCAGACCTTTTTTCATTGTGAATAGGGCATTTATCCTTTTCGCCAGCAAATTATAGAGTCTTGTAGAAGTGTCAAACGGCATTTTTATGGGGCTCTTTTTCTTTTTGCATTTTGCTACGGAACGAAAGTGTTTGCAATATTATAATGCAAGGTTAAAAAACACAGCATCGGTAAATGACGAATACTGCTTAGACATTTACGAGAAGTCATGCAAAACTATTTCGAACGCACATTTTTTGTGGTATAATTGTAAACAGATAAAGGTGGCAAAAATGGCACTATCATACAACGGACTATGGAAATTGCTGATTGACAAAGGATTAAATAAAGGATATTTACATAAGCTAACAGGTTTGAGTAGATCTACTATAACAAAATTAGTCAAAGGCGAAAATGTAAACACTGACGTATTAGAAAGAATTTGTATAGCTTTAGAATGTCAATTAGATGACATAGTTGAAATGAAAAAAAGGAGGAAATTTGAATGAAAAAAATATAAAGAAAATATTATGCTTCTTACTTTTTACTATTAATGATTCCTCTAACTGGATGCGATTTTTTTAATGGTGGTAAACAAAAACTAAATATCAAAGATTTAAATAATATTATTTTTGAATATTGACAAAATATGCGAACCGAATCAAACTTATGGTCTGTACAAAGAAGACGATGAAATCACTTTTTGAGATTAAATTCTTTTCTGGTGTAGAAGCAAGCTTATCAATAGATGGAACTATATTAAGACCAACTTATGATAAAGCATGGGAAAATGGATATATTAAATATACAATGCCAGATCATGATGTAGATGTCGCTTCAATGATTAATGGTTATGTTGGCGATGAACTGAAGTTGTGTGAAACAATCGAATGGGGTTCAAAAATAACTGACGAAAGTTTAGATTATATCGATGTTCAAAGAATATATCTGGGTGTCGCCCCGGAGAATAGATATGGCGAAAGTGCAAGAATATACAATGAAGGAAATATGTTCTCGGGATGGTTTAATCGAGCTTTGATACGAGAGAAAACAAACGATATTGATGGAGGGCAAGGGTATATTGTTACATTCAATCTAAAAGATAAAGCCTCATATGAATTAGAAATCAGGAATAACTATGTTCAAATAAATAGTAAAAGTTATTGGTTGTCAACTGGATTACCATACGCAATTACATCCTTTGATGGGGAACAAATACAACCAACAGGAACTTTTAAATTAAATATTATAGATAGTAATAATTTTATTTATGATAAGCCTGAAGAACAATATAGTTATTTTGCTCCAGGCACAATTATCAAACTACATTCTTACCCAATAATGGATGTTGATTTGATGATGTATGTAAATGGTGAATTTCATTCAAAACAAACTAGTATAGAAACCGACGACGGATATATTTGGGAATATTCTTTTGTAATGCCTACTGGCGAAGCTATACTACAGTTTTCAACAGATTCGTTTCATGCTGATAAATATTACTATTATTTTGTTGACATATTTAATTGGGTGAGCTTATTAAATGAAACCACATTAAAAGCAATTAAGATGGATTTGTTGATTATGTTTTTATTAGATGAACATAACAATCCACTTATAGTTTTAGAAGCAAAAAAAGAGGGATTAAATCCATTAATTGCTAAAGAACAAGCAAGGAAATACGCAAATTCACTTAGAGCAAAGTAGGTTATTCTTTCTAATGGTGAAATACATTATTTTTGGAACTTGTCCAAAGGAAACCCAAAAATTATCACTGCCCTTCCTACATACAATTCATTAAAAGAAAGCAAAGCGCTAAATTCCTCAACTAACATCAATTTAACGATGTATAAATAATTGTGAGTTAAGAAAGGAGAAAGTATTATTATCTTAGTTCAATTCTTAGTAATTTAATAATACAAGAAGAAATATGAGGCGAATTTTTTTAAAAAAATGCAAATATTGTTGATGTATTTACATCATCAATAATCAAAAAGGATATTTTAGTTATTGATAATGAAATAAGAGGCTTAAGAGACAATATAAATGATGAGGATGCTATAGTAATCGATTGCCAAAATAAATATATTTCTCCAAGCTTTATAGATTCTCATATGCATATTGAAAGTACTATGCTTTTTACCACATGAGTTTGCTAAAATAGCAGTTCTACATGGTACAGGAGCAACAGTTTTAGATCCACATGAGATTGCTAACGTTTGTGGTATTGAAGGAATAAGCTTTTTTTAATTAAAGCATCTAAGAATCTACCAATGAGCTTTTTACTTTACTGCCCCATCATGTGTTCCTGCAACTAAATTTGATGAATCATATTCTACTATTGATTCTGATAAAACCATATCAATTTTAGAAAGAAATGAGGTTTTTAGGACTTGCTGAAATGATGAACTATGTTGGTGTTATTAATAACGATAAGGATGTTTTTAAATAAAATTAGTAATGCTAAAAAACTAAATAAGTTTATTGATGGCCATGCACCTTTATTGACTGGACATGATTTAGATGAATACATCGGCAAGGGAATAGATAGTGATCATGAATGCTCTAATATCAATGAAGCATTAGAAAAGGCAAGTAAGGGCCAATGGATAATGATAAGGGAGGGCACTGCATCTAAGAATCTAGAAGCATTAGCAGATTTATTTGATTCTGATGTATCACATAGGTGCTTACTTGTAACTGACGATATAGAGCCATCTTATCTTATATCAAAGGGTCATATTGATACAATTATAAGAAAAGCAATAGATTTAGGAAAAAATCCTATTGCTGCTATACGTATGGCAACAATTCAGGCAGCTAATAGATTTAATTTGAAAAATGTAGGTGCAATAGCTCCAGGCTATAAGGCTAATTTTTGTAATAATGAATGATTTAAATAAAATAGATATTACAGATGTTTATTATAATGGAGAGCATATTGTTAAGGATAAAACTTTAATTAAAAAAAGTAATTTCTAATATTTCTCCTGATGATTTTAGTGTTGTCAAAAAAATTCAATCAATATACCAAATATTACTAAAGAAAGCTTTTTATATAAAGCCTAAAGGAAATAAATGTAATGTTATAGGAATTATTCCTAAGGAATTATTAACTAAACATTTAATTTTAGATTTAGATTTTTACTAAAAAAATAATGGTGTAGATGTATCAAGAGATATTTTTAAAAAAATTGCTGTAATTGAAAGACATCATAATTTAGGACATATCTCATTAGGCTTTGTGCAGGGAATAGGATTAAAAAGTGGTGCAATAGCATCAACTGTATCTCATGATTCTCATAATGTAATTGTAATTGGTACTAATGATTTAGATATGGCAATTGCAGTAAATGAAATTAAAAGAATTGGTGGAGGAAATGTATATATAAAAGACAGCAGTGTTGTCAGTGAATTAGCATTACCTATTGCAGGATTGATGTCAGAAAGTGATGCTTATTCTGTTAGTGAGAATTGTAAAAAAATGTTAGAGAAAGTGTTATGAAAAAAATTCAGCGAATAATAACATTGCTCCATTTATGAATATGGCATTTTTAAGTCTTCCAGTTATTCCATCATTAAAAAAATCACCACAAAGGGATTAATAGATGTTAATAAATTTGAACAAATAGATTTATTTGTAAAATAGTATAAAAAAATCATTCTTCAATTAAATAGAAGGATGATTTTTTTATAGCCGTGTGTCTGATATAGTACTAATCTAACTGATGAAAGTTTAGTCATTGGTATTTACATTAAAAATTTAAAAGAATAAAAATAAATGATGGTAAAAAGCTATCTAATCTTGGATAGATTTTTACCATTTTACGTCTTTAAATTTTTATATCAGGTGATGTTAGTATAGATATATAGACACATAAAGATAGACTATAAATTAAGGTATGAGATAATAATTTATAGCAAAGGAATAGTGTTTATAATGAGTAAAGGCACTAGATATGATGTTGAATTTAAACAAATGATTGTTAATTTGTATAATTCTGGAAAATCAATAACTGAATTAATGAGTGAATATGACGTTGCAAAAGCAACACTATATAAATGGGTCAATTTATATAGTCAAATTGAAATTGCAAATGGTGATGTTACAACAAATGCTGAAATAATTAAATTAAGAAACCAATAGTTATTATGAAGTTAATAAAATCCTTAGATGAGGAAATATTAGCTGTTTATAAGGAATCTAAAAAAACAGATATGGTTCACCAAAAAAATAACAAAGGTTTCTTAATTGTAGAAATATAAAAAGTAAGTTAAAAAAATGTGTGGCAAGACGAATGCATATATTAGGAATTAAAAAAACATTACAGTTAAGAAATTGAAGCCTTTAGCATCAAATCAATATATTTGTTCAAAAGAATATAAAAAAACTTCTAGAGCAGGATTTTAAAGCTTTAGAGCCAGGAATGAAATGGATGGGAGATATTACATATATTTATACTGAATAGTGTGGCTGGACATATCTAGCAACAGTAATGAATCTATTTGATTTGAAAATAATAGGTTGGTAATATTCAACTACTATGACTGATGATTTAGCTGTTAAAGATTTGGAAAAAGCATATAAAGCAAGAATCATAACAAGGAATTAATCTTCCAATATGATATGTGAAGCCAATATATATCAAATAAATACGAATCGAAGCTTAATGAGCTTGGCATTACACATCCGAAGTTTCAAGCAGGCGATAAAGCGTTCATTATTGAGTCATCCATATTTGTTAAAGAAGTGTATGTAATAAAATCATCTGGAGGATTTTGCTTAGTAAGATATCCAAAAAAAGTAGTGGTGGTTATCGAGTAGGAGAATCAAGGCTTTTTAGAACTGAAGCTGAAGCACAATTAATAATTGATTCTAATAAAAAAATAATAAGTAATTAGGACTATTGTGAGACTTAAATGAGACTATTTCAATTTTTTTGAAAAAAAGTTTAATTTTTTTGTCTAAATTTGCATTTTAAACCACTATATAATAAGTGAAAAGGAATGCAAAAATATGATATTAGAAAAAAAGATAACTTACCAAAGTATAAAGGTGGTAGATTCTTCTATGATAGTAGAAAATTAATGGATGGAACAATTATAACAAAGGTATATGATACTGAGCATGGTTATTACTAGGGGTGATAGAACGATTACTTGGTAAAAAATGGTGTTAGAACGATTATTTCGACACCCCTAGAAGATAATAAATAGTTGCGTATCAGCTATTAAAACGCATGATTGAGTAATAACAATAAAGGCATAACTGATAATTTGATTTAAAATTGGAGAATTTACTTTTTTTAATTTTAATGAGTTTCCCTTATTTCGACGATATTATTAAGGGAAAACAAGTATAATCAATTGTCTTTCCCCTTAAATGATGATATAATTAAAAGGGGGAAAAGGAGGTCTAGTATGCGAACATTTAATTATTCTCAAATAAAAAGATTTGAAATGGGATAGTGATGTGCTTGGATTAATTGCTGCAATATATAAAGAGGCTGGAAAACAAGAATTATACTTGAAACAACGTCCTGAAGAATTGGAAAAATTAGTAGAGATTGCAAAAATTCAAAGTACAGAGGCATCTAATGCAATCGAGGGAATTGTAACTACAAATACACGTATTAAACAATTAGTTGCAGAAAAGACAATACCTAAAAACAAAGATGAACAAGAGATAGCAGGATATAGGGATGTTCTTGGAATTATTCATGAAAGTTTTGAAGCAATTCCTATTTCAACAAACTATATTCTTCAACTTCATAAAATCTTATATAGTCATATGAATAACCCTGTTGCCGGTAAAACTAAGACTGTTCAAAACTATATTAGTACAACTTATCATGATGGTAGAGTGGAAACATTATTTACGCCACTAGATTCATTTGAAACACCAACAGCACTTGAGATTATTTGTAATGAATATAATCGAGTTATAGGAAATTTTGAAGTTGAGCCATTGATTGCAATTCCTATATTCATTCATGATTTTTTGTGTATCCATCCATTCAATGATGGAAACGGGAGAATGAGCAGATTACTTACTACATTGCTTTTATATCGTAGTGGTTTTTATGTCGGAAAAATATATATCTCTTGAGGCAAAAAAATAGCAAAAGAATAAAGATTTGTATTATGATGCACTTTCGAAATCTCAAATTGGTTGGCACGAAGGAGAAGAAGATGCTGTTCCATTTATTAAATATCTTTTTGGGAACAATTTTTAGCTGCTTATAAGGATTTTGAAGATCGTTTTGCATTAGTGGAGACAAAGCTTTCTGCTTTAGAAATTGTAAGACGTGCGTCAATGAATAAAATTGGGCGATTTAATAAACAAGATATTCGTGAGCAATGTCCTTCACTTAGCGTAAGCAGTATCGAAGGAGGATTAAGAAAACTTATCGAACTTGGTGAATTAAAACGAGAGGGTAGCGGTAAATCAATTTGTTATTATAGATTAAAGTGAAAAAAATAATTATAACTTTTCCTTACAAATAAAAACTAATACCTTAAAAACTTAATTTAAAATAATGGAAAATAGGCATCTATTAGAAATAGTAGGTGCTTTTTTTAATACTTAAAAAAATGCGATTTAAAAAGTATAGTGATAAATTCGTATTACTAGATATTTAGTTCCCAGAAGATAAATTACATTGTCTAACATAGTCTCTAGACCATCTTTTACATATGACTAAAAAATTAAGTATATAGTAACGTCCTATAAGAAGACCATGTTAGACCTTGTAGCTAAAAAAATTGGATGCATCTCCAAAGGGATTCTTTTTATTATTGACATTTACAATTTTTTTAGCGCAATTATACAATCTGCTTGTCATTTTTCTCGAAAAAAAGTGCTAAAATTTTTAATGTGGTTTAATACTTTATTTATAAGGCTTATGCTCTGATAACAATAGTAAAAGAAGATGAATGAATATCTAGTAGCTATTGCATAAAAATGTTAATAAATGGAGGTCGAAAAGAATATGTTAAGAAATAAATTGTCAATTATTGTTTATATAGTACTTTTTATCGATTACTTGTGTCAATTTAGTTGCGTGTGGAAATAATGATGATGGTGGCGAAAGCAAAAAAATTCTATTCATGATGCAACGAAATGGTTTACAGAAGAAGAACTATCTACAAAGGGTCTTGCTGGTTTGACTGCACCGATAGGATTATCAGGTGATATGCAATCAAGTGATACATGGTTTAACAGCGGATACTCGTTTTCACAAGTTTGCCCAAATGAAGATACATTTATGACGAATGCGGAAACCTATTTTTTTCGTATTTAAAAAAACAAATTATAATGGAATGTTCGGCAAACCAAAACTTGAAAAAGTTTAGTATGGATACAAACGAAAATTGGTATATTATAGAGCAAAAGAATGATTTGTCTGACTATTTCGATAATAATCCTAGTAATTTGTACAAGTTCTATTATGTAAGGAATAACACTTTGAATAATGGTTACTTTATAAAAGATTCGGTTTGGATTTTTTTGAAATTCGCTATGAATTTGATACTAATTCTGATGAATATAAGTTCAAGCTATTTATTGAAAGTGCTGATTCTTCTCGAAATGGAATTTATATGAATTATTATAAAATTAACTGAAAACAATATATATAATTGGTGGGAGATTTATGTAGCGGCTTTAAGTTAATTTTTTGTACACTTCAAATAATAAGGATTTATTGTTTAGAGTATAGAATTAATTTATAATCTATGAAGCTTAATCGTAAGGGTTAAAGTATATGATTTTTTTATAATGTGCTATTACTAATTGTTTATGTTATAAAGTATGTGTCGAAAATGACTGTAAAGAAATATGACACTTATTTTTGTGATGTAAATAACACAAAAAAACTTAAAAAAACTCGTTTTTAAAAGAACCAAAGCATTAGAATATGATGGTGCTTGTTAAGATTTTTCATTTTTTTATATAAAAAGTAAAATAAATTAAAAAAATACGATAATTCTATTTTTGCTTAATACACAATTAAAAAAATATATTTATTATTTGATTTTTTTAACTTATTAATGATATAATCTTGATTGTGTAAATGCCCAAATAGTATAAAGGTTATTACGAGGCCATGGTAAGGCTTTAATCCTGGTTCAATTCCGGGTTTGGGCACCATAGATAAAAAAATACGGCAGTTAAGCCGTTTTTTATTTTTGTGGTGTCTTTTTGGCATCTTTTGCTTCAAAAAGTGCTATTTTAAGGCCTCTAAAGCTAGGCTTTCATTGTCCTAAAATAGATGCCAGTAGACGTTCATAGTAGTAGATGCGTTAAGGCTTTGAAACTACTTTTATAGGCACTCCTGATTTGATTAAATGAGTTGTATGACTATGCCTAAATGCGTAAATAACAATATGAGGAAGCTTGGAAGCTTCTATATGTTTATTAAGCATTTATCTTAAGTTAGTTTCTCGGTAAGGCTTATCAACACCAAAGATAAAATCATTAGGTTTTAAGTCATTAGTTCTTTCATTAAGCATTTCAATAACAAAGTCAGGCATTAGAACTTTTCTAATTGATCCTTTGTTCTTTGGTGGTAAGATAGTATCAACACAAGAGACAACCTTTGAAGTTATGTTCTTACAAACATTTAGATTCAATTAGAATATATATCATTTTTTTAGACATACATATGGAATTGTAACTGCAATATTAATTATAAATGTTATAACAATGATTTTATAATGTTTTTAAGAACTTAATATTTAAGACAACTTTTTATTTTTGAAAAAAAGAGGACTTAAGGATATTGACTTAACTAATGATGATAGAATAAAAAAATTTTAAATATTGTAGTAATGCTTGCTAAAGAAATTTAGTTTTTATGCCTATAAAAGTGAGGATGATAAAATGAACAAGGATAAAATATGGAATAGTAAAATGCATTGGTTTAGTTTTAAATTTAGTTTTATTTTTTTAGGTATAGGAATACTATTAACTATATTGAATATATTAGAAACAACGATTTGGAGAAGAAGCGCTGTCATTAGCTTAATTTTAATGTTTGTTGGATTGATTTTTTATTCGTTGTTTTTTGCTCCAATATATATACATGTAGAGAAAAATAAATGAAGCTATAAGAAAAAAATTTATAAATAAAAAGATATAAGAAACAAATAAACTGTCTTTATAACTTTTTCTTATTTAGATTACTTGCATCAAGCATAGACGATTAGATAATAAAATCCATACTAAGTCAATCCAAACAAAGAATGGAATGATAATAGCACAAATTACTCCTAAAATTTTTCTGTAGTATTGGCTTCTCAATGATATTAGTAGCACGCACAACAACTTCAGTAATCCTGTTTACAACGGGAATAAAAAGTAATAAAATTTAGATTAATCTTGATTGCTTATTAAACCACTTCATAACTTACACCTTCAAGTATTAGTAAATGACATAATATTTATTAATGAAAATGTAGTAAAAAAATTGAAAAAAGCATGTTATAATTTGTAAAAAGTGGTGAGTAAGATGAATAAAAAAATAATTTTTCAGTGGAAATTTGCTAATACGATTTCTTTTTAAAAATAGTTTTTACCAGTATTTGTATTTTTTTATATTTGTTTTTTTGGTTTAGTTTTTTTATTTTACCGACTATTTAAATATTAGGAATGATATTATATTAGCTGATGTTACTTTACTTATATGTTTTTATTATCAGTTATTTTTATTTTTATTATTTATCGGTAATTTTTTTATTTCATAAACAAAATTTTTGCAATAAATGATCATTTTTTATATTCTTGGTAAAATCAAGTTAAATAAGGCTGATTTAAAAAAATTACAATAAACGAAATGGGAAAAATTTATTGTGTTAATTTTTGTTTCAAAGTCAATTAAGAATTTCTTTATTTATTTTGATACTTATATTGAGGCAAGAGATTTTTGTTATTAAAAAAATGGTTTATATGAATTTTTTTAGATAATGAATTAAAGAAAATGATTTATAATGATAATGCTAAGATATATAATTGTCCTTGTTGTAATAAACTAACATTTGAATTTAATCCTGGTGGAACATTTTATATTTGTCCTAATTGCTATTATGAGGATGATGATTGGGCATATTTTTCATCCTAGTAAAGCATCTAAATATAATGATGTGTCATTGAATCAGGCTAGAATAAATTATAAAAAAATATGGGGTATGTGATATATATTGATTTTTATTAGGAGAGCGAAGAATGAAGTATAGCTTTTTATGCAATATTTAACAAGGAACCAGATTCAAGCTGGCTAAATATTTATTTTCCAGATATTAAAGAAGCTCATAGCTTTGGGGTGGATTATGATGATGCAATAAAAAAATGGCAACTGATCTTTTTAAAATATGCATTAGAAATTAATTATAATAACTGTAGAAATATTACTCCAAGTAGTGAGAATGAAATTAATAAATTATATGAATATGATGATTTAGTAAAAAAATTGAAGTTGATGTCGATTAATGTAGAAATTATTGTTGTGAAAAAAATGTTGAAAAAAATGAGTTTTTTTGTTATTATTTTTAAATAATTTATTTTTAGGGGAAAGTTTATGAATGCTGTATTTAAAAAAATTTTGTCGACTTTTTTTATATCATTTTTTTATAATTTTTTTTATTGCTGGTTGTACAAATAATAATAAAAGTAATAATGATTTAAAAAGAAATCGTTGTAGGTAGCGATGAATTTTTTTACCATATTTTTTTCTATGAAAGAAAATGGAGAGTTTGAAGGAATTGATGTTGCCATTGCTAAAAATGCTTTTAATCGATTAGGTTATCAGCCAATTTTTAAACAAATAGATTGGAGCTTAAAGGACGAGTATCTAAATAATGGGGAAGTTGAAAGCTTATGGGGTTCATTTTTCAATGAATGGAAGATTAGATAAGTATCAATGGGCTGGACCTTATTTGAAAAGCAAAAGAGGTTATTGTTGTTAGAAAAGATAGTCAAATTAATAAGATTTCAGATCTTACTGATAAGCGCATAGCTGTTCAAATTACATCAAAGCCGGATGAAATATTTTTCTCTTAATACGCTTGGTATTGCTGATTTATATACTTTTGAAGATATAAATCTTGTTTTTTTGCTGCCTTGAGGAAAGGTTATGTTGACGCTATAGCTAGTCATGAAATTGCTGTTTTGGAAAACTTAAAGTATGAAGCTGACGATTATAAAATATTAGATGATGCTTTAATTGAGACAAGTCTTGGTGTCGCATTTAGCTTAAATTATCCTAATAAAGAATTAATTAATAAATTGAATGATATTTTTGAAGCAAATGAATACTGATGGAACAATTGAGAAAATTCTAAATGATTATGGCATAAATTATGAAAAACTATAAGGTAGGAACACAAAATGAGTAAAAAATTCAAGCTGCATATTGTAATTTTTTTCATTTGTTTTTACAGTAATTAGTATTCTAATTATAATTTTTTCAACAAATTATTATTGCAAAAAAATAAAGCTTTAAAAAAACAATGAATACGGAATTAATTTATTTGAAAAAAAGCAATGTATTAGTTTTGATCAAGCTGAAGATGATGAATTAGTAAAATCGCTTATTAGTGTTGCTGATAGTACTAAATTTGCTAGAGGATATTTAAATGTTAATTTGAATTGTTTGACAGATGATTTAATTACTAATTACTTGATTGAACACAGATTATCTGGAATTGCAACAACTGAAAATGGTGTTATTAATTATTCAAAATTTATTGATGAAATAGATAGTGAAATTTTTAGACAAAATTATTTTTTTGACTATAGCAATAATTTAAATTCAATAAATAAGTTATATGCTAAACGAATTTATAAAAAAATGACTATTTTTTTATGATTATGCATTGATTCCAAGATTAGATGACAAGGGTGTAATTATATGTTACGTTCGCCAAAAATTATTTAAATACAATATCAAGTACTATATCATTAAGTAATTTATTGTCAGGCTTTAGTAATGTTGATGATGCAAAAAAATAATTATTACAAATCAAGGAAATACGATAGCTACTAACATTATTGATAATTCTGATAGTTATTTAAAAATCATTTGAAAGCTTTTAGTTCTTATGATGAAAAATTATGTTGTAAAAAAATTGATGGCAAGAAGCATTTTTGCAATTAAATCAAAAATGTAAAAAGCTATTCAATATATGTCTTTTATCCTAAGAAAATCATTTATAAGACTAGAAATATTTCAATATTATATACGATAATTATTTTTAATGTGTATTTATATCCTAGAATATGTAATTTGTATAATAAATGATAATTTTAAAAAAAGAAAGAATTAGAAAGACTAACTAAGTCATATAACGAACAAATTAAAAAAATCAGCAATTGAAGCTATTAATGCAAATAATGCCAAGGATGATTTTTTTAAAGAGGATGTCTCATGATTTAAGGACGCCGATTACAGGAATAAAGGGGTTATTAGAGATAGGTGATTATTATTCTGATAATATAGAGAAACAAAATGAATGTAGAAATAAAATAAAAGGCTTCATTAAATTATTTAATAGATTTAACTAATAATGTTTTTGGATATAACTAAATATGAAGCAAAAAAATTTTTAAAGCTGCAAATTGATAAATTTAATTTAGAAAATTTGCTGTTAGAGATTTCCACAATTGCACAAATAAAATGTAATGCAAAAAGCACTTGATTTTTAAAGAAGCAAAACTTGATATTAAACATAAAAAAAGCTAATCGGTTGCTCAATTTTTCTTAAAAAAAGAATTCTTATTAATTTGATTGACAATGCCATTAAATACAATAAGCCTAATGGTTATATTAAATTAGTTTGTAAAGAAATAAGAAATATTGATAATAATGCGACCTATGAATTTATTGTCGAAGATAGCGGAATAGGTATGAGTGATGATTTTAAAAAAATCATGTATGATGAATATACTCAGGAAGCTAATAATGGTGGCGAATATATGGGAGTAGGTCTTGGACTGGCAATTGTTAAAAGCTATGTAGATAAAATGAATGGGACAATTGAAGTTGAAAGCAAAAAATTTTGGTACAAAATTTAAAAATTAACCTTTCTTTTTGAAATTGATGACACAATTGATGAAAAAGGAAACTATAGATTTTGATTTAACCAATAAAAAAATCTTAGTAGTTGATGATAATGAATTAAACTTAGAAATAATTGAATTTATGCTAAGTACATTAAATTGTAAAAATTTTTTAAAGGCCTCATCAGCAAATGAAGCAATAAATATCTATAAAGCATCAAATGAGAATGAAATTGATTTGATTTTTGATGGATATCTTAATGCCAAAAAAATTGATGGTGTGACCGCAACTAAAACGATTCGTTTAATTGATCGTAAGGATGCTAAAAAAATTAAAATTATTGCTATGAGTGCCAATACATTTGATGATGATATAAGCGATGCTTTAAAATCTGGTATGAATGATTACATATCTAAACCAATTGATCGTGATAATTTAATGAAAATTATCAAAAAAAGAATTTAAATTGATTGCAAAAAAATTTATTTTAAGACTATAATCTAATTGGAGGTTTTAAAATGAAAAAAATAATCGTCAGAAAGTAACTTTAACATTAACTATAATTTATTTAGTTTCAATATTAATTTTTGTATTTCTTTGGAGGAATTTACAAAAGCACTTCAAATTATAGCTTTAATTTTAGCAGTGATTTTTTTATTATACTTCTAATAATTACTCTATTATATATTAGTAAAACAAATAAAGAAGACAATTTAGAAATATCTAAGCTGATGGATAATGGAAAAAAATTGATGAATGCACCGATTTTTTTAAATCAACGAATTGAAAAAGTATTTCTTTTTCTATTTTAATTGCTTCACAGCGAATTAATTTAATTTCGGCCTATTTAATGAAAAAAATCGTGTTGATGAGGCAAGAGAAACTTGTTTACGACTATTCTTATTTTTGGATTAAATAAATGCGTAAGCTACTATAAAAATAATTTTTTTGAACTTTATGATGGAAATACAAATGCGGCTAAAAAAAGCTTTATAATAAATTTTTTTAAAGTTAAGCAATCCTTTATATGATATTCAAAAGGATAATGCTAAAAGATTAATTGAATTAGTGGAAACGAGGGAGTTTGACTTTGATCTATACAATAATACTGCTTATCCGATTGTAAAGAAAAATTTGTCAAATGTATACAAGCAAATGAAAGAATTGTTAGAATTGCTATTAGTTTTTTTAAAAACTAGGCTTGTTTACCTTTTGGTGGTGGGTATGCTATGATACCCCCAAATTAAAGAAATTGTAATTGAGAAAAAAAGCATTGGCTTACAGAAGATGAGCTTCTTGAGGTTATTGCCATAAGTGAATCAACACCTGGACCGGTAGCTATTAATCTTGCTACCTATATTGGCTTTAAAAAAAGAAAGTTTCTTGGAGCCCTTTTTTTCAACAATTGGGGTAATTATTCCATCATTTATTGTTATTTTTAATTATTTCTCTATTTTTTTGATAAATTCATCAGGAATAAATACGTAAGCTATGCTTTTGTGGGGATTAAATGTGCTGTGGCAATTTTAATTATATCTGCAGCACTAGATATGCTTAAAAAGGTTGAAAAGAATGCTTTTTAACATATGCTTAATTATCATAGTATCCATCACATTAATATTACTTGAAATTTTTTTCAAATAAAATTTTTCTTCAATATTTTTTTAATATTAATTGGTGGCATGCTAGGAATTATTCTTTGCGCATGTAAAAAGGGAGAAGACAAAATGATTTATTTTTCGATTATTTTTTTGAATTTTTTTAAAATAGGCCTTTTTTTACCTTTGGTGGTGGGTATGCAATGCTTCCACTAATTAAAGAAGCAGTATTAAAAATATAATTGGCTTGACGAATCAATATTTTTTTAGACTTTATTGGCGTTTGTGAATCAACACCAGGTCCAATAGCGGTAAATTTTTGCGACTTTTGTTGGGGGCTACTCAAAAGGGAATTTTTAGGGGCTTTATGTGCAACTTTTGGTGTAGTTTTACCTGCCTTTATAATTATTTTATTAGTTGCTTCAATTTTTAAAAAAAGAATTATTAAAAAAATAAATATGTAAATGCCTTTTTTTAAACGGAATTAAGCCTGTTATTATTTCTTTAATTTTTAATATCAGGAGGATTAATGCTTTTTAAAAGCTATTGGCTATAAAAAAATGTGCGTAACTTTAATTTTTCGATTAAATCGAGTATCATTTTATTAATATTAAGTGTTTTATATGTTTTTTTATAGATTCAAATTTAAGAAAAAAAGCTAAATTCTATTTTTAGTTATTTTACTTTCAGCAATATTAGGTGTAATTGTATGGTTCGCTTTAGCTTGCTATTTTTTTGCTATAAATTAGATTGAAAATAATTTCAATAATTAGTATAATATAGATATAGAGGTTTTTTTGGAGGTTTTTATTATGCTTGATACATATGCATCTATAATAAAAAAATTAGGAGAAGAGTCTTTGAGGAAGTTGCTAAAATAGCTTATAATGGAAATTATCAGGATATTGAAGAGATTCCCTTTAAAATTTTTGATTCAGATGTTAAAACAAGACAATCTATTTTTCTTGAGCGTGCTATTGTTGCTGAAAGAATAAGATTAGCTATTGGCCTTCCTGTTAGAACTGCAGATGAGCATGCACCAATATCTAAGGGAATAGATGAAGCGATATGCTCACATCGTTACTATGAACCACCATTGGTTAATGTAATAGATTTTGCATGTAATGCCTGCCCAACTAATTCATATTTTGTTACAAATGTATGTGTTGGCTGCCTTGCAAATCCTTGCGCTAATGTATGTCCTAAAAAGGCTATTTCGATAGTTAATGGTCATAGTGTGATAAATCAGGATTTATGTATTAAGTGTGGTCGTTGTAAGGATGTGTGTCCTTATGGAGCAATTGTTCATCGTGAAAGGCCTTGTCAAAAGGCATGTGGAATGAATGCAATAGGCTCTGATGAAAATGGTAAGGCAAAAATTAATTATGACAAATGTGTTAGCTGTGGTATGTGTATTGTTAATTGTCCTTTTGGGGCAATTGCTGATAAATCTCAATTATTTCAGGTTATTAGAAGTATTAAGGATAATGATGAAGTATATGCGATAATGGCACCATCATTTGTAGGTCAATTTGGTCCAAAGGTTAATTTAGAGACAATCGATGATGCTATGGAAAAATTAGGCTTTAAGGGTGTATACGAGGTTTCAATTGGCGCAGATTTATGTACAATTGAAGAAGCACATGATTTTTTAAATAATGTACCAAATAATCTAAAATTTATGGGAACTTCATGCTGTCCTAGTTGGTCTCAAATGGCTAAAATGGAATTTCCTGAATTTAAGGATAACATTTCTATGACACTAACACCAATGGTTTTAACAGCTAGATTAGTTAAAAAGGAACATCCTAATGCTAAAATTGTTTTTGTTGGCCCTTGTTCAGCAAAAAAATTGGAAGCATCAAGAAAAAGTGTTAGAAGTGATGTTGATTTCGTATTAACATTTGAAGAACTAATGGGAATGTTCTTAGCTAAAGAGGTTGACTTTAATAGCTTAGTAGCAAAGCCTATAAAGAACGAAACTTCAGCTGATGGTAGGGGCTTTGCTGTTGCTGGTGGTGTAGCTAATGCCGTAGTAAATGCTGCAAAGGAAATTGATCCTAATCGTGAAGTAAAGGTTATGTCGGCTCAAGGTCTTGCTTGCTGTAAAGCAATGCTTAAGGATGCAGCAAAAGGTAAATATGATGGCTACCTATTAGAGGGTATGGCCTGTCCTTTAGGCTGTGCAAGTGGTGCTGGTACTATTTCGATGGCTACTAAGACTAAAGTGTTTGTTGAATTATCCAAGAAAAAGTGCTGAATTGAAAAAAATCTACACAATCACCATATAAAGAAGAATTAGATTCATTAGATTAGGAAGATGAGAATGTTTAAGAAATTAAAAAAAGACAATACCAGGACAGTAATAAAAAGGTTTTTTTATAATATATTTATTATTACGTATTTATGTAATCACGGTAATGATTTTTACAAATTTTTAAACAAAAAAATTGGGACTCTGTATTTTTATTGTGTCTTAACATTGTTTTTTTGTTCACATTACCACAATTTGTTTCTAAATCATTTAAAAATTTCGCTGCCGGGATTTCTTGAAATAATTATTTATCTATTTATTTTTTTGCAGCAGAAATGCTTGGCGAAACTAGCTAATTTTTTTATAATAATGTTTCTAACTGGGATACTATGCTTCATACAGTTAATGGTTTTTTGTGTGCTGCAATTGGCTTTGCTTTAATTGACATTTTAAATAAGTCAAATAAGGTTAAAACTCATATGACACCAATTTTTGTAACCTTCGTATCATTTTGCTTTTCAATGACTGTAGGTGCATGCTGGGAAATCATTGAGTATAGCTGCGATATTGTGTCAAAATCAGATATGCAAAAGGATAAGTTAGTAACGAATATAAGTACAGTTTATTTAAACCCTGAAGGTGCAAATAAAGCAGTTCAAGTTAATGATATTAAATATACCATTATTTGGTATGATACTGATGGTGATGGTGTTGCTGATGAATCTGTAACCATTAATGGTGGTTATCTTGACATTGGAATTCATGATACTATGAAGGATATAATTGTTAATTTAATTGGTGCCATAGTATTTTTCTATTTTTTTGGATTTTTATATATTAAAAAAATAGAGAAAAATATTCTTTTTAGAGAACTTAATGCCTTCCTTAAAGGATGAAAAAGCTAGCTATTGATACAAAAAAATAACAATAATTTAGAAAATGAAGAAAAAAATATTGATTCAAGTACTAAAATGTAATATAATAAATTCACAAGTTAATAGATTCCTTTAAAAGGGGAGTAGCATTGCTTTTTATAAGTATTCTATAATCGTCATCTCGATAAGTTTATCCGGTTATAGTATCTATTCATAGATTTGCAAGACCTTTATTCAATGAAAATTGAATAGGGGTCTTTTTGTGTAAATAGGAGCCAACTATAAATAAATCAAGAGATTTTTTTGAAAGAAATATCAAAAAAATTTATTTATGGAAATTTAGTGCATGCTAAAAAGGGCCTTTCACCATACATTTTTTTAAAAAAAATGTGTTTACAGTATCCGAGTAAGGATATGCTGATTAATGTTATATATCTAGTTCTTTGAAAATTTTTATATGGTTAATGTGGAGTATACGCCTTACCTGATTTTTAAAATGGAGTAGATTATTCTTACCATTTTTCTTTTCTAGATGACCAACAATTACAAGAAAATGCTTATGGTTCTGATTCTTTCTTTTTCATAGTAAGCGTTAAGAGTAGAATCATGAATCCAACATACCCTTGCTACTTGGTACAATGCGTATCTTAAGTATTTAGATCCTTTCTTACTGATTTTTAAGATTTTTTTGCCTTGAATTTACCAGATTCATAAATCTTTAAATCTAAGCCAGAAAAAGGAAACCAAATGTTCTGCATTTTTTTAAATTTTTGAAATATCCCCAATTTCTCCCAAAAATCATTCCAGCGGTAGCATAACCAATACCTGGAATAGTAAGTATTTTTAGTATCAAGCTTATCAACACAATATTTAATCATTTCATCATAATCATCGATCTTGGATTGAATGAATTTTTAGTGTTTTTTTATAGCTTGAAGTAAAGAAAATGAAAGATATTCATTATCATTACCAATGCTTGCTTTAGCAGCATTTATAATGTCTTTTGCAGAAGTTTTGCACTTGGCATGTAACATATTAGAAATAGTTTCTAAATGAGCTTTAGCTAGTTTTTTAGGGCTTGGGTACTTAGTTATTATTTCTAATGCTGAACCTTGATAAACATTGCTGAAAAGCTTTAAATATTCAGGAAATAGCTGAGTTAGTATTCTATATACAACTAATTTTGCTTGTCTAAGCTCTTCAATTATAGAAAATCTATCTCTAGATAATGACTTTAAAGCTTCAGTGTGGTATGATGTAAGTGTATAGGGCTTGAAATCTTGTTGATTATCTTGCAGATATTTACAAATGTTTATCGAATCTAAGTTATCGTTCTTTTTTGTGTATGAATTTGTTTTTGATTTTTTTAAACATATTGGTTAAAAAAAGGATTTAAAATAGTTACCTTGTATTCTTTTTGTAATAGATAGAATAAAAAGATTTAAATGGTAAAATCCTGTAGATTCAAGCCCTATACGAACTTGATAATCATTGTTAGCTCCACAAAAACCCAGTTATTGAATTGTGGAGCTTTTCGTATCCATCATCTGTATTAGGTATAGTGATGGAACGTTTAGTATAAAAAAATTCTATTGTCATTCATAAGCATAAAATCATGCTTATCACTGGCAATATCAATTCCGACATATATCATTGTCGCTCCTCCTTGTAATAATATTTGCACTGGTGCTGTCTACAAATCAATTCTTGTGTATTCTAGTTCCTTATAACCAGTCATCTACTAAGAGAGCTGTAACCAACTAATAACCATATAAAAGAAAAGACTGTAGCTGAACTCTCCTATAACCAGAGAGTCTAAGACTCCTGTAGAAGAAAAAAATGAAACAGACTACAGTGCCGAAATAATTATAACATCCAGTGTGATGATATAAAAAGTTATGTTGTACTCATAACTATAAATTAAACCTTAAAAAGAAGGAGAATGTATAATCTTAAGTACAATTTGATTATACTAGGAAAATATGCATTAGAAGAATTAGAAAAGGAATTTAATACTAGCTTAAATGGTGGTTTAACTGATGATAATGCAGTTAAAAAAATCAACAAAAAAATATGGCAAGAATCAATTAGAAGGCAAAAAAGACCAGTTTCTTTATTAAATTTTTTTGCTACAATTTAAAAGATGCATTAATAATAATTTTATTAATTGCGGCCGTAATTTCTATTATTATTGATCCTAAAGAATGGATTGAGAGCTTAATTATTTTAGTTGTTGTTATCGCAAATGCATTACTTGGAGTTATTCAAGAAAGCAGAGCTGAAAAAAAGTTTGGATGCTTTAAAGAAGATGTCATCACCAATAGCCAAGGTAATTCGTAATAACGCTTTAATAACTATTCCATCTGAAGATGTAGTTGTTGGTGATATTATTGTAGTTGAAGCAGGCGATAGTATTTGTGCAGATGCAAGAATTATTGAATGTACTAATTTAAAGGTTGATGAATCAGCGTTAACAGGTGAATCAGTTCCTGTTAATAAAAATAATGGCTATATCGAGGATGAAAATATTGCATTAGGAGATAAAAAGAATTGTCTATTTTCTTCAACCTATGTGACAAATGGTAAGGCAAAGGCAATAGTAACAAGCACTGGAATGAATACTGAAATTGGTAAGATTGCCGGAATGCTTTCAGATACAAAAAGAAAATGCTACGCCATTACAAAATAAATTAACAAGTGTTGGCAAAATGATTGGGTTAATGGCTTTAGTAATTTGTGTGATAGTATTTGCTTTAGAACTAATAGCTGTAAGAGATAACATTAAAAATGAATGGTTGGAGGCTTTTAAAACAGCTGTTGCGTTAGCTGTTGCCGCAATTCCAGAAGGACTTGCTACTGTTGTAACAATTGTTCTTGCCATTGGTGTTGGTAAAATGAGTAAAAGAAATGCTATTGTTAAAAAGATTACCAGCAGTTGAAACATTAGGGTTCTACAAATGTAGTTTGCTCTGATAAGACAGGAACCTTAACGCAAAAATAAAATGACAGTTGTTAAAATTTATCGCAACAATTTAAAAAAATAATTGAAAATATTACTGGTGATGAAGCTAAAATGCTTAGCTATTTCGCTATTTGCTGTGATGCTTCAATAAATGTGATTAATGGTAAGGTTGAAAGAGTTGGCGACCCTACAGAATTAGCTCTTTTAGATATTAATTATTCATATGGTTTAAATATTAAAGATTATAAGAGATTTTTTTAGACATTCCTTTTTGATAGTGAAAGAAAATTAATGACAACTGTTATATATGATAATGGCGAGTATGTTGCAATTACAAAAGGTGCACCTGATATAATTATTTCTATTGCTACAAATGATTCTGATGAGTTAACAAAGGCTCTTAATGTTAATAAAGAGATGGCTGAGGGTGCTTTAAGAGTATTAGCACTTGGTATAAAAAAATTTAAAACACTACCTAATATTTCTGATCTTGAGCATGACTTAACATTTATTGGACTTGTTGGTATGATTGATCCTGCAAGAGATGAGGTTAAAGATTCAATTAATCTTGCTAAGCAAGCTGGAATTAAAACAGTAATGATTACTGGTGACCATATTGTTACAGCTAAAGCAATCGCATCTGAACTTGGAATTTTAGACGAAAATCATAAAGCGATAACATCTGGCGAGCTTGAGAAGCTTAGTGATGAGTATCTTGATGAGCATATTGACGAATATCGTGTTTTTGCTCGCGTTGCACCTAAAGATAAGGTTAGAATTGTAGAAGCATGGCAAAAAAATGGAGCAATTGTTGCTATGACAGGTGATGGAGTTAATGACGCTCCTGCACTTAAAAAGGCTGATATTGGTTGTGCAATGGGTATAACAGGAACAGATGTTTCTAAAGAAGCAGCTGATATGATTTTTAGTTGATGATAATTTTTTTCAACAATTATATCAGCAGTAAAAAGAAGGAAGAGGAATATACAATAACATTCAAAAAAATGTGTAAAGTATCTTTTTATCTTCAAACATTGGTGAGGTTTTTAACAATATTTGTTGCCTCTATTATCTCAGCATTTGGTGTACAATTAGGTGTTCCTTTGGCTTCAATTCATTTATTATGGATTAATTTAATAACAGATTCACTTCCTGCCTTTGGTATTGGAATGGAAGATGTATCAGATGATGTTATGACTAAAAAACCAAGAAATAAAAATGAAGGTTTCTTTGCAAATGGTTTAGGATTAAAGATTATTTTTGAGGGTTTAATTGTAGGTGCTGTTTCTCTTAGTGCTTATTTAATTGGTCAATTTGTATTTAGTAATCATCATATTGGTCAAACGATGGCTTTCTTAACATTATCATCTACACAATTATTTCATGCTTATAACGTTAAAAAAACGAACATTCAATTTTTTTCAAAGTACACATTTAAAAAAATAAATTTATGAATTTTTGCTTTTTATATTTGGCTTTACACTTCAAATTGCTGTTATTTATATTCCAGGATTAAATGATGTATTTAATATGACTTCATTAAATTTAACACAGTTTCTTATTTGTATAGGATTATCATTAATTATTGTTGTAATAATGGAAATTTCTAAATTAATCAGCAAAAAAAGTAAAAAAATAATTTGAAATAGGCACTAATTTATTGAATTAGTGCTTTTTTTGTTGTATAATTTTTATAAAATATGTTGAATGGAGAAATTGTATGATGAAAAAAAGATTATAGAGGTTTGCGTTTATCCATTAATACTTGCCGCATTTATAGTAATTTCAATTTTTTTATGCTGTCAGGGAAATCCTTATAAATTAGCTTTAGGTATTGCAGGAATTATTTTAGCATTTGGAGAATGCTTATATTTAATACCTAAAATTATTGCAGATATTTCTCTTGCTTTTGAATCACAGTTTGCTTTAGGCATTGGCAAGGCTGTTTGTAGTGTTACTAGAGTACTATTTATGCTAATCCTTTATCATATTTGCGCTATTTTTTATAATATGCCATATAACTTTGTAACAGGAATTGTTTATTTCTTTGCAACTATTGCTGTAATTATGATTGTCTTACCAAGAAACCAGTGGTCAGAGAATAAAGAGCATGGATTAATTTGGTCACTTATATTAAATACCCCTATGCTATTTCTTGGAATTGTTATGATTATAATTTATTCAGTCAATATTAATTATGCAATTTGGAATCCTTTAAATTTCTTTTTGGATTGGAATTTTATTTTTTTCCATTTGAGTTATTTTTTTATCTGTTGCTTTTACAAAAGAACAATAGTAATTGGGAGCTTTTAAATATTTTTAAGTTATTTAGCTCTAATTTCTATTTTTAATTCTAGGATTTTTATATGATTTAACCTATTTTGAAAAAAATAGGTCTTTTTTTATCTTAACATCATATTTTTTTATATGGTGATTTTATGAAAAAGAACAATCTATATTATTACAACCTTCTTATTGTTAGTAATTGGAATAATTATGATATATTCTTCATCAAGCGTTTGGGCTTTATATAAAGTAGGAAATGATAAATATTATTTATTTCGTCAGTTAGTATTTGCCTTTTTTTAGGAATAGTTATTTATTTTTATTAGCTATTCAATAAATTATAATTATTGGAAAAATAATAGATTATGTTTTTTTATAAGCTTATTATTATTAATTATCGTTTTAATTCCAGGAATAGGTGTTGTTAAAAAAACGGTGCTAGAAGTTGGATAGGATTCAATGATATATCTTTTTCAACCTTCAGAATTTATGAAAAATTAGTTATGTATTATTTTTTTAGCAAAGCATCTTAGTAAAGACAACACTAAATTACTAAAATATATTTTTATTGACTATAATAATATTTGGTTTAATATTACTTCAGCCTGATTTTTGGGAACTGGTGTAATTTTTTTGATTACTATTGCATTTATGATGTATATTTCTCTTTTTAAAGTACAAATATATAATAATTGGAGGGGGACTGTTGATTTTTTTGGATTTGTGGTAATGATTATGATGGCTCCTTATCGTTTAGAAAGAATTTTTTTAGTTTTTTTAAATCCTTGGAATGATCCTTTAGGAAGTGGTTTTTCAAATTATTCAATCATTATATGCTATATCACCAGCATCGCTATTTGGCTATGGCTTATTTAAAAAGTAGACAAAAAAATATATTTTTATTTACCAGAGCCACAAAATGATTTTATATTTGCGATTCTTTGTGAGGAGCTTGGAATAATTGGTGGATTCTTTGTTATATTTTTTTAATTTTTTGTATTAATTTATATTGGATATAATTTATTATTTCATATTAAAGATATGTATGCTTTATACGTTATTTTTGGTTTTACAACTCTTATTGCAATTCAGGTTTTTTTATAAATATAAGTGTTGTTATTGGCTTAATTCCTGTAACAGGAGTAACCCTGCCATTTATTTCTTATGGTGGAAGTAGCTTATTAATAACAATGTTTATGATGGGCGTAAATACGAATATTTTTAAAAAAATGTAAAAAAAGAAGCAAGATATTGTCTTTTTTTAAGTAAATGTAATATAATAGGATAGCATATTTTGAAAGGAAGTGATTGCAGATGGAAATATATGAATCGAAAACTGAATACCCATCGGATCACTTTATGATCCTAAAATAAAGTAAAGGAGAAGCAAATATGCAAAAAAAGAATTTTATTATGAAATAAAAATAATTGAAACTGCTGATACAGCTAATATGGCAGCAGTGCTAGAGGATTATCATGCTGGAGATATTGCCGATGTTTTTAGAAGACTTAACTAAAGAAGAGCGTATAAGAGTTTATAAGGCTGTTGGACTTGAAAAAAACATCAGAAATATTTTTCTTTTTATGATGATGTTGAAAAATATATAGCTGAAATAAAAACCAGAAATTGCTGCTGATATTGTTGAGCAAATGGATTCAGATGATGCAATTGATGTTTTTAAAATGAATTACATGATGATTCTAAAAAAAGAAATAATTAATTTAATGGAAAGCGATTCTAAGGAAAAAGGTAAAGAAACTGGATTCTTATGATGAAGACCAAATTGGTAGCTATATGTCTGATAACTTCATATCAATAAATAGTGATTTATCAATTAAGCAAGCAATGTCGACACTTGTTAGTGAGGCTGGTGAGCATGATAATATATCAACACTTTATGTTATTGATGATAAAAAGAAATTTATTGGAACAATTGATTTAAGAGATTTGATTATTGCTAGAAAAGAAGATTCCTTAATGGATTTATGCATGACAAGCTATCCCTCATTTTATGATGATGAATTAATGAGCGATTGCATAAATAGGCTAAAGGATTATGCTGAGGATTCAATTCCGGTTTTAAATAAAGACAATGTTTTACTTGGTGTTATAACAGCTGATAGTGTAACTGATGCAGTTGATGATGAGATGACTGATGATTATGCTAAACTCGGTGGTTTAAGTGAAAGTGAAGATTTAGACGAACCAACATTTCAATCAATAAAAAAACGTATACCATGGCTAATTGTTCTTTTATTTTTAGGCTTTGTTGTTTCAAGTGTAATTGGCGCTTTTGAGGCTGTAATTGCAACATTACCAGCAATAGTTTTCTTCCAATCAACTATATTAGATCTGTCTGGTAATGTAGAACCCAATCATTAGCAGTTACAATTAGAAATATTACAAATGAAGAATTAAAAAGGGAAAACAAATTGTTAAAAAAATGTCTTTAAAGAGATTAAAATTGGCTTTATTAATGGACTGATAATTGGTGTTATAGGCTTTTTATTCGTATTAACTTATCTTGTTATTAGAAAACAAGAAATAGTTGCTGGAGATGGTTATTTATTTAGTGATGCTTTTAAAGGTTTCTGCAATTATTTCAGCAAGCTTAGTGCTTGCAATGACACTAAGCAGTCTAATTGGTACTATTTTTCCAATTTTCTTAAACAAAATTCATGTTGATCCTGCTGTAGCTTCTGGACCATTTATTACAACATTTAATGATATTGTAGCAGTAGTTGTTTATTATGGTTTAACGGCAATTTTGTTTTTTTAATATTTAGATAAGAGCACAGTAGTGCTTTTTTTCTTGACAAATGATTTAGATATTGTATAATATAGTTAGTTAGTTAATACTAACTTCTGGAATAAGGTGATAAAATGAAAACAAAATTACAACTTATAATCTCTGGAACTGGACAATCCATATACTCTCTTTATAACTAATTATGACAAAAAAAATAATATATGGTTGTATTTTTGTTTTTTTATTACTTTTTTTAATTTATTGTATTATTTCATTATTCTAGATTGTTTCATAATTTTTCCTAAGAAAGCGAAGTTTATCTTCGTTTTTTTCTTTTTACATTTTTTTAACTTATGTTATAATGATTCTATGGAGATTTGAATATTCATGAGAAGTATTGATTTAGAAAAAAAGATAGTGAAAGAAGCATTGTTTTTAAGACTTGCTCTTCCTGCAATGCTTGGACAATTAATAAATGTATTATATAGTATAATTGATAGAATGTATATTGGTAATATTAAGGATATTGGTAAATTAGGACTAGGGGCAATAGGGATTTGTGCACCTATAACGACATTAATCATTTCTATTAGTTATTTAGTTGGAACAGGTGCTGCTCCATTAATGATGATGAATTTAGGGGCTAAAAAAATAAAAAAAGGCTAATGTAATATTTAGTAATGCCGTTATATTATTAATTTTTTTAGTATTATAATTTCTTTAATTATGCTTATATTTTTTTGGAGCCTTTATTAAAAAAATTTTTTTGGAGCTACCGATACATTAATGCCATATTCCTTATCGTATATGAGAATATATCTGATTGGTGCAGCCTTTGCAATTATATCAACTGGTTTTAACCAGTTTATTGTGGCTGAAGGATTTTCAAATATTGGAATGAAATCAATGATTATTGGTGCTGTAGTTAACATAATATTGGATCCAATATTTATATTTAAGGTTAATTTAGGAGTTTCTGGTGCAGCTATAGCAACTATAATTTCTATATTTTTGTTCATTTTTTTGTATTCATTATTTTTTTATTATTGGAAAAAAACAAAGTCAAATTTCTATTTAAAGGCTTCAATTTAAAAGATTGTTTAGTAATTTTAAAGCTTGGCTTGTCACCTTTTGTAATTATGGCTTCCGACAGTATTGTTATAATTTGTCTTAATTCAAGTATTAAGCATTATGCTACAAATAACGTTGAAACATATTTAAGTGTTGTTACAATTGCAACTAGCTTTTTTCAATTAATGACAATGCCTTTACTGGGAATAAGCTCAGGAACTAGTGGTGTTTTAAGCTTTAATTATGGAGCGATGGACATCAAAAGAGTAAAAAAGGCAGAAGGCCACATCCTAAAGCTTGCTCTAATTTTTACATCGTTTTGCTTTGTTATTTCGTTTTTTTTGGCTAAATATTTTTGTCGAATTTTCACAAATGATATTGATTTGATCAATATATCAATTAAAGCAATTAGAATATATACATTTGGTATTATTATTTTAAGCTTTCAGTATGCTTTTTGTTGATGGACTTACTGCCCTAGGTTGTCCAAATTGGGCTTCACTTTTTATCATTAACTAGAAAAAAACTTTGATTATTACATTAACGTGGACTTTACCAATTATTATGAGTAATATTGGTTTCTTTTATGCCGAATTAATTGGAGACTTAGTTTCTAGTTCAATTACCTTTATAACATTTATTATTGTGTTCCCTAAAATTTTATATAGAAAGAGATGTGATTAATATGATATACACACTTACACTAGCACCATCACTTGATTATGTGATGGAATGTGATAGCATTAAAATTGGTCAGATTAATCGAAGCAAAAAAATGAAGAATATTATCCGGGTGGTAAAGGAATTAATGTTTCAATTGTCTTAAAGAAATTAGGAATGGATAGTAAAGCTTTAGGATTCATTGGTGGTTTTACTGGTGAGTATATAAAAAAAGTCTAAATAAGATGAACATTAGCCATGAATTTGTAAATGTTGATGGAAATTCACGAATTAATGTTAAAATAAAAGGTGCTGTTGAAACAGCAATAAATGGAATTGGACCAAGGGTATCAATTGATTATTATGGTGATTTAATGCTAATTTTAAATACACTTGAAGCCAATGATTTCTTAATTTTATCTGGTAGTGTAATAAAAGATTTTTTTCTTACGATATATATGAAAAAAATAATGATTTTTTTAAAGAATCGTAATATAAATATTATAGTAGATACCTATGGGGGAGGCATTGATGTCAACTTTGAAATGGCATCCATTTTTTTAGTGAAGCCTAACATTTATGAGCTATGTGAATTATTTGACATTAAAATTAATAATTTTGATGAATTAAAAAAAGCAGCTAGTCGTTTAATTGAACTTGGCGCTAAAAAAATGCGATAGTTTCTTTAGGAGAGTTTGGAGCTCTTTTTTTATAAATAACGAGGGTGAATTAATTTATGATAAGGGCTATAAGGGACATGTAAAAAATACTGTTGGCGCTGGTGATGCAATGGTGGCTGGTTTTGTTTATAGTTATATTATGGATAAAGATTTAAAGAAAGCATTTGCTTTTAGTGTTGCAAGCGGATGTGCAGCGGCATTTAATGAAACAATGCCTGAAAAACAGGAGATTTTAAGCTTAATTGAATAGAGGTGATTCCTTTGTATAACGAACCTTATTTTTCCATTTTTTTGATTAATAAAAAAATTATATTTCTTATCTTTTTAAAAATAATTCATAAAATTAATAAATATGTTTTTTTAATGATGATTACTATCAAATAGTTATTTTTGTTACATGATTTATCAAGGGTTGCTTCAATTTTTAAGCGAAATGGAAATTGATTTAAATAGTAAACGTCTTCAAAGAAGATTTGATTTAAAAAGAATCAATTAATTTAATCGATGAATTTATTGAAAAATCTAGTATTATATGTTCAAAGCTTGGCATTAGGTTTGATGTTAGTAAAAAAACAATTATGATAAAATTAAGTCAGCATCCTATAGTTTTTTTATGACGATAAAATAATTTATAAAGTAACATTTGAAAATAATAATAAAAAGTTTAATAGATTTAAGTGATTTAAGTAATAAATTAGAAATGGCAAATAATTATTTATTTAAGTCATTATATTTGCTGATTAAAAAAATTGGACTGAATTATATAAAGAAAACGAAAATAATGATTTTTTTCTGATTACTTATTATATGTATATTTTCATTCATATCATAGTTCTAATAAGCATTTTACAATGTTTCACCATTTTTCAAATTATGAATCAATTAAATTTCAAGGATAAAACGAACCAAAATGCAAAAAGAAAAAAATATCTTTCAGCTTTAAAGCTATTTTTTTGGATAAATATATGAATGAGAAAAAAATTCCTTTAATTATCATAATCTTTCTTTATTATCAAATCCGATTTTTTTCCAAACAAATTAGAAGCAGATGATTTGAAGGTTATTAAATGCTTCGTTAGTGGAATATCTAATAGTTACTATTTAGAAAAATGCTAATTATATTTTTTTAAGGAAAATCGAGAATTGATTATGAATAAGCTATATTGGGAGGACAAGCTAAGTAGTAGTGAAAAAAATATGGATTATATTTTTCTAGCTGTTTATTTTGAAAATTTGGAAATTGATTCTCCTTTAAATAAAATAATTCCAAATGATATAAAGTATCGATTAAAAATAGAGGTAATTATGAAATATATATTAGTTTTTAGATCAAGGAACAACGTCAACAAGAGCAATAATTTATGATCAAAAAGCAAAAAGTAATCGCGAGCGCTCAGGAAGAATTTAAACAAATATACCCTAAACCAGGATATGTAGAACACGATCCGATTGATATCTTATCAAGTGCAAGAAGTGTTATATCTACAGCCATAACTAGAGCAAAAAAATTAAGTATAGTGAATTATTAACTATGGGAATTACCAATCAGCGTGAAACAGTAATTCTTTTGGAATAAAGAAACAGGAGAGCCTATTTATAATGCGATAGTTTGGCAATGTAGAAGAAGTATAGACTATTGTAATAATCTTATTAATAATGGCTATGAGGAAATGATAAAAAGCCAAAACTGGTTTAAAAAAATAGATCCTTATTTTTTTCAGCTACAAAAATTAAATGGATTTTTTTGAAAAATGTAAGTGTGGCTAGAAAGCTTGCTAAAGAAGGTAATTTAGCAATTGGTACGATTGATACATATCTATTATGGAAGCTTTCAGGTGGAAAAAAATATAAAACAGATTACACTAATGCTTCAAGAAACAATGATTTTTTTAATATTTATGATTTAAGATGGGATACAGATTTGTGTAATTTATTTGGGATAGATATAAGCCTATTACCTGAAGTTTGTCCATCAAGTCATTTTTTTGGATATACAAGTGAAGATGTACTTGGTTGCAAAATACCTATAAATGGTGTTGCTGGTGACCAGCAAAGTGCTTTATTTGGCCAATTATGCTTAAAAAGTGGTGAATTAAAGGTTACATATGGTACTGGATGCTTCTTATTGATGAATACTGGTAATATGGCAATTAATAGTTCAAATGGCTTACTAACAACCCTTGCTTGTATGCAAGACAATAAACCAATATATGCAATTGAAGGAAGTGTATTTGTAGCTGGTGCATTAATACAATGGTTGCGTGATGAACTTGATATAATTAAAAGTGCTAGCGAAACGGAAGAAATAGCTAAAAGTGTCAAAGATGCAAATGGTGTTTACATTGTTCCTGCTTTTGTAGGACTTGGCGCTCCATACTGGGATTCACAGGCTGAAGGAATAATTACAGGATTAACTAGAGGCGCTAATAAGAAGCATATAGTAAGAGCGGCTTTAGAAGCAATTGCCTATGAAGTATATGACCTAGTAAAAAAATAATGGAAGAAGAAAATAATGTTGAAATTAAAGCTATTAAGGTTGATGGTGGAGCATGTGTTAATAATTTTTTTAATGCAATTTCAGGCAGATATATTAAATAAATATCTTTTTAAGACCAACATCTATTGAAGTTACAGCTCTAGGTGCTTGCTATCTAGCAGGATTACGTGTTGGCTTATGGAATGAAAAAAAGATCTTGAAAGATTAGCACTAATTGATCAAGAGTTTAAGCCAAATATGAGTTATGAGGAAAGAAACAAATTAATAAACGGTTGGCATCAGGCTATTGAAAAAAATGAATCTTCAAATAAAATGAAAAGTCCTTCTAATATTAATTTATAAAATTAGGAAGGGTTTTTTCTATACCTGATATTTTTTTAATAATTCAGCAAATCTAGCATAATGAATTATTTCTCTTTGCCTTAAAAAAAGGAAAGAGGAGCAAGAATATCCTTATCATTTGTTAAATCCATTAAATGCTCGTAGCAGGCTCTAGCCTTTTCCTCGGCGGCTAAATCTTCAGTTAGATCAGCAATTACATCACCTGTTGAGGCAAAGTAAGTAGCCGTAAATGGATTACCTGTGGCATCAACAGGATAAATTCCGTATTTATGTTCAGCATAGTTTGGAGCAAAGTCATTTGTTATTTTGGCATCTGCAGTAAGCATTCTAACCATTTCATATAATATTTCAACATGGGCTAATTCTTCAGTAGCAATTTCCTTAAGGAGAAGTTTTCCATCTTCAGTTGGCATAGTATTTGCCTGAAAGAAGTAACGCATTGCTGCACCGATTTCACCAGAATATCCACCTATTTGGGTTAAGATTAATTTAGCAAAATCAGGATTGGGATTTTTAATATTAACAGGGTATTCTAAAAAGTTTTCATATTTCCACATTTTTATCACCACTATAAAAATTATAATTTTTCGACAACTGCATCATTGCTTAATACATAAAAAAATTATTTTTGAAAATAGTCAATCATTTTATTTCTTTCAGTATTAAGCTGCTTTTAATGCTTCAATTGCCTTTTACTGAATTTTTTTATGAGTACCAATAAATAAATTAAGTTCAATTGCAATAAATGTGTAGATTTGAATTAAATAAAGTATTTGGTCCTTTATAGATAATGTTGTCATTTCCTCAGGAATAAATTTATAGGGAATATATAAATTTTTGCCAGGCACTACCCTTTAGGAAGGATTTTTCTAAGTCAGGACTTAAATTAAATTCTTGGGTTTTAATTTCTAAAATATTCATAATTTCCTCCCAAGATATTATATGATATAAGAATAAAAGAAAAAAAGGGCAGAAGCCCTTTGTTTCATAATTATTCCTCTTCAATTGCAGAAACTGGACAAACAGCTTGGCAAGCACCACAATCGATGCAAACAGCTGGATCAATTTCTGACTGAGTATCGCCAGCAGTTATTGCAGAAACTGGACATTCAGCAATACAAGCTCCGCAAGAAATACAAGCATCAGTTACCTTTCTTGGCATAGTACAACCTCCTTATTACTTTATCTAGATTATATAACATTTTTTTATTCAAAGTAAATACTTCTAATTAGAAAAAAACTATTGATTATTTTTCTTTCTTTAAGATAAAATATAATGTGTAACGAGGAGTTGATTATATGTTATCATTTTTTTAAGTGTCCCTACATACGGAATAGTAATTATAGCAATTGGTACATTTATTATAGGTTTAGTTGTAGGATTCTTCCTTTCAAGATTTTTTTATTTAAGAGATATTTAAAGAAGAATCCACCAGTTAATGAAAATATGATTAGAGCTATGATGCAGCAAATGGGTAGAACCCCATCTGAAAAGCAAGTAAGAGCTGTAATGAAATCAATGAATGATGCAAAATAATTGATGAATACACAAGACTAATCTTGTGTATTCTTTATTTTAAAGGAGAAATTATATGGATTGTTGTTTATGGATATTATATAGTTCATATTATGATAATGAGGAATTAAATTCAGCTAAAAAAATGTTAAATAAGGCTCTTGAATTTGAGATTAAAGCTGAATTAAAATTTTTTTGATTATTTTTAAAATAGAAGAACAAAAAAATATTTTATAAGGATGAATTGGTAACTTATTATCCTAAAGTTATTTTTTTAGAGGCCATAATATAGAATTAATTAAATTTTTTTGAGGAAAAAGGGCGTTTATGTAATAAACAAATCTTTTACAACTATTGTTTGTAAAGATAAATGGCAAACAAATGAATTAGTTAAATCCTTAAATATTCAAACGCCTAATTGCGAAATATATAATGGTCAAAGCTTTGATTACTGCATGAAAAAAAGTATGGACTTCCGTTTTTTTAATTAAATATCGCTATGGTGCTCAAGGCAAAAAGCATTTATTTAATTAATAACTTGAATGATTTTAATATAACAAAGAATATTAATAATGATGATTATATAATACAAGAATACATAAAATCTTCATATGGTAAAGATTTAAGGGTTTATATAATAAAAAAACACCTGGCATGCTGCTTGTATAAGAGCTAATGAAAATAGCTTTATGTCTAATATAGCTCAAGGTGGAAAAAAAGCTATCATTATGATTTAAGCGAAGATGATTATAATAAAGCCTTGAAAATTTTTTTAATAAGCTTGATGGAGATATTATAAGTGTTGATTTTTTTATTTGGAGATAATGGACTAATTTTTTTGTGAAGCCAATACTAATGCTGGATTTGCTTCCTTCAATTTTTTTAGGCTATAGCGTTAGAGATTATATGATGGAATACATAAAAAAACATAATAAAAAAAGTAAGCATCATTGCTTACTTTTTTTGAAGCTGTTTTCAGTTCCAGCCATTAATCTTTTATAATTTTTGATATGCTTTAGTAAAATTAATACACCCATAAGGGAATAGCATATTTCTGTAAATATGTCTGGCTTACCAATTAACCAACCTAAAAAGCTAACATTCTCAGAACTAATTCCTACAAAATGTAGAATCCATGCAGAGATTAAGACTGTAAGAGTAGCACCTGTAGATGCTAGGGAAACATAACCAGTTGAGTATAACACAATTACAAAGCAAATCAAACATAAGACAGCTGGAATTGGCGTAAGAGCTAACACAACACCTAGTGATGTGGCAACGCCCTTGCCGCCTTTAAAATCCAAATAGATTGAGAAGGTATGACCAATAATCGCGGCTAATCCATATGAAAGATGAGGAATAGGTGATTGCCATATGTTAAACGGCTCAAGGATATATTTGATGATTATTATCATCAAGGCTCCTTTTAAAACATCAAAGAAAAAAATACTGTAAATCCAACCTTTTTTTCCAAGAACACGAATGGTGTTGGTGGTGCCAATATTTTTTTGCTTCCGTATTTACGGATATCTTTACCGCAAATTAATTTTTCCAAATAAAACGCCAAATGGAATAGCGCCAATTAAATATGAGCAAATTAATAGAATAATGGCTAATGAAATATTTGATGCAGATGCACTTAACATTAATAAGACCTCCAATAATATATGCTTTTAATTATATTTCAAATAGCTTGAAATGTCAAAGTAATTGTGAATAATAGCAACTAATAATAACTTGTATAAAAAAAATAAAATTATGTTAAAATTATAGGAAAAGGTAGTGTGAGTATAATGAGTAATTATGATGATAAATCGATTGAAGTTTTTAAAAAGGATTAGAGCCAGTTCGTAAACGTCCGGGTATGTATATTGGTTCAACTGATTCTCGAGGACTTCACCATTTAGTTTGGGAAATTGTTGATAACGCTATTGATGAAGCACTGGCTGGCTTTGGTAAGGAAATAAGTGTAACAATTAATCAAGATAATTCAATTACGGTTGTGGATAATGGTCGTGGTGTTCCTTGTGGAATACATTCGACTGGAAAAAATACAATGGAAGTAATATATACCATTTTACATGCAGGCGGAAAATTTGGCGGAGCAGATGGCGGATATAAAGTTTCTGGCGGACTTCATGGAGTTGGTGGAAGTGTTGTTAATGCCCTTTCTACCTTTATGCAGGTAACAAGCTATAGAGATGGAAAGATTCATCAAATGACATTTAGAAATGGTGGAACAGAAATCAGCAAGATGGAAATACTTGGAGATACAAAAAAGACAGGTACTACAGTGACATTTAAACCAGATCCAACTATTTTTTTCTACTACATTGTTTAATTATGATACTATTAAGGAAAGAATTCGTGAATCAGCTTTTTTGATTAAGGGCCTAAAAATGGTTTTAATTGATAAACGAAGTAATAAGAATGAGTCATTTCATTACGAAAACGGAATTACAGAATATGTAACTCTTCTTGATGAAAAGAAAAAGCCAAGCTTTCCTGTTGGCTATTTTGAAGGAAAAACGGACAAAATTGAAGTTGAAATTGCTATGCAATTTATCGATGAATATGACGAGACAATTGTTTCCTTTGTAAATAATGTTCGTACTAAGGATGGCGGTACCCATGAAACCGGCTTTAAAACTGCTTTAACAAGAGCATTTAATGATTACGCTAAAAAAAGAATAATTTAATTAAAGCTAATGCTAGTTTAGAGGGTTCTGATATAAGAACAGGTATGACAGCTGTTGTTTCAGTTAGAATTGAAGAATCAATTTTTGGAATTTGAGGGCCAAACTAAGGGTAAATTAGGTACCCCACTTGCTAAAAATGCGGTTGATAGTGTATTTTATGAAAAAAATTATCATTTTATTTAATGGAGAATCCTGAATTAGCTAAGGCGGTTATTCATAAGGCATTAATTAATTTTTAACGCTCGTGAGGCTGCTCGTAAGGCAAGAAACGAAGCTAGAATGGAAAAAGAAGGATAAGAAGGAGTTAAATTTAAGTGGAAAAATTATCTCCTGCGCAAGAAAAAAAAAAGAAATTAATGAATTATATTTAGTTGAGGGTGATTCAGCTGGTGGCTCTGCTAAGCAAGGAAGAGATAGACGCTTTCAAGCAATTTTGCCACTTAGAGGTAAAGTATTAAATACTGAAAAGAGTGATGTTGATGATGCATTAAAGAATCAAGAAATTGCGACAATGATTTATACTATTGGTGCTGATTTTGGTGATGAAATTTGATATTAAAAAATGTAATTATAAAAAGGTTATTATTATGACCGATGCTGATGATGATGGTGCTCATATTCAGAATCTTTTTACTAACATTCTTCTTTAGATATATGCGTCCATTAATTGAAGATGGTCGAGTTTATATTGCCCTTCCACCACTATTTAAGATTACTAAACGTGGTAAGAAGGAAGAAATTGTTTATGCCTGGACTAATGAGGAACAACAAGAAATATTAAAGAGCTGTAAATGTCCAACTATTGTTCAACGTTATAAGGGACTTGGTGAAATGAATGCATCTCAGCTATGGGATACAACTATGAATCCTGAAACAAGATCTCTTATCAAGGTTAATATTGAAGATGCGGCTGAAGCGGAAAATCAAATAAATATTTTAATGGGTAAGGATGCCGCAAGACGTAGAAATTGGCTAGAAAGCCATGTTCATTTTACTTTAGAGGATGAAGAAAGTGAGGAAATGTAGTATGGCAAGTATAGACATAAAAAAGAAACTAGATATGTTTTTAAATGAAAAATTCCAACATGAACGCTTAGAAAACGTAATTGGCGATCGTTTTGGAAGATATTCGAAATATATTATTCAGGAGCGTGCAATCCCTGATATCAGAGATGGACTTAAGCCTGTTCAACGTAGAATTTTATATGCAATGAATGAACTAGGAATTACTGCTAATGCACCATATAAAAAAAATCAGCACGTATTGCTGGTGAGGTAATGGGTAAATACCATCCTCATGGCGACAGTTCAATTTATGAAGCTCTTGTTCATATGTCTCAATCTTGGAAAATGGGTGTAACCCTAATTGATATGCATGGTAATAATGGTAGTATGGATGGTGATGGTCCAGCAGCAATGCGTTACACTGAAGCAAGAATGAGTAAAAATGCTGAATATCTTTTGAAGGATATTGAAAAGAATACGGTTCCATTTATTCCAAACTTTGATGAGGAGGAGCAGGAGCCTACTGTTTTACCAGCCAAATTCCCTAATTTGCTTGTAAATGGTTCATTTGGTATTTCATCAGGATATTCAACAAACATTCCACCTCATAATTTAAATGAAATAGTTGATGCCACAATTTATAAAAATTGATCATCCTAATATGACAATTGATGACTTATTAAAAAAATTGTTAAAGGTCCAGATTTCCCAACAGGCGGAATTGTTCAAGGAATTGACGGAATAAGAGAAGCATTTTTTTAACTGGTGCTGGAAGTGTAGTTGTAAGAAGTAAATATGCAATTGAACAGATGGGTACTGACCAGGAAAGAATTGTTATAACAGAAGTTCCGTTTGGAATTGAAAAAGCTAAAACTGTTGAAAAAATTGCCCAATTAAAAATTGATAATAAGCTTCCTGATGTTTTAGATGTTAGAGATGAATCTGATAGAGAAGGCCTAAGAATAGCTATTGATCTTAAAAAAAGGGTGCAAATGTTTTTAGCAATTTTAACCTATATTTTTTTAAAAAAACACTGATTTACAGATAAAGTACACCTATAATATGGTTTCAATTTGTGATATGCTTCCTAAAAAGACTTGGCGTTTTACCAATTCTAGATGCATATATTAATCATCAAAAAGGAAGTTATTACTAATAGAACTAATTTTGAACTTGATAACGCCAAGAAAAGACTTCATATTGTTGAAGGTCTAATCAAAATGGTAAGCATTCTTGATGAGGTAATAAAAACAATTAGAGCTAGTAAAAAAATAAGGCTGATTCAAAAAGAAAATTTAGTTAATAAATTTGGCTTTACCCCAACTCAAGCTGAGGCCATTGTAACAATACAGCTATATCGACTATCATCAACCGATGTTCAGGCTTTATTAGATGAGCAAACAATGCTTAATGAAAATATTAAACGCTATAATTTAATACTAGAAAATGAAAAAAAGAACTATTAAAGGTAATAAAATCTGAATTAAAGGATATAAATAAGGTAATAGTGACTCCTAGAAAGAGTGTTATTGAGGATGAAGTAGAGGATTTAAAGATTGACGAAACGGACCTAATATCTAAAGAGCAAACAATGGTTTGTATTTCTAAGGAGGGTTATATAAAGCGTTGTTCTATTAAATCATTTAACGCAAGTAAGCAAAATCAATTAAAGGAAAAATGACGCAGTTATTTTTCTTAAATGAGGTTTCTACTCTTGATACAATGCTAATTTTTACTAATCTAGGTAATTATATTTATTTGCCTGTATATAAAATTACAGAATGTAAAATGAAGGATATTGGTAGCTTTGTTGGATCTTATGCACCGCTAGCACCAAAGGAAAAAATAGTTCAAGTGTTTGCTATTAATAAGTTTGATCCGTTATCTAATGTTTTATTTGCAACAAATAAAGGAATGATGAAGCAAACACAGCTTTCACTTCTTGATGTTTCACGCTACAATAAAACGATTAGAGCTATGAAATTATCAATGGATGAGGAGTTAGTAAGCGTTGATATTACCAATAATCCTTTAGAGATATTTGCAATTTCTAAAAATTGTGAGGGATTACGTTTTAGAGCAAGCGAAATATCATTATATGGAACACAAGCAGGTGGCGTTAAATCAATTAATTTAAAGCCTGACGATGAACTTGTAAAAAGCATTTTTATACTAATAAAAAAATGAGGATTTACTAATTTTTTTACAAGTAGAGGCAATTTGAAGAGAATGAAGGTTTGTGATGTTCCATTAACAAAACGTAGTAGAAGTGGAAATACTTTTAATTAAAAATGATTAAGGCAAATCCACATTACGCAGTTGGCGCTTCAAATTTAACGGCAAATCAATATAAGGAAGATGTTAATGTCCATCTGATTTATACAAATGGAAATGATGAAATTAGTGCATACCAATTAAAATACAATGTTTCTGATGCCGGAAAATGTATAATTAAGGAAGAACTTGGAAAGCCAGTAGGATTATATGTTGATAAAGCCTCAAATGAAGAAATTGTTTCAGGAGATTACTTATATGAAGCTCCAAGAGAAGACTTATTTACAATGGGCATTGAGGATGATACACCATTAGTAGCTCCAACAAAGCCTAAAAAAAGATCTTTTTAAGTGAACTTGACGCCATATTAGGAAATAAAGATAAAGAAAATGATAAAACAATTATTACAGAAACAGATGCTTCTGTAATAAAAAGAAAGTCCTTCTTCAATAAGAATTAAGAAAAAAAGCAAGCAAAAAAATGCCTATTGATGAAGAAGAAAATGAAAAAGAATTTAAGCCTACTAAAAAAAATCTATTTGATGAATAGCATGTAATGCTTAAGGAGGGTTTATGCCTGAAAATGAATTTGAAGAATATTTAATTGAAGATGAAGAAAAGGATGAGCAAAAGGAAGAAACAAAAGAACAAAGAAAAGCTACACCTTATGAGCAATTTACTGAAAAAGTAGACACTATCATTAAACGAATTGAAAAAAAGGCGAGGTAAGTGAATTTAGTGCCTTTAATAATGAAATGAAACCTACTATAAAAAAGGTAAATCAATGCTTCAACTTATTCGTCATCAAAATATTAAACGTGGCGATATTGTTTTTAATTACGACTCCGAATGGTTATACAATTAAACGTGTTATAAAAATTTGTTAAAAAAATGGTATATTACTGCTTGGAGATCATGAAAGAAAAATATACATTAATCATTGATAAAACGCAAATTTTAGGAAAAAAATTGTAGCTAAAATTGAAAGAAACAAATATATTAGCTTTAATTCAGTAAAACAAAAAAAGACGAGGTAATCGTCTAGTTAGATTTGCTTGTTTTAAAACGTTTGGAAGAATTTATAATGATATATTAGATAAATCAAAGGCTACTGTAAGTGCTGTTGAAGCAAAGAATCAGGATATTAATATAATTGATTCTAATAATTCAATTGATGATCTTCCTGATGTTAACTTTACTGATGAAAAATAATTTCAAAAAGCAATCTAGTAATAATAACTAGATTGCTTTTTTTCTTACGAACTATTTTTAGTTATTATAGTTGATTGTATTATTTAATATAATTAACTAAATGTGATTTGAATTTATTTACAGCAATCGAAAAAAAGCATTTTTATAGGGAAATATTCGTCTCAATTTGTCAATATAATTACTAGTTTATTGCTTGTCTTCTAAGTTAAGGAAAATTTCAAATCACAAATAGTACAAAAAAACTATATAAAATAATTGATTAAATTAATAATAAGTATTATATAAAAGCAAGTGATAGTATTTAAAACTATCAAACGATTTATATAATATAAAATACACCTAAAAGCAATTCGAAATACATCTAGTATTAAATACTAGTAATAAATTGATAGCAAATAAACAAAACGTATTTAATAACTAGTTTATACATTTAATTATATTAGATATACTATCAAAAAAAAAAAGCGTTTTTCAATATAAGTATTGAATAAAAGTGAAAATGGTGTTATAATGTATAAACCTAATGATTATTTAATTTAATACATATGGTGAAAGGAAAGTGTTATAAAATGAAAAATAACCTATTTTTAATAAAACAGTAGAATATTTAAAAACCTATCAAATTGAGCAGCCTACTTGATGAAAAATAATACAAAATATTTAGCTGCAAAGGTTAATAATCGTATAAGAGAATTAGATTATGTAGTTTCAGAGGATGCTGTTATTGAATTTTTTTAGATATAACAAATCGTGAGGCAATGAATATTTATCAATCTACACTTAGATACGCAATTGTTATGGCAATTAAGCGTAGATTTAAAAAAATGCTAAGGTAATATTTAATTATAGTATTTCTAGATCTATATTTGCGTCAGTTTCAGGCCTAAAGGGTGCCTTTTAAGGCTGAACATTTAAAGGAAATCGAAGAGGAACTTCAAAGTATAATTAAAGCTGATTATAAAATTAAACGTTCAACTGTTACTAAAGATTTTTGCGAGAAACTATTTTTAAAGAACAAAGATATTATGATAAGGAGAAGATATTAAAATATCGTAAAGAGGACACAGTTCATTTATATACATGTGAAGAATATGCCAACTATATGTTTGGCTATATGCTGCCATCAACTAGATATTTAACAAGCTATGTTTTAAGACTATATTCTCCAGGATTTATTATTCAATATCCAAGAAGCGAATGTGGGGGAATCATTCCACCATTCGAGGATGCTCCAACATTTAGTTTGGCTTTAAAGGAAGCAAATATTTGGGGCAATATATCTAAATGCTCCTCAATACCGCAAATGAATGAGATTATTGAGTCAAAAAAAGCTGTTGAGCTAATTAATTTATGTGAAACAAAGCATAATAATATGCTTGCAGAATTAGGTATGAAGATTAAAGAGCATATTGATGATATTAGACTAATAGCTATTGCTGGTCCATCATCAAGCGGTAAAACAACCTTTACAAATCGTTTGAGAATCGAACTAATGAGTAGAGGAATTACTCCACTTATGATAAGCATTGATAACTATTATTTAGGTATAAATAAAGCCCCTAAGGATGAAAATGGCGAGCCTGATTTAGAACATATTAATGCTTTGGATATTAAATTGTTTGATAAAAAAATATAAACGATTTAATTAATGGTGAAGAGGTTGAATTACCAATATTTAACTTTGAAACTGCTACAAGAGAAACCATGGTCCAGTAGTTAAGCTTATGGAAAATCAACCAATAATGATTGAAGGAATTCATGCCTTAAACGATTCTCTTACACCATCAATTCCTTTACATAAGAAGTTTAAGATTTATATTTCACCTCAGGCTCAATTACATATTGATGATCACAATCCAATTTCTTTATCAGATATTAGATTAATCAGAAGAATCGTAAGAGACCATCAATTTAGAAACTACAATGCAGCTAAAACTATAGCTATTTGGCCTAGTGTAAGAAGAGGAGAATTTAAATGGATTTATCCTTATCAAGAAAATGCTAATTATGTGTTTAATTCTGAATTAAGCTATGAATTATGCGTCTTTAAAAAAAATATTTAATACCATTATTAGAAGAAATCAAACCAGATAGTGAATATTATATTACTGCTAATAGATTGATTAAATTTATGAAGTATTTCCATGACATTGATGATAAATGGATTCCTTTGTAATTCAATTTTTAAGAGAATTTATTGGTGGAAGTATGTTTTACGATGCTAATGAATAAATAAGAAATGCAGAAAATCTGCATTTTTTTATTTATTTTTTTAAGCAATAGTCTTAAAAAAATGATTTTAAATGGTCATAAATCGATTTTTTTGCATATAATCGATTATTTAATCGAATGAATAATTTAAATGCATTTAAAGGCTTTTTATTTTTACGTTAAAATTTATATGTGATGTGTTAAATAAGACAAAAAAATAATTGAATTTAATAAATTATCTAGTCAAAAAAATTAAATAAATCTTGGATATAAGAATGAATTTCGATTTTAAATAAATTGATTTTTTTAAAATTATATGTTTACAGTAAAGAGCTGGCACAAAATTTGATTATAAGTAAATTAGGATATTTATAGGCAAAAATTAAATGATGACGATTTTTATTATCATTGTTTAAAAATTAACGAATTTAATTATCTCTAAATTAATAAAATGAATATGATTAATCATTAAATTAAAAAGCATTGTAAACATAAAAAAATATAATAATTGACACTTACCAAAAAAATTTTTTTGTTTTTTTATAAATATAATCATTTTTTTAAAAAAATGATATAGTTTATATTGTTATTTATGCTAATAAATAGTATAATATTATTATCGTAATTTTAATAAAATGAGGTGAGAAAATGTATAGTTTAGGTAATCTTAGTCGTTTAACATTGAATAATGAAACAGTGATTGAATTAATGAAATTATATCAATTTAAAGGAAAAAGATTTCTTTTTATGAGGATGTTATGAAGCATGATATAGATCATGTAACAAAAGATGTCATAGAACGTGAAGCATTTTATTTTTCTAAGTATTTAAATTTGAATTTAACAGAGAGTAGAAACAAGACTAATCTTAAGAAAAAAATGTGGCTCCTAAAAAAATAATGATGAAAGAATTTTTAGCAAATGCTAAAAAAATGTTTTTTTATCATTCTTCATGAGGATCCTGAAGATTTCATTCTTAATTCTAATGAGGTATATAGGATGAATGAAACATTATTTAAAAAAATGTAAAGAAAGTTCAATTTAAAAATGGAGACAGTTATTGAACAAAAACAATCTACTTCAGGAAAGAAAAAAAAGGTTTCCAAAAGGCAATATTTAGACGAACTTTTACATCTTTATGAAAAGAATTTAGATAGCGGTAAAGTTGAATTAACCAATTTAATTGTTAATTTTTTACATTGATTTCATTAATATGGATTTATTTGAAAGTGATAATGATATAATTGGTTTACTATTATTATATGCGCTTTTGTATCGTGAAAGATTTAATTTATTTCAATATGTAAGCTTCTTTTGAATTGCTTTACAACAATCAAGAAAGCTTTAAAAAGGCTGTTATAATTGCTGAATATAACTGGAATGAAGGCTATTCGCAGACAACTCAGCTTCATACATTATTAATAAAAAAATGCTTTTTAGATGGATATAATAAAGCTGAAAAAAATGGTAAGGGATTATCAATTTGACCAAGATTTAAATAAAGCGGATAATGTTGAAAATACAATTATGAAGCTTGGTGAAACATTTACAAAGGATGAAATTAGAAATAAAAAGTCCTTATATATCAGAGTCAACAATTAATAGAAACCATTAAAGCGATTAAGAGATGAAAACAAAATTAGACCAAATGGTGTAGGAAGAAGCGCAACATGGATAAAGCTAGTTCATACAGACAGGTTTGAGGTAAATGCTAGACAAATGGATCTTTTCGAATATATTATGAATGATAAAGAGAACGAATAAGAAGAACGAAAAATCGTTCTTTTTTTATGCATAATTGAATTAAAGGAAATAGAAGATGAATGTAATCTTTTTAGATATTATATTCAATAGTACAATTTTAGCTATTAAAACGGGTAAATATATGAAAAAAACGATTCTCATTTTGTAATTTTTTTAAATGAAAGTACAGTTAAATATAATCATTATTACGCAAATGACTATGTTTATCAAAAAGAAGAATACCTTATTTATAGCTTCAAACTGCATCAAATGAATATAATTATATATTTCAAACAATATATTTGCTCTTTTTTTAAATTATATAATTACTTCCTATAATATATATTATGTAAACCAATTAATTTGATAGTAATGGTGCTGAAATTACGATTTTTTTGTGGGTTTTGTTAATTAGTGTTAATATTGCTATCTTGAGTTTTCTTGTAAATAGGCTGTTTTTCGCCTTCATTTTTTTAGATTTTTTTAAGAAATCGACAAACCAGAAATCAATTATAATTAATTATTCAAAAATCAATTTATTAAGTAAAATGCTTGCTTGTAAAATAAAGTTCTAAATGTTTATTTAAAAACATAACAAACTATCTTTTTAATTTTTGTTTTTCTAGTTTTTAAAAACTAGATTGGTTTTTGAATTTTTTTATTTTTGTTTCAAGGTTGATGTCTTTTAACTTCTTAATTATTTGCTTTCTAATTTCAAACTATTATTTAGCAAATGAAATAAGATAAAAAAATCAGCTTTAGACATTGAGCTACTCTATGTAATAATTCTGTTCATTTATTATTACAACTATATTATATTCACTATATTGACATTATTTATGTCAAATTACAAAAAAATCTTATATTTTTCATATATAATTATTTTTAATAGGCTCTTTTATTAGATTTTTGGTATTAAATGCTTTATTAATCATGGCTTTATTATTTGTTTGATTTAAATTTAAATTGTGTTTTTCACATTTAAGATTAATCACTAGATTTTTTTAAGCTTACTATTTTTTTATTATTTGGTAAATGGACTTTTTAATTTTTTTGATTTAATAAATTGGTTTATATTTAAAAGACTGGTTGATCTTCTTATCATTATCTTTAAATAAAAAAATATGTTTATTTGATAGGTCTTATATGGAAATTATTGCTATAGAAAATCTATACTTTATTAAATTCACTAATACTTTACTTTTTCTATTTTGATATAAATGATTAAATGTTTACAACTATTAATGATGTGTTTAAGCTATTAATATTCTATATTTAATAGAACGATTATATTACGGGTATATTACTGGCTTTGCTAAAATTATCGATAATAAAATAAACACATACTGTTACTCAAATGTGTTTTAAAAAAATATTTAATCCAAGGCGTATTATATTTTTTTAATCGTAGTTTTTTTATCTTTTTGTTTTTTTCTCTTTTTTTATCATATAATTAAAAAAACTAGCTTTGCTGAAACAATGTTCCATTACAGATTTATTTCATTATTTTAGTCTTTAAATCTCTTTTTGATAGAAAAAAATAAGCTATTTTTAAAGGCCTTTAAATTGATTTTTAATTATAAATATGAGTAAATACCTGTATTGATGATTAAAACTCGCTTTTAAGTGCTTTAAAATTGATTTTTTTATAATTGTACATTAAAAAGCACACTTTTTTTCTCATAAAATGAGTTTTTTTGTATGCTGAATTTTTTTGATTTTTTTCTTTAATTTTTTTATATTTAATTATTGCTAAGATATCTTCTATGATTGCTTAATTGTTTTACATATTTAATGCTCTATTTATAGAAAGCAATAGTCATATTCTAAATTTGCATTAAACTATACTTTTTTTAAAATTCGATTTTTTTATCTAGTTCTATAAAATGCTAAACACGATATTTATATACATTTAATCTAGCTATTGATACTAGATTAATTTTTGAAATTCTTTTTATTGACCTTAACTATATATTTTTAAGCTTTTTATGGATAAATTCTATATTTGAATTAATTATTAATGCAATTAAAATATTTAAAAAAATAATTAAAGCCAATATTTTTATTTAATTTACACACTATTTTTAAACTAATACTGTAAGTATAAAAATAAGTAACCTAGTTTTTATACTCTAGATTACTTATGAATTATTTTTGCAAGCATTAATATTTTTAAGTGCTTCATTATAGTCAACATCAATTATATCATGGATTATTCTTGTTTTTGGTTTTGACTATAATTTAAAGCTATTTGTTTGATATCATCTTCGTTTATTCCTAGTTCAGAGAAGCTTGTAGGCATACCTATTTCCTGATAAAATTCTTTTTAATTTATAGATAGACGCTAATATATCGCTTTCTAATGAATCAGTAGGGATAATTTCCATAACCTCATATGCAAAGCGTTTAAAGTGTTTTAAATCACTTTTAAATGCTCTTAGAGCAAATGCTGGCCATATTACTGCTAAACCTGCTCCATGAGCTACATTATCAAACATACCGCTTACTTCATGCTCTAACTGATGAACAGACATTTGATATTCCTTTCCACAGCTTGTAAGACCATTGTGTGAAAGGCTTGAAGCCCACATTAGAGTTGCTCTAGCATCATAATTATTTGGATTATTAATTACTATTTTACCAGATTTAATAACCTCTTTTAACAATGCTATGGCTATATTATCAGTTAAATCTGAATTTTTCATTTGGATCTGCAAAAGAATCTTTCAAGCGTATGCATCATTATATCAACTACACCACAGCCAGTTTGATATTTAGAAACACTAAATGTTAATATTGGATCCATAATAGCAAAATTTAACACGATTTATTTCATCATTAAATCCACGTTTTTTTCTTTAGTTTCATCGTTTGTAATTACGCAAGAATTACTCATTTCACTTCCTGCAGCGGCAATTGTTAGAATTACTCCTATAGGTAAAGCCTTAGCTGGCTTTCTAGCTTTAATTTGGAATAGCCAAGGATCAAAATCAACTAATGCGCCAACGGCTATACTTTTGGCTGAATCAATTACACTTCCCCCACCAACAGCTAATATAAAATCGATGTTGTTATCCTTACAAATTTTTTACACCTTTTTACAAGTGATAGCTTAGGATTAGCCATTACACCTGGTAGTTCAAACATTTCTATACCACTATCCTTTAAAAAGGTTAGTTATTTTATCGTAAAGTCCACTTTTTAATAATTGATGATTTACCATAATGTAATAATATCCTTTTTGCATTATATTCTTTTTAATATGTTTAAAAGTTCATTTTTCTTTATTTTTTTCCAAAAATAAATCTTTTGTAGGTGTATTATATATAAAGTCCTTCATATTTTTGCTCCTATTTTTAAAAGATTCTAAAAAAATGATTTTTCCAATTGTTTGTCTTGTAACATCAAAATTTTTCAGCAATTGTTTGACCTAAGTCAGCAAATGAATCTCTGACTCCTAGATTTCCACCTTTTAAAATTTTTTTGTTATAAGCAAAAATAGGTACATATTCTCTCGTATGATCTGTTCCTGTCCATGTTGGATCGTTTCCATGATCGGCAGTTATTAAAAAGTAAATCATCATCTTTAAGCAAAGGAATTAATTCACTTAAATCATTATCAAATTCTTCAAGCGCATTTTTATAACCGATCGGATCACGTCTATGGCCGTATAAAGCATCAAAGTCAACTAAATTAGCATAGCAAATACCTTTAAAGTCTCTATTTTTTTACACAAAAATTAATCATTTTGGTCATTCCATCATGATTAGAAATAGTCCTATTAGATTCAGTAATTCCACAATTATTATAAATATCACTAATTTTTTTCCAATAGAAATAACATCGTATCCTGATTCCTTTAAATAGTCAAGTGTTGTTTTTCTTTGATGGTGATAATGCATAATCATGTCTATTTGGAGTTCTCTTAAAATTATCTTTATTTGTGCCTATAAATGGTCTAGCTATGATTCTACCAACTAAATATTCAGGCTTCATACAAATTTCTCTTGCAATTTTACAGCAACGATATAATTCTTCAAGTCCAAAAGCTTCTTCATGGCAAGCAATTTGTAAAACACTATCTGCTGATGTATAAACAATCATTGCTTTAGTTTTTAAATGCTCTTCACCAAGCTCTTTAATAATTTCTGTTCCTGAAGCGGCACAATTACCAATAACCTTGTAACCAGTTTTTTCTTCTAACTCAGCAATTAGCTCCTTAGGAAAGCCTGTATCAGTAAATGTTTTAAATGGCTTTGTTGTAAGTACGCCCATAATTTCAAAATGACCTGTCATTGTATCTTTGCCAGTTGATAGCTCATCCTCTTTACCATAATAGGCAATTGCGCTAGCATTTGGTTTAACTCCTATGATATCAGTTAAATTTCCATAACCAAAGTTTTTCTAAAGTTGGTAGAGTAATACCATTGCAATATTTTTGCAATATGACCAATTGTATTTGCTCCTTCATCATTATAATCCTTACTTTTTGGGGCTGTTCCGCAGCCAACTGAATCCATTACGATTGTAAATACTCTTTTTAAATTTCATTTTTTATCATCCTTTCTTGCCATTGGATGGGTATGATTATACATATCTTTTTAAATGGCTTTTTTTCTATATGAGTATATATTTGTGTAGTTGAAATATCTTCATGTCCTAATAGCTCCTGCACTATTCTTAAATCTGTTCCATTTTCAAGAAGGTGGGTTGCAAAGCTATGACGAATTGTATGTGGTGTAACCTCTTTTGTTATACCATTATCGATGGCTAGATTTTTAACGTATTTAAAGAAGCCCTGCCTTGATATGGCTTCTCCTTTATAATTATAGAATAATAAGGAGCCAGGAACCTTGCAAATTTCATTTCTACCATGCTCGATGTAATCCCTTATAGCAGAAACTGCTACATCGCCAATAGGTACCATTCTTTCTTTATTTCCCTTGCCAATAACATCGATATATTTAGCATTTAAATGAATATTAAGGGTTGTAAGACCTAAAAGTTCACTAACTCTTAAACCAGTTGCATAAAGTGTTTCCATCATTGCTTTGTTTCTTTTACCAAGAGGAGTATCAGTCTTTATTGAATCGAGCATTTTAGCAATTTCATCCTGGGTTAAAACAACAGGAAGTTTTTTTATCAAGCTTTGGCTTATCAATAAAAAAATTGCTGGATTTTCAGAAGTTCTAAATTCTCTACATATAAATTTATGGAATTCCTTTATAGACGTTATTTTTTTCTTGCAATAGTTTGTTTAGAAACACCTTTTTTTCTTAAGAGAATTCAAATATTTTTTTGATATGAGTAGAATCAATATCAACAGCCTCCTTAATATTTTCATAAGTTAATAAGAAATCGGCATATTGATTTAAATAACTAATATAGCTCATAACCGTATTTTTTTAGCAAGTCTTCTTTCACTTTCTAAATAATATTTAAAATCAGTTATTTCATATAATTCTTGATCTAATGGACGTTTTTTTCATTTTAAATCACTAACCTTTAAAATATCTTTTTACTGTTTTTTTAAAAATAGGATATTCTCTATTATATACAAGCTTTTTGAACTAAATTCTTATTCATATTTTTCATATTTGCTTAATGCCTCATCAATATCAAAAAAAGCAAATTTCTTTAATTAAGGAATCACCATATGAAACATGATTAGAAATTGTTTTTCTTAATGGTTTTTGCATAGAAAATAATTATTTATGTTTTTTTCCTTTTTAATTAGATTATATTCATCATAAACGACTCCTAAATAATCTATTATTTCACATTTTAAAACCAATTTCTTCCTCTAGTTTCTCTAAGTAATGCTGTTTTTTTAAATCCTCATTATTTTTCAACTCCACCGCCAGGTGATTCGTAATAATCTCTATTGCCAAACTCATCCTCACCAATAATATGAAGCAAGCATATTTTGTTTTCTTTATTTAAAACAAATCCTCTAGCAATTAATCTAGTATGAGTATATCCAGCATTTTTGATATTCTGTATCATGTAATGTTAAGTTTATAGGTTCCATTAAATAAACTCCTCAAAAACAATATTCCCAAGATTAATACCTTTTTTTAGTAAATTTAAGATAAGAATTATCTATTTCTAATAGTCCGTTATTAATCCATTTGTTCAAATTAAACTTTAAAATAGGATTTTCATTATATTTATTGTAATATTCATTGATATTAACGCCATTAATTTTTCTTAATCCCATTAAAAAAAATTCTTTTTTTTCATCCTCGATACTAAGCTTTTTCTATTATTTGTAAATTTATACCACTAATATATTTAGAAATATTAGTGGTATTCGTCCATCTTATATGATTAACATAGGATGTTGCGGCCATACCTACTCCAATATATTCTTCCTTATTCCAATATAAAAGATTATGCTTACTTTGATAATCAGGTCTTGCATAATTACTTATTTCATAGCGGATATAGCCAAAATCCTGAAGCTTTTTAGTGACAATATCATTCATATCTGCAGTTAAGTCATCATCTGGAATATTAATTAGTTTATTGTTTAATTCGTAACTTAAAATGGTCTTATCCTCTAATATTAAGCTATAATAGCTAATATGCTTAATATTCAAATCTTTAATAATCGCTAAATCATTTTGAAGTGAAGCTAAATCTTGCTTAGGAAGTCCATACATCATATCAATGTTGATATTATTAAGACCTAGCATATGACAATTATTTATCGCTTTTTAAAAACAATTTCTTTATTATGGTGTCGTCTTATTGCTTCAATAACCTTTGAATCAAAGCTTTGAACGCCAATACTAATTCTATTAATTCCATACTTTAGAAAGCATTTTTATTTGTTCAACGCTTAGTAGCTCTGGATTAACCTCAATTGTATATTCAATAATATTATTTTTTTATAGCTATCAATAAATGATAAAAAGTTCATCTAATAAATTTAATGAAATCGAATTAGGTGTACCACCACCAATATAAATTGTTTGAATATTATTAAAGTAATCTCTATATTTTTTTCAATTTCTTTTTTTAAGGCATCAATATATTCTCTAATTTGTTTATTACTATAGCATAATTGTTTGTTAAAATCACAATATGAGCATATTGATTTACAAAAGGGAATATGAACATATAATCCAAGCATATATAAAACTCCTTATGCTTTAATTTTTACCACATTTCACGTTTAAAATCATTAAAAAAAGTATGCAAAAAAATGCATACTTTTTTTAATTAGTTTCTTCCTTCAAATTGTAATTGATATAATTTATAATAATATCCTTTTTGCTTTAATAAATCCTGATGGGTTCCTCTTTCAATTATTTCCCCATGCTGTAAAACAATAATTTGATCTGATTTTTGGATAGTTGATAATCTATGAGCTACAACTAGCATTGTACCTATACTTTTAATTTTCTCTAGTGATTGTTGAATTAAAACTTCAGTTTCTGTATCGATGTTTGCAGTTGCTTCATCCAAAATCAAAATTTGTGGAGAATGAATTACAGTTCTTGCAAATGACAATAATTGTCTTTGACCTTGTGAGAAATTCTCACCACGCTCAATTACTTCTTCGTTTAAGCCCTTTGGTAATTTAGAAATGAATGAATCAGCATTTACATATTTACAGGTTTCCATAACCTTTTCATCACTAATTGAATCATCATTAAGTGCTATGTTACTTTTTTTACTGAGCCACTAAACATAAACACATCCTGAAGCATTTGACCAATAGCTTTTCTTAAGGAATCAATTTTTATTTTGGTTATATCAATACCATCTATTAAAATTTGACCCTTTTTGAATTTCGTAATTACGGACAATCAATCCTAAAATTGTTGTTTTACCAGCTCCTGTAGCACCAACAAAGGCACAACTTTGCTTTGGTAAAATTTCAAATGAAACATCCTTTAAAATCCAATTATCAGCTTTATAAGCAAACCAAACATGCTTAAATTCAATATGTCCATCAAAATGATTAATTTCTATAGCGTCAGGACTATCCTTAACCTCAGGAGCTACATCCAATAGATTAAATAATCTTTCTGATGCTGAAAAATGATTTTTTTGAATATTATTTAATTGATCAGCTAAATTTTTGAATAGGGTTGAAGAATTTAGATAAGTATAAATAGAAATTAACAATAGAACCAGCACCTAAATGTAGTGTAATACCCATTGCAAAGGTTACAGCAATAGCCAAAACATATAATAAGGTAATGAATGGTCGATAGATACCAAAAGCTATAACAATCTTATATCTAGCCTTACGAAGTGCTTCATTTTTTATGATAAACTCTTCTTCCTTATATTTTTGCTGGTTGAATATCTGAATAATCTTCATTCCAGATAAATTTTCATTTAAATAAGTATTTAAATCAGAGATATATCTTCTTTCATTTCTAAATGTTTTACCGACTACCTTACTAAAGAAATATGATGTTATAAACACTATAACTACAAATCCTAACAAAATTAATGCTAACATTGGTGAAATTATAATCATTGCTACATAAACACCAATTATTGTTAAGGCATTTTTTTAAAAACATTGACCAAAAACATTGGTGAATAAATCAGACATAGAAGCTGTATATGAACAAACTCTTGTTACTAATGAACCAACTGGCATTTCATCAAACTGATTTTTGGCTCATATTTTTCAATATGAGTAAACACTTCAACTCTTAAATTATAGATTATTTGTTGTCCTGCCTTTTGTAATAGCATTGACTCGATATATAAAAAAATACCTGATTAACTACACTTATACTAAAATAACAAAGAGTAAAGAAAAATAATTTGTTTAAATAATCTTCTTTTTTTCAACTAAATCATAAAGATCACTACTAATTTTTACCTAAATTATCAGTTATATTTCCAATAAACAAAGGTAAAAAAATATCCAAGGCAACATTAACGATAATTAAAATAAATGATAATAAAAAAATCTTTTTCCATTCTGGCTTAACATAATTCATTGTCCTTTTTAAACATTATTTTTAAAAAGGAATTTTATGATCGCCCTTTAATTTTTGATTGCTCTTCAAATTCATCCATTATTGATTACCTCCTTCTACTTCTGCTTCTAATGCCTGAAGGCGTACCATATTTTGATAGGTAGGTGAAGTTTTTAATAAGTTTTCAGGTGTATCAAATGCCTCAATTTTGCCTTCATTTAAAAACTAAAATTCTGCTTAAATGAGATACTGTTGAAACTCTAGATGCAATAACTATGGTAGTTTTTTTCCATTACGATTATCTTTAATATTTTTTTAAGATGTTTTCTTCAGTTTTAACATCTACTGCTGATACAGAGTCATCCATAATCATAATTGGCGCTTCTTTAATATATACACGAGCAATACTAATACGCTGCTTTTGACCACCAGATAGGGAAACACCACGTTCACCTGATAAGGTGTCATATCCTTCTTGAAAACATGATATGTTTTCATCAACATCAGCAAATTGAGCAGCCTTTTTAATTCTAGCAAAATCAATTCCTCGATTTGAGAATGCAATATTGTTTCTAATTTTATCACTAAATAAGAAATTATCTTGTGGTACATAACTTATTGATTCTCTTACTGAATTTATATCGCAATCCATTATATCATGATCATCAATAAAAATGGTATTAGGCTCAACATTATAAAGACGCAATAAAGAATTGACTAGTGTTGTTTTTCCACTACCAATTTTACCTATAACGCCAATTGTTTCACCAGGATTAATCTCAAAACTGATATTATCAAGAGAATGCTGCTTACTACCTGGATATTCAAATGAATAGTTTTTAAAGGTGATTTTACCTTTAACATCCTCTAGCTTATAGCTGTTTGGATTGTTTTTTATCTCTTCATCCTCATCAAGGAAATGAGAGATACGCTTTAATGATGCTGAAGCTCTTGAAAGCATTGAAACAATTTGACCTAAAGCCATCATTGGCCATACTATTGATTCAAAATATCCTAAGAATGTTACAAGCTCACCAGCCTCTAAATTAACGCTTTGACCAAAAATAACAATTTCCTTACCTATGGCTGTTGAATAAGCAAACCAGCCTCCAAAGCCTAAAATTATTGCCATTATAGCAGCTATAAGCAATGAAATAATTACATCAAACAAAACTGAAATCTTAACAAAATCAATATTTGTATCTTGATTCTTCCTAGCTATTTTAGCAAATGTATGAATTTCATTTGTACCCTTTACAAATGCTTTTATTACTCTAATACCAGTGAAGTTCTCTTGAGTGAAATCATATAATCTATCAAATTCCTTTTGACGATTTGTCCAACGCATTGCCATAAATTTTTCAACTAGTCCACCCCAAATTATGATTAATAATAGGGGAATAAAGGAAATAAGTGATAATACTAGATTTAATTTAAGCATTTTTAATAATAACAACAACTGATAAGAAAAATGGCATCAAATAGCATTACAAAGCCCCAACCAATGAATTCTTCAATCGTTTCTAGATCAGTTGTAAACCAAGCCATTACGCTTCCTACCTTATTTTCGTGATAATATCTTTGAGATAATCTTTCACTTTTTAAAAACATTTCTTTACGTAATGAAGCTTCGATTCTTCCAGAAGCATTAAATAATGCAAAACGCCAAAGCATTCTTCCTAAGCACATTATTATGCCTACCTTAACCAAACCGTAGATTATAACAGATATGGCCGCAACTGTTATATCATTGCTACCCTCAACAGCAGTAACTATATCACCTAAATATTCGGGAATCTTTAATTGATAATAGTCGACTAAAGCTAGACCAACAATACCAATTAAGTAAAATAAAATATACTTTAAATAGTATTTTTGACATATGACGACCAAATAACATAAAATCATCTCCTTATTAAAATAATACTCTCTTCCAAATATATTACATTATTTAGACATCATCAATTTTTACCATTAATAAGAATATTGTCAAATGATATGCATATAACATTTAATTTTTCTAAATTAGCGTAATTTAAACTATATAATAACGAGTAAATTATAACTGACAAAAAAAGAAAAAGACCATTAAATTTGGTCTTCTTCCTTCTTTTTGTAGTACCAGAGAGAAAAACAATCTTATCAGCAGTTACAAAATAATTTTGGACAGTTGCACCAGAAGCTAAAGTATCCAATTCCTTTTTAGGAGTAATTCTTCCTTTAGCAAGAATCATTTTACCCTTAGTAAGATATTCACTAGATGCTTCAGCTAAAGCCTCCCAAACAGTAACAGGAATATAATCAACTGTTTGTTCACCATTATAGTCCTTGAAACCTCTTTGAACAGCAAGCACTAATTCAACAACCTTTTTGCCATCCTTAAGTTCACGTAAAACGGGATCCTTTGCAAGCCTGCCGACTAGCATTACATAATTGTACACTATGTGTACCCTCCTTCCTTATTATTTCACATCTGTGATAGTTTTTATTTTATCATTTAAAAAAATATAACAAAAAAACAACTTTTTTAAAAAAAATCCCCATTTTTTTCTTAGTTTTCTAAAAAAATACATTTAAATATAATAAAAAAACAAGAAATTAGTATTCTAAAATTTCTTGTTTTAGCAAATTAGTTCATAACTAAATTTTTTTAAATTTTTTTATTTTTTTCGCAATTACAATATAGGTCTTAAATAATATCCTCGAGTTTGCGTATTTGCATTAAATTCTTTTTTAACTGAGGCATTATTCAATTTGTTTTTAAACATATTGACAATTTGTTTAACCTCTTCTTTATTTTCAATTGTAAAATCCATCCTTATCTTAGAAGCATATTTTTTAATATAATCAAGCTCATCAACTAGATTTAAAAGCTTTTTTTCATTTAAAATATGGGTTATACAATCCGTATGAGTTAAATAAAATGCGCCATAATTATCTTTAAGCATATAGGTATTATTTTTTTACATTGACCGCATTGCTTAAATCTTTTAAGAGGACAATATTTCATAGTCATTAAATTTTGATGTCCATAACAAACAAATTCAATTGGAGCCTTAGCATTATATTTTTGTTCAAAACCAGTTGCTATCTCCTTTAAAAGCTCCTTATCTGTTTCTAATGATAGACAAACACTACTACATCCCACTTTTAATAAATCATAGATTGCTTCACTATTTAAGGTGTTAAAACTGTAATCTGCAGTAATTTTTTTATTTTCATAATAGTTAATTGCTCCATAATTCCCAGCTAAGATATATTCCTCCTTAATATCTTGATATTTAGCATTAACGTAGGGAATATAATTCTCATAATAAATAGTTTTTTTATTCCCATTTCCTTTTAAAGCATTGTATTGCTCAAGGGTTTGACATTTAGCTACAAGCTCAATTTCTGATTCATTTGCAAAATCGAAAGCTTTTAACATCTTCTTTAATTTCTTTTTAAATCTCTTTTTAATTTTGGTAATAATCCAAAAATTTGCTTGATAAGTAATCTTCTTGTTTCATTAATATCTTTAATTGACATAAAACAATCATCACTTAAATTAAAAATCGAGTTTTTTTAAATAGAATGGAGTATCAACTAGCTTATTTAATTGCTTAAATAATGAATCATATGTAATCGCTTGCTTTTTGAGCCTCTAAAATAATTTCATTTGATTTTTACAGTAAAGGTTTTATTTCCTATTTTGGCTTTTTAATAATAAATAATCATTGGCATTTCCAAAACAGCTAATAATTAATGGCATTTTTCATAGAATTAGAAATTGTTAAGTCAATTGTTGAATCTATCATTTTAAAAAAATTTTAGTACCAGGCTTATAATTCTTATAAATCAAAAACATAAGCGCTTTTACTTGCTTCTTTTTATTTCCTTTTAAATTTGAATTATACATTTTATCAATTGTAAAATAATAATCCTCATCATCTTCTATACGAATTCTATCATTTACATTTAGATTTCTATTTAAAAATTAATTCAGTTAGCTTGCCTTGCTTTTTGGCCTATTTTTTTCCAATGAATGCTCCCTCATTAGATTTTTTTGCCTTCATCAACTATTTGACCATTATCTTCATTAAAAAAACAAAGCCATTTGTATAATTTCTATGAAAAAAACTGTATCTAATTTTTGCAGGATTATAGGAAACATTATCAAGCTTTTTTTCTAAGCTCACTTGTTACTATTTTTTTACATATTCAGGAGATTTCATTCGGCCTTCTATTTTTTTAATGAATCCACATTAGCAGCAATAAAGTCTTTAAAATTATTTGCTGTATTTAAATCACGCATAGATAAGTGGTAGCCAGTAGTAGCTAATTGCTCACCATTTTTAAAGATTTGGTACTCTCTACGACAATTTTGAGCACATCTTCCTCGATTTCCTGAACGTAATGACAATAATGATGAAAATAAACAGCCACCACTATAGCTTACACATAATGCTCCATAGGCAAAAAAACCTCAAGAGGCATATGGGAATTACTTTTTATGTTTTTTTATGCTTTCAATGGAATTTTTCTCTAGCGATAACACATCTTTTAGCATTCATTTTTTCGAAAAAAAGCACATCATTTAAATCCTTAACACCACATTGTGTAGAAATATGAGCTTCCATTTCATTTAAATTATTTATAACATAATTAATCATCGCAAAATCAGCTAAAATTACACCATCAACACCTAACTCATATAATGTATTTAGGTATTTTTTTGCATTCTTCAACTTCATTTTCTTTTTAAAATTGTATTAACTGTTACATATATATTTTTATTTAAAGGATGGGCTAATCTTAAAGCTTCCTTTTAATTCATCTATTGTTAAATTTTTTTAGCATAGGCTCTAGCTCCAAATTTTTTTCTGTTGCTAGATAAACCGCATCAGCTCCATTAAAGATTGCTTGCTTAAATGCTTCAAATGTTCCTGCTGGTGCTAAAAGCTCTGGCTTCATAAAATTCCTCCTTTAAATTTAAAATGGATATCATTTAAGATATCCATTTTAATTATGCTTTATAATTATCTTTGATAATTTGGGCTATCTTTTGCATTCATCTTCGCTTACAAGATTTCCTGTATTCATTTGGAATGTTCCATTCCATTCAAAACCATCTTTATATTTTGGTACTAAGTGAATGTGAAGATGACCTAAAGTATCTCCATATGCACCATAGTTAATTCTATCTGGTGAATAAGCCTTTTGAATTGCATTTGCAACGTCGCAAACATCCTTCATAAAAAGCATTTCTTTCTTCAACACTTAAGTCCTTGATCTCAGCTACATGGTCTTTTTTTATAAGCAACTATCATTCTTCCTTTATGGCTTTGGTCTTTAAATACAATAACTAAAGATGTGCTAGTTTCAAATGCTAAATAACCAAATTTAGCTAAATATTCCTTTTGTTCACAATATGGACATTTTTTTCTTGTTTCATTTTTTTCTTCCTCTTTTTTTAGTAAAATTAATTTTCGTCTGAAGATAAAATAGCTAAGAAGGCCTCCTGTGGAACCTCAACAGAACCAATTTCCTTCATTTTCTTTTTACCTTCTTTTTGTTTTTCTAGTAGCTTCTTTTTACGAGAAATATCGCCACCATAACATTTAGCTAATACGTCCTTACGCATAGCTTTTATATCACTTCTGGCAATAACTTTATGATTTATTACCGCCTGAACTGGTACCTCAAATAATTGTCTTGGGATAATATCCTTAAGCTTTTCAACCAATATTTTACCACGATTATAGGCAAAATCCTTATGAACAATGCTTGATAAGGCATCAACAACATCACCATTTAGCATAATATCCATTTTAACCAGCTTAGATTCCTTATATTCAGCTAGTTCATAATCAAATGATGCATAGCCCTTAGTATAACTTTTTTTAATTTATCAAAGAAATCATAAACAATTTCTAGCAATGGTAATTCATAATGAATTAGAACTCGAGTTTCTTCAATATATTGCATATCAATGAAGGTACCACGCTTTTTTTGACATAAATCCATAATTGCACCAACATATTCTGATGGTGTCATAATTGTCGCCTTTACGAATGGCTCTTCAATATGATCAATGTAGTTAGGCTCTGGTAGTCCTGATGGGTTATCCATTTCTATCATTTCGCCATCAGTTAAATAAACATGGTAGCTAACAGATGGTGCTGTTGCTATTAAATCGATACCAAATTCACGAGCAATTCTTTCCTTAACGATATCCATATGAAGTAATCCTAAAAAGCCTGTTCTAAATCCAAAGCCTAAGGCCTGTGATGTTTCTGGCTCATAAACAAGGGATGCATCAGAAAGCTTTAGTTTATCAAGAGCGTCCTTCAAATCCTCATATTGTTTAGTATCAATTGGATAAAGTCCACAGAATACCATCGGATTAAGCTTACGATATCCAGCAAGTGCATCTGCTGCATAATTTTCTTTAGTCGTAATTGTATCACCAACATGGACTTTATTTATGTCCTTAATTGAAGCGGTAATAAAACCAACATCACCTGCTGATAAAAAGCTTCTAAATTCTTCCTTGGGCGTCTTTACACCAAGAGATACTACCTGGTATTCAGCATTTGTTGCGTGCATATGAATAGTGTCACCAACATTTATTGTTCCTTCTTTTACACATACTAAAATAACAACTCCAAGATAAGCATCAAAGGCACTATCAAAGATAAGTGCTTGAACAGGAGCACTTGGATTGCCAGTTGGTGATGGAACATATTTTACAATCTGTTCTAATATATCTCTTACACCAACACCAGTTTTTGCCGAAGCAAGAACAGCATTTGAAGCGTCAAGTCCAATGACATCCTCAATTTCATGTCTTGTGTGTTCAATATCTGCACTAGGCAAGTCAATCTTATTTATTAAAAGGTAATATTTCTAAATTACTATCAATTGCTAAATAAACGTTTGCCAGAGTTTGAGCTTCTACTCCTTGTGTTGCATCTACAACAAGTATTGCTCCCTCACAGGCAGCAAGACTTCTTGAAACCTCATAGGTAAAGTCAACATGTCCAGGTGTATCAATCAGATGTAGTTCATAGGTATTCCCATCATCTGACTTATAATTAAGACAAACCGCATTAAGCTTAATTGTTATTCCCCTTTCACGTTCAAGCTCCATTGAATCTAAAATTTGATCCTGCATTTCTCTTTTTTCTACACTATCACAAATTTCAAGTATACGATCTGCAAGTGTAGATTTTTCCATGATCTATATGAGCAATTATACAAAAAAATTTCTAATTTTTTTGTCTGTCTTTTTTCAAATCTTCTAAAGATGGCATTTATATCGCTCCTTTACAACAATTTATTATACTAAAAAAAATTAATTTTTTCAATAATCATAAATTAACTTCTCTCATTCACCTTGATCATAGTAATGTAAAATATTTAAAAGGTAGTTTGGTAATCGAGCGTATTTATACGTTAGGAAAGTCCATGCTAGCACATTCTGAGATGAATGTAGTGTTTGTGCTTAGGGAAAAAATAACCTAAGGAATGTATTTTACATTACGGCGAAGGAAGCCTAAGTTATTTATAATAAGGCGTACTTTGTAACGTGCCACAGTGACGAGCTTTAAAGAAATTTAAAAGGTGAAACGTTGGTAAACCCCTCAAGCTAGCAACCCAAACTTTGGTAGGGGAGTCTTTTTTTATTTTTAAATGAAGAAATAAAAAGGAACATAGATTTTTCTATGTAGATAGATGATTACCACTCATATGAGAACAAAACATGGCTTATAAACTACTAAAAAAATGATTTTTAGGTAAAACTAAAAATCATTTTTTTCTACAATATAAAAAGTGCCATTAAAATGGCACAATTTAATTATTCAGCTTTTTGAATCATCTTTATCCTTCATTACGCCTTTTAAAGCATCCTTACGAGATAAATCTATTTGACCTTTTTTTCATTAATATTAATGCATTTTACAATTATTGAATCGCCTAGATAAACAACATCTTCACATTTTTTTCTACTCTTTCTAAAGCAAGCTTATAAATGTGACAAAAGTCCTTCAACGCCATCCCAAAGTTCAACAAATACACCATATTTTTTTCAATACGTGTAACCTTACCTGTATAGATTTCGCCGACCTTTGCCTCTCTAACTAAATCTTCAATCTTCTTGATTGCTTTTCTAGCCCAGTTGATATCATTATGCATAACATAAACTCTACCATCTTGCTCAATATCAATCTTTACATCATTATTTTCCTCGATAATTTGATTAATTACCTTTCCACCGGCACCAATTACTTCTTTAATTTTTGTCTGGACTAATTCTAGTCATTAATACCTTTGGTGCAAATTCTGATAATTCCTTTCTAGGTTCTTTAATAGTCTTTTTCCATATGGTCAAGAATTTCAAAACGACCCTTTTTAGCTTGTGCTAGGGCCTCTTCTAAAATCTTAAAGGAAATTCCACGAATTTTGATATCCATTTGTAATGCAGTGATACCTGTTCTAGTACCTGCAACCTTAAAGTCCATATCGCCAAGGTGGTCTTCCATACCTTGAATATCAGTTAGAACCATATAATGCTCTTCATCAGTCATAATTAATCCCATTGCAATACCAGCAACCGGTGCCTTAATTGGAACACCAGCAGCCATAAGGCTTAATGTACCAGCACAAATTGTTGCTTGTGATGATGAACCATTTGACTCCAAAATTTCACTTACAACACGAATTGTATAAGGAAATTCATCAGCAGATGGAATAACATATGATAGGGCTCTTTCACCTAAGGCACCATGACCAATTTCTCTTCTACCAGGTGAACCATATCTTCCTGTTTCACCAACTGAAAATTGTGGAAAATTATAATGTAGCATAAAGCGCTTATTTTCTTCAAGACCAAGTCCATCAATTATTTGATTATCATTTAATGAACCAAGTGTTGTAGTAGCTAAAGCTTGAGTTTGTCCTCTTGTGAATAGTGCTGAACCATGAGTTCTTGGTAAAACATCAATTCTTGATGATAATGGTCTGATTTCATCCTGCTTACGACCGTCAGGACGAATTTTATCAACACTTATAAGGCGTCTAACCTCAGTATGTAAAATATCCTCTAGAGTATGTCTTACTTGACTTAAATACTCACGCTTAGCGTCTTCATCGATTACTTTAATTCCACCCTTTTCGGTAATAAATACTTTTTCATCAAAATGGGCAACAGTTTCTTCATTTACCTCATCAATTTTAGCATATCTTTCAAGCTTATCCTCAATTCGAATAGCAGCAATAAGCTTTTCTTGAGCATATTGTCTTACCTCTTGGTCAATTTCTTTATTAACCTCAAATAGGCTAACCTCCATCTTAGGCTTTCCACATTCTTTGATAATCTCTTGTTGGAAATCACATAATCTTTGAATTTCGGCATGACCAAACTTTAAAGCTTCAAGCATTTCAGCTTCGCTTACCATATCAGCACCTGCTTCAACCATATTGATTGCTTGATGTGTACCAGCAACAGTTAGATCGATGTCTGAAACCTCTGCTTGAGCAGGTGTTGGGTTAATAATTAATTCACCATTAACTCTTCCTACCTTTACACCAGCAATTGGTCCTTCAAATGGAATATCAGAAATCATTAAGGCAATACTAGATCCTAGCATTGCAGCCATTTCAGGTGTACAATCAGGATCAGATGATAATACCATATTAATAACCTGAACTTCATTTCTAAAGCCATCAGCAAACATTGGTCTGATTGGTCTATCAATTAAACGTGAAACAAGTGTTTCATGTTCACTAGGACGTCCCTCACGACGCAAAAATCCTCCTGGAATCTTACCAGCAGCATATAATTTTTCTTGGTATAAAACCATTAATGGAAAGAAGTCTTGGGTAGATGCTTCATTATTAGACACACAGGTTGATAGTACCACACTTCCACCATAGTATACTAAACATGCACCATTTGCTTGTTTAGCAACTTCACCAATTTCGATTACAAGAGGTCTTCCACCCCATGTATATTCGAAACGTTTAATTTCACTCATATTGAAATTCTCCTTCAAATATCTTATTTTTTTCTATTAACGTATTAATTATACCACAAATTTCAATTAAAAAAATAGAAATTAGTTAAAAAGAAACAAAAGTAAATTTGTTTCCTTTTTCAAAATAATAATTTAGTAGTTCGATTAACGACGAATACCTAATTTGTCGCAAACCTCAGCATACTTTTCAAGGTCTGACTTCATTAAATACTTAAGTAAGCTACGACGTTGTCCAACCTTCATCATTAGTCCACGACGTGAATGATGGTCATGAATATGAACAGATAAATGCTCATTTAATTGCTTAATTTCAGCTGTTAAAATAGCAATTTGAACTGCTGTTGAGCCTGTATCCTTTTCGTTTGCGCCGAATTCCTTAATTAGATTTGCTTTTTGTTCTTGTGTTAATGCCACGAGAATTTACCTCCATTTAGTTTATTATAGTTGCGGTTATCCAAGATGACGTTCGAGGAAACGAACAACTTAGAAAGCCGTCTTTTTTAGTATATCATACTTGATTACATTAATCAATATCATTTTTTTGGAGTTTTTTTAGCGATATTTTTTTGCACATTTCTTTATCAAAGGTTAATTGATTTATTAATTCATCCTTTGAGTTATATTTTTTTCATTTCTTATCTTTTGATAGAAAAAAACATCTCAATTTTATTGCCATAAATCATTTTATTAAAATCAAAAAAATATTAACCTCTAAGCGTTTATTCTCCGAATAATTAAATGTTGGATTATTACCAATATTACACATTCCATCATACGCTTTATCAGCAACCAAAACCTTGACATAATATACACCATTTTCAGGTAATAAATATATGCCATAATTAATATTAGCTGTAGGAAAGCCATTGGCAGTTTCCTAGATGATTACCATGAATAACTTCTCCTCTTATTGAATAATGTCTGCCAAGCATTTGAGCTGCAACTTCTACTAGACCCGAGCTAATTAATTCTCTTGTATATGTTGAAGAGACTCTTACTGAGCCTAAAACGAATTTTGGAACTTCGTAGGTTTCAAATTCTTTTTCCAAATCGCGGATTGTTCCAAGGGCTTTATCTCCAAAAGTAAAATCATAGCCACAAACAATTGCCTTAATATTAAGCTTATGTAAATGCAAAATAAATTGTTCTTTAGGCATTGTTGCAAGCATTTCATTAAACTCAATTATAATTAAATAATCAACATTCATTTTTTTAATTATATCAATTTTATGCTCAATAGGTGTTAACAATGGATAGTTATCTAAATGCTTTAAATAAATTGATGGATGCGGATAAAATGTTAATACACCACTTTTATAGCCATGCTTTTTACTTTGCTCAATTAAAATTTGATGTCCACGATGCACACCATCGAAATTACCAATAGCTACGCAAACGTCTTCATTAATTGGCTCATACACCATATTAGAAATTTTTTTATTACCTTCATGAATTATCACCCTCTAAAATTACGACACATTCATAGTTTTTTTATTATTTTTTTATAAACAGCAATCAGCTTATCATTATTATAAATCAATAAATTATTATCGATATTTGTTTGTCTTTTCATCAAGTTTCACACCATTTTTAACTAAATGAGCTATATAATCATTGACATCAAGCCTAGCAAAACTATTTAATGCACAAGCGATATCAATTGATTGTACTTTTTTATTTAAAATGTCATCAAGACTACTTGCATTATCAATATTTATACTTCCGCTAGCAATTCTATTTAATGAAATCATTGTTGCACAGCTTTTCACTAGTCTACCAAGGTCCCTACCAAATGATCTAACATAAAATCCCTTTGAAACTTCAAGTCTAATCTTAACAATAGTTTTTTTCCATTAACATTTAGGTAATTAATAATTTTTAGGCTTAGATAGGTAATTGATTTCTCTTGGTGGTAAATCAACATTAATATTTTTTCTTGCAAGATCAACCATCTTTTTACCGTTTAATTTTATAGCTGAATACATAGGGGGAATTTGTTCTTTTTGTAAATATAAAAACATCGATTGCCTCTAAAAATTTTTATTTAGTTCAATATTTGTTTCTCCAAAATTAACTATTTCTCCACTTGCATCAAGTGTAGTTGTTTCAAAACCAAATTCAAACTCTGCTTCATATGTTTTATCATGTATATTAAAAAAAGGTAAAAGCTTAGTGGCCTTATCACAAGCAACAAGCATAACTCCAGTTGCATCTGGATCTAAAGTTCCGTTATGGCCACACTTCTTTAAATTATATGCTTTTTTTGAATTTGATGACAAACTGAAAAAGATGTTATACCCTTAGGTTTATTAACATAAAAAAAGTATTCATAAAAAAATCATCCTTTATAGCTATAATTATTTTTATCATACATTTAAAAAAATGAAGTAAAATCTCTAATTTTACTTCATTAAAGCACTTATTTATTCTCCTTTTTAGGACGATTAGCTAAATATTCTAATATTGCATAAGCTAATACAAAAGCTCCTAAAATTGCCCAAACAAAATAATCAGCAATTATTGAACCAGTTTTTTTCTTGGAAATTGCTTTAAATGCATTTCCTAGAGGATAGAAAGTCATCAATACACCTATTGTAAATGTTGAAACTAATGTTACCTGATAATTTGATTTATTCTTATTAGTATTAATAATTCCCATTACACCAACTAAAATAATAATTATACCAACAATAACCATTACTAAATCGTCTAAATTAAAGTCAATACTTGTACCATATTCATCTGCATAATATGAACGAGATAAAAATTAAAATATACTAAGTATAAAAATTGTAACAAAACTACCAAAAACGATGGTAAAAATATTCTTTTTCATTAATTATTTTCCTCGCCTTCATTTGGATTTAATAGCATTGGATAAAATCTAGCAATTAGTACCATTATTATTGTGCAAATTATTATATTTGGAATACAATATAAACCATTATAAATAAATGAATACATTGCTCCACTTATTCCAAAAATTTCACCTGGCCAAAAGAATAATCCAGATAAAACATGGCAAGCATATTTTAATAAGCCACCAATTACACAGCCTAAAAACAATAAAGCCAATTTTCTTTGACATAGTAGCACTCTTAAAATACTTTTTTGAAAATGCGCCAGCAAAGCCAACAAATGTATATGCTAGGACATAATCAAACAATACCTGAAGAAATGGTCCACATACCTCAAAGAACTTTATTGCTCCACTGCTTGTTATGCCAATTACAGCTAATGAATCGGCAATTGTTCCGGAATTAATGATATAAATTCCGCCAAGCATTTGAACAACACTTAAAATGAAAGCACATAATAGGCCTGGTAATAAACCTCTTCTATAGCTTATTATGAAGATTGGAACCATAGCAAGACCAATGGAACCACCATTTGGAAATGCAGATTTCCAAATTCCACCCTGAAGGGCATCAAGTGCAAAGGCAATAGCAGCAAAAAAACCGCAACCTCTGCCATAACTTTGACATTAAATTTTTTTGTTTCATATTTTCTCCTTCTTAATAAAAAATGTCTACTAGGAGACATGCTAAAAAAAGAGAAAAAGATCTTTCTTATTCCTACGCTAGCATTACCTAGATCAGGTCAAGGGTCGATGTCAAGCATCCTCTCAGCTGATTAAAGCTCCCCATTAAGATGACACCTAAATTATATATCATTTAAAATATATAAGCAAGAAAAAAAGTGATTTTCATCACTTTAATTATCATTATTTGACATAATAGCAATCAATATTCCTTGATCATATGATATAATTGCGTTATCTAAAAATTATTTCATTACTGATGCAAAGAGGATCAAGAATATCTAAATTATAACCACTTAAATTATATTTAAAAACCACTTAGATATAAATTTTTTTTACATTCTCTAAAGCAAAGAAGCTTATAAACTTATAAGAATTTTTTTAGAAATATTTAGTTTGTTTGGCACATAGAAAATCTTCGAATTATTATCAATCATTATTACATTCTTATGGTTCTTTAATAACATAATATTTGCCAAGAAATGTTCAATTCTCTTTCCTTGAATACCACCAACTATTATAACTTTATCAAAATCCTTGGTATAATTTAAGGCAGCAGCAGTATCTGTATCATCCTTTATGGGATTTAGGGCTATCTTTTTAAAATCAAAACTATTTATATCATATTTGGTAGAATCAAAATCACCAATTGCTAGATCAATTTTTAATCTTGTGTTCTATTGCATAATCAACTCCACTATCGATTGCAATAATATAATTATTGGTATAATCTATATCCAGCTTATCACAATTTTTTTACCTATAAGTAAAATTGCATTCATATAATCACCTACCTAAGGTATTGCTTAATCCATGAATAAAGAAAAATATCTATTTTGTGTTCCTTCTTTTTTTACCTATAAATTTATTGTTTTTTTAATAAAACATATGCTGGTATGAATTTAACCTGATATTTATCCTTTAAAAAAACGGATATTTTGTTACATTAATTTTTATATATTGAAATATTAAGCTTATCATTTAAATAATCTAATATCTCCAAATTAGCATTGCAAGCTTTCGAATAGCTGGCATAAAAGAATAATAAAATAATTTCATTTGTTAAACTACTATTGTCATATTCTATTATCAAAAGTACATCTTCCCCTATTTAAGATATACGATAGTAACTCCGTTAAGTCCCTCTCCTTCTTTGCCAAAGCGATAGCTTTCAACATTTGGACAATTCATTAAATAAGCATGTACAGCATTTCTTACAGCGCCCGTACCAAAACCATGAATAATAGAAATTTCCTTTCGATTAGCTAATAAGGCTTGATCAATAAAGGAATCAACTAAATCATGAACCTCTTCATATCTTTTTACCACGTAAATCTAAAGAAAGCGGAGCACTTGCTGTAGGATTTTCACCTGTATATTTATATTTAGGCTTTTGTCGTTTAATTACTTCCTTAGTAGTTTTTTTGTAACTCGTTTTTTTCTTAAATTCAACGGCAAATTGACCCATATTAACCACATATTTGTCTTTTTTTAATAGCTTTAATTTCACCAACTGTATCATATTTTTTTGATGATTACATGGTCGCCAACCTTTAACTCAAAAATCAATAATGTCATCAGAATCCTCAGTTTGAAGCGTATTAACCTTATTTTTTTAGCATAAGCAAGCTCATGCTCCTTAAAGCTATCAGCATTATCCTTCATAGCCTTCAATTCATCTAAAAACCTCTTTAGCATCATCCTTGGCCTTATTGATAATCTTTTTGAGCTTCCTTTTTACTTTTTTTCAATTATCTTGAGGTATCATTTTCTAATTTTTTTCTTTTTTTCTTTATTTAAATCCGCAAGCTTACTATCATATTCACTAATTAGTTTATGATATTCTTCCTCTTTTTGCGCATTTTTTTCTACTTCTTCATCTAAAGTTTCTAATAAAACCTGATTATGCGTATTGTTATTAGCTAGATATTCCTTAGCATTTTCAATAATTTTGGAATCTAATCCTAGTCTGGAAGCAATGTCTATTGCATTTGATCTACCGGGAATGCCAATTAAAAGCTTATATGTTGGTCTAAGTGTTTCACTATCAAATTCAACTGAGGCATTTGTTACACCATCAGTTTGATAAGCATAGTTTTTCAAATCAGAATAATGGGTTGTTGCTACAACAATGGCTCCCTTTGCCTTAAGAGAATCAATAATACTTATTGCAAGAGCACTACCTTCCTTTGGATCGGTTCCGCTACCAATTTCATCTAGTAAAACTAAAGAATTAAAATCAGCAAAGCTCATAATTTTGGCAAGCTTACTCATATGTGAACTAAATGTTGACAATGATTGGGCAATAGATTGTTCATCACCTATATCAGCATAAACACCATCAAATGTAGATAGGATACTACCCTCATGAGCGGGTATGAATAAGCCACACATAGCCATTAAGCTTAATAAGCCAACAGTTTTAATTGCTACTGTTTTACCACCAGTATTTGGACCAGTAATAACGATAACTGAATTTTTTTTAGATAATTCAATATCAATTGGCACAACAATATCTCTAGCAATTAAGGGATGTCGTGCTGAAATAAGCTTTTATGTGATTATCTTGATTGATAATTGGTAATGTTGAATCCTCACTAATAGCATAATTTGCTTTAGCATAATAAACATCTAAGCTTGTAAGAATTTCAATATTTTTTTAGAAGTGCCTCACTATTAGCACCAACAACCAAAGAAAGGCTCTTTAAAACAGCTTCAATTTCTTTTTCGTTCCTTTAGAGTAAGACTCTCAATTTCAAGCTCAATTTCGTAACAAACCTCTGGCTCAATATAGACAGTTGTGTGAGATTGAGACTCATCTAAAAACAATTCCCTTTAAAGGTATTTTTTTATATTCAATTTTTTTACAGGTAAGCACATTTTATTGTTTCTCATAACAATTAAATGATCAGAAAGCATAGAAGCGCGTGATTGTAATAGCTCATTCATTTTGCTTCTAAGCTTAGCATTTGCTAAAGTAAGGCTCCTTCTAATAGCTTGAAGCTCCTTTGAAGCATTATCCATAACTCTTCCGTCATCAGAAATTGCATTTCTAATAAAGCTTCTAACATTTGGTAAGCTTACAAGATTTTGAGCAATTTCATTTAAAATTTTAACATCAATTTTTAATGTTCTAAGCTGCTTAAAATATTTATTAACATTTTCACAAACTGTAACGCTTTGACTTATGTCAATAAGTTCATCTTCACTTAAAATCCCCCCAATTGCACTTCTTAAAATTGCATCCCTTATTCCTCTTAAACCACCAAGATCTAATGATGAATAAGCCTTTATCGCTTTATATGCATCATTTGTTTTATTTAATTCTTCAATTGTTTTTTTCATATTCAAAGCTTGGCTTTAAATTTAAAACTTGCTCTTTAGCATAATTAGTTTGACATAATTTAGCAACATTATTTAAAAATTTTTATCAAGCTCAAGAACATCATAATAATTTTTCCATTATTTTTCCCTCTATACACTCCGGATGCTCAATTAAATTTTTGATATGTAATAACATTACAGCCATAAACATCAGTATCCGGATAAATAAATACTATTTCACATTCATTAATATATTTTTAACAAAAACATTGGCATTTGGATAAATAATATATAGTTTTTCTTACTATTTTTTTAGTTGGATACGAAATGTCTAAATTCATAAGTCCATCAATATTTTCAACAAATAAATTTGCGTTGGTCATATTTTTTTATTATTTGCCATTTAGTTTTTGTTATTAACACATATTTCATCATTTTTTTAAAATTTGGAACAACCTTTATGTAATAAATATGTGTTCTACTTTCTAGATAAAAAAATCATAGGCCTTATCCTCACTAATTTTTGAGCGTAGTTGAATCCTTTAGCTTTCTTAAGTTTATAATATTTTCAAGCTGATTCCATACATTAGTATACATTTGCTTAATCTTATAATTTTTTTCTTAAGTTTAAAATTATTAAAATCGTGAGAATTAGAATACTTAGTAAGCATATTCCCATAATTATTCCAAAAATAAAGTGGAGCTAGACTATTAATCATTGAATTTCTCTTTCCTTTTTTTCTTTAAAAAAATATAAATATAATACACAAAGATGATGCTAAAAAAATTATTGTTCCAATCAACAATATTGTAATGTAGACAATAATTCCTACATTAATAAATTTCATTGCATATAATACGACTCCAATAGTTCCAATAATAAACATCATAAAGGCAATAATTGAAATGGCTAATGTAATTTTTATTTATTTTTCATTTTTCTATACCACTATTAATAATTTCTACTACTTTTTTTCACCAATTTCTTGAGTAGTCATATTCTCATATTCTTCTTTTTTTAATTGGTTTATGAATAATAACCTTAACTCTTACCTTATGCCATGGGGATTTTGTTTTACATTGTGATGTTCCAACGATACTTACGGGTACAATACTAGCACCTGGCTTTGTTGCTAGCTTAAAAGCACCTGGTTTGATTTCAATTATTTTTTCTGTTTCACGTGTTTTTATGCCGCCCTCAGGAAAAATCATAAAATTATAGCCATCACTAACAAGCTTAATTGCTCGAAAAAGGTCTTTAACACCCTGTCGTTCATTTTTTTCGATCAAGTGGTACAACCTCTGCAGTTTGCATAAACATATGAATAATTTTTACCTTGTCTAAGGTGTTTTTTGCTACAGCAGACATTACCCTATGAAAAGCTTGATAAACAACTGACACGTCAAGCATTGACTTATGATTTGCATAAACAACAAATGTTTCAGTTGGTATATTTTTCTCGACCAACAATTTTAATTTTTCAATCTAAAAAAACATGTTACAAAAATTCGCAAAATTGATAAATTATTTCATGCTTCAAATGACTCTTTGTTTTTTTGTAAAACGTAATATTGGATAAAAAAAGATAAAAAAATTATCATTACCCATATTAACCAACCAGCTATAAAGCCAAGAGGAATCCACAAAAAAATAAAAACCAATAATTATTAGGCGTTATAAAATAAAAAGCCTAAGGCACTAAAAAAACTTGAAACAAAATCAAAAAGTAAATAAAATAGCATTTTTAAAACCTACTTTCTTTTTGTAAATATTAAAAGTTACCCTTTCTAATTCTTCACTACTTATTAATTCATAATTGGCATAATCAATCTTAGGAAAATATGCATCTCCCTCATAATCGCCCTTAATAATAGAAATATAAAGCATATCAGCATATGGTAAGGATAGCTTATAAATACTTGCACCACCAACTACAAACAAATCCTCATTACACTCCTTAAAAAAATGTAACTGCATCTTTTTATAACAATTGCATCAGAAAGTTTGACATCATCAAGTGATGCTACATAGATTTTACCATATGAAAGTGGTTTTGTTTTATAATAGCCTTTTAATGAATAATATGTTGAAAGTCCCATAAAAAAACAGTTTGTCCAGCTGTTTGTTTTTTTATAATACAATAAGTCCTCTTTAATATGCCAAGGAATTTTATTATCCTTGCCAATTAAATTATTTTTATCCATTGCCCAAATTAATTTTATCATTAGACAGCCACCTTACCTTTTAATCGCTTTATGAGGATTATAATTTTCTAATGTGAAATCTTCATACTTAAATGAAAATAAATCATGAACATTCTTATTTATTTTCATAGTTGGTAATTCTCTTGGTTCTCTTGTAAGCTGAAGCTTAACTTGCTCAATATGATTGTCATAGATATGGGCATCACCTATAGTATGAACAAAATCTCCAACCTCCATATTGCAAACCTGAGCCACCATCATTAAAAATAAACTATATGAAGCAATGTTAAAAGGAACGCCAAGGAAAACATCTGCGCTTCTTTGATATAACTGTAATGATAGAGTATTGTTTACAACATAAAATTGCATAAAGCAATGACAGGGTGGAAGCGCCATATCCTTAATCATAGGTGGATTCCAAGCAGAAACAATTAGGCGGCGACTATTAGGATTTGTTTTTAAATCATTAATCAATTCTTTTAATTGATCTACTCCTCCAAAATCACGCCACTGCTTACCATAAACTGGTCCTAAATCACCATATTTATTGGCAAAAATCATTGTCATTTTTTATTTTTTCTGCAAATTCTTCAATTGTTTCACCTAGATAATCACTAGATTCTTGATATTTTTTAAAAGGCCAATCATTCCAAATTCTTACATCATTATCTACAAGATATTTAATATTTGTACTTCCACTTATAAACCATAGCAATTCATGAATAATGCTTTTTAAGTGAACCTTTTTTGTAGTTAAAAGAGGAAAACCATCTACCAAATGAAAACGCATCTGATATCCAAAATAAGAAATTGTACCAGTATGGGTACGATCGTCCTTTGCTACTCCTTTTTCTAATATTGTCTTGCATAATTCTAAATATTGTTTCATTTTTTTAATCTCCTCACATTTATTCCATTATACTATAAATTTAGCAAAATTCCAATTATTTAAGATTATTTTCGATTACTGTTGCACTTATTTTTGGCATTTTTTTAAAGTTAACTAAATAATTAGTTATTTTTAGAAAATTCAATGTCCTTAAAATTACTGAAATTTTGAAAAAAATCAATGTCATCAATATCATAATCACTAACCATCTCTCCAAGAGCCTGAATGTTATCAAAATTAGTTAATTGATAGCTATATGTATATTTTTTTAAAAATTGTTAAAATCCTCAATATTGAAATCGTTTAAATTTAGTTCTTTAATTGTTTTCTTTAATTTTGTTACAGCCTTGATAGGATCATTTGCTGTTCCAATTAATAAAGCATAGGCTAAATCTTTTATTTGAATGAATTTCATAATATAATCCTGGATTTATAATTTCATTTTTTTATTAATTTTTTTGATATATTTTTGAGGAATCACTACTTAATACACCTAATATAAAAATCATAATAAAAGGGTGTCAAAGGGGTTATATTCATTTAAGGTATTAAGTCTAATTCCTAAAGAAAAATTTTTCCAGCAGTGTTATTTTTTTCCTTAAAACCTTTATATCTTCATCAACTATAATATTTGCAATGTTTGATAAAGATGTAACATTATGCTCAGCAAAAAGTATATTTATCTAAATAGCTATTAACAAAATTAATTAAATATTCTTCATCAAAATCACCAACTACAGTTAAAATTAAATTTTTTTGGATTATAAAATGCTTCATAATTAATTAAAATTTCCTCCAATGTGGTATTTTTTTACATCATTAATTTCACCAGCTATATCATATGAATATCCAGTTTCTAAAAAAACATATTTTTTTGATTGTTAATGTTTCCATTTTTATAGTCAATGTTTGAGGAATACATATTAATTTCATTACAAATAATTGATTTTTTTCACGTTCTATGTTTTCTTTCGTAAATCCCTTTGAAAGCATCATATCTATTAATAAGCCAAGCGGCTCATATAAATCGCTAACGGTCTTAAAATAATAAATTGTTCTATCGTAGGTTGTATAAGCATTAGCGCTAGCACCAAGGCTTGAAAATTTATAAAAAGCATCACTACCATCTGGCATTGCAAAGCATTTATGCTCAATAAAATGAGCAATACCTGGTTTAGTATTAAATACTTTACCATCAAGGCTAAAATTAAAATCACTAGAACCATATTTAACACTAAACATTGCAAATGAGCTTTTAAATCCAGTACGCTTAATATAGCGAAGGTGCATTCCATATTTTTAAATTTTAAATATTTCGATTCTAAATTATTCACTTTTTATCACCCCTTGCTACATATTTAAAGGCTAATTTCAATTTTTTTGCAGCTTTAATAACATCATTAATGCTTAATTCTTCTATTAATTTTTATTCTATCATCTATACTTAAATTTTTTTATCCATAAATAGATCATTGATAATTTGCTCTTTTAAGCTTTGTTATTTGATAATCACATGTTTCTCTTAAAGAATTAATTAACTTATTTTTTTAGGCTATTAAATTCAGCAGTAGTTATATTTTTCCTGCTTTATGCTTGCTATTTCCTCTTCAATTGCGGCAATTGCTATATCAATATTTTTTTGGCATCTGTTCCAAGTGAAACTAAAACAAAACCAAAATTTGCATAATATGCTGAATATATATCATAACATAATCCCTTTTTCTTCTCTTACATTTTAAAAAAATAATTTTGATGTTGAATCACCGCCTAATATAAAGGTAGCAAGGCTGGCCGCAATTGCATCTTTTTCATCATAAAAAGGCGCATTTTCATAAATTAAACGAATATATGCTTGATCAATTTCATCATTTTTCTATTAATTCTTCATAATTTTTCAATTCTTTTTACGATGCTTCATATATTTAGCAAAACAAACATTATTGTCATTAGTAAAATCTCTATCAATGTCTCCATCAATATAAGATACCTCATTTTTTTGGATTTAAAATCAAGATAATAATCATATAAGGTATTTGGAGTTATTTTTGTCTAATTCATCAATAATACATTCATCAAAAAAAGCTCAGAAAAAAATCCATTTTTTAAAAAAATAAAGAAAGTGCTCTTTTGGTCGCATAAAATCCTCTATCGTCATTGTAATGAAGAATTGCCGTTTTTTTAATTCCTTTTTAGCATAGTTAAACATATTTAATTTGAAACGCTTGTTCCAAACATTTGGTTCATTAATAATCAAATTAAAGGTGCTAAGAATTTTATCCAAATTATAATTATCATCTAATGAATATTTAGGATTCATAGCATTCATTGTAAATGATAAACTCATATAATCGCCAAGATTAACTATTTTTTTACTCCTGGCTGCATATTATAGTTTCCTTCTAAAAATTTAGAAAACTCTTCAATTGTTTTATACTTTTTTTATTACTAAGTGAAAGACAAATTGCTAATAAATTAGCTATTGTCACTTCATCTTTTTTTAAATTCTTTAATATATCTTTTATTAATAATTATGCTATGAAATCGATCATCAAATATTTTTATACATATTTTTTTCACCTATCTTTATGGTATCCATTTTTTTGAAGGACTTATAATTTAAAATAAAAGTCTTTATTTTTCAAAAAAATCTTCGTTTTAAATTTTTTTAGCTTAAAACGAAGAAATTTCTTTTATTCAGCTAATGATAAAGCTAATTTCATCATATTTGTAAAGCATTTTTTTGTCTTTCCTCTGCACTTGTTACAACATGAGTTATAAATGAATCAGAAATTGTTAAAAGACAAGCAGCCTTTTTTTATTTAAAGTCAAAGCATTTGTAAATAAAGCAAAGCATTCCATTTCAACAGCCTTACAGCCATGTCTCATCCCTTACCTTCTCCCAAATTTTTGCATCCTCATGATAGAAAACATCAGATGAATGAACGCATGCTTCCTTTAATTCAATATTAAGATTTTTTTAGCATTTTCTCTTAATTTGTTATTTATTTCATCATTACTTAACATTTCATGAGCTGTATAACCATTTTTGTGCTAAAGCGAATGTAGATTCACTCCAAGCTTTGGTAACTAAAACTGTATCATAAACGTCTAAATCCGCACTATAAGCACCTGCAGAGCCAATTCTTACAATTGTTTCAACATCATAAAATTTATAAAGCTCGTAAGAATAAATTCCAATTGATGCCATTCCCATTCCTGAGCCCATAACACTTATCTTCTTGCCATTATAATAGCCAGTATAGCCATACATATTTCTTACATGATTAAATTCTTTAACATCAGTTAAAAAGTTATCTGCGATAAATTTTGCTCTAAGGGGATCACCAGGCATTAAAACTATTTTAGCTATATCATCCTTATTTGCACAGCCATTGTGTGGTGTTGGTATATTAGTCATTGTTGTATTCCTCCATAATTGTTACTCCATTACTTGTTCCTATTCTTGTGGCGCCAGCATTAATCATTTCTTCCATTTGGGCTTTATTTCTAACACCACCAGAAGCTTTTACTCCCATTAGTGTGCCTACTGTTTCGCGCATAAGCTTAACATCACTTATTGTTGCTCCCCCAGTGCCAAAGCCTGTAGAAGTCTTAACAAAATCAGCTCCTGCTTCTTTTGCAAGCTTTGAACATTCTATTTTTTCTTCATCAGTTAAATAGCAGGTTTCAATTATAACCTTAGTTAACACACCATTTGCTGCTTTAACAACAGCTTTAATATCATTTAATACAGTTTCATAATCATGAGCTTTAGCAGCACCAATATTAATTACCATGTCTACCTCATCAGCTCCATCAGCAATTGCTCTTGTTGTTTCATAAGCCTTTACATCTGATGTATTTGCTCCAAGTGGAAAGCCGATTACCGTACAAACCTTAACGTCAGTTCCCTTAAGTAGACTATGAGCAAATTCTACATAACATGGGTTTACACAAACTGAGGCAAAATGCTCCTTATATGCATCATTACATAATTTTTAAAATATCATCCTTTGTTGCTATTGCCTTTAGCAATGTATGATCAATGTATTTGTTTTTTTCCATAATAAATCATCCTTTATAAATCTAATAATTTTGTTTGGTCTACTTCAATAAATGTATTTGGTATTAAAGTGAACTTTGTTTTTTTCAAAAATTTTACGAACTTTTTTTCATATCTTTTTAAGGTTATATAGGTAACGCCAAAAAAACATTTGTTTCAGCCATTTTTTTATTATTTTTACCACATTTATCTAAAAATTCACTAGCACTTATATAACGTATGTCTTTGTCCATATAAATAATATAATCGACAAATGGTGGTAAAATAAAAGGTGAGAATCCATCATATCTAACAGCAAATTTAATATTTCTATCGCCCTTTTCAGCTAAAAAGACATAATCCAAAGCAATCAATTTCTCATCCTTGTATTTAGCTTCAATTGTTGTTTTATTTAATAAATACGAAAATACAGCCTCAAGTTCTTTTTGCTGAACCCTTATAATAATCTAAAAATTCATCCTCATATTTCATCTTATAAGCCTGTTTTTATCTTATTATAGGCCTGAACAAGCATTGGCAATCTAAAAAGATGAAACATCCTCATATAATTCATTATAAATATAAAAAAATTAAATTTTTTTGACATAATTCTTTACAAATATCAAATAAAATGTTAGCCTTAAACGTTGGTAATAAAACGGGAACTTCTAGACGAATATTAATATCATAAAATGCAGGATTTAGCTTTTTCAATATGAGGAACTACACTTTTTATTACCTAAAACAAATTTAGCTGAAAAAAATCTAAAAAAATCATTAGTATAAATCAAATGGTATTCTTCATTCTGCTGTTCTATTTTTAAATCCTTTCATTGATTGAAAGAAAGCTAAAACATCTGCTTTATCATAATATCTAACTTGTTCTTTTAAAAATAATAACAAACATTCATTACTACCACCTCAATAATCGTAAAATTCCATAACTATTTTTACCATTTATTCTCATAAAAGTAAATATTTAAAAAAATTTAAGGAAGCCTAAGCCTCCTTAAAAAAACTAAAAAAATATTTATTAACAATGTCATTACATCTTGGACATAAGTCGTTATCTAAAAAGCTTAGGAACAATCATACGGCATCTTTGACATGTACAGCCATCACAAGCACTAACCTTAACATTAAATGCTTCACCATCTAAAAATTCAACCTTAGATACGATTAAAATTTGGGCAATATTAGTATTTAAGCTATCAAAAATGGCCTTAGCATTTTTGATCAAGAGTAATTGTAAGCTTTAGCTGTAAAGCTCTTACCAATTATTTTTTTGATTACGTGCTTCTTCTAATTCCTTTAAAATTACATCACGATATTTCATAAATTCATCAAAATTATTTTCTAAATCCTGATAAGAACTATAATCCTTAGGTGTAGGAATATCGCATAAAGCTATATCAGCCTTTTCTTTATATTTTTAAAGTATCATATGCTTCACTTGTAGTATGAGGGATAATTGGTGTAAGAAGTTTTAATAAGCCTAAAAGAATTTCATACATTGCTGTTTGTGTTGATCTTTTTTCGCATAGATTCACTAGGCTCAATGTATAGAATATCCTTTGTAAAATCAAGGAAGAAGCTTGATAATTCATTTGCTACAAAAGAATTAATCTTTCGATAAACATCACCGAAATTAAATTCCTCATAATTTTTACGAGTTTCAGCTAAAAGCTTATTCCACTTAATTAAGATATATTTATCAACTGATTCTAATTCGTCAAATGCTAAAAGGTGATTTAGGATCAAAATCAGCAGTATTAGCTAGCATAAATCTAATTGTATTTCTTACCTTACGATAAGCATCAGACACCTGCTTAATTAAGTTATTACCAATTCTAACATCGGCTTGATATTCAACACTGCTTACCCAGAATCTTAAAACATCAGCACCAAATTCATTACAAATTTTTGCTGGGTCAACTGTATTTCCTAATGATTTACTCATCTTACGACCCTGCTCATCCATAATAAAGCCATGTGATACTACTGTTTTATATGGAGCAATCCCAGTTGTTGCTACTCCAGTAATAATTGATGAATTAAACCATCCACGATATTGATCTGATCCTTCTAAATATAAATCAGCAGGATATTTTTAGGTTTCTTCTTTCTAATAGCTTATGACTTGAACCAGAATCGAACCAAACATCCATAATATCAGTTTCTTTAGTAAATTCACCATTAGGACTACCAGGATGAGTGAATCCTTCAGGTAATAGCTCTTTAGCAGTTCTTTCAAACCAAACATTTGAACCATATTCCCCAAACAAATCAGCAACATGCTTTAAAATCAGCTTGATCTAAAAATTGCTTCACCATTTTCAGCATAGAAAATTGGAATTGGAACGCCCCACGCTCTTTGACGAGAAATACACCAATCATGACGATCTTTAATCATATTCGAAATACGAAGTTCTCCCCATTTTGGATTCCAATTAACATTCTTAATTGCTTCTAAAATATCATCCTTAATTGGATCAATTGATGCAAACCATTGAGGTGTAGCACGGAAAATAACTGGCTTCTTTGTACGCCAATCATGAGGATAGCTATGGGTAATAGGATAAAGCTTCAATAAGCAACCACAAGCATCTAAATCTGCAATGATTGGATCCTCTGATGCCTCATAATATAATCCTGCATATTTACCAGCCGCTTCAGTTTGAACGCCTTTATCATTAACGCAAACTAAGATATCTAGACCATATTGTTTACCTGCATTATAATCCTCTTCACCGTAGCCTGGAGCAATATGAACAAAGCCAGTACCATCAGTTGTAGTAACATAATCAGCATTTATAACTGGAGAAATTCTATCATATAAAGGATGCTTATATTTTAAATTTAAAAAGCTCATTGCCTTGCTTGTGATCTAAGACCTTTACATCACTTAATTCAAGGAAGCTAGTTAAGCTAGCTAAAAGATCTGTAGCACAAATCATCTTACCCTTGTTTGAATCAAATAAGGTATAATTAATATCAGGGCCAGCACATACTGCAAGGTTACCAGGTAATGTCCAAGGTGTTGTAGTCCAAACCATAAATGCGGCATCCTTGTAGTCGCCTTCACCATTAACAATTGGAAGCTTAAAAATAAATTGATTTTGATGTTATATCTTTATATTCAATTTCGGCCTCAGCAAGGGCTGATTCACTTGATGGTGACCAATAAACAGGCTTTAATCCTTTATAAATCAATCCTTTTTCTGCCATTTTTGCAAAAACTAAAATTTGATCACGTTCAAAATCATGCTGTAATGTAATGTAAGGATGTTCAAAATCACCCAAAACACCAAGACGCATAAAGCCTTTCTTTTGACGCTCTACCTGCTTATAGGCATATTCCTCGCATAGCTTACGAAATTCGCTTTTTTTCCATTTGCTTACGATTTACGCCAGCCTTTTTGTAAGGCATTTTTCAATTGGAAGACCATGTGTATCCCATCCTGGAATATAAACACTCTTGTATCCTGTCATATTATGATATCGTACTACAATATCCTTTAATACCTTATTCATAGCATGACCAACATGAATATCACCATTTGCATAGGGAGGACCATCATGAAGGGTATATTCCTTCTTGCCCTCATTTTTGTTTAATTATTTCATTATATAGATCCATATTCTGCCATTTTTCCTGAATTTTAGGTTCTTTAACTCCTAAATTTCCACGCATTTCAAATGTTGTTTGACCCATATAAAGTGTATCTTTAATTTCTGTCATTTCTAAATTCTCCTTTCAAATAAAAAAAGCATCCTTAATTAAAAGGACGCTTGATAACGTGGTACCACCTTTATTCGATTATTAAATAATCGCACTCAATTCCTTAACGCGGAGGCACGGATATGACTTATCATCATATCATCTAGCTAGTGATCCAAAAATTAACCATTTTACTACCTTTCACCATACGTAGCTCGCTAAAAAACTTCATCTAATTTTTCGTCTAGTATTCGACTTATTTATTATTATATTAAAATTATTTATTATTTTTCAAGGCCTAATTAGATATTTTCCACAAATTCCTTTTAAAGACCCATCCAAATAATCTTCTTTTTCTTGCAAATAAATAGGTAACCTCATTAATTTTTAATAGTTTCTTCCACCAAGAGCATAGCAAGCTCCTGCGAAAAAAAGCCAAAAAAATTTATTCTTCTCAATAAATTCTAAATTATCCAAATTAATAACTAAAGGCTTTCCTTCCTTCATTTCATCTACTAAATTTGCAGCTCTTTCATCATCATTTTTCAATTTGTTCGAAAAATAATACGATCAGCAGCACTTTCTTCAGATTCATTTATTTGCTCTGCTCTTTTAGAATATTCATCCTTTTTGGAAAATAGACCCATTATTCTTCTTCCTCCCCTACTGTATCCTCATCGGTAGTAATCATTGGTAAAACCTGTGCCTTACTTCCCTTACGAACCATAATTAAAGTTGTATCAGCATATTTATTTAATAAACTCATACGTTGAGGTGGACAAGCAATTATAACCTGTAATGGCATTGATGTTATGAAATTCATCATTGCATGCATACGCGCTGCATCCATTTTATCGAAAACCTCATCAAACATTACAAGACCAATTGAATCACCAAGTCTACCATTATTTTTTTAGTATAAACTCTTACAAATGAAGCGATAATCGCAACATAGAATGGCACCTGGGTTTCTCCTCCTGATTTTTCTTTAAATACCTTAGAATATGACATTGTCTCACCACGTTCATTAGTAATTTTAATATCATAATCCATATATGTTCTATAATCAGTAAATTTATTAATAGCACCATTACTATTAGTTTCATCTACAGACAAGCTTTCGAATAATTCAGTAATTTGTTGTTCATAACGAGCTTGGAAATCATATGATAGAATTCCTTCCTCAGTTGTTGACAAATCAGATGTAACCATTTCATAAAACTGTGAATATTCATTGCTTTTTAGGGAAAAACAAATTCATATGAATCATTACCAAATTTAATAGTTGATAGGGTATCATTAATTTTTTTGAATTTCCGCTTCAGCTGTTTTTAATGTTATTTCTAAGCTTAGCTAAGAAATCCTCTCTAAAAAAACAATTTCAGCAGCTTCACGAGCTTCTCTTACCTTTTGTTCATAGGTAATAAGTTCACTTTTTTTGAAGTTTTTGATAGCTCAGCCTCAAATTTAGGCATTTCCGAATTACCAATTGAATATGTTGAGCTATATGTGTTAATATATTCGTATTGTTTTTGTATGAAGTGTATCTGAAGCCTGTGTATATGAATTTTCTTCAGTCTTATATAAATCCTCAAAATGCTTAACAGCACTATCAAAGCGCATATCCTTAAGAACGCTATCACATTCATTCTTAGCATTTCTTTCTAATTCAAAATTATTATTAATCAAATTCTTTAAATTAGCTTCATTTTGATTAATTAAGGCAGTTTTTCTTCAACGATCTCTTTTTAGTGATGCAATTTTTTTGTTTAATATTACCAATTTCTTGAGATGTTTGTTGCTTTAGCATATCATTATTTTTTTGATACTAGCAATAACCTTATTATATCTATCCTCAAGGTCGGAAGCTGTCATTTCATCTTGACGTTCCTTTTTCTTGTAATAAATTCTTTAAGGTTACTTCCTCCATTTGTAAATTATAAGCACCATCTAAATCTCTAATTAAAGCTTGGAAATCAATATTAGAAACAATTTCAATTTCATTTCTAGCATTAGAAATTTGTTCCTCAAGCTCATTATATTTTAACAATGTTTCTTCAGCCTTTGCTTCCCATTGAGCCTTTTGCATTGCTACAACATTCTTACCCATATATGGTTTAGCAATATTCGGATTAAGATTTGTAACAGTGTAATTAGTATAAAGTAATCCATCCTTAGTTACAGATGTATGGAAACGCTCAAGCTCCATTTCATTTGAGCACATTATAACATTTCCACATGTCATATTAATGTATCTTTGGGCATCCATATTCTCACTCTTCATAATAGATGCTAAAGAATTAGGTTCAAAACGATTAAACTTAGTAATTTGCTTAGTATTAACAAGACCTATACCATATACACGATAATTATTCTTGATTCTGGCAAAAATTTGTAACGCTTGATCATAATATCTAGGTTCAACAATCATATTAAAACGACGATTTCCTAAATACATTTCAATTGTATCAGCCCATTCATAATCAGTTATATCAACTAAATCAGCAAAGAAATAAATAGAAACATCATAATTATAAATTCGCTTTAAGGCTGATTGAATTTCATTTCGCATTTGAACTAAAGCAGTAGGATAAGGAACATTGCTTTGATTTAAGCTACCAAGGGTAATTCTTATCTCATTCATTTCCTTTTCCAAATCATCTAATTCACGTTCAAGCTTACCAACAGTTTGGTTTGATGAAGCAACAATAGAGGATATACGTTTAGAAATATCAGAAAGCATAATTTTAGTTGATTCAACATCATGCTCAGTCATCTTTACAAGACTCATATTTGCAAGATCTGTATAGATTTTATTATTTGATATCTTACGTAATTTATTAACGTTTTTCCTTTAAAGAAGCAACACTTCCTAAAAAAATCTTTCCTCAACGAATTGATACTCATTAATCTTTTTGGCGACATTCATTAATTTTTTTATTAATATATTCAGCATTTTTTTAAAATTAGTATCATTCTTTAAAAGCATTATAAATCTCTTTACTTTCTTCATCTAAGGCATCCATTTCCTTTTGGATTCTTAAAATACTTTCTTCTTTTTGATTTTTTTGTAAAGTTTCATTTTTGAACAATACCGCTTTTTAGCCTTTTTCTAATTCTTCTTTAATGCCAGTAGATTCCAATAATTTTTAGAATATATTGATAATAATCCTTGTTTTTCATTGATTTTTTTAAAACCTCATTATAAAAGATTTTTCAATATTTTTTTAAATCTTCAATCTTGGTCTTAATAACCTTTAAGGTAGCTTCAAGTTCCTTATAGGAACGAATTGAATCCTTAATTGCTGATACATCAATTTCTTTTTTTCTTCCAAAAATATTTTTGATAGATAAACTCTTTAACATCAGGAATTGGTTTCAAAGCAAGTGCTTTAGGAATCAATTTAAAGAAATCCTCATTAATAGAACCAAATGCTGTTCTAAAGCCTCTCTTTGCTTCCTTTTTAGTTAAATAAAACTCAAAATCAGTATTATGCTTTCTAAATTCAACAGTACCATAGATGGCTTTATTTTCTGAAATAAAGAATGAATCATCCATTGGCTTATTTGCATAGTAAAAAATTGTTTTAACTGGAGTTAAATCACCAAAGGCATCAATTACTGTTCCGATTGTAAATTTTTCATCTGCTCCCTCATCATAAAATTCCAAAGCAATATGACCACTAACATCACCATCACGTAAATATTCCTTATCATCTATTCCTAGCTTACATTTAACATAGCCTCTTAAATCACGTTTACCCTTTTCGTTAGCAGCAAGGTTAAAGGCAGTATCTCCACCAGTTATCAAAAAAATGTAATTGCATCCATTATTGTTGATTTACCAGAAGCATTAGGACCTGTTAATAAAACATTATTTTTTTAATATTGATAGTTTCATTAGCAATGTAATGCCAATTAATCAAACGAATCTTAGTTAATTTTTTTCATTCTATTCTGCTCCCTCCTGAGTAATACGGTCTAGCGTCTTAGCTATTTCCGTAATATCAGCACTTTCAATTGCCATCAAAATTGTTGGTAAAATAACAATCTTTGATGAAGAAGATTGAATATCACCAATAATTTCTATAAGATTATATTTTCTAAATAATCTTAAGGAATTGACTAAATCGGTTTTATTAATCTTTCTTTTTAATCTCTAGATAATCATATTTTTTTCATGTAAATCAGAAATACTACAAACAACATTTTTCATTTAATGAGGTTTCTTTTAGCTTTTCATGATAAAGTAATCTAATTATTAAAAGTAAAATACTTTCATCACGCTTTAGTTTAAGTGTATTTGTCTGATTTCCTCCCTGAAGCATAACAGCACCAGTAGCTGTATCAAGCTTTAGGGTATAACCAAGGATCTCAAAAAATTGATCGAATACCTCTTTATAGTTGATAAAGAAATAATAATCCTCCTTATTATCCTTTTTTTATCCCTTGCTAAAAAAAGGTAGTAGCAAGTAATCTATTACAAATGTCCGCAAACATTCTTTTTTTGGGTTACACCCATATTTTTCATAAATCTCTAGCATTATTCATCAATCCTTTCAATTGTAAAATTCTTTAAGGTAAAGTGCTCATTGTAAATGTAATCATTAAGAAGATAAACATTAAATGCATGATCACCAGCAAATAAAAACAGTATATATTACCTTCAAAAACTTCATCAGCTGATGTAGTATACATAATCAAATCTGATGCCTTCAACACGCCATCCTTCATATGTGAATTCAAATATTTTCCGACCTCAATTTCATTATATGGTGTTTTTAAATTGTGAAATAAAATCAGAAGTTATTTCTAATCCTTCAAAGCGTTCATCATCCAAAAAAATTGATATTGATTGTGAGTATAATTACCACGAGGTGTATATAAAGAATTTTGATTTAGCATTCTATTACCTTTAAATTTAAATAAAGGGCTTATTGTATTCATAGCTTTATCGATATGGCCTGCCTTATTTTTGAACCTTAATATATTTTAAGATTGAATTAATTTTACCAATAACATTATCATCCTCAGTTAAAAAGGAACTTAACCTTACCAATTGTAGAATTAATATATGTCTTATTCTTTTTCATCAATTTCATGAATGAAATCATCTAAGGAATTAAAAAAACATCAATCAGCTCATTGATATCTCTAATTGCACGCTTTCTTGCTTCTTCTTCATTGCCAAATCTTAATCGATAGTCTAAAAAGAATTGATTTAAAAAAATTGTTTCGTTATCTTCATATTCCTCTAGCTTTGTAACGATTGTTAAACGATATTTGTTGACATTATCAGATGTCTTTATCTTTTGATAATTATTATCAAACAATTCGCTTTTTATAAGCTATTAAATTATTCATTAAATCCTTAATTTCACTATTTTCAACAACCGAGGTGATATAATCCTTAAGTCTTGAGTCCAATTTTTCTTAAAGATCTAATTAATAATTTAGTATTAGAATAAATTTGACTCATAAGCATTCCATAATCGCCTGGATTTGGATTTGTAACTAATGAATAAATTGTATAAATATATCCTTGATATTCATTTTGATTAGCATAATATGTTTGTTCGTCTCCATAGCCATTTAAAGTTACAGGTGAAATTTTTCATTAAGGCTTCAACAATTGTAATTGCATAATCAGTAAAATTTATGATTTCTTCATAATCATTTGTCACATCAACATAAATCCAACCACATTCCTCCATGCGCCTTAATATGAAGTTGGCTAAATCACGCTTAGATTCAATTTGATCTTCTTCTTCATCACCATCAAATTCATTTGCATATGAATCATTAAGTGATTGTAAAAAAACTGTTAATTCGTCAACTACAGTTTTCTTTTTCAATTCCTAAAATTGAGCCTGTTTCATATATTTTTAAATGCTTCAATAATTGAAGAGACATAGATTTTTTTATTTTTTTGAACTCAATAAAGAGAAAAAAATTATCTGGGATAATAGAAAAAAATGTCCATCTAAATCTACCCTTTCTGCTACTTTTTATATTCACCTTAAATTATAGCAAAATTAATACTATAATTCAACAAGAATTCCTATTAAAAAAAGAAAAAAAGACATTTATTCAAAATGCCTCATAACTTTCTTATCATCAAGTATTTTTCCTAATATCGATAATTCCTTTGGAAATCAAAAAGCACACTTAATAGCACTAGAATAATAGCTACTATAAGTATTACAATACATCCAGCCTTAGTTAATAGGCTACTATAAATATATTCCGCATCAGCTAATAGATAAATCATCATTATCATCCCATATAAATTTAGTAAAAAAAGGAAAATACCCAAAAAAAGCTAAAAAAATATTCCTTTAAATTTCACAAAAAAACTAACCTCCAATTAATTCTTTATTGATAAATGCTAAACATTAAATTTAAATAGCATTACATCGCCATCGCAAACCTTATAATCTCTTCCCTCTTGTCGAACAAGTCCTTTTTCCTTAGCAGCTAAAATGCTACCACAAGCAACTAAATCATTGTAATTTACTGTTTCAGCACGAATAAAGCCTCTTTCGAAGTCAGAATGAATAATTCCTGCACATTCTGGAGCAGTCATACCTTTTTTATATGTCCAAGCCCTAACTTCCTTTTCTCCTGCTGTAAAATATGTTGCATATCCTAATAAATCATATGTAGCTCTTATTAAAGTATTAAGCCCCTGCTCCTTAATGTTTAAATCCTCTAAAAACATAGCTTTATCTTCATCATTTAATTCAGATAATTCGGCTTCTATTTCAGCACTAATAGGAATGGCCTTGCTATTGTTTTTTAAAGCATATTCCTTAACACGCTGATAATATTTGTTATCATCTGGATTTGCGACATCAGCTTCAGCAATGTTTGCCACAAACATAATTGGCTTAATTGTTAAGAAGCCATAGGTTTTAACATATTTTTGTTCTTGCTCATCAAAGCTCATAGTTCTAATTGATTTAGAATTTAATAAGCATTCTCTTATTTTCTTTAAAAGTTCAAATTCAAAAGGTGCATCCTCAACCTTTGCTTGAGCCTTCTTTTCAATTTTTTTGGCAATCGCTTTTTCAACAATATCTAAATCAGATAAAAATTAATTCTAATTCGATTATTTCAATATCTCTAATTGGATCAACATTACCCTCAACGTGTGTAATATTTGCATCCTCAAAGCAGCGTACAACCTCAAGTATTGCATCACAATTTCTAATATTAGCTAAAAATTGATTTCCTAAACCTTCACCCTTGCTTGCGCCCTTAACTAAACCAGCAATGTCTGTAAATTCGCAAACTGCAGGTGTAAGCTTTTTAGGACTATACATCTTATTTAAAACCTGTAATCTTTCATCAGGTACGTCAACCATTCCAACATTTGGATCAATAGTAGCAAATGGATAATTTGCAGCTAAAGCCCCAGCCTTAGTAATTGCATTAAATAATGTTGATTTTTCCTACGTTTGGTAAACCAACAATTCCAGCTGTCAAAGCCATTATTATCTACTCCTTTTAAAAATATCATCAAACACATCAATTATATAATATTTGTTTATTATTTTCAAGCAAGAAAAATATTATCTACTTTGAATAAAGAGTGCATTATAGGCCTTAATTGCGGCCTCAATTGATTTTTTTGCTTCTTCACAGCCTAATATTTCTGTAACAAGCGTAGCTTTTTTTTCTTCTAATTGCTTATATACTGTAAAAAAATGTTTAATTTCAGCAAATAAATGAAGTGGTAATTCCTTTATATCGTTATAGCAATTCATTGCAGGATCATTTTTCGCACACAGCGATTATTTTTTTCATCGATTTCTGAATTATCAATCATTTTAACTACGCCTATTGGTTTACATCTAATAAGTGACATAGGACAAAAAGAAAAATCACCTAAAATTAAAACATCTAAGGGATCCTTATCATCAGCATAGGTTCTAGGTATAAAGCCATAATTTGCTGGATAATGAGTTGACGTATATAATATTCTATCAAGCATAATTAACCCCGTTTCCTTATCCATTTCGTATTTTAGCTTACTTCCCTTTGGTATTTCAACACATGAAATAAAATGATCACAATTCACCCTATTTGGATTAATATCATGCCATATATTCAATTTAAACAACTCCAATCTATAATAACGTCTTTTATTTAACTAAATTGTATCATAAATTAATAAAAAAATTAAAAGCCATTTTTTTAAATAAAATGACTTAATTAAATGAATCATGCATAATTTTTCAATGCATTTTTTTCTAATCTTGAAACCTGAGCCTGTGAAATATTTAATTCTAACGCTATTTCACTTTGTGTTTTTATCCTCATAATAGCGATGATAAATTATTCTTTTTTTCTCTTTCATTCAAACGCGAAAAGGCTTCCTTTATCATCTGATTTTTAGCCCAATTTTCCATAATTTGATCATCAGAGCCAATTTGGTCCTCTAATTCTATAATGTCTCCTCCGTTATCATAAATTGGTGTTGACATACTTATTGTATCTTGAATTGCTTCTAAAGCTAAAACAACATCCATTGATTTTGCTTCAAGAAAGACTGCAATTTCCTCAATTGATGGCTCTCTATGATTTTTACGTTGAAATTCATCCTTATATGCTAGGGCTTTATACGCTAAATCCTTATAAGATCTTGAAACTTTTATGGAACTGTTATCACGTAAATGACGTTTTATTTCTCCAATAATCATTGGCACAGCATATGTTGAAAAATTTAACATTAAAATTCATATCAAAAATTATCAATGGCCTTCATAAGTCCAATACAGCCAACTTGAAATAAATCACTTTGGCTTTCATGCCTATCGTTAAACTTTTTTTAAAAACACTAAGCACAAGCTTTAAATTTCCTTCAATCATTTTATCTCTTGCTACTTGATCACCAGCTTCAATTTTAATTAATAAATTATTCATTTCATCATTTGATAATATCTTTAATTTAGATGTATCTACCCCAGTTATTTCCACCTTATACATTCTTTTTCACCTCATTTTTATTATTTGAGGATTTTTACCAATTAATACTAAATTTTTAATTACTAATAGCAAGTTTTTTTTCCATCTCTAGCTTTATCTTATCAAATATTTTCTTTTCTAGTCGAGATATGTATGATTGTGATATACCAAGTAATATTGCTACTTCCTTTTGTGTTAGTGCCTCAACTCCAAAAAGACCAAACCTCATACTAATTATTTCTCGTTCACGAGGTTTTAATTTCATAATAGCTTCATACATAAATCTTTCCTTTTCTTTTTTAACAATAATATCAAAAATTAAATCCCCAGGATTAGCAATAACATCCTCTAAAAAGTAATTCATTACCATCTCCATCTACATTTAGCCTATCCTCTAAGGATACCTCATTTCTAATTTTTACTTGTTTTTTTCTTAAAAAAACATTAATATTTCATTTTCAATACAACGAGAAGCATAGGTTGCAAGCTTAATATTTTTATCACTTTTGAATGTTTCAACCCCCTTAATTAAACCAATGGAGCCAATTGATACTAAATCCTCGATACTAGTTTTAGGTGAATCAAATCTTTTAGCAATAAAAACTACTAAGCGCATATTATGCTCAACTAAAATATTTCTAGCATTAAGGTCTCCTTCCTTAACTAGCAATAAATATTTATTCTCCTCTTCTTCAGTTAAAGGCTCTGGTAATGAAAAATTAAAATAGCAAATTTCTTCTTTTTTCTTAAATAAGCTAATTAACCACATAATTATTTTAAACATATTATCCCCCTATAGTTTCAAGGCCAATTAATGCATCATAGCCAATATTTGCATAACTTAGATAAGCGTCAATTTTTCGATATTCTCCCCCAATCTTAATTTCTAAACAATCAGCTTTATAAACATCAATCACTCCCTCATTTATTGCTCCAGAAATTGGTATGTTTCCAATCTTTTTGATAAGTAGCTTTTTTTATATTTTTGACTAAAATAATTGGAATGAAATTATATTTTTAAGAAATTTCCGGTATCTAAATAAGCGATTATGCTATAGCATTTTTTTATTAATAGTTATCTTTAATTCATAATTAAGATATTTATGGTTAAAATATATTTTTTTATATGCATAAATTAAAGAAATTATTACCATAATAATTATAGATATTAATATTGCTATTATTCGATAGTTTAAAAATAGTATAAAGTACCTCATTGATTCCTCCAATACTCATATTAAATACTAAATAAATAAAAACAGGTTAACGAATTTTTTTATTTATAAAGCTAAATGGTATATAAGAAATTAAAAAAATAAAGAAATATTTAAACTTTTTCTAGGTGATAAGGCCTAAGTAGGTATAAAAACAACATATATGATATCAAGAATTGCTGATAAAATAATTTTTGTATGTATTTAGTTTGATTCCCATAACATACGATGTTAGCCTTATAAATACTAAGTGAATAAGGACATTAATAAGTACTATAACCTCTATATATTCCATATTAATTATCACCTATCTACATTATAGTCTAATTGAATTTAAAAAAATGTAGAAATAATTACATAAAAAAAGGAAATCATCGACGATTTCCTCATTTTTTTATTAGCTTATTTTATGCTATTAACTATTTCTAATACTTCATTCTTCAATAACTGAAGCTTACTCTTAGCATCATCTTCACTATTGCCCTTTACACCATAGTAAACCTTTAGCTTTGGCTCAGTTTCCAGATGGACGAAGGACAAACCACATATTATCATTCAAATAATATTTAATTACGTTACTAATAGGTAAATCAATATGACTATCCTTATTTGTTAGATAATCATGCTTATTTTGAAGCTTGATATCATCTTTAACCTCAATCTTAAAATCCTTAAGAGTAATTTCATTATTTCTAAAATAATCCATTATTCTTTGAATTTTAGCTTGACCATCTAATCCACTTAAGCCAATATTAGTTATATCTTCTTTATAGTAGCCATATTTTTTATAAATGGCCTCTAAAGCGTCAACTAAGTCCATACCCTTTTCATAGTAATAAGCAGCAGTTTCACAAAGCATTAAAATTGCCTGAATTGAATCTTTATCTCTAACACATGGTGAAATTAAGCAGCCATATGATTCCTCAAAGCCAAATACATATGTGCCCTTTCCTTTTTCCATTTCTCTTGCTTTTTCACCAATATATTTAAATCCTGTTAAAGTAATTTCAACCTTCATTCCATATGCTTTTTGCAATAGCAACTGGTAATGTTGATGAAACATTTGTTGTAAATACATAGCCATCGCTTGGCAAAGTATTTTTGCTCCTTCTTAGTCATTAATAAATATTCAAGAATGACAGAAGCTGTTTGATTACCAGTAAATAAAACATATTCATTATTATGTAATACAGCAATTCCTAATCTATCAGCATCAGGGTCAGTAGCTAAAACAATCTTTGCGCCAATTTTTTTAGCAAGCTCGATTGCTTCATCATATGCTTCCTTGTTTTCAGGATTAGATGTTTTAACACCACTAAAATCAGGATCTGGAGTCATTTGACAAGGAAGTGGTGTAACATCATAGCCAACACTTCTTAAAACCTGTGGTGCAAAAACCTGTCCAGTACCATGAAGTGGTGTATAAACTAATTTGAAATCTTTTTTAAGGTTTGGACGCATAATAATCTTCTTAACCTCATTAATGTAGACATCATCCACATCCTTACCAATATATTGAATCTTATCATAGTTTTTTTACTATGATCAATTGCAAACATATCCTTTACGGCTTCAATTTCCTTAATTACCTTATCTGCTTCATCAGGAACAAGCTGACAACCAGTTTCATCATAAATCTTATAGCCATTATATTCCTTAGGATTATGGCTTGCAGTAATCATAATACCACCAACACAACCAAAATGTCTAACTGCAAAAGATAATTCAGGAGTTGGTCTTAAATCCTCAAATAAATAAACCTTAAAGCCTAAGGTAGTTAAAACCTCAGCAGAAATCCTTGAAAACTCCTTTGAAAAATGACGATTATCATGAGATATTGCTACTCCACGGTTAAATGCATCATTAAATTTTGCAAGATATTTACCAAAACCATAGGTTGCCTTCATTACAATATAAATATTCATTCTATTAGTTCCGGCACCAAGTATACCTCTTAAGCCACCAGTTCCGAAAGCTAAATCATTTGTGAAAGCCTCCTGTAATGCTTTATCATCCATTTCTTCAATTTCTTTTTTTAGTTTTGAATCCAAATTTGGATTTTTTTAAGCCATAAATCAGCCTTTTTCTTTATAATTCATTTTAAACGCTCCTTTTTCTTATTTAATTATAACACACCTATTAATCTATAACAAGAAAAAAACTGCTAGATATATGTAAAAAAACACTCCTTTTTTTGACAAAAAAAGCTACTAGAAAATATCTAATAGCTTTAGTATAATATGTAAATTATTTATTTTTGCTTATTTAAATAATAAATGTTCAAAATACCACGTAAAAACAAGCTTTTTCATCAATAATAATATGATGCTTACAATGAGGAATAATTAGATTTGATAAGCCACCAGTTGCAATTAAACTAACATCATTATCATTTATTTCTTCACAAATTCGATCAATCATTCCATCAATTTGACTTGCTGAGCCATAAATAATTCCCGATTGCATACAAGCAATTGTATTTTTTTACCAAGAACCTTACTAGGAGATTGCAATTCAATACTTGGAAGCAATGCTGCAGATGAAACAAGGGCATTTAGTGAAGTTACAACTCCTGGGGCAATAACTATTCCATTTAAAGTTTTGTTCTTTATATATAGATATTTCGTAGCAGTTCCTAGGTCAACGATGATATATGATTTATTATCAGATATTCCAGCTGTATCACATATTAAATCAGAGCCAACACTCTTAGGCTCATCTACCTTAATTGCCACACCACTTTTTTTATTCCCGGACCAATAATCATTGGCTTTAAATTATAATATTTTAAAAATAATTTACTAAAAGCGCTTGTTAAAACAGGCACAACTGATGAAATAATTACATCGTCAAATTCTTCATTTACTAAAAAAATGTATTAACAAGAGGGAAATACTCATCACAAGTTTTATTTGTAAATGTTCTTAGACGAAATGATTTTTTTATTTTTATTATCATCGTATAAACCAAAGAAAATACTTGAATTTCCTATATCAACTAAAATAATCATAATACTAGCTGGCTCCTTATTTTAAAAAAATTCACAAATATAGTTCATAACATTCTCATCAAGGCTAGTTGCCCTTTGCCAATCAACCTGTAAAAAAATAATTCTTTAATTCACTATTTTTTTATCTTTTTTTGCATCCTTAAAAAAACTGTTTGCAAATATTTGCTTGCATCCTCCTTGTAGGTAGGATTATGTCCCTTATTGTAAACCGTTTTTAAAAAGTAACATTGTACGAATTAATTTTTTTCCTTTAATTCAACAAAATTCTTCTTATAGCTAACAATCTTGTCATCATTAGAATGTAATACTAAAACATTACTTTTTGGTATTTTTTTAGAGAATTTAATAAATCATATCTTGCATAGTCACCAAATAAATCAATTTCATTTTTCTTAATTGTTGGCCATAAAAATCCTAAAAAAACAGGTAGCTTTTCAAACACAACATTTTTTTATATGATAGTGGAGCTGATATCAAAACAGCTTTATCAATATCATTATTGAAATTTAAATAATTTCCTACAGTATAGCCACCCCAAGAATGACCAATTAGTGAAAATTTACTATCAATAAATCTTTTATCATTTTTTTAAATGCTCTATACAATTGAGCAAATCAATTGTAGGCTCATTAAATCCTAAAAGACTTTTTCCATCTGAGGAAAATGTTGCCGTATAATCAAAAGCTATAATGGGTCTATTTAACCTAAATGCAAGATAAGCAATCTCCTTCATATATGATAAATAGCCACCGCCCATTCCATGACAAAATATAATAGGATTCCTAATACTAGTTAAATTAGTAGTAAAAATTTTTCCTCTTAAAATATTTAAATTTGCAGATGTAAATGAAAAATCTTCATCTCTCAATCCTGGAAAATCACAGGTATTATAATAAAATAGTAAGCCACTATCATCACAGCGATGACCAAATTCCTTATTTAAGCATTGCTTTTACCATTTTTTTAAACATATTATCTACTTCTTTTTTTCTACTTTTTAATTATTATAATTTAATTCATATATATTAACAATTCTTTTTAACAGCTGGAATTAATACCAAGCTAATTCCTAACTCTAAAAAGAAATTCCAACTAATCAATGTTAAAAACAAATATGCTACTGTATTTTCACCACCAGCAAATGTCTTTAAGGCATCCATTAAAAATAAAGGAAAGCCAATTGCAAACATTCCAGTGTTACCAATAGGACATAATGCACAGGCAAGCACAACTGCTAGCATCTGATTTTTATTTTTTAATAATTTGTAGCTTAGAGCTGAAATAAAACCACCAAATGCTCCCTTTAATAGACAAAGAAAAATTGTCATTACACATGTATAGCCACCCATTCCTGTTAGCATAAAATTTGTGCCTGTATCTAAACCAATTAAGGCATTAAAAAAATACATACTAAACCAAAAAAATGGCTCCTAAAAATTGAACCAGCTGCAACACCATAAATCATTCCGCCTATTACAATTGGAACTAAGCATAGTGTAACAGAAAATGCACCAAATCGCAAAAATAACCCCACTAATTACCTGTAAAACTACAATTATTGCAGCAAACAAGGCAATTCCCACCATCTTTTTGATATTTTTGTTTTTCATATTAAATTTCCTTTCTCTTCAGGCTCATAAATGAGTCCCGATAGCGCCATTAATTATATTATACTTTTTCAAGTATTTACAAGAATAGAATAAAAAAACTTTCAAAAATGTTTAAAAAAACACTTCAAAAAGCTTTAAATATAGCAATTAATTTTTTTCAAGCTATTGATTGGAGCTGGAATTTGCCCACCACGGTTTATAAATTTAGCTGGACTTAATTTAGATATTTTCATTATTGGAGCATAGCCAAGTAAACCACCAAAATTTAAAATATCTCCTTCTTTTTTGCCAATTGCTGGTATAACTCTAACTGCTGTAGTTTTTGAATTAATCATTCCAATTGCAGCCTCATCAGCTATAAGGGCACTAATTACTTCCTTTGTTGTATCCCCAGGAATTACAATCATATCAAGTCCGACTGAGCATACAGCAGTCATTGCTTCTAGTCTTTCAATAGTTAATGAACCTTTTTTAGCAGCATCAATCATTCCGGCATCTTCACTTACAGGGATAAATGCTCCTGATAGTCCACCAACTCTACTTGAAGCCATAACTCCACCTTTTTTTACAGCATCATTTAGCATAGCAAGAGTTGCTGTAGTTCCACATGATCCACATTGCTCAAGGCCAATTTCCTCTAATATATGAGCAACACTATCACCAATTGCTGGAGTTGGAGCAAGCGATAAATCAACAATACCAAAAGGAACGTTTAATCGTTTAGATGCTTCTACACCAACTAATTGACCCATTCTCGTAATTTTAAATGCTGTCTTTTTTATTATATCGGCAATTTCTGAAATTGATGCATTCTCACTTGCCTTTTTAATAGCACATCTAACTACTCCTGGACCAGAAACACCAACATTTATTACAGCGTCTGCTTCACCAACACCATGGAAAGCTCCAGCCATAAAAGGATTGTCCTCAACAGCATTACAAAAAACAACTAGCTTTGAAGCACCAATGCATTCTCTATCCTTCGTTAATTCTGCTGTTTTTAAAACAATTTCACCCATTTTTTTAACAGCATCAAGATTAATTCCGGCCTTTGTTGAACCAATATTAATTGATGAACAAAGTCTTTCAGTAGATTTTTAATGCTTCAGGAATTGATTCAATTAATTCTAAATCACCAGGAGCATAGCCCTTTTGAACTAAAGCAGAATAACCGCCAATAAAATCAATTCCAATATCATGAGCAACCTTATCTAAGGTTTTTGGCATATAAAACTGGGTCGCCTTTTAGAAACACCTACAAGCATAGAAATGGGAGTTACAGAAACTCTTTTTATTTATAATTGGAATACCATAGGTTTTTAGCTATATCATTGCCAACCTTAACTAAATCTTTGGCAAGTCGGTATATTTTGTTATATACCTTTTTGCAAGATTCATTAATATCAGTATCCATACAATCTATTAAGGAAATTCCCATAGTTATTGTTTCTAATATCTAGCTTTTTCTTCTTCAATCATTCTTATTGTTTCTAATATTTCATTATTACTAAACATTTCTATACCTCTTATATTTTTGTGCATTGAATTAAATATATCTTCATGCATAACATGAATATTTAAATTATTATTCTTGCCAAATTCATTCATATAATCAACAAACTCAACAAAAATCCTTTTTTTAAATCATCAATATTAACGATCATAACCATCACAAAATAAGAATTTAGTACAGATTGTGTTACTTCTTCAATATTTGCATTAAAGTTTGCACATTCATTGCTAACCTTTGCTAAAATACCAACATTGTCTTTACCTACTACTGATAAAATTGCTTTCATACTTCACCTCTAAATTTATATATACTTTCATTATACTATTTTTTTAATGAAAAGTCTAGGATAAAAATGTCACTACCCTTTAACTTCAAATAAAAAAATGTGTAATATCAAATTGATATCACACATTTAAATATTATTTCAATGTAGCATAATTATTAACTATTGTCCAATACTCAAAATCAAAACAAGCAACTGTTTTCCACCAGTTCTCATTTAAACCAAAGTATGTTGTATTTGCTTCACAATTATCAGAACCCATTCCATAGGTACCAATAGAAATTGTATTTCCACCCTTAGTATAATCATCACTATTAGAATTTCCAAGAAGGGTTCTATTATCTGTATGAGTAACAGCAAGCTCAACCTCAACAACTGCGTTAGTAATTGTAGCATATGTTGTAGCCTTATCAATAGATCCAATCATACCACCGCAATATTTATTAGCAGTTAAGGTACCAATGTATAAAGCATTAGTAATATTCAAATAGCCACCTATTTTCTCATTTTTAAATCTTCCAACAATACCACCAGCAATAGTACCGCTGTTTGATGTAACATTTGTTTTTAACCTCGATATTAGTTAATGTATTCTTTGATGCACCATTATCATCCAAAAATACCACCAATTAATCCACCACCATAACGATATGTGAATGTTACTTTATGTTCTTCTTCATTAATAATAGAGCATTGTGAAATATTATTTACACCTGAATTAATGGTTCCAACAAGACCACCAACACCTTCATAACCAGTTGATGAAACATTATAAAGCTTAACATTTTCTATTGTTGATCCATTTAAATAAGCTGCAAGCATTCCACAACCCTTAGTTGCTGCTTGAGATGTTTGAGTTACTGATGAATTTCTAATAATTAGGTTCTTTACAATTCCACCCTTAATGTTAACAAAAATTCCTGGTAAATAATCATGTGAAATATTTAAATTACTGATTGTATGACCATTTCCATCTAAATAGCCAGCAAAAATAATAGTCATTTGAAACCTTTTTTTCCAATCAAAACCAGTAAAATCAAGATCACATGTTAAAGCATAAGCTTTTAGGAGATGCATCAGTTACTGATGCCATCTTATAGAATTCCTCAACTGTGGAAATTGATTGCATTGCTGAAACATTCTTCTTTTCTGTAATTTTACATGTAATTGCATTTACTGAATCAATAGTAAAATCATTTCTAGCAATTATTGCATAAATATCGCAGCTTAAAGTATCATTACCAACATTTAATTCAAATGCAAAAATCATTTGTAGTTAATGTATATTTTTTTGATAGCCAAGGTTTCCCACTACTGTATTTGCATAAATAGATTTTGCATTTGGACGAGTTGCACCAGCAGGAACTGCTACAACATAAATATCACTAGTAACACAATCAACGCTACCACTAATTTTTAACTTTACCATCAATGATATAATCACCAGTAAGATCAGTAATTTTTCGCATTTGTTATTGCAGATAAAATATTAACTGAATATGTAATACTTTGCTCAATATCATAATTAGTTAATTTTATAATAACAGTTGCTTGATAAGTATTTCCAATCTCTAGATTTTTCACAAATATTTCCTGAAGCATCTGTATAAAAAAAGTTTCAACAGTGAAATCCTTATTATAATCTAAATAGCCACCATTTGGATCATTTAAATCTTGAACTCTTAATACACTACCTTCATCAATTACCTTGTCGCTAGCTGTTACAACTTGATCGTAATAGCCAGTAACAACACCTATATTTGGTGCTAAAGCTTTAACAACAAAATTAAATTCCTTTTCTAGGCTTTTAGTATTACCAGAGTCATCAGTGTAACTTAGCTTCGCTGTTAATACAACATTTTGGTCAGTATTGCCACGAGTTACAACAGCCGTACCTTTAAATACTTCGCCACTTGCATCAATAACTTTATTATCTGATGATTTCCAAGTTATTGTAACATTTTTTTATAAGCAGCGCTTGGAAGCTTAAAGTTTTTGTAAACTGCTTCATTTATATAAGGTGTATATAGAAATTTATAAGCTTGATTTAACATAGCATTAACATCATCAGTTAAATCAATATCTTTAGCATCTTCGTTGAAATATAATAAATTCTTATCATATTCAAATTGATTACTTAATTGAAGATTTGCACCAATTCTCTTACCACTTGCATATGTTAATAATTTATCATCTACTAATTTTTAAATAATCACCTAAATTAATAGTTCCATCACTATTTCTTAATAAAGAATGTAAATCTGATTCAATATTAGGCATTGTAATACTCGCGAATATATTTGCATCCAAATCACTAATTAATTTACCACAAGCAGTATCATAAATACTATTTGCCTCAAAATAATCATTAAATGCATAATATTTTTGTACCAACGTTTTCACTTTGATCTGCAGTAAATGTAAAGCGAAGGATAGAATTGCTTATTGCTCCTCTAACGTCATCACCATTAATATACTTACTTGAATTTGTATCAAATGATAATAATCCATAATAACAGTTATTAGCCTTTGATGAATTTCTAGCTAAATTGAAATTATCCTTTGAATGATCTGATAAGCCATTATTGAAGGCTGTACAATTACGAATAATAATTGTTCCTGGATTTGAGTTATCTGTAAATCCATGTGATTGATTGCCCCAAGCAGCAGAATTTTTCAACAATTACATGACCACTCATATTACTTCCACCAAGCTTAAAGCCATTTCCATCACCAGCAACACTGCTTGATGAATTAGTAAGTAATCCGTTATTAAATGCTAAGCAGTTTCTAATAATTATTGTTCCAATAGTACCTGAATTACTCTTTGCATATAAATCATAACCATCATCTGAATTTGAATAAGCAATACAACCATCAAAAAAATATTATTACCACATGTTAATTTAGCTGCAAAGCCATCAGCATTCTCACCTGTTGCATCTGAATTATTAAAAGGTGTGCAATTTAAAATTAAATTGTTTGCAGGCCATGTTTCAATTGTTGGTTGCTTTTTCTGCATCAAAACGAGATATTTGTAAGCCTGTATCACGATTTTCTGTTAAAATAAGGCCTTCAACAATATTATTGCTTCCGCCAACAAGAACACCATTATCACCAGCACGCTTTATAGTCATATTCTTTAAATGATAATAATCACCATTGATTTGAACTCCACGATTTGAATCAGCTAATGCCATCTCTTTTAAAAATCAAATTCTGCACCATTACCATTAATTGTTACCATTTTTATATTTTTAGTTCCACCAGTATCATATGGTAATATTACTCTTCTACTTAAATTATAAGTTTCCTTCTTTAAGTTAATAGTAACACCTGGCGCAACTGAATATGCTGCAGTATAGATATCAAGCGGACTAGCTTCAGTTCCTGCACCTGATGGTGTACCATTTGCTGAAACATAAATTGTAGTACCCTCATCAAATTTCCAACGAGCATATAAATCAATTGCTGCTGAAATAGGAATTGTATTATCATATAGATTAATATATGTATCATCTACATACCAACCCATAAATGTTGCATTATTTCTTTTTGGCTCTTCAAGACTTAATATTGTTCCATATTTTGCATTAATTGTTTCATCAGCAACAACATCAGAATTATAATGCAATGTAACAGCAATATCTTTAGCTGTATATCTTGCATATAAAATTAATTCATTGTTTGGCATTATTCCATCAAACACCTTGGTAAGTGCTTCATCAGTACACCACGTATCAAATGAATAACCATTTTTTGTAGGCTTTGGAAGCTTAGCTGAAACGTCCTCACCTACTGCAACATCACTTAAAACACGGCTTGATAATGTACCACCATTAGTCGTGAAAATGATATTATATTTTTGAACTTCACCACTAATAGACGAATTAGGAGTATTTGCACTATCAGAAGGCTTAGGGTTATTTCCACAAGCTGCAAGCACAAAGGAAGCTCCAACTAGCATCGACCCAATTATTCCTTTTTAATTTCTTCATTATAGCACCTCTTCTTTTTTTATAACTATAAGTTTACCATGAAAAACGCTTATTTTTTTCAATAATTGTTTTTTTGATATTTCATTTATTATTCACATTACCATAACGTTTATTTAATAAATTATTTTTCATCAATAAAAAAATCATTATCATAAAAGTAATTGTGATATCCTAGAAATAAATTGTTTAACAATGGTAATTTATAATATTTATTTTTTTACGATTTTTTTAATTTAAGATTATAATTTAAATGCTTCTTCAATAAAAAAATCTTCATATAAATAATTTCTCTTACGAACATTTTTTTATTAAAATTAACAAAAAAATAGCCAAAATAGCAAATAAAAAAATTATTCCTAATTGATATTTAATAATGAATATTAACAAAATTGGCAAAATAAATAAATTGATAATTAAGGATATCCTATAAGCGATACGATATGGTAAAAAAATACACATAAAATAATTTAATATATAAAAACCATCCATTGGCAATATAGGAATAATATTAAATATAATCATTCCTACATTTAATTTAAAAAAAGAAAAATTATTATTAGCTATAAAGGCAATTATGGCAATAATAAAATTAAAAAAATATGCCAAATGAATAAATAAACAAATATCTTCTTATTTCTTCATCCTTAAAAAAACATTTATTTTTCAAATAGGCGCCAATGGGTAAAAGAGTAATTTCATTTATCTTAATTTTTATAAATTTTTCAAAATAATTAAATGTCCTAGCTCATGAATTAGTATTGTAAATATAATAGCAATAAGCCTTCTTTGATAAATTGTAAAAAAATAATCGAAACCTAAAAAAATAATAATAGATAGCTGATTTTATATTTTTTTCATTATTGATTATTAGCTTTGACTTAAATAAATCATCATTTTTCAGTTTTTAATTATTACAAAAACCATTTATGCTCGCAATTTTTTTGATTAGGTAAAAAGCTCTCATAAATGTTTAAATAGGTATCATTTAAATTATGTAATTCAATTTTGCCTATCGATGTATCTAAATATAAATTATTTTTTTATCCCTTTTGTAGCATATTCCACTATATGGAAGACTTAATTCACTACCTGCAAAATTACAATAAATATATTCATCATCACAGTTATAACTAATTACATCAATATAATTATTACTAACCTCATTGGCAAAAATTTGTTCCAAATATTATCTTAGTAATTCCTTTTTAAAGAAAAATTCACTTTTTGTATATTGAATGAAACTATTTTTTTAAATAGCAAAAGCATCATAAATATAAAGATAATTCCTCCTACAAATTTAAAGATTATTTTTCTTCATTAAAATCACCCTCATAAGATTTTTATGCTTTTATCAAGACATGATGAATCATTTTCTAAAAAAGAATAATATTTATTTCTACCTATTATAATATGGTCAATAAAGGCAATGTCAAATAACTTAGCTGATGCTGCAAGCATTGACGTTGTTTTAATATCACTTTCGGAAGGACTAATCTCACCACTTGGATGATTATGAACTAAAATTAAACCATACGCTTCAAGCTCTAAAGCATTTTTTTAATTATTTTACGAATTGATATATTAACAAAAAGCTATATCGCCCTCATTTATTAATACCCGTTTAATTACCGAGGCCTTCGTGTTTAAATAAATTGCATATGCACATTCACTAAATTTATTTTTTTAAGATAAGGAGCTATATATCTATAAACATCCAAAGCATTACTTAAAATTAATTCTTTTTGCTTCAAAGCTTAAGGAACGCTTTGCGATTTCAAAAAGCTGCTAAAATTGAGGTAGCCTTACTAATATTTATTCCCTTAATCTTAACTAAATTCTCATAGGATAATTCACTAAATTCTCTTAAATTATATTTTTTTCATTATATCATTTGCAAGCTCAAGAGCGGATTTTTCCTTTAATACCACTACCAATTAAAATTGCTATTAGTTCTTCACTTGCTAAATTATGAGGCCCATATTTTATTAGTTTTTTTCTCGCGGTCTTAGATCAACACTTAAATCTTTTTAATTTTCATAATATCATCACCTAAAGTTAAGGATAATATTAATTTCTTTATTTTTGCAATTAAATTTTTAATTGATAAAAAAATATTGAGAAAAAAAGGAGATAGTTTAAATAAATTATCTCCTTTAGCAAATTATTTAATTTGTTTATTAACATCCTCAATATGCTTACATACTTCATCATATTGCTTTTCATAGGAAGCAAGCTTATCCTTTTCATTTTGAACCTTAGCTTCAGGAGCTTTAGCAAGGAAGTTAGCATTACTTAAAATACCCTTGCTTCTTGTAAGCTCAGCTTCAAGCTTTTTCTTTTCACCTAAAAGGTTCTTTAAAACCTCATTTAAATCAACTAAATCATTTGTTGGGATGTAAATTGTTTCTATGTCTAATACATAAATTACACAATCATCAGTAAATTCTTTTTTTCATTTGTAATTAATAATTTACTAGGATTTAAGAATTTATCAAGATAATTTTGACAAGCTGATAAAGACTTAGCAGTATCTAAATTTGCAACGATATTAATTGCAATTTTAACACTTGGAGCCTTGTTTGCCTTAGCTCTTTCATTTCTTACAGAGGTGATAATTGCCATAACATTTTTCCATAACCTTTGTTTCTTCTGTAAAATCAAAATTAGGATTTACAGTAGGCCACTCTTCAATCATTATTGAAGATTTATTGTGAGGCAATGTTTGATAAATTTCTTCAGTTACAAAAAGGAATTATTGGATGAAGTAGTTTAATAATAGCCATTAAAACATAATATAAGACATTCTTAGTAGCTAAAACATTAGTAGCGTTGTTACTACTTAAATCAACCTTAGCTATTTCAACATACCAAGAAGCAAAAATCATTCCAAACGAAATTATATAATGCCTTGCTTCCTTCAGCAAAGTCGTATTTATCAAAATTGTAATCAACCGTACGTATTACATTATTTAATTTTGCTAAAATCCATTTTGCAGCATAATTTAATTCTATATTATTCAAATCAACAATTGTAAAATCATCACCTAAATTCATTAAAACATATCTTGCAATATTCCAAATTTTATTTAGGTAATTCCATGAAGCCTCAATTTTTGTCTCATCATAACGTAGGTCAAGACCAGGTGCACTATTAGTATTTAGGAAATATCTTAAAGAGTCAGTACCATATTTAGCAATAACATCAAATGGATCAATACCATTTCCTAATGATTTAGACATCTTTCTTCCCTGTGAATCTCTTATCAAGCCATGAATTAAAATGTCCTTAAATGGTGCTTTTCCTGTAAACTCAATTCCTTGGAAAAGCATTCTAGCTACCCAGAAGAAAATAATATCATATCCTGTTACAAGTGTATTTGTTGGATAATATCTTTCAAAATCAGCAGTTTTATTTGGCCAACCAAGTGTTGCAAAAGGCCAAAGTGCACTACTAAACCAAGTATCAAATACATCCTCATCCTGAATGTAGCCCTCTCCTGGACAAGTTTTAGAAATAACTACATCATCACCCTTATACCAGGCAGGAATTCGATGGCCCCACCATAATTGACGTGAAATACACCAATCCTGAATATTTGAAAGCCAATGCTCTAAGGTTTGCTTAAAGCGTTCAGGAACAAACTGATATTCCTTATTTTCTAAAACCTGCTTAGCAAGTCCATCCATTTTTACAAACCATTGCTTTGATAATCTAGGCTCAACAACAACACCTGTTCTTTCAGAATGTCCTACATTATGAACAATTGGTTCTTCTTTAACAAATAATCCTAAATTTTTTTCAGATCATTTATTAAGGCAGTACGGCATTCAAATCGATCCATTCCCTCGTATTTCCCTGCCATTTGATTCATTGTTCCATCTTCATTCATACAAAGTGGCATTGGAAGCTTATGACGTAAACCAACCTCAAAATCGTTTGGATCATGAGCAGGTGTTACCTTAACACAACCAGTACCAAACTCCATATCAACATAGGAATCGCTGATAACAGGAATTTCAATTTTAGTTCCAGGAATATATACCATCTTTCCAACTATATTTTTATATCGCTCATCATCAGGATGAACCATTATAGCTTGGTCGGCAAACATTGTCTCTGGTCTTGTAGTAGCAATTAAAACACTGCCACTTCCATCAACAAATGGATAATTAAAATAATAAAATGCTCCTTTGTCTTCTTGATATACAACCTCAATATTTGATAGGGCAGTCTTAGCCTTTATATCCCAGTTAATAGTTCTTTCCCCTGATAAATCCAACCCTTATCATATAAATCCTTAAATACCTTAAATACTGCATCACTTAAGCCTTCATCCATTGTAAATCTTTCACGAGTATAATCAAGACTTAAGCCTAAAGATGCCCATTGCTTATGAATAATATTTGCATATTCTTCCTTCCAATGCCAAGCATGCTTTAAATACTCCTCACGACCAAGATCATATCTAGATATGCCTTGTTCAGCAAGCTTTTGATCAACCTTAGCCTGAGTTGCAATTCCAGCATGATCACAGCCTGGTAGCCAAAGTGCATCATATCCTTGCATTCTCTTTCTTCTAATAATCATATCCTGAATTGAGGTATCCCAAGAATGTCCTAAGTGTAATCTTCCTGTAACATTTGGAGGAGGTAAAACAATAGCATATGGCTTTTTACTAGTATCACCAGCAGTAAAATAGCCACCCTTTAGCCAAAAATTATATTTTCCTTCTTCAACCTCTTTATGATCATATTTTGTTTTCATCTCTTTCATTTTCCATCATCCTTTCATATTCATCCTTAGTCATTGAATACCATTTTGCATCAACAACCTCACCATTATACAATTTTTTTATATTTTCTAAATAACCCTTCATATTGAAATCCAAGCTTATTAATGACCCGCTCACTCCTTAAATTATAAGTGAAATGTCCACATCCTATTATATCTATGTCAAGCTTATTAAAGGCATAATCTAGCATCAAACGAGCAGCCTCTAAAGCATATTCTTTCCCCCAAGCCTCCTGTTTAATTGAAAAGCCTAGGTTTCTAGCATTAACCTTATTTCTAAATGTATTAGCATATAAGCTTATAGTTCCAATAAATTCCTTAGAGTCTTTTAAACAAATACAAAATGTTTCTCTATTAATCATATGTGAATATAAAACGTTTTTTTGCTACATCAAGACTTGGAAAGGGCTGCCACCCAGCATTATAGCCAATAATTGATTTCTACCAAACATAAATAAATCATTTGCATCACTAAATTTAAAATCTCTTATTATTAATCTTTTACCAATTAGCTTCATAATTTACTCCAACACAAAATTGCGATCAAAATTAACAATCAAATAATATGTTTGATTTTCATTAATCAAAGCCTCATATAATCGAGCTAATATATCTTCTTTTTGATTTTTTTATATCTGCAGGTAATAAAACGTCAAAAAAATTAAATTAGTATGACTTGGCCCCTCTACAATCCTAAAATCATGAAGTGTTAATCTTTCATCAATTGCCTTAAGCTCATTAGCTAATATTTCTCTTAATCTAATAACATTAGGGCTTTTTATTATCTATGGGATCCATATGTATTGTCAAAAGACAGCCATACTTTCCCCCAATCTCGCGCTCAATATTATCTATAATATCATGAATTTTATTAATATTTTCATCACTTGGTACCTCAACATGACATGTCATAAAGCATTTAGTAGGACCATACATATGACATATAGGGTCATGTACTCCTAAAACATAAGGATACTTTTTTTATATCAGCAATTATTTTATTAACAAAGCTAGGGTCAGCAGCATCTCCAAGCAAAGGATTAATACTATCCTTTACCAATCCTATACCACTAATTAATATAAAAAAATAGAAACTAATACACCTAAAATTCCATCTAAAGAAAATCCTAAATTAGGTATAAAGAAAGTAACAATACTTCCAACAAAAAAATAATACTAGTCGCTATCACATCATTTCGCGAATCCATTGCCGTAGCTTCAAGTGCTACAGAATGAATTAGCTTACCAATTCTTTTTATTAAAAAAAGGCTTTTGCCAAATTTTTAATTAAAATTGATATTCCTAGTATAACCAAAACTAAAATATTAATTGTTGATTTTTTTCATTATTAATAATTTTTTTAAGACTGAATTATACCCAAGCTCAAAACCAACAAACAAAATAATTATGGATACAATTAAGGAAGCAATATATTCCATTCTTTCATGACCAAAGGGATGCTCCTTATCAGGGGGCATTGCGCTTAGCTTAAAGCCAATAAGAGTTATTATTGAACTTCCCATATCTGATAGGTTATTAATACTATCCGCCATTATTGAAATACTGCCACTAATTATTCCTGCAAGCATTTTAATTACAAAAAGAATTAAATTGGAAAATACACCCACAAAAGTCGCAAGAATACCATGTGCGTCACGTACCTTCTTATTATTAACATCTTTGTAATTTTTTTAATAAACAATTTTTCTAAGTAAATTCACCAAACTCACCTCAAAATCCTTGAAAAAAATCCAAGGACGAAATATTCGCGGTACCACCTTAGTTCAGAATCAAATTCTGCACTTAATTGCTTTAACGCAGCAAACGATATAAGTTACTTAATTTCACAAATATAGCTCCAAGACTACCTTCTTCCTTATAGCTTTAGCTTTCCACCACCCAGCTAATCTCTTTAAGTCTAAAAACAGGAATACTCCTTCTCTTCAACGCTTTATTTGATTATATACCTTTTAGAAATAAAAAGTCAATTATGTTTTTAGAGAAAAATGAAGATACGAAAATTTCTATACCTATACCTATTAAAATAATTCCACCAATTATTGCAGCCTTATTTTTCTAATAATGTACCAAACTTTTTTTACCAATATAAACCGAAACAAATGATAGAACAAAGGTTGTAATTGAAACACATAACAAAGCGGTAGTCAATTGTATTTTACTATATCCAATCATGATTAAACCAACTGATAGGGCATCAATTGAGGTAGCAATTGCTTGAACTAATAAGGTCTTAAAGGTTAATTTTTTTATCTTCTTTTTTTCTTCTTCTTTATTTCTAATGCCATCAATCAGCATATTTCCACCAATAAATCCTAGTAAAAATTAAGGCAATCCATGGAACATATTTAGCAATAATATTTATAAAAGTGCTACCACATAAATAGCCAATAAAAGGCATCAAACCTTGGAAAAAAGCATACATAAACGCTACAAGAATAACCTTTTTCACCTTCATTTGTGGTTCGTTTAAGCCATTGGTCATTGAAACAGTACTAGCATCCATTGCTAACCCAACTCCAAGTAATATTGATTGAATAACAAAACTAATATTCATAAAAGCCTCCAAAAAGACCTAGGCAAAAAAATTGCCTAAGTCTCGTTTTTTTAATATTTTGCCTTGATTAACCATTATGTAGAAATAATTATTACTAGCAAACTACTCTCTTAGTAAAAAAAGTAATATTAAGTACTTGTCCATTATAACAAATTTATTCTTTTTAGTGCAACATTTTTTTAGAGAATACAAATTTGCAAGTGATAATTTTTGATAATAACTAGTTATAAATTCAAAATAACTATTATTATCAAATTCATAATTAAAATCATTATTAAAATTATAATTATATAGTTCTTTGAATACTAAGCCGTTTTTTTATATTGATGAGTATTTTTTTATGCTTCATACATAAAAAAATCCACCATCAATTATACTAAAATCAATAACACTTTTGTCGCCACAAACTACACAAGAATCTAAATTAGGCTTTCCACCAAAGACATAGGTCATCTTTGTTAAAAATAAAAGATAGACATCTTTAGGATTTCTATTTTTCATCAACCTAAAGGTCTTAATAATAAAAAAACAAATATTCTACTATCATAAATTTCATCATGAGGCGACTTTAATAAAAAAATAAAATAGCATAAGCATAAAGGCTTTTTATTATAATCTTCCTTTATATAATCAAAATTATCAACAATTTCATATGATTTTTAATTTCTTAAAGCCCGATCCGTAGCTTGAAAATTTTAAATAAGTAAAAGGCATTAAAAAAAGCTAATTTACCTTTAGAAAACTCTTTTTGCATTATACAAATAAATGCTTTCAAAGCCTTCCTCTGTGTAAACATTTACAATTTGGTTACTTTCCTTCGAATCAATTGAATTAAAAAAATAATTCCTTGCATTTCATCCATTTTTATAAATTTTTCACTATAGCCTAAATTATTTAAATCCTTAGCGCTATCACGCCAATTCTCTTTAACCTTAATCCATAAATCAAGGTGAACCTTTTGTCCCATTAGATTTCTTATTTCCTTTAAGGCTTGCTCCTTGATAGCTTTTATCATCATTCCATTTTTTTACCAATTATTATTTTCTTTTGAGACGCGCGATCAACAAAAATTGTTGCAAAAATATCTAAATAATTAGGATTTTCCTCATTAACCTTCGTATAATCAATTATAACGGCTACACTATGAGGAACCTCTTCTTTAGTTAATAATAAAATCTTCTCACGAATTATCTCACCCATTAAAAAAATTTTTTTACTATGATCTGATACCATTTCCTTAGGATAATACATAGGTCCAGTTGGTAAAATTCTTACAAGCTCATTTAATAATTCATCAATATGAATATTATCCTGTGCGCTTATTGGAAAAAAATGCCTGCAAAATCAAATAAATCCTTATATAATAGAATTGTTTCATCAATATCAGTTTTTTTCTTTAAAATATCAACCTTATTGATTACTAGGTAAACTGGAACATTTACTTTTTTTAATTGCTCTAATATCAGCTCATCACCATGCAAAACCTTTTTTTAAGTGGTGTTGTCATAAATATAACAGCATCTACGCCAAATGTAGCTCCATAGGCAGCCTCCTGCATACGCTCATCAAGCATATTATTAGGTTTATGAACTCCAGGAGTATCTGTAAATGCGATTTGATATTCATCAGTTGTTTTTTTATTCCCAAAACATTATTTCTTGTTGTTTGTGGCTTATATGATGTTATTGCAACCTTTGCGCCTACAACCTGATTTACAAATGTTGACTTACCAACATTTGCTCTACCAATTACACAAACAAAGCCAGATTTAAAATTATTATTCTCCATCATGTTCAATCTCCACGAATGCATATGGCATAAGCTCAACTAATGAAGTTTTTAAATAATCTCTATTCAAATTAGCTAGATAAATTTCAATATTTTTTGGTAATAATTCAACCATAACCTGTCTACAAGCTCCACAAGGTGAAATAGGCTTTTTGGTAGAGCCAATAACACACATTGCTACTGCATCTTCTTTTTTTATAACCCTTTAGTACCATTTGAAACATTGCATTACGTTCAGCACATATTGATAGTCCATAACTAGAATTTTCAATATTTGCACCATGAATATAACTACCATCACGCATTAAAATAGCAGCCCCAACCTTAAATTTTGAATAAGGTGAATAAGATAATTCTCTAGCTTTTTAATGCTTCATCAATTAACTTTTTCTATCATTATTTATTTCCTCTATCTAAATTTGCCATTTTAAGTATTTCATCCTGTTTAGCAAACATAACTTCTTCATCTTCCTTGGTCATATGATCAAAGCCACATAAATGAAGATAGCCATGTACAGCTAAAAATCCAACCTCTCTTGCAACACTATGTCCGTATTCCTTTGCCTGATCAAATGCTCTTTGTAGGCAAATAAATACATCGCCAAGCTCATTGTCACATAAATCAATCTCATCAGGACTATCACATAATGCAAAGCTTATAACATCTGTGACCTTATCTATATTACGATATTCTTTATTTATTTTTTTAATTTCATCTTCATCAACAAAAAAATTATATTGAACATGTTTTTTTACTAGATATATTATTAAAAAAATTTCTTTGATTAGCTTTTTCGTATTCACGAACCTTCAATTTTTGAATGATTAAAAAAAATTTACCTTCATACTATTCCTCAACATCCTTAGTTAGCTTTCTTTCGATATTAGTTAATTGTATTGCTTCCTTAGCTAAAAGCCTTTCCAAATAAGAACAGCTATCAATCATCATCTTAACAATTTTCTCAAGTGGTGAATTTGCTTGGTAGTCAGCAGCACATACATAATTTATTCTTTCATCTAATAAAAGCGGTAGTACCTTTTCTCTTTGCTTAGTTTGATAAAGTGCAATTGCATTACCACCATTTTGTTTAACAAGCTTCATACATGGAATATCAGTCATTCCATCACCAATATAAATCATATTACGGAATAAAACATGTCTGTTTTTGATCAGTTGTTGCACTATTAACCTTAAAATCATCACGATGATCTAATGCACCCTTAGAAATTCTAAATAAAAATTGCGTTTTATTAGTAAAATTAATGGCAAGTGAAGGCCAAATTGCTTCCTTAGTATTTTCATCATATAGATATTCGCAGCCAAAAAAATTGCCTTGAATTCTTTAGCAATACTTGTTCCTTTTTATAATATCTGTTAAACCAGAAGAAATAATATAATGCTCTATTTCTACATTTAAACTTTTGCCATATTCATTAATTCTTGAAAACCAAGTATCTACGCCCTTAAAAAAAGCTCAACTGTTTTTCCAATGTTTTCAAGATATTCTCTAGTTAAAAGGAATCCCTTCTCCTTAGCCTTTATGCACATCATATACATATAAGATAGAATCTTTTCCATATTATGCTTGGAACCAAATTCCTCAGTCATACTCCAAAACTCATTGGGGCTAATACCTAAATCATCAATAAATCCATAGTCTTGCATGTTTTTAGGGGAAAGTGTTGAATCAAAATCATACATAATTGCAATTACTGGTTTAGCCATAGAATCACCTCGTATATATATTTTTACATTATTCTTGTGATTTTTTTCAAGTTTTAGAAAAAAATGAAGCCAAAATTAGGCTTCATCATAGCATTCCAAAAATTTTTACTAACAAGAGGATGACGAACAACATCCATTCTTGCAAATTTGATAATAGAAATTTCCTTTATTTGCTTTTAAAATGTGACATGCCTCAACAAGACCTGATTCCTTGCCCTTTGGAAGATCAATTTGACTAATATCACCAGTAATAACCATTTTAGAATTAAAGCCCATTCTTGTTAAAAACATCTTCATTTGCATCTTAGTTGTATTTTGAGCTTCATCTAAAATTACATAGGCATCATTCAAGGTTCTACCACGCATATAAGCAAGAGGAGCTATCTCAATTATTTGTCTTGCGATTAAATCATTTGTTTGCTCAAAGCCAAGCATATCATATAAAGCGTCATATAATGGACGTAAGTAAGGATCAATCTTTTTCTTTTTAAATCACCTGGTAAAAAACCTAAAGATTCACCAGCTTCTACTGCTGGTCTAGTTAAAATGATTCGTTTTATATCTCCTTTTTAATAAAGAAACAGCGTGACATACTGTTAAGTAGGTCTTTCCAGTTCCTGCCGCACCAATAGAAAATACCATATCTGAATTATTTAAGGCTTTGATGTATTCAAATTGCTTAATTGTTTTTAGGATAAATTGGCTTATTATTATAGGTATAGCATAAAGCCTTACGATTATTCCAAAGTTCAATAAATTCTTCTTCTAAATTATTTAAAACCACTTCAATTGCATAGCTTATATCTCGTGATGTTAAATTAACTTCCTTTTTGGCAAGAATAATTAATAAGTCAAATAATCTTGATAATATCTGACTAAGCTCCACATCACTTGTATTAGTTACAATATAATCCTTACTAATATCAAGAGAAACATTAAATTTAGCCTCGATAATCTTTAAATTTGTATTACAATGACCGGCAATTATTTTTAGCTATATTGGCATCGATAGGGGTTGTTTTAAGTATCAAAATCATCAATCCTTTATTCTGTTTTTTTAAAAAAATGAGGTTATTGATTCATACTTTTTTTAGCTAATAGTTGAATATAATATTTTTTTCATCATCTTCACTAAATCCTACAACCTTTAAATCAACAATTTTTTTCGTCTGTCAATTTTTTTATTCGCTTCAAAATTAGCCAAGATTGTACTTTTTGCATATTCAATAGCTTCATCTATATTATATGCTTTCATTATATCATATTTTTTTCATATTCTTCAATTTCTTTTTACCTTCATAACGTCAAACAAGTTAAAAAAACTGTTTTTTTGATTTTTGAATCGTATTTTTGTAAACAAATTCTTATAATTAAACTTATAGTCTAAAGAAAAATAAATCTAATTCATAATATTTTTTTCCCTTTTTACCAGTTAATATTTCATTATTGCTTTGCTTTTTTTAATTTCCATTTGGTAATTCTCATAGGTGTAGCCTAATATTTTAGCCTTAGCAGCAACTGCCTCATTAGAGTTAGAGGAAATAATACCACTAACAAGAATATCTCCCTTCTTAACGTATTGATTAATATGAATATTTCCACTACCATTATAAATAACATATGAATCAACTATTGCATCCTTGCTAGCAATAATATTTCCTGGTGTATCTACAACCTCTTTTGGATAATTATCATCATATTCATAAATATTAACACTTATTTTTACTGGCTTTTTTTGATTACATTAATCCAAGGATACATAGGATATTCTTCTCTTAATTCCTTAGAAAAAGGCATCATAATTTATATTTATAAAATCAAAACAAAATAATCGCTTTGAATTATTATAAATTCTTTTTTTGTTATTTCTTCATTTAAAAGGTGTTTCAATATTATAATTAATAACACTAAAACGAAAGCTATTTACATAAATGATTCCTAAAAAAATATATAAAAAGTGAAACAACAATTGAAATTAAATGTCCTTTCTTAATCTTCTTTTCTTTCCCTATAACCTCTATTTCATAACGACTTCTTTTTTTAAAGAATCTAATGTTTTTAGCATCAGTTTCAAATAACACATATGAATCATTACTAGTTATATTATTAGCCTTAAGTTCAAGACTTGAATTGTAAAAAAATCCTGCTTCTTCATTTTAATCTTAATTTTCATATTTTTCCTATCTCCATTTTTAATTGTTCCTTTAATCCATAAAACATATCCATCAATTTTTAATAATTTTTTTAAATCATTACCCTCAACAATTATTCCCAAAGTTTTTTTATCATTTCCCTATCTAAATAAATTACTTTTTTTATAATTTTTCAATTTCTAGAATTTGTCCATCATATGTAAATTTCATTAGCTCACCACTAAATTTATATTAAATGAAGGTGAAAAAAATATTCCCTAAATCTGTAATATTATTCTTCTTTAGCTTATTTATAATCTCCTTATAAATAAAAAAATTAGTAATATGCTATGCATACTACTAATTTCTTTTTGTAAGCCAAGATGGTAAGGCCTTTTTAGGCTTAGCATCTATCTTATTTTGTTTTTCTTCTTTAGCCTTTTGCTTTTCCTGTTTACGCATTTCTTTAGGTGATAATGTAGGCTCACTCTTTACAACTGGCTCCTCTAAAGTAGCATCATTCTCACTAATAGGCTTGTCAGAAATCATTTTAAATATTTCCTTAGAGAAATCATCAATTCCTCTTTCCTTTGCCTTTTAATTCATAGCCTGTAGCTATAACTGTAACAATTATTTCATCGCCTAAATCATTATTAATAGCTGTACCAAAAAAATGACGTTTAGATTACCCTCACAATTATTTCTAATTTCTGCTAAAGCATTTGAGGTTTCAGTTAAAGCTAAATTTTCAGATGCAGTTATATTAACAATAGCATCAGTTGCGCCATCAAGGCTAACCTCTAACAATGGAGAATGAATTGCTTTTCTTGCAGCTTCAATAGCTCTGTTGGGACCTTTAGCAACACCAATTCCCATTAATGCAGTACCTTTATTTTCCATTACTGTACGCACATCGGCAAAATCGACATTTATTGCCCCTGTAAAAGCAATTATCTCAGCAATTCCTTGAACACCTTGTCTCAAAACATTATCAGCTTCTCTAAAGGCTTGAACCATTGGCGTACCAGGATCAACAATTTCCATTAATCTTTCATTAGGAATAACGATTAATGTATCAACATATGGCTTTAAATTTTCAAGTCCCTTAATAGCGTTAGCCATTCTTTCAGGTCCTTCAAATAAAAATGGCTTAGTAACAACTCCAACTGTTAAGCAGCCACATTCTTTAGCAATTCTTGCCACAACAGGTGCTGCACCTGTTCCTGTTCCACCACCCATTCCACAAGTAATAAAAACCATATCAGCATCTGAACAAATTTCTCTTATAGCATCTTCACTTTCAAGGGCAGCATTTCTACCGACCTCAGGTCTTGCACCAGCTCCAAGCCCTCTTGTAAGCATTCTACCAATTAAAACTCTATAATCAGCCCTTGAAGCCTTTAGGTCTTGAGCATCAGTATTCATTGCAACAAATTCTACGCCCTTTACATCATTTTCTATCATTCTATCAACGGCATTATTTCCACCACCGCCAATACCAATTACACGAATAGTAGGCTTATGTGCATCTAATTGATCCAATTCATCAAAAAAATCATTGGTAAAACCTCCCCATAATGTAGAATCAATCTCTTTATATTTTTACCTTACTTTTTCGGTATTTTTTTCAATATTAAACATAATTATTCTATTATAGAAATTTCCTCTTCTAGCTTAATACCAAATTTATCCATAGCTTTTTTTCCTTTGCTATTCTTATAAGTTTATATGCATCCTTAAATTTAGCATCTCCTAAATTTATTATTATATTTGCATGCTTATTAGAAAACGCGGCATCATTAACCTGATATCCCCTTAAATTTAACTCTGAAATTACTCGCCAAGCCTTTATAAGCTGATTATTTTTTTAAAGACTGAGCCAAGTGACAAATTATTTGGTAGCTTTTTTTCTTCTAATTTCTAGGTTTTGATTTATTTTTCTCCTTAATATTTGTTCCTGGAATTTTTTTAAACGCCGCACCTATTATAATTCCTTCAATATCTTTAAAAAAATACTATAGCGGTAAGAAAATAAAAAGATTATCGTTATAAAATCTTGTTATTTTACCTGCCTTATTTAAAAAAATCTACATATAAAATAAAATCACCAATATTTTTTTCAAAGGCACCAGCATTATTAAAAAAATAGCGCCTCCAATGAGTCCTGGAATCCCAGCTAAGAAGCTATAATCAAATCCCTTTTGACTTATATCTAACACAAAATTTGTTGTCGGATAAAAGGCACTAGTATAAATACAATTACTTAAAATTTGATAATTATATTTCATTTTTAGTTAGTTTTTATAATTTTTGCCATTGTATTCCTCATTAATCAAAAGTATTACTTCCTCCACCAATTAAAGCATACTTAGTCATATTTTTTTATTATATTCTAAAAAAATATGTTTAAAAGTTCTTGATAATTAGTAGGATAAATAACATTAAAATTACCTTTATTCCCAAAAAGTTGTTATACTATTCATTCAAAGCTCCCTTAATTAATCTTGAAATTTTATAAGCACTATCATTAATTATTAATGATTCATCATAGCTATTGACAATATTACTTAGTTTTTAAAAAGCTTATTAATGCTAAAGTCCTCCTCTAAAATATAATTTGCTAAATTATTATCGCTTAAATATTTAGCATTTTTTTAATTTGATGATTTCTTTTTAGTTTTTTTGATGAGGGAATAAATATCGCCTTCTTTTTTTCATCCCTAAAATTTCACAAATACTTCCCCCACCAGCACGTGATATTACTAGGCTTGAACTATAAATTAGTGAAGGTAAGTCATCAATATATTTATAATAAGTTATTTTAGGATTGTTTACTTCATAATTTTTTTAGAAACAAAAAAACAATTTCTTCATTTTTCTTTTTACTACAGCAAGCTTTTTCGGCAACCTCTCTCATAAATTTAGAACCAAGAGAACCACCAAGAATCAATATTCTTTTTTTATTAGTTTTTATATTTGAATTTATCAATCTTTCTTTCTACTGTTGGGTTAAATGTATAAAGATAGTTTTTTTACGCATTTTTTTATATTTAAAGGCTAAGCATACATACAAAGCCTTATTTCTAAACAATAAATTAGTAATCCCCATAACAACATTTTTCTTCCAATAATATATATTCTTTTTTTACGACTTCTACAGGCTAAGAGGGTAGGTATAGAAACAAAGCCTCCTGTACTTACAACAAAAATCAAAATCAATTTTTCTTTATTTTTTTGTATTCCTTTTAAATAATCATTAACATTATTTAAATTAATCCCTAAGAAATTAATGTTATTTTTTGCATATTTCTTCTTCAATATTGTCTTTTAGACCTACATATAAAACTTCATCTTTATCGAAGTATTTAATAATTTCCCTTAAAGGATAAACGTGTCCAGCTGTTTTTGCCACCTGTAAATATTATCATGTTCTAATCACCAATCAAAATATATGTACTAGGAATTAAAATAATTACAAAAAGCCAAGATCAATTCTTGGCATTCAAACTAAACAAGCATACTAATTATAAGAGTTATATAAGATAAAATAGATGCAACAAAAAGAAATCATTGCCGCTAAATTCCATTTTTTTCAAATGGTGAATTACATCTAAATTGTTCTTTCTAACATTTTGGTAATCAAATAAAACATTTAATAAGTATTGTTCAACATCCTCATTACATTTTTAAATAGGTTTCAGAATTGATTCTTTGTAATTTTTTTATGTAATAGTCCAAGCATAATAAATACAATTGAAACAATCATTGCTAAAAAAAGACAACGCTAATAAGTGTAATTTGCAAAAATATATTTAATCTTATTAGTGTCTAATCTTATTTGTAAATCTAATATATTTAAGGATGCTATTAATAAAAATATATTCAAAACTAAATTAATAGCTAGACCAAATTCATATTTTGTTACATCCCTTGAGGCTTGCTTAATATCGCTTTTAGCTAAATCCAAAGCTTCTTTTTAGGTTTTCTAGTCGTTCCATAATTATTCTCCTTGAAAAATAAACTTACTTGTTTTTTTATCATCTAAGACAATTATATCATTTATTATTATTGTTTTTAAAGAGATTAATTCGAAAATAAAGATAAAAAAAGGACAAAATTGTCCTTTTTTTATCCTTATTAGTTTTCTTTATTTCTACCTAAATACTTGTCTAATTCCTTTTTTTCATATTATCAGGCATAGTCTTAGGAATAGGTAAAAATCACACTATTTGCCATCTTTGTAGCAAATGCTTCAATAAATCCACAGGTTTTTATAATAATTATCCTCATCAAGGAAATCAATTACATCTAATCTTGAATGAATCCTTGCTCCACCCATAGGTGAAATTCTAGCAAAGGAAATTGCTGGAACGCATTTATCAGCAAATGGCGTTGAATCAGATGAATAAACACCTTGCTTAGCTCTAATAGCAAAGCCAATCTCTTTACCTAGGGCATTAACGATTTCAACTCCACTATTTTCAGTTGTACAGCAAGCAATATCATATCCTAAAACAACACCAGTCATATCAACATTAATGTTTAGGACATAATCCTTTAATTCTGCTTCATGAGTTTTAACATAGGCCTTTGAGCCTAAAAGCCCCATTTCCTCACTTCCGCACCAAATAAATTTAAGAGTACGACTTGGCTTATGATCCATAAAATAATTAAAAAGCTCTAAAATTGTTGTGCTACCGGTTCCATTGTCATATGCACCAGTTGAAAATCTTACAGAATCATAATGAGCTGTAAAGGCAATAACCTCATTTTTCTTATCAGTTCCTTCAATAGTAGCAATAACATTATGACTTTCTGATTGTAGCTCTTGCTCAATAAGAGTTAATCTAACCTTTGTTGGATTTGTTAAAACAAGCTTATGAGCATCCAAAATACGCATTGTTACACCAGGAATTTTACCATTACAATAATGGCGCTCTCTTAATTTTTCTTTCCTCTAAATCAGTATTATTAGGATCATCATAAATAGTTCCTGACATACTTACAAAGCCAGCTACCTTTTTTTCAACTAGTTTTTTATATAAGTCATAGCCCATTCCCCCATTAATTAGAACAATTTTGCCCTCTACATCTAACAAATTAATATCAGAGCCATCCTCAATATATTTAAAATCAGCAATTATTCCTTCCTTAGGCGTACTTCCACTCATTCCATAGCCAGTTACAACATATTCCTTATATTCAGGCTCTAGTACCTCAAATCTAGCAACCTCAATAAGTGGAGTATCTACTAAAAATCCTTCCATAGTAGGAACAATTCCGCGTTTCTTTACTTCTTCAATTATTTGATTGGCACAATTTAATTCTTTTTTTGTACCACCAGTTCTCTCATAGCTAATTTTTTTCTTAAAAAAATTCAAATGTATTATAGTTCATAATATAACCTCCATAACCCTATTATAGCGCAAATAAAAAAATTATCGCAAATAATATGCTCTATAAAATTGTAACATCAATTATATCATCAAATTTTTAATTTTAGATTTATCCTTAAATATTAATAGCTGATTAATATCATCAATTTCTTTCAAGAAATCCTCTTTTTCTTCATAATGAAATTCTTCATTATAAAAAGACAATTTGACATTTTTCTAGTTAAATTAGTCTTTAAATAATTTAAATTAGCTCTAATTTCTTCTTCCTTGTCAAAAGCTAAATATCTTCTTTTTATCACTATGCTTTTGCGCATTATTAATCTTTTTTTCTGCAAAGCCGCTTAAGGCAGCAAATGGTGAAAATTGTGCTGCTCGCGCTGAAATAGGCATTCTTTTGTGAAAAAAATAAATTTATGCTTAATATTAATAATATCATTATTCATGCTTTATGGCCTCCAATTTGACTATTCCTTTCAATAGTTGTTGCCCCATCCTCTAAATCAATTCCTCTAATAACCGCATTTTTTTGCCATATTTTTTTCTTTAAGGCATTAATAGTGTGCTGTTTAGCTTCTTCCTTTTCGTTTTGTCTATCTAGCTTTTTCTTGTTCTTCACTGCTCGTAAATAAATCAAGCTGTCTATATTCCTTTGGCATACATTCCTTACTTATAACATTAGCACTTATATTTAATCTTCTAATATATAATTTTTTTGTCTACTACACTATTGAAGGTATCAACAAAAGCCTTAGAAATTGTTTTTACTAAGTTCTGTATATTCACTAAGTCTAATACTTTTTATGAATGCCCTTTGGAACATTTATTCCATATCTATCAACTTCTATTTCACCATCAAAATTCTTAGAAATTATCTCATCTGTCAAATTGCTAGCATCATAGCCAATGCTTAAAAAAATAAATTCTTGGTTACTAATTTTTTTAGTCAATTCAAGAGCTAAATCATTTGCCATTTCCTTTAAAACAATCAAGCTTTTTATCATAGCCATAATTACAATGTAAAACCTGCCCCATTCCAAGACTATTATTTTGTGGACGATACCTCTTAATATCCTCCATTGTTGCAAGTTCAACACCAAAGGCATGGTCTATTAAAAGCTCAGCATTTACACCAAACACACTAAAAAGCTTATCCTCACCATCCTTAGTTAAGGAATATGTAGCAATATCCTTCATTGTATATAACCCCATATTATTAAGCCTTTTAGCATAACCTCCACCAATTCTCCAAAAATCAGTTAAAGGCTGGTGCTCCCAAAGCAGCCTCTTATAAAGCATTTCATCTAAAAAAAGCAATTTTATCTTTTTCTATATGTTTTTGCTACAATATCCATAGCTACCTTAGCTAAATAAAGATTTGTACCAATTCCTGCTGTAGCCGTAATATTAAATGCTTCTTTAATATCTTGCATAATTCTTTTTAACTATTTCTACTGGACCTACCTGATACATTTTTAAAATAATTAGAATAATCAATGAATACCTCATCAATTGAATATACTAAAATATCCTCAGGAGCAAAAATATTTTTAAATATATTTTGTAAATATAAGTACTTATTTCTAAATATTTAGCCATTTGCGGAGTAGCAATCACAAAGTCAATAGCTAGTTTATTATTAGCATTAAGTTCATCTAAATAAATTGATTTTTTTCCAACAATGGTTGATATTTATTTTTTAAAACGCTCATAATTTAATTTGTTAATGATTTGCTTAACCTCAAAAAAAGCCTTGCCCTACTTGGAACCCCAAATTTTTTTATTGCGGGGGTAGCTGCAAGACAAATCGTTTTGTTAGTTCTACTTTCATCAGCAACAACTAAATTAGAATTTAAAGGATCAAGCTTACGATAAACGCATTCAACGGCAGCGTAAAATGATTTTAAATCAATGCAAATATAAATTTTTCTTCATCATTTTTTTACTCCTTACGTCTAAATTATAGCATTTATTTTTGACATCATTTATGTCAAATAAAGAAAAAAAGAGTAGAATTTCTACTCCTTAACATACAACTGAAAAAAATAATTTTTTTCATCTTCGTTTATAAATTTAAAATCCTTAGCACCATAAGCCTTTTAATGAGTAAGCAAAACCCTGATTATTCTCATCACCAACAAGAGATTGCATAACAATTTTTTTGCAATTAATAAATTAAAATTATCAGAGCTGCCAAAACTAAATAACAAATTAAGAATATTCAATAATTCCTTTGTTTCAGAATCATTTAAATTATTAAGCTTAAATTCAATAGGAGCTAATTCATAAGCAAAGCTATTAGCAGTTTTCGTAACGCTAAATGTAGATGAAACATATAAATCATCAGGTATATATTTCTTTAAATATTTTTAATAAGCTAGGTAAGCTATTCTTTACATCTTTAATATCAAGCTTAAAGACAATATTTATATTTGCATTACCATTATTAACATTAGAAATTTCCATTTGTTTAATTTCAATAGGAATATCCTTAGAAGCAATTGTTATTTTTCCATTTGCTTCCTCTTTAATAGTTTCATCAGCTAGACAAGCAATCTCACGATCAGTAAGCTTAATAATGGTTTTCATTTTTTTGAATTGAGCTTAGATAAGTCAAGCTTCAAGCCATCGGCCTTGGTATAGCTTAAGGTATCATTAAATGATAAATTAATCTTATCCTTAATATTTACTTTATCCTCACTTGTATAAGCATTAGGACAAAGTTTTTCCTCATCTACCTTTGTATTAAGCTTCTTTAGCTCAGCAGGAGCATTGAATAAATCAATATTGTAGGTTTTACGGACATAAACATATGATCCCACTGCTGCTACACCTAAAATTGCAACTAACGTAATAATAAAAATTAACAATCTTTTTAATCAACTTCATATTCTAACACCTCACAACTATATTTTTACCATTTTTTTAAATTTATAATACTATTTTTTTCATATCCAATAATTTTTTTACAATAATTTAAGATTTCTTCAAAATTTTTTTGTATTTAAAAATCATTTTATCATTTAAAAAGGTATTATAAAATGATAAAAACATAATCATCCTTATCGTTATCATGCATTCTAATTAAGCTAGGATTGAAATCACCAAGAATTTCACATTCCACAAGCGCAAGCCTTGGTAAAACCTCCATTAAAGCTTTGTCCGGATACCAACGTCTACCAAGATAAGCTGTTTTTCTTAGAAATAAATTTAGAATTTTTTAAAAACTAAACCAAATTGATTACAAATATAGGTATCTGGAGCTGTAAAATAAAGATTTTTTTATAGTCCTTTGCCTCAATTAAACAATTATAAAACAATGCATCAGCACTACCAAAAAAATAAAATCAACATCACCAGTTATATAAGAATCAATAATTAAATTATTTTTTTACCGTAATCTAAATATATAGTATCCTGATTAGAAATGAATTTACAATTTAAAAGAATAATATTGTTTGCTTCACTTTTTAAAGGCAACAGCCTGATTTTTTTAGCACTTATATTTCTAATATGGGAATTTATAAAGCTAATGCCTTTTGCCATAAAACTATCAGCATTTCTTGTTAAAAAGAAATGAAGCACTACCTGTTGTACCTACCATTTTATCATCTCTTATGTCACTATGACATAGATTATAAGAAATTCTAGTATTATCGCCAATAAGGGTTATATTTTTTTGTATCAATAATAATTTTTTTCATTATAAATATAATTTTTTTCTTAAGATATACAATATCAAATGGCTTTAATAGCTCGATGATTTCCTTTTAGAGGCTTATCTAATTTATTTAAGTTATAAATCATATTAAGCCTTTTAATGAAGTCCATTTATTATTCATATATTTCTTCATATCAGAATTAAATCTAAAAAAATTTCGTCCTTACTATGAACAGGTACACTATATATTTCCTTGTAATCACTAAATTCTCCATCTTCACTTACTAATTCTTTAAAAGCACTATTAACACTTGAGCTATAGCCAACATATTCACTATTAGCTATTGCATTTTTCCTTTGCGGCACATAAAGGAAATAAATTTATAAGCGAGTTCTTTATTTTTTTGGCATTCTTAGGAATTACCATCCCATCGGCAAAAAAATATTTGTACCAAAATTTTCTTCCTCATTATCGCTACTTGGAAGATAAAAGCCTAGCTCATAATTCTTTTCCTTAGCAAGTCTAATTGTATAAATTGCATCTCCAGAATACATTAATGCAAGGTCAATATTATTATTCTTTTCAGGAACCTCACTTAATAGCTCATCAGTTTTTAAATGATGGATTAATCTTACTCTTCATATCAGTAAGCCAGTTATAGGCCAAATCTACCTCTACTGTACTTGTTGTATTCATAGAATAGCCTAAAGCCTTTAAAGGAACCATAAAGCCATCACGAGATGAATCATAATAAGCAACCCTATTACGATATTTTTCATTCTTAAAAATATTCCATCCCTCTTTCTTTAAATCATCAAGACTTACATTCTCCTTGTTATAGCAAATTCCTACGCTACCAAAGAAATAAGGTACAGAATATTTCAAAAAAATCAAAGCCATTTTTCACCAGAATTTAAATTGGTAAGCATAGTCTTTTTAGAGGTGTTGAAATATCATCCTTAGTGAAGCCTTCAACCTTTGTCCAATCAATTTCTTCGATTTTTATCGTTCAAGGCTAATTGCTCAATGGCATACTCACTTGGAATAACGATATCATAGCTTTCTGTTTCCATTGAAGTAATTGCTGCCTCATTTGAATCAAAGTAAGGAGTTTTTTTACCTTACAATTATATTCACGCTCAAATTTTTTAATTAAATTGACACCATCCATATTAGAATTATCAATATATTCACCCCAGTTATATAAAACAAGAGTTTCCTTATTAGTACATCCATATAATGAGGCACCAAGTAAAAAGTCCCATTGGAACAATAAATAATTTTCTTTTCATTTAATTTTTCTTCCTTCTTTTTTTAGATTCTTTAATTTTTATCAAATACAATTTTTCAAAACAATAAATAAAATAATTATTGTTGATAAAGCGTTAAATGTCGGATTTGTTTTCTTTAACTGTGAATAAATAAGCGTTGAAATATTTTTGATCTGTTTCCTCCTGTAAAAATATGATATAACAAAATCATCAAAGCTCATAGTAAAGCTAATAGCTGCTGCTGCAAAAAAACAGTTGATTTAATTTGGGGAATAATTGCTTTTTCTAATTGCTTCCTTAGGCTTAGCACCAAGGTCCATTGCTGCTTCAATTAAATTCTCATCTAAAGCTTTAATTTTTTTGGATAAATATTTACAATTGCATAAGGTGTACAAAATGATATGTGAGCAAGTAGCATTGTAAAATATCCTCTACTTATTCTAAAAGAAACAAATAGTAATAATAAGCCAAGTGCTGTTACAATATCAGGGTTTGTAATTGGTAAATTATTAACCTGTAAAATCAGCTTACGCCAATTCTTTTTTGTTTTACATAAAGCTATTGAAGCAAATGTTGCAATAATAACGGAAATAACTGTTGAGCATACTGCAATCAAAATTGTCCAAAATACAACCTTAATAATAGCCGAATTAGTAAATAGCTCATTATACCAAGCAAAGCTAAAACCATACCAGGTTGTAAGACTTCTTTCTTTGTTAAAGCTAAAAATAACCATTGAAACTATCGGAGCATAATAAATAATAAAGAATAAAATCATTAATATTTTTAGAATAAATCTTTGAATTAGATTTTTTTCATTATGCCTCACCTCCAGCCTTTTTTTAGTAGCTTTGTTTGTAAGCCATAATATCAATAAGATTATTACAAGCAAAATCATTGATATCGCACTACCGTTTCCCCAAGCTGAATTAGTAATAAATTCAGTTTCAATAATGTTACCAATTAAAACAAATTTGCCATCACCCATATACTTACTAATAACAATTGTTGTAGCGGCTGATAAAAAAACAATTGTTACTCCCGATAATACACCAGGAATTGATAATGGCATAATAACTCTTCTGAAGGTCTGACCCTTTGAGGCTCCTAAATCGGTTGAGGCCTCAATCAGCTTTTTCATCAAGCTTAGATAATGTTGTATATATTGGTAAAATCATATATGGTAAATAGTTATAGACCATACCAAATACAACTGCGAAATAGCTTCCTAAAATCTTATCGTTTTCTCCTAAAATATGCATTTTTCTTAGAATTATCAAAAGTGGTCCTTCAAATATTTGCTTTACAGCCATAGTACGAAGAAGCATATTTACCCACATTGGCGCTGTTACAAGTAAAATTAACGTTGCCTGAGTCTTGGTACTTCTTCTAGCAATAAAATAACTAATTGGATAAGCAAAAAAATAACACAAAAATATCGTTGAAATAACCGCCAACAAAATACTTTTTTTAATAAAGATCTTGTCGCACTTTGATTATTAAAGAAGGCAATATAGTTTTTTTAAAAGGTAATCGTATAAATTGGTAATTCTGATTCTTGATCAATTATTGAATAAAAAGAAAATTAGAATCATTGGAATTAAAATTAAAACTAACAATAAAATAATGTAAGGAGTTAAAATCGTTTTTTTCATAGGTCCATTTAAATTTTTTTCTTATTTTTTTACAATTCCAGTTTCCATTTTACCACTCCATTGTTTCCATAACATGAATATCATCTGGAGTCCAGGTAAGACCTACAATATCATTGACATTATGATAGTCCGTAGTATGAATTAGGAAGGTTCTATTTGTTGTTACAACCTCTATTTCATAATGAACGCCCTTAAAAATAACCGAATCAACTCGACCATTAATAAAGCCCTTATCACTTTCTACAATATCAATGTCCTCTGGTCTAATAACAATATCTACATCCTCATTAAGCTTAAAGCCTTTATCAACACATACAAAATCAATATTATCAAAATTACATAAATAATCAGTCTTCATAATTCCTCTAATAATATTACTTTCACCAATAAAGGAAGCAACAAAACGGTTACTAGGCTCATTATAAACATCAATAGGTGTTCCAACCTGTTGAATTTCACCTTCGTTCATAACAACAATTTTATCACTCATTGTCAAAGCTTCCTCTTGGTCATGTGTTACAAATATAAAGGTAATTCCTAGCTTTCTTTGAATTTCCTTAAGCTCATATTGCATTTCCTGACGTAATTTTTAAATCAAGAGCACTAAGAGGCTCATCAAGTAATAAAACCTTAGGCTCATTAACAAGAGCACGAGCGATGGCAACTCTTTGCATTTGACCACCAGACAGTTTATCAATTGATCTTTTTTTCATAACCCTCAAGACCAACAATCTTAAGCATTTTTTTAATACCTTTTTCTTTAATTACATCTTCATTATAAACATTAGTTTTTTTCTTCTCTATTTTTGAATCTATTAAAAGAAATTTTTTTCTTGTTTTTCATTATTTCTTTTTAATTCTTAAGCCAAAGGCTACATTTTTCAAAAAAAACATTTAAATGGGGAAATAGGGCATATCTTTTGAAAAAAACTGTATTTGTAGCTCTTTTTATAGGCGGGAATTGCAAGCAAATCCGCTCCATCAAATGAAATGCTTCCACTTGTTGGTTCCTCAAATCCACCAATAATTCTTAAGGTTGTAGTCTTACCACAGCCAGAAGGTCCTAAAAAAATGTAACAAATTCATTTTTCATAAATATCTAGGCTAATCCCCTTTAAGACGATATTACCATTGAATTCCTTAGTTAAGTCCTTAATTTCAATTAGCTTCTTTTTTTCCATTTTGCTCTCCTTAAAACTCTGGTGGACAGGAAACCCAAATAATCTTAGCTTCCTCTTCACCTATATTTTTCAATATAATGCTTTTTATTAGTTTCAAAATAAAATGACTCACCACACTTTCATTTATATGCTTCATCACCATAATGAATTAAAATTTCTCCATTTATAACAAAGCCAAATTCTTCACCGTTATGAGGCATATCTAAAATTGTTTTACTTCCCTTTTTGATTAAAACAATAATAGGCTCCATTTGATTAATCTGAGCTGATGGTACTAGCCATAGTTGGCGATAATTACCAAAATCCTTTTTCAAAAATAATCATCCTTAGTGAAAATAATTTGTTTTTTTGATCCGACGCAAAAAAATCACTTATTTTTAATTCCTAAAACCTCTAATATTAGATTAAGTGTTTCGATTGAAGGTGAGGTTTTTATCATTTTTCTAGCTGCGAAATAAAGCCTTTAGATAATTCACATCTATTGGCTAGCTCTTGTTGAGTTAAACCTAAAAAAATATTCTTCTTTGTTGAATTTTTCTTACCAATTTCCATCTTTTTCGCCTGTTTCTTAATACTAAACTTTATGTTTGAAATCTCTAAACATGTTAATTATATCAAAAAAATTGCATAATCAATATTTATTAATTAAAATCTAAAAAAAACTCAGTCAACTTGACTAAGCTTTTATCTTCTTTATCATAATCATCTAAGAAGCTATGAACCTCACCTTTTTTCCCTTGTAAGCAATTATCTTATCAAGATTAACATTCATTGCACTCTTAAAAATATTTTTTTCAATCATTGGATTATAGCTTTGAAGTTCTTCGATTAGCTTTTTAGTAGCGTATCGCTGTGATCCGCCACCACCATTATCACAAATTGCACAATTTTTCAGTAAAACGGCAAGCGCATTGAATAAATTGAAGTTCATTAAATTTCTTCCATCTAATTATATCCCTTTCACGAATATAATACATTGGTCTTATCAATTCCATTCCCTCATAATTTTGGGAATGAAGTTTAGGAAGCATTGTTTGAAACGAACCACTATTAAGCATATTCATTAATATTGTTTCAATTACATCATCATAATGATGACCAAGAGCAATTTTATTACATCCAAGCTCTTTTGCTAGCTTATATAATGCTCCTCTACGCATTTTTCGCACATAAATAACAAGGATTTTTTTCTTGAGCATTCGCGATTTCAAAAAAATATCTGTATTTTTTTGATAACAGCAGGTATATTTAATAGTTCTAAATTATTCTTTATAACCTGAAGATTAATTTCATTATATCCAGGATTCATAACTAAATATGTCACTTCAAAATTAAAATCAGAATGTCTTTTAAGCTCTTGGAAAAGCTTAGCCATAAGCATTGAATCCTTACCACCAGAAATACATACACAAATATGATCATTTTTCCTTTTATAAGTTCAAATTCTTTTTATAGCCTTAATAAATTTAGTCCATAAACCAGAACGATATGTTTTTAATGATGGTTCTTTCTATTTCTTTGTATCTTTCCATATAAAACTCCTTAATTTTTTTCTACTAATTCATCTATATCTTCTTTAGTTGTAAGCTCACTAATTGATATTCTAAAAGCTTTCAAGAGCACGTTTTTTTATCATTATAAACAGCCATAACTATCTTCGATGGAGTATTTTTTTAATTGAACAAGCAGATTTTTTTGGCTAATATAAATTTCATTTTTGAGATAAATAATTAACTACCTCGAAGCCTTTATGATTTACTATACTTAAATTAAAAAAATAAATAGATTAGTAAATGAATTTATCTTTATTTGTTTAATATCCTTTATCTTGTCAAAAAAATAGTTGGCTATTTCTTGCATTTTTCAAAACATTTTTCATGCTTATTAATACTCATTAGCTCAATGGCCTTAGTGCTTGAAGCAATAAGACCAAGTGGAATACTTCCACTTCGATAAACACTTGCACTTTCACCACCATGAATAAGTGGTGTTAAAATTGTTGATTTTCTTTTTAAAAAGGATTCCGGTTCCAATCAAGCCACCAAATTTATGTGGAGTGAAGCTTAACATTTCAATTTTGTTTAAATCAAAAATCATATTTACTAATAGCTTGGGTTACATCCATAAGTAAATGACAATTTCTAAACTCGCTAATTATCTTTGTAATTTCTAAATAATCTTGAAGGGTAGCAAGTTCACTATCTAATAAAGTCAAGCAAGCTAATATCGTTTTATTAGTAAGTTTGCACTTTAAATCCTCAAGATTAATTTTTACCATTTGGCATAGTTTTAACAAATTCAATCTCATAGCCCTGCTCCTTAAGGTAACCAAGTGTTGCATTTATTGAATTATGCTCAAGTTCACTGACTAATATTTTATTACCAAAGGCACTATATGATTTAACAATACCCTTAATTGCTAAATTATTAGCCTCAGTTGCTGATGAGGTATGAATAATATCATATTTATCTTTATCAACATTTAAATATTTAAATATTTTATCATTACATTCATTTAATAATTGTTTTTGATTTCTGGCCTAGGCTATGGGTACTATTAGCATTTCCTATATAATTTAATTCAACACTATATAATTCATCTAAAAACTAATTTCTTAGTTGGATAATTTGCTGCATAATCTAAATATATCATAATTAATTTAAGTCCTTTGTTAAATCATTAATAATCTCACTAGCAATCAATAGCCCACAAGATGCCGGAACAAAGGCAGTGCTGCCAGGAACACTTCTTTTCGAGGTTTTTTCACTAGAGATTTCTTTAGGCTTTACTGGATATTCTGTGGAATAAACGACCTTTAATTTCTTTTACACGACGTTTTTTTAATTCATTTCTCATAACTCTAGCAAGAGGATCAATTTTTAGTTTTATAAATATCCGAAACTAAAAAAATGCTTGGGGAGTAAGCTTATTTCCGGCACCCATACTAGAGATGATTTTTACATTTTCCTTATTTGCTTTCAAAACTAAAGCAATTTTTCCAGCAACAGTATCAATAGCATCAACAACATAATCATATTTAGTAAAAATCAAAATCATGTTCATTTTCTGGTAAGAAAAAGCATTTAAAGGTATTTACCTCACATAAAGGATTGATGTTAAGGATTCTTTCCTTCATTACATCAACCTTATATTTACCAATTGTATTTGTTAAGGCAATAATTTGACGATTTAAATTTGTAATGCTTACAACATCATTATCAATTAAATCAAGGCTACCAACACCAGTTCTTGCTAAAGCCTCAACAACATAGCCACCAACACCGCCAACACCAAAAAAACAGCAACATAACAATCCTTAAGGTGTTCAATTGCCTCATTACCATATAAAAAGCTTTGTTCGAGAAAATTGGTCAAGCATTTTATTGCCTCCTTTTAAAACTATAACATTATAGCACAATTTTTATTTAATTAGAATATTTGTTCAAAAAAATAAGAAATTTGCCAAAGCCAGCTTGGCCAATCATGAATTGAATTCTCATCAAAAATAATTAAAAATTAGGATGAATATCATTTAGATTAAACATGTATTCTAAATCTTTTGTTTGCGCAAGGGATGATTCCTCATAAGCTCCAGCACCTACACTTATATAAATTTTTACTTCTTTTTATATAAATCTAAATATTCATTATTACCCTTAATATAGGCAAGACTATCAATAGGTGAATTTAAGAATGTTAATTCATTATGATAATCACCAAAGAAAAAAAGGAGGTTTGATATATTCCACTTAGTGCTAAAAACCATATCAACTAAATCTGGCCTTCTTAAAAAAATAGGTTCATTGCTTGATAAGCCCCAAGAGAAACTCCAAAGGTCATTATTTTTTTCATTATTGTTAATAAGGGGAATAAATTCATTAGCAACAAAATTAAAAATAATTCTCCTGATATTTAATTATTTCGTTAGGATTTTTTTATTTGAACTAAATGATAAATAATCAATTGCATCAACACAAAAAATTTGAACCTTTCCGCTTTCAATAAGATCTTTAATACTATTTATCATCCCTCTATCCTCATATTCATAAAACCTACCATTTTGACTTGGAAAAAACAAGCATTTTTTTACCACTACTACCATAGATTTTTATATTCCATTTCCTTATTTAAATAATATGAATAACTTTTTTTGATATCTAATTTCCATTTAATCATCAATTCCTTTAAATCAATTATATCACATTAACAAAAGTCAAACAAATTAAATTGATTTATTTAACAATTATAAAAAGCCGACTACATAAATAACTTAATGTATAATCGGCTTTTTTTAGTATTTTTTTAAATTAATTATATTTTTATAAACAACATTTTTTTAGTTGACATTTACATAGATATTCTAATAATTTTTAGTGTTGCTTTATTTTTGAATATCACTTTCAGCACTTTTTATTTATCATTTTTTTAAATTTTAATCTTTAAGTAAATAAAACAATTCTCCCATCCCTAAAGTGCAATACCATCTTATTATATATTTTTTTCTCATTTGTAACTAATACAATCTTAGGTCTTTTGAATGTATAATAAGATTCTTTAGCAATTATTGAATCATAAAATATAGTTTTTTTAAAACCAAAAAAATTATAATAGACAACCTTGTCAGATTCAATAACCACTTTGTAATTACAACTTAATGAAAGCAAAAATATAAGCAAGTATAGTGCATAAAATATATAAAATTGTTCCAATAGCTAAATTATATGTTGAAAAGTACAAAGCATCGTCAGCAGAGTATCCAATAAAAAAAGGGCAATAGCATAAAAATAACACATAACACCCAAAACAAAAAAATATAATTATCAACCATACATGTTTTTTTGTTTTTTAAATCTCTTAATCATTATAAAAAAAATAAAATAATATAAACAATTGAGCCAATAATTCTTAATACTAACATACCATTTATCTCCATTCAAAAAAACTTCAGATAAAAATAGTGGACATACTTGTTGCAAATACTACATTTGATGCGTATTTAATAGAAACCTTGAAACAAATGTTTTTCTTTTACAGCGATTATTTTTTTGCTGAATACATCGCATTTTTTTCGAATTGAATTATGATTTGCCAAAACAAATGTTTTTACTTGTTTTTGTATTTTTCCTAAATTATCAACAACATCAGCTCCTGAACCAGAAATAGCACCGCCAATACCACCTATAATTAGTGATGAAATTGCTTTTCAACCAATTAACATTATTTCCGTTTATTTTTATTATCTGCTATACTTTGAAAAGAAGATAAAATGCCACCAAAGAAAGCATCTAAACAAACCTGGCCATAATTAATATTTTTTTAAATCCATTTGTAAAACCTTGTGATATAATTGATGAAACAGCTCCTATACCTGCTCCAATTGCGAAGTCAATACTAAAAAGCAATAATGGTTGAAATTGCAAAATTCCCCTTCAGGATCATCATACATAATAGGATTGTTATTACAATAAGCATATAAATTTAAACCAGTTATATTATTTATATCTAAATATGCTACATCATCTATTGATATAAATATCCTATACTTGGATCATAATATCTACTCTTCAAATAATATAAATTTGTTTCTTTTATCATAATAATAGCCCTTATATCTTATATTATTTATTTACTTTGATAAATTACTTCCCCATTCTTATTTAAAATTGAGATTACACAAATGTTTAAATCTAATAGTTTATTGCATTTTTTTATTTTTTCAGTTATTGTATAAATTGACATAGCTAACTTTTTTTATATTTTTCATATTAATAAATTGTTTTTGAATAATCCTTATAAAAAAACTCTGCCATCCTTATATAAAAATTTTATCATTACAGAATACCTATTATTTTTTTCTGTTCAGTAAATACTATTGATAATTTTTTTCTATTTCACTTACTTTAATTATTTTTCAATCTAAAAATCAGGCCAAAATAATATAGTTCCTCTTTTTGTTACATTCATTCCATTCAAAGGTGTAACTATTAATCCTAAAAAAATAATTGCTAATAAAAAGTGGCCAAAATATCTTAATAAATATCGGCATTTCTGACCAATACGTAAAAAAATAGATATGAGCATGGAACAATTACTATTAACGATAACCCTAGTAATATAGTTATTATTCCTTTATTGATAAATGATAGTCTCTTGCTTTTTATAAGTCATTAATCCATTGTTTGATATCATCTAACTCACTCCCCACTTTTCATTAAAAAAATAAAGTATTTTTTTCTTAATGAAAAGATATCACTTCTTTAAACTAAAAATCAATACTTTTTCTTTTGTTTTTTAATAATTCTAACAATAAAATGGTAAAATGACCTAAATAATTGTTAAATATCATACCTTTTTCAAGCTTATCTTTAATTTTTACTATAAATTTAATTTAGCAAAAATTTTATTAGAAGCAATGACACTTATTTTTATAAAAAAAGTAGAATGTAAAACGGAACTTTAAATATATAAAATACATTTTTTTAACAATCATTTGTATTTTTTTAAAACATAATAATGCTGAAAAAAATGATTAAAAAAATAGTGTATAATACCCTTTGAGGTATAAATTATGAAGACAATAAATTATAATGATGTTGTTGAAGCTGTAAAAGAGGCATTTATTTATTCTACAATAAATGTTGATGATAAAACTTTGGCATATTTAAAAAAACAAAAGGATAAAGAAACAAATAGCTTAGCAAAAAAAGTATTTTTAGTCCAAATAATTGATAATGACATCTATGCTAAGAAATCTGGCATTCCTCTATGTCAGGATACAGGAATAGCGACAATATTTGTTGAAATTGGCAATGAAGTATATTGCCCCTTTGATTTAACAAAGGCATTAAACGAAGGTGTTAGAAAAGCATATATCGATGGTTATCTAAGAAAAAGTGTTGTGAGTCATCCTCTTCTTAGAAAAAAATTCTTTTTGATAACACGCCAGCAATTATTCATTATAATTATGTTTTAGGCGATAAATTAAAAATATTGTGTGCACCAAAGGGAGCAGGTAGTGAAAATATGAGCGCTCTAAAAATGCTTAATCCAACTGATGGCGAGGATAAAATTATTGATTTTGTTGTTGAAACAATTAAAAAAATGCCTCTGGTAAGCCTTGTCCACCAATAATTGTTAGTATTGGTATTGGCGGAAATTTTTGAGGAATGCGCATTGATGGCTAAAAAAAGCCGTTTTAAGAGATTTTTGATTATCAAGCAGATGATGAAATAGCAATAAGCCTTGAAGAAAAAAATTATTTACTAGATTAAATGAATTAAATATTGGGCCAATGGGACTAAAGGGTGATACAACTGCTTTAGCTGTAAAGGTTAATTTAATGGGCTGTCATATTGCTTCTCTTCCCGTAGCAATAAATATTCAATGTCATGCTTCAAGACATAAGGAGATAATTTTATGATTAGAATAAATCTACCTAAGGATAAAGATAAATTATATAAGCTTAAAGCCTATGACGAGGTTTTGTATACAGGTATTTTATATACGGCCAGGGATGCAGCTCATAAGCGCTTATTAGAGTTAACAGAAAAAAAGGATTAGAGCTTCCTGTTGATTTTAAGGATTCATTAATATATTATGCTGGTCCTACACCTACTAAACCTGGGGAAATAATTGGCTCAATCGGTCCTACTACTTCTGCAAGAATGGATAAATTTGCTCCCGTTATGAAAAAACTTCAACTTCTTGGCGTAATTGGTAAAGGTCCAAGAAGCATAGATTGCACAAAAACGTATCAAAATGATCACATCTTATATTTTGTAGCAACTGGCGGCTGTGGAGCCCTATTAAGTAAATGTGTTAAGAGTGCAGAGGAAATAGCATTTAAGGACTTAGGCCCAGAATCAATAAAAAAACTATATGTTGAGGATTTTCCTCTTCTTGTTGCAATAGATAATTTTAATAATAATATATTTAAGGAGAACTAAAAATGGATCTAAAGGAACAATCATTAAAACTACATAAGGACGCAAATGGTAAAATAGCTACTGTTTCTAAGGTAAAACTAGAAACTAAAGATGACTTATCACTAGCCTACACACCTGGTGTTGCTTATGTATGTAAAGAAATTGAAAAAGATAAGGAACTAGCCTATACCTACACCTCAAAGCAAAATATGGTAGCCGTAATTACTGATGGTTCTGCCGTTTTAGGACTTGGTAATATTGGTCCCTACGCAGCTATACCGGTTATGGAAGGTAAATCAATTCTTCTTCACGAACTTGCAGGTGTTGATTCCATACCTCTATGCTTAAAAACTCAGGATACTGAAGAAATTATTAAGATTTGTAAGGCCCTAGAGCCAACCCTAGGAGCTATTAATCTTGAGGATATTTCTGCTCCAAGATGTGTTGAAATTGAACGTCGTTTAATTAAAGAAATGGACATTCCAGTATTTCATGATGATCAGCATGGAACTTCAATTATTGTAGCTGCAGCCTTTATAAATGTTGAAAGATTAACTAAAAAAAGCCACTTAAGGATATGACAGTTGTTCTATCTGGTACAGGTGCAGCTGGCTCAATGATTGCAAAAATGCTTAAGAAAATAGGTGTAGGTCAGATATATGCTTATAATAAGGATGGCGTAGTTTCAAAAAGAAATTATGCTAATTATGATTTTCTTTTAAAGGAATTATTAGATGAAGGTACTCTTTCTTCTCCTGATGAAAGTAAAAAAACATTAGCAGATTTAATGGTTAATGCTAATGCCTTTATTGGAGTTTCAGCAGCAAATCTAGTTTCTAAGGAAATGGTAAAATCAATGTCAGAAAATCCGATTGTTTTTGCAATGGCAAATCCAAATCCAGAAATTGGCTATGATGATGCCAAGGAAGCTGGTGCTTATATTTGCGGTTCAGGTAGAAGCGATTATCCAAATCAAATTAATAATGTTCTTGCCTTCCCAGGATTATTTAAGGGAGCATTAATGGCTAAAGCTAAAAAAATAACTGAAGGAATGAAGCTTAAAGCAGCCTATGCAATTGCTAACCTAATCTCTGATGAAGAATTAAATCCAAATTATATTGTTCCATCAGCATTTGATAAGCGTGTAGTTCCAGCAGTAAGTAAAGCTGTATGTGATGAAGCAATTGCTGAAGGCGTATGTAGATAACTATAGGGAGTCTTTAAAAGGCTCTTTTTATATTAAAAGCACTCAATAACGAGTGCTTAAATATTTTTCATAGTAATTACATATATTCCAATAACATTTCACTTTTTATAATTGCTTTAAATCCAAAAATTATTTTTTTAGTTGATTTTTTTCAGTATTAAATCAAGATAATTTCAATTTATAAAGTTTCATTAAATTCTATCACCAAAAAGGCAAAGATTTAATATAATTTTTCCATATAAAGCCAATCAGGTTCTCCATTTAAGTTGGCAGGTAATCGTATAAAAATCACTTCTAATTTGTTTTTTTGACTTCTTTTTTTCTACCATATGAGTATTTGTATACATCTTTATTTATAAGCGTCACTAAAAAAATAATGCCACATATTTATTCATTTCAAATCTAGGGCTAAGAATTTCAACATGATCGCTCGCTGTGAATGGCATTGATTGATATGTACAAAATCCTAAAACAGCTGAATCAATTGTTAAACAATTTCCTTTTTCAGTCCAATAATCAAAAAAACCATTAACCCCATTATTAGTTGCCTTTGTCGTTACATATGGATAGTTTCCACATCCATATGTCTCCAATTCTTCAATTGGTGTTGTTTTAGAACCACTTATATCAAACAATTTATCAAGAGCAAACTCTGTCCAAGAATTAGCATTAATTTTAATAGCAGTTGTATTTTTTTGTTTCTAGTGAATTCCTAAGATTCGAATTATTTTTTTCTCTTTCATTTCAAGTTCTTCAATAAAAATTTGTCATATATTTCCAATCAGGTTCCCAAAATTCATTTGTTGGAAGTTTAACTATTATGTTTTTCTGCAACTGAATTATATACAGCCCTACCATATGAAAAAAACGATACTTTTTCCTTTATTTAATATTGTTGCCACGAACATACCGATTTGCTTATTCATAGTAAATTTAGGAACTAAAATATTAACTCTACCATGTGAAACAGAAAAAAATTACATTCTTGATAAAAAAACAATTACAAAACATATCAAGTGTTAAACAATTTCCATTAAACATTTCAGCTTTGCCATCACCTGATTCATCAATTCTTTTTTTACAATTCCATTATTTGTAGAACCGGAACTAACAAGATTAACTTTACCTTCAATACATTCTTCTTCCTTTAAATCGCCTTTTACTTAATTTACAGTCAAATAGGTCCCCGATTCTGAATTCTTTCCAAGTCATAGTATTAAGCATTTTCATTACTTCCATTCTTTATTTTATATGAATAAAAATCACGTATTGTTTGTTCAAAATCACTTTCAGTTAATTTTGAATAATCAGTTTTCATATAAGCTTCTATTAACCATTCGTCATTTTTCATGAATATCTAAATATATTGATTTTAGCGGATCTATTTTCTTTGACTGATAATCTCTAAGCCAACCTTTTTAATTTTTTCTTCACCCAACCCTTTTTACCTTTTTCAACTCTAGTATTCTTTAATATTTTAAAACCATCATCTTTACAATACATTAAAAAAAGTTTTTTTCATTTGGTATTTTTTTATTTTATTATCATCGAGCAAATCATTACCATCCTTATCCTTTTTTAAAATGTGGAATTCCAGTTTTTTTATAATTAAAGTTGTAACAACAGTTGATGCTGCAGCACCAAATGTTCCGTCTGCTAAAGAAAAAGATGCTAATAAAGTATTATTTTTTTAACAAATCATTATGAAATTGAGACGCATCAAATCCATTAGACTTCGAATTACCAATTGCAAATACATATGGTAAAATCACTGCAAAAAGACTTCCTTTTGGTAAAAGCTCACACCCTTTTTAAAAACTAGTTTTTGCTGCAATTACATTGTCTTTTTCCACCAAAAAGGCGGATTCATACACGCACCAACCTTATAATTTGAATTATATGTAGGTATCAAATCATTAATACTAGAAAGTTTTTAGCATATCTCCATTTAATGCTTGTATCAAATTCAAGCCAATAATTCTTAATGTAGTTATATAAAATAAAAAAATATAATCTTCATTTTCTATGCCTGATACTTTATTACCATTAATTGTATTATAATTGTTAATTATATGCAGCAAATATGAAAGTGTAAAGTTTCCAAAACCGCTACAAAAATTCCACAAAAAAAATCGTCTTCTTTTTAGATCTAACAACTTTACCATAAAAATATGTAATATTTGCTGGAGTTGAGATAATACTATTTTTTTCCATTTTTTTATGAATATAAATATACTTATAGATTGTTTCTGAGATCAATAATTTATCTTCATTTGAGCCAAATAAAATAATCAGGGGAAAACTTTATTTGCAATGTCTTTTAAAAAAATTTAATAAAGAATATATACTACTATTTAATTCCTTTTTTTGATTTCATTGAAGTACACGTTTGTTTAATAAGTGATGTAATTGCTGATTTATTGCTTGTATTAGAAAAAAAGAATAATTGTCAATTTCGCCACCATTTTTTTACGATTATAGTTTGCATTTCATCTATAATTGATACTATGGAATCACTATCATACATTCCATTAATAACATTATTTCTAAAGTTATCGTTAAACAAAGCAAGAATACAAGTATTAACAAATAATAATGAATCTTTAACTTCTGTATATTTAATGTGCTGATTTAATGAACTAATAATTCCTTCAATTCTACTATCAACATCATTAACACCGAAAGATCTTTTTTTACTGTTTCACTAGGGATTACATTATAACTTGACAAAAGATTTGAATAATAATCCGGAATATTTTTTTCCATTTTGTATATGTATCATATTTTTTTGATAATCTATTAAAGTTACCATTTCAGAACAATCTAAATCATTTAATGAGCAGTAAACCAAATAATCAATTTTATTTGATTCACTATTTATTTCTTGTGCAGCTAAGGCATACAATTGATGCTCTATTGCTCTATCTTTTTTTCATTTTTTTATATTTGTCAGGAGCTTTAAGTTCAATAAACATAAAAAAATGTCATTGCTATGTGGCTTATAAACGATTATATCAATTCTAGCCTTTTTACGAGATGGTCTTCCAATTGAATATTCTTTTTCAAACTCAATATCATTCATACTATAGCCTAATTCATTGACTAATTTTGTTACAACAAATGCTCTAACATATTCTTCATCTCCAGGCAATTTGCTGATTTCCCTTCTATCCCTTCTAAGACCATATTCAATTTGATCATTATCAAAATTATAAGATATAACCGCCTTATTATGCGGCCACTGTTTTTAAATAATCTTCCACTAGTTTTTCTAAACGAGTTCATAATTTAATCCTCCACTCTATAAACGTAAACCTTTATAAACCTTGTAGAAATTAATAAATATTTGAGAAATTTTTTTATATTTTTTTAATGATTTTTTTAGTGCTTTTTTATGTTATAATTTCTTTAAAAGGTAAGGTACTAAAAGGTTTACCATTATGAACCTTATAAAGTTTTTGTCAAGCAAGTCATAAATGCTTGACTTTTTTTATTTTTAACGCTACATTTTTCTTGGAGGTATTATAAATGAAATATGGATATGTGAGAGTTTCAACATCTACACAAAATATTGATAGGCAGATGGAGGAAATGCTAAATCAAGAAATCGATGAAAAAAATATTTACATTGATTATCAATCAGGTAAGGATTTTGAAAGGGAAAGTTATAAAAAGTTAATTAAGAAAATTAAAAAAAGACGACCTATTAATAATAAAATCAATAGATCGTCTAGGAAGAGATTATAATATGATAATTGATGAATGGAAAAGAATTACTAAAGACATTCAAGCTGATATTATGGTTATTGATATGCCACTTTTTAGACACTAGAATTGAAGGAAATAATTTAGTTGGTAAATTTATATCTGATATTGTTCTTCAAGTATTATCTTTTTGTTGCTCAAAATGAGAGAGAAAATATAAAGAAACGTCAAGCTGAAGGTATTAGAATTGCTAAAAGCAAAAGGGAATTCATATGGGTAGACCACATTATGTTTCTTCCTAAAAAAACTATGAAGAGATAATTGTTAAATATTTAAACCATAAAAATAAAAATACAAAGAGGCAATGAAAAAAATTAAATATGTCTAGAGGTACTTTCTTTAAATATTTAAGAATATATAAGGAAAAAAATGTATCTAATGTTAAAAAAAAGTAACACCAAAATGTTACTTTTTTTAATATGTTTATTAATAATCAATATTAACGAGTATATTTTTTTCTAAATCCTTTGCTACTTCTTTTTATCATTTAAGTTTTATCAAGACCTGAAGATGTACCAACAAAATTCAAATCATCTAATATTATATTTGTTCCCTTTTGATTCACGCTAGTCATATGTTGGCCATAAAATGAATTACTATATGTTATATCATAAGCTAAAGCTAATCTATATTTTCTTTTTCATCATAAATGTAAGTAAAATTCTTTAAATGATCATCTAAATTATGCGCAAAAAAACATTAAAGCACATTCTTAAATATAATTGCTTTTAAATCTTTTTATATTTGAAAATGTAATTAGTTTTGTTAGCTTAAATAAATCTAAATAATCAGCACAAGAACTTCTAAAATCTGCCTCAAGTAATACTGCAGCCGTAATCATACGTACCTTTTTCACCATTAATTCTATCAAATCTTTTAATAGTCCCATAACTAACATTACTCATCTTAGATAAATCAAACTGTGTAATTTCTTTTACTTTCTTATTTTTTTAAAAGGTATTGCAACATTTAAAATGATTTCTTCAGTAGTTTTAAAAAGCATTATTAACACCGCACAATAGATAACATATAAATTTAATTAAATAAACAGAAAATAAAAAAACTACATTATTCTATTAAAAAAATAATGTAGCTTATTCATACAATAATTAACTTCTTGAGCATTTTTTTCAGCATCAATTGCTAAAACTAGCATTAAAGCATATAATGCATCATTATCATTTTTTTACATCAATAACATAATAATCAGTTAAATGTAATTCTTTATATACCTCAGCAACTAGATTACCACTGCTGTTAAATATTTTATATCTCCAGCCAAAAAAATCACCACTTACATACCAACCATTGCAATTAATATTATAATTGTTTGAAAGCAAACTAAATCTCTTTCTTATAAAGCCAACAAACCCATTAGAATCATACATTTCAAATGTAGGTAATAGCACTAATTTTTTTCTCTATAACAGTTCCCTGTTTATTACCAAGTGTATCATAAATATTAAAGCAATGCCCCCCAAGAAAGTTGTCCCTTTACAATATATTTAACATTTCGACTTTCATCATAAATATCATATGAATCAAGCCAAGAAAAAAATCTTTGCTTAAAATAAAGTCTCATCCTTTAACCTCCCTTATATTTACATCTTTCAATCAATTATAGCATAAAAATTTTTAAAAATAAATCATTTTTTTAACAAAAAAAGCACTTTTTTTCAGTGCTTTAATTCTTTTTCAATATCAGCAATTGTTGTACTATCATCGTGAATGATTGGTTTCCATGTAACCCTCTTAAAGATGGCAACAATTGTAATTGGAATAGATATAAGATCAAACCATGGCCATGTTAATAAATAAAGAATTTTATGCCAAAAAGCTACATTTCATTTTTTTCTTTCTTTGATTAATATTAATATTCCAAGACCAAATGAACCAACATATGCTCCTAATAATAAACCACCAAGATATTTAAGGAAGATTAAGAAATCATAGCTTCCTGTAGTCGCAAGGGAATAAAACATACCAAATAGCTGAACACATAAGGCCATAATAAAAAGGAAAATAAATCATATGGGAACAATTCAAAATACATATCATAGCTACTAAAATGACCAGTTTTGAAAAAAAATTAACAAACAACTTTGGCCCACGTTTAACAAAGGCTAAAAGACCACCACGGCGCCAACGTAATCTTTGTTTAAAGGCTACCTTCATACTTGTTGGTTGCTCATCATAAATTTCGGCCTCCTCACAATAGCCAATTTTTAAATTATTGGCAATGGCATCAGCAGAAAATTCTGCATCCTCTGTTAATGATGTATAATGCCAGCCTTTAGTTAAGTGAATTGATTTAATACCATAGCCAGTTCCTGTAACGTTTGTTGATACGCCAAGAATTGATCTTGCACGGTTAGCAACAATGGGCTTACGATAAAAAAATGGAAGCCATAGCCAGCCGAAATAATATTTGTATCAAAAATTTTTTTAATATTTCTAAATGAGGTTAGAGCATCATAGCCTGTATAGAAAGCATTGTTCATTTGCTCAATAAAATCCTTTTTTTCAATAAATTATCAGCATCAAATATTAAATAATAATCATTACTTAATATACCATAATCTTTTTCAATTTGATCAAATAGGAATTCTAATGCATAACCCTTTGATACATGATTCTTATCAAATCTTTCATAAACAATGGCGCCTAGATTTCTACAAATCTCTGCAGTATTATCAGTACAATTATCAGCTACAACAAATATTGTAACAAGCTCACTAGGATATGATTGCCTTTTAATACTATCTATTAAATTACCTATCACCTGACTTTCATTTCTTGCCGAAATTACACAAGCATATTTTTTATCCATTGGGGCTTTTTCAAATTTTTTTCCTCTCATAAAAAAGCCCATTATTGTATATAGGGTTCTATATAACAATAAAAAAATGAAAAAAATATAAAAATTATTATATTCGTTATTGATTTATATATAGCATTTGCACTACTAAAATTAAATGTATTATTCCACAATGAAATAATAAATTCCTTAATATGCTCCATTTTTTTACTCCTGTTAGTTCTTTTATTCTATATTTCCTACGATCAATATAATTAAATGTTGCCCCAATTATTACAAGTCCAAGTGAAACAAGTGCCAAAATTAATTGAATAGTTCCATTTTCAAAAAAGGCAATTATTGCTAAAACTAAGGCTATACCATAAAATACATAAGCTAAAATGTAAAATAAGTTCTTCTTCATTTTTTTATATTCACCTTTTAATATTTTTAACACATATTTTTTTCTTTAATCAAGTCTGGATTCTTAAAAAGCTTATTTAATAACCTATTTAATAAAAAAAGGTAAATAGGCATACTCCTAATATTTTTTTAACCAAATATTCATTTTTTTAGAGGCGAAAGATTAAAAAGCATTACCAAAATAATTAGTTATAAATATTTGAACTAGGATAACTAAAATGATCATTAGATATAGTATAAAATGTCTTTTTTTAAATTAAGAACTTTTTTTCAATTATATTATAGATGTTTATAAGTTGTAAAAAAACAAATAAGCTAAATATGACACTTTTTTTGTTCATTGCTACTGCAGCAAATATAATTAAAAATTAGCTTGTAATAAGCATAATGAAGAAATAATAAGGCTTGATATGATTATTCTTAGAATCATTCTTATGGAAATTAAAGGATGATTTCTTTTTAAAGGCCATCTTCTTTAATTTATAATTACTGAGGCTTTCACTACCTAGGGCAATTGCTGGAGGACCATCCATAATAACATTTATCCATAAAAGCTCTAAAGCATTAAAGGGAATATTTTTACCCATTATAATATATCCCATAATAAGAATTATTAATGAGATATTTACAGTTAATTGAAATATAATAAATCTTTTAAAATTATCTAAGATATTTCTACCAAAGCCAATTGCATTTATAATCGTTTTAAAGCTATCATTTAATAAAACAATATCAGATGCATCCTTACAAACACTTGTTCCATTTATTCCCATCGCAATCCCAACATCAGCTTCCTTTAAAGCTAAGGCATCATTTATTCCATCCCCTGTCATTGCTACAACCATATTTTTGTTCCTTTAAGGCTTTAATAACAATTCTTTTTAGTGTTTGGTGTTGCTCGATAAATACATTTTATCTTTGATATTTCTCTTTTTAAAACTGCTGGTGACATTTCATCTATATCTACACCTGAATATACCTCAGATTCATCTTTAATTATCTTTAGCTTTTTTTGAAATATTTGTAGCAGTATTTTTTTACCATCACCAGTTATCATTATAACATCAATTGATGCATTTTTTTGGCTTCACTAATAGCTTCATAAACTTCATCCCTTATTTCATCATTTAAAGCAATAAAGCCATCAAAAATTATATATTGTCTCATTAGAGTCTTTACTTGCAAATAAAATAACTCTTTTGCCATCATTTTGCAGGATTTGTATCTTATCCATAACCTGCTTTTTTTTAAAGCTATCAAGCCTTGTTTTTTCAATTACAATTTCGGGAGCACCCTTAATGAAATATTTATTATCTATTCCTATAACCATATATTTCTTTTTGTGATGAAAAAGGGTTCAATTATTTCAACATTCTTGTTTTTCTTTTTTTAGATTTAAATAATTATATAATGCCTCCTCTGTTAAATTACCAATAGGCTTTCCCTCAACAATCTTAAGGCTATTATTATATAAAAATATTATTTATAAGATCATTTGAATTTATTTTATTAACAAAATTATCATTTTTCATAGACATTGGTAACAGTCATATTTCCTTTTGTTAGGGTACCTGTTTTATCACTACATATTACATTTATTCTCCCAACTGTTTCTACTATTTTCATTTGTCTTACTAAAGCATTCTGCTTACTCATCTTTAAAACATTTAAGGCCAGGCTTATAGCAACAATACTTGGAAGTCCTTCGGGAAGTGCACTAACTATATAAATGATTAATGTTAAAAAAATAAATCATTTAGCATTGTAGATGAATATTTATTTTTTTAATAATTAAATTAATAAGCTGTAAGAAAAAAACATAATTATTGCAACAAAAAAACACCAAATAATACTAATTTTTTTAGTTAATTTGTTTAAATTCTCCTCTAATGGCGTTAATTCTTTTTTTATCTTCACTTAAATTTAGAGCAATTTTTTTCCAAGTTCCGTATTATCTCCTGTAGCACATACAACTCCCTTACCACTTCCACCAACAACATAAGTTCCAAAATAAGCCATATTTTTTTCGTTCTGCTAGACTTACATTTTTTTATTTATACTATGGGAATTTTTAAAAACTGAATTACCTTCACCAGTAAGAGTTGCTTCATTCACCTCTAAATAATTACTTTCAATTATTCTGCAATCTGCAGGAATTTTATCACCCGTATTAAATAAAACTATATCTCCTACTACTAAATCTTCACCTAAAATTTTATGAATTGAATTATCTCTAATAACAAATGCATCACTACTTGATTCAATCTTTTTTAAAATTTTTTTAAAAGCATTTCTCGTTTTTTTATTTCCATCCATAAATTAATTGATGTACTTAATAGTATTGCAAGTAATATACCTATCGTTTCCTTTAAATCTAAAATTTCATATCTAAAATAATCAATTAAGGCAATTATAAAAAGTAAATAAGCAAGCTATTAATAATATTAGCATCATTGGTTCAGTAAGACTTGAAAGGATAGTTTTTTTAAAACCGATTTATTCTTTTTTTAGTAATTATATTTTTTCCATACTTTTTTTGATTAATTAGCACCTCATTTTGATTTAAACCAGATAGCCTTGAATTATACATCTTAAGTACTTCGTCTTTATTCATCATATACATAAATATATCCCACCATATATTTATATTTATTCAAAAATATGAAATTTTATGTTAAAAAAATAAGGCTTAAAAGCCTTATCTCTTATATTTAATTGCTAATTCCTTAATTCTTGAAGCCAACTTATCACTTAAGCTTGCTTTAGAAACTCGATAACTCCAATTTTCCTTTGATACAGTTGATGGAAAGTTCATTCTTGTTCCAATTCCTTCAGCTAAGAAATCCTGCATAGGAATTATTGCCAAAGTAGCAATGCTAGCAAAGGCAAGTTCCACTACATAATTACAAATTGCTTCATTACTTTTCTTATTCATTTTTAATATTTAATTTAGTGCATTCATTCTTTAATGAAGCAATTAATCTTTCTTTAGAATCATCATCAAGTGTTTCTAAATATTGCCTAAATGGCATATTATCATGAGTTCCGGTATAAACAACTACATTTTTTTGCCAAAATTTGATGGTAAATGATCATTATAGGGATTTCCATCAAAGGCAAACTCTAAAACCTTCATTCCGGGATATTTAGTATCACTTAAAAGTTTTCTAACTCCATCATCAATTATACCTAAATCCTCAGCAATAATATTTAGCTTAGACTTACCCTTAAACAACTCACTTTGAGGTCCCATTAGCCATTTGCCTTCTTTGGCTGTTGTTGCGTTTGCATCAATGGCATAAAATCTATCAAAGCCTCTAAAAATGATCTATTCTTAAAATATCATATAAAGTGAAGGCATCATTGACTCTTTTTAGTCCACCATTTATAATTATCTTTTTTTCATATAATCATAATTATAAACAGGGTTTCCCCATAGTTGACCATCATCACTAAAGGCATCTGGAGGGCATCCCGCAACAAGTTTTCTAGTTTTGTCAGGATTTAAAATGAAAAGCTCGCTATATTTCCAAACCTCAACACTATCATATGATACATAAAGAGGCATATCTCCCATTATATTAATTCCTAAGCCTTTAGCATAATTATGAAGCTTGTTCCATTCTTCTAAAAATTCAAATTGAGTCCACGCCCAAAACAAATATTCATCATTATAATTTTTAATAACCTCACGCTCTAAAGCTTTAGAATAATTATAATATTTAGAATCCCATTTATCAAAGGCTTCATAATTATGTATTTCTTTAATAGTCATAAAAAGTGCAAAAATCAATAACGTTTTTGTTTCTTACAAAAATTCTTTAAAGCTAGAATCATTCTTATTAAATCTTTTTGAATGCAATTTTTTTAAAACAAAAAAATTTTGTTTTTTTAAAAAAAGTAACTCATAATCAACATGCTTTTTTTATCATATGAGAATAATACATCCTTATATTCACTAAGCTTTAAAAGCTTTTTTTCTCTTAAAATGTCTAAATCAATCAAATAATAATTATAGGCTGAAGATGATACAGATTGATAAGGAGAATCACCATAGCCTGTAGGAACAAGTGGTAAAACCTGCCATATTTTTAAATTTGCCTTATGCATCCAATCTAAAAAATCATATGCAGCCTTGCCAAGTGTACCAACTCCATAATTTGATGGTAGACTTGTAATATGAAGTAAAATACCACAGCTTCTATTTTTTTAATGCTCATTTTTCTTACTCTAGTATTCTAAAAATACTAGTCCTTTCCAAAAAAATATTTAAATTTAAACGTATAACCGCTTCTTTTATTTTTACCGCATATTTTTAGTTAATAGCAATCGTGTAGAATAAAAAAATATATTTTCTTCACACGCACCATACGTATTTATCATTTGATATACCATTGTTCATTTATAAGTTTAAATTCAAACTAAATAATTTAGAACAAACATTCGGCATTATAATTCTTTTTATTTGTTTTGACTAATTCTCTGAACTTATTAATAGTATAAACATATATGACAACATTCTTTATTCTTGTCGTTGAGAAGTTCCGTTGTTTCAAAATAATCATATTTATTCGCAAACAAAAACTAATTATCCTCTTTTTTTATATATGCTTCTATTTTAGATATTTTGAAATAATTGCAAAATATCTTAAGTCAAATTTAATTATAAGATGTTTTTTTCACTCAATTTTTATATATATTGCATGCATTTTTAATGTTTTTTCCGAAAAGTATCCAATTAATATATTAAGATTAAATTTCATTTTAAGAATTTTTCAATCGAATTATCAAGCATACTTATAAAATTATCAATTTCATTGGATTCCAATTTATCAAAGAAAACATCAAAAACTCTTTGGAGTTATCATTGTAAAAAAATATTTTATATTAACTCCCTGATTACTTAAATAATCATTAATAACTTTAAAATGTGCCTTTGCACATTTATATTTTCCAATATTTTCTTCATCTGGTGATGATAATTGCTCATCTCCTTTAATTTCTGCAACTACAATTTTATTGTTGTAAGAAAGAAAGAAATCTGGGTTAAATGAACCTCTTTGAGGATGTTCACCCTTTCTCCAAGAATATTCTATTGAATAAAAAAATTAACATTATTAGATTTTTATCCAGCCTTTTTAATAATGGTAGATTACAAGAAGTCAATTTCTTTAAAAAAATAATTTTTTTCAGGATCACTATCTGCAACAACAAATGACTGCGGAGTTTTTAAAATTAAAAAGTATTATCAACCTTATGTTGTCGATACTGGTTTGTCGTATCAATAATTTCGTCAAAAAAAATTCTTTTTCGTCATTTGATAAATATTTTTTTGTATCTTCAGTCCAAAAACAGAACTTTTTTTCTCAATAATGCACTACCACTAATTGTTTCTTTTTCTTAAGTTTGTAGTTGACACTGTTCTATATTCGTCCGGTAAGAAATTGTAATCAACAACTAAATTTCCCTGCCTAAAACAAACACCAAGTGCAGCAAGAAATTTTTTTGCTTTATAGTTTCAGTAATCACTGTATTCCCAGATTTTTTTCAAGCGACAACTGTATCATTTGTTTTAATTTATTGATAGGCCATTCATTTTGATATTTTTTTAGATAATCCTTCATTGTTATCATCTGGAATATCTTCAAACCTATTCCACATTATAATTGCTAATTGATCAAGACTGTAAGTTTTTATGTGAAATTGACGTGTTCCATACTCTTTCGTTACCACCTACTACATCAGAAAACTTCGTTTCTACACTTTCAATATTAGATATAGTTGGAAGATTTATATATCCTTTTTTTCAAACAAACTATAGGTTCCATTCATTTTTTTATTTCTTTAGTAGTCTTATTTGAAGAATAACTAATATTTATAAAGTTAAAATGATAATTTGAATCTTCAATTATTGTATTTGAAATTTTCTTTTCAATTTCCAACACTTCATCAACTAATTTCTTAACACTATTTGACCACTTTGCATGATTAAAAATCACAACTTTTGGTTTTTCCATATAATGAATTATTCCATATAACTGGAACTCTTAATCCCCTTCCAAGTACTTGAGCAATTAACAACTTCGAATTAAAAGCACGCTCTTCATGTGGTACAATTTGAAAAACTCTTTTAACATCCCAACCTTCAGTCAACATAGAAACAGAAAAAATCCATTCAACTTGGCTTTCCTTATCATCAACTGTTTTTAATCTAATTTTATCAATCATACTAGATTTAGAATGAACAATAAGAATTTTTTTGCATCAACTTCTTCTTTATTTAAAGAATATTTATTCATCAAAAAAATATTTCAAACTCTTTTGCTATTTTTTTCGCAAGATTTTATATCCGCTGTTATTACTAATGTCAAAGGCAAAATAGGAATTTGCTTTTTTTATAAATTCATGCGAATTAATTATTACATTCCACTTGTCTTCAGACTTAGATGAAACATTACTTTCGGACACATATTCAACCATTTTCACTTTATCCTCTGATATAGCTTTTTTCAAAGAATAGCGATAGATCACATCTGAAAAGTATGTATTATCCGAATAATAACATGTTCCAGACAATCCTAAGATATACTTGAAAGATACTTTTTTTAATAAAAATTTTTTTCCATTCATTTTTCTTTACTGTAATATATATGATGGGCTTCATCTGAAATAATTAAAGTTCTATCACCTTTTCCAACCAAACTATCACATATAGAAGTCATTGAATTAGTATAGATTGCATCTCTATTTTTCCACACATATACACCCTTTAGAAATAGTAGTTGATCCGTTAATTATTTTTTTGGAATAAATCCTAACAATAAACTAGATAATTGTGAATCAGTTGCAAGTAATTTAATCTTTTTTTGTTAATTCTTCTTCAATTGTAACGCTTGGTGTTAGTATTAACACTTGATCTACTGTATTAGATGCAAGCATTATTGCTGCGACACCATAAATAACCCAACTTTTTCCCTGTCGCAGTTGCCAAATCAATACTAGCTGAAAAACTATTTGCAAAATGCAACTTTGAAATGAAACCATTTAACGTCCCGTATGTTTTTTTGATATTATCATTATTATTATAATTTTCTTCGGCTAGTTCTTTTGTTGATTTATATTTGTCTCCACAAAAGAATCTAAGCGTTGTTAATATTGCTTCTTTTTTTGATAAGTCCTATTTTTTTACATAATTCATTTAGAAAAATAATAATATTTACTTTCATCCCATTTAGTCGGATCAATAGAATTTGATACTTTTTAAAAACTAAGTCTTTTTTTCATTTACTCTATATGTACAATTATTCATTGATTATTCTCCTTTCATTTCCAGCTGAATCAATAAATATAATCATCGTTTTTTTAGTGAACTTATTAGGATCGATTTTAAGTATATTATCAGGAAAGCTATCACTCTTATAATAAAAAAATCATCTAAAAATAAATGTATGACCATCATAATTGTAATTTATGAGTATTAATGCTAAATCAGCTTTTTTTCTTCACCTTTAATTCTACTTGTACTAGAAAAAGAATCTATAATTAATCTATCTTCCGTAATATGATAACTTACAGTAGGTGGTTGTATAAAATCAAAACCCACAGCATCAACCGCCTCATTAACATTCTTAGAGTTTGATGGTTGCAAGGCTATAGTGAAGTCTTCAGTAAACTTTGCTAACAATGAATATGGTACACGTAAAAATATTAAAAAAAGAACATTTCTAATTTGGATTTCATCTTCTGCAAACATAAATGATCCTTTTGGTGCAATAATAAAAAAATATTATTTCCTGCATTTTCACCAATTCTATCATAAATTGCTTTTTAGTGTTTCAAGTGAAATTTTAGCTCCTAATTTTTTTAATTCATGCGGTGTAAATACTTTTTACTAAGTTTCCATATCTAACACCATCAAAAAAACAAAAATTTTTTTAATTTTTGTTTCTGGCTCGCATCCCCATAATTGCATAGCAAAAATTTTCCAATTATTTTCATCAAATTCATTTAATTTTTTTTCGTCGTAAAGTCCAGCTGAGTACAAAAATAAAAGGTCTACATTTTTCACAATTATTTTCCTGCCCAATATGTAGCATTCTCTTTTGTATTGTATAAATTGATAATTTTCCAGCATCTACACCAATCAAATTACGATTAAGTTTTTTTCTGCAGAAGACAATGTTGTACCAGATCCTGCAAAACAATCTTAAAACAATATCACCAGGGTTTGATGATGCACTAATAATTCTATTAAGCAATTTTTCAGGTTTTTGTGTCGGATATTTTGTTTTATAATCCTTTGCTCCTAAAAAGCCGGCGAAATTATCTATGTCGACCCAAACATCTTTAATTGGTTTTTTTGATATAACACCAGAAGGTTGATGCACATTAAAGTACTCTTTATTAAAGCAATAATTACTTACTGACTTAGTATAATATAAAATAGTTGCTTGCGAATAAATCCAATTATTGGACATCCATTTGTTTCCTGCAACATATGGAATAGACGTATCCCATATTATTTGACTTCTAAAAATTATTTTTCACCAAATATTTCATCAAGGAGCACTTTCACATACGCAACCTTTTTATTATCCAAATGAACATATATGGAACCATCATCACTTAAAACTTCTCTAATTAGGATAAGTCTTTTTCTTAACCATTCTAAAAAAATTCAGCGCCTGCAAGCTTATCAGAATATGCTTTTTGATCTACACCATTTGCTTTAAAATCACGTCTTGTAGAAAAAGGTGGATCAATATAAACTAATTTTACACCATCAGTTCCATCAGAATTCTTTAATAAACCTTTTTTTGTTTATAATCTAATAATGTCTTTAAAACTTGTAAATTGTCTCCAAATATTAATTTATTTTTCCCATCCTGTATACTTATCAGAAGAGCAAAACTTCCTGTCTTCTTGTAAAGGTACAGATAAAACACTTGATATAATTTGTTCTTCACTTTCTTTACCAGCATATACAAGTTCATATTCTTTTTTTGAATTGGAAATAATACCCTTTTAAATTCATATGGAATATCTTGTCCTTTTTTTAAATAATTTAAAGATTCTTCAAGTACCTTTTATTTGTAGATTTTTTTATCCATTATTATTTAACCTCTTTCGTTATTCGGTTATTAATTTAAAAGGTTTCAAATTGTATACTTTTTATATACCTTGTAGGAAATGATAACTATTTGAGAAATTTTTTTACATTTTTTTAATGCTTTTTTTGGTGTTTTTTTATGTTATAATTGCTTTAAAAAGGTTAGGTATTAAAAGGTATACCTTATAGTACCTATTTTGCATTTTTTTAATAAGAACTTAAATAGTTTTTAAATAATATAAAATCAAAATAAAAAGACCACTAGTAATTTTTTTCATAATTAGATCATCTAGCAATGTACAAAATTAATATTATGCTAAAAAAACTTATTTTTATATATTGTAAAAAAATTTCAACTTATACATTTTTTTCACAATTATCGTAAACCAATGTCAAAATAATAATTGTTTTTAGTGAATAAAATTGTATATGATTTAAATATACCAATTAAGTATTAATGAGCACAAAAAAAGGCATAATCATCTAAAGTTGATTAAGCCTTTTTTTACTATTTAAATACATTTATTTTTCATCAATTGATTTAATCGTTGCAGTCTTACTAATTATATCTATTTTTTTCATTAATAATACTTTGTTCATCTATATTCATTTATTCAAAATTTTTTTGCTTATAAAATGATTGGTCCAATCATATAAAAAAAGGGGCTGTAAAAACCTAGGTTTTTGAAAAACTTGGATTTTTGGAGCAACAGCTCCTTTTTTTCTTTGCCTTAAAAACACAAAAAACGCTCGGGGAATCGAACCCGGAGTCGTTTTAATGGTATAATATCGCTGTTCACACAATAAAATACATGAGATATTATAGCACAATTAGTACATTTTTTGTAGACTGCTACACTACTAATGTTGAGCAGGCGAAGAAAATAGACAAATTTTTATCTCTTTTGGATGAATCAGGCGTTTGTGATTTTTTGGAAAAAGAGATTAAAAAGAATGAACCACAAGAAGATAAAGGAGGGCGACCAACCTATAATCCTTACAATTTATTAGCAGTCATTATATATAATTTCGCATTTAACAAAGGTACGCTTAGGGATATTGAAGATAGAATTAAGAACGATTTAAGGTGCATTTATATAATGCAAGATCAATATCCAACGCATATGACGATAGGGAATTTTATGAATGATTATATAGTATCAAATCAAAAATATTCTCTTTAATTACTAAAGCTATTTTTCAAAGAATGTAAGATAAGTATGGATGATTTATATTTGGATGGTTCAAAATTTGAAGCAAACGCAAATAAATATAAATTCGTTTGGAAGCCAACTACTTTCCATAACAAATTAAGTGATAAGGTTAGACAATTATTATCAGAATATGATTTATTAAGAGGAATTAATAAATCTGGAATAATTGAATCAAAGGTCATAGCAAAAAAGATTGTTGAATTAAACGAAGTATTGAAACAATATGATTTGACTATAAAAGAAAACAAAAAACATATAAATAGTTATAACTTATTAGTTGAATATCTACAAAAGAGTTTAGAATATGAGGAGAAAGAGAGAGTATGTGGTCCAAATAGAAACTCTTATTATAAAACTGATAAGGACGCGACAGCTATGTGTTTAAAAGAAGATTATTATTCTGGGCTTGGAAGTAATATGCACGCTGCATATAATACACAAATATCAGTAGCTAATGGATTAGTTACCGCATATTTAGTAACACAATCCAGAGTAGATATTAATGATTTCGTACCATTATTGGATGTTCATTATAATTTTTTTACAATGAATATCCTAAAAAGACTATGTGCAGATTCTGGTTATGGTTCACTTATTAACTACAAATATTTAGATAAACATAATATAAAAAAACTTCGTTAAATACTTTACATGGGAAGGCAATGTATCCGGAAGAAACCCTAGTCAATATCATTTGAATGATGATGAAACCATTACGTGCCTAAATGGTCATATAGGATATAAAACAAATCTTAACTGGCACCATAGAAAAAGCAGGTTCTACTTTCTATAAGGTTGAAGGATGTAATAATTGCCCATTCTCAACTTACTGTAAAAGATTTATGAAGGAAAAGAATGAAGATTTTAAAATTTTTGAAGTGACAATTGAACCTCAAAAATATATACAACAAGCAGAAAAAAATCTACTTTCTATAGAGGGAATTGAAATGAGAGTAAATAGATCATCTCAAGTTGAAGGAGCATTTGGGGTGATAAAACAAGACTTTCAATATGAGCGATTTAGAAGACGTAGCATTAATAAAGTCTCTGCTGAATTTATGTTAGTGTGCTTAGGATATAATGTTAGAAAACTATTTAAACATTTCAATGGTGAAGCAAAATTCAATTATTGGAAAGCACCGGATAATATTCAAACAGAAACATTTAAAAAGCCCAGTGCAAAACGACTATCAAAAAAAGCTTCTAAGATTAAAACTAAATCAGTTAACCAAGAAGCTAAAGACAAGTATAAATATGCAAATTAAAAAGGCTGTAAACCTAGGTAATGATTTCAAATTCAAAAACCTAGGTTTTTTACAGCCCCTAATTAATATTTCTGATTTTTTTCTTCAATTTCTAAAAGCAACATCCTTATTATTCTTTAAATATTGCTTAGCATTTTTCACGACCCTGACCAATTTTATTGCCATTATAGGAAAAACCAGGATCCACTCTTTTTCAATAATATCATATTTAACAGCTAAATCAACAAGCTCTCCCTCATGAGAAATACCTTCACCATAGATGATATCAACCTCTGCAGTTTTAAATGGTGGAGCAACCTTATTCTTAACTACCTTTATTGTTGTACGATTGCCAACAACATTAGTTCCATCCTTAATTTGCTCACCACGTCTAATATCTAATCTAACTGACGCATAAAACTTCAAGGCTCTACCACCTGTTGTTGTCTCAGGATTACCAAACATTACTCCAACCTTTTTCTCTTATTTGGTTGATAAAAAAATTGCAACACAATTTGTTTTACTAATAATACCTGCAAGCTTACGCATAGCTTGTGACATTAATCTAGCATGAAGACCAACATGTGAATCTCCCATATCACCATTTAATTCAGCTTCTGGAACTAAAGCAGCAACTGAATCCACAACAATGATATCTACACTTCCACTTTTTATTAAAGCTTCAGCTATTTCTAAAGCTTGTTCACCATTATCTGGTTGAGATAATATTAGGTTTTCAATGTCTACGCCTAAATTTTTAGCATATACAGGGTCTAAGGCATGTTCTGCATCAATAAATGCTGCAAAGCCACCAGCCTTTTGAGCATTTGCAATTGCATGAAGAGCAAATGTTGTTTTTCCTGATGACTCAGGTCCAAAAATTTCAATTATTCTTCCTTTAGGATAGCCACCAATACCAAGGGCTTTATCCAAAGAAATTGAACCTGAAGAAATTGATTCGATTTTTTGATCTGCTTGATCACCAAGCTTCATAACAGATCCTTTACCAAATTCCTTTTCTATTTGTTTTAATGCTGCCTCAAGGGCTTGCTCTCTATCGTCCATTTTTTATACCTCCATATTATATATAACAGCAAAATAATTTATTTTACTAGATTGATTCTAAAAATAATTTCGCGATTTTTTTCCAAAAAAATAGTCAATTCCAGAAACAACTGTAAATAAACATGCTACATACATACCAATCTGACCAATCAATAATACAATGTCATTTGTCTGATACCAAAACATAATAATTAGAGCTATCATAGTTGTAAATGTCTTAATTTTGCCAAGCTTAGATGCAGCAATAACTTTTCCGTTTTCTACAGCAACCATTCTAATTCCAGAAACCATAAATTCTCTGATTAAAATAATAACAAAAACCCAAACCGGTAAAACATAGCCAGTAGCCATAAACATAGACATTGCTGTAAAAAAACAAGCATCTTATCGGCTAGTGGATCTGCAAATTTACCAAATGTTGTAACTAAATTATATTTTTCTTGCAATATGCCCATCTAAAAAAATCTGTAAATGAAGCAATCATAAATAAAAAGTAAATTAATAAAATTAGCATAGCTCATATTTAAGAAAAATAGCATTATTTCTTAAATAAGGAATACAATAAATAATAACCATAACTGGAATAATTAAAATTCTTAAAAAAATGTTAGTTTATTAGGCAAAGTCATAGATAAAATCCTCCATAAATATAGTTATAATTATAGCACATTTCCTAATAAAATACCAGTTTAAATACCAAAAAAATAGCCTCTAATACCTTTTTTAAGCCCTCAAACACTAGATTTATAACGTTATATACTATATTATCAAAGAATTTAGCTATTAAAACAAATAAATTTCTCTTATCCTCAATGTAAAATGCACTATCACTACTTGCTTCTATTTCACCATTAGAAAACAAACTTCCAATTAATATTCCCATAGTAAATAAAGAAACAATTATCAACAAAAATTTTTTTATTCTTCATAATTTTCACCATTTATAATTATACATACTTCAATTAAAAAAATCTTGTTGAATTTCAATATTTAAAAAGAGCAATATTTATGGCCTTAGCAATAATAATACTTAAAATCTCTATTGCTTCATCAACATCCTTTGTCGTTAAAAATAAATTATCCTCAAGATCATGTTCATCAACATCATAATCATTTAAAATACTATATATATCGCAAACACTAGGTACGCCAATTGCTAAGACATCGACACCTAAGGTTTTACTTGATATCTCTTTTCGTTTGTTTAACACTCCACTTCCAGGAGCAATACCCGATGTTGCAAGCTGGATGCTTCTAAATAATCTTTTGGTATTTTTAGTTGCAAGGGCATCAACAGCAATAACTAAATCTGGTTTATAATCTTTAACAACAGCCTTTGTTATCATTGCAGTCTCTAACCCAGTTTGTCCCATAACTCCTGGGGCTAATGAGGCGATTTTAACATCAGTGCTATCCAAATGATTAGTAATTATTAAATTTTCAATTACCCTAGGCCCAATTGCATCTGGAGTTACATGCTTATTACCAAGTCCTACAATAAAGATTTTTTTATGTTTTTTTAATCTTTAAATAGGAAATTACATTTTTTTATTAATATAGCTAAATTATTTGTTATTTTTTTCTATTAATTTCATATTTTTCGTAATCCAAATATTTAATATTAATTGTTTGATATAACCCAGGCTCTTTATTAATTTTTTTCAGCCTCAATTTCATTTAAATCAATTACGTTAATATCCAACTCTTCGTCATCTAATTTTTGTCTTTATTAGTTTCTTTAGCAACCTCTTCATCAATTAAATCGCTTTTTGCTTTCCATAAATATTCACTCCTATCATAAATATTTTTGTCTAAAAATTACAAAAAAACATACTTATTAGAAAAAAATTATCTTGAAAAAAATAAAGAGCTTTTTGATATAATTGTTATGTATGTGAAGTGTCGGAGGTGAAATTATGGCAAACATCAAACAACAAATTAAGCGTGTTAAAACAAATGAAAAAGCTAGAATCCGCAACATGTCTTTCAAGTCTTCATTAAAAAAACTGCTATCAAGTCTGTTATCGCTGCATGTGATGCAAAGGATAAGGAAGCTGCAACTGTTGCATTAAATAATGCATATAAGAAGTTAGATAAGGCTTTAGCTAAAGGAATCGTTCATAAGAATTATGTTGCTAGACATAAAGCTTCTTTAGCTGGTATGGTTAATGAAATCTAGTTAAAAAGCAAAAAAACACCAAAAGGTGTTTTTTGCTTTTATAGACTATTTTAAAATAAATAACTCCAAGCCAAGGGTTTGTTCCTGGCGCCCACTTTTTAATGTCATATTCAAGCTTAGTTAGCTCTTCTAGCTTTTTGTTTAACAAGCTTCATATTAAGCATATTAGCATTTTTTTATCATATAATATGCTCTTCCACTTTTTACTTTAAAAAAATTGAAGCAATCAAATCCTGAGAATAACCACCTTGAATTAAAACCTTAACATCAAATATTTCTTGAAACTTACTTAATAAAAGTCCAAGTAAATAAGTAGCTGATACATTGGCAACCTGTAAATCATTATAGATTTCAATTGCCTTTTTTTATTTTTTTCAATAACTGCAGTAACTAAATCAAAAACATTTAAATCTAAATTCTTACTAACAAGTAATGCTACATCATTTTTTGTTATTTGCTTATCATCATATTTATACATCAATAGCTTATCAAGCTCAGAAATTAGCGCCTTAGCATTATCTACCCTTGCAAGTAATTCTTCTTTAGCATCATTAGCCATTTGAAAATCATTATCCTTTAAAATTTCAACTAATAGTTCATCTAAAGATGTACCATTATTTGTAAATGCATAACAAATAGCGTATTTTTTTAAATCCTTATAAATTATTGAATCACTTTTTAATTTTGAATCAGCTAAAAATATCGAAATATTAGTATCATTAAAAGTATTTATGGCATTTAAAAAATCCTCATAATAATCTGATTTATCATCAATACTTGAAATATTGGTAACATAAATAACTTTTTTTCAGATAAAAAAACGGAATAGTTCTTAATTCTTCAATTAGATCACCAATATTATTATCATCCATATCTAGCTTAATCTCATCATAGGATGCATCTATCTTAGCTACAATTGTATTTATTTGCTTTTGTATGGCATATTCATCATCACCATATATAAAATATACATTACTCATTATAAATGCCTCCTATTGCTATTATACAGCAAATTCAGCTTTTTTTAAAGCATTTAATAAAGCATTTACTATTATAAAAATAAACACTTATATTTTTATTAATATTTGTCTGATAGATTTGAGCTTCTTTTAAATTATTAAGAACTTCTTCATTTGGTAATCTATAAATATTATTTTTCTCCTATGCTTATAATCGCATATTTAGGCTTAATAAAATTAATGAATTCCTTAGAACTCGAGGTCTTAGAGCCATGATGAGCAACCTTAAGCACATCAACCTTAAGATTGGGATAATTAGTCATTATCTCTTTTTTCTTCATTTATTGTTATATCAGCAGCAAACAAATAGTTTAGACCACCTATTTTTGGCATATATTGACATACTTATTTCATTTTTAATATCACTAGCCTTAAATGGAGTTAAAACCTCAAATTTAATTCCTAAGGCTTCAATATTATCACCAGCCCTTGCATAGCCTACATCATCTACATATTGTTCTAAATTAAGCTTTTTGATATCTTCATCATAATAGCTTAACACAATCCTTCTAACCTTATACCTCTTACAAATATTAATAACATTATTAAAATGATCATCATCTGAATGAGTTATAAAGATGGTATTAATTGTCTTTATTCCTTTGGCTTTTTAAATATTCTTCATTTTTCCTTTACCGTATCAATCAAAATAATTTCCTTATCACCCTTATTATGAATATATATAGAATCTGCCTGACCAACATCTAGAAATGTTACTTCACCATAGGGTATAAATATTATATTAAATTTATAAATAGTCAAAAAAATTGAATTAATATAATAATATTAAAATTATATTTTTTTATTATTCATTTTTTTCTTAATAAAATGAGTACTAAAAAGAATATAATATATAATTGCTGCTAAAAGACTAAATTTGGGGAAATGTATGCTTAAGGCTTTTACCATTAAAAAAAACACATTAATTTTATTAATAAAGTTAAAAAAAGTTAGTTAAATCTACTTTTTCTAAAAAAACTAAACTAAATAAACAAATCGGATAGATAATTATTTTTAAACATATAAAAAAATTATTGGTGCCAATAATAGACTTAAGGCATTAAAAAAATCCTGTTTGATTTATAATTAAGGGAAATCCTACTAGTGATGTATATATACTTCTTTTTAAAAATCAAGAATAACTTTTTTTATCTTTAATATCGTAAACAAGATAAAAAAATGTAATTAAATAAGTAAATATGAATCCTAAATTAAATAAATAATAAGGATTTATCACTAAAAATGTCATAAAACAAATGCTTAACAAATCTAAATTTGTACATTTCAAATTTCTTCTTTCATTAATAAGCTTCAAAGTTAGAAATAAAATCATTTTTAAAAAAATGAGGTTGGCATAATAATTAAAAAAATCCATATACCCATGTAGCTGCTAAAGCAATATTTTTCACTTTTTTTCATAATTTCGAGTAAAATAAAACATAATTTTTAAATAAAATTGCATAAAAGCATAAACCATAAGCACCTGAGACTGAAAATAAATAATTTAAGTTTAACTTATCGTAGCTATTATTTAAATCATCATTATGAATTCCTAAAACTAAATTATTAATATAGCTTGCTTCAATATTTGAATAGCTATTATCAATTATGTTTTTTTAGCCTATAGCGATATTTATTTAAACAAAATCTACTACCTAAATAAGTAAATGTTGGATTCTTAAGAATAAAGCTAATGTGCTTTGATTTTAAATACATTTGATAATCAAAATCATTTTCAAAGCTCTTTTTCCTTTTGGTAAAGATAGAGCACAATAAACTCTTAGATAATCACCAACATCATAATCAAAGCTTGAAGTAGTATAACTTATTTTTTTCATTTTTTTATACTTAAATGTGATATTAAAATAATCATCCTTCTCCTTAATATCATAAACAATTAAATTTTTCATTAATATTCCCTTCCTTAAAGTTTGAAAAAAATGATTAATTCTTACAAAATTTAAAAAAATCGAAATTAACAAAAAAATAAATTAATTCTTTTGTTTAAAACTTCTCTTTTATGCAAAAAAACACTAGATATAAAATAATTATAATTATTCCTATTTTTGTAACTGAAGGAAAATATAATAAGAGCAAACAAAATGGCATATAAATGAAGCTTATTCCAAAAACTGTATTTTTCTTTAATTTGCTCAAGTTCACTATCCTTTAATCCTCCAACTATTTTTACAAGCTCCTCATAGCTTGTAATTTTTTTACCAGCTGCAATATAGTCAATAATTTTTTTAGCCTTGCTAGGTCCAATACCATTTAATGTTTGTAGCTCCTCAAGGGTTGCCTTGTTAATATTTATTTTATTATTCTCCTGACTGCTTGAACTACTAGGAATAATTGATATAAAATTACTATTAATAGTACTACTTCCTATATTTTTTTATAAGGAATGTAAATATAATCACCATCTTTAAGTCTTTTTGTTAAGTTGATATTAGTTATATCGGCATCATTATCTAAAATTGCAATTTCAATTACATCATTTAAATAGCAATTATTATAAACATTATAAACTCCTGGCTTTATTACTGCCCCTCTTATTTCAACTTTAATTAATTCATATGTTGAATACTCTGTTGAATTAAGGCTTGTAATTTCCTTATAAATTCTTAATACGTCATCATAAAAAAATTAAAATTACAAGAATTAAGGCTATAGTAGCTATAGCAAGATATTTAAAAAAACATTATTCTTCATTTTATCACCATAAAAAAAGAGTGAAAATGTAGATAGTCTACACCTTCACCCGCGAAATCTTACAACGCAACAATTAAATTTTTCAAATTTATAATAAAAAAATTGTAAGTTTTTTTATTACATACTTATCCTAGCATATAAATAACACGTTTGCAATATTTTCTCAACTTTTTTTATTTAAAGGGATGACTTAAAAAGCAAATTATCTTCTAAATCATAAAAAGAAAATACCATTTTTCATCTAAAAACACCATAACATTTTTTTAGTATTATTCTTTGGTAAGGTAATACTTCCTAGATTTAGATAATAAACACCATTAACAATGTCCTCTCTTATGATATGTGTATGACCATGTAAAACAATACTACCATCTGGTAAATTAATAGGAGTTTCATGGTTAACTAAATGGCCATGTGTTAAATATATTAAATGATTATTAACCTCAACAAATGCTTCCTTAGCAATTTTAAAGCTTAAGACCATTTGATCAACATACGCATCACAGTTGCCCTCAACAGCTATAATTTTATCAGCTAAAGGATTTAAAGCTTTTATTACCTCCTTAGGAGCATAATCAGATGGCAAGTCATTTCTTGGACCATGATATAATATATCACCTAATATTAAAATTCTCCCAAAGCCTTCATTGAACTTAGCAGTAATAAAGTTTGCAGCGTCCTTGCCGCCATGAATATCAGTTACAATTAAATATCTCATTTTAAGCCTCCAAATAAATCTATAATTTCTTCCTTTGATAGCTCTTTAATAAAGCTACTATCACTTATAACATCTTCACTTAGCTTAGCCTTCTTTTGCTGTAAGGCCAAAATCTTTTCCTCAATTGTGTTTTTTTAACAATCAACTTAATAACATGTACCTCTTTTGTTTGACCAAAACGATAGGCCCTATCAGTCGCTTGATTAGTTGCCGCAATATTCCACCAAGGATCGTAATGAATAACCATATCTGCTCCTGGTAAATTTAAACCACTTCCACCAACCTTCAAGGAAATTAAAAAAACCTTAGTTTTATCACTTTGATTAAATTCATTAACCTTAGAAACACGTTCATCCTTAGGAGTTTTACCATCTAAAACATCATAGGTTATACCGGATGAATCTAATTTAGGAATTATATATTTAAATACTGATGGAAATGATGAGAAAATTAAAAATTCGATGATTATCATTCACGCTTTCATTAACAATTTCCATCAAGGTATTTAATTTAGCATTTTCACCATCATAATTATTTATAAATAATCTTGGCTCACACATAAATTCACGAAGCTCAATTAATGTCTTTAAAACATAAGGAATAGCGTAGTTTTTCTTCTTTTTAGCTTTTTGTTGAACATTTGCTAAATAAGCCTCATAGCAGGCAAGTTGCTTACCCTCAAGATAAGCATAAACGTTATTTTTCAATTTTTAGGTGGTAAAAAAATAATACTCTTTGCTTTTTCTCTTCTTAAAATAAATGGAGCAATTTGCTTAGATAAGCTTTATTAAATCCATTTTTTTGAGTTAGAATATAGACTTAAAAAAATCCTTTTTTTAGTAGATAAGAATCCAGGTAAAATAAAAATCAAATATACTCCATAGATCCAAAAATATTATTTTCAATAGGAGTTCCACTTAATGCAAATATAGCTCTACTTTTTTTAGCTTTTTTTCATAGCTATAGTTTTTATAAGCCTGAGGATTTTTTTAAATATTGAGCCTCATCAGCAATTAAAAAGCTCATAATTAATACTTGCAAATTTTTCAATATCAATTCTTACGCTTTCATAGCTAGCAATTATGATATCATTACTTTTAATGTCATTAATTTGATTTTTCTCTTTCTAAAGCTGAGCCATTAATAATTTTTTTGGACTTCTATTTGGTAAAAATTTTTTTGAAATTCTGATTCCCAATTAAAAAAACAAGCGATGTTGGACAAACAATTAAAATCGGCTTTTTCATTTTTTTATAGTGTCAATTAAGGCAATTATTTCAATAGTTTTACCAAGGCCCATGTCATCAGCCAAGATACCACCAAGCCCATATTTATATAAAACAGAAAGCCAATTAAAGCCCTTTTATTTGATAATCCCTTAAAATATTCTTAAGATTATTACTTAAATTGTTTTTCATTTGAATAATTATTGAAATCATCAATAAATTTATCAAATTCATTAGCGTTATTTAATAAATTCCTAAAAGCATTAAGCTTATATAGCTCATAAAATGGTAATTTATTATCTTCCTTTAAATTAAGAGGATCAAGATTAAGCTCTTTAAACATTTTTAAAAAAATGTTTAATCCATCATCATCTAAAAAGTATTAAATTGCCATTAGGATCCACAACATATTTTTTTCTTAAGCTCATAGCCTTTTAAAAAAATAACATTTAATTCTTCCCTTGAATAATTTAAATCCTGAAAAAAACTAAATCAAAGAATGATGAATCAAGATTCAAACGATAACTAACCTTAAAGCTCTTAAATTTTTTTGAATTTTTACTACATGATTCTAAGAAATAAACATCACCAAAATCCCTAAGCTTATTAACATTAGTAAGAATGAAATCTGCAATTTTATCCTTATCATTAGTAAAATAATCATTTTTTTATCTTCATCAAATCCTAAACAAGTTAAATAATTTTTCATAATTAACAAGCTTAAGAGGTGATAATGAAAACTTAATTTCCTTATCGTTACTATCATAAATTCTATAACTAACAATAAGACAAGCATTTTTTTATAATCGATATAAGAATTAATTTTTAAATTTTAGCACCTTAGCTAAATCTAAATCAAAAATAATCCTCTAATCCATCATATATTATAGAATAAAATAAATTTTCATTATTTTCATCAAAAGAAAATAATACATTATCATCAGTTTGAAAAACTAATAAGAGAAATTAGCTTGGTATCATTTTTCGTTATCTAAAAACATAAAATTTATTATTTAGAAAAAAACAAATGTTTTTTTGTTAATGCTTTATAAACATTTAAATGCTCTCTTAAAAATAACATTTCTATTTTCATATTCAAACTTTATTGGTAAATGCTCATTACTAAAAATATATTTTTTTCATAAACATCATCAGTAAAATAAATATATAAATCCTTGTAAATATAATAAATCTCTTCAAATAAGCTAATTGGATAAATGTTGTTTTTTGTTCAAACAAGGACAATAAATTTAATAGCTTAGTTGCCACACTATTATAATACTTTTTTTAAAATTATTAATTGTAAGGGAACCATATGAATATTTTTTTGCTCATGAATATAGGTATTAACAAAATTATAAATATCATTAATTATATAACTTTTATCTTGAATAAATAGCTGTAGCTTCAAAGTTATTGAAGCCTTATTCAAGGAGATAATTGGAATAATTTGGTATTTATTAAAAATTTTTTGTTTAACCTCATCAATAAACGTTTCCATGATTGCATTAATATCATATGTAGCTATTAAAGAAATATCAATATTGCCCTTTAATATTTCTGTAAGTGTATCCTTTAATAAAAAAATAAAGTGCAACCTTATGCTTACAAAATCCATTCTCACAGCTACAGCTAGAGTGAATCTTGTCACCAACACTTAAGCTTGTTTTAAATTCGGAAAAATTTGCTTCACCTTCAAGAACAATCCCTTGATATTTAGCAAACTTATATTTAAAATTTGAATATTCTTTATTTTTTTATAAAGTAAAATGACCTTGATTTAGGGTTTCAATATCATTTGCTTTTTTTCACGTATTTGGGCAATAGTAATTTCTTTCACGTTAATCACTCCATCATTAAATTATAGCAAAAAAATCAATGATTTTTTTACAAGAAAAAGAGTAATAAATACTCTTAATCTTTTTAAAATTTCTGTTAGCTTCATTAATGATTTATAAATCATTTGAAATTCATCCTCAGATAATTTATCAAATATTGGCCAAGAATATGATCCTGCATCAGTTAGGTACTTTTTTTCATGAGCTCCTTACCTTTAGTTGAAAGGTTTACATACATTACACGCTTGTCACCCTCACTTTGATATTTCTTAATGTATCCAAGACGTTCAAGGCGCTGTAATAGAGGTGAAATGGTATTTGTTGATTTACCAAGCCTTGAACAAATACTAGTAACCCTAGATTTACCATTTTCAGCTAAATCAAGTAAAATGGTTGCTTGAATAGAGGAAAAATTATAAGGCTCACAAAGCTTATCCTTAGCGTGTTCAAAATAATTTGCTAAGTTTTTAATCATTGTTAAAACTTGCATTCTATCTTCAATTGTGCTCATCATATCACCTTTTATATCATTTGTTGATATAATACCACTTTTTTTAAGTAATTCAACTACTTTTTTTAATATTTAATAACATATATGATAAAAAAAGGAGAAGATTTTTTTATTCTTCTCCTTAAATAATTATTTTATAGCAACAGCATCAAGATCTAAAAATCATTTGAACAAATTCATCCACAGATACAGTGTGCTGTTCATTTGAGCCATAAGCACGATATGTTACCTCGTGATTTTTAACCTCATTATCACCAATTACAAGAGTAAATGGAATCTTTTGAGTTTGAGCCTCACGAAACTTATAGCCAAGCTTTTCATCACGATAATCATTTTCAAAACGAATATGCTTATCATAGAATAGCTTATTTAATTGTTCACAATATTCATGATGAATATCATAATTTACAGGAATAATCTTTACCTGCACTGGAGCAAGCCAGCATGGGAAAGCACCAGCATAATTTTCAGTAATAATTCCAATAAAGCGCTCTAATGAACCGAAGCAAGCTCTATGAATCATAACTGGAGTTTTCTTAGTACCATCCTCAGCTATATAAGTACAATCAAAACGTCCAGGAAGCTGCATATCAAGCTGAACAGTACCACATTGCCATACACGATTCATACTATCTCTTAACTTAAAATCAAGCTTTGGACCATAAAATGCACCATCACCAGGATTAATCTTAAAGCTATGACCAGTTGCAAGACATGCTTCCTTCAAATCCTTTTTCTGCTTCATCCCAAACCTCAATAGAACCAATATAATTATCTTCAGGTCGTGTTGATAATTCAATTGAATAATCAAGGCCAAATAAAGAATAAATCTTATCATATAATGCTAAAATCTTAGCAACCTCACTACCAATTTGGTCTTCTCTTAATAAGATGTGAGCATCATCCTGAGTAAATCCACGAACACGGAATAAACCATTTAGGGCACCACTTGCTTCATATCTATGAACATTACCAAGCTCAGAATAACGAAGTGGTAGTTCCTTATAAGAATGAAGCTCATTCTTATAAACTAAGATTGCACCTGGACAATTCATAGGCTTAATTGCATATGTTCCATCTTCAACCTCAATTGTAAACATATCTTCCTTATAATGATCCCAATGTCCTGATGTTTCCCATAATTGTCTATTAAGCATAATAGGTGTATTAATTGTTAAATAGTCATTTCTTTTATGAATATCAAGCCAGAAATCCTCTAATGTACGACGAAGCTGATAACCCTTTGGTAGCCAGAATGGTAGACCAGGACCATATTCTGATAGCATAAATAAGCCTAACTCCTTACCAAGCTTACGATGGTCTCGCTTCTTTCTTTCCTCAAGATCATTTAAATGCTTTTCAAGTGCTTCGGCAGTAAACCAACAAGTACCATAAATTCTTGTTAATTGCTCATTTTTAGAATCACCACGCCAATAAGCACCAGCAATTGATAATAATTTAAAATGCTTTAAAATTCCTGTAGAAATAACATGAGGTCCACGGCAAACATCAGCGTAATCTCCCTGAGTATAAACACCAACTACATCATCATCAATTGCATTAATTAATTCTGATTTATAATTATCCGCCTTGAACATTTCTAAAGCTTCAGCCTTACTCATCATTTGATGATTAATAGGTTGATTTTCTTTAACAATTTTTTTCATTTCAGCTTCAATCTTAGGTAAATCAGCTGGAGTAACTCCTCCAGGAATTGACATATCATAATAGAAGCCTTCTTCGATAGCTGGACCAACACCAAATTTTGCTCCAGCATATAAATGCTTAACTGCTTCAGCAAGTAAATGAGCACATGAATGATTTAAAACCTCAAATGCTTCACTATCATCAGCTGTTAAAAAAATTCAAGCTTTCCATCTTCATCAAGCTTAGTCTTTAAATCAATAAGCTTATCATTAAATCTAGCAACAATTGCTGCTTTTGCAAGGCTTGAAGATAAAGCCTTAGCAATTTCAATAGCCATTTTGCCATTTTCAAATTCTTTTTTTACTACCATCTTTTAATTCGATAATCATTTAAAATTTCCTCCTTATACATAAAAAAATCGTCCTTAAAATAATAAGGACGAATACTCGCGGTACCACCTTAGTTCTCAAGAATAAAATCTTGACACCTCATTAAGCTCTTAACGCGAGCACACGAAATAGCTTTTTAACTATTCACTCTAAAGGGAGTAACTAAATCTTAATCTTAAGCAGCTTCCACTATCCTGCTCTCGCTTGAAGAAAATCCAAAGTAGTCATATCCTTTTTTTCCGATTTCACCTATAATTTTTAGTTCAAATATATAAATTTGTCAATACATTAATTTATTTCTTTATTATTAAATCACAATTATAAGTCTTCCTTAATTGTAATAAGGCAATAATAATTAATAAAATTAATGTTGATCCACATATTAATGCCAGTGCTATAAAGCTATAGCCTGCCTTAAATTTTATCATTGAATATATCCCTGATATAATTAATCCTATTATTAAAGGAATAAAATATATAATTAACCCTTCTTTCATTTTTAGAAATAAAGAACTTAAATCTCTTCATTCCTAATAATCTTTTTTTAATTTTATTATCATATCCTTCTGTTACAACTAAAAAAATTATAAGAAATAAATACTAATATTATTGATAATAAGATTGGTATATATCCAAGTGATAAAAAAACAATTTCTCACCATTATCTAATTGATATAAAAGCTGTCTTTCCTTATATCCATATTCAATGTATAAGTAATTTTCAGGATTTAATTTGATTTTTTTAATAAATCCTTTTTTTCTTACCAATATAAACACTTGTAAAAACATATTCTTCATTCCAAGTTAAAGCTTCATCATTGAAATTAGGTAAATATTTATATAGAACCTTTCTTTGATTTATCTCCTCATTAGTTTGAGGAGATCCACTTGAAGTCATACTTGGTCCATATAATTCTATATATGTATAATTATTTTTCTTTAGCTAATTTATAATCATTTGTATAATTATATTCGTCTCTTTGAATTATTATATTACATTTACGATAATCGGCACTTGTTACAATACCATCAATTAAAAATTGCTTATCAGAAAAGTAATATATATATATATCTTGTTTTACCGTATTTTTATAAGCTATAGCATAAGTATAATGTGTTGTATTTGGATAATCTTTTAATATTTTTTTAAATTCAGATACATGATGTTTATGTGACGAATTTGAATTAGTTGTATTAGGAAATACTGAATCCCTTTACATACATTGCATCCTTACGTATTTCTTTATAAACATTTGCTTGATAATCAAAAATGCATATTTTGTTGACAAACACATAATAATACATTTACCAAAAACTAAAAAAATATTAAGCTTACTACTACTTTTTGAATTTATTGTCTTTATTTTTTTATACTTGATAAATAATGAATTAACATAATTATTATTACCATTATTATAAACATTGCTAAATATGCTAATATTATAAATCCTATGTATTTTTAGCATTATTCCCATAAAGATTTGTACAAACATTAATTTAGATAATATTATAAAGCTAATGATTGCTATCAATGAGGTAATTCCTATCGATATTAATGATTTTTTTCAAGTATATATATCGTTTTTTTAATTTCTTTATATACTTATCACTTCCACCTATTAATCTTCTTATCTTAAATGATTTTTTTATACTATTATTAAATATGAATACAAATAAACAAAATGCTACTAATAACATTATTATAAAAACAATTGAATATGTCTTTAAAAAGTACAAACATATCTTCTGTATTTGAATTCAATTCTTTCATCATTATATCATATGATACATATTCTAAATCTAAAGATTTGGCAATCTTTTTCCTTTAACATATATTCATAATATGTTGTTGATATAAATGGTTTTTATATTTTCACTTAAATAATTAGAATTTATTAAATATATATATCCATCCTGATCATTTTTGGAAAATAATCACTATTATCATAATAAATATTTGTTATTGGAATTTCTATTTCTTCTTTAATTATTTCGCCATTATCACCATCTTTAGTTAAAATAAAACTAAATTTAGATCCAAGAAAGCTTTCTGGCTTTTTGTTTGGTCATTGATTTTTATATTTGAATATGATAATATTGCCCCACTAAAATCATTAGTTGCATATTTATAATTATATATATTCTTAACATCATTTTTCAGTATCATAGATGGTTAAAACTTCATTATAATAAGAAACAACCTGATGATTTGCATAAGTTTTACCTAAATCACTTATATAGACATTTTTTTAAATATGAATATTTATATTCTTTTTATTTCTTCCTTAAATTCATCATTTAAATCATCTTCAATTGTTACATAGGCATAACCATCTTTATATTTTTTTGTTTTAATACATTTTTCTGTGCCATATTTTTGTTAATAACAACACAACAATAAATAAAAAAACAAAAAAATAATGAAATTATTATTGTTGTTTTCACAAATTTATGGGATGCCTTTTTTTATTTTTCCTTATTTAAATATTTTTAAATCAGTTTCTTAGGATAGATTCCATAATCTCTCACCTCATAGGTTTCATCAAAATATTTTAATAAGCCTAAATTATGGGTTACTACTATTATTAATTTATGATATTTTAGACTTAGATTCTTTAATATTTCCATGATATTCATACCATTTACATAATCTAAGGCTCCGGTTGGCTCATCTGCTAGTATTACCTTTGAATCCATTAGGATTGCTCTTGCTATTGCTACACGCTGCGCCTCTCCTCCTGAAATATTATTTACTAGCTTATCCTTTTAATTCATATATATGTAATTCTCTTAATATTTCATCTATATGATTATCATTTATTTCCTTATGCTGATATTTAAGTGCTAAAACTACATTTTCATATACACTTAAATAATTTATTAAATTATATTCTTGAAAGACAAAGCCAAAGGTTTTTAATTCTTATTTCTTCTACCTTGGCTTTTGCTTAAATTACTTATATTAATTTCATCAATATAATAATCGCCACTAAAATCTAAATCAAGTAATCCTAATAAATTTAATAATGTTGTTTTACCAACACCGCTTTGTCCTGTAATTCCTATAAGCTTTGTCTCCATAAAACATAACATTATCAAAATCAAATATTTTTCCTTTTCCTCATGCTTAGTTTTTATAAATCTTTCTAATATTTGATAAACTTAATTTCATAATTCACGATATCTCCCTATTCAAATGTCCAATTTACAATATATCCTTTTTATTACAAAGACATAAATTGTGCAATCTTCACTTGATAAAATTTCATAATTACCACTTGCTTTTTCCTTTTTTCTTTTCTAATTCTTATTGATTTTTGAAACATAATTACCATAGACGTATAACTGGGCATATTGTCCAACTCTATTTGTGGCATCAGTTGTATATATTTTTAGGATTAATTGAATCAGCATTATTATTCAAAAAAACACAATCAACTTTTCTATCAACCTGAATTTTTATAAACTGTTTGAGGATTACCGCCCCACTTATTATTCTTATAATCGGTATTTTTTTAGTATCAGCATCATAACTACTTCCTGAAATTCGATCACTAGCCAAATAATGATATGGTAAAAAAACACTATTAGAAATACCGTAAAAACCAATTGTGTTTGGAAACATATAATCTGCCGTCCTATCCAATTCAATACTTGTTTGATGAGTATTAGTTATTTGTACTTTATTACTAACAGGATAAAACAATGAATCATCACTATTAACAACTGAATGCGAACCAGTTGCAAAATTCTACAACATAGCGATAATCAGTGAAACGTACTCTAAATAGTCTTGAGTATGTTTCATCTAGACTATTTAAATATTCAGCAACCTCGTTTGCATTTCGATTACTATATTGGTTCATTGCCACCTCTTTTGCTTCAGTTGAAGCCGATACGTTTAATCCCTTAACTCCAATGATTAAGGTAATTAAACTCATTAAAATTAATACTTTTTTTCTTCACTTTATTCACCTCTATTTTTTTATTCTATAATTAATTTTTACTTAATGTCAAGATAAAAAAACAAAAAGTACTATTAAAGTACTTTTTTTATCAATAAAAATATATTTTTAATCATTAAATTTAACAACTAGAACCAATCTTTGTAGTCTGGTCATAATTCTTGTGGCTTTTGGTTTTATCCTCATCAACGTTTGTAGAAGCAAAATGATTAGTTAATGAGCTCATAGATAAATTAGTAGAAATGAATACTGGTTTTTCATCCATCATTCGGAAATTTAAAAGTGGTGAAATTATTTCATCTCTTACCCAAGGACTCATCATTTCACTACCTAAATCATCAAGCATTAAAACTGGAACCTCTTTAAGCATATTCATCATTTCCTCAAGACGAGGCGTACCAACAGCACTTTTTAAATCTCTAATTAAATCTGGAACATATATTAATAATGATTCAACATTTATTTTGGCTAATTCATTAGCAAGTGCTGCAAGTAAATAAGTCTTTCCACAGCCACATGGTCCTGTTAGGCATAAGCCTTGAGTAAGGTGATCATTATCCTTATAGCTATCAATAAATTTTTAAAAATATAATTATATGCCTTAGTTCTTGCTTCATTTGTTAGACGAAAATCATTTAATGATGATTTCAAAACATTTTTTTGAAATATATAGAGTGTTTAGACAGGTTTTTTTGACTCAATTTATTTTTCATATTCTTGCATAAAGCTACAAGGCTTAGTATTAAAATAATATCTATTATTTGCTAAAATAACATTTTTTTAAATAGCCCTTAGGATTATTTTTTTGCACTCATCTAAGCCCTTGCAGCATTGACAATTTTTTTCCAACCCCTTAAGGCATTAGCAAAATCGATATAATTATCACTATTAATATCAAAGTTTTTCAAGAAGAGGCTCAGCCTTTAATTCATTAATATATTCACTTTCATCATTATTAGTTTCGAAAAAAACTTTGCTTCAAGCTTTTTTTCATGGTTTCCTTAAAGCCCTCCTCTACCTTATCAATTCTTTCATTCACCCAATCATCTGCAGGCTTTTTCTTTCTTATTTGAAGCTTTTTCTTGCCGTCTTTTTGGCTTCAATTTTATTATCAACAATAAATTTAACTGCATCCTCTATTGTTTTTTTATCTTATAATCATTAGTCCAAGTGTCTGCCATTTTTTTATAAAATAGGTATTTTTTTGGCAATTCATAATCATTATTTTTGCAGTGCATAAATAATCATACAATTTATTATTCCTCTTGGAATATTATTTAATTTTTATATATAATTCATCTATTTGCTTTAAATAATCAGCAAAATATCCAGTTTTAGAATCATCAGTAATAACTTCATTTAATAAATTAACGCTTGTTATTGTCTCTAAAGCCTTATAGTCAGCAAATGCCGCATATTTATTTTTTTAAGCTTTGGTGCTGAATCATGAATAAATAAATATTTAATTGATGCCTTCTTACGAATAAGAGTTGGATTATAATAGCCAAGCTTATCAATTGCTTCCTTTGTTACACTAGCCATTTCATATTCATCAAAGCTATAAACATAGGCTGTATTTAAAATAGCCCTCTTAAATTGCTTTTTTTATTACTTGGAACAAATTCTTCAATTATTAGGTGCTCAAATTTATTATAATCAAATTCTAAATTATTAATTTCAACATCACCTGCATTTGGCTTGCCAAATAATTCTGCTAAAATTTCCTTATCATTATTTGCGACCTTATCAGTATATACCTCATCAAATTTTAAGGTTTTATCAATATAATCATCCTCAACAAGCTTAGGCAATGTAAAGTGATTTAAGATGTTTTTATAACAGGCCTCGCCCACAGTTCCATATAAATAAACACCTAAAACCCCATCTGTTAAAAAAAGCTTTTTAGCTGACTTTGGTGGTAATAAAATAAATATATATTTATCTAATTCAATATATCTTTTTAAAAAGCCCAATACCCTCTAGCTTTTTTTCAAGGCATTGTTAAATTCTGTTGGTGTATAATTATATAAATCACAAAATTGACTAATTGGATATTCCTCACTAGACATTCCACCTCTATTTAAAAAAAGCTGACATACATAAATAAATAGATAAAGCCTTAGGTCCCATTAGTGGGGCATATAAAAGTGTTAAAGCATTATAGTCATCTGGTGATAAATTAAAATTTGATTTTATTAATGCTAGCTCCTCGTATTTCATTTTTAATACCTCAGGATGAAGCCCTAAGCCTTTAAATTCAACTTTTTTTATTTAAATTTACATAAATCGTTCTTAAAAAGCTTTTTCAACTTTTTGTCTTCTTCATAAAAAAACATAATAAGCATCAACAAATATATCAAGTGATGTTTCTCTTTTATTAAATTCATTAAATTTAATAGTTAAATTAACATCATTTCTTTGTTCTAAAAAGCTCAAAATAATCATCATCCTCATGAGTTAAATCAAAATCAAGAGCCTTACATACCTCAATAACAGCCTTCTTTAATTTTAAATGATCACATTTATAATAATGTGTCTTTAAAAAATCATATTTAGCATTTTTCACTTGTTTCAACATTTAATGGCATGCTATAACCTCCAATACATCTAAAACCTTATTTCTTGTTTCTAAAAATGTTCCACTTGTATCAATAACATAATCAGACATTTTAGCCTTTAAATTTAAATCCATTTGCTTATTAATAATATTAATGGCCTCAGCCTTAGAAATATTATCCCTATGCATTAATCTTTCAATTTCTAAATCTAAAAGGTAAATAGGCACATATTATTATATCACAAATAGTATCTAAATTCGTTTCAAATAATATAGGTGCATCAATAAAAAAACTAATTCTTCATTTGTTTTTTTATTTCTTCCTTTATTTTTTTAATTATCAAAGGATGGAATAAATTATTTAACCAGTTTAATTTTTTTCTTGATTATGAAAAAAACAATTTTACCAACAGCCTTACGATTTATTTTACTACCATCTAAGATCTCTTTTCCAAAATAATTTAAGGCCTCTTTAATGATAAATTTATCATCCCATAGGCTATGAGTAATTTCATCACAATCAATTAAATAATATTTTTTTCTTTAACAATATTGCTTATGTTAGTTTTACCACAAGCAATTCCCCCTGTAATTCCAATAACCTTTTTCATCTATTTTTGACAATTAGGACAATAATATGTTGTCCTTCCTCCAACCTTTACGATTTCTAAAGAACATTTGCATATTGGACATTCTTTTTTAGTATGAACATTTAAAAAAATTCTGATATTGACCACTTACCCCAAGTGAAGAGGTATAGCTTCTAATAGTTGTCCCTTTATATTCAATTGCCTTATTAAAGATTTTTCTCTGCTTCATCAATTATTTTTTGACATTCGGCTTTTGTTATAGATGATGCTATTCTTAAAGGATTAATTTTAGCACTAAATAATACCTCATCAACATAAATATTACCAAGTCCTAATAAAATATGCTGATCTAAAAAGTGCACTTTTAATAGGAATATGTTTGTTTTTTAGTTTGTTGAATAAATCATCATAATTTCTTTTGAATGGTTCATAGCCAAGCAAAGATAGTGGGGGAGTAATATATAAATCACTATTATTCTTATATTCAAGTCTACCAAATTTTCTGACATCCTGATACATTAGCTTATAACCATTATCAAAGTAGAAAATTAAATGAATGTGTTTATTTATAGGAAAATCATTTTTTTCTCATAAAAAAATATTTTTCCTTCCATTCGTAGGTGACTTAAAAACATAATTATCGTCATCTAGCTTAAAAAAATCAAATATTTACCAATTCTACTTATTTCTTTAAAATAATGATTGACTACATTATTAATAAAATAATCTTTATCACCATCGATTATTTTTATCATAGAATATTTCTATACCAGTAATTTTTCTTATTTAGTATTTCTGTTTCTAAAACTCTTCTTTCAGTTTCAACCTCTGGTAATTCTGGCATTATTTCACCTCATTATAATAAACCCTTGTATAATCCTCTTTTTTTAGCATCATAAAACGCCTTATCGTCATTTGGATATCCCAAGGCTATGAGTGAAAAAACAAAGCGTCCATCATTGATACCTAATATTTCATTGGCCTTGCTCATTCTTTCTTCAATTGGTGATATGCCAATCCAGCATGAGCCAATGTTTAAGCTTCTTGCCATAATTAAAATAGCAGTTGTAGAACTAGCTAAATCCTGGTCCTCCATTAAAGGAGTCAAAAGCTTATTTTTATCTTCACCAATTACAGCAATACAAAGTGGTGCATCCTTAATGAATAAAGAATGATTAGATACCATAGCAAGCTTATTTAAAACATCCTTATTATCAATAATTACAAATTCCTTTGATTTTTTTGATTTCTTGCAGATGGAGCACTAAAGCCAGCTCTTATTAATAAATCAATATCATTTTTTTACTAATTGGTTCTGCTTTATATTTTCTAATACTTCTTCTTGTTAATACAAAAATCATCCATTATTTCACCTCATACCAATTGGCACCAAAGGAATCAGAAACCTTAAGAGGAACTCGTAGCTTCATTGCATTCTCCATCTTGCTTCTAACAATATTTTGAACCATTTCCTCTTCGCCCTTTTTAACCTCTAGTACTATTTCATCATGAACTGTTACAACCATATAGCTTTCAAGCTTATTTTTTTCAAGTTCACGATCAACATCAATCATAGCTATTTTAATAATATCCGCAGCACTACCCTGAATTGGTGCATTCATCGCCGTTCTTTTAGCAAATTCTCTTTGCATAAAAGCCTTAGAATTAATATCAGGAATATATCTAATACGATTTTTTTAACTGTTTTAACATAGCCTTTTTTTCACTACATTCTTTTTAAAAACATTTTTTTCATATAGATATCTATTTCAGGATAAACGCTATTATATTTTTTTCTATGAAGGCTTGAGCCTCCTTGTTAGATATTCTTAAATCTGTTGCTAGTCCATAAGCACTCATACCATAAATAATTCCAAAATTAACAACCTTGGCTTGTCTACGCTCTTCTTTAGTAATTTCATTCTTACCAAAGATTTCTTTTGCTGTCTCACTATGAATATCCTCATCATTATTAAAAGCCTTAATAAGCTTAGAAACATTAGCCAAATGAGCTAAAACTCTAAGCTCAATTTGTGAATAATCAGCACTATAGAAGCTATTTCCTTTAACTTTTGGAACATACATTTTTCTTACTAAATGTCCCTCCTCACTACGAATTGGGATATTTTGAAGATTAGGCTCAACTGATGATAATCTACCTGTTTGTGTTAAAGCCTGTTGGAAAATAGTATGAACACAGCCATCAGGATAAATCATTTCCCTTATTCCACTAACATAAGTAGAATTAAGCTTAGTTAGCATACGATATTCTAAAATTTTTGAAACAATTGGATGAAGCATAAGTATTGAATTTAAAAATATCTGCATCAGTTGAATAGCCATTTTTTTATGGTTCTTCTTAGGATATGGAATTGCAAGTTCATCAAACAAAACACTTCCAAGCTGCTTAGGTGAGGAAATATTAAATTCATGACCTGCTAGTTCATAAATTTCTTTAGAAATATTAGCTATTCTCTCCTCTAATGATACTCTTTGACGTTCAAGTTCGGTTGTATCAATCTTCATACCTCTAAATTCCATTTTTGCAAGAACCTTACTTAAAGGAATTTCAATATCTGTTAAAAGTGAGGTTTGATCTAACTCCTTAAGCTTATTTAAAACCTTAGCCTTTAATTTATGAATTGTTAAACATTTTCTAATTAAATGGTCATAAATAACCTCTTTACTAGGTATAGTCTTTTTACTACCCTTGCCATAAACATTTTCCTCATATAAGGCGATAGATGGCTCATAAGAATCACAAACAACCTTAAATTCTTCCTTACCAAGGGATGGATTTATTAAATATGAAGCCATTAATAAATCAAAATCTATACCATTTAATTCATAGCCAAGTCTTTTTAAATAAAACATAATTTCTTTTTATAATCATAAGTAAATTTATGATTTTTTTATCATCAGCTAAAAAAATAATTCTAAATCAATTGATTGACCAATTAATTCAAGAGGGATAATAAAATTACCCTTTTCATTTACAAGGCCAAATGCTAAAATAGGTGATTTATGATAATTATAATCACTTGCCTCTAGCATAATCGTACTATTTGGTACCAAAAATACTCTTTAAATCTAAAAAATCCGCTACCTTATATTCAATATTTTTCATTATTACTATCCTTAGACATTTCCTTTAATAAGGATGTAAATTCCATTTTTTTGATAAAATTCAATTAATCTTTCTTTATTTATTTCCTTTTTTTAAGATATCATTAACAGTTAAATTAATTGGTGATTTTGTATTTATTGTTGCCATTTTTCTTACATAAGAGAGCTTGTTCATAATAGCTTCTAATATTTTTCACCATCAGCACCCTTAATTTCATCCTTATGCTCGATAATACCATCAAGACTTCCATAGGCAAGTAAATATTTAATTGCCTTCTTTTTCTCCAATTTTGGGAATACCTGGTAGGTTATCTGACTTGTCACCCATTAGGGCCTTTAAATCAACAAACTGTGTATAATCTATTTGATATTCCTCTTTAAAAGAATTAATATCAAAATCCTTTAAATCTGTCATTCCTTTTTTTGGTTAAATGAACAGTTGTATTTTTGACTAATAAGCTGTAATAAATCCTTATCTGAGGAATAAACATCAACATGATAGCCATCATCCTCACCCATCTTAGCCATAGTACCAATAATATCATCAGCCTCATATAATGGTATCTCAAATCTTTTGATACGCATTATATCAAGATATTCCTTAATAAATTCAATTTGCATACGCATTTCGTCTGGCATTGGTGCACGTCCAGCCTTATAATCAGTCATAAATTCATGACGAAATGTTTTCTTACCAGCATCAAATGCAACTAAAATTGCATCATAATTTGATGAAATTAAATGATTCATCATCCTAGCAAAGGCATAAATTGCATTTGTATATAATCCCTTAGAATTAGTTGTTAAATTACCTACCCCGGCCATACCAAAATAGGCACGATACATTAATGAATTACCATCAACTAATATCATCCTTTTCATATTTTTCACCCCTACTATTTCTTACTCTTTGGTAAAACAATAGGCTCCTTCGCCTTTGATGAATGCTTATATAAAACAATAATATGGCCAATAATTTGAACAACCTCAATATGATAGCCTTCAAATATATTCGAAGCCTCCTCATAAGAAATTGTACTATTAGCAAGCATATTAACCTTCATTAATTCGTGTTTTGCAAGATATGAGGAAATGCCTTCCATCATCTCAAGACTTATTCCTTCCTTACCAATTTGAAAAACGGGCTCTAAATGATTAGCAAGTCCCCTTAAATAAGCTTTTTGTTTTGGATTTAGCATAAAAATCAAGTCCTTTCTATTTCTTAATTATACCATACTTTTAAAACATATGTATATGAAAAAAATGGATATTAAAAATCCATTTTTTTCATTAATCTAATTTTTTTAATATTTATCGTATTTTTCGCTGCCATCTAATAAATAAAAAAACTATTTTCTTTAGCATTAATAACATTATTTATATCAAGACGAAGGAAGCATGCAGTATAATAGAATAATTTTTTTCATCAGCATTAATAATATCGTTAAATTCAAAACGGATATTATGCCCACTAAAAAGCATATTTATCAATTTTTTTAACACTCTTATTGAAATGTACCTCCTCAAGAAATAACTTTTCTGAGGCTAGAGCAAATGGTAATATTTCTTCTATTTCATAATCAATATTTGCACTTCTATCATAATGCCATGCTCCAGCAATTGTATAAATTGTTTTATAGTCAGATGAATACATAATTCCATTTTTCTAATACATAATAAGGATTATTTAGAAAAACATCAAAAAAAGGTGCTTACAAATAGCAAGCACCATTCTAATTAATTAATTTTCTTTTGTAAAGAATTCCTCAGTATAATATGCTTCAGTTAAAATCTTTTGCATATCCTCAACCATAGGAACACGTGGGTTAGCAGGTGAGCATTGATCCTCATATGCTAAATATGAAAGCTTTTCAACATTAGCAAGCCATGAAGCCTCATCAATTCCTTGAGACTTAAAGTTCATCTTAATACCAACCTTCATACCAAGCTCTCCACAAGCCTTAGCATATGATTCAACACCTTCTTCAACTGTTGAACAAGGAAGACCTAAAATACGAGCAAGTTCAGCATATCTTTCATCAGCTCTATAATAATTATATTTAGGCCATGTTGAAAGCTTTTTGAGGCTTTTGACCATTATAACGAATTGTAAATGGTAATAAAATTGCGTTAGCACGACCATGAGGTACATGGAATTCGCCACCAACCTTATGAGCCATTGAGTGATTCATACCTAAGAAAGCATTTGCAAATGCCATACCAGCAAGGCATGATGCATTATGCATTTTCTCTCTAGCCTCTGGATCATTAGCACCATTCTTATAAGAACGCTCTAAATACTTAAATACCATTTTAATTGCTTGAATTACAAGACCATCAGTAAAATCAGATGCAAGTGTAGAAACAAATGCTTCAGTTGCATGAGTTAAAACATCCATACCTGTATCAGCCGTAATGCTTCTTGGTAAAGTCATTGTTAAAGCAGGGTCAATAATAGCTACCGTAGGAGTTAAAGAATAATCTGTTAAAGGATATTTCTTATTCTCCTCCTTATCAGTGATAACAGCGAATGGTGTTACTTCTGAACCAGTACCTGATGTTGTTGGGATACATACAAGATGAGCCTTTCTACCAAGCTCAGGATATTGGAATGCACGCTTACGAATATCCATAAATTTTTGTTTTAAATCGTTGAAATTAACCTCGGGATGCTCGTAGAATAACCACATACCCTTTGCAGCATCCATTGATGAGCCACCACCAAGAGCAATAATAGTATCTGGCTCAAAGCTACGCATTAATTGTACACCCTTTAAAACGGTTTGAATTGATGGATCGGGTTCAACATCACAGAATAATTGATATTGTACCTCATTTAATCTTAATTGTAATTGGTCAGTTACACGATTAACATATCCTAAATCAACCATTGAACGATCGGTTACAATCATAACCTTCTTCATTTCCTTCATTTGGTGTAAATATTCAATTGCATCTCTTTCAAAGTAAATCTTGGCAGGAACCTTGAACCATTGCATATTATTTCTTCTCCTTGCGACTTTCTTGATATTTAATAGATTGATTGAACTTACGTTACCACTTACTGAGTTATGTCCATATGAACCGCAGCCTAATGTTAATGATGGAATAAATGAATTATAAACATTACCGATACCACCAAATGTAGATGGTGAATTCCAAATAATACGAATTGCAGGAATTAAATCACCAAATTTTTGAGCCAAGGCCTTATCAGATGTATGAATTGCAGCACTGTGTCCTAAACCATTAAACATAACCATTTGTTTTGCAAGGCTTAAGCCCTCATCCGTTGAATTAGACTTTAATACAGCAAGAACTGGTGATAGCTTTTCTCTAGTTAATGGCTCTTCAACACCAACACTCTTACAAGGAACACAAATAATAACTGTGTTATCTGGTACATTAAAGCCTGCCTGTTCAGCAATCCAAGTAGCCTTTTTACCAACGATATTAGGATTTAATTTAGCTAAAGAAGCATTCTCCTTGCTATCAACACCAAACATAAATTTCTCTAATAGCTTCTTCTCATTTGTGTTTGCAAAATATACGCCAAAAGCTCTTAAATTCCTTAACAGCCTCATCATAAATTTCCTTATCAATGATAACAGCCTGCTCTGAAGCACAAATCATACCATTATCAAAAGCCTTAGACATAACAATATCGTTTACAGCCTGACGAACATTACATGTTTTTTCCATATAAGCAGGAACATTTCCAGCACCTACACCAAGAGCTGGCTTACCACATGAATATGCAGCCTTAACCATTGCATTTCCACCAGTTGCTAAAATAGTTGAAACACCTGGATGATTCATTAAAGCTGTTGTTGCGTCCATTGATGGATGCTCAATCCATTGAATACAGTTTTTAGGAGCACCTGCAGCTACTGCGGCCTCATAAACAACCTTTGCAGCAGCAATACTACATTGCTGTGCATTAGGATGGAATCCAAAAATAATCGGATTTCTTGTTTTTAAACAAATTAATGATTTAAAAATAGCAGTTGATGTTGGGTTAGTAACAGGCGTTAGGGCACATACAACGCCAACAGGCTCAGCGATTTCTGTAATACCTGTAACATCATCCTCACTAATAATACCAACAGTTTTTAATCTCTTCATATTATGAGTAACATATTCGCAAGCAAATAGATTTTTAGTAGCCTTATCCTCAAATACACCACGTTTAGTTTCTTCGATAGCTAGCTTTGCAAGATTACCATGTTGATCAAGGGCAGCTACGCTTGCCTTAGCAACAATATAATCGATTTGCTCTTGAGTAAATGATGCATACTCATCTAAACATTTTAATGCTTTATCAACAAGCTCATTAACCTCTTGTTGATAGCTAGGAATATTATTTTTCCACTTGACTATACCTCCACACGCGAAAAAAACGCTTTTTCATCAACTCAATTATACATTATTTTTAAAAAAATAAATCTCTACATAATCATTATAAAAAGCGATTTCAATATTAGGTAATCGTTTTTCAAAAAAATCAAAGAGAATCAGCTATAATAGATTCTCTTTACTAATATTTATTCTTGGTAAATTCCATTTATAATGATAAGCTAAAAATCTAATAATAATTACGCTTATAACACTAATAATTGTACTTATGCTCTCATTTAAATTAGCTTTTATTAATATATAAAATAATATTGCTCCAAATAAAGCAGCAACTGCATAAATATGCTTACGAAAAATATCTGGGATTTTAATAGCCATCATATCTCTTATTGCGCCACCACCAACACCTGTTATTACTGCACAAAACAAGATTAAAAAAAGACATTATTATTTTTAGTCATAGTCAACTTAGCACCAATTACTACAAATATGCCAAGACCAATTGAATCAATAATATTCATAAGCCTTAAATACCATTTCTTTTCTTGATATGAGGTATCCTTAAATATATAACATATTATAAAAACGATTATTGAGGTTATAACTGCAATCACTGGACACAAAATAGCATTAAAGACAGATGGATAATCAAAATTTAAGATTATATCTCTTAAAAAGCCCCCGCCAAAGGCTGTAACTGATCCTAAAATAATTACTCCAAGTAAATCCATTTTTCCTTTTCAATTGCTACCATTGAGCCACTTATTGTAAAGGCTATGGTACCAATAATTTCTGCAATGTAAAACAATAGCTCCATTAGATCACCCACATAAAATAAATCTAATAAATTATACATCATATTTCGACACCTTGCAACATATTATTTTTAATGGTGATGAATTTGAAAAAAATTTATTAGATTTAATTAAGGAGAGCTATCCTATTATCTTAATTTCTATTCTCGTTTATCAAATATTTTTTTATGCATCTTTTTTTCTTTTCGGTAACCAATCTAGTTATATTAGCATTTATGATTATTATTTTTTTCAGCAATCTTCTTTGCCGTTAATTATCTTGACAAAATTAAAGATTTTTTTCAAAGAAAATAGTCCTTATATTCATTCAAAAAAATTTCAATACTACTTGTTATTTCATTAAATTTAGTTGCTGAAATTGTATTAATTATTCTAATATTACCTAAATTCAAAATATATGTATATAAAACTATAAAACAAAAAAATGCAGCTTATAAAAAGCTATGATCATAATCTATTAGAATATCATCAAATTCCGCTTTAAAGCTATTAAGATGTGAATTTTTCTAAATAAAAATCTAGCCAAAAAGCTCACTTATAGGAGCATTAATACTTTTTTTAAATAAAAAAATTTATTTTGCCGTTTTTTTATAAAAAAATTAAAATTGGGGTATTTTAAAAATTAACCCAACCTCAATTGGAATTTCTTCCTTAACAAGTTCAAAAAAAGCTTAGTTTCAATTTGACTCAAATTCATTTTTAGCTGCAAGTATTAAATGATATTTGCTTAAAAAAACAACCAATCATTATCATCCTTAGGACATTTTGTTTCGATTTCTCTTATAATATATTCTAATCTTAAAAAATATTTATCCAAAACAGGATAGGTTTTACTCATTTCCTTCATATCCTCTTTTTTTACGGTTTCTAGCTGCTTTAGATAAAGAAAATATTTTTTTAAGCATTCATTTAACAAAAAGCTTTGAAGCTGCTAATTCTTCTTCGGCTAGATTTGCCTCAACATAAATAAAGTAGGTTTTAGATTGATCCTTAATAATCTGAATTGGCTTATTTATTTTTTTAGAAAGTGTTGAATAATATTGATTTAATTTAATTTCAAAGCTATTGGCTTCAATAAGAATATAGCTTGCATCACTAGTATAAAGCCTATAATAGGAAAAAAATTATAGGCTTTATTTCTATTATTTTGAAGGGAAGCTTACTAATTAGACTTTGATCTAGCATTGAACAAAACATAGCCTAAGCTTGCGTCGTAGCCCTTATATAAATCATCAAGCATTATTTGATATTTTTCACTAATGGCCTTCAATTGAGCCTCATCCTTAACTCTTAAACATTTAACACTATAATGCCCTTCTTCATTTTTTTAAATAAATCTAAGAAATCATTTTTCGTTATTATTACCTCTAGTTCTAACAATAGCTTTTTCTTTAATTTCAGGAACCTCTGGTTGAATTAATGCCGGAATAGGAGATGCACCATCCTTCTTTTTCATAATTTAATTCTAATTTAAAATTAGCTGTAACACCTTGACCTTCAATAACCTCAAACTTTAGCTCTTTAACTACTATTTTAGGATTATAAACACTAGATTCACTAAAAAAATTTCTATTGGTATGGATAATTTTTTTATTAATCATCTTACCATCCTGATCAAAATAAAAAAGCTCGATGAATAAATTAGTTGTTATGTCAATATCATTTATTTTTCACTTCATCAAGCTCATAATTATAATTTTTTTGATATTAGAAATTTTTTTAATTTCAAAATAGGTTTGTTTTTTTCTAAATCAAGCTTCATAAATATCACCACTATAATTTATGCAAGCTTATTTAAATTAATGACTATTTAATACTTTTTAACATAGATTTGGCAAGGAATATGAGGGGCCCATAGCTCTTTAATAATTTCTAAGCTCTTAAAGCCCATTGCCTTATAAAAGGCATTAGTTTCATCATATTCAGAATAATGTCCACTTGCAACAGTTTTAACCTCAAGAAAACTATATCCTCCCTTTTTAGCATATTCATAAGCATATAAAACTAGTCTTTTACCAGCACCTTGATTACGATATTTATATAAAAACACCAATAACATCTATTTCTAAGGTATCAGCGGAATTTTCTTTAAGTGTTAAAAAGCCAATAGGTAAATCATCTAAATAGCAAGCAAAAGAAATCTAAATTTAAAGAATCCTCTATATATTCATTTTTTTAGATTCAACATCACCAAACCATCTTGGTAAATCATCTAAAATCTCTTTAGCTATTTTTTTCCTTTTTAAATCCTTATTCTCTATTTTTCTTTATTTGCATTTATTAATACCTCATTAATTTTTATTATAAATTTCATCAATTCCTATTCTTTTTTTAATGATGAAGCATATATTAAGCTATCAAATTCTGTAAGTTTCTAGCTTATTAGTAATTGTCTTTTTACTTAAGGCCTTTTCTTTAGCATTAAGCTTATCACATTTAGTTGCAATAATAACAATATTTTCAACATATTGCTTCAAAAATTGAAACATAAGATAATCATCATTTGTTGGCTCATGACGTGAATCAACAAGAAGAAAGGCCATTTTAAGCTCCTCTCTTTTTTTAACATAGGTTTCAATCATTTTACCAAAGGTGTTTTTTAAGCTCTTACCAGTAGCTGAATAGCCATAGCCTGGAACATCAACAAAATAAAAAAATCTTGATTAATTAAATAAATATTTAGAGTTTGAGTTTTTACCAGGAGTTTGACTCGTTCTTGCAAGCTTTTTACGGTTACATAACAAATTTATAAGGGAGCTTTTACCAACATTACTTCTTCCACATAGCATTATCTCTGGCTTACCATCCTTAGGAAGTGCCACATAATTTACTGCTGATGTAATAAATTCTGCATTTTTTTACAATCATTTTAAATCCTCCAATCTAAAAACCAATTGCCTTAGCAAGTGGTTTAAATTCTTCTTCATTTAGATAGCAGGTACCAATATTGGCATGAGATTTATCACCATGACAATCTGATCCTGCACTCCACATTAAATCATATTCTTTGGCCTTAGCTTTAAAATACTCCTCATCACCTTGCTTATTAGCAGGATAATAAACCTCAATTCCATCAAAGCCAAAGCTTAATATTTCATCAATATATTCTCTTTTAACAAGGCAAGGATGAGCAAAAATGCAAACGGCATTAGCCTCCTTAGCCAAAGCTAGCCCATCCTTAGTTTCAAGCTTTGATGAAGGAATATAAGCCTTTGAGGCATTAGAAATATAGAATTTAGCTTCCTCAAAGCTCATATCATTAGCAATTACTAAATTTCTTAGCATATTACCTCTAGTAATAACCTCACCCGTACTAATAAAAGTAAATCCATATCAATTTTTTTAAGCCATAAATCTCTTTAATGTTATTCATCATTTTTTTATAGCTCTAGTTTTTTTCTGTTTTTCCTTATTTTTTTAATGAAAATTCATACATACAATCAGGAACAATACCATTTTTTTAAATAAACAAACGATATGAACATTTTCACCCTTGTAAAATGTTGAAAGTTCAATTCCTGGAATGACATATATACCATTGAAATCCTTTATTTCCTTTTTTATTTCCTCAATACCAAAAACACTATCATGATCCGTTAGGGCAAAAACATCAACATTCTGCCTCTTTGCCTCAGCTATAAGCTCTCTTGGTGTAAAAACTCCATCAGAATGATTAGTATGATTATGCAAATCAATCTTCATAGCTCACCTCATAAATTTTACTAAATTTTTGATATTAAATATTTAAGATAATAATTTGGGTTAAATTCCTCTAAAGTAGCATTTAAAATTAGCTTTTTTTAGGAGTTAGTGAGGCACCATATTTATGAATTTTATCCTTTAGCCATAAATTGATTTCTTTAAAAATCCATATTATCCAAGGCTTTGTTAAAATCAATATCCTCTTGCATTTTATAATATATTTGGGCAGCTATAGCACTACCAAAAAGCATAGGTTGGAAAATAGCCAAAGCCTGATGACCAATGAATATCCTGGTAACAGCCTTCTTTTTTATTTTCAGGCTTAATTCCTAAATATTTTTCCATAAGTTCGTTAAATACTCTATCAATATCTTTAACTAGAATTTCATTATGGAAAAGCATTTTTTCAATTTTATAGCGAATTAAAATATGAATTGGATAAGTTAATTCATCAGCCTCTGTTCTAATTAATGAGGCTTCAACATTATTGGCATAATAATAAATGTCATCTAAGCTAATATCCTTTAATTCTTCCTTAAATATATCCTTTAAAATTGGATATAGAGCCTTAATAAAATGGTAATTTCTTCCTACATAATTCTCATAAAAGCGTGATTGGCTTTCATGCAGTGCCATACTTGCTCCACCTCTTAAAGAAGTATTATTTAAAGCATCATCATTTTGAAGCTCATATAGGGCATGTCCAGTCTCATGCATTATTGAATATAAATTTGATAATAAAAGTGATTCATTATAGCTAGTAGTTATTCTAATGTCTTTATTATAAACTCCTGCAGTAAAAAGGATGAATTGTTTCTCTAATACATCCAACATCCTTATTATAGCCCATTTTTTTAATAATCATTTCTGTTAATTCCCTTTGTTTAGAAATAGGAAATTTTTATATCTAAAAGCTTAGTATTAAATTTTTTTAGGCATCTTAATAATTTTTTTGAATAAAAGGAACAAGCCTTTTTCTCAATTAAGGAAAAAGAATTCATCATACATTTCCTCACTTGATCCCTCTTCCATTTCATCAAGTAAAACATTATAACCGAAAAATATCCTTAGTTGCTTCAATTTCAATATATTTCTTATTATAGCTAACTAGCTCAACAAGGGCATCTTCAAATTTAGAATAATCAAGACTTTCTCTTGCTTCCTCCCATAGTAATCCTGTATTTGCTAAATTCTTCAAATGATTATTAAATAAATCCTTAGGTAGCTTTTTAAGCTTGTGAAGATTCTTACATTCTTTTTTAATTGATAAGGCTGTAAGCTTATCTAAGGAGTTATCGTTTTCAAGAGCAAATAAGGTATCCTCATAATTCTTACACAAGGTTATATCATAATATTTATTTTCAAAATATTGAAACACCTCAAGTGAATGAGCCTTAGCAAGCCTTGGGCAGTCTGTTTCCTCATCATATGATAAAACAAATAATGCGTATTCATAATTTTTTTAATTCACGCTGATATTCATAATATTTTTTTCTAAATTTGTCATACTTCCTCCATGCTTAAAATAGCACTTTTAATTCCATCTAAGGCTGCACTTGTAATACCACCAGCATATCCTGCGCCCTCACCAATAGGATAAATCATTCCTACCCTATGCTTAGCATCTCTATTAATTCTAACTGGTGATGAGCTTCTAGTTTCAGGAGCAATTAAAATCGCGTCTTTATAATTAAAGCCCGGTATTTTCTCATCCATTTTCATAATACCTTCCTTTAAAGCCTCAATCACAAAATCTGGTAAAACCTTACCTAAATCACATAAATTTATACCATGAGGATAGGATGGCTTAACACTTCTAATACATTCTGCAACCTCATCAGCTAAAAATTCCTTAACTAAATTAGCTGGTGCTCTTAAATTACCACCAACAAGAAAAGCCTTATGCTCAATATCATGCTGAAATTTAAAGCCATCAAGTGGTGAAGATACAAGATAATCACTTGGATTAACCTCAACTAATAAAGCCGCATTTGAGTTAATAGCATCTCTTTTATAATTACTCATACCATTAGTTACAATTGCTTCCTTATTATTAGAGGTAGCCATTACATAGCCACCAGGACACATACAAAATGTATAAACACTTCTTTTTTCTAAGTGAACTGCCATTTTATAATAGGCAGCTGGTAAATATTTGGCAAAGCTTGCATATTGTAATTTATTAATATATTCTCTTTCATGCTCAATTCTTACTCCGACTGAAAAGCTTTTTGCTTCCATTTTTATCCCTTTATTATAAAGCATACTAATCGTATCGTAGGCTGAATGACCTAAAGCTAAAAAAATAAATGTCTAGTCTTAAAGCTACCATTAGTTGTAATAGCTTCAATTTCTTTATCATTTTCTTTATAATCAATAAGCTTAGTATTAAAATGAACCTCACCACCAAGAGAAATAATTTCTTCTCTTAAATTTTTTTAACAACTTTCCTTAAAATGTCACTTCCAATATGGGGCATAGCATCATATAATATTTCCTCACTTGCTCCAAATTTAACAAAATCCTTTAATATTTGCTTAATAATTGGGTCATTTATTGTTGTTGTAAGCTTACCATCAGAAAATGTGCCTGCTCCACCCTCACCAAATAAAACATTATCCTCCTCATTTAATTTTTTGTTTTGATAAAAGCTTTCTATATCTTGGCTTCGCTTTTCAACCTCACTACCTCTTTCAATAATAATTGGTTTAGCATTACATCTTGCAAGTGTCAAAGCACAAAACATTCCTGCTGGACCAAAGCCAACTACAACTGGTCTATCATCAGTATTCCAATTAGGATAAATAAATTCTTTATCCTCATCATAGATACCTACATTTTTTTAAATTTTAGTATTTTTTTGTTATTTGTTGTAAAAACAAATAGTATATACTAAATAGACATTTTTCCTTATCTCTAGCATCTATACTTCTTCTTAAAATCTTTTAAATCCTTAATATCATTAATTTTATATTTATTCTTTAAATATTCATAAGGTGTAATATTTTTGATTTGCTAATATTTTTAATATTACTTATTTTTTTAATTTTCATTATTAAGTACCTCAAAATTTTTTAAAGCCGTTGCAAAGGCAAAATGAAGATTATATCCACCACATCTACCATTTATATCTAAAACCTCACCAGCAAAATGAAGAGTTTTATTATCTAGATACTCTAAGTTATCATTTATCATATCTAAAGAAATACCACCATTAATAACCTGGGCATTATTATAATCATATGGTGATAAAATATTAAATTCTAGATTTTTTTGTTTCTTTAAAATTTTGTAAATACCTTGCAAGCTTTATTGGTAAAATTCCATCTAGCTTATATTTATTTAAATCCTGAAGCCTAAAAATCCTGACAAAAAAATCTAAACTAATTTTAAATTTATCATTTTTTTCATAATTTTTCTAAGTAAATTTCTTCAATATTCATAATAACTATACCCGATATACCATCATCCTTAAAAAAATTACCTCGCCTGCCTCAGAATATGTCTCCTTATTATTTTTTTATAAGCTTTAACAAGAGCCTTAACTCTAACACCACTAATAGCCTTAACATTTTCCTTAAGCTTTAATCCACATAATGAGGGATATAGCTTTGTAAATTTCAAAAAATTCAAATAGGAATATACTCCATTCTGCTTTTTGTTTATCAATTCCAGCAATACTACCACTTGTAATAAATAGATGATCAAAGCCAAGATTAAAATCATTAATATACCATTTGTTAGTATATTTAATATTCTTAACTAAATAATTATAATTAAAATGAACATTTTTTTGCATTTTATTTAAAAGTGCATCTAAAACCGTTTGACTTGAATTAGAATATGGATATATTCTTCCTTCATTATCAGCCTTAGTTAAAATTCCTAATCTATCAAAAAAATCATAGACCTTTTCCTTAGGAATACTACTATATAAACGCTTAATAAAATCCTTGTGATTATAGAAATCCTCATTCATATTCAGATTGGACATATTGCACCTACCATTACCAGATGCTAAAATTTTTCTTCCTGGCAAGGCTAATCGTTCAAAAAAACATAAACATCATAATTTTTCAGCACATAGTCCAGCCAAAGCAAGACCAGAAGCACCTGCACCAATTATAGCAATTTTCATATAATCACATCCATTCAAATAAATTATACTTTAAGAGCACCAAAATTACCATATTTTTTTACCTTAATAGCCTTCAATCATTAAGAAAAAAATTTAAGAAAAAAACTGCAAAAATGCTTGCAGTTTATTCTAATTATTAAATTTCTTCTTTTCAGATTCTAATATTTCAGCAATATGATTTCCATATTCTAAAGCTTCATCGTATTTAAAAAAATTAAATCTGGCATTTTTTTCTAGCATTAATTTTTATGAGCAATCTCACGACGAATATAAGGCTTTAAAGCTTCTAAATTGTCAGCCATTTTTTGTTTATTTTTATCATCTAAAACTGTATAATAAACAGTCATATAGCTTAAATCATTAGTTATTCTAATTTCAGTTATATTTAATAATCTAATATTATCAAGTCTTGAATCACTTTGAATCATAATTGAAAGCTCACGAAGTGATAAAGACTCTAATCTTTTTAATGATACACCCATTAACGCTCAATCTCCTTATCAACAGAGGCTTCAAAAACGTCGCCCTCCTTGATATCATTATAGCCTTGAATTGTAATACCACACTCTAGACCCTGACGTACTTCCTTAACGTCATCCTTGAATCTCTTTAATGATGCCATTACACCTTCATAAATTACAGCACCATCTCTTAAAACACGAATCTTAGAGTTACGCTCAATTGTTCCATCTGTAACATAACAACCTGCAATTGTTCCAACCTTTGAAAGCTTAAAGATGCTTCTAACCTCAGCTTGACCAGTTACAACCTCTTCATATTCTGGCTCTAGCTTACCCTTTAAAATTCCTTCAATATCCTCTAAGGCCTTATAAATAATGTTATAAGAACGTATTTCAACATGCTTTTCATCGGCATCCTTACGAATATTAGCAAGAGGTCTAATATTAAAACCAATAATAATGGCATTTGATGCCTCGGCAAGCGAAATATCAGTTTCAGTAATAGCTCCTACAGCCTGACGAATAATTGTAACCTTATAATCCTCAACATTAATCCTTTGAAGTGATGCACATAATGCTTCAACAGATCCTTGAACATCACCCTTAACAATAACATTAAGTTCCTTAGTCTTATCTAAGGCCTCAACCATATCTGCAAATGTCTTTGGCTTTGATGATAAAGCAACCTCATCCTTACGACGATTAGCACGAGCCTCAGCAATATCTCTTGCCTTATGCTCATCTGAGAAAACCATAAATTTGTCTCCAGCAAGTGGAACAGAATTTAATCCTGTAACAACTACGGCTTGACTTGGCTCCGCCTTATTATATTTAATATGACGATCGTCCTCCATAGAACGAACCTTTCCATAGGTATCACCACAAACAATGACATCTCCAACCTTCAAAGTTCCATTTTGAACTAAGAATGTTGCAAGAGGACCACGTCCACGATCAAGCTGAGCCTCAATAACAGTACCCATGGCCAAACGATTAGGGTTAGCCTTTTAAATCAAGCATCTCTGCTGTTAATAAAACCCTTTCTAATAATTCATCAACACCTTGACCCTTTAACGCCGAAATATTAACAAAAAAATAGTATTTCCACCCCAAGCCTCTGGTACTAAATTAAATCTAGATAGCTCCTCCATAACACGTTCTGGACGTGCTGCTGGCTTATCAATTTTATTTACTGCAACAATTATCGGACAGCCTGCAGCCTTAGCATGCGCAATGGCCTCCTCAGTTTGTGGCATTACTCCATCATCAGCCGCAACAACTAAAATAACAATATCAGTTATTTGGGCACCACGAGCACGCATATCTGTAAATGCAGCATGGCCTGGAGTATCAATGAAGGTAATTTTATTACCATTTTTTTCAACCTGATAAGCACCAATGTGCTGAGTAATTCCGCCAGCCTCACCACTTGCTACACGAGAATTTCTTATTGTATCAAGTAAGGTTGTTTTGCCATGGTCAACGTGACCCATAATAGTTACAACTGGTGGTCTTTTTACAAGATTTGCCTCATCATCCTCAATTACAATTTCATCAAATCTTGTTTCATCTGTAATAATTTCATCTTTTAATTTCAAAGCCATATTCAAGAGCTAATAATTCAATAGTTTCTCTTTCAAGACTCTGATTTTGGTTTGCAAAAATGCCGGCCTCTAAAAGCTTTTTAATAATTTGAGCATTGCTCTTATTTAAAGCAGTAGCCACCTCTGCTACAGTCATTCCTTCCTTATAGATAATTGTAGTATCAGTTGCTTGGTTAGCCTTCGCATTAGGAATGTTCGCAACGCGCTCTTCCTTTTTATTCTTCTTACCCAATATCTCACCTTATTTCTTTAAAATTTTTAGAAAACCCTCATCCATAATCCCAATTACATATCTTCCCTCTTGGCCAATCGCCAAAGATAATTCAAAGCTAGTATAATCTTGATTTACCAAAACATCATAAAATTTAGCTTTATCTAAAATCTTTTTTTACCTGTATTAGAAATATCTTTAGCTAAAAAAAGATATAACATACCTTATGCTTACGTAAATTTGCAATAGTTAAATCTGCACCACTACATAAGCCACGTGCTCTAGCACATAAGCCTAAATTTCTTAAAATATCATCCATTATAATAAATTCCTCAATTCGTCATAAATTTCATCAGGAATTTTGCAATCTAAATGACGTTCAAGAGCCTTTTGGTTTTTTGGGCCTTGTCAATAATGTCCTTGTCCTTCTTTAAATAAGCACCACGGCCATTAGCCTTGCCTTTTTAAATCAACGCTAACATTGCCATCCTTATCTCTTACAATTCTAAACAAATCTTTTTTTTCAAGTGTTTCTCGACTAACAACACAACTTCTTAATACTGGCTTTTTATTTTGCATCAATATTTAGTCCTTCATTTAATAAGCCTTCTTCAAATGCTTTACTAGTAGGCTTAATATCAATCTTCCAGCCACATGATTGAACGGCAAGTCTAACATTTTGACCAGATTTACCAATTGCAAGTGATAATTCATTATCAGGAACAACAGCAAGTGATGTTTTATGAATAGGATCAATCTTTAAAACAGTTGTTACATGAGCTGGTTGTAATGATTTTTCAATAAGCTTTGCTGGATCATCACTCCACTCATATAAGTCAATCTTTTCACCATTTAAGGCCTTGCAAACCTCTTTAATTCTTACTCCACCCTCACCAACACATGAACCAATTGGATCAACCTTTGGATCATTTGAATAAAGGGCAATCTTAGTTCTATCACCAGCATCACGAGCAATTCCTTTAATTTCGATAATACCCTCAGCAATCTCAGGAATATAATTTTTCCATTAAACGAATAACAAGATTTCTTTCACTTCTTGAAACACTAACCTTAGGATCCTTAGTAGTTTTTTCTACCTTTTTAATGTATACATTAACATAATCCTCATCATGAAGATCATCATTTGGAAGTAAATCACTCTTTGGTAGGAAGGCATACACATTATGTGATAAATCAAGAGTAATAAATTTTCCTTCTGGATTTATATCAACTACTCTAGCCTTAACCATTTCATTTTTCCCTTTTCTTTAAAAATAGTCATAAGCCTTTTTCACGCTCTAGGCTCTTTAAATTTTGTGTCCAAGTACTCTTAGCAGCACCAATTCCTGTTCTTGAAAAAAATTCTTAATGTTAATTGGTTGCTCAACTATATCGCCAACCTTATAGCTAGGCTTAATCTTTATTGCATCTTCAAGTAGCATTTCCTCAATTGGATTTTTCTTCTTCAGTTTCTTCTTCACTATATTGATCTACAACCTTGTGAACTGAATACATCATTATTTCACTTTTTTCAGGCTTCATTTCAACACGACAAGACGCATGACCATAAATCTTTTTAAATGCGTTTTGTAATGATTTAGCAAAAGTTTCATAGATAGATTCTACGCTAACATTTTTTTCCTTTGCTAATTCCTCAGCCTGCTTAAAAAAATTCCTTATTAATCATTTTTACTCCTCCTATATTTTTTTACCGCAAGTCTTATTTTTTTAAAAACATCATCATACGAAATATTTACCATTTTGATTCTACCCTTTAAGTTAATCTTTAAAGTAAGAACATTATCCTTAAAGTCCTCTAAGTAGCCCTCGTAAACCATTTTATCAACCTCAACGTGAACATATTTAGAAACACTTTCAGCAACTTCACTAGCATTTCTAAGAGTCTTTTCTGCCCCTGGTGAAGAAACCTCTAGCATATATTCCTCCATATCTTTATCATATTGATCAAGCTTTGAGGATAAATAATCATTTGCAAGTGCTAGGGTATCAACATCTATTCCACCCTTTTTGTCAATTAAAACCTGTAAGGTTAAATAGCCGTATTCTCTAACAAACTTAATATCATATAATGATAAATCATTTTTTTATCACAATAATCCTGCATAATATTCTTTACAATCTCTAAATCCATTTCCTCACCTCTATTAATTAAAATGAGTGAGCAATGCTCACTCTAGTTTGACTCCTATTAACTATAATATAGCATATTATTAACTTATATGCAAGTATCTTACAAAAATTAATTGTCTTTTCATTTATTTTCACTAGATTTTCTTGAAGAAAACAGCATTTTAGGTTATACTATTAGTAACTATTAGATATAATTTGGAGGCAATATGAAAGCAGTATATCCTGGGTCATTTGATCCACTTAGTAATGGACATTTAGATATAATAAGACGTGCAGCAAAAAAATGTTTGATGAATTACATATTCTTGTTTCCTATAATATGTTTAAAAAAATCAACATTTACACCTGAGGAAAGAGTTGATATGATTAAACTTGTTACCAAGAATTTAAAAAAATGTCTATGTTGAAGGAAGTCAAGATTTAGTTGTTAATTATTGTGCTAAAAAAACGATATAGGCTGCATAATTAGGGGCCTTAGAAATTATCAAGATTATGAAAATGAATTTAGTCTATTCCAATATAATCATGATATTAATCCAAATGTAGAAACAATGCTTTTTATTTCCTTCATCAAAAATCAATTTATATCATCATCTGCTATTAAGGAGCTAGTATCCTTTGGTGTAGATATTAAAAATTATGTACCTAGTGAATTAGTGGAAACCATTACTAATAGATTTAAGGGGCTAAAATGAAAAATATATTATTAATAACAACAGGTGGAACCATCTCTTCTATAGTATCTAAGGAAGGACTTGTTCCTTCCAATAGCCAAGAAATTTTAAAGGAATTCGGTCTTCATAATTTAGATATTAATTTAAGCGTTTTAGATTTAATGTGTAAGGATAGTACTAATATTTCTCCTAAGGATTGGGTTATTATTGCTAAAGCCATTTACAATAATCTAAAAAAATATGATGGTATTGTTGTAACCCATGGTACAGACACTATGGCTTATACAACCTCAATGCTTAGCTATATGCTACAAAACCCTTCAATTCCTGTAGTATTTACAGGCTCACAGCTACCAATATCCCATCCTCTTACAGATGGAATTAATAACTTACACTATGCCTTTGCAATGGCATCAAGTGGTATTCCTGGTATTTATATGGCCTTTGACCGCAAAATAATTTTAGGCTGTAGAGCTGTAAAGGTTCGTACAACTGGATTTCATGCCTTTGAATCAATCAATATGAAATCCGTTGGAACAATTGATTCAAAAAGGATTAGGTATTTCTAAGCTATTTAAAATTCCTGACAAAAAAAGAACCAATTTTAAATACCAAATATGATGATAATATCATTTTAATCAAATTAATTCCTGGATTAAATCCTAATATCATCTCTTCTTTAATTAAAACAGGTATTAAGGGTATTGTTATTGAGGCCTTTGGTATTGGGGAATTCCTTTCGAGGACAATGATTTTACAAGCCCTATTAAAGAAGCAATTAATAAAAAAATACCAGTTGTCGTTACAAGCCAGTGCCTTTATGAAGAATCAGATTTCTAGTATTTATGAGGTAGGTAATAAGGTTTTTAGAGCTTGGCGTTATTCCTGCTTTAGATATGACAACTGAAGCCTGTGTTACAAAGCTAATGTGGGTTTTAGGTCAAACAAATAATTATAATAAAGTTAAAGAATATTTTGAGCAATCAATTGCTGGAGAAATAAATGTAAAGGAGCTATGAATTCATAACTCCTTATTTCATATTACACTCTTATACTAACACCATATAAATTACAATAAGCATATAAAATTAAACCTGTTATATTATTTATTTTTAGCTATTTTTGTCATTATATTCTAATATATTACCATATGGATCATATTCATAACATCCTACCTCTTGTCCTCTATCAGCTATTATTTTTGATGATTTCTTTCCTCATGTTTTTTATATAATAATCCATATTGAGCACTATTTACATATAAATAGCTTAATTCATTTTCCACTATTTCTTTTTACTAAATTATTATTTGCATAATAATTTTTTTAAAATTTAAATCTAAGGCTACATTCATCTTAGTTATACTATAGCTTAATTTCTTACTATTTAGGCTTACTAACATAAAATCACCAACTTTAAATTTAAAAAAATAAAGTATTTTTTTCTTAATTTAAAAGAAATTTCTTCTTCAAACTAAAATCAATACTTTTTTTGTTATTTCATATATTTTTTTATTTTTTTCAACTACTTCAACAACATCCTCATTAAACACAAAAATCAGCATTATAATCTAAGAATGTTTCACTCTTATTAATTAACACCAAAACTTTGCCATGAAAATATTGAACAAATGAAGCAGCCGGCTGAACAATAAGGCTTGTCCCAACAACAAACATCATATCAGCATCATAAATTGCTTTACAGGCTCTTTCAATAGTTGTTTCATTAAGACCTTCCTCATATAAAACAACATCCGGCTTAATTAAACCACCACAGCTACACATTGGGGGATTACCACGAGTTAAAATTCCATCAAGATCATAAAATTTATGACATTTCATGCAATAATTGCGATGAATTGAGCCATGAAGTTCATAAACACTACTACTTCCTGCTGCCTGTTGAAGTCCATCGATATTTTGGGTAACCGTATTAACAATTTTGCCTTTTTTTTCTAAATCAGCAAAGAATTTATGAGCTTTATTATATTTAGCACTAGGATAAACCATTTTATTTAAATAAAAAAATCATAGAATTCCTTAGGATAATTCATGAAAAAAATGTATGTGATACAACCTGTTCAGGTGAAAAAAATTACTTTTTAGCTTTTTCATTATAAATACCATTAGAGGATCTAAAATCAGGAATGCCTGAGGGAGTAGATATTCCTGCGCCACTAAATAAAACAATTTTTTTAGCTTCCTTAATGCAATTTGCTACCTCTTCATATTTATCCATTATTTTCTGCCTTCAATAATTGCCTTTTTAACAGCTTCTACCGCTTCCTCATATGGCATTTCAACCTTTTCAAGAGTTCTACGATTCTTAAGTTCAACAATTCCCTCAGAAGCTCTCTTACCACAAATGATCATATAAGGTATACCAATAAGCTCCCAGTCCTTAAACTTAAAGCCTGGCTTTGCATCTCTATCATCCAAAATTGTCTCGATAGATCTACCAAATGATTCTTCAATCTTTAAGGCTAATTCACGCTGTGCATCATCCTTAAAATTAATTGGAACAATTACCGCCTCATATGGTGCAACATTTATAGGCCAGCAAATACCATATTCATCATGATATTGTTCTACTATTGATGCAAGTGTTCTTGTTACACCAATACCATAGCAACCCATAACCATAGGAATGTTTTCACCTTTTTCATTAACATATGTGCATTTCATAGGCTTTGAATATTTGGTTTGAAGTTTAAATATTTGACCAACCTCAATACCTCTATCCATAAGCATTGGTTTACCGCAGCAAGGACATTTATCTCCTACTACTGTCTTACGTAAATCTGTAACCTCACAAGTAAAATCTCGACCAAAATTAACATTAATATAATGCTTGTCTAATTGATTAGCACCAACGACAAAATTATGCATTTTGCTAACCTCATTATCGGCAATAATTTTACAATTAAGACCAATAGGACCACAAAAGCCATGATATGTTCCAAGAATATGTAGCTCCTCTGGTGTTGCAAGTTCAAGGTAGTTTTCATTAGAATTAATAGCATTAATTAGCTTTATTTCATTAACCTCTCTATCGCCTCTTACAAGTACCGCAACAAATTGATTATTAACATAGTCATGATAAATAATTGTTTTAACAGTCTTTTTAGGATCAATATTTAAAAAAATGAACTAATTTCCTCAATTGTTCTTTGATTTGGTGTATCAACTAAGGCTAACTCACAAGGCTCTTCATCTTTTTCTATCTCTGGGATAGCTATAGCTTTTTCAACATCAGCAGCATAGCCACAGGCCTCACAATAAGAAATTGAGCTTTCACCAACATCTGATAAAGCCATAAATTGATGACTTCCATTACCACCAATATTACCTGTATCAGCTAATACAACTTGATAATTTAAGCCTAATCTTGAAAAAATGCGTGAATAGGTATCATACATATTCTTATAGCTTGCCTCAAGACCAGCCTCATCCTTATCAAAGGAATAAGCATCCTTCATAATAAATTCACGGCTTCTCATCAAACCAAATCTTGGTCTTAGCTCATCACGGTATTTAGTTTGAATTTGATAAATGTTTAAAGGTAAACTCTTTACAGATTTAACCACATCACGAACTAAGGCTGTAAAAATTTCCTCATGAGTTGGACCCAAACAAAATTCACGCTCATGACGATCCTTAAAACGCATAAGCTCGGGGCCATATTTACTCCATCTACCACTTTCAACCCAAAGTTCCTTTGGTTGAATTGCAGATGATAGAATTTGTTGTGCTCCTGCTTCATCCATTTCCTCTTTAATTATTTTTTTCTATTTTTATCTAATGTACGTAGTCCAAGCGGTAAAAAGTTATAAACTCCCGCTACTAAATTTTTTTAATCATTCCTGCACGAATAAGTAAGGCATGTGATGCAATCTTAGCCTCCTGTGGTGCTTCTTTAAGTGTAGCTAAAAGCATTTTACTTGCTCTCATAAAAATCTCACCATAATCCTTTCAACATAGTATAGATTATACCATATTTTTTTTCTAATTAACACTTATTTTTCACTTTTTTTAATATTTTTGTTATGATACACTAGATATTTACAAATAATTATTGTATAATAAGGTGTGATTTTTCGATTGAAATCAATAAGGAGGCATATCTTTTGAAAGATACAAAAAAAAGTAAGTCCGCTTTTTTTCTTTTTTTATGCTTTAGGCGGTTTAGGCGAAGTTGGAAAAACATTTATTGTTTTTGAATATAATGATCAAATATTTATAGTTGATTGCGGAATTTTTGTTCCCTGATGAGCACTTATTAGGAATTGATTATGTAATCCCTGATTTTTTTCTTATTTAATTGAAAACCAAGAAAAAAAATTGTTGGATTATTTATAACTCATGGTCACGAGGACCATATCGGTGGTATTCCTTTTTTATTACGTCAGGTTAAAATTCCCAAAATTTATGCATGCGGTATAGCTGTTGATTTAATTGAGGCAAAGCTTGAGGAAACTCCTCTTTCTACACCAGTTCCAATCGTTGAATTTAAAGCCCATTTTAAATATCAATTTAAAAGGTGTTGAGGTTTCCTTTATACGTTTAAACCACTCAATTCCTGATTCATTTGCTATCGTTTTTTTAAAACTGATTTAGGAATAATTATTCACACTGGAGATTTTAAGATTGACCTAACACCTGTTGGACCAGCAGCTGAATATGATAAGCTTGCAAAATTTGGTAGCGAGGGTGTTTTAGCTGTATTAGCTGATTCTACTAATGCTTTAGTTGAAGGCTTTACTATCTCTGAAAGTAAGGTTGGTGGCTCATTAAAGGAGCTATTTAAAAGAATTGAGCATCGTGCCATTGTTGCAACCTTTGCATCTAACATTTATCGTATTCAACAAATTATTGAAGCCTGTCTTGCCACAAATAGACATTTAGCAGTATTTGGTCGTTCAATGGAAAAAACAATTGAGGTTGGTCAACAAATTGGCTATATCAAATGTCCAAAGGGAACAATTGTTGAGGCAAGTGAGATAACTAATTATCCACCAGAGCAAATTTGTCTTCTTTGTACTGGCTCGCAAGGTGAACCACTTGCAGCTTTAAGTCGTATTGCCAATGGTACTCATCGTCAAATAAAGCTTATTCCTGGTGATACCATCATCTTCTCATCTTCTCCGATTCCTGGAAATCAAGAAGGTGTAAATAAAACCATTAATCTATTATTTAAGAATGGTGCCAATGTAATTACCCATTCACCATTAACTGATACTCATACATCAGGTCATGCCTCACAGGGTGAATTAAAATTTCTTCAGGCTCTTTTAAAGCCAAAATATTTTATTCCTGTTCATGGTGAATATAAAATGCAAAAGGCTCACGCTGAGCTTGCAATCGAGTGTGGTGTCAAGCGTGAAAATACCTTTGTAGTTGGTAATGGTGATGTTATAACCTTTGATGAAAAGGGTGCACGCTTAAATGGAACCGTTCCAAGCGGTGAGGTATATATTGATGGTAATGGTATTGGTGATATTTCTTCTTCTATTATTAAAGAAAGAAAGATATTATCTGAGGAGGGATTATTCTCATTAATCGTTACAATTGATATGAAAAAGAAAATTATTCCAATTGAACCTCAGGTTGTTTCACGTGGCTTCATCTATATGAAGGATTCAGAAGCTCTTACTAAATATTTTGTTGACTATTCAAAGGGATACATCCTTTCTGAATTTAAAAAAAGAATAAAAAAATGTTTCCGTTTCTTCTTTAAAAGCAAGGCTTAATTGAAAAGCTTAGCTCACTAATTTATGAAAAAGACTGATCGTAGTCCTATTGTAATTCCTATTTTTTTATGGAAGTATAAAAAGGATTTTTTTAGGAACAATGGTTTGATGATTAAATTTATCTTTTATATTTAAAAAAATGGGTACAACCTAACAATATAACACAACCCTTAGGGATAATATTATCAATGTTTTGGATACAGATTGCTGTATCCTCTTTTTTTCAATTTTGCATATTAGCTCATCACATTCTAAGCAAGGATAGGGATAATAGCTTTTATTTAGATATTTTTATTGTATTACTAGTTCCTAAAAAAAGCGTATCCTTATTGCTATATATTAATAAATTATCAATAATTCCTCTAATTTTATCCTTATATTTCAGCTTTAAAAAAAGGGTAAGACTATAATTGACAGAGTATTACAAGCAAGAAGGATATTATCACAATAATTAAATAAATAATCACATAGATAAATGCTTCTACATAATAAAAATTTAGATTTTTCTTCCATAAGGAAAAAAAAGTCTTATCCATTAGAATCATAAAAATTTTTCAAGCTTATATTCCTTTACAACACCTATCGCACCAAGACCAGAATCTATTAATCCATACATATCAATCACCTAAAAATATATGAAAAAAAGAAGATATTATTCTTCTTTTTTTAAAGTCAGTTAAATATTTATCTATATCTCTTTGATCATCAAAGGCATGGATATCCTGTCTTAGAATATGTCTTACTAGCTTATAACAAAAAAAGGCATCAACTAAGTAGCTTTTTGCATAGCCAATAGTTCCTTCCTTTGCTATACCATACTTTAGCATAAATGGTAATAGCTTTTCGTAATTATCAGAAATATGGGGACAATCCTTATTAAAATGCCTTGGCATATAATAATCAAGCTTCTTATTTCCAAATTTAGTTATAAAATGGTATCGATGCTCTGTAAAACGATTAGGAACATTAGAGGCCTCTTCTATGCTATGAACAAAGGTGTTTTTAGATAATGGGGCACCAACAAATAAAATCTTAGCTCTTAAATTCCTTAAAACTCCAAAGCAGCCCTTAGGAGAAACAGGTGAATTAACTAATAAATCACAGGCTAAATATCTATCTCTATTTTTACCATAGGCACAAACAGAATGAGTCGGATGAAAGCTTCTTTTAAATCTTTTATCATTTAAAGCAATATTTGTAAGCATTCCTACATTAGATGGTGTTTTTTCTATATCAAAAAAATTTGACCATCCTCCTTTATTATTCCCCAGGTATGAGTTGGAAAAAAATCAAAAAGTCCATCATTTAAATAATTGCATAACTCATCAATGAAGGTTTGACCATCCATACCTAAAGCCTTTAATGAGGAATGAACCATTAAAAGTATCATTATTTTTTTATTCCTATTTCTTCAAGTTGTTCTTTAATCACGAAAAATAACTCCTTTGGTAGCTTTTTTTGCCATTATTAATATTTTCTAAGAAAGCCTTAAATACTAGATAGGTAACATAGGCATCATCTAAGGCGTTATGAATCTGAGTTTCATCAGTATTATAAAAAAATATTCATATAGCTTAAATAAGCCTGGATCACTTCTCAAGGAATAGAATTGCTTTAAAATTGAATTTAAATTAATAAATCTACATTCCTCTTTAAGTGATGGCAAACTATTTAAATTATAGGAATTATCTAAAGCTATCATATCATTTTTTTCCCATATACTATTATCGTAGGCTGATATTTTTTTCTAGTATATTCTTAAAAAAATATTATAAAAATTCTTTATATTTAATACATTCATTGCTAAATTTGTTTTGAGATATTTTTTAAAAAAATCAATAGTTCTTTGGCTTAGCTTTTTAGATTTTTTTAGGGGAAATATAATAAGTATTTGCAGCAATTTTTTTAAAATCTGAATCAGTTAGATAAAAAAACCAGCTTGAATTATTTCTGATGAATAATGACCACTTTGATGATATTCAGGCATTGTCATTTCTAAATCTAAAAAAATAAAATATTATTTAAAGAATTTAAAATTTCCTTTAAGGACTTATTAATTGTATTTTTTTATTGTAAAAACATAGCATTTGCTAGTCTATTTTTTTCCTAGAAACCTCATAAACATCTGTAATCAGATAGGCCTCACAATAGCTTTTTAAAAGGCTAATTTATTTTTCATCATAGGAAAAGTCTATAAATATACCCTGATAAAGATATCTTTTTAAATAAATGCATTAAGCTATTTTGAAAATAGAAAAAATATAACTTATGAAATCTTTTAATACTAATTAGCTTATTATTTAAATCTACTCCATGGATTAATCCATAAAATCGCATTTTTCATCACCTTTCGTAATTTTAACATAAATTCATTTATTAAACAAGTATATAATAAAATCCTATAGAATTCTATAGGATTAATATAGCTATTTTGTTAATGTTCTAGCAATAAATATACCAACAATCTTGGCAGCCTGAGTAATGATTTCTCCCTCTTTTGTTGTCCATTTACGCCTATCCTTGCAGGTATCAAGTCTTAAATAGCCTACTGTCTTACGATCCTTCTTCAAAGGAACTAGATAAACAGAAATAATATTTTGTTTTAAAAGATATTCATATAATGTTGGATTAATTTTTTCAATATTTCCTACATATCCCATTTGACAATTATCATTTACAATGTGTTCATCCCACATTGAAAGATTAGTCATTTTTTTCTCTACATAATTTAGTGAGCAATGCTCAATAGTTGGATTAACATAGGAAGCGGCTAAATCATATTCTTCATTTTCATTTCTTAAAAAAATATTAAAGCTCTATCAACAATAAAGAAGCGGCCGAATATTTCTGCAATCTTGCTTAAGGTTGTTTCAAAACGATATTTTCTAGATAAAACATCATATAAATCAACAAACAATTGTAAGCAAATAGTCGTATTATTTAAATAAGATCTTTCATCAACTGTATAATTAACACTTATATTTTTTTATGAAGCTCTTCTTTATAAATAATGAAACAATTCTTACCCTTTGACTTTCCACGATATAATGCCTTATCAGCCTTCAAAAATAATTCGGTATAATTCTCACCATCAATGCCAAATCTTGAACAGCCTATAGTAATTGATACATCACAATTAGGATAATGCTCTTCCTTCATTTTATGGACCTTACCACATACCTCATGAAGTTTTTTCCATACGGCATCATATTCAACATTATCAAACGATAAAACACTAAATTCATCGCCACCATAACGACAAACATAACCATTTTTTTAAATTCAGTTTTTTTAATAAAGTGGCAATATCCTTAATAACCCTATCGCCAAATAAATGACCATGTTGATCGTTTACACGCTTAAAATCATCAATATCAATTATTAGAAAATAAAAAGGACGATTTTTAGCATTAACAAGCGCATCAGCTACAAGAGAACTAAATGTCTCCTTTTGATATAAATTAGTCATTGGATCGTTTATGGAATACAAATATTCCTTATCTAGCTTCTTTATTAAGCATAAAGCAATATTATTTTTCTGCATCATAGGTTTTATTCATCCTAATTCTTGCCTTTTCATTAGCTTCATCCTCATAATCAAAGCACATTATAGCATCCTCACGAGAATTGAAAAGCCAATTGATAATTTCATCTAATGACACAAGTGATTTTTTTACATTATTCTTAGTAAAAAAATTAAATTTAAGAAATCCACACCATTCATATTACTACAAATTTCTTTTGCCATCCTGATATGCTACTCTAATGATTTTTGCTCTTTAAATCAATTTCTGCAACTATTCCTGTCAAAAGATTTAAAATCTTATTTGAATCAAAGATCATAATAACACCTCTATTAAAAAAAATAATCATATGAAAGCGTAACCATAATTACATATATATTATAATTATTTTTTTATAAAAAAAATCAAGTGCTATGTGAAATTTATGTGAAATCTTAACTAAAAACAACATCCAAAAACCATCATTAATACAAATCCAACGGCAAAAAGCTATTGTTGTTAGATTACTATGAGCACCACTAGAAGCCTCAGGAATTAATTCTTCAACAATAACATAAACCATTGCTCCTGTAGCAAATGCCAAAATATATGGCAATATCGGTGAAACAAAATTTATTAATAAAATGGTTATTAAAGCTGCAATAGGCTCAACTATTCCCGAAAGCATTCCTAAAATAAACGATTTAAGCTTTGACATTCCTTCTCCTTTAAGCGGCATTGAAATAATTGCTCCCTCAGGAAAATTTTGAATAGCAATACCCATAGCTAAAGAAATCGCCGAACTCATAGTTATTAGGCTATCATTTGCCAAAACTCCGGCAAATAAAACACCTACTGCCATACCTTCAGGAATATTATGAATTGTAACAGCTAATAACATTTTAGTAGTCTTTTTAGAATTACTTTTTAATCCTTCAGGCTTAGTCGCATTCAAATGAAGATGGGGAATTATGCTATCAATAAATAGCAAAAAGAAAATGCCAATCATAAATCCAGATGCAGCAGGAATGAAGGAAAGCTTATTAAGATTTGAGCTTAAATTAATAGCCGGTATTAATAATGACCAAATTGAGGCAGCAAGCATTATACCAGCTGCAAAGGCTATAAGCTTATTTTCAAGGCTTTGTTTTATTTTATTCTTTAATAAAAATACCATTGCTGAGCCAAAGGTTGTCCCAGCAAATGGTATTAATATCCCTATTATTAGTTCCTTCATAGGCTAAAAGATAAATTTTTTCTTATATTCTTCTATTTTAACATCTAAAACGTTATAGCCCATAGCCTTTATTTGCCCTATAACCTAAGATATATCAGCATCATTATCTAAAAACAAAGCTTGCTTCATTTTTATGAGAGGCCTTAACCTTTTTGGCTTCAATATTTTTTCTAATAATATCACAAACATGAGCCTCACACATTCCACATTTCATTCCATCAATTTTTAAGTGTATATTTTATCATTTTAATCAATTCCTTTCAAAGCAGAAACCATATCTATTCTCTTATTTCTTCTTGCGACAACAATTGCGACAACAAGTGATACAAAAAAAATGTTAATAAAATACTTACTAAATAAGTTAAGGATCCCGTTTTTAACCTTTTAGTTCATATTCAGAGGCTAATGATTTTTACAACCCCATTTATTGTAAGAAGACCTAAAGGAAGACCAATGATTATACCAATAATTGTTAGCCACATATTTTGACTAATCAATAATCTTGCAATTTTTCGATCATTAAAGCCAAGAACCTTTAGCGTTGCCATTTCCTTAAAGCGTTCGATGTAGCTCATCATCCCCAAATTATACAATACTACTACTCCTAAAACAACTGAAGCAATGGTTAAAACTGTAATTGATAAATTCATCATATCAGTCATTGAATTAAATGATTTCATTATTGCTTCCTTAGTTTGAATACTATCAATAAGCTCATTTTCACTAATATCACTTGCCTTAGTTTTTGGTATAAAGATTTTTGAATTTGATAATTTAAGTTAATATTTTTTTAGCATATTCACTATTAATTATGACATTTTTTTCTCCGAAAAGCTTCTAATTATTCCTTTAATAGGAACCATATATTTTTTTCATTTGTACCATAAGGAGCTATCGTAATCATATCACCAACCTTATAGCCCATATCTGCTACTCTTATACAAATAAGAGCGCCATCATTTGGTATAGCAATTCTTTTTATTATTTTTTTATCCATAATATTGATATTGTTATATCTAATATCATAAATATCAAGACTAATTGCTTCATCATCTAAGGAAATACTTAAACTTCCCTTACTATCGGCTTCATATAAATTCATTAGCTCCACTGCTTTAGAATTAGTAGTATTAGCAGATAAGCTTATTTGACTATTATAGGTATAAATATCATTATCAATAGTGTCTAAGAAGCTTTTTAAAGGTCTCCTTCATCGCAAAGGCCGCAACAAGTAAAATCATACAGCCAACTACCCCAAACAAGGTCATAAATGATCTTGATTTATGTCTTTTTAAATCACGAATATTATAAACATTAGCAAATCCTAAATGACGGCCAATTGCACATTTATCTAATAATCCTCTTCTAACCTTACCAATATTCTTTCCTCTTAAGGCTTCAACAGGCATTCCCTTTAAATTATTATAAACACTTAAAAAGCAAGCTAATAGTAAAAAAATAGGTTTAAAAAGAATTAAGGAAACATAACAAAATGCTGGCATTGCCCAATACAATTTTGGTAAATCAAGATACATACTCATCATATTGCCACTAAATATTATAAAATAAGCAATTAAAAAAAGCCAAAGGCAATACCAAATATACTACCAATTACACCAATAAATAAGCCATATGCTGAATAATGAAAAATAATTCTACTATCCTTAAAGCCTAAGGCCTTTAGGGTACCAATTTGAATTCTTTCATTATTTGTAATACGATGCATTGTCGTAACCATTGTTAAAATAGCAATCACCAAAAATAAAACTGGAATAATTGACCCCATAGTTTTCCCTTCTTCGATTTCACCAGATGGTCCTGAATAATTGATATTGGCATCACGTCCTAAGACAAGAGTTGTCTTAGATAGAGCCTTATTTATTTCTTCTTCAATTACCTTTTTTTCAAGCTTGGAGGAAATGTTAATTTCTGGATAACTAATTTTTTTGAAGCCCATACTTATTAAATTCCTTAATAAGACTTTTAGGACTCATAAAGAAATAACCACAGGCCTCATAATCAGGCATAAGCTGAGATGTTGACTGCAAACAAATTAAATACATTGATGATTTAATAGTACCAATTACTTCACGTTCAATTGTTATAGTATTATATTTCACCTTAATTTTATCGCCAATTTTAATATTATTTTTTAAAGCATATTTATCAGATAGCCAAACACCATCTAAATCATCATTATATTCTTTACCTTCAATATATTTAAAATCAAGATATTTTTTTCATTCATACAGGTTAAAAAAACAAGGTTTTTATCGGTATCGACGACATTAGTCTGCATACTTAAATAAAGGCTAGCATTATCAACACCATCAATATTTTTTTAATCTTTGTTAAATCATCCTCGTTAAAGATATTTTTCACTATAAACAAAATAATCGGGAAAAATTAGTTTCTTCAAAATAGGTATTAACGCTTTTTATCAATTATCTTCCATTCCATATTGAAGCCAACAAAAACACCAAGGCCAATGGAGATCATAATTATCATTGATATAAATTGAGCTTTATAACTAAAAAAAGGTTCTTACGAGCTTTTTTTAAATAACATATTACCAATCCACCTCTTCAACACTAAGTGGCTTATTACATGATTTGATGTCATCAATCTTACCATTCTTAACATGTACAACCATATCAGCCATTTTAGCAATATTTTTGATTATGGGTTACAATAATTATTGTTTTTCCCATATTCTCTAGCTAGGCTTAACAAAAGCTTTAAAAACCATTACGCCACTTTTTACTATCAAGGGCTCCTGTTGGTTCATCACAAAGCAATATTTTTGGGATTTTTTTAGCAATTGCTCTTGCAATACTTACACGCTGCTGCTCTCCACCACTAAGCTCACTTGGAAATTGATTTAAATGATCTAATAAACCAACACTATCTAAAAATCTTTTTTTAGAATCTAAGGGATTATCAGCTATTTCCTTAACTAAATCCACATTTTTCTAAAACAGTTAGAGTTGGTATTAGATTATAAAATTGAAATACAAATCCCACCTTATTGGCACGATATTTAGCTAATTCATTTTTTTATTAAGCCTAGAAATATCTAAGCCATCAACAATAATGTTACCAAGGCTTAAGGTATCAAGTCCTCCAAGTACATTAAGCAAGGTTGATTTACCTGCTCCACTTGGCCCTAAAATAACTACAAACTTTCCTTCATCAATAGCTAAGGTAACGTCATCTAAGGCTTTTTGCTCATGAGCTCCGTTTTTGATAGATTTTACTTACATTTTTTTAATTCAATTATCGACATATTCTCCTCCATAGTTAGTTAAGACTAACCTACTTTTTTTAAAAAATTTATGAACCGAAGTTCATAAATCAAAATTAGTCTTCATTTTTTTGTTCATTAATATGAGATAGGCCACATTCAAGAATTTGACTTACATGATCATCATCAAGTGAATAATAAACAACCTTCCCAACCTTTCTAGGTTTAACCAGCTTAGCCGTTCTTAATATTCTTAATTGATGAGAAACTGCAGATTTAGTCATATTAAGACATAAAAGCAATATCACAAACACATAACTCACTAATCTCAAGTGCGCTTAAAATCTTCGTTCTTGTAGAATCGCCAAATACCTTATATAATTCAGATAAATCATAAATTGTATCATCAGAAGGCATTTTTTTCTTTAACACTTGAAACAAGTGTGTCATTTGCTACCTCTTCATTATCAAAATCTTGCATGCTTTCACCTCTTTTTTTAAGTTGAATAATTGCTCAACCATTAATAGTTTACTATATTAGATTTAAAATGTCAAGTAATAAAATTAAATTTATATAACTCTTTGTAAAACGCTGACCTTATAATCCTTCATATCAATCTCTAAATTCATCGGAATAAATTTATTTCTTAACCAAAAAGGCTTCACTTTCCTTATTGCCAACAACATAGGCAAGCCTTATATAAGAAAATTGATATTCTTGAAAGCATTCTACTAGCTCTTCTATTATTTTTTTGAAGCAATTCCTAGGTGCTGATACTCCTTTTTTTAAGCATAAAAAAAGCCAATAAAAAAACCGTTTGATCATTAGGATAATCCTGAATTATATCACTTACAGCAATTAATTCATCATTATTATAAAAAGCCAACAAAGTATTTATCCTTTTTTTCCTTACCAGGAGGCAGAGCCCTTAAATCACTTCTAATTGAATAAGGAGTTGGTTCTGGTGGACAATATTTATAATAGGTTTCATTATTTTTTTACAAAGCTCTAATAGTTCATCAATATTATCACTTTCAATTCTCCTAACCACATAGGTTTTTAGAAAAAAATTATTAATATCCATTTAGACCTCCTTATTCATCATAGACCGTTATATTTTTTTAAATTTGTTTCATTTCCTTTAATTAAATATGTATCATCGCTTTTTACAATAGGGACAGATTTTTACCATATTTAACCGTTTCATAGGTTTTTCCCACAAGTATTGCAAATAGTTTCTGCCTTAATAGTTTCAATTTCTAGCTTTGAATTCTTTAATACCTCATATTTTTTTAGCATTCCAGTTCCAGCAATCCTCTAAATAGGAATTAACAACCATAGAAACCTCACCAATTTCTAAAGTAACCTTAGAAACATGCTTGACATTGTTTTTCCAAAGCTATATTATTAACCATTTTAGCAATATGAAAAAAACTATACTAAGCTCGTGCATTTTTTTCCTTTTCTTCCTTCAAAGACTTCTTATATTCTTTATTCTTTTTTTAATGGCCTCACGCTCAGCTTCATTCTTCTTAGCAAAGATAATCTTTACACCACGCTTCATAGCATAAGGTAGGATCGCTTTAAATTTATCCTCACTCTTAATCATTTTAGAAGCTTTTGGATGATCACGAACTAAATGTATAGCATCAAACTTACACTTTGTTGTACAAATTCCACAGCCAATACACTTATTTTCATCAACAACAGACATTCCACATTCTAAGCAGCGCAAAGCTTCCTTCTTGGCCTCAGCCTCTGTTAAAACAACTCTTGCATCCTCTAGGCTCATACTATGATCAATATTAGAATCATAATTTATAGTAACACGCTTTGAATTATCATAGTTTTCAACTAAAATATCATCCTTATCAAGAGCTTTGAAATCACGCTTATTTCTACCAATGGTAAGGCTTGCATTTTTCATGAACGAAGCGGTGAATAGATTCAGCAGCACATTTACCAGCTTCAATAGCATCAATTGCAAATTTAGGTCCAGTATAAACATCGCCACCAACAAAAATATCAGGCTCAGCTGTTTGGTAGGTTAGCTTATCAGCAACTGGATAATTTCCATGCCAAAATTCAACCCTTGTTCCCTTTAATAAATCATTCCACATAATTGATTGACCAATTGCATAAATGATATATTTAGCATTTAGGGTAATATTATCATTTTCATCATAGGTAGGATTAAATTTAGCGTTTTCATCTAAGGTATTTAAGCATTTCTTTAAAAACAATTGAAGTTACAAAATTATCCTGATTCTTATTTATTTCCTTTGGTCCATAGGAATTAATGATTTCGATATTTTTCACTAAGAACCCTCATCAATACCTTCCTTAGATGCAGGCATATCCTCACGTTTCTCTAAAACGACCATCTTTACACTCTTAGCACCTAAACGATGAGCATATCTTGCGCAGTCAATACCAACATTTCCGCCACCAATAACAACAACATCACCATAAAGCTTAATTTCATTTGTTGTACATTTTCTTAAAAAATCAACGGCTACCATAGTATTTTTAGCATCATCGCCAGCTACATTAGGTAGTTTTCCACCTTGACAGCCAATTGCAACATAAAAAGCCTTATAGCCATCATTTCTTAATTCTTCAATTGTAATATCACTGCCTACATTAACACCACATCTAAATTCGACACCAAGTTCTCTTAAAACATCAATTTCCGCTTCAATAACCTTCTTGTCAAGCTTAAATGAAGGAATACCATAGGTAAGCATACCACCAAGCTTAGGATTCTTTTCAAATACAGTTGGCTTATAGCCTCTTGTAGCTAAATAATAAGCACAAGAAAGTCCAGCTGGACCACCACCTATAATAGCCACCTTAATATCATATTGTTTAATAATATTGGAAGGAATTACAACCTCCGGAATATATCTTGTTTCTTTATTTAAATCAAGCTCAGCAACAAATTTCTTAATTTCATCAATAGCAACTGCACTATCAATATTTCCTCTTGTGCAGGCTGCCTCACAGCGCTTATTACAAATTCTACCACAAATAGCTGGGAATGGGTTGTCTTTTTTAATTAAGGCTAAAGCATCCTCATATCTGCCTTCCTTAACCATCTTAATATATCCTTCAACAGCAATATGAGCAGGACATGCTACCTTACAGGGAGCAGTTCCACTTTCATAGCAATTAATACGATTATTATCACGATAATTTTCATCATACATTGCCTTGCTCCACTTAATACGATCAGGTAGAACATGCTTAGGATAAATAGTTTCGCTACCATCCTTTTTACGAAGTCTTCTACCAAGCTTAACTGCACCAGCTGGACAATATTCTACACACTTACCACAAGCAACACATTTTTCAATATCAATATGAGCTGTGTATGCACTTCTTGACATATTAGGAGTATTAAATAATTGTGAAGTACGCAAAGCGTTACAAATATTTACATTACAGTTACAAATACCAAAGATCTTATTATCACCATCAATATTAGTAATTTGATGAACAAAGCCATTCTTTTCAGCATTTATTAAAATTTCCATAGCTTCTTCATAGCTAATAGGATGGCCTTTACCAGTTTCCTTACAATAATCAGCAAAGTCACCTACACCAATACACCAATTGCGCTCATCATCAGCACAGCCCTCACCAAGAGCGGCTCTACTAACTCTACAAGAGCATTGACCAACACCAATATGCCCCTCATATTTCTTTAGCCAATAAGATAAATGCTCAATATCAATAGATTTAGATTCAGCTGTAATAGCCTTTTCAACAGGTATTACGTGCATACCAACACCAGCACCACCTGGAGGCACTAGCTGAGTAATACCATCAAGAGGTACAAATGTCATTCTTTCAAAGAATGAAGCAAGTGCAGGATGATCCTTTAATCTTTGATTAATTCCATCCTTGTTCTCCTCCATATTAAAAAGCTCAGCACTTCCAGGAACAAACATAGGTAAAATATATCTACGCTCTGATTGAGGCGCAGTTCTACCATTATGATCATAATGATAACCATAATCATATTCTAATAATCCAATGTAGCTCATTTCATTAAGAAGCTTTTTGTAAATGTTCCTCGTCAACATCCTTGTTCATTTTCTTAATTTCTGCATATGTATAAGGATGGCGTACATCCATCTTTAAGGCTACATCAGCCATTTCATCAGTTACGATTTCCGCAAGGCCCCAATATTCTGGATCACTTATTTCTACGCCATGAAGCTTATGGGCAACTACATCTGTAATTTTTCTTCCAAGATTAGCTATTTTTTCATTTTTTTCCTTATCACTCATATGAGGTGGAATAACACTTTTAAACATCTCTGGCATTTTACTTCTCTTCCTTCCACTTTCTTACTTCATCACTAATCCAATTACTAAATTCTAAAAATTCCTTCACCGCTTTTTAGCACATATTGGAATTATTTTTAGCTTTATTATTAATTTGTTTAATATTTTTCAATAACCTTAGTCATATCAAAATCAAAAATATTTTTATGACATCAATCTTATTAATTAAAAATAACATCACATATACTAAACATTAATGGATACTTTAAAGGTTTATCATCACCTTCAGTAACCGCAAGAATCATTACACACTTACTAGCTCCTGTAGCAAATTCAGCTGGACAAACTAGATTTCCTACATTCTCTAAAAATACTAAATCGTGCTTATCTAAATAACTTAGACCCTCTCTAGTCATTGAAGCATCTAAATGGCACATTCCTCCCGTATGCAGCTGAATAGCTTCAGCCTTTGTTTCCTCTTTTATTTTTTTGGCATCAACATCACTATCAATATCAGCCTCCATTACCCCTATGCTTATCTTATCCTCTAAGCATTTAATTGTTTTAATTAAGGTTGTAGTTTTACCACTACCAGGTGATGACATTAAATTTATTAATAAGATTCCTTTATTTTTTAATTCCTTACTTAAATTTGAAGCATCCAAATCATTATCGTCTAATATTGTTCTTTTAACATCAATAATTTTTACTTCATCCATAATTTTTCCTTATCCTTGAAAAATGCTTTCTTTTTAAATAATTATATCACAATTGATTAAAAACTTAAAACAATTATTTAACCAATTAATTACTTCATCTATACCTTCACCAGTTTTAGCGCTTATAGGAATAATTTTAGCATTCTTATTTAAATTTTTAACGTTCTTAATAGCCTTATCTATATCAAAATCAAAGAAAGGCAAAACATCAATTTTATTAATTAAAACTAAATCACAAACACTAAACATTAAAGGATATTTTAAAGGCTTATCATCACCCTCAGGTACAGATAAGATCATAATATTTTTATTAGCTCCAGTATCAAATTCAGCTGGACATACTAAATTACCAATATTTTTCTAATATTAATAAGTCAATATCCTTTAAATCAACCTCTTTTAAAGCATTAAGCGTCATTTCTGCATCAATATGACATAATCCACCATTATTAATTTGTAATGTGCTTATACCTGTATTTTTAGCAATTTTAGATGCATCACAATCAGTTTTAATATCTACATTCATAAGATAAATATTAAGTTTATTCTTTAATCTATTAATTAAAGAAATCAAAGCTGTAGTCTTACCACTTCCAGGTGATGACATAAAATTAACCATATAACAATTATTTTTCCTTTTAATTTTTTTCTCTAACCATTCTTGCTGCCATATCGTTATCAGCAAAAAAATATTTTCATGAATTTCAATAGTTTTTTTACATCGCTCATAAACAAAATACCTCACTTAATTATAGCATAAAAAAAACAAATTCAAAACCCATGAATTTGTTTTATTCATTAATAGATAACAATTTTTAAACGAACAAGTTCAATAATTGCGGCACATCTATTTTTTTAACATCTAGCTTTAATATGACATTACTAACATGATTTCTTACAGTTTTATCACTAATACCCAATTTTTTTGCTATTTCCTTAGTTGTCATATTATTGACAAGATAATTAAATATTTCTATTTCTCTTGGTGTTAAAAATGAATTATTCATATAATCCCCCGCACTAATATTATATGAATATTGTAATTATTTGTTACTTTACGCTTTGAAAATCCTTAAAGAAATCACCAAATAATTCACCAACTGATGACATACTATCATCTTCAACATAAGGATCAATTACTGTCTCATTTTGATTATCAAGTATTCTTTTTGGTCTTTTTTTATTTTTTTATTATTGCATCACTAGATAATAAAAAAATCAAATGAAGGTAGTGGCATAGCATCTACTTCTTCTTCATTTATCTCAAATATTTTTTTAAAAAAATTCTTTGAATTCAATAATTTCAATATTACTACCATTTTGATTAGCATCAATAACATAATTATATCTTAAATCATCACACAAATTCATAGCCTTATCATATGAATCATATTTAATAAAAAAATATCACTTTGTGATGCCTTTTAAAATAAACTTACCGCCTTCATCAGTAATTAATTGAATTAGATTTAAAATTTGTTTAAAGTGTGCTTTCTCGTAATTCTTTTGTTATAGAAATCTTTTTTTATCTTTAAGCCTATCACCATTTTTTTAATGGCTTTACATTATCTATGAATTGATAAAAGAGAATCCTATTATCCCTAAAGGTTGCATCATTTGATGTAATGTTAGGATTAGCAAGTGCTTGTCTTTTTCTTTCCTTTGCAGCCTCAAGGGAACTTACCTTATAATTATTACATTCATCTTTTGCTGTAGGAACAAGTTCAAGTAAATCTTCAATACTTAAATTTAATTCATCTAACATTTCTTTTTAAAATTAGCATTGTATTATAAGCATCAGCTAAAGCATCATGCTCAACTTCTTCACCATTAATATTTAAAAGCTTCCTTAATCTTTGTAACGGATAAATCATGCTTAACATTATCAAATTGTTTATATATTTCCTTAACATCATAAAAAAAGAATAATTAATACTTTCAAGAGAGTATCTTATACATTCATCATTTAATGCTTTAGCATCAGAACTTAGGGTATGTCCAAAAAAACATAATCTACATTCTCAATTACATCTTTAATTTTTATTGTAAAAGTAGAAAAAAATGAAGGACCATTTTTCATATTCATTTCTTTTCCTTTTTAATAATTTTTCGAAGTGCGTAATAGTCCCATTCTTTTTTATCGATATTAGGATTAATTATAAGATTATTCTTTTTCCAATACATTAAATTTTTTTCATCAACGATTACATAGCCAAATTCACAAATTCTCTCAATACCACCCTTAGAAACTAGCAAATTCACAATCAAAAAAACAAATAATTCATTACTTCTCCTTAAATTCCAAACTTTAATCAATAAGCAAAACTTCATCATCAAACATACTAACTCTTTTTATAGGTTACATCCTTACAAATGTTTCCTTCAGAATTAGAAACTAATATATATTTTCTATTTCCGCCATCTTCTTCATTAAGCATAGTACATGCATGTCCAACAGTTCCAGAGCCTGCGAAAAAAATCCATAATTAAGGAATCTTTAGATGTGGTTGCTCTTATAAGCTCCTTCATAAGCTTTAGAGGCTTTGGGGTAGAAAAATATTTTCTATCATTAAATATTTCTTTAATTTCATCCTTTGCTGAGGAATTTGTTCCAAAGCAATCAAAAATCTTAGGAACCTTACTCTCTTTTTCTTTTTAAAATGCCATTGGCCAAATATGGTTGCATAAGCTTATTAAATTTATAAGCTTTTACTCTTTTTTGCAAATTATAATGTATTCATATTTAACTCTCTTTTTATTAGGGTCAACATTTCTATTTTTTTATCAAAATAAGGATGAAGCTTCTTCCATTTAAATATCATTACCTTATAAAAAAATTTTTCTTACATAGCTTAGAGAATTGTTTAACCATACCTTCATCTATATTTATGACTAAAAAAACCTTTATCACTTAATAAATCATATGAATTTTTTTGAAGCATTCACACATATTTTTTTAGATACACATCATTTGGTAGTGAATCATTATAATTAATATAACTTATATTTGAATTATAAGGTGGATCAATTAAAATCGAATCAAATTTTTTTCTTATAGCTTGTAAGTAAAGATTTTTAGTGTATATTGATTATTCGATTCAAAAAAACATAATTAGTTCTGTTTTCTCTTATAGAAATTTTTTTGCATTTGTTGAGCTTAAGGCGTTATTATCAACAACGCAATCTTTATAAACACTTATTTCTTTTAAATTATTACAATGACCAAATGCCCATTCACCTATATATGAAACTAAATCTGAACAATAAACATTTGTAAGACCATTACAATTGGTAAAGCATGACTTTGAAACAACATTAACATTATGTAAATTTATATTAGTCATTTTATCACAGCCCGAAAAAGCCCCACGTTCAAGCTTTAAAACAGTATCTGGTATATGAATCTCACCAATTGCGTATTTAGCTGGATAGCATACAATTTTACTATAGTCACTATTATATAAGACTCCATCCTTAATCTTATACTTATTTGTATTACTTACAAATTCAATATTTGTGCATCCCACAAAAAGGATTATAGCCAATGTCCTCTAAGCTTGCTGGCAAAAATAATCTTCTTAATCCCCTTGCAATTCCAAAATGAATTACGATTAATTTTTTTACATTTTTCAAGAGTTAAACAATCAGTATTAATTGAATTTAAGCAACCACATACTGATTTTTAAATATTTATCATAAATTACGTCATCAATAATATTATAAGAGTTTGAATTATTAACAAGTTTTTAATTTGGAACAGCCTGAAAATGGATTGTTTTTCCATTTTTTTAAGACTTTTGGAAGAATTACAAGTTCCAAATTATCACACATAAAGAATGTATGCTTACAAATAAGTAAAACTGTAGAAGGGATTCTAAATATTTTTGTTTTCATTCTTTATCGCATAATAAATCATTTCTTCTTTTGATGCCGTATATAAAGCTCCAGATTCCAAAACAAAATATTTAGATTCATTTTTTAAATCAAGCTTAGGACACCCTGCAAAGGGATTATTTCCCATTTTTTCTACATTCTTAGGGATTGTTATCCTTTTTAGATTTTGGCAGTTATAGAATGTGTCACCACCTAAATTAATAAGGCTATCTGGTAATATAACCTCTTCAATATATTGATTATCCCAAAATGCACATGATTCAAGCTCTCTTATACCATTTGGAATTTCTACAACCTTATTTATTCCATTATATTTAATAAGTGTATCTCCTTCAATAACGAAGTCCTTGTCGCCATTAATACTTATTTTTATTATATAGTAAATAATTATCTTGTCTTTCTTTATTTTTCAAAAAAACACCATAATCATAGGTTTCATCAGCAAGCTTAATTTTGGTTTTTCTTTCAATTACACCACTAATCAATCTTGATTCATAACTAATAGAATAAAAAAACATTATTTTTTTAGAACTAATGGTATTAACATCCATATGATTCCATTCATAGCATTTGATATATAATTTATTAGCACAATAAATATCAAATTCATTATCTAAATCAATGATTATTTCATATGGTGAATATCCCATATTTAGAAGTCTATCAATGCATTCTAACACAACAAAGCTTTTTATGAGAATCAAGTAAATAATACTTATCTAACGTATTACTATTTACAATAGTAATTTTACCCAAATCCGCTTTACCACTATTTGCATCTATTATGATTGTATTATTTTTTTATATTTCTTTTTTTATAAATATCCTCTTCTACCTCAAAAAAACGTAAGGCAGTATAAAGAGCTGTATATTTAAAATCTCTAGATAATCTTAAATCCACTATATTATTCATTAATCAAGCCTCCTATCTTTTTTTAATAACCTCATCTACTAATTCATCAGGCTTTTTTTATTTGCAGAATCAATAATAATATATGGTAATTCCTTTAATTTACAAAAACTTAATCATTTTTTTATAACCATTTTCAAAAAAAGCTTAACCTTCTTTAAATCAGAATCATTAGGATCACGACTTATAAGACGATTTTTTTAATTGTTTCACTATTAGCATATAAAATAATTGTGATAGTTGGCTTTGCCTATTTTTCTTTAATATTAAATCATAAATGTCCATATTATATTTTGTTCCGCTCCAACAATAGTTAGAAACAATATGTCTATCTGTTACAATATTGGTATTCTTAAACCTATCATATAAATAAATATTATTTAATCCATAATACCAAGCTGTAAAATTGCGATCAAGATCAGCATTTATAATTTTTTTGCAACCCTTTGATATTCACTAACGTCATTTTCATTTTTCATCTAAAAATATAATGAAGTGGCTTTTTCAACAAATTTATAGCCAAGCCTCAAAGCTAATTTTTTACATAATGTTGATTTACCAACACCATCCATACCTTCAATTGATATATGCTTCATCCTTGTTTTTCTCCTTTAACTCAATCATTTCCTTTAAGGTTACGGGAACATATCCTACAACATCAATACCACAATTATAGGCATTTTTATCACTATAGTATTCTTTTAATTTCTTGATATTCTTTGCCATTCTTTATTGTTTTTATTATGAATGTGGCCATAAACTAAATAACTTCCTCTATTAAATTCAGACCAATCAAGTAATGGATAATGACATATACAAACCTTAATACCATTATCATCAATTAAATCTATATATTTTTATAGTTTCAAAAATATTAGATTTTTTTAATGATGGAAATAATACTTTCATCATGATTACCAACTATTAAATGTTTATGACCTTTTAGTTTTTTTAAAGATATCTATTGTAGATGGATCATCATCTTTACCAATATCACCTAGAAACATAGACAATATCTTCATCTTTAACTTTTTTTATTCCATTTTTTTGATAATTATTTCCTTCATTTCACAAAGTGATTCAAATGGTCGTTTACATTTATCAAATATCTTTTTGGTCATTAAAATGGGTATCAGAAATATAATAAATCATTGTTTTTATTACTTCCTTATCTGTTAATAGTAATTCAATAACTACTTTCTCATTTACAAATCCTTTGATACACACGATTTCAAAGTCATCTTCTTACAATAATTTTTTTCCATCGAATTGTTTAAATTCAACTTTAATAATTCTTTGTTTTTTTCTCTTTTTCTAAAAAAAGTATTTCTGCAATTACGCCATTATAATTTGAAATATACCCATTAGAGACAATTGCTTCAAGCCTGTTTTTCAATGAAATAGTCTTCCGAAATATGTTCAATATGTGCTTTGATTATTTTTTTCTTCATCATCAATATCATACATTTCTTTTTGATGCAAAAGAACGCATTACTTGATATTCATAGCCATCTTCTTCACTAATGTTTTTCTATCATCTTTATAAAATTTTCAGTAAATCCCATACTTTTTTTAATTTATCGTTTGTATATTTCATCCTTAATTTTTTTCCTCCTATTTTTTTCTCTTCAGCTTTTTTTCCCTTTAGTAAAAACCATCTAATATTTCTAGATAGCCAGAAACTCTTCTTATTCTTGTTATTTCCTTACTATGACATTTAGGGCATTCATCAAAGACACCACTAGTTCCACAATTATTGCATACATCCTTAGGAAAATTAAAACCTAAATAATGAATTGAATTCTTAATAGCAATTTTTATATATTCATCTAATCCTTCAGCATTATCAAGAGGTGCTTCACCAAGTTCAACATAGGTAATACAGCCACCATTACATAATTTATGGAATAATCCTTCAAGCTTTATTTTAGTTATACCTGGAAGCTTAGAATCAACATCAACATGGAAAGAATTAGTATAATAACCCTTTTTTTAAAAAAATATCAACACTAGGAGTGTATAATTTCTTATCAATATCAATAAATCTACCACTAATTAATTCACCTGCTGTAGCTAATAAAGAAAAAAATTCAAATTATAATTATTTCTTAAGAAATCACAATAATCCTTCATATGCTTAACTAGACCAAGTGCTCTTATATAATTATCCATATCATTATAATATTTTTTTCACCCGTTAATATTTCAATAGCTTCAGATAAACCTATAAACCCAATAGATAAGGTTCCATGCTTAAAGACATCCTCTAAATTATCTGTGTTAAATGATTCACACCAAAGCTTAACCTCTAAATTAGTTGGAAACATTTCTTTCTTTAAACTGCAAAGCTTATGGTAACGATCAAGTAAAAATATCTTTAACGATAGAAGCGATGTCGTCCCATTTTTCCATAAAAACATTTCCATTTTTCTTATCTTTATCATAGTCGCTATGTTTCTTTATCTATTTCTAAAGCAATTTTTTTGGAAGATTAATGGAAATATTAGCAATATTTCCTCTACCAATTGCCCCAGTATGACCATAAATATCAGCAACAACACGACTTCTACAGCCCATTATTGCAAGATCAGCCGGATTATTCTCTTTATTTGTATCACTATCACATAAAATATAGGTCGGAATCATTTTTAGCAGTAATTTTTTTAATGATTTTTATATATAAGTCATAATTAGGATCACCTGGATTTAAATTAATTTTTATTGCATACTTTAAAAAAACAATATTAGGCTTAAATACCAAATCACCAAGATTATTAAATTGTTCTAACAGAATTTCAGCAATCTTTCTTGCAAAGTTGTTTTTAGCAAGTCCTATATTTAAGGTAATATAATAGCTTGTCTGGCCCATCCTTGTATGGTCACCATTACACCAAATAATTAATTCTCTTATTGAGTTACTAATAATATTAAAATTAGCCTTTGATTCTTTTAACATTTAATTTAGTAAGCATATCAGAAATTTCATTATCAAAAATTTGCAAAAAGCCATCCCACCGGATTGTTCATTTCCAACCTTAATAAATAAATTTTTGAATATAATGAAATAAATGCATTATTTTACCAGTGTCATCTAAACCATCAAACTCAGCATATGGTAAGCTATCCACTAAATCTAAGGCTAAACAATTATAGGTTAATCCATAGGCGTCAAGATCATGAATGTGGATATATCCATCATTATGAAGTAAACGCCATTTTTCAGGTAAGCTATCAAGCACTTCCTTCTTATATTCTTTTTTTCGCCTATATCATAATTATGACCTACATAAGATATTCTATTTGCAGCATTCTCATTGTTATTTTTGTTGCATATTATTCACCAATCCTTTCAAATTTTTGGTTACTAGATCCAACATATGGAATTATACTAGTTTTTTTAACTCTTCCATAAATGGCCCTGTTTTTAAATATTTAATCTTACTTAATATTTCTTCTGGAACATCACTTTTTTTCATGACCTGGATATAATGCAATGTCAAAATCAGGAAGCATTTTTAATCAATTCTATAACCGATTCCTTTTGTAATAGTGGCTCACCACCAGTAATAGTTATTTTTTTGTTAAATGAACCACCTTTAATTAAATGAGCTAATTCTTTAACAGGCATACTTTTTACCTTTATTAATATCCCAGGTAGACTTATTTTGACAACCTTTGCAATGAAGATTGCAACCTTGAAGAAAAAAATCAAGCTTCTTATACCTGGTCCATCAACAAGTGACCTATTAAATAATATTCTATTTACAACAATATCCATATACATCTACCTCCAATGATTTTAAATATTCTCTTTCCTTTTTCTTTTTTAATTCAACGCGATATTTCCTTTCTTCCTTATTATATGAAGGAATACAAAATTCATCGTCAACACAAATTCTATCACTTAAATCAATTAGATTTTTGTTGTTGAATATTTTTTTACATTTAAGATAAGGATCATTATTGTTAAATCTTTTAATTTCTAAATATTCATCATACATAATCTCTTCACAACTAATAATTGCAAATTTCCTATTATGCTTAACCCTAGGTAAAGCTCTTGCCACTTTGGAAGCTTCTTTTCCTGATTCAGCATTAATAGCAAATGTAATTGGAATATATCTTTTTCTTCCAACATGTCCACACTTTGTTACTACCTTATAATATTTCAATTTCAAACATCTCCTTTGTTTACAGCTTAATTATCTCATTTACAAAAAAACTAATATCCAGGCTCTAAATTGCCCTCCCATACTTTTTCTATAAATGATAATTTTTAAGCTTTTTTTATTTTTTTCTTTACATCTACATTATCTCATTAAAAAAACAATTAATCGAGGACAGGAAATGCCCTTTTATAATTATATTGTATACTATGCAATATTTAAGAAAATATAAAAAAAGGACATTATTCCTCATTAGAGAAAATAATGTCCTCAACCTTAACATCAAAATTTTTAGCAATACACTCAATTGTTGAGAGCTTATCTACACCATTTTGAACCCAACGACCAACAGTCCTTGAATCACAGCCTATAATCTCAGCAACCTCTTCATATGTTTTGCCTCTGCTGATGAAAAGATTTTTAAGATTTTTGCCAACCTTCTTGGCTAAATCATCTTGTTCCATACGCAGTCTTCCTCCTTTGCGAAGATAACAGACTTGTTAAACAATGCTCCAGAGTCGCGTATTAAGTTGGAACAACAATATTATAGCAAAAAAAATCGTATATTGCTATACGACTTATATATTAATTAAAATTTTATTTATACTCAAAAGAATTTTTTTTCTACAATCACTATTACTTTTAATTTATCATATAGTTTTTTCAAACTAGACAATTTCATTAAATTTATATTGGATTTTTAGTTTCTAACTCTTGCATTTCTTTTTCATATCAATAACTAATCACCATTTATAAATAAATAATCGTCAATACATACTTCTTCAAAAAGCAACATGGCTATTGAAATAATCAGCTTCAGTTAAATATCTATCTGTAATGAATGTTAAGTTCTTATTTTTTTAGATCCTAATAATACTCTATTTATATCTATCTTTGATTCAATAAATGGGCCATCTATAAGTAAATCAACGGATTTTTACAAGATTAAGATTTAAATTTTTCTTTATTTTTTTCCTGAAAACATAATTATTCCCAAGCCTAATTTATGTATTTCATTATTTAATTCTATCATTCCATTTTTGAAGTGATGGTTCGCCACCACTTAATGTTACACCCTCAACGCCAAATTTTTTTCCTTTTGCATTCTTTATTATTTCAATTAACTTATCTAATGTAACAATATTTCTTGGAATAAATGATTGTAAATCATTGTTGCAGCATCCTTTGCAATGTAAATTACAACCTTGAAACCAAATACAACACCTATTGAAAGGTCCTTCTGTTTTTAGTGGAAAGCTTTATATATGCAATGTTGAACTTAATCGCTGAATTCAAAAGATAATCCATCCTTGCTTACTTTAGTGAAAATTTTACTACCTCTTAATGAACGTAAATCATCTTTGTTTTTCAAATAAAAAAACATAGCAAGTGGATCAAGTAATTTATCATTAATTGCATTTAATATGTCACGACCACCTTTTGCTAAATCAACTGCAGATAAAATATAATTAATTGAATCCATTTCCTTTTCAAATTCCAAATCCAATTTATATTTTTTTCTTCAATGCCTTTAATTACTGGTTTTTAACTTGGACTTACATATCTTGTATTGGAATTCTCTATCTTGAATGAAGTTAAATGGTACAATATTGTTGTAACCAATACGACCAAGCAATTCTGGTCTTTTCAATTCGTTATCAAAATATTCCTTAACAATTTTAATAAATTCATTTGCAACGCCTTCTTTATTAGAACTTGCTTGCACCTGATTAGCACCTAAATTTGAAGTAAAAACAATAATAGTATCGCTAAAGTATACTGTTTCACCCTTAGAATCAGTTAAACGACCATCTTCTAAAATTTGTAAGAAAATATCTAGTATACGTGGATTAGGCTTAGCTGCTTTTTCGATTTCATCAAATAAAACAACACTGAAAGGATGCTCCTTAATTGCATTCGTTAATTGTCCTCCCTCCTCATAACCTACATAGCCTGGAGGAGCACCAATTAACTTTTGATCACTATTTTCTTGAGCATATTCGGACATATCAAAACGAATACATGCTTGCTCATCACCAAATAAAAACTTAGCTAACGCTTTCGATAATTCTGTTTTTCCAACACCAGTTGGCCCTACAAAAAAGAATACACCCTTAGGCATTGACCTAGATGAAGTTTTATGTAATCCTGTCAAACCCATATAAGCCTTTACAACAGTCTTTTCAATCTTGTTGATTGCCTCATCTTGACCTAGCTCTAGATAAAGCAACATTGATTCTTTGGTATGCAAGAATGAATCCTGGATTTGACTTTGCTGGATTTTCTGGATTTCTAACCGTTGAAAGGATAATGATGTCTCTTTCATCACCCTGGAAGTCATCAACTGTACTTACTATCATCTTTTCGATGTCTGTCTTGAAAGCATCATTCTTAACCTTTTCACTCTTTAATACTTCTTTGATTTTTCTAGCTTGATCGCCATAAGTACAAATGACACCAATATCTTTGTTAATGATGTTTTCATCTAAACCTTCAAAGTCATCATCTCTTAATTTTGAGAACTCATACATTGGAGGTAATTGTCTATGGTCACCAACCAAAATAACTGTCTTACCGTATAGAATTGGAATCAATAAATCTATAAAGCTTGATTTTTGAAACCTCATCAATAATAACAACATCAATGCCTACAGACTTAATATCGATATCATCAATGTTGTATTCTGATAAAGCATCAACGTTTCTGCCGCTAAATCTATCATTTGAAGTGCAAGTAATACCGAATACATTTGCGTTATCAAATAAATCCTTAGTATATTCTTTTCGCTCAGCTTCGATTACATCATCCATAGAAAGATAATTTGAAATCTTCTCGTACATTGGAATCTTCTCTTTGTTTTCTTGTTCCTTACGTACAAAGTCGTTCTCAAGTTCATCCCATCTTCTCTTAATTATTGTTAGTGCCTCATCAATGTCTTTATATGGTTCAGCTATTTCAAAGTCTTTAAAAAATTTATTGATTTCTGTCTCCAGTTTGCTCTTGTTTTCTTGGATATCCTGAACATCATCACGTTCTTGGATTTCTATAATTGAATCATTGATTCCTTTGATTTGATTTTTTTAAGAACTGTGATTTTTTTCTTCTATTGCATTGAACTTGTTTTTCAACCACATTAAGGCTTTCATTTACTTCCTCGATGTACTGAACTTTTCTTTCAATAATATGCTCTTTTAACGTTTCGATAATTCTCTTAACTGAGTCAACATTAGCAACTAAATAAAAGTAGTTGAAAATAGAATCAAGCTTCAGATCAGTTGGTGCAACTTCAGATGATAAGTCTATTTCCTTTTTAATCTTTATAAGTTCTTTTCTAAGAGCATCATATTCGTCTTGCTTTTTCTGGAATGACATCATCATATTCATCCTTACAAGCATTCATTTTGCTCTTGATTTCTCTTCTCTTAACTTCAAAGATAGTTTTTGTTGGATTCTGGATTTACGATGGCTAGTTCTCTATCCACCTCATCCATTTTGATTTGGTTGATATTTTTTTCACTAACAATCCTAGATCTAAATCAGCAAATGTTCCTTTTTTTCAAATAGAGATTCTAAATCTTCACGTAGTCTAATAATAAGTTGTCTATTTACATCTTCATCAGGTCTTAGATTATCATTTTCAATGTGACGTTTTTGTTCTTCTTAAAACATCTAGTTCGATACGAATATTATCTCTTGAATCAGACAATGTTGAAATTTGTGAATTCAAACCTTTTGCCTTAGATTCAAACTCAGTAATTTCTCTATTAGCTACATCTAATACCTTTTTGAGATTTTTTTCTATTTTTTTGATTTTAATAATTTTAATTTGTCGTAAGTTTCTGAGAACTCTTCCTTGTTTCGTTTGAAGTTTCTGTATCTATCAACAGCCTTCTTCATATTTGTGCTGATGTTTTCATAGAAATTATCAACTAAGAATTTAGGATCGTACTCATTGTCGCCCTTCTTATTGTTGTTTGAAGGAATAAGCCTAATTGGTACGATTTCTGCAATTTTTGGAAGTCTCTCAAATACATTATCAATGGCCTTATGTGTTTCAGAAGAAATAAGAACTTTCTTACCCTTCTTAACCATTTGTGCTACTGTTTCAGCAATTACCTGTGTCTTACCTGTTCCAGGAGGTCCTTGAAGCAAGAAAATACTATTACTAGATACAGCTTTTCTTACAGCTTCTTTTTGTTTTTCGTTCAATGACTCCAAATACCATACCAAGTCACTGTACTCTACTTGAACGCTTGATAAGCTTTCTGGGTTAAATAGGTATGTTGAAAGATATGGGTTCTTAACAAATCCACTATAAAAATTATTCAATGCGGTTTCTTGTCTTATAATTTTAGCCTTTTCAGCTCTGTTATCATAGACAATATACTTACAATCCTTAATTGCTTTTATTTGTTTATCATTGATGACATTGTTAGCATCACCAAGTCTAAAGTATAAAGAGAATCTTATAATTGTTTCTTCCTCAATAACTTTATTCTTTTCTGCCTTCAATTGCGTATCTAATTGTTCTTTGATAGAAACCTTCTCTATTCTAATATCATCTCTATATCTATTTCTTAACTCTGTATTCTTTTGAGTTTCATACTGACTGAATTGTCTTTTTACCAGTTGCAATAAGAGAAACCTTGAGATCTTCAAGTATCTTTAGATTTCTCTCTATGTATAAAAGATTTAACGTCGATTTCTGAATAGGCTTCCTCGATTAATGCATTTAATCTTTTCTTAAAAGCCTTTTTTTCTTCATCTTTCGCCTTCTTTGTTTCCTTCGTTAATTTGGTCTTAATTTCAGATTGCATCTTTGCGATTTTTGAAAGAATCGTTGTATCTGTATTCTTTTCAACATCATAGTCAAGAGTACTATCTAATTGCCTTTTTACGAGTTGATAATTGATTATTTACTTCATCTAAGACTTCTTTTTTTATAAACTTCAACAGCTTTTTCTAGCTCATCTTTGATGTTTTTTTATCGTATTTTTGCATCTATGGATTTGTATGACTTATCAATATCAAATTCATATTTGCAATCTAGTTGATTCAAATGCTCCTCTGGTTGAATATCAAAGGATACAATTCTAAATCTATCACCTAGAGCATAACCAGCATTCAATAACTCGCTAAATTGTATTCTTTGAAGATTACCGTTTCTATCTCTATATTCAGAATTGCTTTGTGGATCCTTCGCTGTAATAAATACATTGTCATTGGCAAGTGATTTGATTTTTCTTTCTTCTTCATTAACCATTTTTCCTCGTTTATTTATACGAGCCTCAAAGAATGCTTTTTTTATTTCTATCAATATTTAATCTTACAAGTGGGAATGGTTCAGCATCTTCAATTTTTTTGATGATAGCACTACCATTAAACCTTTTGTAAAATCCTGAATTCCATCCAAAAATATAATCATCATAAACAGATGAATTCTTTCTGTAATCTTTTTCTATTAACAGCATATGCGTCCACATATTCTGCCGAATCTAGTTTGAAATTACGTTTTGATTGTTCATCTAAATAATATTTTTCTAAATTCTATATACTTGTTCCACTCTTCATAAGTCCATCTTATATATTCAGGATTTTTTACAGTATAGCATGACTCAATAAGTTCTAGCACCTTATTTGGAGTAAAAAAAGTATCATTAAAATCAGCATTAAAAGGTGACCATTCACCACGTACAAATGAATTACATACAGCTTCATTTGCAATCATATCATTAGGTGAAGACATTGAAGAATCAATAAATTGAATTCCCTTCACTTGTAGCATTTTTAATCTACCACCTTCATAAATATCACCAATTAGTATCACATTTTGATTATCAGGGAGAATTCTCCTCATACTTAACGTAAGCTCAGGTCTAATAACAACATTATTTAAATATGAAACTTTTTCCTTCTTTATTTTTGCTTTTTTTCTCTTAAGAAATTTGGACAAGAAAAAAATAATAATTTTTTTCATTCCTGATGGAAAACAATCCTCAATAAAATTTCTCAAGGAACTTGACTGACGTTCTAGTGGTATTCTTTTTTTGTAATAATTCAAACTGTTCATTTAAAGAAATATTATAAAAAAATCATTTTTTTGGAATAACTAGTTTTTATCCAAATGCTCACTAAATGATAAAAAAATATATCTGACATAGCTACCTCCCATTTTTCTACATAACACATATTAAAATTTCAATCTATCATTTCAGATAATTTCATGAAACTTATTTACAAAAATCTTCATATGAATAATATTTGCGCATTTTTTTGAATCAAAAAGCTATTGTTACATGAGTTTTACGATTAACAAATAAAATTATTGGATCATAAAAAGTAAAAAAAGTCTTTTTGTTGATAATGAAGCAACAAAACTTAAGATTAAAAAAATAATAATTCAAAAAAATTATGGCAATAATCATTAAACCATTAGTTGAGCATATTGGTAAGCTTATAATATTTCCTACTACTGCAATTAACGATAAAAATTCTAAAGGCCTTTAGATGCTTTTTTTATCATTCATTGTTGAAACATAAAAGCCTTCTTTAGTTAATTCATAGGAATTAACCGAATAAACAGATAAATTTGTATCACGCATTTGCTTTTTTTACAAAGCATTACCTTAAACATATAAATCATCACAACAATTGCATATATGTTTTTCAAATACAGAAAACGTTGAATATAAATTAAATGCTAGTGATGTAATAATTGTAGATGCAATTCCTAAAATGATTGTAATAAACGAGAATAAAATAGCCTTTTTGTTTATCGTTATCAAAGTCGCTTTTTGGACCAATCCATAAATAAAATGCATTAGAATCTAACAAAAAAATTGCTTTAAACCTATTCTTGCTGCTTCTTCCTTCTTTTTTTATATCCTGATAATTAATTGTTTTATTTTTCATCTATTTTTTTGATCCATAGTATTTAATTTTTTTCATAAATCTTATCGAATTTTTTTCGTCAAAGCTTTTTATTCAATGAATCCGTTTTTTTCTTCTAAACTTTTTATTACTCAAAGAAATTATCTTTTTAAGCATAGAAAGTTTATCTTGTAGTCTATTATTTTTCTTCTTCTAAATCATCATATTCTTTAGATTTATTACTATATTGCTTTTTTTATATTCTTCTAATACTTCTTTTACATCACTATTTTTCTTTGGCCAAATCATCAGCAATTTTTTTAGCGTTTCTTCAATTTTTAATTTTCTAGCACATAATGTAGTTTCTCATTTGCACCAAAAATTTGGGCATAATACTCTTCATCAAATTTATCTAAACTAATCTCTAAATATTCATTAAAAAAATTTACCTACAAAAAAATATAATATACTCTCATTTGATTAACTACAGCATCAGATGTAACATTTTTCTCTTGCTTGTGCTTATGATCATTAGCCTTTTTAGTATAATCAAGAATTTTTATTATATAATTGGTCTTCAACACCAATGCTCTTTAAATAATCAATTACATCATTACATTTTTAAAAAGCATTCCAAATGTTTTAGAATTATCAAATTCAATATTATTTTTTTAACAAGTAAAACCTTTAGGGTACATTCAAATAGATCTAAATATGAATCATAATAAGAATTACTTCTATTTTTTTAATATTTTTTTCTAAGGTTTTATATCTAGCTAAAATAGATTTATCTAATAAACCTAAATAATTAATAAACTCATTCAAATTATCCTCTCTCCAATTCCTTAACTATATCTCTTTTTTATATTTTTCAGGAAAAACAACTTAAAAAAATCCTTTTTAAATTTTTTTCATCTTGCAATATATTTATATCAGTTTCATTTCTAAATAAAAAAATAATATTCCAAATTATTAATAACTTTCATTAAATCATCATTTAAAATTGAATAATTAACATTATTCTTAAATTTTTTTTAAACATCATTAATTTCATTATTAAGAATTGGTTTAATAATACTTAAATATTCTTTTTATTTATACATATTCGCCATTAATAAACCTTCAATATATGCTACACTTCTATAAATTAATCCTTTAAATTTTTTTATTATCCATATCACCAACTCATTTCTAGGAATATTTTATCATACTTTTTTTAATTTTATTGCAAAAAATGGAGAAATTAATCTCCATAATTTTTAAATATTAGAATACTCCCTCTGCAAGCATAGCCTCACAAACCTTTTTAAAGCCAGCAATATTTGCTCCTGTAAGTGTATCATATTCATTTCCAAACTCTACTGCTGTTGCATAGGTATTCTTGAAGATATTAACCATAATATCCTTAAGTTTTGCATCAACCTCAGCAAATGTCCAAGAATAACGCATTGAATTTTGACACATTTCAAGACCAGAAGTTGCTACTCCACCAGCATTTGCAGCCTTTGCTGGACCATAAGCTACCTTATTTTCAATAAAGTATTTAGCTGCCTCTAATGTTGAAGGCATATTTGCACCCTCACAAACTGCAATAACACCATTTTTAACAAGGGCCTTTGCATCATCTAAATCAAGTTCATTTTGAGTAGCGCATGGAAGAGCAATATCACACTTAATTTGCCAAATATGCTTTGAATTATCATAATATTTAGCATCCTTATGAACATCTAAATATTCCTTAATTCTTCCACGTCTAACTTCCTTGATTTCCTTAACAAGCTTTAAATCAATACCAAATTCATCATATACACAGCCATTAGAATCAGACATAGCTACAACCTTTGCTCCTAGCTCTGTTGCTTTTTCAACAGCATAAATTGCAACATTACCACTACCTGATACTACAACTGTTTTATCTTTAAAATCAGTGTGCTTTAATGTTTTTAAAGCCTCTTGTGTGAAATAGCATAAGCCATAGCCTGTAGCCTCTGTTCTTGCTAATGATCCACCAAATGTTAAGCCCTTACCAGTTAAAACACCTGTTGATTCATTTTGAATTCTCTTATATTGACCATATAAATAGCCAACCTCTCTACCACCAACACCAATATCTCCTGCTGGAACATCGGTATTAGGCCCAATATGACGATAAAGCTCTGTGATAAATGACTGGCAAAATGCCATAACCTCTCTATCGCTTTTACCTTTTGGATCAAAATCAGATCCACCCTTACCTCCACCCATTGGCAGTGAAGTTAAAGAATTTTTCAAGGTCTGCTCCAAACCTAAAAACTTAATAATTGAAGCATTTACGCTTGGATGAAATCTAAGTCCACCCTTGTAAGGACCAATTGCAGAATTATATTGAACACGATAGCCCTTATTAACCTGAATCTCATGATTATCATCAATCCAGCATACTCTAAAGCTTACGAATCTTTCAGGCTCAACAAATCTCTCTAAAATCTTTTCTTTTTCGATTTTAGGATTCTTCATAACATATGGCTCAAGTGATTCTAAAATCTCTAAAGCTGCCTGTAAGAATTCCTTTTTCTCCTTCATTTTTTTACATAAATCCTCATAAACCTTTGCTACATATTTACTTTTAAACATCTTTTTTCTCCTCATCATCATTTAAATGTTTAATTATTTCTTTAGCTACACCCTCAGAAATTCCTACACTTTTTATTTCCTCAATTGTAGCTGTCTTTATTTTATCAATAGTTATGAAATGTTGCAAGAGTTTTGCTTTGCCTTTTGGTCCAAGTCCCTTAATATTATCAAGACGGGAAGAAAAAATACCTTTAGTTTTAGTAGAACGAAAAAATCTAATCGCAAAATCATGAACACTTTGACTTATATTAGCAAGTAATAAATAGATATCACTATTTTTAGATATTTCAATTAAATGATCATTATAATAAATTATTCTTGCTACGTGGTGCTCATCCTTTTGAATACCCATAACTGGAATATCAACATTTAACGAAGTTAGAGTTTCAAGACAAGCATGAACCTGAATTTCTCCACCATCCATAATAATTAAATCAGGCATTGGCTTATCCTCCATTAAAAGACGTAAATATCTTCGATATATTACTTCCTTCATTGTCGCATAATCATTAGCCCCAGCAACGGTTTTAACATGATATTTACGATAATCCTTAGGTGATGGCCTACCATTTCTATAAACAACCATCGCACTAACAGGATATTCGCCAAATAAATTAGAGTTATCAAATGCTTCTAGATAATAAGGTGGATTAATATTTAAAAGCTTACCTAAATTTTCAATAGTTTCTATTTTCTTTAAAACCTTATTTTGATAAATGTGAAATTTGTTTTTCTAAGTCCTTTTTAGCATTGGCATTAGCCATCTCTAAAAAGCTCCTTCTTTTGACCCTTTTGAGGAGTAAAGACATTAACCTTTAAAGCTTCATTTAGCATTTGTAAATCAAGTACATTAGAAATAATAATTTCCTTTGGTCTAAGCTCTTCATTTTCATAATACATAAGCAAATATGAACTAATTGCTTCACTACTACTTCCAACATAAGTAAAATTGGTTTGTTCATTTTTGAACAATACTACCATTACGCATGATTAAAATATGAACCGCTATTTCTTCATCAGTTATATAAAGACCAACAATGTCCTTTGAAGAAAAAAATCATTAATTGAAATATTCTGCTTTTTCAGTAGTTTTTTTCTAATATCATTTATTAAATCTCGAAATTCCATTGCTCGTTCAAATTCTAAATTATTACTAGCCTCTTCCATTTTAAGAGTTAATTCCTTTAATACTCCATCAGTATTACCATTTAAGAAAGAAATAACTGCTTCCTTATCTTTTGTATAATCAATTACACCCTTATTTATACAGGGAGCATAGCAAGCATGCATATGAAAATATAGGCATTCCTTATTAGGAATAAAGCTACATTTACGAAAAATGATATATCATATTAAGCATATCAACAGTTTTTTTCTTGCTGATGCCACATTAGGATAAGGTCCAAAATATTTAGCATTCTTCTTTTTTCTTGTATTTCTAGTTACAATAAGCCTAGGATTTTCCTCATTTGTTAAGGCAATATAAGGATAGGTCTTATCATCTGTTAGCATAATATTATATTTAGGATCATACTGCTTTATTAAATTAATTTCTAAAACAAAGCTTTCAAGCTCATTTTTTTAGTAACAATATATTCAAAGTTATCAATTTCACTAACAAGCTTAGTTGTTTTTAGCATTATGTGCTCCATGAAAATAGCTTCGAACACGATTTTTTAAATTTTTAGCTTTACCAACATAAATGATTTTTCCCCGTTTTATCCTTCATTAAATAACAGCCAGGAAGATCTGGTAAAAGCTTTAATTTTTTTCCTTTATATCGCCCATAAAATCTCCTTATTATAGAAAAAAAGAGTTTTGAAAACTCTTTTTAGGTTTCTTTTTAAAAGTCATCATTGTTTTGCCTTCAAGAATTTCCTCTAATGCTTGACCAACAGGCTTACAACAAATTGCATTTTTCAGCTGATGTCCAATTTTTCCTCTTCAATAATCTTAGCACGCTTTGCAGCACAAATTGCTAATTTATATTTAGAATCAATAACGTTTAATAAATCATCAATAGATGGATAACGCATTCCATCATAAACAACCTTTTTCATGATATATCCATATCCTTTCATTTAATATTATACCTAAAAAACCTAAATTTGTAAATATTAATCATTTAGCATTTTCATATATTTATGAATTGATCTTTCAGTTTTAGCATGCTCAGCACGAATTATGGCCATAATTCTATCAGCAGCATTGATAACCTCATCATTAACAACAATATAATCATACATATGAGCAAGCTTAAATTCACGATTTGCTTTAGCGATTCTTTCAGCAATAACATCCTCAGGCTCAGTACCACGCTTCTTTAAGCGATCATATAGGGCTTGCTTTCCAGGTGGCACAAGAAAAATTAAAACTGCTGATGGGCATTTCTTTCTAACCTGTAATGCACCCTCAACCTCAATTTCCAAAATAACCTCTTTACCTAAATCAAGCTGCTCTTCAACCTTATCTAACGGCGTACCATAATAATTTCCAACAAATTCAGCATACTCTAAGAATTTTCCAGCCGCAATTCTCTCCTCAAATTCCTCACGACTAACAAAATAATAATCAACACCATCAACCTCACCAGGTCGTTTCTTTCTTGTGGTCATTGATACACTATACACAAAATTTTGATTTGGCATATTAAATAATGCTTTTCGAACTGTTCCCTTTCCAACACCAGATGGACCGGATAAAACTACTAATAGGCCTCGATCATTTAGTTTCATTGCTACTTCCTCGCTAAAAATATATTTACTATTATTTTATCACATTTTTAATTTTTAAATCAACCGAAAAGAATGTGTAAGCGCTTATCTTTTTTTAAAATTTGAATATACAAATAAAAAAATGCTATAATGATGATGGAGTGATGAATTATGAGCTTTGACGGAATATTTTTACATCATATGATGGATGAATTAAAAGTTATAAACAGTGGAAAATTAAATAAAATAAGTCAAATAGGTGAAAATGATTATCTTTTTGATTTTTCGTAAATTTGGCAAAAAAATTATAGTCTTTTAATTTCCCTTTCGTCTTCATATGCAAGAATTCATTTAGCAAATAAAAAAACTATGAATCAGTATTAAAGCCAAAAGCCATTCACTATGGTTTTTACGTAAGCAAATTGAAGGCTATAAGTTAATTGATATCAAAATGATTTCTAATGATAGAATTCTTGAATTAGATTTAAGTGGCTTTAATGAATTCCAAGATTTATGTAAAAAAAGATTGATTTGTGAAATAATGGGTCGTTATTCTAATATCATATTATGTAATGATGATTACACTATAATTGAAGCCCTAAAGCATGATGCAAGCCTCGATTCTACAAGAATTATTTTGCCTAACGCAAAATATAGCTTTCCCCTTCAAAACAAAATTAATCCCTATCTTCTATCATACGATGAAATCTATAATAAATTTAAAAAAACATAACTAGTGCTAAGGAAATAGTAAGCACCTTTGAGGGTGCTTCATTAACCCTAGCTATTCCTGCAATTTCAAGCACAAATCCTGCAAAAATTCTTTTATGATGCCTTATACACCTTAAATGAGCCCGCAACCTTTTTAAATCAAAATGGGCAAATAGATTTTTATTACAATAATCTTGATAATAATATAATAAAGAACTATGATACCTTATCAGGACTACTAGAAAATTATTATTATGAAATAGATAAATCAGCTAAAATTAAGCAAGAATCAAATGACATATTAACATTTGTTAATCGTAGAATAAAAAGAGCCAAGAAAAGTGTAGAAAGGTCGAACGAGATAAAATTATTGTCCTAGATGCTGATAGCTATAAAATTAAAGGTGAGCTTCTTCTAAGCTATCCCAATTTAAAGCTACACGCTGATTATATTGAGGTCTTTAATTATTATGAAAACAAAACAACAAAAAAATTAATCTTGATTCTAAATATGATGTTTTAGAAAAATTCAAAACGTTTTTTTATAAAAAAATACCAAAAAGCTTAAAAACCTCATTAAAATATTTAGAGGAACAAAAAAATATTTGTGATGAAGAAATCGCTTATTTTTCAATTTTGAAAAATCAAATTGAGCATGCTGATTTAGCTGATATTATAGAAATTACTGAGGAATTAAAAAATGGTAAATATATACGTGATTCCTTAAAGAAAAATAATCGTAAACAAAAAATAAAAATTTTAACATATGATTTAGATGAAGAAACATATATAATGGTTGGTAAAAAAATAATATTCAAAATGAATATTTGACTCATAAGCTAGCTCATCCAAATGATTTGTGGTTTCACGTAAAGGATGCTCCAGGAAGTCACGTTGTATTAAACAAGGATTTAGCTATAGCAACAGAAAAGGAAATAAGACTTGCAGCTAGTATTGCTGCCTATTATTCAACCTACAAAAATTCCTCTTCTGTTCCTGTAAATTATACACTTGTTCGCTATATAAAGAAAAATACCAGGAAAAAAAGAGCCTGCTTTGTAAGTATTTCTCATGAGAAAACTATTTATATTGATCCAAATGAAGACGAAATTAATGAATTGAAGGTAAGAAAATGAATAACGCATATAAAAAATTCGCCTATTATTATGACGATGCCATTTCGGAAATTGATTATGATTTATGGCTAGAATTTATTGAACCATACTTAAATAAAGATTCTAAAATTCTCGATTTAGCCTGTGGTAGTGGTACACTAGCTATATTATTAAAGCTTGAGGGGTATAATGTATCAGGCCTTGATTTATCTGAGTCAATAATTGAAATTGCTAAAGAAAAAGCCAAAATTAATCATTTAAATATTCCTTTTTATGTAGATGATATGGCAGATTTTAATTTAAATGAAAAATTTGATGTTATAACCTGCTTCTTCGATTCTATCAATTTTTTTACAAAATGAAGAATTAGTTATTAAAACCTTTAATTGTGTAAAAAAAGCACTTAAATAAGGGTGGAATATTCATTTGTGATGTCTTTTTCTTTAGATATGCTAGATGAATATCTTAATAATGAAATCATTAAAGATTTTTCAAACCTATAAATTAGTTTGGAAAACAAAAAAAGGTAACAGATTTAAGCTTAGTCCATAATATTGAAATATATGATAAGCTTGATTCTGTTACCCTTAAAGAAAAATTATTATGAATATTATTATGACTTAGAAAAGCTAAACATTGAAGGATTCTCTTTAATCAAAAAAATCAGGTGATTTTTAATGATAATTATCTAGAAGGTGATGAAAGATTAATTTTTCGTCTACAAAAATCCTTTAATTCATTATATGTCATATTAAAGCAATACTTAAAGGCTTGAAGATCAAAATCTTCGCCTTTTTTTATGCTATCTAAAATCTGCTGTGAGCAATAATAAAGATTTTCAGCACCTAGATTAAGAGTTATTCCCTTAAGACTATGAATTTTTATCATAAGTGTTTTTCTTCAATTTCATTTAAGAAATTTTTTTATAATTATCTAAAAAAATTTGATTACTACCTTTTTTTAAAGATTACTTCATTATTGGCCAAATAACGCATAGCAAGATCATAATCAAAATACTTATTTTTTTCAATTTTTATAGCATCCGTTAACTAATAATGTTGAATGAGATGAATAAAATTCATCCATTGCTTTAATTAAATAAGAAACATCCTTACTTCCTGCAGTTTCCATTACTGAATGCATTGCAAGCTGTGGTAGGCCAATATCCACACTATTAATGCTTACCTGTGAGGTTGAAATAGCACCAAGGGTACCGCCACCTCTTACATCACTTCTATTTGTATATTTTTGATAAGGAACTGAAGCATTTTTACAAATTGTTTCAAAATAAGCACTTGAAATAGCATCAGTCGTGTAGCTTTGATTAGCATTATATTTAATAACAATACCATGATTTAATAAAGCATTGTTTTTAGCATCAGTTCTTCCTGGTTGATTTGGATGAACAGCATGAGCATTATCTGCTGAAACAATAAATGAATTAGCAAGTGCACAAGAAATATCTGTAGCACTAAGCTTTAGGGCATCACCAATACGGCTAATTGTATCAGCTAAGAATTTAGAGCCTGCTCCTTGCTTTGTCCTGCTTCCCACCTCTTCATTATCAAAGCATGCATAAATATTAATGCTTGCTTCATTTGAAGCAGAAACAAATCCTTTAAGACAACCAAAGGCAGAAGCTAAATCATCAAGCTGAGGTGCAGCAATAAATTCATCATCAAGACCTAAAAACATGACCTCTATCACGAACATATAAAAAAATAAATCTGAAGCAATAATATCTTCTTTTTTTAACATTAATAGTACTAGCAATAATATCATTTAAATCAAATTTTTTTGATCTTTAGTTGATATTAAAGGTAGCATATCAATTTGAGGATTATATTTAACACCATTAAGATTTTTCACTAGCAACATGAGGTGCTATATGCGGAATAATTAATAAATCCTTATCAATCTTAACAAGCTTTGTACTAATTGTATCAGAAGCATGAACAATTACTCTTCCGGCTACGCCTAAAGGACGATCCATCCAGGTTGAAATAATTGGTCCACCATAAATCTCAGTATTTAATTCCTGATAAAAAAATTAACACTTTCCAAAGAAAAAAATTAGGTTTAATTTTTGAATGTTGGTGAATCACTATGTGAAGCACTAATATTAAATGATAGATTATCTAAGCTATTGGGAATTGTAAAGGCTAATACTGATGATTGATTTCTCACAACATAATATTTTCCACCCTTTGCTAAATTCCAATGCTCATTTTCCATTAAAAGCTCGTAATTTGCTTGATCAAGTATATCACAAATATTTTTAATTGCATGAAAGCAAGTTGGACTTTCCTGTATAAATTTAAGTAGTTCCTTAGTATTATTCATCTTTAATCTCCATTTCTAGCATAGCTGTATAAAAATTTTTCTATCCTCATTTACCCCTTCAAAATAATATATACCATTTTTCCCTTTCATCCATATAATAATATGTTTTAATTTCCTCCCCATTTAGTGCCTCATGATTGAAATTAATAACAAATGATTTGATATTTGCTGTAGGTGCAAAAAAATATCTAAAATCAAATCGCCATATTTGGCATTATTCATATGACCATTATGATCAAGGTCGGAATTTCTAACAATATGGGACTTAAAGTTATATTTTTTGTTTTCGTCGAAGCAAATTTTCGGCATATTATCATTATATAGGGACTTATCAAAATAATTTGTCGAATTAAATCTCACATTTGCTGGTCTAACAATTTTTTTCGATCAATGGTAATTACAATCCAAGTAGTTTCAACTAAAATGATATCATTACCATCTTTATCAGTAAATACACAGTCTCTAATAAATCTAGCTCCAACTGGCTTTAATGGCCAAGTTTTAACCGTTATTTCCTCATCAGCCTTAGGATTTCTTTTTAAAGTAAATCTTAATCCAGAAATAACCCAAAACATATCTTTTGCTTTTTAATTCCTCGTATGATACACCAAGCATATCAGCATGAAGCCCCGCAATGCTTTGTGTTAAGTCCAAAATAGCAGATATTCTAATTTTTATCTTTAAAAATCAAAAATCAGATGTTTCTAAGCACATATTTCTTTTTCAAAGTACATTTCTTCCATATCTTTATAACCTCACACCTATTTTTATCATATTTAAAAAGAGAAAATAAATTGAATAACTCAAAAAAAGGAACTATCTAAATTAAATAGTTCCCTTCTTTATTATTAAATTGCCATTATAAGTCTTCTTTAATTGTAATAAGGCAATAATAATTAATAAAATTACTGTTGATCCACATATTAATGCTAGTGCTATAAAGCTATAGCCTGCCTTAAATTTTTATTATTGAATATATTCCTGATATAATTAATCCTATTATTAAAGGAATAAAATATATAATTAACCCTTCTTTTATTTTTTTGAAATAAAGAACTTAAATCTCTTCATTCCTAATAATCTTTTTTTATTTTATTATCATATCCTTCTGTTACAACTAAAAAAAATTATAAGAAATAAATACTAATATTATTGATAATAAGATTGGTATATATCCAAATGATAAAAAGCAATTTATCACCATTATTCAACTGATATAAAAGCTGTCTTTCCTTATATCCATATTCAATGTATAAGTAATTTTTCAGGATTTAATTTGATTTTTTTAATAAATCCTTTTTCTTACCAATATAAACACTTGTATACTGATATCTTTCTTTATTAAAACTCATAATTTCGGCATTGAAATTCGGCATATATTTATATATTACTTTTGTTTCATTTAATTGTTCTTTAGTTACAGGATTTCCACTTGCAGTCATACTTGGTCCATATAATTCTATATATGTATAATTATTTTTCTTTAGCTAATTCATAATCATTTGTATAATTATATTCGTCTCTTTGAATTATTATATTACACTTAGTACAATAACCACTTGTCGAAATACCATCAATTAAAAATTGTTTATCAGAAAAAAATAATATCTTTTATAATCAGCATTAGTAGTGGCATTCTCACGACTAATAGTGTAGGTGTAATGGGTTGTGTTTGGATAATCTTTAATCATATTCTTTACATTCTTTTTTTCGGCATACCTATCATATTCTCCTACATACATTGCATCCTTACGTATTTCTTTATAAACATTTGCTTGATAATCAAAAAAGTGCATATTTTGTTGACAAACACATAATAATACATTTACCAAAAACTAAAAAAATATTAAGCTTACTACTACTTTTTGGATTTATTGTCTTTATTTTTTTATACTTGATAAATAATGAATTAACATAATTATTATTACCATTATTATAAACATTGCTAAATATGCTAATATTATAAATCCTATGTATTTTAGCATTATTCCCATAAAGATTTGTACAAACATTAATTTAGATAATATTATAAAGCTAATGATTGCTATCAATGAGGTAATTCCTATCGATATTAATGATTTTTTTCAAGTATATATATCGTTTTTTTAATTTCTTTATATACTTATCACCTCCAGCATTAAACTCATACATCGTTGTTGGACAAGAAACCATATTGATTTTTGCCGTATTGAACTTTTTCTTCAGCATCATAACTTGTATTCGTAATTGTATCAATTGCAAGAATATAATATGGTATTCCCACATTTTGATAAAATCCAACTGTATTATAAAACTCATATTCCGCTTTTTTTTCAAGAGTAAGACTTGTTTGATGAGTATTAGTTATTTGTACTTTATTACTAACAGGATAAAACAATGAATCATCACTATTAACAACTGAATGCGAACCAGTTGCAAATTCTACAACATAGCGATAATCAGTGAAACGTACTCTAAATAGTTTTGAATATGTTTCATCTAATCCATCCAAATAGGAAGCTACCTCATTTACATTTCGATTACTATATTAGTTCATTGCCACCTCTTTTTGCTTCAGTTGAAGCCGATACGTTTAATCCCTTAACTCCAATGATTAAGGTAATTAAACTCATTAAAATTAATACTTTTTTCTTCCCTTTATTCACTTCTATTTTTAGTCTATAATTAATTTTACTTAATCTCAAGAGAAATACAAAAAAAGTAATACCATTACTGATATTACTTTTTAAATTTTGTTATTAAAGAGGTAAATCCTTCTTCTTAAATCTTAATGCACCAATTATATAACCAACAATTCCGATTACTAATAGAATTACAAATTTCCAAATAAATGCATTAGTTCCTTCAATAATTGATACTGCATCAAAGAATGAAATAATTGTTACATAGTTGAAATTATTTAAAGCCTTGATTCTTACAACTGAAGGGATTACCTTTGAACCAAATAAGCCAAGCATTGTTGCAACTAGGAAGAACATACTTAATCCTCCACCAATTGCCATTGACTTCTTACTACGATCAAAGATACAAGATGTTAAGAAATTAATTCCAGACATTGCAAATAATACAAGGAATGCGCCTAAATTAATTAGAATTAATTTACCAACTGTAAGATTTGTTGAAGAAATATTTACTATTCCTAAGCAAACAATACTTGTTATAGTTGTACAAACAAACATTAAGAATAATGATAAAATTAAATAACAAGCTTGAGTAAATGTAACCTGGTCACGCTTTGTTGAAGTTGATAACACATAAGCCATTGAGCCTGAATCAACCTGACCAACAATTAAGTTATTAGATACCATTATCATATAAATAATAGGTAATAATAGACCGGCAATCTTAAAGAAAAATTGAACCTACAATTAGACTATATAAATCCATTTGGCCAATTTCCTTAATAGCATCTGATACATCAGTTGGTAATAAATCAAGTAAGCTTCCAGCAATATCCTGATTTAATTCCTTTTTTTCTTAGAAAGAACTAATTCATTATAATTATCACTTGTCTTGTCTAATAAAGATAATTCATATTCTAAACGAGCCTGATAAGAAACAAGGGCTGTCTTAGATAAATGCTTAACTCTTGTATAAGAATAATCGAAAGTATTATACTTTTTCTTCTGTTACACCATATTCCTTTAAATTTTCAAGCATAGAAGCCTTAACCTCAGGCTTTGTCATATTACCACCAATTAAAATTGGAACTGCATAAGCACCACGGTCATTACGATATTCATTTCTTGTATCTGATACTAAATATTCATTAATATTTGTACCTTCATTACCAAGAGCCCAAGCAGTAAGATCAGATACATTAATGTTTTGAACTAAGCTTGTAACATCATAAGCATCAGTTTTTGAACCTGGTTCAAATGCTTCAAATTGATCATTTGCTTGACCATTAGGATTAATTGTAAATAAAGCAACTCCTAAAAGCTCTTGATGAGCACTACTATTTTCTTCAAAGCCACGAGCCTTAGCAACCTCTAAAATATAGCTATTTAAATCAGCAATTGCTGCTTGATAAACAGTTGCAATATTAGTTTGAGCTGTAGTCTTATATGCTTCTACGGCATTTCCGCTCTTCTTAAATTCAGCTAAAAAGCTTGCTTTAAATTCACTAACAAAATATTCATCAAATTTTTCTTCAGCTGTAGTTGCGACATCATAATAATTAATAGCATTCTTTTTCAAGCTCAGAATCAATTGTTTCAACAATAATTGTATCTTCAACAGAATCCTTAACACCACTAATATTTCCAGTACCACTAATTAGCATAACACATGCTAGCATAAAACAAACTGCAAAAGTAATAATACCCCACATAAGACCATTTGCCTTACATGATTGTTTAAATAAAGCCTTACTAAACATTTTTCTTCTTCTCCTTATTTTCCATCATTTTTTCCTTGAAATGCTTCTCAAGTGTATATTTAACCTCCGTTATAAATTTAACATCATAATTCTTTAAATCTTTAAATAAATTATTAATATTTTTCCTTTGGAAGGGAAATAGTAACCTGATTAAATTGCTCCTGTAAACGAATAAAATTATAATTTAGCTTTAAGAAAGCCTCATAATCATTATGATTATTAAATTCAATCTTAAAGTCCTCAACATCACGATTACGAATTTTATTCATATCAGCAATATCAATAATATGACCATCACTTATAAGTGCTACACGATCACATGTTTCTTCCATTTCCTCAAACATATGAGAACTCATAAAAAAATAGTTTTACCTTTTTTATGCTCAGCCTTAATTATGTCAAGGAAAGCAACACGCATTAATGGGTCAAGTCCTGTTGTTGGCTCATCTAGAATAATTATTTCAGCATTATTCATTAATGCTGCAACAAGTGCTGTCTTTTGCTTCATACCCTTACTCATTCTTTTTAGGTTTGCTTTAATATCAAGCTGAAGCTTAGAAATTAATTCATTAGCATAATCCATATTATCCATATGAAGAAATTCTTTTTGACTTTCCAAGAAATTAGCACCTGTCTTTAAATCAGGGAATGCGATCTCACCAGGAACATAACCAACCATTTTAGCAATTTCACTTGAATGACTCCAGGCCTCCATACCATTTACTACTACTCTACCGCTTGTTGGCTTAATAAAACCTAGAATGTTTCTTATCGTTGTAGTTTTACCACTACCATTAGTACCAACAAAGCCAATCATTTCACCCTTCTCAATTGAAAGGTTAATATCAAAGACACCTCTTTGATTTCCATAATCCTTTGTTAAATGCTCAATTTCAATTAAACTCATTTTGAAACACCTCCAAATGTTTTATCCTCTTTATAGAACTTCATAAAGTAATCCTCAAGTGTTTCCTTTATATTATTAAATTCAAGCATTTCATAATTAGCTAAATAATCAATAACCTTATTAATATCCTTATCATTAGTAGCTATTAAAAACATTATTTTTTTATCTTCAACAATATTTAAAAACCTTAATAAATTCATTTTTTTAGAATTATCATTAATAAATTTATTAAATGCATTCTTATCAGCAAAGGTTATTTTTATAATTTTTTTAATACTTGAATGCTTCAAATCATTAGCAATAAATTCACTAACAATTCTACCATCCTTAATAATACAAATTCGATCACATGTAGCATCTATTTCTGAGAATATATGGCTAGATAAAAGAATTGTTTTTACCATTTTCTTTTTCTTCTTTGATAAACTCAATAAATACCTCTTGCATAACCGGGTCAAGACCACTTGTTGGTTCATCCAAAATCAAAACATCTGGGTCTGACATAAATGCTGTAACAATTGCAAGCTTTCTTTTTTTACACCAAGGCTCATTCGCTTAGTATCACCTGATAATACATTATCATATAACTCAAACTTATTAAGCATTCTATGAAGCATTTCTTCATTATGAATACCTTGTAAATCCTGCATCATTTTAATAAATTGCCATCCTGTTAAGCCAGCTGGCAAAGCAATTTATCCGGGAATATATCCAACATGAGATAAAAATTTTATCATAATTAGTAAATGATGATTCTCCAAATATCTTACAATCACCAGATTGCGGCTTAGAAAATCCCATTAAATGTCTAATCGTAGTTGATTTACCAGCACCATTTGGTCCAAGGAAACCAAAAACTTCACCTTTTTCAATAGCAAACGAAACATCAAATACTCCACGACCAGATCCATAGTCCTTAGTTAAATGACTAACTTCTAATACTGCCATATAATTTCCTCCTTTACATTATCAAACTTAAGTTTATTTTTCAAACTAGGGTTTGATTTTTCTTCAACAATAGTAGTATAATCTTATTTGAGGAAAGTACAATAAACAAAAAAATCGTATTTGTGTCCATTTTTTTGTACTAAAATATAAAAAAATTGTCCAAAAGTGAGGTAAAATCATGGCTGAATATAGAAATTCAATTCGATCTAAGAAATTAATTCGTGAAGCATTTGCCAAAATATTAGAAGAAAAAAAGGATATTAATAAAATATCCGTTAAAGAAATTGTTGAGCGGGCTGATATATCAAAAAGTACATTTTATTGTCATTACCAGGATATATATGCTGTCATTGAAGAATTCGAGGATGAAATTTTTTTACACTTTTTAGAAAATACTATGGATGAATTTTCTAAAAGAAACAATAATGAATTTATGCCCTATATTAATAAGGTCTTATTAACATTGAAGGAAAAATGAAGAAATTTATAAAATGCTTTTTAAGGCAGATTTCCCTATTAAATTTATTGATAAGCTAAAAAAATTATGTGCTTCCAAAGATTAAATAAATATTATTATTTTTTTAAGACTTGCCAATGATCCAAAAAAACAAGAAAAAGCTGAAATTAGCTTTTTTTAACAAATGGTATCATTTATCTAGTTGTCGATTATTTCCGTGGTGATCTTGATTTGACGCTTGACGATATTGCTATCTTGATTAATCAATTATTATTAAAAATAGCTAAATAAAAAAAGAAGCTTTTTGCTTCTTTTTTTAACGTTTTGTTCCAATAAAGAATAATGCTAGAGTTCCTGGACCAGAATGAGCACCAATTACAGGACCAATTTTAGAAATCATAAAATTAGCATCAGGGGTAATTTTTTTAATTTCTGCCTCTAAATATTTTGCATCATCCTCACAATCTCCATGAGATATAATAATCATTTGCTTAATAGTAGTATCTCTTAGCTTTTTCATAAGAATTAACAATTGCTTTTATTGCTGATTTTTCTACCAATCTTCTTATAAATAGGAATTAAGTGACCATCATCATCAACATGAAGAACAGGTTTAATATTTAAGGTTTTAGCAGCAAAGGCTGCGCCACCACTTACTCTTCCACCTCTTCTTAGTGTATCAATATCATCAACTGTAAACCAATGACATAACTTATTAACTAATTCTAATGTTTTATTATAGCAATCAGGAAGGCTTAAACCACTTTTTTTAAATTCATTAGCATACCATACTAATAAGCCCTCACCAGATGATGCACATTTAGAATCTATTAGCATTATCTTACGTTCTGGATATTTCTCATTAAGCTCACTACAAGCAAGTCTTACTGAATTAAAGCTTCCAGATAAGCCAGATGAAAAGACAATCCCTAAAATATCCTTACCAGCTTGTAAATATTTTTTTCATAGGTATCAATTGTTGTTTGAATTGATATTTGACTTGTACTACATCTTGCACCATTACGTAATTGATTATAAAAAAATCTTTAAAATCAATTTCACGATAATCTAAATAATTTTTTTATATTCCTTGCCATCTAATATAAAATCCATTGGAATTACTTCAATATTATTTTCTAAAAATAAATTCATTTGGCATATCTATTGTTGAATCGGATATAATAACATAATCATTCATATTATCTAAATCTCCTATTTTTTTCTATCTTGCTTTTTTTAATTTTTTTCCGCAATCTCTTTAATTTTTTTCTTGTCGTTTCTTTTTTTGTATCCTGGCTTTTACCTTTGTATCCTTAGGAACAAATTTTGCAGCCTCACGCTCATAATCAGTTTTTAGGCTTAATTCTTTTCCTTACGAGTATTTCTTCCTTTATAAGGAACAAGCTCTTTATTTTTTATCTCGTAATATTCAGGCTTAATACCCTTCTTAGCTAAATTATTAAGGTATTCATCATCTAAATCATCATATAGTGTATAGACGATTCCCTCTTGATTCATTCTACCAGTTCTACCGCTACGATGAACATAAAACTCATAATTATATGGTAAATCAAAAATTTATAATATGTGAAACTCCTTCAATATCAATACCACGAGCAAATAAATCAGAGGCTACAACATATTGATATTTTAAATCAGCAATTTCTCTTAATGTTCTTTTTTTCTTTGACGTTGATCTAAATCACCATGTAAAACGGCAACATCAATACCAAGGCCATGAAGATGAGCTCCAATTTCCTTTACAGTTTCCTTTTTATTAGCAAATATTATTGCAAGATAAGGCTGCATTGTCGCCATTAGGCTATCAAGCACTTCCATTCTTTCCTTATGCTTAATAGGAATCCAAATATGCTTAATTTTAAGCTCTGATTTATTTTTCTAAATCGATTATTACTGGTGAATCCAAATATTTCTTACAAAATGGCATTAATGATACAGCAATTGTTGCTGAACAGAAAAGCATTTTAGAATCCTTAACAATTGCGGCTATTTGATCTAATTCATCCATATAGCCCTGATCAAGAGTCATATCCATCTCATCTACAACGAAATATTTAGCCTTATAGATTTTTTTAAAGCATTTTTCCTTTATCGCTAAATCATGAATTTTACCTGGAGTACCTATAACAATTTGTGGCATATTAGCTTTAATCTTTTCAATTTCTCTTTCCTTATCAGTACCACCAACATAAAGCTTTATATTAATACTTTCACTAGAAAAGGAAGCAATGTGCTGAGCAACCTTATAAATTTGCATCGCTAGCTCCTTAGTAGGGGCAATAATTAAAGCCTGTACCTCCTTTAAGGATTCATCTAAATGCTCAAAAATTGGTATTAAAAAAAGCATGAGTTTTACCACTACCAGTTTTTTTGATTTAACTAATAAATTCTTATTCTTATCCCAGTTATTAAAAAAACCTCTCTTTGAACCCTGACTAAAGCTCTTAAAATTTAAGTCCTTAATAGCTCTTACTATGTAATCCTTTAAATCGTATGAATCAAAAACATTATATCTTAAAAAGACCAAGGGTCTTCCTCCTTTTTAAATATTTATAACAAAAACATATTACATTTAATATTATCATTTTTTTGAACTCTTGGCAAGATATTAATAGCTATGTTATAATAATACTGGTGATTTAAATGAATGTAAACGTAATCAAACCTCAAGGATTTTTGTCTTGGGGTCAGTAGAGCCCTAAGAATTTTTAGATGAGGCCTTAAATGATTCTAAATATCAAAAAGCCAATCTATCTACTTGGTAGAATAATTCATAATGATATAGTTGTGGAAGGCCTTAAAAAAATAAAAGGTGTAATTGTTTTAGATGATAAAAAAACAAAACTAAGCTTATGGAGCTTAAAGAAATAAAATCCGGAAGTGTTGTTTTTTTCAGCCCATGGTGTTCCACCCATTTTTTATGAAATTGCCCGCCAAAAAAATCTTGATATTATTGATACTACCTGTAAGAATGTTTTTTAAAGGTTCAAGCAGAAATAAAAAAAGCATTTAGAGCTTGGCTATGAAATAATCTACATTGGAACAAAAGGTCACCCAGAAGCTGAAGGTATTTTTAGGAATTTCTTCTAATATTCATCTAATAAGTACATTAAATGACCTAGAATCATTAAATATCAAGGATGATAAAATTTATGCAACAAATCAAACCACTTTATCCATTTATGATATTTTTAGATATTAAAAAAATGCTTTAGAAAGCAAATATAAAAAAATTTAATTTATGATGATAAAATTTGTGGTGCCACTACAATTCGTCAGCATGCAATGGCAAACCAGCCAAAGGCTGATTTATGTATAGTTGTTGGTGATAAGCATAGTTCAAATACTAATAAGCTAGTTAAGGTTAGTGAAGAAATATCCCATATAAAAACGATTCTAATATCATCAGCTAAAGAATTAGATTCTAAAATGCTTGAAGGTATAAGAAACCGTAAATGTTTCTTCTGGTGCTTCTACTCCTAAAGAGGTAACAGATGATGTTATTTCTTATCTACGCCTTTTTTTGAATAAAAATTATCACCATATTTTTTTCCTTAAATTCATTTATTAGAGTTTTTAAGGTTATTCTCCTTTTTCTGTTATACTTTGATATGTAAACAAATTATATTCAAGTGGTATATTTTTTTCAAGTCCTGATAATTCTACGCCTACCAATCTTAAAGGCTCATTATGATAATTATCAGCAATGATTTCACTAACAACCTCAAAAAAATTTCATAAAAAAATCATTAGTATAATCAACACTTTTTACCCTTTGAATAGGTCTTAAAGTCGGTATTTCTAAATGTTACGCGGATAGTTTTAGTATAATAATTATCCGCATTTAATTTTCTTACAAGCCTTTTTAGTCATACCTCTTAATTCAAATAAAATATCATCTTCAGTTTGTAAAGGATAATCATAGGTTTGCGAGGTGGAAATACTTTGTGAATCTGAATATCTATTACCATCAACAACATTTGAGGTATTACCATAAACTGCATTATAAACATAATTATAAGCATTCTCACCTATAAGACTAATAGACTTATCACTCTGATTAATTAATTCTCCGATTGTATTAATATTATTTTCAATAAGCTTAGGATAGGTTTTTCTTGCCAATACCAAAAATATCCTTAACAGATAAAGGAAATAAAATCTTTTCGACCTCTCTTTTGCGAATAATTGTAAGGCCCATCGGCTTTTTTTCATATCCGAGCCCATTTTAGCTAAAAAAAAGTGTAGGAGCAATACCAATTGATGAAGAAAGACCATATTGCTTATATAATCTTTGCTGAATCTCCTTTGCCACATCAACAGGATGTCTTGTCTTTGCAATTTCACTCATATCTAAGTATGCCTCATCAATTGAAGCAACCTCAATTAAATTAGTATATTCCTTAAGTAATGAAATAAATTTATTGTGATATTCAATAAAATGATTATAATCAACCGAAACAACAATTAAATCATGCTTCTTACGATAGGCCTCAACAAGTGACATTCCTGAATGAATTCCATAGGCTCTTGCCTCATATGATGCCGTAGAAATTACACCCTTATAGGTATTTTTCCCTACCAACAGCAAAGGCTTTACCCTTTAAGGAAGGATTTAAAATAGCCGCAACAGTGCAAAAAAACATATTTAAATCAATATGAAATATTATTTTTTTGCATTATTTTTTTCATCAAATCATCTTCCTTTTTTTCAAAAAAATTATAGTATAATAAATTAGTATATCTATATTATATAATATCATAAAAATAATTTTGAAGATTTTTTTAGGTGATAAAATGGAAGAAAAATAAAAAAAGTAGTTGTTAAAAAAATACAAAAGAAACCTGTAAAAAAAGCAAAAAGAAAGATAAGGCTAAAAAAAGCCATACGTTAATCCTTATAAAACAACCTGGGGACAAATATTAATTTGGATTTTATGTATAGCAATGGTTGCTGGATCAATTGGTACATTGGTTTATTTAATGATTCAAAATGGAACCCGTCCATAAAAAAAGCTCGACCTATTTGGGTCGAACTTTTTTTATTCTCTAATATTAATATCTAAATCGTCATACATAAATTCAAGATAAATACCATAGCCCTCTAAAGGATTACTTAAAATCACATGTGTTAAGGCACCTACAAGCTTATTATCTTGAATAATAGGACTTCCACTCATTCCCTGGATGATTCCGCCTGTTTTACTTATTAACCTTTCATCAGTAACCTCAATTTTCATACCCTTAATATCCTTTTGTTTTTGATTATAGCATTTTGTTATTTTAATACTAAATTCTTCTACCTTATTTCCTTCAATACAGGTACGAATATAAGCATCACCAGTATGAACCTCTTCTCTTTTCTTATATTGCATTAAAACCATTTGCTTAGTGTCAAGTGTTGCTCTACCATGAACACCACTTATAGTATTTTTGAGAATATCACCAATTGCCTCACCAGTAATACTTGCTCTTTTTTCACCAGCACTATTACGCTTTTGATTTAATTATCGAATTTATTGTTGCATTATAAATATTACCACCATAAATTTCATTATTTGTAAGCTTATGCCCTAAAGATCCAAATAAATCATATTTAGGTAAATAATAGGTTAAGGTACCTACTCCTAAAATATTATCTTTTTATATATAAGCCAAGAGATATTATATTATTTTTTTAATACTGGCTTGATTTTTAGTATCAATTATATAATTATTTCTTTTTAATGGTTATATCATTTTTCTTTAGCACCATTTATCTTAACAGCATCCTCTAAGCTTTTAGCATCAGTTATCTTAGAGTTAGCATATTTAATAATATAATCTCCGTCTTTAATTTTCGCATCCTGCCAGGGCTTATAAATTTTACCATCTAGCTCAATACCATATGTTCCTACAACGCAAACATTAGTTTTAACATCAAGACCAATACTTTGACCACCCACATATATATAATCATCCTTATTAATGCTATAAGCAAAAAAATATTTATGTTAATAAATGAAGCAACTACAAATAAACAAAAAAGCACAATTTTTTTCATATATTTCACCTCAATATTATTTTTCTTGTTAATGAGATTTTTAAACTGGGAAATTTTTTTCCTTTTAATTTTTTTAGCAAATATGCTATAATTAACTAGTAAATGCTTAAAATGATGGTGAAAAAAATGATAAAATTATGTACAATAGACCTAGATGGAACATTATTTGACAATCAAAAAAATATATCTAAGGCTAATATTGAAGCTATAAAGCAAGCCAAAATTAATGGAGCCAAAATTGTTATTGCAACAGGTAGACCAATTGATGGAGTATATGATGTATTAGATACCTTAGGTCTTACAACAAATGATGACTATGTCATTTGCTATAATGGCGCAAAAGATTTTTAAATGTTGGAAAAAAAGGAAACTATTTATGAAGAAGTAATTTATGGTAGTGACGTAAAAAAATTATATGATTTTTGCTAAAAAGCAATACTTCTTCCATGCCTTTACCTCAAGTGGTAAGCTTTTAGCATCAGAACCAAATATGTATACTGATGTTGAATGCCGCATTAACCATTTGAATGCCGAATATATTGATTTTTTTCAAAAATAAATGATAATGATATATTTACAAAAATGATGGTTGTTGATGATTCAGACCGTCTTAATATCTTTGAAAAAAAAATTGATTCTTACTTCTATACAAAATATACAATGGTTAGAAGCTCAAAAATATTTTTGGAATTTTTAAATAAAAATTCTGATAAGGGAAAAGCACTTCTAAAGCTTGCTAAATATCTTAATATTAAAGATGATGAAACAATGGCCATTGGTGATGCAGGAAACGACCTTTCAATGATTTTAAAGGCTCATATTGGTGTAGCAATGGCTAATGCCTTTAAAGAGGTTTTAGATAATGCTAATTATATTACCACATCTAATGAAGATGATGGAGTAGCAAAAGCTATAAATAAATTTATAAATAATAAAAGGGGCTGTAAAAAAACCTAGGTTTTGAAAAACTTGGATTTTGGAGCAACAGCTCCTTTTTCTTTGCCTTAAAAACAAAAAAACGCTCGGGGAATCGAACCCGGAGTCGTTTTAATGGTATAATATCGCTGTTCACACAATAAAATACATGAGATATTATAGCACAATTAGTACATTTTTTGTAGACTGCTACACTACTAATGTTGAGCAGGCGAAGAAAATAGACAAATTTTTATCTCTTTTGGATGAATCAGGCGTTTGTGATTTTTTGGAAAAAGAGATTAAAAAGAATGAACCACAAGAAGATAAAGGAGGGCGACCAACCTATAATCCTTACAATTTATTAGCAGTCATTATATATAATTTCGCATTTAACAAAGGTACGCTTAGGGATATTGAAGATAGAATTAAGAACGATTTAAGGTGCATTTATATAATGCAAGATCAATATCCAACGCATATGACGATAGGGAATTTTATGAATGATTATATAGTATCAAATCATATTCTCTTTAATTACTAAAAGCTATTTTTCAAAGAATGTAAGATAAGTATGGATGATTTATATTTGGATGGTTCAAAATTTGAAGCAAACGCAAATAAATATAAATTCGTTTGGAAGCCAACTACTTTCCATAACAAATTAAGTGATAAGGTTAGACAATTATTATCAGAATATGATTTATTAAGAGGAATTAATAAATCTGGAATAATTGAATCAAAGGTCATAGCAAAAAAAGATTGTTGAATTAAACGAAGTATTGAAACAATATGATTTGACTATAAAAAGAAAACAAAAAAACATATAAATAGTTATAACTTATTAGTTGAATATCTACAAAAGAGTTTAGAATATGAGGAGAAAGAGAGTGTGTGTGGACCTAATAGAAACTCTTATTATAAAACTGATAAGGACGCGACAGCTATGTGTTTAAAAAGAAGATTATTATTCTGGGCTTGGAAGTAATATGCACGCTGCATATAATACACAAATATCAGTAGCTAATGGATTAGTTACCGCATATTTAGTAACACAATCCAGAGTAGATATTAATGATTTCGTACCATTATTGGATGTTAATTATAATTTTTTACAATGAATATCCTAAAAGACTATGTGCAGATTCTGGTTATGGTTCACTTATTAACTACAAATATTTAGATAAACATAATATAAAAAAAACTTCGTTAAATACTTTACATGGGAAGGCAATGTATCCGGAAGAAACCCTAGTCAATATCATTTGAATGATGATGAAACCATTACGTGCCTAAATGGTCATATAGGATATAAAACAAATCTTAACTGGCACCATAGAAAAGCAGGTTCTACTTTCTATAAGGTTGAAGGATGTAATAATTGCCCATTCTCAACTTACTGTAAAAGATTTATGAAGGAAAAAGAATGAAGATTTTAAAAATTTTTTTGAAGTGACAATTGAACCTCAAAAAAATATACAACAAGCAGAAAAAAATCTACTTTCTATAGAGGGAATTGAAATGAGAGTAAATAGATCATCTCAAGTTGAAGGAGCATTTGGGGTGATAAAACAAGACTTTCAATATGAGCGATTTAGAAGACGTAGCATTAATAAAGTCTCTGCTGAATTTATGTTAGTGTGCTTAGGATATAATGTTAGAAAACTATTTAAACATTTCAATGGTGAAGCAAAAATTCAATTATTGGAAAGCACCGGATAATATTCAAACAGAAACATTTAAAAAGCCCAGTGCAAAAACGACTATCAAAAAAAGCTTCTAAGATTAAAAACTAAATCAGTTAACCAAGAAGCTAAAGACAAGTATAAATATGCAAATTAAAAAGGCTGTAAACCTAGGTAATAATTTCAAATTCAAAAACCTAGGTTTTTTTACAGCCCCTTTTATTTTTCTAATAATTCTTTAGCATGCTCTAAAGCAAATTTAGATATTTTACTACCACTAAGCATCATTGCAATTTGCTTAATTCTTCCCTCTTCATCTAATAGTTCAATTTGGGTTTTTAGTTCGATTGTCCTCATAAATTTTTGTAGATATGATAATGATAATCACCAATAGCCGCAACCTGAGGTAAATGAGTTATACAAAGTACCTGAGTATGCTTACTTATTTGCTTCATTTTTAAAGCAATTTGCATTGCCGCACTACCACTAATTCCCGTATCTATTTCATCAAATACCATTAGCTCTAAATTACTTTTACTTGCAAAATAGGCTTTAAAGGCAAGCATAATTCTACTCATTTCACCGCCTGAAGCTACCTTAGCAATGCTTTTTTTTGGTTCACCCTTATTTAGAGAAATCAAAAAATCAATTATATCATAGCCGTTATCTAAAAAAATGCACTACTATCAAGAGGATCACTTAAGTCTATTTCGTTAAATTTGATTGCAAAATCAACATTATATAGCTCTAAATCCTGACATTCCTTAATTATTCCCTTTTCAATATCTAATGCTAGCTTCTTACGATAATCACTTAAAGCCTTAGCCTTATTCTTTAGAATTTTTAAATTCTTCCTCTAATGAATTATAAGCCTCCTTAAGAGCATTATCATAGTCATCAACCATCGCAATTTCAAGTTTGATTTTGTCTAAATAGCTAATTAGCTCATTAACATCCTTCTTATATTTTTCTTTTGCCTTTACTATTTCTTGATATGATTGCTCTAATTCATTTAATTCATCAGCATTAAAATCAAGATTTTCTAATTCATCATATAAAGAATTTTTTACATCATCTAAAATATAATAGGCATCCTTAACCTTTTTTGGCATATTCTAAATAATTAGATGAAAACTTATCAATCTTTTCTAGACTAATAGCCGCATCATAAATTGAATCAAGATTAAAATATTCATTTTTCAAGGTTTTTCATACGAGCTTTTTCAATCCCTGATAAATCTTATCAAAATTTTTTTAAGCTTATTTATCTTTTTCCTCAAGCTCAAGATCAATATCCTTAGTTAAATTCAATGCCGAAAGCTCATTTGCTTCATATTTTTAAATATTCAAGCTTCTCCTTAGTTTGATTTTTGATTTTTTTCAAAAATATAATTGTATTTCTTTAATAATTCTAAATATTTAGTTAATTCAACTACATATTCATTCAATAAATTATTAAATTTATCGTCATCCTTAGGATCAATAAAATCTAAATAATTTTTCTTCACTAAAAAAAGTCTAAAGGTATCATTTTGAACATGAATATCTGCAAGTAGCGTAGCAATATTTTTTAAGGCTTGTAGGGTTGCAGGCTCCTTATTTATATAAATCATATTTTTTTGCCACTTTGCTTTAATTCTCTTTTTTTATAATCAAGGTATCATCGATTTTATATCCTAAGTTAATTATACATTCCCTTAATTTAGGATTATTTACTATAAATTCTCCTTCAATTTGCGCCATAGGCTCACCAAAAACGAATCATATCCGTATCAGCTCGTCCTCCAAGCAATAATAAAATAGTATCAATGATTAAAGATTTTCCAGCACCAGTTTCACCTGTTAAAACACTCATTTTATCATTAAAATTTATTGTTAAATCTTCAATAATTGCAAAATTTGCAACAGATAATCTTTTTTTAACATTTTTATCCCTCCAAAGTAGCTATTAAAAATCATATCACATATTTTTTTAATCTTAACAAGAAAAAAAGGGCAATCATCCAAAATTGTCCCATTTTTTTCGAAAATTATATTAATTCCTTAAAGTTTAAGCTTGGTGAGGCATTTAAGCTACAATAAGCTAAAAATTCCTTATTACCACTTCCACCAAGAATTGGTGAAGGGATACATTTATGAATATAAATCCCATTTTCTCTAAGAATTTCATCGACATTTTCTAAAAACTCTTAAATGCATTTTTAGAATCCTTAACAATTCCATTTTTTAAAAATATTTTTCCAACCTCAAATTGAGGCTTAATTAATAAAAACCATTTGGTTAGCAGCAGTTGCATATTTTAATAAAGCTGGAATCATGTTTTTTTATTTGCACAAAAGAAACATCCATAACAATAAAATCAATTCTATCAGTAATATTTGTATCTAAAATATTAGTCTTTTTCCATATTTTTTTACCTTAGGATTGCATCTAAGGGTTTCATCAAGCTGATTGCTTCCTACATCAACACTATAAACAAATGCGGCACCACACTTTAAAGCACAATCTGTAAAACCACCAGTTGAAGCGCCTATATCTAAAACATTTTTATTAGTAAAATCTAAATTAAAGGCTTTTATTGCTGCCTCTAGCTTATAGCCACCTCGTGAAACATAACGATCTGTTTCTTTAGAAATCGTTATTTTATCACCATCATTAACTAATAATCCAGCCTTAGTTACTAATTTATCATTAATATAAACTGCCTTTTGCCTTAATTGCTAAATTAGCTTTTACTTCTTGTTTTTAAAATAGCCATGCTCACATAAATAAACATCAATTCTCATATGCATCAACTATTTCCTTTTAATATATCTGCCTTAGAAAAGCCATAATTATCTAAAAACAATATCAATATTACCATGAGGTACAATTGTATCTCTTGATATACCATAGCCCTTTATTTTTCTTCTTAAAGTCTTGTTTAACAGCAAAATCTAAAACATTAGCTAAAAGTGTACCGACATTAACACATTCCTCAATTATTAAAATATTTTTTTGTTCATTTTAAAAAAAGTTCAAGTAGCATTTCTTCATCAATTGGTCTAATAAATCTAGCATTAATAAGGCATACATCCAAATTATTTTTCTTCAATAGTTTTTTTCAATTCTATTTAAAATAGTACCATAAGATATAATGATAACTTTATTTCCTTTTTCTTAATATATCCCAGGTTGGGCTTGTTATTTCATAATTCAAATCAAGAGTCCTATATTCACTTCTACCCTTAGGATAGCGAACGACAATAGGGCCATTATATTTTAAAGCATACGAAAATAGTCCCATACATTCCCTACCATCTTTTCCCATACAAATGGTAAAATTAGGCATTGAATTAAACATTGCTACATCATAAATTCCCTGATGAGTGGCACCATCCTCACCAACTATTCCTGCTCTATCAATACCAATTATTACATTAAGTCCTCTTCTTGCAATATCATTTAAAAATTGATCATATGCTCGTTGAGCAAAGGTTGAATACATTAATAAAACAACCTTCTTATTTGATAAAGCAATTCCTGCTGCCATTACGGCTGCATGCTCCTCAGAAATTCCAACATCATAAAAGTTCTTAGGATAAAGACTTGCAAAATAAATCTAAGCAGGCTCCCTGCTTCATAGCTGGAGTAATTACAAAAAAATCTTCCTTTTTTTCTTAAATCTAGTATTTTATTAGCAACAATTTGTGAATAGCTAGTAAGACCATCATCATTCTTAACTAAAAGGCTTACCATTTTCAACACAAAATGGTCCTACGCCATGGAAATTACCTATATCGTCATCCTCAGCATAAGGATAGCCACAACCTTTTTTAGTAATTAAGTGAATAATAACTGGCTCCCTACTTTGCTTAACTCTTTCAAAATTACGAATTACGGATTTAATGTCATTACCATCTATTGGTCCATAATAATCAAAGCCCATATCCTCAAAAATATTATCACTTTGTAAATACCCCTTTAAGCCTCTTTTTATTTGATGAAACCAATTAGTTATAAACTTAGGAAAAATAATGTTGCAAATTCTCTTAAATCTACGCCAAGCCTTAGTTCCACGCATACGACTAAAAACTCTAGTCATTGCTCCTACAGACTTAGAAATACCCATTTTATTGTCATTTATAATTATTATTGGATTTTCTTCCTTTAAGTTACCTAAAAAATTAAGACCTTCAAAGGCAATACCATTAGATATTGAACTATCTCCTATAACAACAACTGCCCTAGGCGGATTAGCATTTTCTTTATTTGCTACTATCATTCCTGCTGCGGCAGAAATCGATGTTGAGCTATGGCCTGATTCCCAAATATCATATTTGGATTCATCCTTGTTTATATATCCTGATAGACCATTAAATTGTCTTAAAGTTTTTAAAAATCCTTAGCCCTACCAGTTAAAATCTTATGTACATAGCTTTGATGGCCTACATCATATATAAATTTATCATTTTCTGGATCAAAAACATAAAACATCGCAATCGTTAATTCCACAATTCCCAAATTTGAAGACAAATGCCCACCAGTTTTACTGATATTTTCAATTAAAAAAGTCCTAATATCCTTAGCTAATTGCTTAAGCTCTTTATTATTTAGATTTTTTTGATAAAAGAAGGATCCTTAATGTCCTCAATTTTTTTATCATATTATCCTCTTATTCTTGTTTAAATGGTTCCAAACCATTTTTTTAGTCATTTGTTCAACAACAAGCTTTTTCATTTTTTTATCTAAAATATCATAGCATATCTTAGAAAGCTCAACACCTTTTAGTATAATTTTTTTACTGCATCCTCTAAAGAAATATCACGATTTTCAAGGTTCTTAACAACCTCATTTAGCATTGATAAATATTCCTCGAAGCTTTTATCTTGATTTTCCATCATTAACCTCCATCACCTTAGCTCTAATGCTACCATCATTTAGAGTAATATCTATTAAATCATTTTCTTTTAACTGCTTAACACTTCTTACAATTTCATCATTATGTTTAGCTATTGAATAGCCCTTATCCATAATTTGTAAGGGATTAAGTGCTTTTAAATTTTTTTCTATTAATACCTTATAGCTATTTTTCCTTATTAGCTAAAATTGCCTTGATCATTAATCCTAAGGAATTAAACTTAGCATCAACAATTTCTCTTTTATGAATCAAAGCTGTCTTAGGACTATTATTGTCCAATGATTTTTTTCTAAATTACCTAAAAATAAGTTTATAATTATCAAAAGAAATTCTTAATATTTTTTTATTTAAAATTCCATAGATTTGAACTATATTTTTGTTTTAAAACATCCTTATTAGGAGTGGCAATTTCAGCAGCTGCAGTTGGTGTTGCCGCTCTTTTATCTGCAACAAAATCAGAAATAGTAAAATCTATTTCATGCCCTACTGCTGAAATAATTGGAATATTACAATTATAAATTGCATAAGCAACAATTTTTTCATTAAAGGCCCATAAATCTTCGATGCTTCCACCACCACGGCCAACAATTAAAACATCACAAAGTGCTTGCTCTTCTGCTAGTTTTATTTGTTCAACAATACTATTCTTGGCTTCCTCTCCTTGAACTAGTGCTGGATATAATATAACCTTGCAAAAGGGAAATCTTCTCGTAATAGTATTAATTATATCTTTAATTGCTGCACCTGTAGGAGAGGTTATAACTCCTATAACCTTAGGAATTTGTGGAATAGGCTTTTTATGTGCTGGATCAAATAAGCCAAGCTCACCAAGTTCTTTTTAATTGCTCATAAGCTAAATATAAGTCACCTACCCCATCACTTTTCATTTCCGAAACAACTATTTGATAGGTACCACTGGGCTCATAAACAGAAATTCTTCCTCTTAAAAAAACCTTCATACCATCCTTTGGCTCAAATTTAACCTTCATAGCGCTTGATGCAAACATCATTGCACCTATTGCAGCTCCATCATCCTTAAGTGTAAAATAAAAAAATGACCTCTTGAATGATGCTTAAAATTAGAAATTTCTCCTGTAACAAAAAAATATCCTCTAAATGATGATCATGCTCAAATTTCCATTTAATATATTTAGTTAATGCAGTGACAGTTACATAATCATTCTTATTTTCCTGCATTTTTTCACCTATATTTCTTTAGCAATCTTATCAAGAAGGCTATTATTAAAAAGCGACAGCCTTATGGTTTCCTTCATCTGAAAACATTTTTGGTAATTTCTAAGGCTTCATTAATAGCTACTCTTTTATCCTCGCCTAAATACATTTCAGCAGTTGCAAGTCTAATAATAGCTCGATCAACGGCATTTAAACGTGAAATTGAATAATTTTCTAAGGCCATTTCAATAATTTGATCAACCTTTTCACGATTATTCAAATATTTTTAAAGCGAATTCCACGCCTTCCTCATTAAAAATCATCATTATTAAATACTTGCTTAATTGCTTCAGATGTTGAAACATCATCAAAATCAACTCTATATATAATTTGCATTCCAAAAAAATACGATTGTCTCTTCTACTCATAATTTGTTTCCTCACATAAAAAAAATATCTTTTTCACTTATATATTATTTTTACCATATTTGCAATCTAATTAAAAAGAAAAAAAGAGTATTATCTACTCTTTTTTTATGAACTTAATGCTGTTGTATGAATTGTAACAATATAATTAGTGTCAAATTTAGCTTTGCTTAAAAGCGCCACATTAACAAATTCAGTTTGACTAAATGTATCTGTTAAGATATCAATATTCACCTTTCCATCAGCAACATATACAAATACATCATCATAGCCTAGAGCTATAATTTCATTTTCTAAGGCCACCTCACTATAATTAAGCTTATATATGGCATCAACCTTTAGCAAGGTATTTTCAACCTCCGTGCTTGAAAGCTCACCACTAGCCACAACAGCCTCATAGCCTTCAATATCCTTAGTTCTATTTTTCATTACTTCAAGCCTTGATTCAGCATAGGTGTGATATTTTTATAGACCCTGAGGTATTTTTGTGTTTCATTATTTTTTTATTTGTCTTAGTATCATTTATATAATAAACGCTAAGCATTACCACTAAGGCTAATAAAAAAATAATGGAAGTTTGTTCTTTTTAACATAATATCCTCCTTAACATTTACTAAATATTATGCTAAATACTTTTTAATTATTCATATTAACCTTAGAAATTAATTCATTCATAGTAACATTTTTTTCTTGTAATATTCTCCATAAATATAATTTAAGCTCATTTTTCTTAGCATTAAGAAGATCATCTTTAGTATCAATATCATCTGTTATAATCGTTATTTTTCTTATTTAAAAGCAATTTCAAGTATTTCCTTATAGCTATCATTATATTTTTTTATAGCTTAAAAATAAGATTTTTAAGGCTATCTAAAAAAATAAACATTCCATTTGATTAGTCGCAAGCTCTAAATCACTATTTATAAAGCTAATCATAACATCCTTATTAATACTTTCATCAACATAAAAAAATTACATTTCCCTTAGGAATTTTTGGAAAAAATCAAGTTGCGTTAAAACAAAGGAAATAATTTTTTTCATCCTCAATTGTTTTCTTATGAATAGGTATGCATATTTTTTTAAATAGGCATGGGTCATATTATAAAAAAATTCTTTAGTTCCATTAAAGATTGCTGAATTAAATATTTATCTAATAAATCCTCCAACGAGCGTCTTTTTAATTACCTTATCAACCATTTGATAATCAACATCATAATTCACTAAATTTAGTCTAGCAAAATAAGCATAGACATTTTTTTCATTTAAATCAATAATTTGCTTATAGGTTATTTTCATCTTATTATGATCAATACATTCGCTTATATGCGTTATAAGCTGAAAATCGAAATATCTTTTTTTGATAGTTCCTTTGATCAAATAAAGCTACATGATTTTTGTCCATCCTTAACCTCTTTAGCATCTAATAGGCCATATGATGCATAATTTAAAATCTTTGAAGGATCCGAAATGTTTTGGTTTGCAGTATAACGATAAACACCAGCTGCAAAGCTAAGCTTAATTCTCTTATTTACATCATACATTTTTTTAGTTAATTTATCTAAATAATTAATAGTCTTACTTAAAGCTAATCTTTTTATCATTTAACTCATTATATAATAAAAGCAAATTTATCACCATCAAGATGATAAACTCTTGTATTAAAATCAGTAGCAATTTCTTCCTTGATAACTAACCCTAAATGATAAATTAATTGTGATGTGAATGCTAAGCCATAAATATCAGTATAAAGCTTAAAATCATTAATATCAATAAGCGCAATACTAAATTTTTTTATTCTTTATTGCATCAGTAAGATCAATAAATAATTTAGCCTCACCACTAAGCTTCGATAAAGGATTTTTCATATATCAAAGCCTCTAAATCATTTTTTTGGTTTTTTCATCAGCAGTAATGTCATCAATTAAAGAAATAAGCGTATAGGTTTTTATTTTTCCAGCATTGGATAAAAGCGTTCTTTAACATAAATAATCTCATTACCCTTATGAAAATGATATTTACTAACAACATCTAAGGCTTCGTTAGCTAATGCTTCCTCCTTCGCCTTACGATAGGCAATTAAATCATTAGCTGCAATCCTTGACTCATAGTCAGATACATTTAAGTTTTCATAAATATCCAATATCTCACAGGCCTTAGCATTTGAATGAACATACATAGAAGCCTCAACCTTAATTCCTGAGGACATTGCCTCACTAATGAAAAATAACTTTTTATTTGTAGTTTCTATCTCGTTTATATACATTTCATTATTTAAACGAACATTTAGCATTTGACTTGTAAGCTTTAAAATTTCATAAGCCATATCAACATCAATAAAACGTTTATTACTTATATAAGCAATGCTTCCCATAATAATAGTATCTTCAAAAAAAGGAAAGCATAAAATATATTTTTTTTCTTCATATGGCAAATTAGTTATAATGTTTTTTAAGCCTTCGTCCTCTTTATAGACGTCAGTTTCTTGTTCAATAGCTGTTAAAAGAACTGTATCCTCTAAATCCTTATTATTGAAGGCTTTGTTATATACTCTTTCAACCTTATAATGATAACCAAAATAGCCTTGATTATAATAGACAATGACAATCTCATCAATAGGAAATAATTTAGTAAGCTCAATGGCCCCTAATCTAAAAAAATTCTCTAAACTTTAAATTCTTATCTCTACTATTAATGTAAGAAAAAAACATCTGCAAATTTTTTTCATATGCCTCTGATACTAAAATATCTGTTTTTTTCATTTTTTTAATAACATTAATTTCTGCAACATTTTGTTTTGGCTCTTCTACTATTGTCTCCGCAATTTCGGGAATAATAATCTGCTTATCTTTTTAGGATTTTTCATATTCAATAGAACTATTGATTTTTATTTAGTCTATCTTCATATTCCTTAATGGAAATTAAATGGTTTTTGTTCTTTATATAAATCAAGGGCAGCAAGAACAAATTCCTTACCATCAATTGGTTTAATATTATCAAGCTCATCCTCATAATCAGTAACAATAATTGTCGCCCTACGGTATTCCTTATTCTTTAAATAACCCCTAACGCAAATAGCTGCCGCATTAATTTTGAGTTCACTTGATAAATGCTCATCACTAAGTAGGGCTTTAGCCATTTCAATTGCTTTTATATAGCTACCACTTTCATATTCAATTCTTATTTTTTTTAAAGAAAGCTCATTAGCCTTGTCAAACAATAAATTTTTTTATTATAATAAGAAAAAAAGATTATCATAATAACTTAAAAAAAGCGTTCATAATCATGCTCCTTAAAAATAAATATCAGCAATTATAGCCATGTATTTTGCACGAATATCAACATCAGTTTCCTCAGCTAAGATTTTAAAAAAATCTCTTCTTTAATTTTTAGCTTGATTATTTGTTAGGATATAATAATCAATCAAATCCATATAATATTCATTCATTCTGGCAAGTGGTAAATAATTTTTTTCTTTACCTCAATATATTTTGCCATTTGATCAACAAGAAAAATTTTTTTAGAAATTTCAATAATAGCGTTACATAAATAAATAACCGCATTATAATCTAATTGATTAAATATCGGAACATATGAATATAAAAAGCTTTTAAAGCTTCATTAACCCTACCAATTTCCCCAAAAAAATTATTCCTTTATAGGCAATAGCCTCATAATATTTAGCATCAGACTTAGAGGTTTTTGGATAAAAAAATAAATCAATTTTTTTATTGATGCTGATACCTTATCTAATTTTTAATAATTCATTTATATCCATAAGCTCCTCCTAAACAATTTTAAAACTTTTTAATAACTACATCATTTCTATAAAAAAATAAATAACATTTTTCCTCATCAATCACTGCATATTCGTTATTAATAAATGCTCCAGGATTAATTAGAGCAACACCCTTAAAATCAGCAAAAAAATTGCTGACGAGTATGGCCAAAAAAATGCCAATTCTACAATTTTTCTTCTAGCGTTTTATAATAAATTCTATCTAAACTATTTTTTTAACATTATATTTATGACCATGAGTAATAAATGCCTTAAGGCCATTAATATCAATTACATTCTCTAAAGGCTTACTATACCTATCACAATTTCCTATTACATAGGTGACATTAAATTTATCTAATAGCTCTTTATTAATTATAAAATCACCAAGGCAAATAATTTTTTTCATTTTTTTATGAATTTCTAAGAATCTAGCTAAATTTGAACTATTATGCGAATCACTTATAAGTAATATCTTCATCTTAAAGCTTCCTTTAGCTTTCTTATAGCCTTTCCACGATGAGAGATTTTATTCTTTTCCTCAAGACTAAGTTCAGCCATAGTCTTACCAAATTCCTTAACATAAAAATAAGGATCATAACCAAAACCGCCATTTCCTCTTGGTGTTAAAATTATTTTTCCATAACAATAATCCTCAACAACAATGCTTCTACCATCTGGATAACATAAAGCAATAGCACATACATATCTACAATCAGTGTTTTTCTTTTACCCTCAAGATTTTTTTATTAGTAAAGCATTATTTAGCTTATCATCATGCATATCACCAGCATACCTTGCTGAATAAATACCTGGCTCATTATTCAAAGAGAAAACCTCTAATCCTGAATCATCACTTATTACAGGCTTATTATAAATTTTAGCAATTGTACTAGCCTTAATAACCGCATTTTCCTTGAAGGTTTTGCCATCCTCAACAATATCATTTTGATAATTTAAATCATTTAAAGAAACAATATGATATTCCTTTAATATAGAGGCAAATTCTCTTTTCTTTCCTTCATTTTTTGTTGCAACAATAATTTCTTCCATATATTCTCACCATTTACTATTTTTAACATAAATATAAAGATATTTTTAACAAAATAAGAAAACAATTTTTTTGTCAAAAAAAAAAAAATGCCATTTTGGCATTTCTTTTTAAAGCAAAATAGCTATTAATATTTTTCATAAGCACTAGAGTTTTTTTGAAACATTAACCATTCTATAGCCTTTATAATCATCAAAGAATTTAATTGAACCATTACTGTACAATGTATATTCTAAATTATTCTTAATTATAATATCCTTAGTACTTTTTTTCCATCATATAAAACATAAAAATCATTACCTTTTATTGCAATACTATAATAATTAAATTCACCTATAATAGTTTTTTTCAAAGATAAGCTAATATCATCAACAACAATGTCATAGCTTATATCCTTATTATTTTTTTATTATATTCTATAATATAATCCTTATCATTAATAGCAAACTTCTTCTTAAGATTTATCATATCCTTATTATCATATAAATCATCAAGATAAGCTTCATAAGAATATTTAAAATCATCAACAATATTATAGCTTCCTTCTATTGCAACTAAATCCTTATCATCCTCTAAAAATCTTGTAAATAATTGACGTAGAAGCCTTGCTTTGTCAAATTAGATAGAGCTTCATTACTACAATAATAATCTAAAATATCAATTAAATCATTATATTTTTGCTGATTTGCATGAGCATAAAATCATAATAAAGCCTAGCAAAAATAATAAAAGTCTTCTTCATAATCTATCTCCTCCTCTTATAAACAAAAAAAACTTTTTGTAACATTATTTTTACTATTTTTTTATTAAATGTCAACATTATAATAACATATTTTTAGATATATTTCACAATTGTTGGCTTATTATATATTAAAACAATAGTTTTTTTCAACTACAGCTGCTGCAAGCTTTTAAATCATAGCTATAAACAAAATATCTATCAAAAAAACTATTTCTATTTGCTCATTATTTTTTTATATGATAAAAAGCTTGGCATTAGGACAAACAGGCGAAAAAAAATAACCAACAGGCAATAAATTTTTGCTTATTAGTATAAATTTTTTTACTATATTTTTCAATCGTAGGCTCAATGTAATCAATTGAAACCTTGGTAATTTCTTTAGTTTCGTATTTAATAGCATAAATTGTCAGCTCTTTAATGGTATTTTCACTATATTTAATTTTAATTTTTTTGTTCTTTGATTGAAAAAAATAAAAAGCAACAAAAAAATAATTAAAAAAATAAGCAAATCAGTATTTTTTTCACGTAAACCACCAATAATAAATATGCATTTTTTTATTTTTATGATAAATGTTAATTATTATTTTTTTATGATATAATCTAATTGGTGATAATAATGGCCTCAAAAAAATTTGATTATAAAAAAAATATAATACCTTTTAGTTTGTGTTTTAGTGTATATATTCATGATGTATTTTTCTATCTGATTATATTTCACTTCTAATTGCAAATATTACTAGAAAATCAATGGGACTTACTAAAGAATATTTAATGGAGTTTAAAAAAATCTAGAATTTAGTCAATTTCCAGATAATGTAAAAAAATATTATACAACTGCTAGTGCGATTGGTACTCTTTGTAATTTATATCCTGCTATTCATTCTATTTGTAACACTATACCGCAAAAGTTTCAAGGATGATTTTTAATGAATTACAAAATAATTCTGGTAAAATTGCTAAATATATTCCCTTAGGCTTTCTTTTTAGCCTTTAGCTTACAAATGATATTTTCAATATTTACCTCTCCTCTACTTAAGGATCGTGTTTCCGAAAATCAGCAGCAAATCAATGCCATCTTATTTTCAAGTAGTAATAATGGCATAATGATGATTATTGCTGCCGTTATCTTTGGACCAGTAGTTGAGGAAATAATTTTTTTAGAAAAATCAATTTTTTTAAAATTATTCCTAATGATTATCTTGCAATCGCTATTTCTTCTATCCTTTTTTTGGTTTGATTCACACTATAACCTCTGGCTATAACTTTACCCAACTAATTCTCCATACAATTCCTTATGCAGCCTGTGGCGTTGGTTTAGGCTATGCATATTTCAAATCAAATCGTAATATTTATGTTCCAATTACAATCCATATGCTTATGAATTGCTTTAGTACTATCGTATTAATTTTAACATCAATCAATCAATAAAAGAAAAAAAGACCTTATAATTGGTCTTTTTTTAATTCTTTTAGATAATTTGCTAATATTTTTTTAATTTGAAGATTGTTTAATCTTGTAGCAAGCTCTATAGGTGTATAGCCATATTTATCGGTTTGCTCAATATTATTCTTATGTAAATTATTTTTCTACTTCAAAAAAATATTTTCTAATATTATAGCATGATGAAGCGGATATAATCTAACATATTCCTTATTATTAGCTTCTTTTTTTCTTTAATATAATCTTTAAATGCTTGGTATTCAGCAACATCATATAATCCTTCATCATATGAGTTAACTAAATCTAAAATTGCCCCTTTAGCTACTAGTAAAGAAAAAAATTTCCCTATTTCCATTTTTTTAGTAGCATAAAAAAATTGGAGTTTCCTTTGCCTTGTTTTTTTAGCATTTACAAAAAAACATCGTATTTAAGTAAATATTCAACCATTGGCAAAGAATTAATTTTTACATGCTAAATGTAATAATGTGTCATTAAAATAATTTGTTGTTTTGAAAAAAAGAATCATTCTTCTTTGCAAAAAAATCAAACAAGGTTAAATTTTTGAGATCTTAACAATGCAAAAATAAATATCTTCATCATTAGTGTTTTTTTACAATCAAGTGTTTCCATATGATTTTTCTAAAAAAACAAAGAAACAATCATACCTCTTCCTAAAAAAAGCAAGCCTTGTAAAAGGGTGTTTCACCTAATTTATTAGTTAAAAAGATAATTCGCTTTCATTTTTTTATTAATGCTTTTTAAAAAAATCCAATTCGATTATAATATACACATAGCATTAATGGTGTTTCGCCATCATAATTTTGCAAATTAATGTCAGCATAATTCTCAATTAAAAAAATCAAAAAAATTTCAATTTGATTATATTTAATTGCTAAATGTAAAAAAATGAATTACCTCTATCATCAGTCATTGAGATATCAGAATTTGCAAGATAAGCTCTTAATTCAACTAAATTACCCTGTGCTACGTAAGTAAAAGGAATATCCATTAACTTCCACACTCCTTTCTACACATATTAATGTAATCTCAATTATTTAACTGATTCTTTTAAAACCTTACCAGCCTTAAATGCAGGTGACTTTTGACCTGGAATAGAAATATCCTCACCAGTTCTTGGATTTCTACCAGTTCTAGCCACACGATTTCTAACCTCAAATGTACCAAATCCTGATAATACTACCTTCTCACCACTCGCAAGTGCATCTTGAACAGTATTAAAAAATGCATCTAAAATTTCTTCTGTAGCCTTCTTTGAGACATTAGCCTTATCGGCAACAATTGTAATAACTTCAGCCTTATTCATACGTTTCTCCTTAAAAATTAAATTGACTATTAGTCGACACACTTATTATATCAAAAATTAAATTGATATTGCAATATTATTTTTAATTTTAGGAAATTAACATACTAAAATTTATTTTTTTAATAATGTTTATGACAAAAAAAGGAACTCTCTATTTTGAGTTCCTATAATATAATCGCAATAAAGCCATTATTATTAGCATTTACAACCTTATTTAGAATATTTTTTTAATCTTATCCTTTGATTTATCGGAAATTCCACAAACCTTGTTTTTTTCATTGAATCATTTAAGATATCAGCTAATTTCCTACCAAAGAATTCTTGATTCCAAACCTCATCATTATTATCCTTATTCACTAAGCCTTCAATAATGTTTTCCGATTCCTTAGCACTACCTACCATCGGTGTAAATGTTGAATTTACATCAACCTTTATTAAATGAATTGAAGGAGCAATTGCCTCAAGCTTTACTCCATAATTACCATTTTGCTTTAAAATAGTAGGAGCTAAAAGCTTCATTTCTTCCTTAACAGGCGAGGCAACACTATAACCCTTTTCTTTACATTCTAAAAGAGACTCACCTATTTCATCATAGACCTTAATGGCCTTCTTACATTTATATAGATAGGCCAAAAAAATTCTACTCGATTATTTATTGAATTATCTAAAAAGCTCATTAACTATTTCCTCATATTTATCACTGGCTATTTCCATTTTTTTATTGAAACCTTTGCTTCTCCTGGTGAGAATAAAGTCATTTCCACATTAGAAAACAAATTAGCATCTTTAATTGAATCAACAATATTATTTACATCCTTAATTTTTTTGTATAATTACCTCTTATATTAATCAAAAGGTCATCAATTTGCTTTTTAATTGAAACATCATCACCAATCACCTCTAAATAATCAGGTAACAATAGTTCTAATTCTTCAATTGGAAATTCCTTTAAAGCTTCCTTTAATATTAAATCACAATCCTCTTCAGTCATTTTTTTAAAACATTTACTACAACAACACCTACATTATATTTTAAACTTAACTCCTCTTTAAGCTTTTTGGGAGCTATCACTTTTAGGATCAGCCACATTTAAAAACAATAACATATGGTTTCTTTAATTCCTCTAGAATAGGGATTAGCTTTGCCTCCACTGCTTCATACTCATAGCGCTTAAAATCGCCAAATGATCCATCACTTGTTACATATATTCCTAAATTTGCATGATTATATATAACCTTTTTCTGTTCCTATTCTTGCTGCCTCTTCAAAAAGGAATTGCTTCATCAAACCAAGGTGTTTTAACTAATCTTGGTCCGTCATCACCCTCGTATCCTATTGCTGATGGGATGATACTACCTACACAATCAACAAGCCTAACATTCATTCTTGTATCTTCATTTACCTTAATTTCTAAAGAATTAGCTGGAATAAATTTCGGCTCAACTGTCATTATTTGTTTACCATCTGAGCATTGTGGCAATTCATCTAATATTTTATGCTTAGTAAAATCATCATCAATATATGGTAAAACTTTTTAATTTGAAAAAAATGTATTTATAAAGCTTGATTTACCACTTCTTACCGAACCAACCACTCCCAAATAGAAATCATTATTCATTCTATTAGATAGGTTATTCATTGCTATATCATTCATTAAAATTCCTCACTCTCATTGTCAATAAATAATATGCATACTAATTAATTTATATGCAAAAAAAATCAGTCATAAAAATGACCGATTCTTAAATAGTTATTAATTTTAATGTAGATTATTAGGCATTAACAAATATTGTTCTTACATTATTATCAATTGTTAAAATCATACAATTTCCATTAGTAACAGGAGTTGAAGAAACTGCAGAAACAATCTTATTTAATGCTTCATCTGTGAAAATATTTTTCATCCTTAATTGCTTTATATGCATCTTCAGCCTTATCTCCACTAAATTCAATGACAATTGCATATGGAATGTTCTTTAAAACTGTGCCATCCTTTTTAACAATGAATACGCCATCAATACCATTTTCCTTTAAATCAGCTTTCTTTTCCTTTTCAATTTCGTATTCAGTCCAAGTATAGCCTTCCTTTGTGAATGCCTTTTTTACCTTACCAACAGTTGAGCAGCTTGCAAGGCCAATTAGTGTAAATACACATACAAATACAAGTAATACTCTCTTTAAATATTTCATATCTATCATCCTTTCTATCTTAATTATACACTATTTTTTTACTAATTCAATAATTTTTATATAAGATGTGATATTTTTTTATTTATAGTATTCATTGGTTAATTCTTATGGCACACTAGCATCAATGATTTTGTATTCTCATTATATTTTTTTATAGTTTAGATTTATGTGAATTTTTTTAATTATTTTTTTCTAAATCATCCCATTTTTTTATTAATTAGAGTAAATGTAAATAGATTCATTAAATAACCACCAACTACATAGGCTATTATTATTCCATAACTATTTATAAAATTAGTTATTTCTACTAATGAATTTATAAAATTCAAAAAAACAAGATTACTATTAAAATAGATAAAAAAACCAAATAACGCACTACTAATAAAATATGCATGAAACCTTTTTCTTATTAATTTCTTGTTTTATCATCTTTATAAATAACCAAAGCAATAAAATTGCACTTAAGATTATACATCTCCTTCTATAAAGTTTTTTATAGTTATGAGTACAACATAACTTTTTATAGCATTAAATTTAATACTATAATTACCGGAGCATTATAGTTTGTCTTATTTGTTTCTACAGAAATGTTATGTTCCCTAGATATTTGAGAATTCAACGCAGACTTTTTATTTATATAGTAAAATAAAAGTAATCAATTGTTATTTTATTATTGACATTAACATAAATTTACTTTTTTTAATTTTTCAATGCAATTTTTTTATCGAGTCTCTAATATTGTATTTATTTTTATTTTTTTACTATTTCTGAAATAATCAGCCAAAAATTCTTCACTATAATTAAAGAAGAATCCTCTTATTCCTTTTTCGTTTTGAATTTAAGAATTGCCTTTCTATGTATGGATTAATATGGAAACATTCATTATTAAATATTAAATTAATATCCAACTCATCAAATTGTTCCCATACATAAATTTTTTTAATTTGAATGTTTTATTTTTGAAAAAAATATAGTGATTTCCATGATTTTTCTTCAAAAGATAATGAACATTTATAGTCATTTATCAAATAATCAAAAAGCTTTTATTATTTTATTTTTCCTTTCATTGAACATCTCATCACCTTAGAAATCTAAATGATATATCCATTTCCAAATGTTTCTATTCTTCCAAATGGTTATCGTAATTCTTTCCGTGATATAACTTGAACTCCTTATAGTTCTTGCAGTGTTTATACCTATGTCAACGACTTTATATCCACTTCTTAACTTTCCGTATAGCCAGGCTATATTAGTTGATTTTTCCTCCTATTTCAACAAGAACTTCCCCCATTACCCAAACTGGATAATCTATCATAAGCTTTAAATCCATCGTAAAGATTGTCAGTTGCATTTAAAAAAATTGAAATATAGTTTACATAGTTTTTGCCTGTAAAAAGTAATTTGCTATTATTTATTCTTTTTTTATTTTTCTTTTCTAAATTTTTCTTAATTGTTTCAGTTCTTCCTTTTTCTTCTTTAGTGAATTTAAACTCGTTATAATCAACAATTTCCCACCAAATAACAATAACAAGAAAGCATATAATACTAATACCAAAAAAATGCATAACATTGTGATTATAAACACTTTTGCTGGAACAATATTTGTAATAACTCCATTAGCAAATATATCTACAAGTAATAAGATTAAACTTAGAATTGCTAATAATAGAAATACATAAAATGGAACAATTTTTAAAAATAAATGCAAGGATAATGCTCTCTATCTTTAAGTTTTATTAATATCGAATCATCTTTAACTCTATATTTATATTTTAATTTCGTTGACAATGGTCTTCTAGTATCAAGACACATAGCAAATGTTACTAATAAAATTGACCATATAGTTCCAACTAAATATAACAATTTCATATTATTCCTCCCAGAATCCCCAATCAATTTGTCCTAAGCCATAACTTAATCCATATGTTGCAGCCGTTGTGCTCCAAATTATTAATGCACTTTTTGTAAAGCTTTGAGAAATAGATTTTTGCAAGAGAATTTGCAACTCTTCCTCCCCATAAGTTCATTACTTTTTTTGATAACCTGCACCTGTTCCATATTTATCATATGCAGTTAAAATCGACTCAACACCCATTCTTCCTGTATCATCAAGATTGCTTCCAATAGATTTAAAGTGTTGTGCACTTCTTCCACTTGCTAAACCACCTAATGCTCCTAATCCGGTTGCAATTAATTCACCAGACCAACTAAAGTCATCATGGAATACTGCAGAGTATAATGTGTATTGTGCTTAATCCCATTCCAGCTTCAAATTTCACATATTTTGAATTTTGAAAAATACTAAATCATCAAAATTTTGATGATTTTTATTCAAAAAGTTGCATTTATATTTTTTTCTTACAAATTTTTAAAAAAATTTTTATTCTTTATGTGTTTCTCGTTAAACATCTGACCAATTTCCCCTTTTAATACCGTTCCATCAATCAAAAAAATTTTTTTACACTTAATGAACAACCAAAAAAATGATTAAAGAGCGATTACCTGAATAAAAATTGTATTCTTTTTAATGTCATTATAATTTATTTTTTTAGTTTCATTCTAGAAAAAGAATATCAATCTTTTTTTGGAAAAAATCAAAAAGGAAATAAAAAAATTTATCAATAAACTGCATAATTAAAAAAATAACGAAAAATATATTACACAATCAGCACTCAAATCAATTAAATTCGTTATAAATCCAAAGATAAATACGAAATCAAAAAATAAGCGTTATTTTTAAATAGTGTTGAAAAAAATCACTTTGTTAATCTTTAATCACCTCCAACAATATCAGTGTTAAACTAACTGATGTATCTACGCTTTGACCATAATAATAGCCGATTTTTTCAAAATTATAAAGAATCGATTCCATTATTCGATTGAACTTATTTGGCAAGCCTCTTGGAATACAAGGTTTCTTAAATTTTGATGTTATTCTTTGCGTTCCTAATGTTAAAAAAATGAAATCATTGTAGAAATTGAAAAAAATTTATTAATAATTCTTCACACGAATGAATATTTCCAGAAATTAATTCAGACAATGTATTTAAAAACTCCATTATAGCTTAATTTCTTAGTTCTTAAGCTTACTGACATAAAAAAATCACCCACTTATATTTAAAAAAATAAAGTATTTTTTTCTTAATTTAAAGATATCACTTCTTTAAACTAAAATCAATACTTTTTCTTTGTTATTTGTTTATTTTTGTTCAATAAGGTATTAGAAATGGTAAGAAGGTTACTACTAAAAAAAATATTTATAAGATTGGTAAGCATTCTGAACTTCTAGCTCAAGGTCATAATAATCCTTTAGCTTATGCTAAGGAAGTTGTTAAAGAATTTAATGAAAAAGCTAAAGATGGTAAAATCGATATGCAAATTACTATTGATTTGGCTAAGAAGCTTGCTCCTACTGATTTTATTGCCTCTAAAACTACTAATGTTAATGTTGGCTATTTCTTCTTACAAGATATTTATTATAATCTTAAAATTAAAGATTTCTTAGCTAGTATTACAAAAAGGATAAAGATTAATTATGATATTAATACTATTACTAGATTTTTTTAACTTTTTGATAGAATTTTTAAATCCTAGAAGTAAATTAGCTACTGTAAATAATCTTTTTTTCTATTATGAAAAACCTAATTTTTTTCTCATCATAATGTTTTTAAAGAAACTGTGGATATTCATTCTAACAACTATGATGAATCCATACTAAAAAAATTATTATAGTGCTATTATAAAAAAATTATATGTTATAGGAATTCAAGTCTATCACAACTAAAAAAATCATTTAAATAGCTCTTCAATACTACATAAAAATTATATCTAAAAAAAGTATAATGATAACGCTATTTTTTTACATTATTCATCATTTCAAAGTATCGAACTCGAGATTATACATTTTTTTGTGTTTCAATATTTTTTTATATAAGATGTGATATTTTTTTATTTATGGTATTCATTAGTCATTTTTTTGTGATATAATAACCTTGGTGATTTAAAAATGAAAGAAATATTTCTTCCATCTGATTTTTGATGGGTTAAAGCTAGCAATAAACGTATATGAAATTGAAAAACGCAAAGGGCGTTGTCCAAATAATTCACGGAATGTGTGAGCATAAGGAACGCTATGATCATTTATGTAATTTTTTTAAATACTTTAGGCTATATAGCTGTGATTAGTGATAATCGTGGTCATGGAAAATCTATTAATGAAGATAATCCAATGGGCCATTTTGGAAATGAAGGTATGAAAGCCTTAATTGCTGACCAATTAACTATTACTAATTATATTAATCAAACCTATAGCCTCCCTATTACAATATATGCACATTCTATGGGAACAATAATTGCTAGAGTATATCTACAAGAGCATGCAGATTTAATTTCTAGGACTATTTTAAGTGGAATTCCTTGTTATCAAAGTGGTGCTTCTATGGGAATTATCGTTGCCAAATGCTTAGCTCTTTTTAAAGGAAAAAAAGGTCATTCAAAGCTTATGACCAATCTTGTTACTGGTCAATTTAATAAAAAAAGATTAAAAAAATCCTATCTCTTTAAATGCTTGGATAAGCTATAATGAAGAAAAATGTTAAGAATTATGATAATGATGAACTTTGTGGAATTCCTTTTTACCATTTGGGGCTATAAGACTCTATTTAATCTAGTAAAGCAAATGCATAAGAAAAGAGCCTATTTAGATTTAAATCCTAATCTTCCTATCTTAATTTTAGTTGGTGAAGATGATCCATGTACTGGCTATGAAAAAAAGGATTATTAGATTCTAAATCAATTCTTGATTATAATTTTTAATAATGTTGAACTTAAAAAAATTTTTCCAACATGCGTCATGAAATAATTAATGAAATAAATTATTTAGATGTCTTTAAAGAAATTAAGGTCTTTCCTAAGTTAAAAAAATCATCATAAATTTGATGATTTTTTTATTTCTTTTTGTATCATTTTTTTATTTATCGAGATACTACTTTTTAAATTTCTACGCCAAAGCTTTTAAAAAAATTCTTAGTAGCAGCTTTTTATTTTTAATTTTTATCAGCCTTATTCATTTTTAAAATAATTTTTTTACCAAAAACCAAATAAATAACCAATTGGATGAGCAAGCATTTGCCCAACACTTCTTATATCTCCATAGCTTACAGCATTGAACAGTAAATTAGTTAATTCCTTTGCTTCATCTTTTATTATAAGAATTTACAAAATCCATAATTGTCTTATCAAGAATTGAGGCACTAATTGTTTCCTTTTCTGAAGATTTATATTTATAATCCTTATCTAACATCCAATTATAGGGATCATGCTGCAATATTCCTAATTTTTTAGATTTTACAATAACATCTGAAGACAAATGATTTAATAAGATACCAATTCTTGTATCACGAGGAACAACCTTAAATACCTTAGATTTAATTTTTTTGATATTCTTCCTCTTCAAAAAAATATTGTTTTTTTAAAGCCAGGTCCATCATTGTTATAGATTTTAATGATTCGATTCTTTATCTCATCTGGGGCTTTATAAGCAGCATAAAGCGCTAAATTTGCACCTTTAGAATGTCCACCTACATAAATTGGTAAATTTGTTTTCTTAGAAACCTCTATTAAATAATCTAAGGAATCCTTTTGAGCAGGAATTTGTTCCTCCAAGGCTAGATAAAAAAATCCTCCTTCCAGCCTAAAAAGAGATAAATCAGTTCCTCTTATACCTACATAGATAAATTTAGGGAATATGAAGGTCATTGCCCCGAATTGTTCAATTTTTTTAGTATCAATTATTATCTTAGCCCAATTAATATACATATCCTTAAAGCGTCTAGATGTTAAAAGAATGCTAAGCATTATTCTATTACATCTAGGGTTTAATGTCGGAGCACATATTTTCTTTATAATTTCCTTATCCTTAATGCTACTAGCCAAAAATGCTGGAAGATCATCATCAATTGATGGTACATAATGCTCAAATTCGATATAGGCGAGCTGACTTAAAAGTAAACCATCAATATCGTTAAAAGGATATTCCTCAAAACTTAATTTACCCTTATCCTTTAAATAAGTAATTATATTACGCATCAATTTCACCTTCCTTTTTTTAATTATTATACCTTAAAATAGATATTAAATCAAATTAATTAAGTCCTTAGTAATTCCTTTTTTTAATTAATTCGACCATTTTATCTTATTTTTTTCCTTGGAAATATCTTTTTTTGTAATTTTTTTGCTGCCTCACGAATTATTTTTTTCTAATATTTTTTTCATCCTTCAAATCTAAGGATGAAGCCATTTCGATTAACTTAAATACATCACTTTGATTAATATTATTATTAATCACCAAATCCATAAGCTTATTAATATCCATAAAAAAACCTCCTATCATATATTATGATAGAAAGAGGCTTTTGTTACTGTTCATTTTTTTAATTAACGATTCATAAGTAGCGGAATTGCATCTGTGAATTTAATCTTACCATGAATAAAATCATAGGCAACATTAATAATTGGTAGATCCAAATTATATTTTAATCCAATCTCATGAGCTGCTTCTATTGTTCTAATTCCTTCAACAGTCTGTTTAGATGAAGAAAGAGCTTCCTCTACCGGCATTCCTTGGCCAATCTTCAAGCCTGTTTGGAAATTTCTTGAATTCATTGATGAAGCAGTTACAATTAAATCACCAATACCACTAAGTCCATAAGCTGTTTCTTTTTTTCCTCCAAGAGCTACTACAATAGCTATAATCTCTCTAATCGAGCGCGCAATTAATGCTGCACGAGCATTTTCACCAAGTCCTAAACCAGTAGAAATACCACTAACAATAGCAATTGCATTTTTAATTGCTCCACCAGTCTCTACGCCAATTACATCGCTACCTGTATAAACACGTAGGTAATCATTTGAAAATAAATTTTGAACAAGCTTAGCTGCCTCAAAATTGTTTGAAGCACTTACAAGAGTAGTAAGTTTTCTTAAAATTAATTCCTCAGCATGACTTGGACCTGATAATACAACATAGGCCTTTAAATATTCTTTATTAATTTCCTGTTCAACAATTTGACTTACTCTAAGTGATGTATCAGGCTCAATTCCCTTACTAACATTAACAAAAGTTTTTGATGAAGTTAAAATTTGATTTATCTCTTTTAAAACTCCACGCATAAACTTAGTTGGTAATGATAAAATTATAATATCAGCATAATCAACAGCTTCCCTTAAATCAAGGGTGGCTTTAATATTTGTCGGAATTGTTACATCAAAAAAATGGATGTACATGATTCTTATTAATTTTATTTACAAAAAAATCTCGTTAATGTCGCGAATTAAAACCTCGCAGCCATTATCAGAAAGAACCTGGGCAAGGGTTGTTCCCCAAGCTCCTCCACCAATAAATGATACCTTCATAATTAATCTCTTTTCCTAAATTCAAATTTAATAGGTGTTCCGAAGAAATCAAAATTCTTACGAATTTGATTTTCAAGATAACGCAAATATGAAAAAAATGAATATATTTTTGGTTCATTAACAAATATTGCAAATGTTGGTGGTTCAACCCCAACCTGCGAAATGTAGAAAAATTTAGCCTTTCCACCATTAAATTCACTTGGTGGATTCATTAAAATAGCTTCCTGGAAAAACATCATTTTAAAAACACTAGTAGAAACTCGCTTTTTGATAGCTTTCATAGGCTAAATTAATTTCTGGAAATAAGGTATGAACTCTTTTCTTTTCTAAAGCTGATAAAAAGACAATAGGAGCATAATCTAAATATTTAAACTTAGATCTTATTTCCTCCTCCCATTCCTTCATAGTATTATTTTCCTTTTTAACTAAATCCCATTTATTCACCACGATTATTGCTGGTAAATTATATTCATCCAAATATTGACCAACATGTAAATCCTGCTCAATAATGCCTGTTTCTACATCTAAGACAAGTAAAACAACCTTACTTCTTAGCATTGCATCAACTGCTCTTATATTACTATACTTTTCAGCATTTTCGTAAACCTTACCTTTTTTTCTAAGGCCTGCCGTATCAATTACAACATAATTTTGACCATTTGCCTTAAACATTGTATCAATAGCATCTCTTGTAGTTCCTGCTACTGGAGATACGATAACTCTTTCATCGTTCAATAAAGCATTAGTCAAGCTTGATTTACCAACATTTGGTCTTCCAACTAATGAAAAAGGAATTGCATTATCGTATTCATTATCTTTATGATTAGGAAGAATTTCAATAATCTTATCCAATAAATTACCAATACCTATTCCATGAGATGAGCTGCAGGCAATAGGATCACCAAATCCCAAAGCATAAAAATCATATATTTTTCCTTAAATTTTTTTGGTCATCAACCTTATTAACGGCAAGTAAAACTGGCTTTTTTTAGTTTTTGTAAAGAAGCTTAGCAACATAATCATCATCACTTGTAACTCCACTTCTACAATCCACCACAAAAAAACAATTACGTCAGCTTCATCCATAGCAATTTCTGCTTGAGCCTTAATCTCTGATAAAAAAGGAGCATCTTTAATTTCAATGCCCCCTGTATCAATAAGATAAAAATCTTTTCCCAACCAAGTGGCTTTGCTATATATTCTATCTCTTGTAATACCTGGTTGGTCATCTGTGATGGATAATCTTTGGCCAATTATACGATTAAACATAGTAGATTTACCAACATTAGGTCGGCCTACAATTGCAACCTTAGCCAACATATTCTCACATCCTTATTTATTTTTTTCAAAATATCCTTATATAAATCGCCAAGATTCATACTAACATCTTCTTCAGCTTCAGAATCCATATATTTTTGGAATTCCTTGCGTTCAAGATTAGCTAAATGCTTCTTAACAGATAATTCTAAAATCCATTCCTTTGGTTTAATAGTTGAAACAACAGCATTTACCTTGTCACCAACCTGATATACTTCATCAAGCTTACCGTTTTGATTTTCAGCAAAAGCATCCTTAGCAGGAATAAAAGCATCAACACCAAGAGCAGTAACATAAACACCCTTTTGATCAACCTTTGTAACTGTAGCCTCTACTAAATCACCAACATTAGCATTAACTCTGCTCCATGGATTATCAATGATTGCCTTTCTTGAGAAAGAAATTCTTTCCTTTTTAGGCTCAATAGCAATTATTGCAACCTCAATTTCATCACCAATTTTGCAATAAGCATCAAAATTATCATTTGGATTCCAGCTAAACTCACTCTTGTGAAGTAAGCCACGAACATTAGGAGCAACCTCAAGTAATAATCCATAAGGCATCTTATTTACAACCTTAGCCATAACCTTATCTGAAACCTTATGATTTTCTACATATTGCTCAAATGGAGTTTTAAGTAAAGCCTTTCTTGATAATAAAAGCTTACCATTTTCCTTGCTAATAATTTTAACATCAAGCTTGTCACCAACGTGTAGAACATCAGTAATGTTCTTGACAAAAAAATATGATCAACCTGATTTAATCTAATTAAACCTTGATTATACTTAAAACGAACGAAAGCGCCAAATGGTTCAATCTTAGAAATTGTACCATTTACAACATCACCCTCATTTAAGGTATCAAGCTCAGCATTTTTATTAGCCTCATATTCTTCATGTTCAACAACACGATAAGAAACAACACCTGTTTTTTTCTTCTTTCATTTAATTCTAAAAATTTTTAACCTTAAGACTATCACCAATCTTAACATCGCTTGGAGCTTGGCTTAAAGGCATAAAGAATGTAAAGCCTTTAGCTGCAACATTATAGCCCTTTTTCTAATTTTTTTGTAACCTTAACAGTTAAAGCCTCATTAGTATTTTTCACTTAAAGCTTTAAAATTTTTCTTCCTTAAGCATATTAAGTCTACTTAACAAGATTACTCCATTTTTCTTCATCGACCTTAGTTACCTCACAGGTAATATCATCACCAACATTAACAAGACCAATAAATGATGTAACATTTTTATCAGTTGTATAATGATCTAAATACATTGTACCTTCAGTAAATTGATGTAAATCAATAGAAATAGAATCCTTTTTTACCTCTACAACCTTACCAGTAACCTTGTCCTTAACATGAACATCATTATATTCAAAGCTATTCATTTCGTTATTTTCCATTTTTTTTAACCTCTCATTAATTATATCTACAATTTTATTACAAACCTCAGCTATTGTAAGCTTTGTTGTATCTAAATAAATCGCATCGTCTGCCTGCTTCAAAGGAGCAAGCTTACGATTTGAATCTATATCATCCCGACGTTTAATTAATTCCAAAACTTCCTCATAGGAATCATTTCTACCAGCTTCACGTAATTCCTTACATCTTCTTTTAGCTCGTTCCTCGGCGCTGGCCGTTAAGAAGATTTTAACATCAGCATTTGGTAATACTACAGTTCCAATGTCCCTACCATCCATTAAGATTTTACCTTCCTTAGCTGATTGTCTTTGAAAATGAACCATTTTATCGCGAACACAGCCTTGCTTAGAAACAATAGAAACATTTCTTGTTACTTCTTCACTACGTATTTCCTTTGAAACATCCACACCGTTTAAATAGGTTTTTATTATTTGAATATATAATTGAAATATTATTTAAAAAAACGTATATTCATTAGGATCTTCAAAGCTAATACCACGGTTTATTGCCTCTAATGTTACAGCTCTATACATTGCACCCGTATCAATATGTGTAAAGCCTAGTTTTTTAGCAACTATTGTACTTATTGAGGATTTACCGCTTCCAGCTGGGCCATCGATGGCTACTTGAAAATTAACCATTATAGACACCTTACTTTCTTTTAAAAACCACAAAAAAATTATATCATATAATTGATTTTATTTCAATAATATATCTTCTATAGACTATATAATTTTTTTATTTCATGAGGCTTTAAAGGTCGATATGCACCTTCAGGCAAATCCTCAAGCGTAATTCCCGCAAATGATAGTCGCTTTAGTTTCTTAACCTCATGGCCAAGTGCCTCACACATTCTACGAACCTGTCTATTTCTTCCCTCAGTAATTGTTAATTTAATTGATGAAGAGTCGTTAACCTTATCAATAGATAGTACCTCAACTCTAGCACGCTTAGTTTTAATGCCATCTAGTTCAATTCCCTTCATTAATTTTATAATATCACCCCTGAGATAGCTTTCCTTTAATTCTAACCTGATAAGATTTTTCAACCTCTTTTGCAGACTTAGTAAGCTTATAAGCAAGCTCACCATCATTAGTGAATAATAAAACACCTGAGGTATCATAATCAAGTCTACCAATTGGATAAATCCTATTTTTCAAGATCTTCCTTATTAAATAAATCCATAACTGTTCTTCTTCCTAAATCATCACTTAGGGTTGTCATATAACCAGTTGGCTTATTTAAAAACATAATAAACCTTATTTTTCCTTAATAATCGGCTTACCATCAACTAAAATTATATCCTTCTTGCTAACCTTTGTCCCAAGCTCCTTTACAATTTTACCATTAACACTTACTCTTCCACTTTTTAATAATTTCTTCGCTTGCTCTACGAGAGGCAACGCCAGCCTGCGCCATAACCTTTTGTAGTCTTTCTAAATTATCCATTTTTTTAATCACCGCTTCTATTATAAAAATAAATAAGCTAAAATTTCCACATTTTTTTACTTTTTACTAAAGATTATAGATAAAAAAATACAATATTAAAAGTGTTAAAACAAAGCATAAAATATCAGTAGTAATTCCTACAAAATAAGCATATCCTGCCCTTTTAATTTTGATTGCAGCAAAATATAATGAATAAACATAAATAGTTGTATCAGTACTACCAAGTAACAAAGATGAAGCAATTCCTATTTTACTGTCCGGATGATAATCTTCAAAAATTTTAATCATAAATCCCTCTGCTGCATAACCAGATACAGGTCTAAAAAAAGTCCTTCAAAAAAATCAATTCGCTTGGTAAATTAGAAAAAAATTAAATAGGCTTAAAATACCACTTGCCTCAAAAAAACATAAACCGCAACATACATAGCCATTATATATGGCAATATTTGCAGAGAAATACTTATTCCTTCCTTAGCGCCATTAATAAATGACTCATAAGCATTTGTTTTTATTTTTTTAATACACATTATAAAAATTTAATAAAAATAAATAAAAGGTATTATATAATAGCTAACGCCAAGCAAAATGAGCACACACCTTATTTAAACAAATTGAAAAACAGCATTAAAAACACCTCCTATAATTATTAAAAGAATAACTACAAGAGAATTATTCATTCCTCCATAAGAAACCCTTGTTGATATTAAAGAAACAGGTAAGACACAAAGACAACTGCTATTTAAATTTAAAAAAACATTATCATTTCTTTGCTTGCTTTAGAATCAAAATTGTTTAGTTTCTGATAATCTTTTAAAGGCTTTTCAGCCCAAAAAGGAGTTGCAGCACTCCCAACAGATAGCATATTTGATATAAGATTTAATGACATGTATTTTTAAAGCAACATCATTCTTGTCTAATCCTCTAAATAATGGTCTTATCAAACAAGAAAGGGCTCCACCCAAAAATATTTAATAAACCAGAATCTATACATATTTGCAAAATTCCAGACCAAAAATATCAAGGTATATGCAGTATTAAAAAAAATAGATATTGCTTCCTTAGGACCACATATAAAGGCATTAGTTAAATTAGAGGTATTACCAGTTGCAACCGAAAACAAAAATACCAACTGCAAATAAAAAAATAAATATTGCGCTTACCATCCTATCACCTATTTAATTATATTTTTTAAAAAAATTAAAAAAATGCTAAGTTAATCCTTAGCAATTTCAATAACCTCTTTAAAAAAAGCAAGTTCCATATCCAAACGCTTTAAATAAGCATCTAAATTTGTGTATTTATTTAAAAAAAACAAAGAATAAATATTCCCCTCACTACTACTTAAATTAGCAAAATGTAGATAAATTTCACTATTTGTATATTTAGTTTCTGTATTGATTGAGCAACCAACTATTGGTGAATCAAATTGTTCCAAATTTAATGCATATGGCTTTTTCTTAAATGTAAATTTATATATTCTAGCATAGGTATAATCCTTATCCATTCCTGTCTTATATGATGCACTATAAGCCGTAATCTTTACATCATCAATGTTACCTTGTAATAAAAAAATGATGGTAAATAAGATGGCTTAGCATAGGGTATATCTAGAGTTTTAAGCATATCCTCCTTAGGATTACCTCCAATTTCTAGCTTAAAGTCCTTTAATCTTTCCTTAAACGCCTCTTCAATTATTTCCTGCTGCTTAATCATAAATTTTTGATGAGCAATATTACTTGCAAGCATCCAATTTACAATTCCTACTAAAATAATCACTAGAGCAAGTGGAATAATTTTTTTATAGCCAAAATAAAAAAACTAAAGCAAGTCCTAATAAAATAAGTGAGCTTACAGATAAATAAATTGCTTTTTATAAGGGCACTATTTTTTTAATTTTTTTATATTTTTTTCTTCCAACATTTTATCACCTAAATTAATTGTTGTTCATTTATTATTAGCTTAAATTCAAGTCCAAGCTTCTCAGCAGCTTTACGACACATAATCATACGATTTAAAAAAATATTTCAAAGTAATCCATTACCGGTGAAACCTTAACATCAATTTCTAGCTTTAGCTTAATAATTGTTTTATCAGTATTAATCTTTAAAATTGACTTTTTTTAACAGAATAGTTAACTCTATCATGAATATCAAAATTTGCCACATCCTGATTTCTAACTCTTGTTCTTCTTACATCTGATTTATCAGCTATTATTAAAGCAGCGGCAATTGGATTTACTGCAACTCCAGTTCCTTCATCATGGTTACCAATCGCAGAAACAATTTGAGCAATATCGTCTGGTTCCATATTTAAATGGTCTAAAATACGAAAAGCCATAATAGCTCCACTTTGAGAATGATCAACTCTATTAACTAAATTACCAATGTCATGTAAATATGCAGCAATCTGAACTAACTCAACATCATGCTCATTATATCCTAGCGTTTTAAGAATATATGCAGCATCACGAGCAACCTTAGTTACATGCGGAAAGCTATGCTCAGTATAGCCTAAAGCAATTAAAGATTCATCAGCCTTTTCAATATAGGTATTTATTTCTTTATTTTTTTATTATTTCAGCATATGTAATCATTTATATCACCGCCTTATTTTTAGCATTTTTTTCATACGAAAAAAAGTCCACAAGGGACTTTTTTTACATTTTTTTACTTAATTGATACAATATGAGGATTTGCAGCATTATTGTAAATATATAAATAGCCTGTTATATTTATTTTTAGCACCAGCTTTTAATTCAGCTACACTCTTATATAAATCAGTATCCTCAGCTGTTAAATATGATTCAACACAGCAATCCATTGTCTTACCATTTGCATCTTTAACTGTAAAATAAATATCTCCAGTTTTATCATCTTTTTGGAATGTTGGATCACTAACTAATGTTACATCCTTAATTGTGAAATAAGCATTATTGAACATTTCAATTCCAGCATTCATCTCAAGCTCAATTGGTGTGAATGACTTTTTCTTACCATCTAATACCTTATATGTAGCACCAGCACCATCTTGACCTAAAATTTCAGACTGTCCGCTCCATTCACCCTTAACACCAGTAATACTAACCTTATTACCGATAGCTAAATCTGTATCATATTGTTCCTTTGTACAGTTAATATTATAAACAAAGTAGCCTTCACTATTATCATCTAAAAATATATAATGTTGCCTTATTATCCCACCAGCTTTGCTTTGCAGCTACATAACCAGTAATTGTTGTAACTGTATTATTTTCAGTATTCATAAAATTGCCAAATGCATGAGCTTGCTTTTAATAAATCCTTATTTATTGTTTCCTTATGATTTGTCTTAATGTCAACAATATGAGGGTTTGCAGCATTATTATACATATACATATAGCCAGTAATGTTAAGCTTTGCTCCAGCCTCTAAAGAAGCTACGCTCTTATAAAAATCAGTATCTTCAGCTGTTAAATAAGATTCAACGCAGCAATCCATTGTCTTACCATTTGCATCCTTAACAGTAAAATAAATATCTCCAGTATTGTTATCCTTTTGGAATGTTGGAGTACTAGTTAATGTTACATCCTTAATTGTGAAATAAGCATTGTTAAATTCTTTTGCATCATCATCAAGAGTTAATTCAATTGGCTTAAAATCTGTCTTCTTTGTTGTACTATCAACAGTATAAGTGGCACCATCACCATCTTGACCAAGAATTTCCATCTCGCCACTCCATTCACCCTTAACACCAGTAACACTAACCTTATTACCGATAGCTAAATCTGTATCATACTGTTCCTTTGTACAAGATAGGTTATAAACAAAATAACCCTCACTATTATCATCTAATAGATAAATAGTAGCTTTACCATCCCACCAACTTTGCTTTGCAGCAACATATCCCATAACGTCAGTAACCTGATTTGTTGGTGCTTTCTCAAATGCAGTATGAAGATGAGCTTGACCTAATTGCTCCATAGTTAGTGAAACAATTTCTTTTGAAGAATTCTTACATCCAGCAACTGTAAATAAAGCAGCTAAGGCTGTAGCACCTACTAAAAATTTTTTTCTTGCTTTCATTTTTTTCTATATTCTCTCTTTCTTATTTATTCATATATATTATACTTAAAATCTAACTAAAATACAAGATTTTTAGATTTTTTACATTTCATTAAATATTACAATTATCCTTAGCCCTTTTTAAATAGCTTATCCAAATGCTCATCATCCATTACAGGATATGATGAAGGACTTCCCATCCAAAAATATCATACCACCACAAGCATTTCTAACAAGTGCAGAGCCATTAAATGCCGGAGTAACGAAGCTATTTTTCAATATTTTTTTAATAACATTCTTAGTTGCGGCAATTTTTTTACATAATAGCTATTTGCATAAGCATAAGCATTTGTAGCTTCATTTTTTTATAAATAGGTGAGGGATTGTTTAGATAATTTTTGGAAATCAGCATTATTTATTGCTTTATAGGTTACAGGTGAATAGCCTTCAGTTTTAGCATAGGCTATTTGCGTATCATTTGTAAGTAAGTACATTGCAAATATCCAAGAAGCAAGTACCTCCTGCGGATTAGACTTATTGAATAAACAAATTGATGGCCCCTGAGAAATAACATCAACACCAGATGTATCATCCTGAGGAACATCACAAACAATAGTTTCAAATGATCCAAAGGCCTCAACCTCAGTAAGAGGAGCATCACTACCAATCCAGGTCGCACCAGCTGATGAATCAATGGCAAAAATACATTCCTTCTTATTAAATTTATTGCCAGGATAGCTTACTCGATCAAACACATCAAATAAGCCCTCATTAACAAATGTATAACCCCAAAGTTTTTTTATCATCGCTCTAGTATTAGGATTATCAAATAAAAATATCTCCATCCTCTGTTGTATAATCATAGCCGTATTGCTTACATAATTGAATAAACATATTATCAACTGATTTATAAATTAAAGGAATAAAGGCATCGCGTTTATAACCCTTATCATTTTTTTATGCTCATCGTCATACTTATTTCTAGCATAACGACATACCTCAAATAAATAATCCCAAGTAAAAAAATTTCAGGAATTTCAAAGCCATTTTTCTTCTAAATAACTCTTATTTACATACAAAAACCTCATCACTACGCATAAAAAGGAATTGTATAATAACTCTTGCCCTTTTTAGATTCATCCTTTAAAAGACCCTCGTCTAAATATTTAGCGATTACTTCACTCTTTTTTTAGGACTATCATACAAAAATTTCACTACCACCAAAGCCATATTTTTTTCATTATTAATTAAATCATCAAGTGGTACAACCATATTTTCACCAGTTTTGTAGGTAGCAACATTATCAGGGTAAGCAATACATACATTAGGTGTTGAATTAGTTGAGATATTTTTTTAAAAACATCACGATAAATATCATTATAATTGGTATAGCTTGTTATTTTTTTACCTTAATATTTGGATAAATTTTTTTCAAATTCACTAATCGCATTATAATATATTTGCTTTTTGAGCATTGTTACTATCATTTTTTTAGCCCAAAAAGGTTATTTCATAATTTTTTTAGATGTATCGAAGCTTTCAGGAACCTCAAATTTTTGTGTTTGAAAGCTTTTTTTACTTCCACTAGGAACTAAGGTTCCGTGACAGCTTGCTAATGATAAAACAAAAAAAACACAAGCATCATTAAATAAATTATTCTCTTTTTCATTTTGCCCACACTTTTTCTTTCTAATTTAAAAAAAGCTAACCCTTTAAGCCGTTTCTAGAAACACCTTGCATTATTTGACGTCTAAATACAATAAAAAAATTATTAATAATGGTAATGATATAATAACCACTGAAGCCATCATTGCTGGAATATTATCCTTACCAAAGCCTGAGGTTCTAATAATTTCAATTGCCGTACTAACTAAATTATATTCACTACTTTCATCTATTACTAAACGAGGCCAAACATATGAATTCCAACATTCAATAAATTTTAAAACCGTAATAAAAAAATTAGGGTTGGCTTTTGATAAAGGAACCAAAACCTTCATCATATAATTAAAAATCACTTGTTCCATCAACCTTAGCAGCATAATACATCTCATCTGGCACCTGCATAAAAATTTTTGTCTTAATAAATAAATGTAAAAAAACAGATAAGACTGTTGGTAGAATTAAAGCCGTAAAGGAATTTTTTTCATATTCAAGTTAACTACCGTTGCATAGTTAGTGATCGTAAAAAAAGTTCCATAGGAATCATCATTGTTGCAAGATATATACTAAATACCAAATTCTTACCTTTAAATTTTAACCTTGCAAAGGCAAAAGGCTGCAGTTATAACAATCACTAGCATAATTAAGGTTGTTATAACTGAATATAGTAAGGTATTGCCCATATATCTAATTAAAGAAACGGATTTAAAGGCTGTAACATAGCTATCAATTGTAAAAGCCTTAGGAAATAAAGTTGGAGATACCTCATTTGTAAATTCCTTAAATGATTTAAATGAGGTAATTATCATATAATAAAAAGGGGAAAAATAACTATGAAGGCACAAATGACTAAAAAAACAAATAAATAACAATATATCTAACAATGTTTTTTTAATTTGTGCTTCTTTTTTTAATTTTTTTGAACATCAATAGTCTTATTCATCCTTATCACCCTCCTAATAATATACCTTTTTTTCTTACTAATCAATAAATTAATAGCCGTGATAGTAAGAATTATAAAAAAACAATACAATAGCAGCAGCTGCAGCATAGCCTGGGAAGCCTCCAGCCTCTGAATATAAATAATCATAAATACAACCAACAATAGTATTCATTCCTACATCATTAAGCTTTGTTCCAAATAAACCGATAGCATTATTATATTCCTTAAAAGCTCCAATAAAGCCTGTTATAACTAAATAAGAAAGCATTGGGGAAATCATTGGTACAGTAATTTTAAAGAAAGTACGTATTTTTGATGTACCATCAATTTTCGCAGCATCATACATTGTTTTATTAACTGATTGAAGTGTTCCAACTAAAACTAAAATCTTAAATGGCATAACATTCCAAATTGTATAAAAGCACATAACAAACATTTTAGCTGCATATGATCCGTTTAACCAATCAACAGGATTAATACCTAAATGCATTAAAAATAGTATTCATAATGCTATAAGAATTAGTTGTATCTTTAAAAAAATAATCATGAATACCATACCAACAGCTAAAGCATTAGTTACATATGGTAAAAAGAAAATCGTTTGAAAAAAATCTTTTTAAATGGTTTAATAGCATTAAGGCCGACCGCAATTAATAAAGATATAATTGTAGATAAGGGAACCGTAATAATAACGATTAGCATTGTATTTTTTTATTGCATCAGTAAAATGATAATCATTAAATATATACCTAAAATTGGCAACACCAACTCCTGTATATATTTTTTTCAACTGAATTGAAATTTTCTTCAAATGAATAAATAAAAAAACATCAAATAAGGGATATAGCATAAAAAGCAATTAAAAAAAGCATTGAAGGTAATAAATACAGCCATCCCTTTAAAGATTCCTTTTGTTCCATATTAATCATCTCACTTTTTATAATTATTAATTATATTGTAGCAAATAATTAATAATTATGCAATTATGCAAGCGCTTAAACAAAAATTAAATAATAAGATTTTTTTAACAATAATTCTTTTTATCTGCATAAATTTGTAGATATTTTCTTTTTATTAAAATCAACAAATTCTAAAAACTATATTATTTTCATTTCTACCAATAGGTAAATAAATATCATATTTTATCTCATAATTATCATAATACCCTTTTTTTAAGTATCCTTTTTATACTGATATTTAGTAGTTTCATTCATTAATTTTTTTATGCAAATTCCAATCATCTATAGCATTTATACTAACAACTACAAATTTTGTGTTATATTTTGAAAATGTAGTGACTAATACTCTTCCAGATCTTGTTGTATATCCTGTCTTTCCCGCAATTGCATCATTACTTAATATGAGCTTATGCTTATTAATAAATGTATATCTATCGGCTATTTTGTAGCTTTTTAGCTCCAGCAATTTTTAAAAATGTTTCGTTTTGGGAAGCATAGCTCATTAGTAGCGCCATATCATAAGCAGTGGTAATATTATAATTTTCTTCATCAAGGCCGGATGAATTAACAAAATAGCTATCATTCATACCTATTTTTTTAGCTAAATTATTCATTAAGTAAATAAAGTCAAAGCTATCATTATTAGATAAAGCCAAAAGCAGCATCATTACCACTTCTAAGCATTAAAGCATATAAAAGCTCTTCCCTTGTTAAAATATCAGAAGCCTTTAAATAGGCACTACTACCTATTGCTTTAGTATAATTATCTAAAATTAGAATTTCTTCATTTAAATCAAAATTTTCAATACAAACAATTGCGGTCATAATCTTTGTTGTAGAAGCAATTAAAAAGCTCTTTATTTCTATTTTTCAGATTTTAACACCCTTTTTTTGATGAGGCCTCCATAATTATATAAGAGCTTCCAAGCTGTCTAAATGAGCATAAAAATAAAGGTATTATAAATAGACATTTAATAAATTTCAAAAAAATCACCCTTAAATAATATGAAACCATTAAAAAAATATCTAGCAAAAAGCTAGATATTATTCTTCTTCATTCTTTTCTTTTTCTAATACATCTTCATCAGTAGCATCACAAACACAAACATGAACCTTATCAATACGTCTTCCATCAACCTTAGATACTGCTAAAGTTATCTTCTTTTGATAATCAACGTAATCACCATTTTCATCCTGCTTTGTATATGTTGCTATATAATCTATACTTGCACCAACACTAGGTAACTGCTCAAGTGAATCATAAAGCCAGCTTCCAACCTTATTTGGTACATTTTTAGGTTCATCAGGAATATCTAACTCCTCAAACAATGTTGATACATACATATCACCACTAACCTCTAATGATCCATCCTCTAATACCTTAAATTCTTTTTCATCAGCGTCATCGTATTCATCATAGATTTCACCAACAATCTCCTCTAAGGCATCCTCCATTGTAACAAGACCAAGAGTATCACCATATTCGCCACTAACAATAGCTAAATGGCTCTTTTCCTTTTGCATCTTTTTAATTAAATCATCAACCTTCATTGATGATGAAACATATAGCACTGGTCTTAAGATACTTCTAACATTAAAATTATTATCCTTAATATAAGCAACAAAAAAATCACGCTCATATAAAAATTCCAATTATATGATCCTTATCCTCTTCAAATACAGGAATTCTAGAAAATTGATTTTTCTAAAAGCATTTCTCTTATTTCTTCATTATTTGACTCAATATCAATTGCAAACATTTCAATTCGCGGAACCATAATATCCATTACAGGACGATCATTAAGCTCAAATACATTTTTTATAATTGAAACCTCATTTTCCTCAATAGAGCCTTGATCCTCCATTGTATCTAAAAATTGCTTCAAGCTCGGTTTCATTAACTGTTTCCTTTTTCTTTCTTCATAAACAAATGCTGTAAGCGCATAAAAAAAGAGAAAAACAATTGGAAATAAAATAAATGAAAGATAATAAATAATCCATGAAACCTTTAAAGCAATAACATCAGCATAATTTTTTTACCAATTGTTTTTAGGTAAAATCTCACCAAAAAAATTAATAAAACAATTGTTGTGATTAATGATGATATCCATTCGATTGGTCCAATTGGGCCAAAAAAATGCCTGTAAAGAATCCAAGAGCTAATGTAGCAATAGCAGTATTTACAATATTGTTTCCAACTAAAATAGTTGTTAATGTTTTTTCAAAATGCTCAGAGCAATACATTGCCTTCTTGCTACCATTTCGTCTTTCCTCAATAAATAGCTTAAGTCTAACCTGTGAAGCACAAGAAATTGCTGTTTCACTCATTGAAAAATGCTGACATTAGTATCAAAAAAATACTAATAAAATAAAGATGGGTACATTAAACGTAACTGTTTGAATAAATAAAACCATCGACCTTTGTATGTCCAATTTAAACTTTCCTCCTAATTAGGCACGTGACGAATATTTTTCCGTCTATCGTTGATATTATAATATCTTCGCCTTCTTCAATAAACATTGGTACTTTTACTAATAAGCCTGTTTCTACGTAGGCGTCCTTTAAAGCAGCGGTTTTAGTATCACCACGAACTGCAGGATCACATCTAGTAATTTTAAGTGTTACCTTATCAGGCAAAAATAACACCTAATATTTCTGATTCATAGAGCATAACATCAACTAAAAAGACCTTCAACTAAATAATTAAGCTCATTTTTTTAAAATTTTCTTTAGGAATTTCAATTTGTTCATAAGTTTCATTATTCATAAATACGAGACTGCTACCTGAATCATATAAATATGACATTTTTAATCTTATCAATATTGGCAAGCTCAACCTTTTCAGCTGCATTAAAGGTATAATCAATTACTGCCTTTTGTTCTTATATTACGAAGCTTTGTTCTTACAAAAGCCGCACCCTTGCCTGGCTTTACATGCATAAACTCAATTATTTCGTAAATATTGCCATTATATTTAATTGCTATTCCATTTTTAAAATCATTACTAGAAACCATAAATTCCTCCGTATTACTTTATATTATATCATACTTTACACATTTTTTTCAAATAGTTTATAGCCTCTAAATAACTATTTTCAAATTTTGCCGAGAAAACTTTTGTCGAAAGAGGTCGAATATAATTAATCTTTCGATAATCCTCACGATTATCAACATCCGATAAATGAACCTCAATTATAGGTCCATTAAACATTTCAAGAGCATCATGAATTGCTACTGAGGTATGAGTAAAGGCGCCCGGATTGATGACAATCGCGTCAAATTTATTTAAGGATTTTTTTGAATAACCGTAACAATTTTGCCTTCATAATTGCTTTGAAAAAAACTTGAATTTTTAAATCCTTATTACCATTTTTTTATTAATGAATTAATTTCCTTTAATGTCAAATTTCCATAATGCTTTTTTTATCTCTTCTTCCAAGCATATTTAAATTAGGCCCATTAATTATTAATATCCTTTTTCATAATTATTTATCACCTCAATAATACTAGTAACATCCATTTTTTTGTAGTATCTATATCAATATCTGAAAAGAATGCATATTTATCCTTTCTCTCTTCATATAAATCATAGATTGTTTTTTTCATTTAACAAGGGTCTAATATCCTCAGTTCCCTTTGTTCTTCTTTCAAGCTCAGCAAGTGGAGCTGTCAAAAATAATACTAGTCCCTTCATAAGGGCTTTATTTTTTTTATTAACAACTATTCCTCCACCACAAGCAACAACTATATTATCTAATTCACTTAATTCCTTAAGCATATTAGTCTCTAAATCTCTAAAAATACTTTTTCGCCATACATTTGAAAGATTTCACTAATGAACAAACAGGCCTTTTTGTTCAATGTATTCATCTAAATCAATATAATGGTAATTCATTACTTCTGCTAACTTCTTACCAATAGTTGTCTTGCCACTTCCTGGCATACCAATTAAATATATGTTCATTTTTTTCACCTATTCAAAAAAATACATTCAAATCATCACAAATTTTTATTAATAGTACTAGAAATATTATTTAAATCAACCTCATAGAAATTTGTACTCATTTGATTTTTTTAAACCACGTAATTTGTCTTTTAGCTAAATGTCTAGAGTTCTTTTTAATTTCCTCTATAGCCTCATCAAGACTAATTTCACCTTTGAAATATGGAACAAATTCCTTATAGCCAATGGCATGTGGTAAAATATTTTTTTATTATATAAAGCTTTCACCTCAGCAAGTAACCCTTGATTCATCATTAAATCAACACGTTCATTAATTCTTTTTATATAAAATGTCTCTATTACTAACATTTAAATAAATAATGAAATAATCATATAAAGCCTTATCCTTATTTTGATACATAGCTAATGGCTTACCAGTTTCTTTAATTATTTCAATCGCTCTTAAAACACGCTTACGATTATTTTTATGAAGTTTTTCTTGATTAATATTAGGATCAAGCTCTAAGAGATAGCTATATAACTCTTCATTAGTGTAATCATCAAACTGTTGTTCAAATTCTTTTGTTTCTTGAACCGGCATCAAATTCATAATCGAATAAGACACTTTGAATATAAAGACCAGTTCCACCACAAATTAATGATACAGGATTTTTTTATCAATAATTTTTTTCTTGTTTCTCTTTGAAAATCAAAAAAACAGAATATTGAGTAGTTGGTTCACAAACATCAATTAAATGATGTTTAACCAAACCCATTTCCTCCTTAGTTGGCTTTGCACTACCAATATCCAAGCCTTTATATACACTTACACTATCACCACTTATAATATCCAAATTATATTTTTTTGGCTATTTCAATGCTTATTTTAGTTTTTACCAATAGCTGTAGGTCCAACAATTGCAATTACCTTATTCATGAAACAATCCTTTTCAAACATCTTTTTCTAATTCCTCATTTGTTAGATTAATAATTGTTGGTCTACCATGTGGACAGTGATATGGATTTTTCGCACTTATTTAATTCTTTTTAACAAAGCATTAACCTCATCATAGGATATTCTTTTTATTAGCTCTTATTGCTGATTTACAGCTTATTTGCTTAGCAATTCTATCCCTAAAATATAAAATGTCAAATTGACGATTATTATCAAATAAGGAAATAATATCTCTAATAATTGTAGGAGCATCAGGTGCCGAAAGCCACATTGGAAGCTCATTTACATAAATCACATCATTTTTCATAGCTCATTAAAATTCCTAGTTCGTTAAAAATCATTTAGATGATCTCTAGCAATTAATGATTCATCTAGCGTTAAATCTAAATCAATCGGGAAAAGAAGCCTACTCTTGGGCTGATTAGGATTATTTAAAAGCTTAGAATAATACTCATATTTAATTCTTTCTGCAGCCGCATGCTGATCCATTAAATATAGTCCGTTTTTCATTTTGAAATATTAAATAACAGCCTAAAGCCTGACCAATATATTCCATATAAGGAAGCTTATTTGAAACTATTTCCTTATTCTCTTCTAGCTCATTTTTTTCTTCCTTCTTAGACTCAACATTTGTAATTTTTTTGTTTTATTAACATCTATATTATTATTTGTAGGAATATTTACTTTTTTTCCTGCTTTTTGACCATATTCTCTTATATTTTCATTAAGCTTTAATGGTTCAATAGGTGTATCAAAAATTGTATTTTTTTAATATATTTTTTTCAGGTACAACCTCTCTTTTTAGGAATTTGAACTGTTCCCTCTAACGCAAGCTTTACCTCACTTTGAAGCTTTAAGCAAATATTTTCTTCATTAGATATTTTAATTTCAATTTTTAGTTGGATGGACATTTACATCAACCAAAATAGGATCAATATCTAAATAAATTGCTGCAACTGGAAATTTACCAATTGGAAGCTGTGTGTAATAGGCATCAATTAAGGCTTGAGCTATTGCATTACTTCTTACATATCTACCATTAGCACAAAGAGTAATATCAAGCTTTGTTGAACGATAAATTTCAGGTTTAGCAAAAACAACTAAAATTCTCGTACCATCTGCCATAAATTCCTTTTTTTATTAGATTCTTAGCAACATTAAGGCCATAAATTTCACCAAATAATTCTTCATATGAGCCGTTACCTGATGTTCTTATTAAATTCTTATCGTTACTATATAAGGAAAAAGCTAATTGAAGGATTAGTAATAGCAAATTTATTCATAATGAAAAACAATACTTGATAATTCTTTAGTTAAGCTTTTTAATATATTTTTAGTCTTGCTGGTGTATTATAAAATAAATTTTTCTACTGTTACCGTTGTTCCCTTTTGACAAGGTGAAATACCCTCACTTTGGATGCTTCCACCCTTATAGGTAACCTGATAGCCACCGCTTCCATCATTTGTTAAAATTTGCATCAAGGAAACCGCAGCAATTGATGGTACTGCCTCGCCTCTAAAGCCTAAGGTATGAATTCTTGCTAAATCATATTCATTTTTTTAAATTTTAGATGTAGCATGTCTTAAAAAGGCTAGCTTGGCATCCTCAGGTGTCATACCATCACCATCATCAATAACCTTTATCTTGCTAATTCCACTTTCATAGACATAGACACTAATTTTTTTAGCGTGAGCATCAATAGCATTTTCAACTAATTCTTTTACAACACTAGCAGGCTTTTCAACAACCTCACCAGCAGCTATTAAATTGGCTAGCTTAGCATCCATTTTAATAATTTTAGGCATATATACCTCCTATAGCTTCGATTTTAAATCATTAATAAAATTAAGAGCCTCTAAAGGTGTAAGCATATTAACATCAACAGCTTGTAGCTGCTCTTTTATTTCATTTAGCTTATTCTCATTTTTAATCTCTGGCTGTTCTTCATAAGCCTCAAAGTTAAACAAATCCATATGCGCTCCACTTTGAGACTTATTATCAGCCTCTAAAACATTTAATATTTGTTTGCTTCTTTCGATTAATGATTTAGGAAGGCCAGCTAATGAGGCAACATTTATACCATAGCTTTTATCAGTTGGACCATCTAACACCTTATGAAGAAAGGCTACACCATTATCAGTTTCCTTAGCCTCAACATGAACATTTTTCAAGCGCTTCAAGGTTCCCTCTAAGGCTACAAGCTCATGATAATGGGTTGAAAACAAGGTAACAGCTCCAATTCTTTCATGAATATATTCTAATATAGCCTGAGCAAGTGCCATACCATCGAAGGTAGCCGTACCACGACCAATTTCATCAAATAAAATAAGACTATTTTTTGTTGCATTGCTGATAGCATAATTTGCCTCCATCATTTCAACCATAAATGTAGATTGCCCACTTATAATATCATCAGAAGCACCAATTCGTGTGAAAATTTGATCAAATATCATTAGCTTAGCTATACTTGCTGGTACAAATGAACCAATTTGCGCTAAAATAGCAATTTCCGCAAACATCTTCATATATGTTGATTTACCGCTCATATTAGGACCAGTTATTAAAATCATATTATAAGAATTAATAATAACATCATTAGAAACGTAATTTTTCTTTAACTAAGCTTTCAAGCACAGGGTGTCTACCATTTATAATATTTACACTTCTATCATTTGAAAATGTTGGTCTAACATAATGACATTTCATACTTACTATAGAAAAAAAGCTATCATTACATCAACGTGAGCAATTAAATTTGCTAAAGCCTGTAGGGAGAAAAATATACTTACTTACATCATCTCTTATTGAAGTAAAAATATCATATTCTAAATTCTCAATTTGTTCCTTAGAATGAATTACAATTTCTTCGTATTTTTTTAATTCTGGAGTTATGAATCTTTCCGCATTTGCCAAGGTTTGTTTTCTTTCATAGGTTGTATCATCAGGCAAATTGGCAACTGCACCCTTACTTACCTCAATATAATAACCGAATACGCGATTATAGCCAACCTTTAAGGTTTTAATTCCCGTATGTTCTCTTTCGTGCTCCTCAAAATCCGAAATCCATTTCTTACTATTGTTGCTAATGTCCTTTATTTCATCAAGCTTAGCATTATATCCTTCCTTAATCATTCCACCTTCTTTAATAGTAAATGGCGGATTATCAACAAGGCTATCCTCTAATAACTTATATAATTCCGGATGTGGATTAAGCGTTTTTCCAAGCTTTTCTATTTCAATTTGATCAATACCTTCCAATAGCTCTTTAATTCTTGGCATATTCGAAAGTGATCTTCTTAGTTGAACAAGATCCTTAGCATTGGCACCACCACATGAAATTCTACCAAGAATTCTTTCTAAATCATAAACTGTTTTCAAGCATTCTCTTATTTCTTCTCTTGCAACATAATTATTGTTGAAGGCCTGAACACAATCTAACCTTTGTTCGATTTCTTCTTGATTAACAAGAGGTCTATCTAAATATCTATGAAGCATTCTTGATCCCATTGCTGTTTCACATTCATCAAGCAGCCATAACAATGATCCACTTTTTTTGTTCCTGTTCTTAGTGTTTCTGTAAGTTCTAAATTTCTTTTTAGTAAAGGCATCAAGTCTTAAATAATCATTAGATGAATAAAACTCCATCTTTTGCATATGCTTAATTTCTTGTTTTTTTGCGTATTAATTATATAATTGAGTAATATCCCTATAACATAATGATATTCCTTAGCAATTTCTGCACATACGTAATTTAAATATTTAGGAATCTCTTTATTTTTCCTCAAAAGATATAACTATTTGATAATTATTTCTCAATAAATCCAAATTATTTTTTTATTAAAGCTAGGTAGGGTTATAACCTCCTTGGCATGAAGTGATAAAATTTCATTTAATAATAAATCAAAGCTATTAAATAATGTTAAAAAAAGCTTTCACCAGTTGAAACATCAGCATAGCATAAGACATATTTTTTTGTTAACATAACCAATACTTACAATATAGTTATTTTTCTTTATCATTAAGTCCAAGTTCAACAACAGTACCAGGAGTAATAATTTTAATTACCCCTCTTTTAACAATACCCTTAGCTAAAGCTGGATCTTCAATTTGTTCAGCAATGGCCACCTTATGACCATTGTCAACAAGCTTTTTAGCATAAGGAGCATAGGCATGAAAAGGAATTCCACACATTGGAACCCTTTCACTAACACCAGCATCCTTACCAGTTAATGCTATTTCTAATACCTTAGAAGCAATAGCAGCATCATCAAAAAACATTTCGTAAAAATCACCAATTCGAAAAAAGACTATCGCATCCTGATAGTCTTTCTTTAAATCTAGATATTGCTGCATCATTGGTGTAAATTTACTTTTATCAATATCTAAAAAATTCATTCTTTCACCTTACTACTTAATCATCTTAGCAACAGGCTCAGCAATCTTCTTCATAAAATCACTAAAGCCCTTAAGCTTACTATCAAAGAAGCTTACAATATTACTAAAGAATGGTGCGGCAGCATTCTTAGCATATATAACAAATGTTACATATAAGAAAATAAATGCTAACAATAAAATAAGGAAAAATAGTACCAATTATACGATGTCTCTTACTAGCACGTCTTTGTTTTTCAATTTCACGAGCTTGCATCAAATATAAATAATTTTCAATTGTTTGACCATCCTCATTATTAGCAAGACCCTTCTTGCTGATACGTTTAACATCCTTTTTAATATTCTTAATAGACTTCTTTTTGATTCTTTTTTGCATTCTTACGCTCTAAATGAGCCTTACGCTTTTGCATTTGCTTAGATAAAACAACCTCATCAGTCACATTTTTATCTTCAAACTTAGGCTTATCATTTTTGGAAGCATTCATTTGCTATTTCTTCATCATAATTCTTATTTTTCTAATGTTTCATCATTAATTGTAACATCCTTATGAGCCATCTCGTATTTAGCAGTTGTTGCTGGCATCATCTCGTGAATAGTTGCTCTTATAGCCTGAACAATTGTATCAGTATCAATTGCTTCATGATTTACAACCTCATTATGAGGAACATTAGCTAAAACATAAGCTTTAATTTCTTCCTTTGATTTATTTAAAGCGTCGAAGCTATTTTTCTTTAATCTTTTTCCTCAACAATTTGGGATAATTCTTCTTTAGATAGAGTTTGAGTAGGAGAAATTTTTAGAAATTCTTTCATTTACTAACTCTAATACCTTTTTCTTGCTCATTACTTAAATCATCCTTAGTTGCAAAAATTATTGGTATCAATCACTTTTTTTGATTAATTAGCTTTTTCTATTTCTTCATCATTTACATTGTTAAACTTAGCGCTATTAACCTTTTTCCTCAACAATTTTATTTACAGTATTAGTATCAGTTAAATTTTTTTAGAAGCTAGAGTTTCTAAAAACGACTTTTTTTCAACTAAGGCCTTTAAATCATCCTCATTAATACTAAAACTTTCTTTTATAGGAGATTCTTCTATAGCTGGTTCAGCAGTCTTTTTCTTCAACAGTAGGCTCAACTCTTGCAATAACAGCCTCTGGCTCTATGGCTTCCTTTTGAACAGGCTCTTCAGCTTGAACTATTACATCCTTAACATATTCTTCCTTGAATTCAAATTCATTTTCAGGAATTTGATTTAAGCTAACCATCTTACACTTAAGAAGATTAGCCTTCTTTGCGGCTCTAATAATGAAATCAACAAGTTCATCCTTCTTAAGCTCTACAGATAGCTTAATACCATTTATTTTAGCAAATCTTTGAAGCATTAAAACAGGCATTAAATCAAGCTTAGCTTTAGTTTCCTCATCAAGTTTATTTTTCTTCCTCTAAACGCTCACAAATTAATTTTTTTCTAATTCTTCACGCTTTAGACGACGAGGAATATTTAAATTATATTTTGCACCTATTTCTCTAAGCTCTGTAATAGTTGAACTTTTAACTAATGTTGATTGGAATGTATCATAGCCTAAGCCATCAAATTCCTCATCGAAATCAACAAATGCTGGATTAATTAAAACCTCATAAGAATTAAAATCATTATTCAATTGTTCCTTCTTTAAGGTAAGTAGGTAGCTAAGCTCACTTTCAACAAGCTTAAGCTCATCTGCATTAGCTAAAATTAGCTTCCATAAATTCTTAACATATTGACCAAAAAGCGTATCATTTACAATCGTTGCCATAAAATTTTGTAGTTGGTATTCAGAAAATGAATTATATGACAATAATCTATAACGCATCTCATCAGTTAAAACAAGCTGCTTAGAAATCTTAACCTGATCATTTAAAACACTTCTTAGAGCAAGCATATTAAGTGCTCTTGGCATTTTAACCTCTCTATTTAGAAAAAAATCAGAGATTTGTTTACCACTTAAATTAGCAAGATTGTCTATAACATAATCATATGTATATTCCTTTGAACCTATCACAACTTGATTCTCTAAAGCATTAATATTCATCAAAGTTCCTCCACAATTATTTGTAATCTTATAAAAAAATATCTATGTTAATATGATAAACTATTTTTGATCATTTTTTTACAAGTGCTAAACTAAAATTTTTTTGCTACAAAAAGCCATTTTTCACGACGAAAAAAAGAATGAATAATATAAATTCACTCTTTATTTAAAAAAATCTTCGTCAACGTCAATATCTAAATCCTCAATATCATCTTGAGGCTCAGTTTGTGTAAAAACCGTCACCTGCATTTTAGTTTCTCCTATGACCTCAGCTAGTATTTCCATTGTAACATCTACATCCAAACCATCTTCTAAAAATTTTTAGCATTAGTAACAGTTGGATGTGCTAATACCTTAGCAATTATATCATCATTATTATCCAAATAATTCTTGACAACCTGTTTAACCTTTATATCCTTTTTATATATTTTTATCTTTTCACGCAAAACCTCAGTTTTTCGTGTTTTTGTAAATAGGAATACCAGACATTTAATTCATATTGTCCTTCAATTGTAACAACATCGGCATTTTTTTATAGGCTTCAAATTCATGGTTAATTATCCAACAGCCTAAAAATACTATAAGGATGGGTTGAAGATTCGATATGTTCATGCATATTAAATAGTTTTTTTCCTTTAGCAACAACTGCTTTAGTTACTATTTCTCTAATTTCGTTCATAATTCCCCTCCTAATATATCTTATGCACGAAATAAAAAAAAGTGCTAAAGCATTGCGATTGGAATTAATATTTAGCAATTAATTCCAATCTAGCCTTCCCCCAAGCAATTATTTTACTCTTTTTTTTCAAAATAGCAAATCACCCTAAAATAACAAAATTAACGCTTTTTTTAATCTTAAATAAAAGCGTCAATTAATTCTTCTTATTTTATTAACATTTACCAAAAATTATCTAAAAAAACGTCGACTTTAATTATTTTTCCTTTAAGTCAAAAAAATTATACTTCTATTATTTGCTTTATAAATTACAAACGTAATAAAAAAACATAAATATTAAAAAGAGGAGTAACAACTAAAAATCAAAGAAACTGGATACATAAGAAAATCAAGCTTAAGCATTATATCTAAGCCATTTTTTTCATAATTATTAATTATCTTATTCATTACTAATGACATTATTAAGCATAAACTAAAAAGAAATAATAACTGATAATATTAAAGGCTTTTTTTAACAATCAATAGTAATTCCCAATAATTTAATCTAAAAAAACATCATATGATGTTCCACCCATGGCTTTAAGCATTCCAATAAATGGCTGTCTTAATTTGTAAAAAAATATAAATATATTTAAAAATAGACTAATAATTGTAATCAAAAAGATTATAAATATATTAGTCTTCTTACTTGTTTTTTTAAGGTAATTAAAGATAGCTTAATTAGATTAGATGACTTCATTTTTCTATGCTACCATCCTTTTAATCTAATAATTTCATCTGCATATTTTTCTAGCATCATCTTCATTATGTGTAACTAAAACTATCGTCTTACCATTACTAGCTAAATCTTTTAAAATATCCAAAACTATCTTACCATTCTCACTATCTAGGTTTCCTGTTGGTTCATCTGCTAAAATAACGTCAGGATTTAGGGCAAGTGCTCTAGCTATTGCTACTCTTTGTTTTTCACCACCAGATAGGTCACAAACCTTCTTATTTTTTTAAGATTAAAAAAATATCTAATTTTTTTGTAATAAATCATCAATTCTATTATTAGCATCATTTTTTTATTAATATCATCAATCAAAAAAAGGAATTAATAAATTTTTCATAAACCGTAAATGATTTTTTTCAAGATAAAAAAAGCTTGAAAAAAAATAAAGCCAATATTCTTTCTTCTAAATATTGCAAGCTCTTTATCACTTAGCTTTGCTAGGTTAGTATCATTAATAAAGACATCACCATTTGTAGACAAATCTATCCCACCAATAATGTTCATTAAAGTTGTTTTTTTCCGCTACCACTTTTTACCTAAAATAGCAGTTAATAGCGATTCCTTTATTTCAATATTAATATTATTTAAAGCCAAAGTCCTAGTAGCTTTATCAATATATTCCTTGCTAATATTTTTTTAAACTAATCATTCTACAATTTTTCCTACTCTGCAGATGTCAACTTCGTATAAGTATATCCACCATTATTTTTGTATAACTGCCATACATTAGTAGTTTTTCTCAATTCTTTAGAAGCAGCAACTTGAATTTTTAAATTGGTATTTTTCCCAATCATCATTCCAATATCCAAATTTTTTTAAAGATGAAATATCAAAAGATTCCATTGTAAAAGCATACCTAGATCAACTGTATCATAAGGATTTTTTTCATCTTTCCAATATCTTTTATTAAATATGAACTTCTTCTTACTTCTTTTTTTCATTTGCATCAAACAAATTATCCAACTTTACGCCATTATCCCCAATTTCACTCATTGCAAATACTTTAAAATAAAACATCAGCATACATACACAAATAAATAAAAAAATATAAACAATTTATTTTTTTCATTCTATACACTTCACAAATTAGTTCTAATCCTTTTTTTAGAATTTCTGTCAACTAATAAATTTAAAAAAAGAGCCTAATCAGACTCTGAATTAATTAATTTACAATATCTTGCAATAATCTTATTGGTATATTTGTTGTTTATAAATCTCATCTTATTAATATATTGTTTCTAAAAAAATAAAATGCAAGCCTCATATTTTTTTGACAGCTAAAATAAATATCAACAATATAATCAATAGCTTCAAAGGCTCTATCAATATTAAAAATCATCCTTTTGCAATTAAAAAGACATTGATTAAAAAAACAACACTGCATTATAACTTCTCTTATTTTTTTCAATTCACAATTAGCTAAAATATAACTACAAAACCATTTAAGATTCGGATTATTAAAATATTCTAAACTAACCATTTCCAAATTATCAGATAAAGAAAAAAATATTTTTAATACAATACACCTTAATAGCTTTATGCCACCATCAAAATAATCTAAATTAAATATAGCTAAATAATTTAAATCTTCTTCATTACAGGGCTTTTTAGTAATTATTTTTTCTAGTATCTTAATCAATATAAAAATAGGCTTCAAATAATTATTTTCTCGGATAAATCCATCTAATCGCATAGCTTCCTTATCAAGCTCTACCTCATTATAATAATATAAGTAATTTAAAATATTATTTAAGCAATCTTCATATGCTTCCTTTGAATGCTTAGGCTTATTATATCTAAAAAAATTTAAAATGATGCTTATATTATCATTCTTAACAAAAATTCATTAATCTGTTAGTTCTATAGGTTGAATCTGGGATATTTAATAATTCAAGAATTTCCTTTTTTTAGTTCTATTCTTAATTTTAAATAAGGAATCAAAGAAATAAAAAAATAATGCCTAGTTGAATTAAAATAATTATCTAAATTTATTAATTTCATTATTTTTAAAAGTTAATTAGCTCTGACACACTCATACCAAACGCATTAGCAATTCTAAATAAAATCAAACTATTAGGAAATACCTTCCCAGTTTCAATAGCACTAAGTGAACGTTCAGCAATATTAACAACAAATGCTAATTCAAATTGTGTCATATTTTTTTCTTTTTCTTAATTCAACAATTCTTCTACCCAATTTCATTTTTTTATCTCCTGTTCTTCCGCCCTGCAAACAATCTTGCTCAAGTGTCATCACCATACTAATTATCTAACACTAAAAAAAATAAATACCACGATGTTAACATCATATTTGCTAATTTTTTTCAACTTTTTTTGCCATATTAACTGTTTTTTTCGATATTTTTTTCTCAATTAATGTAAAAAAAAGATAAGCCCTGATAAGCCTATCTCTATAATATTTTTTTATTAATTTCCTCTTCAATAGTCTTAGAAACATTTACTAAAAACTAAATCAACCTCTTCTAATAAATCAAAATATTCACTAACACTTGGTAAATCCCTAAAGCGAGAAAGCTTGTCATTATAAAAAGTCATTATATTCCTTATAAGCCTTTAAATCTCCCTTTGATTTAGCCAAAACCATTTTTTTGAATTTTTTTAATTTCTGAAAAATCTTCTATTTAAGTCTTCATCATTATCAATTATTTTTTCAAGCTCGTGAATTCTTTTAACCTCTTCCTCTTTAGTAAATGCTTCGATTAAATCTCTTTTTAGGATCACTCACAAAGCTCACCAATTAAGAACCAAGTTTTTAGCCTCTGTAACTCTTACCTTAACAATTTTACCAATTAATGATAAATCATTTGATTTAAAATGAGTTAGCTTTAAATGCTCAGAATAGCCACACATCATACCCTCGCCATTTTTACTTTCACCATCAACTAAAACAAGAACCTCTTTGTTTAAGAATCTTTGATTACCTTTTAAATAGCCAGCATTAACAAGTTCATTTAAACGATGAAGACGATCTCTTTTTTCCTCATCAGAAATGCTATCATCCATTTTTGCAGCTGGAGTTCCCTCACGCTTAGAATAAATAAAGGTAAATGCTCCTTCATAACCAACATTTCTAACGAGCTTCAAAGTATTTTGAAATTGTTCTTCAGTCTCATTTGGAAAACCTACAATTATATCTGTAGTAATAGATATTCCTGGCACTGCCTTTTTTTAAGGCTTCAATTTTTTTGCATATACTCCTCATATGTGTATTTACGATTCATTTTCTTTAATACTTCATTATCGCCAGATTGAACTGGTAAATGAAGTTGAGGCATTACACTCTTACATTCAGCCATAGCCATTATTGTTTTCATATCTAAATCACGAGGATGGGAAGTTGTATATCTAATTCTTTCAATTCCGGTTTTTATCTAAATCATACAATAAATCACCAAATGTATAGTCAGAGCCCAAGTCCTTACCATAAGCATTAACATTTTGGCCTAAAAGAGTGACCTCCTTATAGCCATTTGCTACTAGCTCCTTAACCTCAGCAATAATTTCATCTTTAGAACGTGAACGCTCCTTACCTCTAGTATAAGGAACAATACAATATGTACAAAACTCATCACAACCATACATAATATTTACCCAAGCCTTATGATGAGACTCCCTAATTTTAGGCGCGTGCTCTAAAATACTACCCTCACCAGAAATAACCTCAACAACCTTGGCCTTAGATAAATAAGCCTGATAAATAAGCTTAGGAAGTGAATTTATATTATGTGTACCAAAAAAATTAAATCAACAAAGCTATAGGTTTCAAGTAATCTTTTTTTGTAGCATTCTCCTCTTGAGGCATGCAGCCACAAATACCAATTAGCATATCAGGATTTTCACGCTTTGCTCCCTTAAGATTACCTAAAACACCCCAAATTCTATTTTCAGCATTTTCTCTTATAGCACAGGTATTTAATAAAACCACATCACAGGTATAGGGATCTTCTCCACGCTTATATCCCATTTCCTCTAAAATACCACTTATGACTTCACTATCGGCCTCATTACCTTGACAGCCATAGGTAAAAATATGATAGGTTTTGCCAATACCTAATTTTTTTATATTCATCCTTCATCTCATATTCGATGGTAGGAACCTCTTTTTAAACGCATTCTTGCCTCTTTAAAATTTGGCATTGCTAATTTAATATTCTTCATTAATTTATCACCTTTTGATATTATACAACATTTTTTTGAAATAAATAAAGAGTATAAAAGAAAAAAATGGTACCTGCGATACCATTTCATTCATTTTTTAAATTGCTTTAACAATTAGTTTAATAGCTGTTTTAAGATTACCATCAATCAAAATATCCGAAAAAAAGCAGGTATTGCTATTAAATCCTTTTCCTGTTGGAGCTACATACCCTCTACCAATTGCAATTGCCTTAACTGCCTGATTCAAGGCACCTGCACCAACTGCTTGAATTTCCACAACATTTTGATTTCTAAAGGCATTTGCTAAAGCGCCCGCAACACTTGACGGCTTTGATTTTTGATGATACTTTTTAAAATTTCCATATAATTATCCTCCTAGCATAATTATATGACTTAAAAAGCAAATATGTTAAAATTCAAAAATGAATTCTTTCAATTTTGTTTTTTTGATATTATTTAAATCTAAAAACCACAGCATTGATTTGCGTTATTCCATCCATAACTGATGCTGGTGTATAAATTCCTGTTTTAAAGCGTTCAATGATTTGCTCTCTTGATGAGCCTATTATTCCATCCCTTGGTCCACACATACCAACATCTGATATATATAGCATATTATTAATTAATCTTTCATCTGCGGTTTGAACATGAGTATGGGTACCAATAACTGCAGATATCTTATCACTATAATTAAAAGCAAATGCTAATTTTTCACTAGTTGCTTCACCATGAAAGTCAACAATATAATAATCAGCTCTGGTATTTTTTAAAATATTATCCATTGTTTTTAAAAAGGACAATCTAGGGCCATATCATTAAAAAAATTCTTCCAAGCATATTAACAATAATAAGCTTCTTATCATTATATCTAAGTTCTTTTGTAGCCAACACCATAATTAGTTGTAAAATTTGCAGGCCTTACAATATTGGCATCATTAATAAAATCCTTAATCTTTGAATTAGAAAAAGCATGATTTCCAAGCGTTAACATACTAATTTGCATTTTCATTAGCTTATCATAATTTTCTTTAGAAAGGCCTCTTCCACGATAAGCATTTTTCGGCATTTGCTAAAAACAATATTAATTTTATAGTCATTTTTTTAATTTTTTTGGCAATTCATTAGCTAAAACATCAATAGCTTTTTTTCGCCATAAATATCTCCTAAAAAAATAAAATACGCATAATTTCCTCCTCTTTAGAAAAAAAAGATATTCAATTTGAATATCTTTATTTAGCCACATCAACAGCACGCATTTCTCTTATAACTGTAACCTTAATAGTTCCTGGATAAGATAGCTTTTCTTCAATTTGCTCCTTAATTTGACGAGCAACATTGATAACCTCTAAATCATCAATTTGATCTGGGTTAACAATTACACGAACTTCACGTCCTGCTTGAACAGCAAATGATGATTGAACGCCCTTAACATTATTAGAAATTTCCTCAAGTGCCTCAAGACGTTTAACATAATTTTTCTAAGCTGTCACTTCTAGCACCAGGTCTTGCTGAGCTTAAAGCATCAGCTGCGGCAACAAGAACAGCAATAATAGTTTTAGGTGCTACATCCTCATGATGAGAAGCAATTGCATCAATAACCTCTTTCGGTTCATGATACTTATTAGCAAGCTCAACACCAATTTCAACATGGCTACCTTCAACCTCATGGTCAACAGCCTTACCAATATCATGAAGTAATCCAGCTCTTCTTGCTAGAATTTCATTTTCACCAATTTCCGCTGCAAGCTTTCCTGCAATCATAGCTGTTTCAATACTATGACTTAATACATTTTGACCAAAGCTTGTTCTGTAATAAAGACGACCAATTAGTCTTACCAAATCAGGATGGATTTTACCAATACCTGTTTTAAAGACAGCCTCTTCACCCTTCTCACGAATATCCATTTCAACTTCGCTACGACAACGCTCAACAACCTCCTCAATTCTTGCAGGGTGAATTCTTCCATCACTAACAAGAATCTCTAAAGATTTTTTAGCTATTTCACGTCTTACAGGATCAAATCCTGATAAAACTACTGCCTCAGGAGTATCATCAATAATTAGATCTACACCAGTTAAAGATTCAAGTGTACGAATATTTCTACCTTCACGGCCAATTATTCTACCCTTCATCTCATCAACTGGAAGGGAAACTGTACTTACAGTTGTCTCACTAACAGTTTCACTGGCATATTTTTGAATAGCTAAAGCTAATATATTCTTACTCTTAGCCTTAACCTCAGCCTTTGCCTTTTCCTCCTCGTCTTTAATATAAGTAGCAATTTCACTACTCATATCCTCGCGCACCTTTGTCATAATAATCTTTCTTGCGTCTTCTTTAGAAAGATTGGCAATTTCACATAATTTAGCCTCTTGTTGTTTTTAATACCTCATCGACTTTGATATTTAGTTGTTCTAATTCAGTTTTCTTTTCGTCTAATTTGCTTTCCTTAACACTAAGAGAGTCCTCACGTCTATCAAGATTAGCACTTCTTCGATCTAGGGAATCCTCACGTTGATTTAGCTTATTCTCTAATTCTACTACAACACTTTTTCTTTCTTTAATATCGCGTTCAGCCTCTTGCTTTTAGTAAATTTCTTTCAGAAACAGACTCTTTTTTTAGTTTTTTTCCGCTTGAGCTGCTGCTTCATCTAAAAGCTTTTGAGCCTCATTTTTTGCATCTTCAATTAATTTTTCAGAAGAAGCCTTAGTTTGACCTAAAGATTTCTCGTGAATTTTAATTCTGACAAAATAACCTACTAAACTACCAATAACTAAAGTACAAAGAGCGATAACTATGCTTAAAATAACCGTCGCACCAAGCATCGCTAACATAGTTTCCTCCATTGTTTAAATAATTAATAATCGAATAATTATCCCTTAAAAATCTATTCGATATTTTTGATTATACTAAAAAAAGCTAATAGTCAATTGACAAAGTCTTTATTTTTGGTATTATTTTTATTATTATCATCTTTATATATTGAATTTCTAGACATTTTTAAGATAAAAATATTATAGAAAGTTGAGGTTTTTTTACAATGAGTAAAGTTAACATAAAAAAATAAAGAAAAAAATATAAAAATTCCAAGAAACCTAATATATTTATCAACAATTTTATTAACAATAATCGCGTTATTTTTTTATTTGGTTTGGTGTTGAATATTCAAATAATAAGGTTAAACCCTTTAAGGATGAATTTACTGATATTAAATATAAAGCTGTAAAAAGCCAAGGATATTACTGATTTTACATTTGATTTTTTTATTGTACTGAATATTTTTTTCATCAAGTACAAAGCAGGTAAAATTTCAAGCTACTGCTTATGATAAAAAGGACGGCGTTGGAAAAAAATCACAAACGTTAATTTAAAGATGATGATGGCTGCTGATTGGGTTGGTTATACATCTAATGTATCAAGTAGTACTACCCTAAAGGATAGCGATAAATGGTGGAATTCAGCAGATCATGAAGAAGGTAAAAATGATCCAACATCTTTCACTAAAGCTTCACTTTTTAGTAACGGGCATTGATAAATCATACCCTATTAAGTCATTCTTCTTTGGAATGAAGGTTACCCCAAAGGCATATGTTCTTCTAACCTATACGCAAACTAAAAAAATGGTAAGGCGACTGATAAGAAATATCTTATTGAATATTCTTACAAAGAATATTTCAAGGATAAAATAACCTTAGTTGCTTAATAACGAAGGCTTCGGCCTTCTTTTTTTTAAGAAAAAATAGGCTTATAGCCTATATAGTATATTTATTCGTTAATTCTTTTAATTTATCTAAAGTAATACCAAAAAGATTAATTCGTTTTAAAAATGTCTTAGCATTAGGGGCTCCGATGTTTAATTCTTCTGATATTTTATTACGAATAATTAATGAGTTAACATTTCCAATTAAACCAAGTTCATATAAGTCATTTATAGTTATATTTGCACTAACATTTTTTTAGGAGTATAAACCTTTCTTAAAGCCTCTATTATATCGTTATCACTAGCATGCTCGACACCAACCTTTTTTTATTAGTAGATATACATAGCTTCTTTGGTATAAATGCTTGCTTAGCAGTAGGAATTTCATTTGTTATTATATTTCTTATTTTTTTCACCAGGACCATCAGGATCTAAAAATAAAATTATCTCATTATTTTTGAGTTAATGTCTTTAGCATATTAATAGTTTCCTTACTTATTTCTCTACCATGGGTTATAACAACATGCGAATTAGGAAATAAACTTAAAATTCGCATTTGGTCATGTATGCCTTCAACAACAATTATTTGATTATCCATTATATCACCATAGATATTATACAATATTAGAAAGAAAAAAAGCCATCAATGTGGCTTTTTATTCTTCATTAAATTGCGAATTATATAAATCCTTGTAAAAACCATTTTGAGCCATTAGCTCCTCATGATTTCCTTGTTCAATTATGTTTCCATTTTTCATAACTAAAATCTTATCAGCATTTTTTTAATTGTTGAAAGTCTATGAGCAATAACGAAGCTTGTTCTTCCTTCCATTAGCTTATCCATAGCCTTTTGAATAAGAATTTCGGTTCTTGTATCAACACTTGATGTTGCTTCATCTAAAATTAGCATTGGAGCATTCTCAATCATTGCTCTTGCGATAGTTAAAAGCTGCTTTTGACCTGCTGAAACATTAGCATTTTCATCTAAAATGTGATCTAAGCCACCAGGTAATGAATTAACAAAATGATCCATATGTGCTTCCTTTAAAGCCTCCATAATTTCTTCATCTGTTGCATCCTTGTTACCAAATTTCAAATTATCACGAATAGTACCTTCAAATAACCAGGTATCCTGCAAAAACCATACCAAATAATGAATCTACATTTTCTCTTGATAACTCTTTAGTTGATATACCATCAATTAAAATGTGCCCACTATTAACCTCATAAAACCTCATTAAAAGGTTTACAATTGTTGTCTTACCAGCACCTGTGGGACCAACAATTGCAATTTTTTGACCATGTTTTACTTCACAATTGAAATTAAAAATAATTTGCTTATCAGGATAATAGCCAAAATTAACATTTTCAAATGAAACATTACCAATGACATTATTCTTACTAATTATTTTAGTTGGATTTTTCAACCTCTAATTCTTCTTCAGCTAAGAAAGCAAATACTCTTTCACTTGCTGCAACACATGATTGTAAAACATTAGTTATCTGTCCTATTTGTTGAAGAGGCTGATTAAACATTCTTGTATATTGAATGAACATTTGAATATACTCTAATCCAAAATCGCCATTTAAAATTTTTAATACCACCAAGAATACAAATTGCAACATATGATAAATTGCCTATAAACATCATAATGGGCATCATTAGTCCACTAAAGAATTGACTTTTCCAAGCACTAGTCTCTAAATCATCATTTAAAGATGTAAATTCCTTTTTACTTGCATCTTGATGATTAAAAGCTTTAATTATAACAAGACCAGAATAATCCTCTTCAATTTGACCATTAATCTTACCTAATGATTTTTTTGTTGATTTCTAAAGAATTTTTTTGACTGAATTTAACTATTAGCATCATAAATATCATAGATAAAGGAATAGATACTAAAGGTATTAAGGTCATCATTGGTGATAATGTTAGCATCATAATGAATACACCAACAAATGTAGTAATTGAAGAAATCATTTGTGTAGCACTTTGATTTAAATTTTGACCAACTGTATCAACATCATTTGTTACTCTACTTAATACATCACCATATGAGGTATTATCAAAATAGCGTAGCGGAATCTTATTAATTTTTTTATAGATATAGCCTCACGCATCTTATTACATATTTTTTTGAGTCACACCTGTCATTAAGAATCCACATGTATAGTTTGCAAGAGCTGAACCACAGTATATAAATATCAAAGAAATTCCAATTTTTTTGTAATTTTATCAAAATTAATTTGCACTTGGTAGCATTCTTTAGTAATCTCACCTAAAAATTTTTTTGGTCCCATAATTGAGCAAACGGATGCAACAATACTAAGTAAAATTGCAATAATAACAATTGGAAAATGTGGTTTAATATAAGGAATTAAATTTTTAAAGCTTTGCTTCATATTTTTTGCCTTAGGGGCATTATTTATATTTCTACTATGCATTTTCTAATTCCTCCTTTGACAATTGCGAATAAGCAATTTCCTGATAAACACTGCAGTTTTTCAAGCAATTCCTTATGCGTACCAATGCCAACAACCTCGCCCTTATCTAAAACAATAATCTTATCAGCATTAATGATTGTTCCTATTCTTTGCGCAACAATTACATTAGTTGCACGATTTGGCATATTCTTTAAAGCAAGTCTTAATTCTTGATCAGTTTTCAAATCAAGAGCACTAAATGAATCGTCAAATAAGAAAATTTCTGGCTTTTTAATTATTGCTCGTGCAATGCATAATCTTTGCTTTTGACCTCCAGAGAAATTTGTCCCACCCTGGGCTACTATTGCATTTTCCTTCAAATCAAGATTTGAAACAAAATCATATGCTTGAGCAATAGTTAATGCATTTGTTATTTCTTCAGCTGTTGGATTTTTCTTACCATATTCTAAATTAGATTTAATTGTTCCTCTAAACAAATTAGATTTTTTTGTGGGACTAGTCCAAGCTTTGCCTCTAAATCCTTCTCTTTATATTCCTTTACATCGACACCATCAACAAGAACACTTCCACTTGTTGCATCATAAAAAAACGATTAATTAAATTTAAAATAGTACTTTTTTTCCTGAGCCAGTTGAACCAATAATAGCCAAGGTTTCTCCATCCTCTATTTTAAAGCTAATATTTGACAAAACAGGTTCATTTGAGCCTGGATACATAAAGCTAACATTTTTAAACTCAATTGATCCCTTTTCCAAAGGCTTTATTGAATTCTCTGGTTCAGTAATTAAATTCTTTGACTCTAAAACCTCATTAATTCTTTTAGCTGATACCATTCCACGGGGAACCATAACAAATATCATTATAAGTTGCATAAATGCCATACAAATAATCATTGCGTATTGTTGAAAGCCAAAAACATCGCCAATGTTCAATACATTATTATTTATTGCGTAGGCACCAACCCATAAAATACATAATGATGTGACATTCATAATAATCATCATTCCTGGATTTAATAAAGACATCATTCTATTTACAAAAAAACATTCATTTTTTTGTAACATCATTATTAACCTTAGAAAAATTTTTTTCTTCCTCATAGCCTTGTGCGTTATTAGCTCTTACAACTCTTATACCAGTTAAATTTTCTCTTGTAACAAGATTTAATTTATCAGTTAAACCTTGGATTTGCTTAAATTTAGGCATTACGAAAATAAAAATTATAAATACAAGCAATACTAGAGCAATAACTGATATAATAACTATAGAATTAAGATTTGATGATGAAGCTTGCTTAGTAGCTTGAATTATACCCTTTATAGCCATAATAGGAGCTGAAACCGCAATACGTAAAACCATTACAATTACCATTTGGATTTGGGTAATATCATTTGTTGATCTAGTTATCAAACTTGATGTTGAAAAAGAATCAATTTCATTTAATGAAAAATTTTGAACCTTATTATAAACCTTATCTCTTAAATCATGAGAAAATCCAGCGGCAATCTTAGCAGCTAAAAAGCTAACAATTATAGTAGAGACAACAGAAATGCCACTACAAAGAAGCACTTTTAAGCCACTATTATATATTTCACTTTTAGTATCTGCAAGTAGTTCTGCCGGAATAGTGACACCATATTCACGCATTTTTTTGAAATTAATCCAGCATTATTTAAAAATTTTTTTGTAAGATAATCAGGCATCTTTAAATCAGCAGCAACCTGCAGATAAACAAAGCCAATTATCAAAATACAAAAAAAGCCAATAATACCAGCGAAAATTCTTTAATAATTTTTAACATTAGTATCATCCTTTTTAAGAAATATTACATATCTTTATTGTATGCAATAAGTATTATAAACTTATTTTTTTAGCCAATGTCAACACGTTTAACATATGTTAAATATTAACTTTTGTTAAATATATATTGATTTTTAAAAAAATAATTAGTATAATTATAATGGTGATTTAAATGAACGAACAAAAAAACAAAGGAATTATTGAATGAATCAGCAAAGCTTATGCCAAGGCAATTTCAATTTTTTTAAATGAATGTAATTATGTATTCACTAAATATAACATTTCAAAGCAGGAATATTTTTTTATATTGCTTCATTAGACAAATGCTCATCGTCAATGCAAGAGATTTCCTCTAAGCATGGAATATCACCTCAGCAGCTTTCAAGGCTTAGTAATTCATTAGAAGCAAAAGGTTTAATTACAAGAAAAAAATTAATAAAAGAAAATCATCGTATGCTTCAAAGTGAAATTACCGATGCTGGTTTAGAGCTTTTTAAATTCCATAAAAAGAATTAATAGCTAATGTAGAAAATAAATTTTTCACTTCTATCTTCTTCTGAACTAGATGAATGTATTACAGCATTAAAGAAAATAAATAAAAATATTTTTCTAAAAATTTCTTAATTTAAATAAAGGCCTAAAAGCCTTTTTTATTTAAAAAAATAAAAAAATGACCATTAGAATTAATCTAATAGTCATCTAAAATTTATATTTTATAATTACTCAACATCAACTAAAGTTACGCCATTTGCGTTAACCTTTAAGATATGAGCGCCAGCTTCAAGACCTAAAGCATCCTTAGCAGCCTTTAGCGCATCCTCATATTTACCAATAACTGGTTGAACACCCCATACAACTGATAAAGTACGAGCACACTTGCTACAAGCACAAGCATAGAATACATCAGCAGCAGGACGATATTCACTGATAGCTAAAGCTAAATCAACATCACCCTCAGCAACGATTGCATCAATATCAAAATTCATCGCTAAAGTAGCAGCAGCTAAACCAACAGCATCATCAGAGTCTAATTCCTTATTACCATTTAAAACATTATTAATCATTAATTCATGATCTAATGAATCTTCAGCTTTCTCATCAATCTTAGACATATATGAAACAGCTTCAAATGGATAATCTCCTTGAGCAGATTCTCCAGAAAGCATTGTAGCACCTGTACCATCAAGTACGGCATTATGAACATCTGAAACCTCAGCACGTGTAGGACGTGGATTTTGTTGCATTGAATCTAACATTTGAGTTGCAGTGATAACAATCTTTCCTTGAGATTGAGCAAGATAAATCATTTCCTTTTGAATTTCTGGTAAATCCCATGCATCAACATCAACACCTAAGTCTCCACGAGCAACCATTACACCATCAGATAATTCAATGATTTCTTCCATGTTTGAAACACCCTCTTGGTTTTCAATCTTAGAAATAACCTTAATGTGAGTATTTCCCTTTGCAGCTAAAAATATCACGAATTTGCTTTAAATCATCTGCACGACGAACAAATGATGCAAAAATGAAATCTAAATCTTGGTCACAAGCGAACTCAATATCAGCCTTATCCTTTGGTGAAATATAAGGCATATTTAAAAATTACACCTGGAACATTACAATTTCTCTTTGGTTTTTAAATTTTCTATTTGATAATGATTCACAAATTAATTCACGATTAGGACCTTTTTCCTTAACAACTAATTGGAACAAGCCATCCTCAAATAAAATCTTACCACCAACAGAAATATCATCATATAATCCAGCATAAGAAATAGCTACCTTAACAGAACCATCATCTTGCTTACCACCAACAAATGAATAATCCATAGTTAAAACTACCTTATCGCCAGCCTTAACCATTACACCAGCATAGTCTTCCTTTAAAAGACCTGTTCTGATTTCAGGACCCTTTGTATCAAGAGCAAGACCAGTATTCCAACCATGCTCTGCATTTAATTCCTTAACATTCTTAATACGGAATCCTTGCTCTTCATAATCACCATGAGAGAAATTCATACGCATTACATTCATTCCTGCAGTTCCAATTAACTTTTCAAGGCAATCCTTTTGCTCTGAAGCAGGACCGATTGTACAAACTACTTTAGTTTTTTTCATTTTTAAACTCCTTAAATCATTTTAAATTTTGTACTAATTCTTCTAAAGATTCGTTTCTCTTTGTTTTCATCTTTAGCGCATCGGCTAAAGGTGTAGAAACTAACTTATTATTTTTTATTCCACAAGCAACACCATAGGTGCCCTCATGTAATAAATCAATTGCATATCCGCCTAATCTTGAAGCAAGTAAGCGGTCCTCTGGAGTAGGTGTACCACCTCTTTGAATATAGCCTAAGACTGTAGCTCTACATTCATATCCAGTATATTCTTCAATTTCCTTTGCAAACCGATAAACATCAGTCATATGCTCAGAAATAACAACAATTGCATGTCTTCTTCCTTGTAAACGATTTATTTTTAAATCATTTAAAAGCTTTTCTTTATCTAGCCCTGTTTGACTAGTAACTATATATTCAGCACCACAGCATATTCCTGAATAAAGTGCTAAATCTCCACATTCTCTTCCCATTACCTCAATAATTGAGCATCTTTGATGAGATGATGAGGTGTCACGTAATTTATCAATTGCATCGCATGCTGTATTTAAAGCTGTTGAAAAGCCAATTGTAAAATCCGTTGAAGCAATATCATTATCAATAGTACCAGGAAGACCAATTACCTTTACACCCATTTCTGATAAACGTAGGGCTCCTGTATAGGTACCATCGCCACCAATGCATATAAGTGCATCTATATCATTTTTTTCTAACTGCTTAATGGCTAACTTTCTAACCTGCTCATAGGCAAATTCTGGCAATCTAGCAGTACCAAGAATTGTACCACCTCTATTTAGAATCTCACTAACATGCTTTCTCGTAAATTCTTCGATTTTGCCTTCAACAAGACCCTTATAGCCATCATATATTCCGAAAACCTGATCTCCATGTGTAAGTCCAGCACGAACCACTGCACGTATTGCAGCATTCATTCCTGGAGCATCGCCACCAGACGTTAAAACACCAACACGCATATTAATCACTCCAGAAATTATTATAACATAATATTTGCAAAAAAATAAATATTTTTTTGACAATAAAAAGCGGTTTCATTACAAAAAGAAAACCTATCACTTTTATAATTATTAGTTTAAAAAGAAAAAAACATAATTCGACTTTTTCTTTTTTTATATTGACATTTTCATAAATTTACACTAAAATTATAAATAAAGAACTACAGTTTAAGGAGAAAAGAAAAATGAATAAATTAAAGGGAGCTGCAATTTTAGGACAATCTGGAGGACCTACTTCAGTTATTAATGCCTCTGCAGCTGGCGTATTCCTTCAAGCACTAAAGGAAAAAAATATTACAAAAAGTATATGGTGCCGCTCATGGAATTAGAGGAATTTTTAAACGAAGAATTCTATGATATAAATCAAGAGGACGTAAAGGAACTTGAACTTTTTAAAGACTACGCCATCTTCATCAATTGGTTCTGTTAGATATAAGCTAAAGCCACTTGAAGAGGATGATAGCGAATATAAACGTCTTTTTAGAGGTTTTTTTAAAAAAATATAATATTCGTTACTTCTTCTATAATGGCGGAAACGATAGTATGGATACTTGTAATAAGGTATCAAAATTCTTCAAAGATTCTGGATATGAATGCTATTGTATGGGTGTTCCAAAAACTATCGATAACGACCTAGATTTAACTGATCATTGCCCAGGATATGCTTCTGCTGCTAAATATGTTGCAACATCAATTATGGAAATTAAGCAGGATGCTAATGTTTATGATACACCAATGGTTACAATTGTTGAAATAATGGGTCGTAATGCAGGTTGGCTTACAGCAGCAAGTGCTCTTGCATCATTTAAAGGAAATGGTCCAGATTTAATTTACCTTCCAGAGGTTGCTTTTTCATTAGAAAAATTTTATTCAGATGTAGATCGTGTCTATAAAGAAAATCATGGAAAGGTATTAGTTGCAGTATCAGAAGGTGTAAAAACTGCTGATGGTAAATATATACCTGAGCTTTTAGCTAGCAATCTTGCCAAGGATTCATTTGGTCACGCTCAGCTTGGTGGAACTGCTTCTGTCCTTGCTCAAAAGGTAAAGGAAAAGCTTAATGTTAAGGTTAGAGCCATTGAATTCTCACTTCTTCAAAGATGTGCACAGCATCTTGCCTCAAAGGTTGATATCGAAGAAGCATTTAAAGCAGGTAAAATCGCTGTTAAAGAAGCTTGCAAGGGAACTACTGATAAAATGGTCGGCTTTAAACGTCATATGGAAAATGGTAAATATGAATGTGAATATGTACTATTTGACCTAGCTCTTGTTGCCAATACTGAAAAGAAGGTTCCACTTGATTGGATTACTACTGATCATACTGGTCTAACAATGGATTATATTAATTATGCTCTTCCTCTTATTCAAGGTGATCTAAAAGCACCTTTAGAGGATGGACTTCCTAGATTTGCTAAATTAAAAAAAGTTTTTGTTGAGAAGCTTTAAAAAAATTAAAACTATCAATCAATGTTGACTGATAGTTTTTTTAGTTCTTCGGCTTACATAAAATTCCAATTAAAACTGATAAGAATATTGTAAGAGAAATACCAAAGGCTGTCTTATCGAATATGGAGGTAAAGACCCCTATAATCCCCTTATTTTTTTGGCACCACTATAAGCAGCATGCACTAGGCTATGACCAAAGCTTGTAATAGGCAGCAATGCCCCAGCACCTGCAACCTTAATTAGTTTATCATAAAAATTAAAAAAGTCTAAAAACACCCCAATAACAACAAATAGTCCTGTAATATGTCCTGGTGTTAATTTAAATAAATCTAAGATTAATTGACCAATTGCACAAATTAAACCACCAACCAAAAAAGCATATAAAAATATCAATCTAAGCACCTCTTTAAAACTATTGCATGAGCAATTGCGGGAATACTTTCATGCTGAAGACACATACTAGGATTTAATAAGGCACCTGTTGCACATATTAATACCTTATTTAAATTGCCCATAGTTAATTCATTAAGAATGTATGATAGTGTAACACATCCACAGCAAGCACAACCACTACCACCAGCAAATACATGCTGCTTGTTATTATCATATATCAATAATCCACAATCATTGTAATTAAATGTTTGATATTTTTTTCTTTAAGTACATCTTTAACTATCTCATAGCCAAATATTGATAAATCACCAGTTAATATCAAATCATAATCGCTTGGCTTTAAATTAAAAATCACTAAAATGGGATAATAATGTTTCAATCGCAGCCGGAGCCATTGCTCGACCCATATCTGTTTGATTTTTTTAAAGCCTACATCAATAATTTTACCAAGAGTTGCACCTGATATCATTACTTTACTTCTTTTTTTCTACTTAATAAAGCACTAGCAGCACCGGTAACTGTAAACGTAGTTGTTTCCCCTTTAGCTCCACCATATTCCACTGGATTTCGAAATTGCCTTTTCCGCACTACAATTATGACTGCTCGTAATAGCAATAATATTGTCATAATTATTTGATTCAATGGCTATAGCTGAGGTTATAATTCCTAAAGCAATGGTTGAACATGCTCCATAAATTCCTAAAAAAAGGAATATCAAAATTTATTCCAACATAATTTGAAATAGCCGTTTGATTAATTAAATCTCCACCAATCAATAAATCAATATCAGTATCATTTAATTTAGCCTTAGCCAAAAAGCTTTTTTTAAGCATTTTTGTTTGAAGCATCATTTCAGCTTGTTCGAATGAGCTACATCCTAAATAATTGTCATAAACAATTTCGTCATAATATTCTTTAAGTGGACCTTCACCCTCAAGGCTTCCTACAATTGTTGCAGCATAGTTTAAATATACATCGTTAAATTTCAAGCTTTGTTTACCAATTTTTCATATAAAGCTCACCAAATATCTTATTATTGCCATCATAACAGCACTAAAAACGCCCATTGCTAAGACTGAGGAGGCTAACTTAAATACATTAGCACCGATTCCTAAAATTATACCTTCTGGCTTGTATTCCATCGCTGAGGAAATCATTGAATTAGCAAATCCCGTTATAGGAATAGAAAAACCGCATTTTCCAATTTGACCAAGTCTATCATAAAATCCAAATGCCGAGCTTACACCTGCAGCTAAAATCATAATTCCAATCATATATGTACTACTTAATTCATCATCTACACCATTATGCTTAAATATTGTTATTATAGCTTGACCAATAAGACAAATTAATCCACCAAATAAAAAAATGCTAAGCAAACATTTTTTTACAATCATTTTTTTATTTAACTTTGTCGTAATCCTTTTTAAGATATATTTCTTTTTTTATATGCATATTGCTCACCAACATTATTTTTGCATAAATAATAGTACATTTATACTATCTAGACATTAAACTTTTTATGAATTATGACATGGCAACCTTCGTTTAACCTCGAAATAACCTGCATTTCATCAGAGAAAATTTCCATTATTGTAAAGCCAAGACCACTTCTCTCTTCATTTTTGGTAGAAAATAAAGGCTTTTTAGCTTCCTCTACATTTTCTATACCAATGCCATTATCAATAAAATGAAGAATGATTTCCTCATTATTTAGCTCAATTATACACTTAATTATTTCTTCTTCATTTTTCTTTATAGCCATGAACTATAGCATTTGTTATTGCCTCACTAGCAATTGTTTTAACTTCATCAATAAAAACTAATAGTAACATTTTTTTATTAATCAAGAATCCCTGCAATAATATTACGCATTATACTAATATTTTTCAAGTTTTTGCATTAAAGCTTATTTCAAATCTATTCATTATCTAGCCCCCACAAACATTAAAAACACTCTCTTCATTATCTCTAATTTTACATATCTTCATCAAACCAGAAATTCTAATAATTCTTTCTATTTTTGTCATTAAGATTACATATCGTTACATCTCCTCCAATCACCTTAAGTTGTTGATATCTACCAATTATTAAGCCAATACCTGACGAATCCAAAAAAATGTTAATCTTTCAAAATTAAAAAAACTAAATGCTTAATATTGTGTAGTTCAATATATTTAACTAATCTTAATCGTAAATCACTAACATGATTTTTCATCAAGCTCTCCTTTAAATCTTACAAATAATATATCATCCTTAATATACATATTAACCGCTAAGCTCATTAAATCATCTCCATACGTATTTTAAATTAAGTTATACCTCTTTTTAAATAACTTCGACAACTATAGAGAAAAAAAGTCATTTAAAATAATAATGATAAAAAAAGGAATATGTCGTTATTTGACATATTCCCACTCTTTAACAAGTATTATAGACTATTTTATAACATCATACAATGTTATAATTCCTATTATTTCTTCATCCTCATAGCCATTATTTGTAACTAAAAAGCATTACTAAGCGCTTATTATTTATTTTTTTCTTTGATTAAATATCTCTACTAATCTTTCAAATCTAGTGTTCTTTTTTTAACGAATTGATAGCATTCGGTAAAATGACTTGCAATATTTAAATAATTCAAAAAAATCAGCAATTGTTGCTTTATCATCTAAAAATGACATTATTGTTACTATAAACATATGACAATAAAAACATTTGAGCTAAATACACCAATTAGAACTCCCGTTTTATCTAAAACAGGAATATGAGAATAGCCATTTTGAATCATCAAATTAACGATTGACTTTAAAGAATCATTAATTTCGGCATAAACCATTTCTCTTTTTTTAGTGCACACATCATAAGCAACTCTAGGATTTTCAATTCTAACGATTTCTTTTTTTAAAAAATCAATAAGCTCCTGATTAATAGTGAATGAATCACCACCAATTATATCAGCCTCATGAATTAAAAAATTTCGGAGCGTTCTTATCTTATCAATAATATTAGCTCTATTTTTTTATCAAATGCTAAATAGCTTTTTCTTTAAATGATCTATATGGTAGACAATAATAGATTTAGAGCTATAGATATTGTAGAAATTCTTTAAATGATTTTCTAATTCTGAATAAAGATTTAAAAATTCCTGATTATTATCTTGCATATTAAATTTCTTTTTAGGGTTTGATTAACAAGCTTCATATCAACGCTTCCAGCATAATTTGCTTTTAAAATATTTCATAACAGCTGGCACACTCTTATCATCAAGCTTAGAAATAATTTCTTTAATTTCATCCTTAGTTAATTGCTTTGGTAAATAAGCATTAAGAATTTGTTGTTGCTTTAAAAGCTCATCAACCTTCTCTAAATACTTAGGATCATGGCTTGCAGCAACCTTGAAGTTATTTGCTTCCTCTTCTAGCTCCTTAATTGTTTTTTTGAATTAACTGTAATGTATCAGCATCAGTTAATTCCTCGTTTTTGTCTTCTTTTCAATAGATAAAAGCATACATTTATTAATTGCAATGCCTAATATATCCTTTGCTAGAGCATCATGATTTTTCATTGCTTGCATTTTATCTTTTTTTAATGTATCAAATAGCATAAATATCATCCTTTCTTCCCTTTATTATACACCATAATATAAATACATGCAATTATAATATTTTTTTCCAAAAAAAGGTATATCAAACGATATACCTAATTATTTTTAATTACTTAATGCAATAAATTGATTTCTTACCAGCAAATACTGATACACCAGCATAAGCTCCATGACCATTTAAATCATCTTCAATACGCATTAATTGGTTGTATTTAGCAATACGGTCAGTACGGCTTGCTGAACCAGTCTTAATTTGACCAGCATTTACACCAACAACTAGATCAGCAATTGTAGTATCTTCAGTTTCACCAGAACGATGGCTTACAATTGCAGTGTAACCAGCACGCTTAGCCATTTCAATTGCCTCGAAAGTCTCAGTTAAAGTACCAATTTGGTTAACCTTAATAAGAATTGCATTAGCAACACCAAGCTCAATACCCTTAGCTAAACGCTTAGTATTTGTAACGAATAAATCATCACCAACTAGTTGAATCTTCTTTCCAAGCTTATCAGTTAAATACTTCCAGCCTTCCCAGTCATCTTCAGCAAGACCATCCTCAATAGTTAAAATTGGGAACTTCTCACATAGAGGAACATAATATTCATCTACCATTTGCTCAGCTGTAAATTGACCCTTATCAGCCTTTAATGTATAAAGCTTAGTCTCAGTATCATAGAATTCAGAAGCAGCAACATCGATTCCTAGGCAAATATCCTTACCTGGAACATAACCTGCAGCCTTAATAGCCTCAACAACACGCTCAAATGCTTCAGTATTTGAACCAAGTTTTGGAGCATATCCACCTTCATCACCAACGCTAGTTGCATAGCCAGCCTTCTTAAGAATAGTCTTTAAAGCATGGAATACCTCAGCACCCATTCTTACAGCCTCACGAATGCTTGTAGCACCGATAGGTAAAATCATAATCTCTTGGAAGTCAATACAGAAATCAGCATGAGCTCCACCATTTAAAATATTCATCATTGGTAATGGTAATTGATGAGCATTGCAACCACCAAAATAATTATATAAAGGTGTACCAAGATAATCAGCTGCTGCACGTGCACAAGCAATTGAAACACCTAAAATAGCATTTGCTCCTAGCTTACCTTTATTTTCAGTACCATCTAAGTCAATCATTAAATGGTCAATAGCAATTTGATCACGAACATCCATACCAATTAGCTTTGGTTGAATAATTTCATTAACATTTTCTACCGCTTTTAATGTACCTTTTCCATTATAACGACTCTTATCTCCATCACGTAATTCAACTGCTTCATAAATACCAGTTGATGCTCCACTTGGAACTAATGCACGACCAAATGCACCACTTTCAGTTGTAACCTCAACCTCAACAGTTGGATTTCCACGAGAGTCTAAAACTTCTCTTGCATATACGCTAAAAATATTTGGCATAAAAATTTACATCTCCTTAAATATTATCTTGTTTTTTTATTACCATCATTATTATACTATGTTATTATTATTATTCCAAAATGAAAAACGTTTTAATACTGGCAATAATCCTCAGATATTGCTAGATTTTTATCATATATTGATTTTTAATCTTTTGTTGACCAAAAGCGTAACTCCTACAACAACAAATGAAACGCAAAAAAATTAAAAGGTGTTATTCCAAATAAATAATACATTAAAAATTAGATTATTTTTCATTAATTCCTGGTATCATACTACAAGCTCCAAGTACTGCCTCTTTGCCAAATAAATTAAGGTAAAAAAAGGAAGTGAAAAAGGAATTAGATATATAACCAGCGATTATCCAAGAAATTATTCCAACAGCAAGCATAATTAAATTCTTGCAGGGTAGCTTTTCCTTTTTATTTACTAATCCTAAAGCTAATACCACTATAACCGCAATAACTAAATCAGAAAGTTCACCTACAAAGCCAGTACTACTAAATGGTAGCTTAATCAAAAATCTTATTATAGAAACAATTAATCCATCACTAAGTCCACCCATAAATGTCGCAATTAAAATAGGTAGCATTGATAAATTAATCTCTAAAAAAATGCTGGGAAGAACGGTAAAGAAAACTTAGGTCCTACAATATATAATATTAATGATATTGCCGAAAAATATAGATATAAGACACATCTTTTTGATCATTTGCTTGTTTAAATTATTATTTTTTTTCATTTTTTATTCCTTTCAAAAAAAAGACCCTACAGTATGTAGGGCAAAAAAACAAATTTGTTTTTCTTCTTTCATCCAGACTTTACTGTCGGTTTAGGAATCACACCTAATCATGCATAAACGCTCGCTGACTATACAGCCGGTAGGGAATTACACCCTGCCCTGAAGAATATATTCAGTTTTACTTCTTAATAATTAATGACTTTGATGTCATTTCCTTAGGAGATTCAATTCCTAATAATTCAAGTAATGTAGGTGCTATGTCAGATAAAATACCATCATCTCTTAGCTTTATTGAATCATCTGTAATAACTACTGGAACTGGATTTGTTGTATGAGCTGTAAATGGCTTACCATTTTCATCAAGCATTTTTTCAGCATTACCATGATCAGCAGTAATTAAAGCAACACCACCAACCTTATTTAAAGCTTCAATGCAGCGACCAACACAAGTATCAACAGTTTCAACAGCCTTAACTGCAGCAGGAATTACTCCTGTATGACCAACCATATCACAGTTAGCATAATTTAAAATAATCGTATCAAATTTTTTGCTTAGGATTGCTTCTACTACTTTATCAGTAACCTCATATGCTGACATTTCAGGCTGTAAATCGTAAGTTGCAACCTTTGGAGAATTAACCAAAATTCTCTCTGCTCCAGGAATTGCTCTATCTGCACCACCATCAAAGAAGAATGTTACGTGAGCATACTTTTCAGTTTCTGCAATTCTTAATTGAGTTAAATTATGCTTTGATACCCAATCGCCATATAAATTTTCGAATGTTTGAAGTTCAAAAGCTAAAGGACCCTTAACACTATCAGCATACTTCATCATTGAAACAAAGAATACATTTTTAGGTGCATTGCTAATATCTAGCTTATAAGGCTTTTCCGGATTATAAACTATTCCATTTGGATTAGATATAGCAGTTGCAATCTCAATTGCTCTATCAGGTCGGAAATTAGCAAAAATTACACTATCATTGTCACCAACCATACCATTTTTATCACTTACAAATGGAATAACAAATTCATCTGTTTTACCATTAGTATATGAAGCATCAATTCCAGCAAATGGATCTGGATAATATTCACCCTTTGCAATAGTCATTGCATCATAAGCAAGCTGAATACGATCATAGTTCTTATCACGATCCATTCCGTAATATCTTCCACCAACTGTTGCAACCTTGACATTACCACCATCTACAATCTTCTTTAAATAAGTTTTTGCAGATGTAGGTGCAACATCTCTTCCATCTAAGAAGGCATGTAAATAAACATCCTTAATACCTTCACTATGAGCAAGCTTAGCAATTGCTATAATATGGTTAGTATGACTATGCACGCCACCATCAGAGCAAAGTCCAAAGATGTGAAGCTTTGAATTATGCTTTTTAGCATTTGCTATTGCATCCTTAAATGCCTCAATTTCATTAAAGCTACCATCATTAATTGCATTATTAATTCTACTTAATGATTGCCATACAATTCTTCCAGCGCCAATATTCATATGGCCAACCTCAGAATTACCCATTTGTCCATCTGGTAAACCAACAGCCGATCCTGATGCCCTTAAGGTTTTGGTATCATATTTTTTCATTAATTCATCTAAAACTGGCTTTTTAGCAAGACTTACAGCATTTCCTTCACTTGGAGCTGCAATTCCATAGCCATCCATAATTATTAACATTACAGGTCTTTTATTCATTTTTAATCACCTCATACATTATATACCAAAAAAATCTATATTGCAATTTTTTTGTACTTTTTTTAGAATATATACATAATTGGCACTAATATAGCCAATCCATTTTAGCTTTGCAGATTCTTCCTCAGGATATGATGTATTCCATTTATGAAATGGTTCCCATAATCCATGTGAACTTCTATTATCAATTATAAAATCCAAATTTTTCGGCAAATATTTTTTTGCAACATCATCATTAAATTTAAGACCTAATGCTAAAACAACTGGCATTTTTAATATTTGGCCATTCATCATTTTTTTACTACAAATTTCTAAAACTGCTTTGTTAGCACGCTCATTTAATTTATTTATTTCCTCTTCAAACAAATTAAGCTTACTACATATTTCGACTATTAAACCTATTGAAATTAATTCATATTCATTATAGCTATCCTGTATTAAAAGCTCATTAATCGCAATTTTAAGATAATTCATTGCTTTTTTATAATAAGCCTTTGAAGGATTTATTAAAAATAAGGTTAGCGCAAATATCGAAGCACTTGGATAATAATTATTATCTATTGCATTAAAACTAAAAAAATCACTATGTGCAAAATTATCATTTGATTTAATATTTCTTTTTGAATTTGTTTTTTTAATTAAATCATTACGATTATAAATATAATTTAAAGCCTTATTAATAAGCTTGGTATATAATTCATCATTACATAAAGAATCAAAGCCACAAATATATAAAATTCTCAAGGCCTCATAGGTAACGTAAATACTTGAAGCCGGATTATAATTATCAATAAATAATCCTCCACCAAAGCCACCATCAGTATTTTGATACATCATTAAGGAATCTAAAACAAATTCCTTGTCAAGTTCACTTGTAATAGCATTAAAAACCGCAACATCAACATCACGTGCCTTGTTAAACATTTGTCTTTCAATATTACTAAAATCATTATTAGTTAAAAATACTCAATTTAATCACCACATCTATTTTATAATAAATTCTGTTTTTTTTAAAGATTAATATAGGAAAAAAACGAATTTTGTTTTATAATTAATAAAGAAAGGACTGATAATAATGGCAGAAGCTCTTACTAATTATTATTTTGCTAAGGATCTAATAACTAACATTCAAGATAAATATAAGGTCTTAGGAAATATAACTGATGCAAAAAAATATTTTTATATAGTAATTTTTTTGATATTGGCTACTATTATCGTCTTTCAAGCTTTTTTTCAAACGTGATCCTTATAAGCTTAATAAAACCATTCACGATGGAAAAATGAAGGATATGATCGAAGAAGCCATCATCTACACAAGAGAAAATGGCTTTGATAAGGATAATGTTTGCTTCATCTATGCAATGGTAGCACACTACGTATTAGATATGTACACCTTACCCTTTATTGTTTCGTTTCCTAATGATTCACCACAAAAAAATTAATGCGTGAAATTGATTATATGCTAGCCTATCAAAAAAAGAAAATATTGAGCTTGGAAAAATAAACATAGCAAAAAAATTTAGAGGAGCATTTTTTTATTTAATTTTTTTCAGATTTTTGATTTAATTGCAGCAATGTGCTCTAAAAAAATTTATATGTTTCAAGAAGCTACGAGTATTATAAAACTGCTCTTCAATGCTATAAGCATTTTCTTCTTTATACCTCAAAAGATTTTTTAAATATAAAAAGCTTCTTTTATAAGCTAAATGATAAAACATTTAATAAAAAAATAATGACCTTAAAACTGCTTACTTTATTTATCCTAAAAAAAATTTGATTATACTATAGATTATTTAAATTTAAAAAAATGAAACTTGGCACAACAAAATAACTAATGAGGATAATACAAAAAGCTTTATGGACTTATATAATGAAGCTCTTATAGCTGGAAACGATTATATGCAAGCATCACTAGACTATCTCTTCTTAGGTAAAGATAAAAATTTCCATAAATTATTTATAAAATAAAAAGGCTTAAAGCCTTTTTTTATTTAGTATAGCCAAATTTCTTAAAAAAATTCTTCTTTAAAATCAAGAAGTCTATCCTCACAAATAGCTGGTTCTTATTTGTCTCATTAGATTCTTTAAAAAAATATAGGTTATGATAGGTTATTAATCTTGCGCCTAAAATTTCTTCACTTCTTACCAGGTGAGATAAATAGCTTCTATTAAATTTCTTGCACACATAACAATCACATTCCTCATCAAGAGGTCTAAAATCAAGTTTCATTGATTTATTCTTTAAAAATAATCTTGCCATTTGAAGTAAGAGCAGTTCCATGACGAGCATTACGAGTAGGTAAAACACAATCAAACATATCAATACCATAAATAGATCCCATAATTAAATCATCTGGTGAACCAACACCCATTAAATATCTTGGTTTGGTTTTTTTGGCATAATTGTACTTAAATATTCAAGCATTTCATACATATCATGTTTAGATTCACCAACTGACAAACCACCAATTGAATAGCCTGGAAAACCAATTTTTTTCAAGTTCGTCTAGGCAATATTTTCTTAATTCCTTATTTCCTGCACCTTGAACAATACCAAATAAAGATTGTTCTTCTGTGTTCTTATGAACATCAAAGCCTCTTTTAGCCCAACGAATCGTTCTTAAAACACTATCCTTTAAATATTCTTCGCTTGCATGAAAAGGAGGACATTCATCAAAGCTCATTATAATATCAGCTCCTAAATTATGCTGAATATCTATAGATTTTTTTCTGGTGATAAAAATAACGTATCTCCATTTTTTGGATTTTTAAATGTTACTCCCTCTTCAGTAATCTTACGCATATTAGCTAATGAAAAAACCTGAAATCCACCACTATCAGTTAATAGAGCATGGTCCCATTTCATAAATCCTCTAATTCCACCATTAGCCTTAACTACATCATCACCTGGTTGTAGCCAAAGATGATAGGTGTTTCCTAAAATTAAGCCATCACTTACTTTTTCTATTTCCTCAGGAATCAAGGTTTTAACCGTTGCCTGAGTTCCAACAGGCATAAATATTGGCGTTTCAAAATCACCATGTGGTGTATGTAATATTCCATATCTTGCTCCAGTTTGCTTACAAACATGCTTTAATTCATACCAAACAGCTGCCATATTAACCTCTTCTAATTGTCTTTATTTTTTGTTCTTTAATTGGTCTATCATTATAATCAGTTTTTGTTTTGGCAATCTCATCAACATTTTTCACTACCAGAAACAACTGCACCAAAAGGCAGCATATGATCCATCAAGATGAGGAGCATCCTTATGCATAATAAAGAATTGGCTTGAAGCGCTATTATTATCATATGATCTAGCCATAGATATTACACCTCTTGTATGATTCAATTCATTATTTACACCATTAGATTTAAATTCACCCTTTATTTTTGTAGAGCTACCACCCATTCCCGTTCCTGTTGGGTCACCACCCTGAATCATAAAGCCTTCAATAACTCTATGAAAAAAATAAGTCCATCATAAAAATTTTTTTCATCAACAAGATTCAAAAAAATTTCGAACAGTTATAGGTGCTACATCCTTAAATAACTCTAGCTTTATTTCTTTACCATTTTCTAAGATTATAGTAACCTTATCATTTTTTTATCATTTAATAATTCTTTATAATTCATATATTATCCTTCCTATTTTTATAAACATTGCATCACCAAAGCTAAAGAAACGATATTTTTTTCTTTAACTGCTTCATTATATGCATTTAAAATGTTTTTCTCTACCCGCAAGAGCACTAACAAGCATAACCAATGTAGATTTTGGCAAATGGAAATTTGTAATTAAAGCATCAATTGCTTTAAATTTATATCCAGGATAAATAAATATAGAGGTTTCCTCACTTTTTAGCATGAAAGCCATTATCATAGTTTGCTTCTAAGGTTCTTGTAGATGTTGTACCTACAGCAATTATTCTTTTTACCATTTTTTTCTTTGCTTCATTTAAAATATTTGCAGTTTCCTCATTCATAATATAATATTCAGAATGCATCTTATGCTCTAAAATATTCTCTTCATTTACTGGTCTAAAGGTTCCAAGGCCTACATGCAAAGTTACATAACAAATAGTTACATTCTTTTCTTTAATCTTGTCCAATAGTTCTTTAGTAAAATGAAGTCCTGCTGTTGGTGCTGCCGCACTTCCAGCAAATTTAGCATATACGGTTTGATAACGATCCTTATCCTCTAACTGCTCATGAATATATGGTGGTAAGGGCATTTCCCCTAGCTTATCAAGAATTTCTACTAAAATTCCCTTATAAATTAATTTAAATTGAGAAACGCCAGCCTCATCAACCTTAACACACTTAGCCTTTAGAATTCCATCACCAAATGATACAATAGTGTCAAGCTTAACTCTTCTTTGAGGCTTAACAAGGCATTCCCAGGTGTCTTCACCTAAATCCTTCAATAAAAGCAATTCAATATGTGCCTTAGTATCATCCTTAATTCCATGAAGCCTAGCAGGAATAACCTTGGTATTATTCAATACTAAAACATCATTTTCATTAAGATAATCAATAATATTATAAAAATGGCGATGCAAAATTTCACCAGTATTTTTATCAAGCACCATCAATCTTGAAGCACTTCTATCCTTAAGAGGAGTTTGAGCAATCAATTCCTCTGGTAAATAATAATCAAAATCACTTGTCTTAATCATTTTCAAACATTCCTTTATAATATGGTATTTTTTTAATAAATCATAAGCTTTTTTTGTAACTATTCTTCCTCTTGGTGAACGTTTAATATATCCTTCTTGTAATAAATATGGCTCATAAACATCCTCAATAGTTGTCACCTCTTCTGAAATAGAAGCAGCAAGTGATTCAATACCTACAGGGCCACCACCAAATAATTCAATAATTCCCTTTAAATATCTATAGTCTGTTTCATCTAAACCTGAATCATCTATATTTAGCTTTCCTAAAGCCATTTTAGTAATATCAAGGGTAATATCACCATTTCCCTTAACAGTTGCAAAATCTCTAACTCTTCTAAATAGTCTATTAGCAATACGAGGTGTTCCTCTACTTCTTTTAGCTAATTCTAATGCTGCATCATCATTAATTTTTGTTTGATAAACAACAGCAGTTCGATTAACAATTTGCTTAAGCTCTTCAGTAGTATAATAGTTTAATCTTAAAACCACACCAAACCTATCACGCAAAGGTGCAGACAAATCACCATAGCGAGTAGTTGCTCCAACAAGCGTAAATGGAGGTAGATTAACACGAATGCTTTTAGCACTACTATCCTTACCAACCATTATGTCAAGTACATAATCCTCCATAGCACTATACAATATTTCTTCAACAAAACGAGGAAGCCTATGAATTTCATCAATAAATAAAACATCACCTTCCTCTAACTGTGATAAAACAGCAGCTAAATCACCAGTTCTTTCTATACTAGGACCAGAAACAACCTTTAAATTAACATTTAACTCATTAGCAATAATTTGGGCAAGGGTTGTCTTTCCAAGACCAGGTGGACCATATAACAAAACATGATCTAAAGCCTCATTTCTTGCAAGAGCTGCCTTGATATATACATCAAGCATTTCTTTAATTGTATCTTGTCCAATATATTCACTTATCTTTAAAGGACGTAAGGATAATTCATCCTCATCAATCTCTAGCTTTTTCTGGATCTACTATTCTTTCTTCCATTTTTTTACCTCTTTTTACATTTTAGTAATTAATTTTAAAGCCTCTTTAACAAGATCTCCTTCATCCTTAGTACCATCAAGTTTGGCTATAACCTTAGTAATTTCCTTTTTATTATATCCTAAAGCAATTAAGGCATCCTCTACATCATCAAGCTTTGAACTATGAACACTTGGATTATCAACACTATCAAAGCTTACCTTACCACGTAAATCTAAGATAATTTGTTGACTTGCTTTAGCACCAATGCCAGGAAACTTACGTAAATAAGCATCATTTCTATCCTCTATAGCCTCAACTATCTCATTAACACTACCACTGGCTAAAATACTAAGCGCACTCTTAGGACCAATACCACTTACAGAAATAAGCTTTAAAAACAAATCCCTTTCCGCTTTAGTTTTAAAGCCATATAAATCAAAAAAAATATCTTCTCTTACATAAAGATAGGTATAGATTTTATATGTTTCATTTGGCTTATAATTATAAGGATTACTTACAATAAGCAAATAACCAATCTTGTTATTTTTCACACACAATGTACTTAGGTGTAACCTCACTTACGACACCCTCAATATATGCATACATTTAGATTCACCCGTTTCAATAATACTAGTCAATCTATTTTTAGCATATTTCACTAAAAAAATAAACCTATTTTTGGAATTTCATTTCCTTCATATAAGCTTTTTAGGTGGTAAGATTCCCGGATAAGCTTTTTAAATTTTATTCTTTCATCATTTTTTTGGCTTTATTATATTTTTTTCTTCGCTTACCACAATATCCTTAAGCTTAGAAATTTTATTATCAACAAAGCCTTCGCTATTATCTAAAATATCACTTATTTCCTCACTTAAAAAGAGGAATCCAAAGCTTTGTACCACATATCAAATTATTAAAATCTGTAATATGTCTATTGTACTCATAAAGTTCTTCAAAGGTTAAACCATAGGCTTCTAAAATTTCACTTATTCGCTCATTATTTTTTTAACAATATGTAAAATCATGAAAAATCACCCTTATATCTTATGCAAAAAAACAAAAAAATACTCATTTCATTTTGACTAATACCTAAAAAAATTATATAATAAATTAACAAGAGGAGGTGATATTATGTCATTTGAAAATTCAACAAAAAAACTAAATGAAAATATGGCAAATCTATTAGAAAAAAATATGATGAGAAGGATATAATATCACCAGATTATCATACTAATTTTTTTAGAGCAGCTACAAAAACGATTTCAACTCATTATTTGAAGAAATTACTCCCCTATTTGAAAAAAATATAATAATCAAGAAAAAATCAAAACAAAAAAAATGGATGCTGTTTCATCAGATATTTCTTAATAAAAAAATAATGAATGTAAAATAAAATATCTTCAATCATTATCAAAGAATACTAATCAAACCTCTTTAGAAATATCAAAAGATAAAAAAAGGATAATGAAGCAAAAACAAAATCAATTTGATGAACAAATAAAAAAATCTAAATAAGGATATTCTTATCAACAATTCTTCAACCGATCAAAAAATTGTTGTTTTAAAAGCTAATAAAAAAAATAATATTGATTTATTTGACTATCATATTAACGAAGCTAAAAAAACAATTACACTCTTTTTTTATTTCAAAATCTAATGATACATTACAAATTAAAAAAATGAAGCGCTTCATTCAAATTCCTCGAAGCGTCTATTTAAATTTGATGAATCTAATAAGTCTCTTCTTGATTTTTCTAAATAAAAAAATTATCGAATCTCAAAATGAATATGAAAAAAACTAAAGGAATTTGACAAAAAGTAAGTTTGACATCAATGACTCTATCTTAAATCAAAGTATTAAACTAAATAATAAAATTAATGCCTTAAATGCAACTAAAAAAATGAAGAATTAGTTGAGGCAAAAAAAACATTTGATGAAAGCATTACAAATTTAAATGCGAATAGAGACTCCTTACGAAATATTTTTCACTCAAAAAAATAAAGACATAGTTAAAAAAATTTGCTCAAAATTTAACTGACATTGATTCATTGAATGAAATCTTATACAATAAGCATCAAAATGAAAAAGGACCAATTAACTAGAAAAATTCTATTACGATAATTTTTAATTTTGATAAAGAATACTTATCCTTCACTAATGAATATGAAGAACTTTTTTTAAAAAGAATATGATAAAAAAAGAATAATACAAAAAAAATTAAAAATTTTTAAAGAATAATTTAAAAAAATAAAAAAAAATCAATTTGAGCATTATAAAAAAAGCAAGCATTAATTAATCAAAATAAACAATTAAATGAAATTGAATTATCTTATATAAAAGAATCAGAAAAAAATTTAAAAAAATCAAAAAAATATTTATGAAATAGAAAAATATGATATTTTTAAATTTAACTATGGAAGAAAAAAATGCTCATGATAAGCTAAATCATGAAGAGGAAATATTTGAACGTGAATATAATACAAATGTTCAAATAATAAACCAAAGGTTCCATATTAGAGCAAATGAGCTTAGAAGTAACAATGAAATTCGCAATAAATTATTTCAAAAAGGACTTAGTTAAGCTTGAAAGTAATTATCGTATTAACTCTGAAATGATATTAAGAGATATCGCAATTTATCAAAATGATATTAATTTTTCAAAATGAGTTAGACACAATTGTTCATACTAAAGAGGAAACAATTTACAATAAAGAAAAAAAGGACTCAATGAGGTTATAACCCTTTTTATAGATAGAAAAAAACAAAATATTAAATGCCTTTAATAAAAAAAGAATCACGAATTGTATGTAAAGAACGAAACAATACAAACTGATTATGAAATACATAAGCTTAATTTAGAATCAAGTTATGCAAATAACCTGCTAAAGCATGAAATAGAAAAGCTAAGAGAACAAAAAGGAATATACCGCTAAAACGGGCTTGAACATTTTAGAGTTTCAAAACAATGAAAGTCTAAATCGTCTTCTTCTAACTAAAAAAACTATATTCTTGATTTAAATTATAATCGTCTTGACTTGTATAACAAGCGCTTTAGAATTGAAAAAAATTCACAGCTTTATTTGCTCATTCAACATTTGAAAATATTATTCATAGCTTTACAAAAATTTTTTTACATCCTACCTTGACAAAATTAGTAAAGCCGTGAAGAAAAACATATATGCCTCTTCCACCTCTAATTACCTTTATAAATGAGCTTCTAACAATTTGCTTAGACTTTTATGATGATGTAATGGATGATTATAGTCAAACATTACATAAACTATTTGAAGAAAGAATTGCGTTTGAAACTGGATTTAAATATAAAAAAATCAATTTGATGAACTAGAGACAATATTTAACAAAAAAACGTTAACAAAATCTATTCAAAAAAAGAAAGCTTTGATGATACATTAGCTAACTATAATAAAAACAATTACAATTTTTCACTAACAAAAATCTATTCCTTACAAAACGAAAAAAAAGGTTTTTAGAAAAAGGAACTATTTAAAGAAAAAAATAACAGATCTTGAAAAAAAGAAGTCTTATTAATAAATTAACAAAAAAATTAAAAATTGATATAAAAAGAATTCACTAAGAAAAAAATGATATAACCTTAAAGCTTAAATCTTTAATTGAAAGAGATATGAAGGAAATTCCTAATCAAATCAAAAAGAATAAAATTGATTATGAAAAACAAGTATCATAAAATCTATAAGGAGCAGCATAATGAATCTTTAATTTGTTACAAAAAGCCTACAAATGGTAGATATGACATTCAATAAATATAAAGAACATATAAAAAAATATACTTCTAACGATTTAAATTTATCAATAACATCATATAAAGAGTTCTTCTCTTATATAAATAATATTAATTTTTTTATTTAAATAAAAATCTTAATTCTATAAAAAAATCGATTATGAAAAAAAATAATGGCTTATATTTCTTATGCTTTCTATACTGAACAAAGGAAAGGCCGCAAAAAAATTGAAAAAGAGCATAAAGCTTCTATGAACGATTATAATGATCAAAAGGAAAAATTAAGCATTGATTTAGAAAAATTCAAAAAAATTGATTATAAAAAAATATAAAAATTTAATAGCTAAGGCTGCATTATCAAAAAGAGTTAAAAAAAATATTAAGATAGCTTTCAATAAGGAAAACAACCAATTATTTCATACCTTTGAAGAAAATAAACAATTTTTTTAAAACATCAATATTACGAAAATATTAACACATTTAAAGTTGATTTATACGCTACTAAGGACAATTTACATAGTTTCATTTTTAAAAAGAACAAAAAGGCTATAGAAGATTATGAGGTATCATATAAGTTGAACAGAAATAAATTAACAACTAAATATGATGCAATCAAAAAGGAATATGAACGTAAATATCAAATTTTATGTAACAATATAAATGAACAAATTGCTAATCAGCCCTATATTACAAAATTTGAATCAAAACAAATTGATAAAGCAACTAAGGAAGAAAATCAAGGCTTAAAGCAAAGAATAGTTACTTCTACCCTAGAGCTTAAGCTATTTAAAAAAAGCAATCACAAAATGAAATCAATCTTCAAGCAATTGCTTTAAATAAGAATCTTATAAATAATAATTTTGAAAGAAATAATGAGTGTCATGAGGTTAATAAAAAAATATTCCGCTCATGTTAAGGCATCCTATAAAGCTTTCTTAAAAAGACAAAAAAAGATAGTTCAAGCTATCTTTTTTTTATGTTCTTCTATGAATTCCTTAAAAATTAAAAGGGATCATCTGTATCAAATTCTAGACGTTCTTTAGTAGTTGGCTGATCAAAGGCAATAGATTTAGCATGAAGATATTGGCCATGTTTATCAATAATTTTTTTAGGTCCATATACCTTATCTCCTACAAGAGGATGGCCAATATAATTGAAATGCACTCTAATTTGATGAGTTCTTCCTGTCTCTAATCTACATTCAACAAATGTATAACCATCAAGTCTTTCTAGCACCTTAAAAATTAGTAACAGCATTTTTTTGCCATCAGGAACAACTGCCATTTTTATTCTATCAACAGGATCTCTACCAATTGGTGCATCGATTCTTCCATAATCCTCTTTGATTTCACCATAAACAATCGCATGATAAATCCTTTTTTTGTTGTATGATCCTTTAATTGTTTTTTTGTAAAGATTCATGAGCTTTTATTATTTTTTTAGCAATCATTAATAGTCCTGAGGTGTCCTTATCAATTCGATGAACAATACCTGGTCTTACTACACCATTAATATCACTAAGTGATGTTAGCTGATATAATAATCCATTCACTAACGTTGGCTCATCGCAGCCTGGAGCTGGATGAACTGTAATACCTTCCGGTTTATAAACAACAGCCACATCTTGATCCTCATACAAAATTTTTAAATGAAGATTCTTAGGAGCCATACCAAGCTCTTTTTTAACAAGCAGGCTATAGCTTACAATGTCGTCAAGCTGAGTAATATAGCTTGGCTTTTCTTCTTTAAAATTAACAGCAATTAGTTTTTCATCAAACATTTTGCTTATATATGATCGACTTTTTATCTAAATAAGTAGCTAAAAAAACTTATCAAGACGTATATTTGCTTGTTCTTGCTTAATCTTTAATTGCATTTTTTTATTCTTCCTCTTATCCTCAAAGAAAATAATGTCGATGGCAATCATTACCATACCTATGGTAAGACAAATGTCAGCTACATTAAAAAAATTGGAAAGCTATAATTAAATATATATACACCGATAAAGTCAACAACACCATCTCGTAGGTTAAGGCAATATAATAATCGATCAATAAAATTACCATAGCAGCCAGCTATACATAAGCAAATAGCTGTCGAATAAAGCTTCTTTTTTTCTTCCAATCAATTTTTTTGTAAAAAAAGTATGCTAAAAAAATATCGTTGCAATAAAGCTTAAGGTTGCTAAAAAAACCAAGTTGCATCACTAAGTGAGCTCCACGCTGCACCCGTATTATAGGTCTTAGTAAAAATACAAAAAAATTAGGAATAAGATCAATAATTTTTATTTTTCGCCAATAAAATGCTCAACCAATAATTTAGTTGCTTGATCACCAAAATATAATAATACAATAATTATAATGCCTATTAGCATATTATCACCACCAAATCCAAGAAATGAAATAAATAATTGTAAGACCTATTAGCAAAATAAGGCATTTTGGTAAATACACAATATAAGTCTTTTCTTAATATCATCTATTTGATCATAAAAAAAATTTATTATAACATATAAAAAAAAGATAACTAAGCAAAGAATTATACCATAAACAATCAGCTTTAAATAATCAATAAAGATTAATAAATTAATTAAAAACTAGAATAGGTGCACTTACTACAAATAAAGCAAAAAAACCAAAGCAATTATATCCTTCAAAATTCGATTATTCATTTGATTTACAGCTAGATTAATTTCTTGCTGCTTTTCTTTATATAAATTAATTAGCTTCAAGTTCATTTTTCAAGTATGCTAGGGCATCATCTAAGGTATCAACCTTAACTAATGCCATCCTTTCCTTATGCTTTAAAGTATTATATGCCTTTAAGGCATCATCATAATTAACAGATGGACAAAAGAAAACATCAACACCTCTTTTATAGGCAGTATAAATCTTTTGCTCTACTGCACCTATGCCTCCAACCTGACCATTAATGTTAATTGTACCTGTTCCAGCAATTTTCTTTCCTAATGAATAATCAGCTTCTACAAGATTATTAAAGACATCAAGGGTTTGTAATAATCCTCCAGAAGGACCATTAACATTAGTACTATTAACTTTTATTTTAGGCACTGAAGAATCATAATCAATATCATATTTGGCATAAATAGAATAATGTCTATAATTATTTTTCATTTTAAAAACAATATCAACATTTTCATCATTTCTTAAAATATGTAAAACATCATTTTTCCTTTTTGAACATTAAAATTGTCACGAAACAAATCAATATCATCACTAATATAATAATCATTTATTCCGATTATTAAATCACCTATTTTAAAAATCCGAAGCCTCTTTAGTATAATAAGACACCAAGGCACCCTTTAATGAATAATTAATTCTAACATTAGAATCATATACCATTGCGGCCTTGTAGGCTGCAATTAATGAGCCCTCTATTGAGCTATCATGCTGAATTTTACCCATAAGGCTTATTTCCTCATTAGTCATATAATTATAGGTATCAGAAACACTAGTCGAGGTATTAATTTTTCGAATTATTGACCAATCTATTTTTGAAATATAGTACTATGATCAAAATCAATTACATAAATTGTGTTAAAGCTTCCCTTACTAGCCTTAGCATTTTTCTACCTCAATTAGAGAATTAACATTTTTCAACATCACCAGTTAATAAAGCACTTTGATTAGTTCTATAACAACAAATAATAATTAAATAAATATAGGGTATTAGTATTAAACAAAATAAGCATTTATTCTTTTTTTAATTATCTTCATTTTGGAGCAATACCTTTATTTTCTTCATTTTTTCGTATTTAACCCCTGCAGCATCTAGCATTCTTTTACTAGCAATATCAGAGGTAGTACCACGATATTTATCATCCATATAAATTATTTTTTTAATACCGCTTTGAATTATTAGCTTTGCACATTCATTGCAAGGAAATAGTGTAACATAAAGAGTTGTACCATTTAAATTGGCTGTACTATTTAAAATCGCATTAGGCTCAGCATGAACTACATAAGGATATTTTGTATCTAATTCATTCTTTGATTTATCATTTGTCCAAGGAAAAACCTTATCATCACAGCCATAAGGAAAGCCATTATAACCAATTCCAACAATTCTTTTCTCTTGATTAACAATACAAGCACCTACTTGAGTATTAGGATCCTTACTTCTTTTACTTGAAAGTAGGGCAACACCCATAAAATATTCGTCCCAACTAATATGAGGCATATTATCACCTATTTTCTATGGATTTAAACGATCAGGACCACGGAATATAAACATTGCGTCCTTAATACCTACATTAAACATAAGCATTGTTATTCTATCAACGCCAATACCAAAGCCACCATGTGGAGGACAACCATATTTAAAGAAATCAAGATAAAACTTAACATCCTCATCAAGTCCCTTTTCCATTGCTTGCTTCTTTAAAATATCATAACGATGCTCTCTTTGCGCACCTGTAGTTATTTCGCAGCCCTTCCAAATCAAATCATATCCACATGGAACTCCATGCTCATCACGCATATGATAGAAAGCACGACATTCAGCACTATAGCCTGTAATAAATAAGAATTCATGACCAAATTTATCCATTGAAAGCTTTTGAACTAGTCTCTCACCTTCAGTTGTTAAGTCACCTTTTTCACTTTCAGGAACAGTGTAACCATATCTTTCCTCTAATTCCTTATAAACATCATGTAAATCCATACGAGGGAAAGGAAGTGTAGGAACAACTATATCAATATCAAATACCTTCTTAATTTCCTCACCATATTTATCATGAACACCCTTTAAAGCATATGTAAGCATCTCTTCCTCCATATGCATAACATCTTCATATGAATTGATATAAGAAAATTCCAAATCAAATCCTGTAAACTCAGTTGCATGCTTACGTGATGCAAACTTTTTCTGCTCTAAATACTGGACCAGATTCAAAAATTCTTTCAAAGCCAGCAGCCATAGCCATTTGCTTATAGAATTGAGGTGATTGTGCTAAATAAGCATTGCGCTCAAAATAATCAACCTTAAACACACCAGCTCCACTTTCTGATTCAGCACCAATTAGCTTTGGTGAATGAATTTCAATAAAATCCCTTTCAATTAAAAATTCACGGCATTTTGCAATAAAATATGATTGAGCCTTAAACATTAAGGTATTCTTATCAGTTCTTAAATCAATCCAACGATAATCTAAACGCAAATCAATATTAGTCTCTTCACCCTTTGGTGCGACAATAGGAGATGGCTCGCCATATGATAAAATATTGATTTCCTCAGGATACATCTCCATACCATTAAGCTTAACATACTCGCTTGGAACAATTAAGCCTTTAGCCTCAATAACACAATCAACTGTGATTTTATCTAATGTTTCACAAAGCTCTGGATGCTTTTCCTTTTCAATTGTAAGCTGAAGCTTACCACTAACATCCTTTAAAACAATAAAGCACATAGCCTTTTTTTATTACGAATTGTTTCAACAAAGCCTGCTACATGATTTACTTCATTTAATTTGATATTTTTTTAATATTAACTCTTGTCATTTTTTTCTTACTCCTTTTTTTCTTCCTTACAACTTGCACATGGTGATTGAGCCTTTAAATGATTAATTACATAAGGATAAACCTCATATATACCAATTGTTTCTTGCTCATCAGTTAAATTATTCTTAATATTAATCTTTGCATTGTCAATTTCATCATCACCTAAGATACAGGTAAACATCGCATTCATTTTATCCGCAGTCTTAAACTGAGCCTTAATACCCTTATTTAAATAATCAGTATCACAGCTTAAGCCACCCATTCTACAAACATTTATAATCTTTGCAACCTCTTTTTTAGCTCTGTCGCCTAGTGTTATGAAATAGCAATGAATGAAAGGCTTTAGATTAGCAAACTTACCTTCCTCTTGAAGTGTTATAATTAAACGATCAAGACCAAAGGCCATACCAACACCTGGTAAATCTGGTCCACCAAGCTGTTTTACAAGACCATTATATCTTCCACCGCCACCTATTACATTTTGAGCACCTAAGCTTTCTACGTTAGCCTCAAGCTCAAAAAAACAGTATGTGAATAATAATCAAGTCCTCTAACAAGATTCTCATCAATTTCATAAGAAATTGCCATTTCATCTAAAGCAGCTAAAACATTAGCAAAATGATTTTTTTACTAGTCTCATTCAAAAAAATTAGAAATATGAGGGACATTTTTTTAAAGAATTCCTTATCCTTGTCTACCTTACAATCTAAAATTCTTAATGGGTTATTTTTTTAAGTCTTGCTTTTGCAATCCTCACAAAGCTCGTCCTCATATTTTTTTAAAATAATCAACTAAAAACCTCGCGATATTTAGTTCTTGATTCTTCATCACCAATAGAATTTATTTTAACCTTAACATCCTTTAAACCAAGACCTTTAATGATTGCCACCCCAAGGGCTATAACCTCAGCATCAATATATGGAGAATCAGAGCCAATCGCTTCCACACCAAACTGATGAAACTGACGATATCTTCCCTTTTGTTGTCTTTCATATCTAAACATAGGTCCCATATAAAATACCTTTGTCAAAGGAGAATCTACATACATTTTATTCTCAATAACCGCTCTTACAACTCCTGCTGTTCCCTCAGGTCTTAGCGTTAATCCTCGATCAGAACGATCCTTAAAATCATATGTTTCCTTTGTTACCATATCAGAGGTATCATTTTGATTTCTATGGAAAGTTTCACTATGCTCAAATATAGGCGTTCTTATTTCTCCATAATTATAAATATTGCAAACCTTTCTTATTTTATCCTCAAGCTTTTGCCATAGCATTGCATCAACTGGTAAAATATCATAGGTTCCTTTTGGTTTAGTAGCCATATTACATCATCCTTTCATATTTATACATACTAAAATATAATATTGAACGTAATTCACCATTTTTACATTCAAACGAAGCATATTCTTCTCTTTCATAATTAAAGCCCATATCTAAAATTAATTTTTTTAGATGAAAAAAATTTATATCAACACAGCCAACAATGATTTTTATCTAAATCTAAATAATTAAAGCCAAGATTAATCATCTCTCCTAGCGCCTTATGCATTATACCCTTATGCCAATAATTTGGATGCAATAAAAATCCAATTTCACAAGCATTTATGCCACTTAAATAGGTATGAAATTCTATTGTTCCAATAAGCTCTTCTGTTTTTTTGAAACAATAGCATAGCCTATTGGCATGCCCATTGTTGGTCTTTTTAAGTAAAAATTCTCTTATCATATATAAAGCTTCATTAGGCTTCTTTAAGGAATTATATGTTAGATATTTAGTAACCTCATCATGCCTTAGCACCTCAAAAAGATCTAAATAATCAGCTTCACATACATCTCTTAAATAATACTTTCCTAAATCAATCTCTGGCATATTAACCTTCAATTATCTCACCTCAAAAAAAATAAAACGCCCTCATAAAAATATAAGGACGTATAAACGCGGTGCCACCTTAATTCTAGCAATTGCTAGCACTTAAGCCGTTAACGCCTGGTACGTCATATAAGAATTCGAAGTATCTTCAAAAAAATCGTTTTGTTGATGCTCACACCAAACCATCTTCGCTTTACATATCAATCTTTTACTACTCTTCATCATCATTTTTACTATATGCTTCTATTTTTACCACTTATAACAAAAAAATAGTAAAGAAAAAAAAGTCCATTATTCATTTAAATATTTATAATAAACTATTTTTTTATGCCATATTTTTTTCCTTAATGATTTTAAAGCCTTCAACATTTGCATCACTTTCATTAGCCATTTCAAAAAAACAATCAAGGTATCTGAATTAATAATATTTTTTTAAGGAATTTAAAATTTCATTAATATTATTCAATCTATATGGCGGATCTAAAAAAACATAGTCAAACTTTAATTTTTTTCTTCATAAAAAGCTAATAGCCTTTAAATAATCAAATGAGGTTATATAAGCATCATTAATCTTTAAATCATTCAAATTCTTTTTTTAACAACACTAATTGCCTTTTGGTTCAAGATCATTTAAATATATTTTTTTCTATTCCTCTACTATAAGCTTCAATACATAAAGCTCCACTACCACAAAATAAATCAAGAGCAATTCCTCCATCAAAATATGGTCCTATAGTATTAAACATTGCTTCTCTAACACTATCTTGTGTTTCTCTTGTTGTATCCAAATTAGTCATGCTTATGATACGATGACGATATTTACCAGCAATAATTCTCATTTTTTTATTTCTCCTTGTATAAAAAGTAAATAAAATTGGTTATCATATTAATGCGAATTAATATTCGCAAAAAAATCTTTTTCTCCCTATTATTCATACAAACAATTTAATTCAAGAGAGCACTAGAATATCTAGTGCTTTTTTTGAATTATAGTATCATTATAGCATAAGATAAAAATGTGAAAAAAACTAATTTCACATTCCATAATATTTAAATCAAATGCTCGTAGGGATTAAAATCATAAATTGAACATGTGACTAATGTATCTAAAACTGCTTCATTATATACATAATAAAATGTTGTACCATCTGCATAGTCAATAAATGATTTAGTATTAATATTATCATCAATTAATGTATATGCATATTTTTCCTACTTCTCTTATTTTTTTATTGTATTACTAACATTTTTCATCAACAAAGCTAAATGAATAGCTATCATTTGTTTTTATTTAGCTTTATCATATAAGGAGTTCCCTTTACAACCTCGATGTTTGTAATCTTATTGTCACATGTAAATTTTCCAGGAAGAATAGTTTTAATTAGTAGATTTCCATAATATGATATTCTTATTGCATCTCCTGCAACTAGCTTTTGAAAATCAAAATCATTAAAATCTACATATTTATAATCATCATTATCCTTATAACAAATTTCATCACAGTCGGAAACAAACTTCATCATATTACCTTTAATCATATTATAGCTAATAGGCTCAACAACTTCTTTTAATTCTTCACTTGGCTCTTGGCTAGAGCAACCAAACAAAACAAATATTAGTAATACAAAGCTTAACAAATACTTTTTCATAGCTAATCACCTCAATAGTTCTTATCTATATCATATCACTTTATTTAAATATTTCAAATATTTTTGTTACTTTTTTTGGTAATTTGTGGCATTAAATTAGTTTCAACAACATTAATTTTTACGGCCATTTACACTTTTTACCATTTATTTTTCTTAAAATATCTAGTACTGTTTTTATCTACTTCAACATAGGTTGCTCTATCATCAATAACAATGTTTCAGACTCTTGATTTATGAACATCTACATCTATACATAAATTAACAATTTGTTGTGGTCTTATTTTTATCTATTATTCCGACATTTAGCTTCATAATTGCATACTTATCCTTAGAAGCCTTTGTCATTTTCTTGTTTGAAGAAGCATTCTTAGCTTCTCTTGGCTTACGTATAACAATTTCTTCAATTTCATTATAATCACGTTCAATATCAGATTTCATTAAAGATAATATAGCACTAATAACTAAAACGGGATCACTTGATTTTCTTCCTAAGCGGTAAATTAGTTCCTCATAATCCTTGTTAACACCATTTTCCATTTCCTTTTCAATGCTTGTATATAGGTTATCCATATGACGCTTCTTAATTTCTAAAACACTTGGTATTTTTCCATCAACAATGTCACTCTTAGTATAGCGCATTATATCTCTAAGATGATATTTTTCAGATGGTGTTACAAAACAAAATGAGCTTCCATCCATTCCAGCTCTACCAGTTCTACCAATTCTATGTACATATACCTCATCGTCCTGTGGTAAATCATAATTTATTACTGCTTCAACACCATTAATATCAAGACCACGAGCAGCAACATCAGTAGCAACTAAAATTTCAATATTACCATTTCTAAAAACCATTTAAAACACGATCACGTACCATTTGTTTTAAATCACCATGTAGTCCGTCTGCCTTAAAATGATTTTTTTGAAGAAATGAAACTATTTCATCAACACGTGATTTCATATTAGAAAAAATAATAACACTCTTAAAATTATTATAATCAAGTACACGAAGTAATAAATCATTTTTTTGCTCACGGCGAACAAAATAAGCAGTTTGACTAATACGCTCAACAGTTAAGGTCTTGCAAGGAACAACAAGCTTATCAGGATTAACCAAATATTTTTTAGCTAGATTAGAAATAAATGGGGGAAGGGTTGCACTAAACAAAGCAGTTTGCTTTTCATTAGGCATACCACTCATAATTTCTTCCATATCATCTTGAAATCCCATTTTTAACATTTCATCAGCCTCATCAAGAACAAGCATACTAATATTTGCAAAGCTTAAGGTTCCGCGATGTAAATGATCAATAATTCTTCCTGGAGTACCTATTACAATTTGAGGATGAGCCTTTAACTCCTTAAATTGCTTTTCATAGGAAGCACCACCATAAATTGTTGCATATTTAAGTTTAGGCATAAAGCTTGCAAGCTTTTTAAGCTCGTTTGCAACCTGCATTGAAAGTTCCCTTGTTGGGCACATAATTAAGGCCTTTACGTTCTTTTCATTTAGATCTAGACGACTTAAAAGAGGAACCAAATAAGCAAATGTTTTACCTGTTCCAGTTTGTGCCTGACCAATAACGTCATGTCCTTCTAAAAGTTTAGGAATTGATAAGCTTTTGAATTTCCGTAGCCTCATTAATTCCTAATTTATTTAAAGCTGTAACTATTTCCAAAGGAATAGCAAATTCATCAAATGTATTCATATAAAAGCCTTTTCAAAAATAAGTAGAATGTCCTTCTACTTTAAGACATTATATTATACCAAAAAGAAACAAAATATTCAACCATATAAAAATAAGAGCGGATACATTTAAAATATATCCACTCTTATTATTATTTTTTTACTTATTATAATACAAAATCTATACAAGATACAACATATCCAACTGAAAGTGTATATGCGTTACCTGAAGTGTTTGAAGATGTAATAGTTAATTTACCACTTTCAACTTTTTAATACTACAGTCTTATTATTTAAATCAGAGTTAGTACTATGAGTTAGATTCAATGTAAGTGTCTTTGAATCAGCATCATATGTACCAGTAAATGAAGCGGTATTATAATCAACATTAGCTAAAGCAAATGTACCACTAATTGATGCACTATCTGTAAATGTAATCTTTAACTTTGATTGATATTCATTACAATCTTCACTACCTACAAATGTTAAACCAGCAAAAATTGATTTAGTTACATATGCTTTATTTGTTACATCAATACCAATTCCTGTTTGACTACCATTTGCATACAATGTTACATTAGTACCTTCTACAACATAAGTTCCACTTTCACTACCCTTTGTATAATGACCATAACCATCAAGAGTAATTGAATCTAAACCTTCTGATGTATAAGTTCCCTCATTACCATCTAGTACTTGTGTATAGCTTTCGTTTGCAAGTTCAATTGTAAACATTTGATTATTTCTTACATATGTAAGCTTATTATTAGCTACAACATATTCTGCAGTTGTATTATCAGCAAATGTTATAGTTCCATAGCCATCAACACTAATGCTTCCAAGTGTTTCATTTGAATATGTGCCACCTAAACCATCAGCAGATAAAATTTCCTTATTATCATAATCAAACTTACATACTGGCTTATTAGTTTCATCATACATTACAAAGCTACTAACTCTTGCTGATACTGTATCAATACTCCAATTATATCCAGCATGAAGTACACTCTTATAACCATATACCTTAACAATATCATCATTCATAAGCGTTAATTCTAACCATACCATGTAATTGCTACTATCATATATGCTTGTTCCAGAGTAAGCAACATGCTTAATCTTAGCTGTATCATAGAACACATATGTATCATTTGCACTAACTGATGTTGAATTGCTTCCATATGCTGTCCATAATACACCATATGTTGTATTCATATAGAAATATTGATTATCAACCTTTACAACACCATCAGTAACGTTCTTATATTCCTCAGCAATGCTTCCACTCTTTGTTCCTGTTACAACACCTGTATTAGTAATTGTTAAATCCTTAGGTAATGAAGAAACATCAGCAGCCTTGGCATATGAAGCACCAGTTGAATAAATTTCAGCGCCCTTATATGTACCAGCTTGAACATATGGAGTAATCCATTTAGCATAAACACTCATATTATCTTCAATAACATAGCTTGTTAATGCTTCCTTAAATTTTGCATCTAAATACCATCCAGCAAATGATAATGCTTCATCTGTTCCTCCAGTAGGCTCAGTTAATTCAAATGTATCATTTGCATAATATTTAGTAATTACTGTGTTTTTCAATTCCATTACCATTAACTACTGTTAAAACAACAGCCTTATCCCACATTGCATAAAGTGTAATATCTTCACTAACAGTAATAGAAGCTAAAGCCTTATAGGTTGTACCACTACCATCAGCCTTAGTATTCCAACCTCTAAAGATAAATTGTCCTGCAGCAGTTGTAACCTTATCAGCTGTCTTTACAGCAATATTCTTATTTACGCTTGCAGCATCTGGAGCTGTAGCGTCAGTAATATCATTATTATTTAATATATATGTAATTGTTACCATTGGTTTAGTATTTTCAAATGTCATATCATTCTTATTTAACTTAATTTCATGATATTCACTTACATCATTAACACTATAAGTTGAAATAAGAACTCCCTCAGTAACTGTATATTTAATTTCAGTACCATCAAGATTAGCAATTCCAGTTCCATAAACCTTTAATGTTGAATCATTAAATGTATAAACACCTTGATAACCATCAAGAGGAGATTTGAATGAACTACCATTATATCCATATTCAAATGCTTCTTTTTCCTAAAGCAGTTATTCTTGCATATTTTTGCAGCTGTTAAATTAGTGTATTCAATTTCATTTCCATCAATATCATATGCCTTAAAAATTAGAATAAATTGTATTATGTCCATCTACAAAATAATTGCAAATAAATGAACCATCATTATATTGATATAGACGATAAGCTGATGATAAATTCTTAACATTCACATTAGAGTTTAAATTTCCATCTAAGCATTTATTTGAAAGAACATAAACACTATTATCTAAATATGCATTGTTTTTTTACATAATCAACTGATGAATAACCTGTATCTTCATCTAATGATGAATAAGATTTAATCAAAACAAATCCTGTTTTTTTCATCATACAAGCCTAGTATATATTTAGTATACTTTTTCAGCAGTTCCATATGAATACTCATTATATTCATATTTAATTTCAAGAACAAATTTACCATTTTCTTTATTGAAATCAACACATTTTATAGAATCAGCCTTAAATAGTCCTGAACTATAATCGGTTGTTAAAACACCATATTCATCAAAATGAATTGTATTTTCAACCTTTGATAAAGAAGACCAATATGAATTGGCAATTCCATAATCACCATATAATGGATTAGCGTCTTCCCATTTTGCATATAATGACATATTTGCTTCAACAACACTACCATTAGTCCATTCTGTTTTTAATGTTTCATCAGTAAACCAACCAACAAAAGCATAGCCCTTCTTAACTGGTCTATCAAGGGTTAAAGTATCACCAACACCAAGAATTAAATTTTCTACTTCTTCAGAATTATCTTTATTAACATTAACAGTAATCTTTGAAGCCCACTTAGCAAATAATGTTACATTCTTACTTGGAGCCACAAAATCAGCTTCTACAGCCTTTGTAAGGGCTTCATCATAGAACCAGCCCTTGAATGTATAATTCTCATCAGTAGGAGTAGGCAATGTGTATATAATATTGGTATTCATAGTCATTAAATCAATATTAGCGCCGTGATCATTTAATTCAAATGTTACATTAACTACAGGCTTAACCATTGTTGCACTACTATCAAAAAAATATTCATAACATTATATTCAATATTTTTTTACCATTAGAAACAGTATATAAGCCAACCTCTGTTTCACTTATAATATTATAAGTACCAGAAACAGCGCCCCAAGTAAATCCACCTTTACCATCTAAAGTTATATCCTCATTTGAAGTAGTATATGTACCTTGGTAGCCATCATAAATAATGATACTTGTTCCATCATATTCAGCAAAAAGTAATTCCATCTTTTTGTAATAGTATGTGCAGTTGAGGTAGCATTTGAAACATTTGCGCCAACAAATTCAACACCTGCATAAATCTTATTATTTGTTAATAATGCATAAGCAGTTGTACCATCAACATAAGTGATTTGACCCCAAACAGTATAGTTATTATTTAGATTTTTTTAGATGTATAAGTAAATGATTTAACAATACCAGCATTTACATATAAAGCTGTATCTGTGCTAACTGTATCTTTTCCACTGCTCCAAGCCATCCAAAGAAGACCGGCTTCACGGTTAAAATAAGCATAACCACTACCAATTTTAATTGCACCATCAACAACCTTTTGATCCTCACTTGACAATGTACCAGTATTTCGCATTTCGGTTACAACACCAGCTTCGCTAATCTTATAAGACTCGCTTGCTTTAGGCGTAATAGTTCCATTATTTCCATTATACACATTCTTAGAAGCATATGTACCATATGATGTAGCAACATCGTCCCATTTAGCATAAACTGTCATGCCACTATATGCTTCCGTAATTTCAGCACTAGTATTTAAGGCTGTATTATATTCAGCATCACTATACCAACCAACAAACTTCTTACTTTGCTTATAATCAACAGTTGAAGCTGTATAATCAGGAAGAATATCATTAAATGTTAAGCCTTGGCCTGCCGCAACGTGAACAATTTCTTTATCATTATCTTTTGTCATTAAACCACTTACATTAATAACAGTTTGTTCACCCCCAAAGTGAATAAATTGTCATATCAGCAGTTGCAACAAGCTTACCATCAACAAGTTCTACCTCGTTAAGACAATCCTCATCATAATACCAACCAACTAATTCATAATTAGGAATAGTTGTAGTTGGGAAAGTTACTTCAAAATTCTTATAAACATTAGCAGTTGTATTATATGATTCAAAAATCAATATAAACGAAATTGATTGTTACCTTAACATCTACAAGTGTAAAATGAATTTTCGTTAAATACAACCTTAACGTAAGAATCCTCAAAAAGTGATATATACATCACCATCGATAACCTCATAGCTACCAGTCTTATCACCTAAAGTAGCGACACTATATCCAGATAATACTAGACTATTACCACTTTCATTAGTATATTCACCTTTAAACTCATCAACCTTATGCATTCCATTAGCTTCATATACATATTCCGCTATAGTTGTATCATTTAAAGAAACCTTAAGATAACTTGAATTGTAGCAGTTGCCACCTTCAATCTCTTGTGATTCATTTTCAAATTTTACCCCTACATAAGTATTTGTACCATCAACAAATACATTAATAGTTTTTTCACCATAGCCAACAGTTGCAGCATAACAAATATTATTTCCATCACTAAATGATGAAGCATTTGTTAAAGCAGATGAATAAGTGCCTTGAATAAGAACAAGTACAGATTCCTTTGCTGGATTCTTAAAAGTAATAACACCTGTTTCAAAATCAATTGTACCTTCATAATCCTTGTGAGCACCTTCAGGTTTTTACCTGATACCAATAATCAGAATCAGAATTATGTGGTAAAATATAGCCTCCACTAGCGATGATTTTTTTAGCTTCTTCTTCTGTAACATCAATAGTCTCAGTATAATTAATTAATCTGATTAATCCCTTTTCTTCATCAACCAATTCAATGAAAAACAAGGCCTCTAAATGGTGCAGAGGAAACAGCACAATAGCCGTTCTTGTCAGTCTTAATTATACAATAGCTATTATTATAACCACTAATTGTTCCATTCAAATCATCTCTAACACTAAATTCAACAGTTGTATAGGTTTTTACCAATAAATGGTGCAAAAATCCTTTGAACCTTCACAAGTGCGTGTATCTTCTATTCCACATCTATCACAATGTAGAGTTTCAGTACCATCGCTCACCTTATACACAGCATCACCATTATAAACATAACCTGATGTATGGCCTAATGCTTTAATAACTATATCGTCACTAGTTAATTCATTTTTTTACCATCTTCATCAGAGAAATATTTATTACATACACTACATACATAATATTCAATATTTCCATCTTCACTACAAGTTGCCTCTTTAGCCTCAACCTTAGTTAAGGTATGAGCCTTTTTAGCAACAGTTAATTCAGCAAGAGTTGTTTTTTGACTACCCTCGCCATCCCTATAATAGTTGTGACAAACATCACAATACCAATATTCCAAATTTCCTTCTTCCATACAAGTTGCTTCTTTAGCCTCTGTATGAGTTAAATGATGACCAAGTGCTGGAATAACAATGTCATTATGTGAAGCATATTTAACTGTACAAGCCTCATCCTGATAATAATCATCTGAGCCATCACAAGTCCAATATTCCAAATTTCCTTCTTCTGTACAGGTTGCTACCTTAGAAGAATGATATACTACATTTGTTGCGACTGAGCTACTTGATGTAGTTGTACTACTTGAGCTTGAACTACTTGATGTAGTTGTACTGCTTGAGCTTGAACTACTTGATGTAGTTGTACTGCTTGAGCTTGAACTACTTGATGTAGTTGTACTGCTTGAGCTTGAGCTACTTGATGTAGTTGTACTGCTTGAACTAGAACTACTTGATGTAGCACTAGTTTCGCTTCCAGTTGGAGATGGTTTATCGCCACATGAAGCTAGGGTTATTAAACCAATTGTAGCAACTAAAGCGCCTAAAATCTTAGAACTTTTCATTTTAATTTCTCCCTTACTATTATTTATTTTTCTGCATTAATTCCTAAAAATAGATCCAATTGCAAAATATCCTGGCAAATCACTAGTGTAGCTTGTCTCTATTAAAAGAAATAGTTTGACGATAAACTAAATCCTTAATTTCAAACACAAAGCTATAGCCATTTAAATTTACTATAACCTTATTTTTTTAGAAACTGTATAGCTACCTTTAACCCCATTTACATTTGCAAATTTTGGTTCATAGGTATCTTTTTTTAGTATCCTCATCGTATTCACTTGATTTAGCTATTGCAGTAACCTTACCTAAATCATCAAATACAAAAAGCAACATCCATATCATATTGCTTAGAATACTCATCATCATAACAAGAATAGCTAATATAATACGTAAATCCTGAAACTAAGGAATTATCAAAGCTTATCTCAACATTCTTGAAAGTATAATCATTAAGATTCACTTTAACAACCTTTATATCACTTTCTACATAAATTGTCAAATAATCTGCATTTATTGCATAATTTGCCAGTTTATTATTGTATTTAGCATTACCAAAGCCATCGATTATTAAAAATATCATTACCATTTTTTTATATTGACCTAAATATTTATCGGCAACAGTTATTCCTGCTTTCAAATCATTATACTTATCAATACGAATAGTAAGTATTTTTATTATCATAGGCTATTTCGTTAATTGAGCCCTCAAGACCTGCTTCAACATCATTGATTGATGTTAGATAAACAACTCTTGAACTTATACTACCAGCTTCAAACAACATAAAATATGTATTATCATTTTTTTACTAAATTTTCTTAAAAACATATTGACTATTACCAGTCTGCTCAACCTTATAAGTTGAAAAATAATCAGAATAATTAAATAAACCAGATGTTCTTATAAAAATTAATCCCGAATCAACATATTCGCCATTTAAGGTTATGGTTCCATTACTTCCTCTTAATGTTGAAATAAATTTATTGCCATATGGTTTTTATAAGACCCTCATAGATATTTCCTTGATTTATAAAGGTAATAATACCATATTCATTAATACTTAGAGAATAATTATTATCAATAATACCATTTTTGGTAATCACCAACGATTGTATCATCTTTATAATCAGCAGCTAAGATTTGAATAGCATAATATGATGTAACACGTATGTTATTTACCTTCAAATTAATTGTCAGCTCATAAAAGCCAGCAATTGAGAAGGCAATCTTAGAGGTATCAACATATTTATATCTACCCATTTTACCACTTATTAAGGTTTCTTTATCCATAATACCATCGCTAGTTATAATTTCTAAATTTGAACATAATTCATCAATTACAACTGCATCAGTATTTGCACCATAATATGATTTGCTTAAGCGAATAATTGCCCCAATAGATATTTTTTTGATTTTTCAAACACACTTCCAGCTAAAATAGTAGTATCTGTCTTTCTAAGAGTCAAAACATTATATAAATCACTTATAAAGAATTCGATATAGCTACCATTATTAAATGTAACATCAGTATCTACGTAATCAATTCTTAAAATATTTCCATCAATCTTATATTTAAGTTTCGTTCTATAATTGCTACTAGCATCAAAGCTTATTTCTCCTGTTTTATAGCCATCAAGGAAAATATACATATTTTTTTATAGGTATAATAACCTATATATTCATCATGCTCTTCAACACTAAAGCTTAGATTTTCTAAATTCAAAAAGGAACTTATATGAATAAAAAAATCACTTAAATCTAATTTATAAATAATTAATTCGTTATTTTTTTATAATCAATTCCACCATAGCCTTGTTTTTTTGTAAATCATAATTTGACAAGCTAAACACATAATTTGTACCATCAAAAAAATCTAACTCCACCATTATTATCAAATGATAATTTAGAGTTCTTGTTATTAAATGTTCCTGTTAAGGTTTTTTTCCATAATAAGGGTTTGCATTTAAACTGTTTTTTTATCTACAATCATTTGATGAGCAGATTTATATGTCATTTTATATTCGGTATTTTTGAAAATACATAGTTCCTGTTAAATCGCTTGTCTTAAATCCATCATTAAATGTTACATAATCCCATTTAACATCATAATAGGTATCACTGCTTGTTTTATTAGCAAGTCTAACATAAAGACCATACCAGAATTCTTCATTAGTTTCCTTATCTTTAATCTTAAAGGTATCAATAGAATATGTTGTATAGGTAGTATTTAAAACATAATATGTAGACGAATAATTAAGTGTTAGATAATCAACTATTTCATATTTGTTTTCATTAACAAATATAAGTGGACGCCTATTTTCGCTAAATGAAAGCTTGATGCTATTATCTGGATTTAAAATTATAATTCCATTAATATAATATAGCATATATTCATTGTAATTATAATTTACTCTGTAGCTATTATTACCAAGTCCCTCAAGAATTGTTATTTCCTTATTATTATAAATAAATTTACCATCATCTGTGATATTCAAATTAGGTAATCTTGAAGGAGCAGAATTAGTAGCTAGGGCATATTCTTCTATAACATCAGTATATCCATAATCACTATCAGATGTACTATCATCCTCTTCAACAACCGGAATAGTTGTAAGTCTAGTAGCATAGCTACCCTTTAAATTTTGATCTAAAACAGAAATAGCTGCGGTAGCACTTGCACCATAATAATTACAATGTAATTCATATGTTCCACTCTTAAAATAATCAATGTGACCAGTTATCATATCCTTTGTCACATCAACACTTGTACCATTTTTTTGGTAATTTTTAAATAAATCAAGTGGATTTAGACTATCACCTGTAAAAATAGATGCTGTCTTAGCTATTATTTCTACATTAAAGTCAACCTTAGCATAAAAATCAACTCTGACAGGATCTTTATCTATACCAAATACATAAACATCTACATAAATATGCTGATCATCAAATGTCTCATAATCTATATTTGTAATTACTTTAGCATAAACTGTTAAAATATAATCTGCTTTATTAGGACTATCAACAAGAGTAACCTTACGATTTTTCATTGTTAAAGATATATTATTTAACAAATTTATTCCATTTGTGATATTTACAAGCTCATTATTAATTTCAAGACTATAGTCAACCTCAACAACATTATAGGTTATTTCCTTTTCATAATACTCAAAAATCAACACTATCAATACCAAGTGACCTAACATTATAAGGAATTCGAATCTTAACATTATAGCTACCGATAGTATTAAAATCAACATTATTTAAATCTAAATAGCTTAAGCTAATATTAGGAAATTCTATTCCATTAATATAAACCTTAAAATCAGCAGAAAAAAATCATATCTATCTTGATTGGTACCTTTTTAATATATTAATTATATTAGATGTTTTATAATTAATTTCCACACCATGCTTAACACTAACAACCGCAATATATTTCTTATCATTATAGTTTAAGGTTATGTTATAGTCACCAACTTGACTAAAATCAACGCTACCATTAATCATCGTTTGGTCAATTTTTAATCAATTCGCCTTTTTCTAACTTCAAATAATTCTGTGTAATCAATTGCTTGACTATTAGGATAAACATTAATATTTTTTTAGTAACTACCTCAATATCATTTGCATCTACAATATGGAAAAACAAATGTAGCTGAATTACTAGCATATTCTGATGAATAGCTTAATGAAACTGTTATATTACTACCACTTTTTAAAAATCCTTTTGAGCTAAAGTTTAACATTTCATCAGTTATTTTTTTATAGGTGAATCATCAGAATAAAGCATAAATATGGTTTTAAAATCAAATTTATTAGCTTCTTCAATTGTTAAATACAATTCACTATAGACTTTATAAATAACAACACTATGAAGAGGTAAAAACCTTAACTCTAATAGATTTAGTTATATCGTGATATGTAACACTATATGTATATTCACCTTCTGATGCTAAAACATTAGAGGTAATCATATCATCAGTAATGACTTCTTCTTCATTATTTTTTGTAGCCTTAAACAATGACTTGAAATCATAATTTGCTACCTCATTATCCTTTATTTCTATATAATCGCTTGTAAGATTAAGCTTATATATAGTCTTAATTACGGTAACATCTATGGTAGAAATATGGTCCTTATATAAGCAGCTTATATTATAACTACCAGCATTAGCACTTAAATTTCCCTTTTTTTAATATAATCATCAATTACAACTACCTCAATACCATCATCAATAATTGAAAAAAATATGGTTTTAAAGTCAAAATTTAAAACCTCTTCATCGCTTATTGTTAAGGAATCTACAGTTTTTTTAACAGAAATTCCTCTTACAATTGTAGAAGAAGGCTTCAAAGATGAAGCCTCACTTTCTATTAAATTACTTGATGATATAGTAGGAATTGTAGAATGATTATCATCTTTACCACAACCGCAAAGAATCAAAGACATTGCAATTGTAGCTCCAATTAAAAGCTTTTTTTTCATAATCATTCTTCTCCTTTACTCTAATTATTGAGCACTTTTTGGAACATAATCACCTAAAATATAGAAGTCAATCCACAAGTATTTTTGTTCCATTGTTTTCAATAACAATTTCAATTCCACCATCATGATTTTTATTTTCAATTGTATAAACATAACGAGTTGTTGTGCTTCTTTCAGTTGAAGAATAGCCCTCATTAAATGAATAACCAACTTCTTCAAGTTTTACTCTAAATTCAGCCATCAATGCTTCAAAATTAGCATCACTCATTTGACTATTTTCATCGCCAAGCTCAGTAGTAACGGTAATACCTACCTTACCATGATTAATTGGATTACCATCAGAATCATATCCAACAGTAATATCATTATAGAATGGTCCATGGAAATTATCACCTACGATATTAAAGAATAAGCTTGGTGTAGGAATAAGCTTAGCATCTTCACCAAATGTTGCATCAAATACGATTTCAGCAGATTCATCATGAGATGTAGTAGTACCATTTGCAGTATAATACTTAACTGTATATTCATTCCAACTAGTCTTTAAAACTCTTGGTTGATAATTATCAAATGTATCCTCTGGAATGACAGTTGTATTAATATCACTATAAGTAGTTTTAACATAACCCATATATGTTCCATCAATTATTGAATATGGATATGTAGCAGAAATTAAATTACCATCACTATCGACAACTAAAGTGAATTTTTGACCAGATGTAGCTTCAGCATTTACAGCATATGAATAACAAGAAACTTCTGTAGCGATATCACGCATAATTGATGATTCTCTTAATTCAAATGTATATAAAGTTTTTTTCCATTTGAGCTTGTTGAAGAAGCAAACTTAAAGACATTAGCACTAAAAATCAAATTTAGGCATTATATCAAATATATCTCCATTATATTTCTTCTTTCCAGCAAGAGTTCCAACCTTTGTAGTTGAATCTACAACATACTCAAAATAATCAAATGAAGCATCATCAATCTTCTTATAGCCACTGTATTCAGTACGATAATCCTTACCATCCATAGAATAGCTATACTTAATTGTCTTAGCAAATAAAGTTGCATCACTAGTCACAAGACCATAAGTTCCAACAGTTCCAGTTGCAGATGTATTATTAGAAACCTTACTCTTTAGAACCTTTGAGCTATTAGATGTTGAAGATGTTTCATAATCACTTGAATCTCCAGATGGAGCAGAAGTAGTTGTATCTACAGCTCTAAATGTATAATTTCTAGTATTCTTTAAAGTTGTTAAAGCTTTATTCAATAAATCAACATTTTCAGGTGCATCATATTGAGTTGGACTTTCAACTGTAGTTGTACCAATATTTGAGAATAAAACCTCAATTGAAGTATATGAAGATGCATCAGGATCTTTTATATTACCAGCATCATCTGTTGTGCCACCATATAATAAAACCTCAGTTTGAGCAATAAGCTTTGTAATATGACCATCCTCAATATATAGCCAAAGCTTTTGGAAAGTATCATTTAGCATTGGAGTTAATGATATAGCAAGATAAGTCATTAAATATAATGAGTCTTCATCGTTAACATTTGCATCATAACGATAAGCACCAGCTTGATCATCAAACTTGAAAGACTTAACACTTAAATTGCCTAAATGGTTCCATAAATGTTGTGATTCCCAAATTGTTGGAATAGATACATAATTTTTAACAATTTCTGAAGAAACCTCATTGTTCTTATTAACATATAACTTCTTTAAAGCATGTCCTGTTACCTTATTTGCATCTGTAACCTGCTCATTACCTTTAACATAAATATCAGTTAATACATTATCAGAATCAGCTGCATTCCATGCACCAGACCACTTACCATCTTCCATTTTTACAGTCATATCATATGATTGAACCTTACTATTATAACTTTGCTTATAATCAGTATAAGTATCAGTTAATGATCCTTTAACAGTAATACTATCATTAGCAATTTCTTCAATCATAGCACCTGTTAAATCACCAACACTACCCTGATCAATTGGAGCCTTTACAGTAAAAGTAATTGATTGTTTAACTAGTGAATTGCTAGTTAATGTAGCAGTTAGAGTAACAGATGTATCAACCTTAACCTTATCAATACCAACAACTGTAACAACGTTTGTATCAGATATAGCAAGAATACCAGGTGTACTAAATGACCAAGTATATGCTTTTTCAGTACTATTTGCAACAGATACGTCTAAAGCAATACTATCATCCTTATAAATTACTGTCTTACTTGCAGTAATTCTAATTACTGGTAAATTGCTACCCTCAGAAGCCTTAACTATAAACTTCTTAGTAAATTCAGTACCAATATTATCCTTTGTAAGAGTTACAACAACGAATACCTTTGTATCAGTGTTTCCTCTTGTAACAGTACCATCATTTGCAATAACAGCAGTATTTGATGAATCATAGGTAATTGTATATCCATCCTTGCTAGCTACAAATGTCAAATTACTAATTACATTATTTGCATCAACATCAACAAATAATGAATTATAAACATCTTCTGCTGATTTCTCAGCCTTTGAATCACTAGGATTCTTTCCACAGGAAGCAAAAAGTTATCATCATAACGATTGCTAGTGCAAAATAAATAATTTTTTTAGCTATTTTCATTTTTTTCCCTTTCTTTTTAGCCACGCCAAATATATATTAATAAATCTAAACTTGAGTCAGTAGGAGCAACCCAAATATCTCCCTTATGGAATTCATTTTTCTTGTTTCTTTCAAAACCAAGACTCTCTAAATATTCATATATAGCCTCAAGTGAAGCATCGATTGTATAATCAGTTCCAAGTGGAACGTCATAATAAAGTACAACCGCTGGCTTTGCTTGATTTTTACTTGTAATATGGACAGTTGTAAGTCCAAATCCATACGTATCTCCAAGCACATTACCAAAGAATGGTAATTTTTCATCTATATTTTCATCATTAAAGAAATTCTTAAAATATTCTAAAGCATTAACCTCTTTATCCTCACTAGTGTTATCAGATGAAGTTGAATCTTGAATAGTAAGCTCACTATAGCTTGTAGGAACTAATCCTGTTTCAAAATCAATCTTCTTATCACTAGGAAGTGATGCAGAGTTAAAGTTAGAATATTCAATCTCAATGATTCCATAAACTGAACCTATATAGAAATAAAAGCATGCACAAACAATATATCCATCCTTGACAACAACATATGGTGTAAAGGAAGAATTTCCGGATAAGCTAGCCTTGGTAGCAAAGACACCATATAGGTTTTCATCATTGCCAACGCCATAATAGAATGTTGAAGCAACAGAGCACATTGCCTCATCTACATAATAGGTAGTAGTACCCTTCTCCTCATCATTAGCATAGGATCTAAATATTTCACCACTAAATGCAAATGAAGGTCTTGCAGCAGCAAATGAAGTTTCATAAGCACGTGATGCCTTAAAATTATCATTTGCTGTATAATAGGCATTATATAAATTATCATTTATTTTATGATAACCATAGCTTTCATTAGGCTTTAACGTATCAATTGTATTACCACTTGCATCATAAGAAACACTAAATGGAACAAAAATAGCAATCATTTTGTGTTACAGTTTCAACATATCCTGATTGAACCAAACCATTTGTATAATAGCTTGCTGTTGTAGCACGATATTTTAAAGTGTAAGAATCTAAAGCCTGCATATTTGCAATTGCTTCATTTAATTTATCATGAACATCCTCATGAGAGAATTTAGCAATTGTTGGAACCTTAACAGTTTCACTAGAGCTTACAGCAACAACCAATTCTTGGATTGCTCTATAGCCTGCAGCTACTCCATAATCATCCTTACTCTTAGCATAAATACCAAGAATTTCACCATCACCAATAATTAATCCAAAATTGCTTGCTGGTTCAAAATCATAAGGATTTGCTGAAGCAATAACTCGTTTAGTTAAATTAGTATCGTTTCCATTATAAACATAACGCCAAGTATCCTCATCAAATGTAAAATCACTTAGCTTTAAATTCTTTAAGCCATTATAAAGCCCACTATCAAGCCAACTTACCTTTTTGCCGTTTTCATCAAGCATAGGCTCAAATTGTTCATCATTCATAAAGCTTACACCAACCTGACAAGCAACATCATTATAGTTTTTATAATATAAGCCATTCGTTAAGCCAGTTGCAGTATTTTCATATTCACCATACCAATTTGTTCCGTTCATAGCTGTTTTAATAGCTGTAACATAGGTGTTGTATAGTGTTGAGAACATTCCAGTTGTATATAGGGCAATATTTACATAACCCTCAAAGCCAATCTTATCAGAATTTAGAACATCAAGCATTTCTTGAGTCAAAACCGGTTTAGAAACAATTGTTATTATTTTAGAAGCTGTTTTTTTGCTATTTGCAACACTCGTTGCCTTAACCTCAATAACTTTATCACTATCTACACTTTTGGCCTTTAAAACACCACCATTAGTAATAGTAGCATATTCACTACCCTTAACAATTTCCCATACGACAGCATTGTTATCACCTGCATTATTAACAATACCCTTTAAGCTTAAGCTCTTTCCACTTCTTATTTCACTTTGACCTTCAATTGCTACACTTACATTTTCATAAGGATCAGCACCAATAAAGTTTAAATCATCAGAGAAATTAGAAATCAAGTCGCCAGCCTTTGCAGCTACGCTATAAGCAAAAATCATTATAAATAGAACCAACCTGATAAAAAAATTATCAGTAACCTCATTAGTATTACCATTAATTTTTTTACTATATAACTTGTAGCACCACTAACCTTATCCCAAGTGATAAGACCAGTCTTACTTATCGAAACATTTTTGAGGTGTTTCCAATTTTTTGTTGGCTTAATTTTTAACTCTCAACTAGAGCTAATAGATGTATCGCTTTTTTTAAAATTACTATAATTGTAGTTTTTTTGTTTCTACTTCAACATCACTAATAACACTTAAAAATATTATTTTCAATATAAATAAGCTTTTTATCCTGATAGTTCCAGCTATATTCCGTATTTTTTGAATCTTTAACAACTACATTTAAATTAGCCTCATCACCATATTGTAATTCAGTTTTATCTGCTGTTACACTTATTGTAGGTTTCACATTTTTCTTTACCACAAGAGGCTAACATAATAATTAAAACAAAAGAAATAAATGCATAAATAATCTTCTTCATTTTTTTAAACCTCCTCATAGCCAAAGTCAATTTGATAACTACAATTAAATCCCGTATTGGTTTCATAGCTTGTAACTAAAGATTTCATATTATTATTAACACATAAAACCTTAAAATTTAAATTGCTATTTTTCTGATGCCATCACTATTGGCACCCATAAAATCATTAACCTTTTTCCTTTGCTACATCAAAAAGTGATTTCATTATTATTAGAAACAATATTTGATGCATTTACAAAAGCTTAGCTTTAAATAATCACTTTTAGCGTTATCTTTGCTTGTTGAAGTTGTTGTTTTTTCTTCTAAGGTAAATGATGTTGAACTAAGACTTTTAACAGTCTTAGTTTCAACAAATTCATCTTCATTAAAAATTAACTAGTAAATAACTACTATAAATCAAAGTATCTGAATCAGTTACAGCAAATTTAATAGTCAATGATTTAGCGTTATTTAATGAATCAGTATATAAATTATCATAAGCAACAAATTCAGGCGCTGATGTTGATGTTTGCTCTAAATCACTGCTTATAGCTTCTTTTCCACATGCAGTAAGTGACAATCCTAAAACAAGGCTTAAGAACAAATATTTAATTGATTTTTTTCATATTATCTTAATCCCCCATTCACAAATTCTGCAGCATTTTTTTACAGCAGTCAAATAATTAGCATAAGACTCTAATAACAAATTATAATTTGTTAAATCTAAATAGCTCTTTTTCATTACTTGATAATTTACCAATTCTATCACTAAGCTCTTTAATTTCAGCTAAACGTGAAATTGTAAAGTTTGTGTCAAGATTATCAATACTGTTTTGAATATCCTTAACTAATGTAGTTGCCGTATTAAGCTTCAAACGTTTAATAAGCTTACTATCATTATTAATTAATTCAAACATTTCATTCCAAGTATCATTTGAATAGCCAAATTTAGTATAATCTTGCTTAATCTTATTATAAGCTGTTAAGCCATTAGTTACAATTTCTTCATAAGTAAGAGTAACAACCTTAACATTCTTCATCTTCTCATATGCTTCAATGAAGGTAATCATTGAGCTATCCATTGCTTCATAGCTTCCTCTTTCAGCTTGAACTACATTACCAAAATATACCTGATAAGTTAAAGCATCATAGCCACTTAAATTAGCATTATTAGGTAAAATCATCTTAATCGGATCCTTTGATCCTAAAAAGAGCAATAAAATTATAGTAGCAAAGCTCTGAATTGAATAAATCAAATTGATTATGAAGCAAATTATAGCCAGGTGCATCCTCATCTAATTTAGCATTTTTTTATTATAAGAATTTTTCTAATACTGGCGCAACACTGCTTCTAAATTCAACAACATTTAAATTATTGTAATTATAGAATGCATAATTGCCAATTGATTTTTAATCCATCAGGTAAAAATAATTTTTTTAACATATTTGTTTTTCATTTCCAGCATATAAATCAATTCTTATTGTGCCCTCTTTAACATTTAAAGTATCAAAATATTTATTAGCAGGTACAGCCTTTAGCTCTAAGCCTTCATTTTTCAATGTTGTATATAAAATTCCTTCATCAAGTAGAGCGTAATCATTTATTTTTACCTGTTGTCTTTTTCAACATCATTATCTATATAACTAAATGTCATAAGACCACTACATCCTAAGAAGGCAATTGGTGCGACCATTTTAATTTGTTTAGATAAAGTGAACTTAACAAGTGATTTATTATTTTGGAATGCTGCAATGCCAATAGTGTTAAGAATTGGCGCGCTAATACTTGTGATATTGGCATTTTGGAAAGCATAGTCACTAACCTTAATTAAATTATTCATAACTAAATTACCAGTAACACTTGTTGTAGCAAAAAGCACCAACACCAATTTCTTTTTACATTTGTTAAGTCAACATTTGTAAGAATTACATCAGATGTAAATGCATAATCACCAATAGTCTCAACATTTTTCTAAATTAATTTCCTTTAGACTTTCACATCCTGCAAAAGAAATAACTACCAATATTCTTTAAATTATTAGGTAATGTTGCACTTTGAAGATTAATACAATATGCAAACATTAAATTTCCAACCTTCTTTAAGCTTTCAGGAAGTGTAATTGAAAGTAATCCTTGACAACCAACAAATACACCATCGCCTAATTCTTCTAAAGTATTTGGAAGAGTAATTTCTTTAATAACTGGTGCAGCACTATTTTTGATTATAACGACCAAAAGCACCCTCACCTATACTTTTAACAACGGGAACATCCACTCTACTTAGTGACTGACAATCAGCAAAGGCATAGCGACCAATTGTTTTAACATTAGTTAAAATTGCTGACTTTAAAGCAATACAACCATAGAATGTCTCCTCCTCAATCGTTTCATCAGTTTTACTTAAATCAATAGTTACAAGAGAAATATCATAAGCAAAGCAATCCTTGCCAAAATGAACGTTTCCATCCACTGGCATATTAACCTTCTTTAAATAAGAACATTTTTGGAAAGCACCAACACCAAATGCAGCATTTTCACCAATTGTAACATTTTCAAGCTTAGCTGTAAAGAATGCTCCCTCACCAAACTTAGAATTAGCCGCAAGAGTAACTTCTATTAAGCCTGTAGCTCTAAAAAGCATAATCACCAGCTTCTACCATTGAAGTAGAATTAGTAATATTTTTTTAAACTATCAAGTCCAGCAAAGGCATAATTTCCAATTTTTACATTACCATTTTCAGGTAAAACAACTGTATTTAAATTAGGACAATTTGCAAAGGCATAATCACCAACAATAGTATTAACATTATTTATAGTAATTGTTTGAACGCTTGAAGAATTAAAAGCACCTGAAGATATAATTTCATATTTATCAGGGATGCTATATTCTGTATCTTCATTTATAGAAGCAAGAATAATTGTATTTCCATCTTTATTTAATAGTAAGCTTCCATCCGCCTTATAATATGGATTATTTTCATTTACAACAAATGAATTTAAAGCTGTATCTGCAAAAAGCAAGACCTGAAATTTTTCTCTAAATAGGTATTTTTCATTCAATGTAATAGTTGTAAGCTTATTACACTTATAGAAAGCATAATTACTTACTGTAACATTTGAATTAGGTAAATTGAAGTCTACAAGGGAACTATCATTATAAAATGCTTGCTCACCAATTAAATCAATTTTCTGTGAATTAAATGCTGTTAAGCTTGTACAATCAGAGAACGCACCCTTACCAATACTTATTAAATCATTTACCAGAGTAACACTTCTTAAATCAGCACATTTAGCAAAAACAGAAATCAGGAATATTCTTGTTTTCATATATCTTTACACTTTGAAGTCCAGAATTGACAAACATTGCATAGCTTAATTTAGTATTTTCTGTAAGAACAACGCTTCTTAGACTCTTACAGTTCTTAAATACCTCTTTACCACTATTACGAACCTTAGTCAAATCAACACTTGTAAGTCCAGAGCCTTCAAATGCTGAAACACCAAGAGCATAACATCTAGATAAATCAATAGTTGTTAAAGCCTCACAACCATAAAAAGCCCTTGCACCTATAGTTAAAGCTCTATTAGTATTAATTGTTTCAAGCTTAGCATCATTATAAAATGCATATTCACGAATGAAATCACATGAATTTGGTATTGAAACGCTTCTTAAACTCTTACAGTTATAGAAAGCATATTTGCCAATTTCTGTTACACCTTCTGGAATAACAACACTAGTAATAGATGTATTCATACTAGGTATTTTATTCTTATCATAGTCATCATCATCTAATTCAATTGATTGATCAGTATCATATAGACAAAATGCAAATGAACCAATTTGAAGTATTCCCTCATCATCAGGAATTACAACATTACCACCAAGTCCCTTATAAGCAACAAGAACTCGATTTTCAATTACAAATTCGCTATTAACTGTAATTCTTAACTTTGCCATTAGATTTGAGCCATCAACACTAGCTGTAATAAATGTTGTACCCTTTTTCAAGGCTGTAACAACACCATTTTCATCTACACTTGCTACATCCTTATTGCTTGATGCATATTTTATTTCATATTGTTCTCTAACATACCATGGATCTAAATCTGTATATAATTTGATTTTTTCGCCTGGATAAAAGGCAAGTGAGCTAATAGCTGATAAAAACTTACGATCACCTGTTTTTTTCCAATTTCACTAGTTTGAGCTGAACGTGAATAAGCAAATTCAGTTTCAAAAATAATTAAATCTAATAGATTTTATTCTTTCAGATGAAGCACTATCTGTAACATTTTTTTAGTTCTAAGATTCTTTGTTCTCTTTTTGACCTTAATAATTACTACAGCCTGTTTACCATCCATTTGTTCTCTAACAGTTACTGTTGCAACACCTTCACCAATACCCTTAACTAGACCTTCGCTAGCTTCACATACATCCGTATTAGAGCTTGACCAAACTAAGTGATTTAGGTATGATTTATCATCATCAACTGTTTTATCATTAGTTGCAAGATATTTAGTCAAATCAATAACTTCATCCTCATAAATAGTTAAAATATCTAGGCTTGCACCATCTAAATTGCCATCCTTTGTAAACTTAAAGTCTCCCTTAGTACCAGGTAGCTGACATAAATATATATTAGAATTCAAAGCATAATCATCAATAGCAAATCCTAAAGCACTTGAAATTAATGCATCATCATAAACATCCTCTAAATAATCTGTTATTTCAATTCTAACCTTATTATCAGCTCCTCTTTGGCTGTAAACAGGAATTGGATTTTCTGTTAAGAATGTATAAGATGATGAAGAGTTAAAAATAATTGGTGTTACACTCATTACATATTGGTTATCATAAATAACCATATTCATATAATAGCGATCCTTTTTTTAGGCTCTTATCATATATCTTTTTCATAAGTAACTTCCTTTTAAAACTGGTGCTTCATTATCTAAATAAAAAAATCAAATTGGAAGGTATTTCTAACATTTGTATTTAAGCCACCATCACCATAATCAAGTAAGCCTTCCATCTTAAATTCATATTGGCGGTTATTTACAAGTTCATATTCTGCACTCTTAAATTTCAAGAAATCATAATATGGTATAGGTGACCCACCATTAGCATGAGCCTTTGTAGCATTATAATCAATTTTACTCCAAACAACCTCACCAGTTACCTTATCAGTAATAGTAAAGGTGATAGTTTTACAATTACGAAGTAATCCAGCATATACTGAAGAAATACCATCAATTGCACCTAAAGTATCAGATAATGCAATATGCTCCTTAGAAGCAGGAATTGCATCGTATTTATCTTCATCAATGTCATATAAATATGTTCCAAGTGGAATAATATAATTATAGTAATATGAGCCATATGGAGTCGTTGCCAAATAATCAGCCTTGATTTTATCTTCATCATCAATAGACTTATCATGTGCTTCACTTTCAACCTCATAATAAGTTTTATCGAAAACTGGCGCTTCAGTCCAGTCACCATAGAAGGCAAGGAATGGAGCATTCAAATTAACACCATTCTCTTCTTGATTTATTAGCTTAACAAAGCCTTCAACATACATTCCGTAAGGGAAAAGACTATCAATTGTCTTCTTATCAGTATCGCTTAGCTTATAAACTAAATTTACCTTAGCAGTTTGATTAGCCTCAATAGTTATAATATTATTTTTTAATGTACCATTTGTTACCTTAGCGGTGAAATTATTAGATAATAATTGTGGTGTTTCAGCAACATGCTTTGAATCAGATGTAGAAACACTTTCAGTCATTCCCACTAAATCAAGCTTATAATTTAATGTCTCATTACTAATATTAACAATGTTAAAGTTCATTTCATAAACGCCATTACGTTTTTTATCATCACCAAGCTCAAGCTTAGTTCTTTCGTTACCATCAACTGTAATATAAGCCTTTGACGTTGTAGCGTTTTTCAAACTTGCAAGTCCTGAGCCTTGCTTACGAGGTGAATAAGGATTTCCTTCTTCATTATCAATAATTGAGGTAGTACTCATAAGCATTTGATTAGCCATTACGGAAATTTGCTTAGCACTGTAATTTGGATATTTTTCTTTTAAATATTGACGCATTAAAACCATAATACCGCACATATTTGGGCAAGCCATTGATGTACCAGATAAATGATCATATTCATTACCAGGAACACTTGATAAAATATCACCACCATGAGCTGTTATTTCTGGTTTAATTTGAAGTGATGGAGTTGGACCCCAGCTTGAGAAATCAGACATAAATGGGCCAGCCTGATTTTGATAAGAAATCGTAATCTTACCAGTTTTCTTGCTAGCAAGCTTAACACCATCATCTTTACTTATAGAAATAGTAGGAATATGGTCAGCTTTACCCATACTCATATTAATATCACCATCAACGTTATTGTAAATAATACAGCCAATTGCACCTGCATTTTTTGCAAGCATAGCTTTCTCTTCAAATGTATTATCACCACGTTTAACTAGAGCAATTTTGCCCTTTACATCGACACTTTTAAAGCTTACACTAAGACCTGTACCTGGAATAGTAACATAATCTACTGTATATTCCCTACTTGTGTCCCAATTATTTCTCTCATAAATTTCCTTAAAGAAATCATTCTTCTCTGCTGTAATAGAATTAGATTCCGTAAAGAAAAAAATATGTCATTGTCATTAGCCACTAAATATTTACTTAAAACTCCACTTATAGAAGCAACTGATAAAGCACTAGCATAGGTAGATGGCGAACCAACAGTTCCACTATCAGGGTTAGTTACAAAATTTGTATTACCCTGGCTTCCACCAAAGCTTGAAGAATAATCATTTGAGGCAGCTGTAATTAAATTAATACCAGATTGGCCAATTCTATCATATACTTCATTTATCTTAGAGCCATCCTCCTCGCGGGCAAAGCCACAAGATGAACCAAGGCTCATATTTATTGCATCTACTCCTAAAAGAACAGCATCCTCAAGAGCAAGTAAAATATCATCTGTATTAGCTCCAGCATCTAAATCAGGGAAAACCTTCATTAACACTAATTGAGTATTAATTGCAACGCCTGTAATAGTATCGCTTGAGCCACCAATAATTCCCGCAACGTGAGTACCATGCTCACTATCATATGGGAAAACATCACTATCCTTATCAGCATAATCATATGCATAAGGAATCTTATTAGAATACCAAACATCACTTAAGTTTAAGCTTGGTGTTAGGCTATGTGCCTTAGTTTGGTTTAAATTTGTAGAAATGTCTTGCATTGAAAAGGCATTAACCTCAGGCTGATGCTTAAACACATCATGACTGCAATCAAAACCTGAATCTAATATTGCAACTGGAGTATTGTTTCCTGTAAAAGGCACACTACTTGAATCAAAAATACCAGTTGTAGGATAAACCTCAACATTATTTCTTATTGCACTACCAGCTGAAGATGTAGTAACACTTTCAGTTTTAGGCTTATTATAGGTATCAGAAATTATTGTACTCTTTACTCCAGTCAAATTATTTAAAGAATTTAGTTTGCCATAGGTAGTTTTTTTACTGCTACACCATTTAAAAATAGTGTCGTATGCACCTATAGTTTCCTTTAATTAAATTTCTTTTTGTTTAATTTGTTAATTAGATTTTTCTTGTTCATCCTTAATATTTGCTAGTTGATTTAAACCAACATTTGATTTAGAAAAAGTCACTAACAGATTTATAATCATCAGAATACTTATTATTATAAAGTGTTATTAATGGTTCATTAGATAATTCAATAATAACATTAATTTCATCGCTATCTAAATATCCATTATTCTCCTTAATATTACCAGCCTTAATTCGAGACATAACTTGGTCTTGAGTTAACTTGACTGAGCTTTCTAGAATTTGAAGCTTTTTGAGGATTTTCATTCTCAGTTGTGGATGAACTTGTTTGGCTGCCTAAGGATCCACCCTGCTTACATGAACATAATGCTAATGCAACTGAGCAGGCTAGCAATATGTTAAATATTTTTTTCTTCATTTTATTCTCCTTTTATAATTATCCTAACCAAAGATAAACTAAAAGAAAAAGTAATACAAAAAAACAAATTACCATGATTATCATTAATGGTAAATAAGTTCTTAAACCAGCTTTCATAATTACTTTTTCTTTCTTCTTTATCAATTGAAATCCTAACTTTTTTTCTCTTTTTGGCAAACCATCTATATCCATATTATAAATAGTATGTCCATCATCATAATATTTATTTTTTTCATGCTTTTTTTAAATTTAGCTTTAATAACATTGATTGGCTTTTTAGCTTCCTTTAATGCTTTTTTTCTTCAGCTAAAGTCTTCATTTTAGCTTCAATTTCATCGCACTTTTGCTTCATATTTAGCCATATTTTTCCATTATTTCCTTGTTATATTTATGACAAGCAACAAAATGATTCTTTTCTTGCCTCTAAATATTCAGGCTCCAAGAATTTACATACACGCATACATTCATTACAACGAGTATGGAACTTACAGCCCTTTGGTGGATTAGCAGGTGAAGGAATATCACCTTGAAGTATTATACGATTCATTTTGACATCAGGGTTTGGAACGGGAACAGCTGAAAATAAAGCCTTTGTATACGGGTGAAGTGGCTCAGCAAAAATATCTTCTGTACTTCCAAGCTCCATAACATTTCCAAGATACATTACTAATATATCATCTGTAATATATTTAACAACGCTCAAATCGTGTGAAATAAACACATAAGTTAAGCCCATTTCATTTTGAAGTTGCTTCAACAAATTAATAATTTGAGCTTGAATTGAAACATCTAGTGCAGAAACTGGCTCATCACAAATTACAAGCTTTGGATTAACTGCAAGAGCACGAGCAATACATATACGTTGTCTTTGGCCACCACTAAATTCATGAGGATATCGATCATAATATTGAGGCTGAAGACCACACATCTTCATTATCTTATGAACATGATTAGATACTTCCTCCTTAGGAACAATATGATGAACCTTTACTGCTTCAGAAATTATTGCACCAACAGTCATACGTGGTGGTAGGCTTGAATATGGATCTTGGAATATTAATTGAATTTCTGTACGAAGCTTACGCATCTCTTTTTTACTTACTTCACTAATATCGCGTCCATTATAAATTACATTTCCACCATCAATATCATAAAGCTTTAAAATAGTTCTTCCTAAGGTTGTTTTACCGCAACCAGACTCACCAACTACACCAATAGTTTTTCCAGCCTCTAGCTTAAATGAAACATCATCAACAGCTCTTAAATACATTCTTGGTTTTCCAAAAAAAGTTCTTATTTAAGGGAAAATATTTTTTTAGATGATTTACTTCTAAAACATATTTTTTTATCAGCAGAATTATTCTCCATCATTTTTTTCCCTCCTCATCATATAAATAACAAGCTACATAATGAGTATCTGTAACTTTTCTAAGTTCTGGCACAGAACCATTGCATTTTTGAATACATTTATCACAACGATTTTTTTAAAATAACATACATCAGGTAAAGTAATAGGATTTGGTACAGAGCCTGGTATTGAATATAAAGGCTCCTTACTACTCATATTAATTACAGGCTTACTCTTTTGAAGACCAATTGTATAAGGATGTAATGGATTATGGAAAATTTCTGAAACAGTGCCTTTTTCAATTACCTTTCCAGCATACATAACTACAACATAATCAGCCATCTCAGCAATAACACCTAAATCGTGTGTTATTAGCATTATTGAGCATCCTTCCTTCTTTTGAAGGTCTCTTAAAAGTTCCAATATTTGAGCTTGAATTGTAACATCAAGTGCTGTTGTTGGCTCATCAGCAATAATCAACTTAGGATCTCCAGCAAGTGCCATTGCAATCATAACACGCTGACGCATACCACCTGATAATTCATGAGGATATGATTTATAAACACGTTCAGGCATTGATATACCAACCTTATTAAGCATATCAATACTATGAGTTTTTGCATCCTCCTTAGAAATTCCCTTATTATGAACAAATGAAACCTCATCAAGCTGATAGCCAATAGTAAATACTGGATTTAAGCTTGTCATAGGCTCTTGGAAAATCATTGTTATATCCTTACCACGAATTTTATAAATATCCTTGGTTGGCATTCTTGTGATATCATAGGCAAGCTTATTGCCCATTTCATCATTGCCCAAAAAATCAGAATTAAATCTTATTTCACCACCAACAATTTGACCCTGTGGTGATTGAACAAGCTGCATAATTGATAAAGACGTTACACTCTTACCACAGCCTGATTCACCAACGACGCCGACAATTGAATTTTTAGGAATATCAAATGATACACCATTAACACTCATAACAGTTCCATTATCTGTAAAGAAAACTGTCTTAAGGTTATCAATTTCAATCAAATTGTTAGGATCCTTCATTGTTGTTGTATATTCGCTTGGGTCCTTTTTTTCTTTCTTTTTTTAAACCCTCGTAATATTTCATTTCTTTAATATTATGTTTAATGATAGCTCTACTTTCTTTTATAGAAATATAGCCCTTGTCTTTTTTTCTTTCATGCTATACCTCCTACTTCTTCGCTCTTGGATCCATTGCATCACGTAAGCCATCACCAATGAAGTTAAAGCCTAAAACAGCAATTACAATTAAAATACCTGCAGGAAGCCACATATTTACATGATATAATAAAACTTCTCTAACATTAGCTGTTGCAATCATCGTTCCCCAAGCTGCCTTAGGTAATTGTACACCAAGTCCTAAATATGATAATGTTGACTCATAAAGAATAACACTACCAAGTCCAAGTGTCATTGATACAATTAATTGAGGCATAACATTTGGAATTAAATGCTTAAATATTTTTCTTGGAGTAGATAATCCCATAACTTCGGTTGCAGTAATATATTCCTGCTCCTTTAAATAAAGAATTTGACCTCTTACAAGTCTTGCAACACCACTCCAGCTAAACAAGGTGATTATTATCATTAAGAAATAAATACGCTTATCAGCAGATAAATTCCATGAATCAAGTACAGCCGAAGCAATCAATAAAATAGGTAATGTTGGTATACAGTTAAAGATATCAACAATACGCATTATTAAATTATCAACCCAGCCTCCGAAAAAAATCCGGATATTCCTCCAAGTATTACACCTATTAAGGTTTCCAAAATAACTACAATAAAAACCAATAGTAAGAGAAATTCTTCCACCATACATTAGTCTGGTAAAGACATCCATTCCTTTATCATCAGTTCCAAGTAGATGATTAATTGAAGGATCAGCTTTATCATTAATATTGCTTATAAATTCAATAACCTCGGTAATATCGATAGTTTTCCCATTTTCGTCTATAACCTGATATGTCTTTTCAATATATTCAATCTTAGGATTTCTATCAACACCTGTTTCACCCCAAGTTCGATATACCAATGGTCCTAAGAATGAAAATAAGAATAAGAAAACAATCATTATAATACCAACAATTGATAGCTTTGATCTAAAGAATCGGCGCATAATTAAGCGCATTGGACTAATTTCTTTATAGCGATTAGTAAATTCATCATCATTTTTCTTCTTTTTTCAGGTTCAGTTTTTTTAGATTCTTCCTTTATTTCTTTAACTTCTTTTTTTCTTATTGAACATTTTTTTCAAATTATTAAACGATTCTTTAATTGTCATCTCTCGCACCTACTACTTTCCTAATTTGACACGAGGGTCAACTATAGAATACATTATATCAGAGAATAGGGTTCCAATAATTGTTAAAACCGCTAAGAACATATTATATCCCATTACAAATGGAATATCAGCCTGTTTTAAGGCTTGATAAGCAAGTCTACCAATTCCATCAATTCCAAATACCTCCTCGGTAATCATCATACCACCAAATAGTGAAGGTAGAATACCAGCAAGAAGGGTAGCAAGAGGAATCATAGTATTACGAAAGGCATGCTTATAAATAACATCCTTTTCAGGTAATCCTTTAGCTCTTGCAGTACGAATATAATCTGCATTTAAAACCTCAAGTGTATTTGGTTTCTTGTATAACGCATTAATCCACCAATAGATAATATAACAGATACAAAGATTGGTAAAATCAAATGCTGACAAATATCACCAAACTTTTCCATATGACCTACAAATGTATTTGCATAATCCTTTGTTGCATATATTAAGCCATTAGATGGTAACCAACCTAAATCACCAGAAAATACCTTAATACATACAGCAGCAAAGAAATATGTTGGAAGGGCAATACCAATCATTGTAAAAAAATTGTAACTAAATAATCTCTTACAGAATATTGATGGGTAGCACTTGAAATTCCAAGAGGAATTGCAATTAAAAACTGAAGAATTGTTGCAATAATAGCAATAGCAAAGGAAATCCACATATTATCTTTAATTACTTTAGATACAGGTTGTTGATAAACAAATGATGTACCTAAATCACCCTTACATAAATTTAATAACCATTTACCATAGCCGCTAACAATTCCCTTGAATGAATTATCGCCAATTCCATATAATGCTTTAAATGCATCAATATCAGCCTGAGTAATTGTACCATTTTGTAAAGCCTGTGCATATTTAACATCAACATATGAGCTTGGCATCATTCTTACTAGTGAATATATGATTAATGATACACCAAATAAAACAATAACGGATATCAATAATCTTTTTAACTATGTATTTAAACATACAAATCCTCCTTAATCAAAAAGCATTTTTAAAACAAAATAATGCTTTTTAACGTTCTTTATTAGTAACTAATGAAACTAAATGTAGGTTACTTGTTAATCCCTTTATATGGAGACAAATCCTCATCAGGAGTTAATGTCGTAACATCAATCTTATTGCCATTATAAGCAAATAAATCATCTCTTTGATATGTAGGAAGCTCAACAGCAAGTTTCATAACTAAATCAAGAGCACTTGCATAAATAACCTTACGAGCTTTTTGATCATTAGTTTGTCTTCCTTGATCAATTAAATCAGATAATTCAGATACTAGTGCATTTTTCATAATCATATTTACCACCAGCATTCATTAAGATTTGTTTATATCCCCAGTTTAAAAACTGAAGTAGCCTTTGAATCCTTATGGTAAACCTGATACATATCAGGGTCAATTGTTGAACCCCAAGCAGCAGCCCAAACAGTTAAATCACCAGTTGATAGCTTCTTTAAAGCATTAGCATCAGTTTGACAAGTAATTTGGAAGCCATATTTATTTAATACTTCTTGTGCATGCCACATTGCATTCCATGCAGGGTGGTCAGTTTCTTCACCAGCAATTGTAAATACATACTTACATACATTCGAACCATTTTGATAGATACCACTACCATTTAATGTATAACCAGCTTCTTCAACTAAAGATGTAATAAATTCCTTTTGATCAGCTTCGCTCATTACTTGGCCAGCACTATAGCCTTTATTATTAACGAAATCAGCATAATATGGATTTACAACACTTAAATCCTCTGGAATAGCGCCACCAATATAAGGATAATATGGAGTAGCATCCTTTGGATATGCCCAGCTTGACAATGACATAGGACGATAAATAGCTTGAGCAGTATTCTTATAATATTCAACGCATTCTTGAGTATTAATTGCATGCATAATAGCTTGTCTTACATTAACACTTGGAACCTTACTTGCATTAATACCAATATATCCATAACCAGCTGTTCTAATTGACTTATTTTGAATGCCTTCGCTTAATTTACCTTCAAGTTCAGTAATAGTTTCAGGCTTTTGCGTTTGGTTGAACGAAATCAATTTCACCAGAATATAATGTTGTTAACATTTGGTTAGCAGCAACAACCTGATAACGAACCTTTTTTTAATAATAGGAGAACCCATTAAATAATATGGATTTCTTTCATAATAAACAACACCCTTATCATAGAATTCAGATGCTTTTAATGTCGGTGATACCACCAGATGATTTAGATGCTGCATAAGCTCCAGCTCCAACTGGAAGGCCAACCTTGTCTGCTGAATTAACAACATTATTCATAAATTTTTGAGATGAATATTCAACACCAAAATTTTCAACATAATCGAAAGCCTTAACATGCTCACTATCTGAATAATAATACATAGGAGCTACAGTGAAGGCAAAGTTCCAAATTGCTTTTGGGTCTACTTTCTTAATAGTGATAGATAAAACCTCATTATAATCAGACTTAATATCACCATTTGCTTGATATTCAGGCTTCTTATATTCAACGCCATTTACAGTAACAGAGCTATCCATATTTGCAAATTTAATACCAGAGATGTTTCTTATAAATTCTCTTATCACCATTTGCATAATATTCTTCCATTAATTCATTAGCAATATAATCATTTAATTTAGTTGCAGTACCCCAGTAGCTTACAATTTCTGAAATATCAGCTGGAACCTTATCCTCATAAACAATATTAATTGCTTCTTCCTTAGTCATATTTTTTTAACTTCTGAGAAATCTCTAAATGAACAAGTAAGAGTTGCATCCTTCTTATTCCAAGTAATATATCCCTCATTATATAAGAATTGTTCAACATCAGTTGTAAATAAATTCTTATGAACATTTTTATTTTCATCAGTAAATGTAGTAGATTCATAAGAATCCATAGCATTTGTATAATCGCTTTCAAGCTCATCACGGAATAGTTCTAAAGCTTTATCATAATCTGAATCAATATGAGCATATACTCCACCTAGTGGTTTATATTCCTCAACTAAAATTTCTCTAAAACGCTCAGATGTAATATTTTCAGTCTTATGAGTATCAAAAATTTCATCAGCAGTATCAGCAAGAGTTTGAATTCTTGTTACAGCCTCAATTTGGAATTTTTGATTAAATGATTCTTGTTCTTTTTCATCTGTTTCTTGAGTACGATATTCACCAAGACCAACGATATCTGTTGAATAAATAGTACTTGAACCAGTATATGCTGGATCTAGATAAACATATAGATTAAATAATACATCCTTAATAGTAAGGAATGAGCCATTTGAGAAACGAATATTATTCTTTAATACGAAATAATAAGTAGTTGTTTGATCTTCATTTTCTCCTTGAGATTTAATTTCTACATCCTTTACAACTACTGGCTCCTTATCGCCATATGTATATTTTCCTTCCTTATCATTTCCAAGCATACCGATTTGTGTAATACCAACAACTTCACCATCAGGTCCAGTAGTTGAAAAGAATGGGTTAAATACTCTATCAACCTGTGATAATGAGAAAACAAGTGGGTCGTTTTCATTATCATATGCTTTACTTGGCTTATTTGAGCTGGTTGGTGTTTGAGTACTACCATTACCACTTGGAATAATTACACTTCCACTAGGAATTGATTCATTTGGATTATCATTTTTACCACATGAAGTCATACCAAGTGCAGCAAGTGCAACTAAAGAAATCATTGAAAATCTTTTTTTCTAAAATTTGCCATTTTTTTATTCTCCTTTAACATTAATAGTTACTTTTGCATTAACGCTTGAAGCGTCATCTGATAAATAAGATGCCCTATCAGTAACAAAAATAAGATCATCCTTAGAAAAGCTACTAGGTAGTTTACTAACCTGATAGCTTGCATTAATTGTAACATTGTCAATTGTAGATGTTACCACTTTTGCAAATGGAGTAACAACAATACGTTTAGTCTTTGAAAGGCCAGTATTGACATCAAATATAACATTATCGAATTTAACATCCTTAATAGTAGCATTTTTTTAATTCACTAAAAAAATACCTATATAAAGAGTATTTTTGAACACCATCAATATAGTCATTTACTAAAGAGTTTGCAGTGTATTGAACCTTAAAATTAGATATTGTATATCCATTTCCAAGTAATGTTTTTTTGAAGCATAATTACCAAATGAGAATGCTTCTCCACCACAATCAATATCATTAAGCAAATAAATGTTTTTTTAGTCTTATTCAGCTTTAACTCATTATAGTTAGAAACAAAGCTAAACGTTCCCTTTAAATATTTAACATAAACATCGACATTACCATCATTACTTGCGTCCTTGCCTGGATGTACAAAAATCATTATTCCAAACATTTCCATCCTTATCATAATAAATAACTGATAGCTTTTTATCAACAATTTCTTGAATAGGCGTATATCCCGTACGCTTTTTAGCATAATTTAAGGCATCGATAAATTTTGCACCCTCGCTTGCTGAATATGAACCTAAAATTTGCTTTTTACCAGCATCATCAAGGTAACAAACATTATAAAAGCACTTTTCAACCTTTTTCCAAAAAGCATATAGGGTTATATTTTTTTATCCTTAATTGTATCTGTAGAAAAAAATCCCATGGATTAGAATAGGTTATCTCTATATCCTCACCACTGCCAGTTACGTTCTTTTCTAAAAACCAACCAACTAACTCATATCCAGGATAAGTTATTAAATTATTACCATTTCCTGGTAATGTTGATGGCTCATAAACAAGTGACTCTTCACCATTACGTCCATAATATTGAATAATAGGCTTTCTACTATTCTTATAGCTTGCACCCTCAAGCTCATAGGTTACCTTAATTCTCCCTGCATATTTGCTATCTTCTTTTGAACAGCCACACAATAATACAGCTAGAAAAAAATTATCATTATAAGAAAGAAGTTCCTTCTTTTCATTAATATATTCCGCCCTTCTTTTTTTACTATAAAACCAATTTTATTCAAAAACAAATACATTATTTTCATTCAAAAAAACAGTTGTTTCTCTATTTTTAGAACAAATTTTTCCCATAATTTTTACGATAAAAAAATCTAAAACATCGGTTTGAAGTAATTATAGCACCATTTAATCTACTTATCAATGATTATAATTTTTTTCCAATCAGTAAAAAGCGTTTTTTTATAGTACATTTCCATACAAACATTAAAGCAGGTATATAAACCTGCTTTATTCAATTATGCTTGCTTGTAATTGATTGTAATTTCATTCAATCTATTATTTGAATTATATTTAGCATAGAAGCTAGAAATTTTTATCATTTTTCTAAGATAATAGTTACTTCTACATCTTTCATATTAGTAAATGTTTTATCCAAGAAAAACACTGAAAGCTTATCATTTTTAATAGTAGCATTTAATGTATCAGACGTTGTTGTACTAGTAATGCTAGGTGCTGACAAATATTCATCATCCAAATTAAATATTAAAACAAATGAAGGAAGCTTATAATTATCATCAACAAGCTTACCATTGACGTATTTATTGTTATCAGATGTTTCATATGATGTCCTAGATGTCGTAACACCTAAGTCATCACTATAAAGATCAACCTTTTGTTCCTCATCACTATAGCTTGAGGTTTTGGTACTACGATCAATTGTATAATCAATTGTCTTTTGATACATGACCATATTATTACCAGCTATCTTGTTTACTTGATTATAACCTGTAATTGTTTTTTTCACTTTCAAAAAAACACAGGAAATAAATTTTTGACATATCCTTAGCAACTACTGGTGTTGTACTTGGAATTTCTGAATTAGCTGACTCTGTAGGCTTAGGCTTCTTATTACAGCCTGTAAAAAGTAAGTAATGCTACTAAAGAGAAAGCAACGAATATAATTTTCTTTTTTTCATACAAATTTCTCCTTAAAGATAAAATTTAATTAAACCAAGTAATGATATCATACTTAAGCCATAGCTTAGGGCAGCAACTCTTTTCATAACAATCTCTCTTGTTGTAAGAGTTGATACCTGATTCATATCAGTAATATCTTGATTAAAATCTGCTACATATTTAGCATAATTATTTCTAAATTCATCAACTGTTGTAATATCAATTGCTGACTTATCAGATTTATCAAGAGAATTTATTGTATTCATAATATCTTTATATAAGCTAATCTTATCAACACTAAATTCTGTTCCAAGCTCTTTAATTTGTGCTAATAAAACACTATATTTTTTTCATTTATATAATTAGCTTTTTAAGGTATTAATTTTTCAATACTGCTTCATTAAGCTTATCAGTCATTACCTTAATGTCAGAATCAGTATAGCCATAATTATGTAAATCCTGTTTCATACCATTATATGCAGTTTTAGTCTTTAAAACTAAAGCTTCATCAGCTAAAGTAGCATTAGCTGGAATTTGATTAATGTATTTTAAGAAGGTAACAGTGTTTGTATCCTTTGACTCATATATTGAATTAGTAGCATTCTTTACATCAAAGAATAGAGTATAAATTAAATTGTCATAGCCACTAATAGCACCAGATTTTTTTCATTTGGTAATACAATATTAATCTTTTCTTTAGTACCTACCATACCCTTGAATTGACCATAATAATATGGATAATAGCCATTAAATACAAAGAATTTATTCATCAATTTATAAATTTCTGAATCTTCAGTATATGAATAATCAGTTGAGCTACCAGCAAGACTTCCTTCTAAAGTAGGAGCAACAAGTGATCTAAATTCAACACTATTTAGCTTTGAGCAGTCATAGAAAGCCATATTTCCAATTGACTCAAGTGTATCAGGTAAAATAATACTGCAAAGATATGGATTGGCTGCTGCTGCATACATTTCAATTCGACAGGTGTTATCTAAAATTGTATAACTTTGTTCAATCTTTCCTGTTGGATATGAAGACATTTCAAGTAAACCATTAGCATTTCTAACATATAAAAACGCCATTAGAAATCAAACAATAATCATTAATATTATAGGTATCAACAATATTACCATTATCATCATATAAGAATGAAGATTGCTTTGTATTATTATAAAAAAAGCACTCATAGAAATTTCTTTTAATTGTATTTGGTAAAAACAATTGAACCAACATTTAATAATGACAAAGCTTGAATACCAATTTTTTTCAACAACAGGCATATTAATAGTTGAAACAGAGCTTGCACTTAAGAAAGCATAATCAGCAATTTCTTTAATACGTGGCATATCAAGAGATGTAATGCTTGTACAGCCAGCAAAGGCATCTTCTCCTACATATAATAGATTAGATAGATTTACATTCTTTAGCTTAGTACATGTATAGAATGCACCATCTTCAATTCTTTCAACATTTTCAAGATTGATATTTACAAGTGCACTAGCCTTATAAAACATATTATTAGGAATTGTTTTTATTGAAGAATCTAAAACAACACTTTGAAGTGAAGTATTATAAGCAAAGATAAAGCCTTTTAATTCCACATTAGCAGGAATTGTTATAGTCTTTAAATTTAAGCAAGTATAGAACGCTGCCTCACCAATACTTCTCAAAGTTGTAGGAAGCTCTAATGATGTTATTGCAATTCCACTTACAGATGATTCAGAATATGCGGCAAAGGCACCATCACCTATAGTTTCCATTATTGGCATATTAAGAGTTGTAATTTCGGTACAATCAGCAAATGCGAAATCACCAACACTTGTTGCATTAGTTAAATTTGCAACCTTTATTATTGTTGCATAGAAAGCCATCTTACCAATATGATCATAGAATTTGCTTAAATCAATTGAAGCTAGCTTTGTACAATTATAGAAGGCATAATCATATGCAATAATTTTGGCATCAGCATCAATATCAACAGTTGTTAAGGCAGTATCATTAATAAAAGCACCATAACCAATTGTTGTATTGCCATATAAATGGGCATATCTTAATGATGTAATTCTTGCAAATGCACCTTCACCAATATTTACATTTTCTCCTAAATCAATTGAATTTAATGCTGTTGATGCAAATGCATAATTACCAATTTCTTTAGTATTTTTTTAATATTAACAAGAGTAGTTAGCTTGGTACATGCAGCAAAGGCACCTGCATCAATTGTAAATTTTTCATTTGCAAATGTAACACTAGTTAAAGCAGTACATTCGGCAAATGCATATTCACCAATATGTGTCACATTATTTAAATTAAGAGTTCTTAGAGTTGAAATACCTCCAAAGGCTCCTTCTTTCACCTCTAAGATGGAATCAGGAATAGTATATCTACCATAATCATAGCCTGGAGCAGCAAGAATTATTACTTTTTTTCATCACTTGTTAATAATAATGGACCATTTGCTTTGTAAAAATTCATTAGAGGCTTCAACATTAAATATCTTTAAAGAGCTGCAGCCTTCAAAAAAATTGTTGATTCATTACCAATAATTCTACTATCCTTAACAAAGGTAATCTTATTAAGCTTTGTACAATTTAAGAATGCATATTGTTCAATTTTTGTTTCACCATTTGGCATTGTAAGATTTGTTAAAGCTGTACAATTTTTCCAAAAGCATTGCTATAAATGAAATCAGATTTACCTCTAAAGACAAATGAATTCATTTTACTGCAGCCCTTAAATGCACCTTCGCCAACATAAACAATATCTCTCATTACATCAACCTTTATTAAATTTTTTTACAATTTTTCCAAAAGCAGCTGTTGGAATTCTATCCGAATAAATATCAACACTTGTAAGGCCACTATTTTTTTAAACATTCCCTCAGAAAGCTTAGTATAATTGCCACTTATAAATGTAGTCAAATTACTACAATCCATAAATACTTCCTTCCAAGCATTTCTAAGTGTTGTTAAATTTACACTTGAAATTCCTGTACAACCTTTAAATGCTTGCTCACCAAGAGCATAAATATGTGATAAATCAACATCTGTAAGAGCTGTACAATTAGCAAAGGCAGATTTTACCAATAACCTGAATATTTTTCAAGATTAATATCAGTTAGTGATGTATTAGATGCAAAAAGCAAATTCCTTTATTTGCTTGCAGGTATTGCCTTTATCATCGCTTAAGAAATTAACACTCTTTAATTTAGAGCAATTATAAAATGCATATTTATAAACCTCTTGAACATTGGCAGGAATAGTTACGCTAGTAACTGTATCATTACCACCAGCAGTCTTATTTGCATCCCAATCATTTTCATCAACCTTAATAGATGTATCAGTTGTATAAAGACTAAATGCATAAGCGCCAATATATAATATACCCTTATCATCAGGAATAACAACATCTCCACCATTACCCTTATAGCCAGTAAGCGTTGTACCTGAAATAATAAATTCATTATTAACAGTTACAGTAGTTTCTAGCAATAATATTTGATTCCTTACCATCTACTGTAATTCTAAGTGTAATTATTGATTTTCCTTCCTTAACAGCTGTAACTAGACCATTTTGATCAACAGTTGCAACCAAAGGATTTGTTGATTCCCACTTCAATGAATATCTAGAGCTATCCAAATTCCAAGGTTTAATTTCATAGCCAAGCTTTACTTGCTCACTTGGATAGAAGGAAATTGCTCCATTTGATAAGAAATTACGATCACCAGCAGAACCAATCTTAGAATATTCTGGTCCATCTATAAAAGCTTTAATTGTATCGTAATAAGTGAACTTTATATCTTCAAATGCTACATTATTACTAAATGATTGATTTGCGCTTAAAAGATTAACATTTGTAGTATCTTCTTTAACATTTAAAATAATTGAAGCCTTATGATAAGCACCATCAGAACCAATTGCGGTAGCTGTAATTAAAGCACTACCACTATTAATACCCTCAGCCTTACCATTCTTTACCCTAGCAATAGTTTCATCACTTGATGTCCAAGATAATTTAGCAAAATATTCAGCTTGATATGGATCACTTAGATTAAATGTTTCATCATCAGATGTTAAAAAGCTTAGCAAGATTAACCTCCTGACCAATCATTGTATCATATGAAGTAATCTTTTTCACCATTTGTATTTTTTTAAATTCAAGATTAGATGAGTTAGTTCCTGGGAAGGTAACATAATAATAATTGCTGTTCATTGCATAGTCATCAATCATTATTCCAAGACCATTTGTAAGTCCAGCACCACCTGAATTATCACTACTATATTTTTAACAAATCCATATAATCTGTTATTTCCATTGTAACCTTATTAATAGTACCCTTTTTCACCATAAACAGGAATTGGATAATCACATAATGGTGTAAGTGAACCATTAACCATTGTAAAAGGTCTTACTGACATTGCATAATGATTATCATAAACATATAAATCAACATAATATCTATCTTTTTTTAAGTGATTTATCATATTTTGCATAATACTGCGCATCAGTTAAAATAGGTGTCTCATAATCAACATAGAAGCTAAATTCAAATGTATTATTTAAATTTGTAGAAACTCCACCATCACCATAATCAAGATATGCTTGCATTTTAAATGTGTAATTTGTGTTATTAGTTAATCCTAAATCTTGCATATTGATATCAAGCATATCGTAGGCAGGAAGCTGTCCACCACTATAATGAGCCTTGAACTGATCATATTTAATATTTTCGTAAACTATTTCCCCGGTATTTGTATTATAAATTGTTGTTACAAGCTTTTTAGCATTTCTTAATAAGCCTGCATAAACAGTTGTAATACCATGGATTGAGGAAACATCATAGCCCATTGCTGCATGCTCAGTAGTTGCAGGAATAGCATCATATTTAGTTTCATCAATTGAATAAACATATGATCCAAGTGGAATTATATAATTGTAATAATAGCTTCCAAGTGGCGTTGTAGCATAATAATCAGCCTTAATCTTATCATCATCATCGATTGACTTATCATGAGCTTCACTTTCAACCTCATAGAAGGTCTTATCAAATAATGGAGCCTTTGTCCAATCACCAAAGAAAGCAAGGAATGGAATAGATAAATCAACCTCATTTTTATTAACAGCCTTTAATTTTTACAAAGCCTTCAACATACATGCCATTAGCAAAATTCTTATTAATATATAATTTTTCAGCATCACTTAAAAACAATTGTATACTCAATTAAAGCATTGCTATTAGGAGATATTGTAATCTTGTTTCCATCAAGTGTTGCATCACCAGTAATTTTTACGCTAGCATTAGGATTAAGCATATGTGCCTTTTCAGCAACATAGCGAGAATCTGACGTTGAAACACTTTCAGTCATTGTTGCATCATCAATAATATAGCTTAATGATTCATTTGAAATATTATTTAATCTAAATTTAATAACATATTTTTCCAGTCTTCTTAGCATCATCGCCAAGTTCTACTTTAGTTCTATCGCTACCATCAACAGATAAATATGCTTTAGTATTAATAGTGTTTTTTAAACTTGCAAGACCAGCACCTTGTTTACGAGGAGAATAAGGATTACCTTCTTGATTTAAGGCAATTGTTGCTGAAGACATCATAATTTGATTTGTAAGCTTAGAAATTTCTTTTTGTTGTAGCATTAGGATATTTTTTTCCTTTAAATATTGTCTAATTAAAACAACAATACCACACATATTTGGCGTAGCCATTGATGTTCCTGATAATTCCTCATAGCCACCACCTGGAACAGATGATTTGATATTTCCACCATGAGCAGTAATTTCTGGCTTTAATGTTAAATCAGGATTTGGACCCCAGCTTGAGAAATCAGACATAAATGGTCCAGCAAGATTAGTCTTATTTAAAACTAAAATACCACTCTTCTTTTTGGCTAAATGTTCACCATCATCCTTAGAAATTGAGCATAGAGGAATTTTTAGCATCATTACCAGCGGACATTGTAATTTCACCACTTATATTATTATAAATGATAATACCTCTTGCTCCAGCAAGATATGCTTGCTTTGTCTTTTCCTCAAAGCTAATATCACCACGTTTTACTAAAACGATTTTGCCTTTTACATCAACTGATGAATAATTTAATCTAGAGCCATAACCAGGAATAGTTACATATTCAATTTCATTATCACCATCAGCTAAATTTAGCATTTCAAAGAAATCATATGGCTTATATGATGTATTGTTAGCTTCATTAAAGAAGAATGTATAGCCATCTTCCTTTGCTCTTACATATTTACTCTTTGTACCACTAATTGAAGCAACAGATAATGCAGCATTATAAGTAGATGGTGAGCCAACAGTTGCAGAATCAGGATTTGTCGTTTTATTAGTATTACTATTTTTCGCCACCAAAAGCACTACTATAATCATTACTTGCGGCAACTAAAAAGAGAAATACCTGCTTCTTCCACCTTATCATAAACTGAATTTAGATAATCATTATCAGATAATTTTGAAAATCCACAAGATGAACCAAGACTCATATTAATTGCGTCTACGCCAATAACAACTGCATCCTCCAAGGCAGCAAGAATATCCTCAGTTTTACCTCCAGAATCTAAATCAGCAAATACCTTTAGTAAAACTAATTGAGTATTAATTGCAACACCAGTAATTACACTATCACTACCAGCAATTATACCAGCAACGTGAGTTCCATGCTCACTATCATAAGGTGTAACATCAGGATCCTTATCTGCATAATCATATGTATAAGGGATTTTAGTATTAACATACACATCCTCTGTCTTTAAGCCTGATGTAAAGCCAGAAGCCTTAGTCGAAGCTAAAACCTCACTAATATGATCACGAGAAATCATTGGCTGCTGTGGCATAGTTTGAAATACAGTATGATGGACATCAAAGCCAGAGTCCAAAATAGCAACAGCAGTATTTTCACCATCATATTCAACACCTGATGAATTAAAAATTCCTGTATCATAAACATCAACATCATTCGTGACAGCATTGTATTTAGTAGTTTGTGTACTTTGTGGTAATGCATAAACCTCACCAAGTGAAACACTATAACCATTATTTTTTTAAATTTTTTATAATTAGCATAGCTTGTTGTAGCTGAAAAGCCGTTAAATAAAGTTGTATAGTTATATTTAACATCATCTATTAAACCACGTGATGTTAAGTCATCAATTAATTTATTTTTGATTTTCAATATATCTATTTCTTTGCTTTTTCACCATATGAGCTACTAGCATAATCAGAAATACTATCATAGCCTCTTGAATAAGAAAAAAATAATCATCTGCTAATGAATTATTCTCCATTGAAACTAAAAATACTAACTCTATCATCATTTGCTAAATCATCAATCTTTGATAATAAATTAGGATTTATGTATTTCAAATTATCAGTTGCATTTGCAATAAGCTTTGCCTGTGATATATTTAAATGAGTTGTGCTATCATTTTTTATAACAGCATTTGAACCAGTCGCAACAGAGCAGCCAGTTAAAGCTAATGCTGAAAATGTAAACAATAGAGCACAATGTTTAAAAAAATATGCTTCATTTCTTTTTACCTCATCTTTATAAAGCCTAAAGGGAAAATAGCAAAAATGCCATTTCCCTTTTTATAAATTTAGTCCCTATTCCAATTATGCTGTTTTTTTCAATAATATTAAGTGTATATTTAGAAGGTGCGCTGCCACTTACATAGCCAACAGTTACCTTAATATAATAAGTTTTTCCTTCTTCTAAGGCTTGTTTCATTAAGAAATCATATTTATAGCCACCTAAATCAACTACTGTATTACTTCCATCATCATTTGTAGCAAGTTGATTAGAACCAGTTTCATCATATAATGTACCCTTATTATCCTTGCTACCATTATTAGTTGAATAAATTAAATATGTAGCAGATTTAGTAGCAGTAAACTTAAACCAAACCTCTTTGTCATATGCTATGTTAGCACAATCTGTACCTTCATTTACTAAAATTGCATATTCCATTGTTGTTCCCTTTAACAATACAGATTCATCCTCTTCAGTATATGCTTTTGCAGATGCATCTAAGCTGAAATACTTAACTGAAGCATCAGCAAATGTTACCTTATAATATGTCTTTACAAGCTCATATGTACCCTTTAATGAACCATATGTAGCATTACCAAAGCCATCAAGAGTAAGCTTTGAGCCACTACCAGTATATTCACCCTTTTCATCTCCAGCAAGATTAAATGATGAGCTTGTCATTTGACCCTCAACAATAACCTCTTTATCCCTAGAAACAGTAAATATTGTTCCATTTTCAAGGTTAGTTGTATTATATTTAACACTTACCTCACCATATGGTGTATTACCAATTGAATAATAATATTTTTTTCAATACCATGAGCATCTTCAGCAATAGTTAAAACATGTTGTTTGCTATCAATATATGCAGAAATTGTATTTGTAACTGTTAAATCCTTAAACATATAAGTATAATCACTACCAGATACCATTCCAAATAGATAGCCATCATCATAAATTAATGTTGATGTTTCAGGTGTGCTATATGGAGTATATGTCCAAGTAACTGTATTGCCTGTTAGAACCCATTCAGCCTCATATTCTGATTTAGAATACTCGGTTTTAGTATATGTTGCACTTCCATCAGCAGCTAAATCAAGCTCGTATGAATATAGTCCTGAATAAGAAGAGCTCTTCTTACCAATCCAATGACCAGTTTCTGGGACATCAAGATATGGAGTTGGATATACATAGACAAGGCCACTAGCTTCAAATAACTCCTCACCATATGTTGCCTTAAATGTTACAATATAATATCCTGAAACAGTTGTATCAACTGCACTCATATCAGCATTTGTATCATCAATAGCTATAGTTTTTTTACTTCACCATTTTTCATCAACATATTCCATCTTAAATACATCAGCAATATTTAAATTACCATTAAGTGCTACTCTTACTGTATCACTTACAGTTAAACGATGATTTAAAAACATTCTCACAAATTAATGTAGTTACATCTTTTTTTGTAAATCTTACCAGTATATTCTACTAGCTTTAAGGTATTATTACCATTTGATAATTCAAATGTAGCACTATTTTTCACCACTTGTTAAAACAACTGTTTTTGCCATCACGAGTATATGTACAAACCTCTGAGGAATAGTCAAAGAAATTAGCATTAGCATAGCCATTACCCAAGAATTGAATCTTTATAGATGTTTCAAAGGCATAAGTGTTATTAAAATCATCACTAGCCTTAACTGTAAATGTATTACCACTTAATTCTAAAATAACCATTTGTGAATCGTAATTCTTATCAGTCCAAGTTAGGATCACATCATTACCATTCATCTTATACTTGAAGCCATTATAATTTGCTTCATAGCTTGATCCCTCTAAAGTTGCAACACCTTTACCATCAAGTGTTAATGTAAAGTCACCTGTATATGTTCCTTTCTCTGGACCAACTTCTTCAGATGGAGTAGTAGTTCCACCAGTTGAACCACTAGATGAAGCCGTACCCTTAACAAAAGACATTGTAGTTATCTCAGATTCAGTTGCAAATGTTAAATCAAATGTATCACTACCAAGAGTAACCTTATTTACACCATCAAACCAAGTGCCATCAACAGTAGGATTAATATACCAAGTTGAAGTATATGAAGTTACATATTCATAATAATCATAATCGTAGTCTTTACTATACTTAATATGCATAATAGCTTTAATTTCTTCATTTGTAGCTTTATTTGTTAACTTATAAGCATATAACTTAACATTATTACTTGAAGAAAATTCTGTTGCAGAATTTATAAAAGCAGAAACTACCTTTACATCATAATCAGCGACATTCTTAACAAAAAAATATTTGAAAAATTTTTTTCAGACAATGTAGAACCAGAATAATTCCATTTAACATATAAAAATATCATTATCATATACTACATTAAATATTCCTTGAGTTGATTCAAATGTTACTTTGTAAGTTCCATTCTCTTCTACAAATTTACCAGTTTTATCAGCACCATCTATAACAGCTGTGGCAGTACCATCAGCATTAAGTGTAATTGATGTAAGTGTTGACGCACTACTAAGTCCTGTCCATGTACCTACAAAGTCAGAAGCTAAAACATTAATCTTCTTAGTATATGAAACTCCTTCATATGTACAAGTTACATCATATTCACCAATTTCATTAAGATTAACCTTAGATGAATCAATCATTTCATCTGTAACCTCAACTTTATTAGTACTTTGTGATTCGCCATCATATTTTTGTAACCTTAAACATTGATTTATAATCAAATGATGATGCTCCCTTATAAGTATTAACAGGCTTGCTTGAAGCTTCAGTAATAGTTACATCGTTTTCAACTGTAACCTTAGTTGCAAATTCATAAGTAAGTCCATCAAGCTCAAAAGAAATCTTATAATCATAAACACCAGGTGTACCAAATACAATATTTGTATCAATTGTATAATAAATAGGAGTTTTTCCTTCTGTAGGAGTATGAGTATCCTTCATAGAAGCAGGAACAAATTCAACATCAAGTCCACTATATGTAGCTGAGCTACCATTTATCTTCAAATAGAAAATTTTAAATGGATTAATATTATCACTAGTTAATTCTGAAGCTTTATATGTAACCTTTGAATCACTTGCTTCAGCCTTATGAGCATATATCTCATAATTGATTGTCTTACTAAATTCTACTCCATCAACAACAATCTTATATGTTGCATAATATTTTTCCAGTTTGAGCTAAATTATTTTTTTATTAAATACTAAATTTGTATCTACTAGCTTAGCATCAAAAGGAAGACTAATTCCATCAGCAGTAGCAACAAAGTTTTCAGCATGCTTAAACATTGCATCGCCAGCATAAACACCCTTACCAACAAATGAATCACCATTTGGAGTTGCAATAACTACCTCAGGTAAAACATTAAATTTTAGCATCTACAATTGTTAATTCACCATAATAATCATAGGTTAATTTAATATCATAAATACCTGTACGATTATAATCAACACTTCCACTTAGCATTTCATCGGTAATTGTTAATTTCTTATCACCAGCATAAACACTAAAGGCTTCCTTGACATCATATGATTCATCACCCTTATGACATATTAGCATATCTGAGTTAACACTAGCAGTAACCTTTTTATTAGCAACAACATTTACAGTTGCAGTAACAGCTTTACCCTTATAATTTAATGTTACCTCATATTCACCAACCTCACTACGATTAAATTTAGACTCATCAATCATAGAAGCACGAACAACAACATTCTTACCATCATCAGTTATTGTAAATAAATTTTTCTGCTTCAAAGTTTTCTGCTTCACCAAGCTCTAATGTTTGATTATGAGCAACAAGTGACAATCTCTCAGTATTTTTCAATAATATTTATTTTACTTGTAACCTTATTTCCTTCATATGTTAAAGTTACCTCATATTCACCAACAGCTGCTGTTAAATCGCCAACATTAAGCATTTCATCCTTAACTTCGATTTCTTTGCCATCATCAGTGATTTTTAAATAATTTCCTAACATCATCAGCCCTAAAAATCCTTAAGCTCAATTGTTAAATTTGTAGATTCGAGATTTACCTTTTTTTGTTACAACCTCAGGAGTTAAATCAACAACATTAACATTACTTGTATAAGTTTTTTTCCCTTATATGTTAAAGTAATTGTATAGCTTCCTACTTTAGCTTCAACGCTTCCACTTAGCATATCAGCGCTAATTGCAACTTCTTTGCCATCATCTGTAATCTTAAATAATGTTTTAGCATCAAAGCTACTAACATTTGCAAGAGCAATTGTAGTATTAGATGTTGTAACATTTAAATTCTTTTCAACAACCTCAGAAGGTACTGATAAAGTAGGCTCACTATCGCAGCCTGCAAGACCAAATGCCGCAAGTGATAGTGATGATAAAACTAATAACGTTTTTTTATTTCTTTTCATTTTAATTCTCTCCATTCTTCCATTAAACCTATGCCTTTTTTACCCAATAGCTACTAGAAAACATTTCCTAGTAGCATTATGATAATTATAACTTGGGTGATTATAATCAATTTAAACTTTCTTATAATTCTTGTAGCTGGTAAACACTATAAACAAGTTCACCAAAAGCGTTTATTCCAGCTGTTAAATAATATTTAGCGTTTGCATATTCAAAAACAACCTGTAGTGAATTATCAGCAAGTAAAGTAATGCTTGCCTTTGTTTTTACACCATTAATAAATACATAACCATCATTTAAAGCTAAGTATACATTACCAGTTGGAGTCTTTATTTCATATAGACCATTATATGAAATAAGATTACTATCATAGAATATTTCATCCTCTAAAATATTAACAACTTTATCATAAGATGTAACACCAATTGAACCATTAACTGAACCAATTGTTACATATGTATCAATTAATGTTAAATCTAATACACCATCAATGTAATAAATTGTACATTGTCTTAAAATAGCTGTCATTGCTGTTTGATTTAAATCAACAATATCATCAAATGTCATATATGGAACAATTCTACCATCTGTTAGCTGAGCATAGCCATATGTTACATAATCAACATCAAATTTTTTATCATCAACGCTTAGATTTGTACCATCAAAATGGAAGCTATGTGATTCATTAATTCCTTGGCTTACAAAATCACCATAAAATACTGTTGTATCCTCTTTCTTAACTAGACTACCACCAGTTGCAGTTTCTTCACTTGTTGCATGTGTAGCTGATAAATAATGATGATAATAATAGAACATATAATTTGCATTACCATCCTTATCAACACCCATCATTATAACAACATATTGATCCATTAATGAATTTGGTAAATCATAAATATAGTAGATTGATAGAGTTGTTGGATCAAAATCAGGCTCAGTTACATAGATTTCATCACTCTTAATAGTAACTGACATCTCACCATTTGTCCAAGTACCACTCATTTGTTCAATTACTGACTTAATAGTAGTATCCTTGAAGTATAAATACTTAGTTGTATAGTCATAAACCATATCTTCACTTGATGAATCATAAACTGCATCATATGAATCATAATCATAAGCATACATTAAATCATAGCCATATTCACCAGAATATACTAGATGAATTAATTCAATCTTTTCACCATTATCAACACGATAACTAATTACTGGAACTGCACTATAGCTATTCCATACAAGGCTTGCTTCCATTTCTTCACCATTATAAATTGCTTTATAGCCTTGTCCCTTAGTATATTTAACTGTTACAGTTTCAGTTGAAGTAGCTGTATAATAAGTCCAATCACCAACAAGATTATCTAAAACATTTCTTCCAAAATATGCCTTAACAAACTTATATGTACCATCGCTTTGTTTACTAAATAGATAGCCATAGCCATATCTTACATAGGTTGCTCTAAATTGATATTCAACACCATTTAGAGTAAATTCAATAACACGATTGTAGAATCTAGTATTATATCCTAAAATTTCTTGATCAGCATCTGTTGGAATATACCATGAATAAGTAAATGCTGCCTCATTGTTAACTAATTTATTTGGAACATCAATACTAATTTCATCGCTTTGATCAGTTGCAATCCAAGCACCATCATATGCTTTATCCCAATACTTAAAGCCAGCTAAATCTTCAAACCTCTTACTTATTAAATGACCTGCATTATCTGGGTCCTCATAATAGAACATTAAATATCCAGTATACTTATATTGTCTTACATAATATGTTGTATCATCTAAAATAAATCTCATATAACTGAATGTTGTAATTTCCATTCCAGGAATACCATCACAATCAGTTATAAATACATAATCATAATCAACATAATCATGATTTCCAACCTTGATTTGAGTCTTTGTAACCTTAATTTCTCCAATATTATTCATTTTTATCTTTAGCTTCAGGAGCTGATTCAACCCAAGTATTATTTACTAGGAAGTCATAATTTACCCAATACTCAACGCTTACTACTCCATCAGCAGTTTTTCTTTTTGACAAGTTAATGAATATGAAAGTCCAAGAAGATAATTATATTCATAATCAGCCCAGAAATTGTAAGTTGTTCCATCATTATCAGTAAATGATAATGTAGCAACGCCTTGCTCATTATTTGTCTTTTCATATGGATAAGTTGCTCCATCAATTGTAATTGTATGAGCCTCCTCATCAACAGACATCATATGATTTCTTGTAGGCATGTCATAAATATGAATTGGATCTTTAGCATTGAAATCTAATGTGTTTTCATCACTATATACATAATCCCAGCCACCTTGTTCATCAAACCATCTAGCATTCATATACTCAAATGATTCAGTTAAATTTATACTTACCTCTTTTTGCTGTATCATAATCATAAATCTTTACTAGACCAGTTTCCTCAAGATAAATATATTCAGCAATTGAACTACCTCTTGAATCCAATAGTGTAAATCCATAAACTCCATCCTCATGGTCTTTAATTCCCATATATAGGAATGGATTATATGAACACTTATCACTAGCAGTTGCTGCTTCATAAGTTACTGGAGAATCATAAACAGTATTATCATAAATATATGGAGCTTTAACTAATAGCTTTTTCACTTGAATTATTCTTATTAACGAAATAACCTGTAAAGTCAGTATTTTTGAGTTAACATCTTATCAATAGTTAACTCCCATTCATTTTTTTATTTAAACGTTCTAAACGCATAAATGCTTTATCATAGCCAAGAACATTAACACGTTGTAAGTATAAACGATATTCTTGTTCATTACTTCCAACTGTTGCTGAATGAGATGTGAAATATAGAACAACGCCATTATAGAATTTACCTGTAATTGTAGCATCACCATATGAATCATAGGTAACGTATTGTAATTCCTCAATCTTAGATTCTTTATATGTTAATCTAATTGTCTCAAAATTGCTTCCAGTTGTATCATATAAACCATTATATACTGATGCTTGAGCCATAAGTGATCCACTTGCTGATACACTAAGCTTAAACCATTGTGTATCAGAATATTTCCATTCACCAAGCATAGTTTCATAAGATTCATAGCTTGCTACTAATTGAAGATTTTGACAAATGATTGCATTTTCATCATATTTCTTGCCATTAACCTTGTAACCACTAAATACATAGCCTGCTGGTCCTTCAATAGGATCAAATGTTGTCTTACTACCAAAATCAACCTCTTTGAAATCATCTTCAGTGAATGCACCATTAGCCATATGACCAAAGCTTACTCTAACCTTATTATGAGTATCAGGAACAGTCTTTAATGTATAATCATCAGAATTCCAATCCTCTTCATTCCAATTGATAGCCGCAAGATCAGATTTTGTTGAACCACAATTAATAATTTGAGAATTATTAAAACTTAACTCATTTGTTTTTGAAGCAGCTTGACTTGTATAAATAGAATCAACTAGCTTAGCTAAGCTTATTGAGCTAATAACATATGATGTTGAATCAATATAACCTACAAGTCCAGCCTTGCTACCTGTTCTATATAATTGTAATTTAGAATTTTCAGTAACATATACTGAATTAATATTTGAGTTACTTTGAACATAACCAGCTATGCCACCAACTAAATTACCACCATTTATTATAGCAGTAACCTTACAAGCATAGATTTCAGACTCACTAACATAACCAGCAAGTCCACCTATAACAGCTCTTTCAAGAAGATTTTGGTTCAAAGCAATCTCACCATTAACGCTAATACCATAAACTGTAGCATTATCAATCATACCAGCAAATAAACCTATATTAGCATTACTTGCTTTAGTACCTGTGATAGCAACATTATCTAAAAATTAAATTTTTTTACAACACTATTTTTGATTTAAGGAACCAAAGAATCCAACATTCTTTAAACCATTGGTACTAATATTAACATTGCTTATCTTATGTGATGAGCCATCAAATGAACCATTAAAGCCATTAACTGGTGTAAACTCACTAGTTAAAGTAATATCATTAGCTAGCTTATAATAAGCATTCTTATATATTACTCCGTTTCTTGAATCCTGAGCATCAGAATTTACATATTTGCTGAAATATGTAACATCAAGATCATTTTCAAGTAAATAAGGACTATCCTTAGTACCATCACCATTAAATACATATAACCAACGAGCAGTTAAGGTAATATCGCCAGTAATAGCTGAAGCCTCGAAATTATATTCTTTTCCACTATTATACCAACCAACAAAATAATAATGTGCTCTTGTAGGATCAGCAGGTTGTGTACCATATTTTCCATAACCAATTACCTGTTGTTCAATTGTACTACCACCAGTTGTATTAAATTTCAAGAAATATTTATAGCGTGCAGTCAAAACCATATTTGAGGTGATAGGTGTATTTTCAAAGTCAAAAATTTCACCACTATAGTACCATTCATCAAATGGATGTCCATATTTATCCGCCTTATCAGCAGGTCTTGTTGCGAAATCACCCTCATGAACAACTATTTCTTCATAATCTGATCCAGAAAAAGCTACGCTATAATACTTATCCCACTTAGCATATACAGTAATATTTTTCTGTTATTGGCATTGTAGGATCAAATTTTTCTTCCTTGCCCTCAATGTACCATCCTAAAAATTTCCAATATTTTTCATGTGAATAACCACTACTTGGACTAACAATATCAGAATTTGCTTGATATTGTTCATTAATATTTGTATTTTTCCTTAGTAATAAAGGTAATAACCTTTTGATTGGATAATGAAGCATCGGGATTAAGGAATGTAACAGTATAGCTATTTATCCATCTTGCTTCAAGACTAATTGCCTCTTTAACTGGTGTATCAAAATCAAATCCTACATCAGTACCCTTAACATACCAGCCAACAAATGTTGCATTTTCTTTAGTTGGAGTCGCAGGCATTGTTGCTTTTCTTCCATATTCTACGCTTTGTGTTGCTACCAAAGACCCACCATTAGTATCAAAGGTTACGTTGAACTTAGCAACCTTCCATCTTGCAACTAAAGTAATATTTGATGTAACAGGCTCAGTAAATGTATAAATTTTACCATTATATTGCCATGCTTCAAATTCGAAACCTTCCTTGGTTGGAATAGTTGTTGGAGAACTACCAGTTTCATTTCTCTTTAAGCCTGTAATGCTTTCAACATCGCTTCCACCATCTGTATTAAATCTAATTGTATATGTTTTATTATCAACGTCATAGCTTGCAACTAAAGTAATAGATTTAGTTACTGGTTTACTAAAATCATATGCCTCTCCATTATATTGCCATTCAATAAACTTATAGCCAATTTTAATAGGATCAGCAGGCTTAGTAACCATTTTTCCATCTTCTACACTAATTGTTGTCTCACCAGTCATTTTTCCATCAAGTGGATCAAATGTTACACTAAATACTTCTTTGCTTGGCTCAGATGTTGAAGTAGTTGAACTACTTGAAGAGCTTGATGTTGAAGTAGAGGTGCTGCTGCTTGATGAACTGTTTGATGAGCTTGATGAACTTGATGATTCACTAGAAACTTGCTCTTGTGATGAGGTAGTTGGTTTATCTTTACCACATGAAGTAAGTCCTAAAGTTCCTAGCATTGCAAGTAAAACGATCATCGGTGTAAATTTAATTCTTACATTTTTTTCTTTTTTTCATTTTTTTAACTTCTAGGGCACATAACGTACTTTACTGCCTTTCTTCAAAAGGTTCACAACTTATACATATTTGTTCAAAAAGATCGTAATTCAAAAATTATTTAATAACTTTCTCTAAATTTTTTTCGAAATTGGTATGCATTTGGGCGAATACATATAAATCGTTAAAAAAACTATAAAATCCTAATCATCATATTTTTTTAATTTGTAAAAAAATGTGGGCGTATCTTTTACAAATGTGGGCGAAATATGGCGAATTATGTGATTTTTTTAAGTTTGATGACATTATAGCACTATTTTATTTAATATTCAACAAAAATTCCATAAACAATAGACAATAAAAGCGCTTTTTTTCTTTAAAAAAAATATTGTTTTTTTAGATATATTTTGAATTTTAGCCGAATTTTTATTCGGCAAAGAAAAAAAGGTGCTTGGTCATTATGCTCAAACACCTGTTTTTTATTAAATTTAATTTTTAATTATGCCAAATTTCTTCTACAGTTTTTAGTATCAAGTCTCTTAATAACCTCAGTCATAAGCTTAACTGCATTTTCATAATCATCACGATAAATCATTGATGTTTGAGAATGAATATAACGAGAAGGAATTCCGATAAATAATGTAGGAGCACCACTCTTCATTTGACTTATTCTAGCACCATCAGTTCCACCAGCCTTTAAAACAGTAACCTGGTAAGGAATTTTACATTCTTCTGCTACAGATACAACAAAATCAAATAAGGCACGATGTCCAAGCATACCACTATCCATCAAATGAATTTGAGGGCCTTTACCGAATTCAAATCCATCCTTATCTCCACCACCTGGATAATCATTAGCTAAGGATACATCAAAAGCAAAGCCAATTTTTGGAGATGCAATATAGGCAGTTGTTTGAGCTCCTCTACATCCAACCTCCTCTTGAACACTTCCACTTCCAGCATAAATATTAGGAGTTCCTGATTTATGAAGATTTTTCATAATCTCTAAAACCATTGCACAGCCAATACGACAATCCCAGGCTTTAGCAAGTAAATGCTTTTGATCCTTGCCTAAAACCTTGAATTCTTGATATGGAGTAACCATATCACCAATTCTTACACCCATTTCCATTGCTTCATCCTTTGAAGTTGCACCTATATCAACAAATGCGCCTTCAAAAAATTTTCTTCTATCCTCCATAGGATTTCCCCCGCTATGAGGAGGATTTGCCCCAACAACACCATGAAGCTCACCTGTCTTAGTAGTAACAACAACCTCATGAGCAGCAACTACAGCTGGACTCCATCCTCCAAGAGGAGTAATTGCTAAAAAGCCATCAGGCTTAATGCCACTAACCATAAATCCAACCTCATCCATATGTCCATCACACATAATAACTGGGCCATTAGGATCTCCTTTTACAAAGCCAACTAAACCACCCTGACCATCATAGCAGACTTCATCAGCATATTTGCTCATTTTTTCAGCCATATATTTTTTTACCTTGCCTTCATGACCAGGTACACCGTTTATATCGGTAATTTCTTTTAAAAAAATTCTAAAGTTTTATCCATAATTTTAACCTTCCTTTATTTATTTTTAAGGAAATTTTATCACACTTTAAATATAATTGCAAATTATTTGCATATTTTTTTATAAAACAAAGAATAAAATTTGACATTTGTTTAATTAAAGCAACAAAAAAAGGTTTATCTCACGACAAACCTTTATAAGCCACTAGGAAGCCCAGTGAAGAAACCATAAGTCTTCAAAGGTAGGATTCTCTCTTAGTAACTAATTAGGATTCCTATTTAAAATAGGCATTCACACATAGTTTCCTCTCAAATCCCATAAATTTTTAGTTTGGGTTCCACGGCTTCTTCCTAGTTAATAATATATTACCATATTACTAGTGTTTTGTCAATATAAGCCTACTATGAGAAAGAAATAATCAATGTAATAATAGCAACCAAAACAAACAACAAACCTACAATCTTCATAACCTTATCACCATTAGGATCACCATTTGAAGATTGATTAATATATGGTAAAGTAAATGCAACACTACCCATCAATATCAAGCCAATAGGTGTTAGAAAATGGCTATTAAAATATGGTAGTTTTGAACCCTCAGGTAATTTCCAGCTCATTATCATATTAGTTAAAAAAATAAAGTAATTATTGCAATGCATGCGATTGTATCATATATTTTTAAAATTCTAATTTGCTTAGGAAGCTTCTTGTCATTATTTTTTTCATCTAAATATACCTCATAATCATTATAAAACATTTGATAAAAAAAGAAAAAGCACAAAAGTGCTTTTTTAATTATTATTGTAAAGCAGCGATTAAGTCAGCTTTCTTCATTGCAGAAATACCCTTAACGCCTTTTTCCTTTGCCATTGCCTTTAATTCAGCAACAGTTAATGATTTTAAATCAACGCTCTTAGTTTCCTCTACAACTTTTTCCTCTTGAAACCAGGAGCCTCAGCTGGTGCTTCTTCTACATTTTGAGGATTTGTTTAGCAATTTCAGCTTGAGCCTTTGCAGCACGCTCAGCCTTAGGAGCTGGTTTAACGAAAATTACCTCTTCCTTAACAGTTTCCTTCTTATTAGCTAAAGCATTCTTACTAGCTTCGCATAATTTTGTAAATGTTGCAGCATCATTAATAGCCATTTCAGAAAGCATCTTACGGTTAACTTCGATACCAGCAAGTGCTAAGCCATTAATAAATTGAGAATATTTCATTCCATTTAGCTTACAAGCAGCATTGATACGAGAAATCCAAAGCTTACGGAAATCACGCTTCTTAGTCTTTCTATCACGATAAGCAAATGCAAGTGAACGCATTACTTGCTCATGAGCTGTTCTATATAATGTATGTTTTGAACCATAATAGCCCTTTGCTAATTTTAATACGGCCTTACGTCTTCTACGTGTTACATATCCACCTTTAACTCTTGGCATAATTCTTTACCTCCTAAATTACATTAAGTTGCTAACTAATGATTTAATACGTTTAACATCAGTTGCATCTACAGTTGTTGTTTTTACTTAAATTTTTGTTTTGTTTGTGGCTCTTATTAGTCTTTAAATGTCCTGTATAAGAATGACCACGAGTAATTTTACCAGTTGCTGTAACTTTTTACTCTTTTTTTAATCCACTATGTGTTTTAGCCTTTGGCATTTTAATTCACTCCTTAAATTATTTTTCTGATTTTGGTGCGACTATCGCAAATAATATTTTTCCATCAAGCTTTACTGGAGTTTCACAAACTGAAACTTCCTTTAATGCTTCTACAAAACGCTCAACAACCTCTTTACAAAGATCCTGGCGTGTCATCATACGTCCATAAAGTCTTAAAGAGATTTTAACCTTATTTCCCTTAGTTAAAATTGTTTGAGCTTTTCGTACTTTTGTATCAAAGTCATGCTTTTCAATCGTTGGGCTAAGTTGAATTTCTTGAACAACTACTACCTTTTGATTCTTTTTCATTTCTTTTAGTTTCTTTTGCTGTTCAAAACGATAGCGAGAATAATCCATCATCTTTGCAACAGCTGGATTTGAATCAGGTGAAACTAAAACTAGATCCATATTTCTATCATATGCAGCATTAAGGGCAGCATTTCTAGATAGTACCCCAAGCTTCTCGCCAGTATCAGTAATTACTAGCATTTCTTTTACTCTTATAGCCTCATTAACGATATCCTCAATTGGCTTTTTTACTTGCTTATTAATAATTCCTACACCTCCAACACGTCTTAAACAAACAAAAAGGATGCCAAAAACATCCTTAAAAATAACAATAATCATTTATTGTGCTTTCTGCCTACTAATATTCTCAATCAGGCGAGAACGGATGTTCTTCTTCCACTTATTCATTTACAACATAGTTATTTTTACACTATTTCATTATGAATGTCAATACATTTTTTTAAACAAAAATATCAAGAATTGTTAAATTTCCTCTTTTTTTATATAACTAATCCTAAAACAAATAAAATTATTGTTTCTATTAAAAACATATATGTATCCATAATAAAAAAAATGATTTTTTTCTCACAAATCGCTGGATAAAAACAAACTAATTATTTTTACACATTTTCTCCGATACATCACTTAGTATTTTTTTAAACCAAAGGCACTAATAAAAAATAAAAATGCTGATAAAAAAAGCTTTTTAAATAAATTAATGAAAATTTGCCCTAAGCATAACAAATAAATTGCATTTAATAAATATGCTGGCATCAACAGCAAATCAGCTAATGACAGCTTATAATCCTTATAAATCAATAATGGATATATTTCATAAAAATAAGAATTCAACAATCAAAAATTAAGCTTAAAAAAACAATAAATGACTACCTAATTTAGCGGCATATATTTTATTTTTTTCCTTCGTTTACAATAAATAAAATGTCATACTTTTCAGCTGTAAAGCAATCATTAGCAATTAAAAAACTAATTAATGCTATATTGATTACAAACATATAAAATGAAACATTATTTTTTTATATTCTTCCAAATACATTTTATAGTTTGCTAGATATTCAAAGTTGCTCATTGGCTTATCTATGCTTAGATAAAAAAATCATCCCACACATAAGTGTAGCTAAAAAAATACTAAAATTATGTTTATTTTATTGAACTCATTAAACAAATACAATTTAATTAATCTCTTCATCAATAATACTTCCTAAATGTATTTTATAGATAATAGGATTAAGTATTCTATAAAAGTCTGCGTTATGTGTAGCAATTATTACAGTTTTGCCAATGTTAATATACTCATTAATTTTTTTCTAAAAAAAGCTCCTTACTTGTTAAATCAAGACCATCAAGAGGCTCATCAAATAAATAAAAATCGTTATCAGAATACATAATAGCTATTATCCCAACCTTTTGTTGCATTCCTTTTTGACATACTAGCTATGAGCTTATTTGGAACTAAAAAAACTCAGCTAAAGGCTTTGTCATATTATAATTCTTAGTATAGAGCCTAATAAAATCTAAAGCGTTAATATATTTTGGCAATATATATTTGTCAGGAAGATATCCTATTTTTTTCTGTATTATAAATAATTCTTCCTCTATCATTTTTGTAAGGTTATTATTTTTAGAAATAAGTTTTATAATAGTTGATTTACCACTACCATTTTCACCTATTAGTAAATATAATCTACCATAATTAAATTCTAAATTGAGGTTATTTAAAAGCTTTAAAATCTTTTAAAATATTTTTGTTACCTCTTCCATTTTTTTACTAAAAATCATATTTTTAACCTTTTTTTAACACGAGGATAAAGACTTGTTATCGTAAAAATATTCAAAGCATCCAACATTTTGTTTACACCAAAAATAACGCTGGGCTCTACCATTAGTAACTCTTGCAGTCCCAGTCATATATATAATTGCTTTATAGCCAGGATCAACCTTTATTTTTAATTGTATCAGTTTGTTTTTTTCCTCTTTATTTTTCTGTTTTTAGTGTAGGATAAATTAATAGAGGAATCTAAATTATGCTTAAACTTTTTTTAAATGTTCCTGTTCCTTTATAGGAAATGTTTCCTGTTGAACTAATTGAGGTTTTTTTATAGACTTATCATATGTAATAGTTTTTACTATATTCCATCTCCGTTGGTCCATTATTATAAAATGAAAACAAAATTTCACTTTCAAAGGTAGCTTCTACCTCTTTTATTTATAATAATAACATTCCATCCCCAAAATTTTTCTTTTTATTAAGTGATGGCACAAATTGATTTTTTTCCTTATCAGTCCAATTTTTTTAATAAGCTTTCCCTTAGCCAAATTTACACTTTGAAATTGATTATAATCATTACCATTTGCACCCTTTTTTTAATATTTGGTGCTATTGTAAAAAAATTAATAAAAAAATAAAAAAATCATATATATTAGTTTCATTTAATTGATATCCTTTCTATTTTTTTAAATCTAAATCATTCTTTAAAAAGAAAATATTAAGAAAGCTTGTTTTGAATGAACATCAAATAAAAACATTTTTTTCATATCTAACTTAATATTTTCAACTTCATAATACTGATTATTTTTAACATCATAAATATTATCTAAATATTTTTAACCTTTCTAATGCTTCACCACCTTTAAATAGTAGTTTTTTTCATCAATATAATAAAAAAATTATTAACCTCATATATCACTACATCATCCACATTTATAATAGGTGCCAAACTAATTTCTAGTTCTTCCAAATCATTTTTTTAATTTGCAGCATGTATTTTTTTGCCAATTTCATTATCAATAAAAAAAATTCAAAGCAAAAAGCGATAAAATTTTTGTTCCTAAAACCTCTATTTCTTCCTTAATATCAATCCTCCTACAAGTAATTTTTAAATACATTATCATCATCAACTAGTAAATATTCATTTTTTTCAATTTCTCTAAATGAAATATTTTTCTTTATTAAAAAAAACAAATCAATTTTTCATTTTTTTATAAGAAACGTATTCATTATTTATATAATAATAAAAAAACCTTCTAACTGATATGTTTCATCTTTATTATTACTATTTATAACTAATATAGTAATAAAAAAAAGTACTCACAATTAACAAATAAACATAAAATACCTTTTTCATTTTTATTCCTTTCATTAATAATAGTACCTTCTAAATTTCAAATTTACTTAAAAAAGCAAAAAAAGCTGAGTTTTTTTCCTCAGCTAATCAAACAAATGTAAGAAGTTATTCTAGAATATTTGAAATGTCATCAATTGCTTTTGTAGCATCATTTCCAGAAGCCTCTAGAATAACATTTGAACCAGATGGTAAGCATAATGATAATAATCCTAAAACTGATTTTACATCAATCTTATTATTCTTAGTTATTAAATATACATCACTTTCAAACTTACCAGCCTCTCTTGCAATTTGGCTGCATAATCTTGCATGTAAACCAAGTGTGTTAGCAATTTTAATTTCCTTTGTCATACATATCATCTCCTACACTAATGTTATATAACTACAAGTATATTTATGCAACAATGAAAGCATTAACAATTTAATGAAATCGTTTCATAATACTTAATCATCTTACATATAATTAAATGATGAGTAATAACAATATTTTTTTAAAGAAATTGAAAAGTCTCTTTTTAAACCTAAACGCTTACGAATTTACTTTTATTTGCTACTTTAATTGGCTTTTTTTGATTTGTGATGGTTTAAATTATAATGAACAACAATCACTAGGAAATTTTTTTGAAATGTTAGGACAAACAGCGCTTACTATTGGCGCCCAAAACCAAAATCTTGATAATTTTGATGTTGATAATCAAAATAATTACGACTCACTTATTTTTATTGTTGAAAAAAATAAAATCGACAACATAGATAACATTGTTGCCGAAATTAAAAAAATATGAAATTATAATAATTTTTTTCAAGTATTGCTGCGATATTATCAAATTCTTTAACATCAGCTTCTTCAATTTTTTTCCAGCATCAACATATGAAGCAAGAGTTGGATTAATAGCAAGGCTTGCAAGTGGTCGCATATCAAATGATTCTGCAACTTCATTTATTTTTGAAGGACCAAATGGGTAGATGGGATTATTACAGCATGGGCAAATCATATAGGCCATATTTTCCACCAATCCCAACAAATCAACATTCATCATTTTACACATTTTAACAGCCTTACCAACAATCATTTTAACCATATCCTGTGGCGATGAAACAATTATTGTCTCATCAACAGGCAGTGATTGGAAAACAGTTAAAGCTACATCACCAGTTCCTGGTGGCATATCAACAAATAAAAAATCAATATCTCCCCAAGATACATCTGTATAAAATTGCTTAACAGCATTAGCTAAAATTGGTCCTCTCCAAGCAACTGGGTCGTTTGGATTATCTAATAATAAATTAATGGAAACAACCTTTATTCCATTTTTTGTTTCTGATGGAATCATTCCTTCCTCTGTTCCATAGATTTGCTCATGAATTCCAAATGAATAAGGGATAGATGGACCAGTTATATCAGCATCTAAAATTCCAACCTTATAGCCTTTTTTCATCATACTAACAGCAAGTAATGATGTGACCATTGATTTACCAACACCACCCTTGCCACTTGTAACCGCAATAATCTTTTTAATATTACTATATTTGTTATTAGTAGCAAGCATAGATTTTCTATCACTACAAGTCTTGCCACAACTACTACAATTATGATTACAATCGCTCATATACTATTTACTCCTTTGATCTTCAACCATTATCTTTAATATTTTTTTCGTCAGTAGTTTGCATTCCTTCTCTTGCAATAGTTCCGACATTATTAATAGTATCGTTCACATCATTTGCTAATATTCCATCACCGGCTTTAAAATTATGATTATTTTTAGTTAGATAAAAGCCTAATAATCCAGCATCTACTGCCGCACTAATTTTAGCAGCACATGATGCCTTTGCTCCATCGCATACCATACCTGATGTAATTCCCAAACTATTCTTTATTGTGCTACATATTTCTTCATAGCTACCATCAAATAAATAACAAATTCCTGCTGCAGCACCACATGCAGCACTTACTGCACCACAAAAAGCACTAAGTCTGCCTATTTCTTTTTTTTCATCAATAGTTACTAGATTTGCTAAAACTAAAGCTCTAGTAAGCTTTTCATGTGAAGCATTAAGTTCCTTTGCATATTTAATTACGGGAAGAGATGTTGTCATTCCCTGATTTCCACTACCAGAAACAATAACAACAGGTAAATCACATCCACCCATTCGTGCATCACTTCCAGCAGCAGGATATGCCTTGGCTCTTATTTTAACATCATCACCATATAAATCAATTAAGGTTTTACCAACTGCTGAGCTATATTTACCTTCAAGTCCTATCTTGGCAATTTTGGAATTATATTCAATTTGTCTATTGATAATCTCTTCAACATCAGCAATTTTTACATTGTTTACAAACCAAAATATCTTATCTATAGTTAAGGCTCTTCTATCCGTAGCATAAGCATTTTTCCTCATCAATATCATAGCCACTTTTTAAACAAAAATTTCTTGATTTCTCTCTACTAAAAACAATATTAGTATGATAATCAATAATTATAACCTTTACATAGCTATCATTTTTTAAAGCCATCAATTTCTATATAAAAACTTATAAGGCTTTTTTTGAAGGAATAATTGTTATTTCTGTATCCATCATACATTTTTCTATATTAGTAATATCTGAAGGCTTTAAAACAGAAAGAACCTCTAATGATAAATCAGGTCTTTTAGAAACATATCCAGCAGCAACAGCAGCCTTAATGCCCCTTAATCCGCCTGTATTTGGTACAACTACACTTTTAACATTTTTAATAATATTTCCACAAACTTCAATTCGAGTTTTGCTAGGAATTCCCCCAAGAACATCACAAACCTTACTTGCAGCATAGGCGATACTAATTGGCTCGGTGCAGCCCATTGCTGGAACAAGCTCCTCTTTTTAAAATTTGTAAATAGGTTTTTATATATAAAATCATTCATATTATCACTTCTCATTATATTTTTATTTTTTTATTTAAAAAGCATCTTTACAAACATTATAAAGCATATTAGAAACAATTATTAAAGTAATAATTGCTGTAATTGAAAAAAACATACAAATGCTTTTTTTAATAAGTAAAAAAATATAAGAAATCCTAATCCCACTAAAATTGTTATAAAAAAATACTAATGAATAAAATCAATTTTTTTCATATTGTTGAAATAACAAAGCTAATAAATAAATTCAAGGAAAAAAATAGCAAAACATCACTTGCCATATTAATAATAAGATATTAAACGCAGGTTTATAGCAGCCATATAAAGCTCTTTTGAAATTTAGTCAAATCATCACAAGGCTTTTTTTATAAGTTATAATATCACCATATTCATTTAAAATTGCTTTAAAGAAAGGATTGAGCTTGTACCAAGTATAAATACTTATCAAAAGATCAACTGCTACATAAATATATATAAGCTTAAAAAGTAAATATAACATTACTAGCACCATCACCCTTAAATATTAAAAAGCCAATCCAAAGAAGAATCATTAATAATGCTGAGGATAGTCCATGAAGGATATAAAGCTTTGAAGCTCTTTCTTTGTTATATTTAGTCCACATTGCTCCATAAGCACCAATAAAAAAATGTAAGCAAAAAAATAAATATTGAAAAAAATAAATATAGCCAGCTATTTTTCATATAAACCTCCTATATCTCATAGCAATAATAATTAAATATTAAATAATTATCATTTGAATTATCAATCGTGCTATCTAATAGTTGAAATTGATTAGTTTTTTTATCAACCAAAAAAATGCTTTTTCTCTACAATTTTTTTAAATTCAAAATCATCTTGTTTATCTTTAGATAATAAAAAAACACTTTTTTTATTATGATTAGACTCTTTTAAAATCTTATCAATATTAAAATATACTACATAAATTCTTTTCAAAATCATTTTCATACAAATCATATTCATTCGCTTCAAACTTAATATAATTCTTTGAATAATAAAAAAATCAATTAATTTACTTAAACATATTTCCTTTGGATAACTAATAGTCATTCCATCACCAATGTGATAGTAAGTAGTAACAAAATCGTCATTAGTATCTAAAAAAATTTTTTTAAACCTTTTTTTAATTTTTGTAACAATACCTCTTACACCTCTAGTTAAAGTTGAAACATCCTTAAATACTAAATCATGAAAATCCATATTATCACAAATAATTATACCATTATTATTAAGCAAACGTGAGTACATTTGAAAAAACTTTTGATATTGACCCTTAGCAGCATCTATAAAAATCAAATCATATTTTTGGTCTGAAACCATTGGATAAGCTTCAAGGGCATCAGCATAAACCACTCTTATTTTTATTTATTAAATTTTTGATTTTTTTAATATTCTTTATAGCTTCATTATACATTTTAGGATCACGTTCAATTGTTGTAACTTTTGCATTGTTACATTTAACCATAATTGAAGCTGAATAGCCTATTGCTGTTCCAATTTCTAATATATTCTTAACATTATATTTTTTTAATATTCTCAATTAAAAAATCTAACCCCTCATCCTTTATAACAGGTACGCCATTTAGTGAAGCATAAGAACGCATTTGCTCTTCATAAGAAGAAAAACTGTAGTTATTTACCACAGTTACATTCCCCATCATCACATGAAGAGCATGCTCCACCACATGAAGCACAACTTCCTTGACAACCATTTTCAAGTGAATCTAAATATTGATTATAAGCATCATTTACTATTTCCCATTCTTCATCACTTTCAATTTTTTCAATTGTACCCTGTCCACCATCAGTTGGAACATAAATGCATGCAGATACTTTCATCATTTGGTGTCTGAAAAAAACAACATAATTGTGATTAAATTCCTCAGACTTAAATGTAAAAAAAGAATTTTACAATCTTCTTTTTTTACCATCTTCCATTATAAAAGTTATATAATTTTTCCTTATTTTTCCATTTTTTTACCTCTTTTTAAAAACTTTTTTTGAATTTAGGAAATCCTGAAGAATTACAACTGCAGCCATTTCATCCTTTTTCTTATGGCGGTCCCCTCTTCTTAAATTTCCTTCTATCATTATTCTATCAACAGCCACGGTTGTCAATCTTTCATCATATAAAATGACCTCAACATCAGCCATTTTTTCTAGTTTATCTTTAAAATCAAGTGATATTTTTAGCACGATTTCCCATATCTCCATTCATATGCTTAGGAAGTCCTAAAACTATCTTTTTAACATTTTTCATTATGACAAATCTTAATAATTTCCTTTGCACAATAATTGTATTCATCATCTTTAAATCTAATTGTAGTTAATGCTCGTGCTAAAATACCAAGCTCGTCTGAAATACTAACGCCGCAGGTTCTACTACCTAAATCAAGTCCAATATACTTCATTATAATATTTCCTTAATGTGACTAAATGCTAGAGAAACCTTTGAAGCATCCTTAGCTCCGGCTTGTGCAAGTGTTGGCTTACCACCACCGCCACCGCCTGTAATCTTACAAGCCTCACGAACTAAATTAGCAGCATTATATTTTCCTGATGTTGCACAAATTAAGCTTAGCTTTTCACCATCTGTTAATGCAAGCATTACAGCATCAAGATTATATTTGTTTTGTAATGCACAAGCTAAATCCTTGGCAAGACCAGTATCTAAACCATCTATGCTTGTAAATAAGGTATTACCTTCAATCATTTTTTCATAAGATGCTAAATCACTTAGAGCATTCTTACTCTTTATTTGATTAAGCTCCTTCTCTAAATCCTTGCAAGCCTTTAAAGCCTTAGCGATTTCCTCACGCATAGTAAGCACAAAACGATAGCCAGTTGGCATATTTTCATTTTCTTTGTAATTAAATACAAGCTTATCAGGCTTAGCAGCCTCGATAATTGTTTGAGCCTTATTTTCTAATGCCTTCAAATCATTAACTAAGCTTGCATTATAAGAAACCTCTAGCATAGATGCATCATTTGATGTTACACCTTCAATTCTAAATAATCCTGATCCAATCGAAGTGAAATTGCAAATAGCAAATTTAGAGATATCCTTGGTATTTTTAACATGAGTTCCACCACAAAATTCCTTTGAAACACCCATATCAACAACTCTTACCATTTCTCCATATTTTTCACCAAATAAGGCCATAGCACCTAGCTTCTTTGCTTCAGCAATTGGTAAAACTAATGTTTTTACCTCATATGCCTCATTTATATATTGGTTAACTAAATCCTCAATTTTTTTAAAATTTCCTCATTAGATAATGAATTATAATTATTGAAATCAAATCTAACTGTATCCATAGATACCTGTTGTCCTTGTTGATGAACATGATCTCCTAATACTACCTGTAAAGCCTTTTGAAGAAGGTGAGCAGCAGAGTGATTTTTCATAGTCTTTTCTCTTCTATTTTTATCAACAGAAGCCTTAACAACATCACCAATATGGAATTTATTTTCTTCTAGAATATGAAGGTGTTGACCATTAGGCATTTTCTTAACATCAATAACCTCTATTCCATCAATTGTTCCACCATCACAAACTTGACCACCGCTAAAAGCGTAGAATGGAGTTTTATCTAAAACAATTCCTTTATCAAATACAGCAATAACCTTTGATTCTGATTCTAAAGTATCATAGCCAATAAATTTTGATTCTTCCTTAAAGTTAAGCCAAGCAGTATTTTGGCTTCCAAAGCTTTGTAAATCACCTCTTGCACTACGTGCTAGATTCTTTTGGCGCTCCATAGCTTTCTTGAATCCATCTTCATCGACACTTAAGCCCAATGCTGATGCTTGCTCCATTGTAAGTTCCAATGGAAAGCCATATGTATCATACAATACAAAGGCATCTTCTCCTGAAATCATCTTATCCTTAGCATTTTGAGCAATTTGATTAAATCTCTTTTCACCAGCTGATAATGTCTCTAGAAATTTTTCCTCTTCATTTTTAACTATCGTCTTAACAATGTTTTTGCTTTTCCTTTAAATATGGATAAGGCTCCTCCATTGTTTTTACAACAACATCAACCAATTCATACATAAAAGGATGATTAATGCCTAGTTCACTTTTTGCATATTTTGTAGCTCGACGTAAAACTCGACGTAAAACATAGCCACGACCCTCATTTGACAAAGTTGCACCATCACTAATAGCAAATGTTACAGTACGAATATGATCAGCAATGACCTTAAATGCCATTTGACCTTGATATTTAATACCACTAATTTCTTCAACCTTTTTTATTAAGGGAACAAATTGATCAGTGTCATAATTAGTATCAACACCCTGCATTACACAAGCAACACGCTCAAGTCCACAGCCTGTATCAATATTTTTAGAAGGTAGTTCCTTATAATTTTCTCTAGCAACACCTATCTTCGAATTAAATTGTGAGAATACAATATTCCAAATTTCAATGTAACGATCATTTTCAATATCATTTTCAATCAACTCAATTCCACGCTTATCATATTTTTCACCACGATCATAAAACATCTCAGTATCAGGTCCACATGGTCCTTCACCAATTTCCCAGAAATTTCCATCTAAAGGAATTAAATGACTAGGTTCAACACCATTTTTTTAATCCACGTATCACGAGTTTCTATGTCCTTGGTATAATAAGTAATATAGATTTTTCTCTTTAGGAAATCCAAACCATTTTTCATCAAATAATAACTCAACAGCCCAGCTAATAACCTCTTTTTTTGAAATAATCGCCAATCGAAAAAAATTACCAAGCATTTCAAAAAATGTATGGTGACGAGCTGTCTTACCAACATTTTCAATATCATTTGTTCTTATGCATTTTTGAGCATTTGTTATTCTATGACATTCTGGAACAACACTACCATCAAAATATTTTTTTAATGGTGTTACACCAGCATTTGTCCACGAAAGCGTTGGATCATCATGTGGCACTAATGAAGCAGATGGCTCTACGTGATGTCCCTTTGATTTCAAAAAATTCTAGCCACATTTGGCGAATTTGATTAGTTGACATTTTTTTCATATTTATCATTCCTCGTATAAAAAAACTACTTTATTATAAACAATTACTTTGCTTTTATCTATTTTTACCATACTTTCGCATTAAAATAAAGAAAAAAATTAGTAAACAAATACCTTATATTTATTAAAAAAATGCCTTTTATTGTTGATATAAATTATTTTTATAAATAATTATTTATGCTTTTTCCAGAATATTTTTATTACTTTTTTTCAACAAAAAAACTCTTTATTTTTTTACACAAAAATCGATTATAATTATAGTGTTAGTTTAAGGAGGGCAAAAAAATGGGATTATGTGAAAACATAAAAAAACTAGGCTAAAGAAAAAAACTGACACAAACCGAAGTAGCATCAAGAATTCCTATTTCTCAATCAAATTATTCAAAAAAATTGAGTTAGGTATAGTTGTTCCAGATGCAAATACTTTTAAAAAAAGAATTTGTGAAATATTGCAAATTAGTAGTGATTATCTTTTTGGATATTCAGTTAAAAAAAGAATTATTACTATCTGACTATGATTACATTTACAAGGCCTATTTTTATGCTTCAAAAAAATCATTGACAAATAAGAAGAATATTTATATATGTTCTTTTTGTCAAAAAAATGACAGGTTATCCTGTCATTTTTATTTTTTTATTCAACTTTTTTTAATTAGGTCCTTAACCTTTTTTTACTATCCATAAGCTCAATTGCGCTAATTGTCAATAAAGCACCACCAAGCATATAAAAAGCTGCTTTCATATTATCACCATATTTATTATTTACATTCTTTTTTAAAAAAATATGTAATTACATAAATGTTTTTTTGGCGATATTCCATCCATATCATATTCACCTAATGTTTTTATAAGCGCTAAGTGGATCATCTATTTCAATTTCTTGTGAAACATCAGCTTTTTTTATTTGAAATCTTTCACTAAGCGAGGTTTGTCTTACATCATCCTTTGAATGAATTGCCTGATTAATAGCATTATATTCACCTAAAATGATTAGCTTTTTTTCTTGGTTTCTTGTTATAGCTGTATAGATAATTTTTTTACGAAGCATAATATTATAAGAAGGCAATATTGGAATAATTACATTATCATATTCACTTCCTTGGGACTTATGAATACTTATTGCATATGCTAATGTTAAATAATCTAATTTAGGACCATATGTAACCATCCTACCATCAAAGTCAATTAATAGCTTAGTTTCTTTGTTTTCTTTGATTATTTCTTTTATTATTCCTACATCACCATTCATTATTTCCAATTTTGAATCATTTTGAAGCTGTAAAACCTTATCACCTTTTTTTAAACTCTTTAAATTCTGTTTTTACAACCTCTGAAGAATTAATAAATTTATCCTGTATCATTTTATTAATTGCATCAATACCTGCTATACCGGCATACATTGGAATTAACACCTGTAAATCATTTTTAAAATCGCCGCCCTTAGCAATAAAGCTAGTAATAAAGCGTTCAATCATTGCAGAGCAGTTTTTTGAATCACAAGGATAAAAAAATACACTTCTTTTTCTTTCATTAAAAAAATATTGAAATCAATATTTTTCAAATAATACCTCTTGAGCTAGCTTAATAATATTGCTTTCCTTTGCTTGACGCATAATTTCTGTAAGCCTTAAGGTATTAACCGCGCCACTAGCAATTAAGTCATGAAGAACAGCACCTGGTCCAACTGATGGTAGTTGATTTTCATCTCCAACTAGAATAATCTTGCTTCTAATAGGTAATGCTTGAAAAAGACGATATGCTAATGGCAAATCAATCATAGACGCTTCATCAATTATCAATAAAGAGCCTGAAAGCTTATTTTCAGCATTAAAGGTAAATTCACCTTCATGATTATAACCTAACGTTTTATGAATTGTTTGAGCTTTAAATTTAGTAGCTTCAGCCATTCTTTTGCTTGCTCTACCAGTAGGGGCCATCAATACTACTTTTTTTCTTTAAATTTATCACTATCGACGTTTAAATTATCAATGTAGGCAGATAAATATAAAATACCCTTTATAATTGTTGTTTTTTTCCCTGTTCCTGGACCACCAGTAACTATGTTCAAATTATTATTCATTACCGAATAAATAGTTTTTAAACTGATTTTTCTGTATATTTAATACCTAATTCTTTTTTTCAACAATTTCTAGTTTTTTTCCTTAAGTTTACTTTCATCATAGGTTTTTAAATCCCGTTTGCTTCATTTTTCCAAAATTATTTTACTTAAGCCAATTTCTGCCTCATATAATGATGGTTCAAAAAAATTCTTTCATCTTCACACACAATACGTTTATGCTCTATCAAATAAGAAACACCATCACTAATTAATTCCTTGGCAACTGGTTTTTCAGTTTGATTCAGCAAAAGCTCTGTTGAATTTATTAATTGATTTTTTTATAAAGAAAGGTAAATCCCTGTTGAAAACAAATAAGCGTTAAGGTATGCATTATCGCCTCAGTAATTCTATTTAATGAATTGGGATCAATCCCTAAGTTCATAGCAATAAGATCACTTTTTTTAAAACCAAATCCTTCAACATCATGAATAAGTCGATAAGGGTCGCTTCTAATTACCTTAGCTGCATCAGTTCCATAAACCTCAATCATTTTAGCAACCATTTTAGTAGATAATCCTAAATCATAAAGTTCTACATAAGATTTTTTTGAATTTCTTCGTTTCTTTTTTTAAAAATCTTATAAACCATTTGAGCCTTATCTTCGTTTACGCCTTCAATATCCTTTAAGCAATCAGGATTTTTTTAATATCTTCTCTAATGTTTTTTTCTACCAAGAGCCTTAACTATCCTCATAGCAGTTTTTTTCCCTATCCCCTTAAATTCACCGCTAGATAAGTAATTAACAAGTCCCATTGCTGACATTTCCTTAACTGGATTAATGCTTTTTATATATAATTGTTCCCCATATTTATCGTTTTCTTTCCAAACACCATGAAATTCCATTTCTCTATTTTCTTCAATAGGCTGAAATTCACCAACAATTATTACTTCCCCTTTTTTTAGTATCAATTCGTGCTACTTTATATAATGAATCAGAAGAAATAAACAAATATTTGTCTAATATTCCTTTAATAACAACCTCTTCATCCATCAATATTTCCTCAATTCATCATTATTATATACTTTATCAATTATGCCACCACCTAGGCATACCTCACCATCATATAAAACAACAGCTTGCCCTGGTGAAACTGCTCTAACCTTTTGAGGATAATAAACCATCATTTGATTGTTGTCTAATATTTCTACCATAACATCTTGATCTGGCTGACGATATCTAAATTTTGCCTGATATCTTTTTACCACTAACAGGTACATCTAAAATAAAATTACAATTAGTTGCAAGACATCTGTCACTATATAAATAAGGATTATCAAAGCCTTGACCAACATACAAATAATTTTTTTCTAAATCTTTGCCAAGAACAAACCAGGCATCATTATCACTATCTCCTCTACCACCAATTCCTAGTCCCTTTCTTTGACCAATAGTATAATACATTAAGCCATCATGATTAGCAATTTCTTTACCATCAAGTGTAACCATTTTTCCTGGCTTTGCTGGAAGATAGTTTTGTAAAAATCTATGAAAGTTTCTTTCACCGATAAAGCAAATTCCTGTTGAATCCTTCTTTTTAGCTGTAGCAAGATCAAGCGAAGCAGCTATTTCTCTTACCTCAGGCTTAGTTAAATCACCAATTGGAAACATTGAACATTTTAACTGATTCTGGCTAATCATACATAAAAAATATGACTGATCCTTATTAGTGTCTACACCTCTTAATAAGCGACTACCATCAATATCATGTCTTACTCTTGCATAATGTCCCATTGCAATATAATCAGCACCTAAACGCATAGCCTCATCCTTAAATGAAGCAAACTTAATATATTTATTGCACATAATATCAGGATTAGGAGTTCTGCCCTGCCTTATATTCTTCTATAAAATAAGTGAAGACATTATTCCAATATTCTTCTATAAAATCAATTCGATGGAGCTTCACATTTAATTTTTTTGCAACCGCAACTGCATCCTGATAGTCTCTTTCTTGAGGACAAACGTCATCATTTAAATCAGGATTTCCTAAAACATCATTATTAGTGGCACTATCCCAATTTCGCATAAACATTGCTTCAACATCGTACCCAGCCTTTAAAAGTTCATATACTGCAACCGATGAATCAACACCACCAGATAAACCAACTATAACCTTTTTCGCCACAATATCACCTCATAAACTAGATATATCATATCACAAATTAACAAAAATATAAATATTTGTAGAAATATTGTTGCAATTTTGTTATAATTTTTTTGGTGATTATAATGAAACAATATGATGATGATTACGAATATGATAACGGCTTTAAGCCTCATGAGGTTAAGCTTAAAAAAACAACTACCCATTCTATAATAGAAATATTCTATTTAGACTTTTTAAGCTATATTACTATCTCTTTTACAAGAATTTATTTATTTTTTTATCAGCATTTATACGTTGGACTTAAGGTTACTGGCAAAAATATTAAAGGTAATAAAAAAAGGTAAAATATTTATTGCTAACCACATTATGAATTCAGATGCCTTCTTCATCCCAGCCAAAACAAGATTTTTGCAAGGTAGATATAACTGTTTTTGCAATCAAATATGGGCTTTCCAATATTTTTCAAAATATATAAGAATATGTGGTGCAGTGCCAATTCCAACAGATAGACATCTTCTTAAAAAAAGTTTAATGATGACACGAAAAAAAATTTTTAAATAAAAAAATGCCAGTATTTTATTTTTTTCCAGAAGCTAAGCTTAATCCCTTTTGTAATCACATAAGACCATTTGAAAACGGGGCCTTCCATTACGCTTATAAAAACAACGCTGACATAATTCCTATTGTTTTTACATTCCATAAGCCTCGAGGCTATTATAAATTAATCCATAAAAAAATCGTCCAACTATTAAACTTAATTTCTTACCTATTTATAAAATAAAGGAACAAGAAAATAATAGCAAGACAATTGAAACAGCAAATAAAGAGCTTCATCAAATAATGAGTGATTATTTTTATTAAGAATAGCGACTTCTTTTTATAAAGATGGAAAAATTAATTGATTAAATTCATTTCCTCTTTCTATATAGTTCTTATATTGATCATATGATGCAAACATTGGAGAATACAAAATTGTATTTTTCCTTTTTTTATATTTAACGCTTAAACTAACTGCCGCCTTTAAATCGAAGCATTTATAAGCTAAGGTATTAAATTCATCAAAAAAATCAAATAACTTATCCTTACTTTCACCATAACAAATAACCAAACTAATTCTATCAAGATATGGTAATAAACAATTAAGCTGCTCACCTCTATCATACCCTCCACAAATTAAAATTACCTTATTTAAATTTTTTTAAGTGCTGCAATTGTAGAATAAGGATTGGTACTTTTAGCATCATTAATAATATCCCTCCTTATATATTGGGTTCTAAAATCAGCCTTAATAAATTTCCTATATTTGTTATAAAATCCTTTAAAGCTCTTTTTTTAAAATTATTAGTGTTAAGCAAAGAGCCATAATATTTTTTTATATCGTAGTCAAAATTGATTTTCAATCTTTTTCAAGTTAATTAAAGCCTTGTTTTTTTAAAAATAAATATAATTATTGTTTAAATAACAATCTGCAAGCATACTCCTTGTCGAAAATGAATATTTTTTTGACCCTTACTTTTTAACTATATCCTTTAAATATGGCGAATCATAATCATAAATTAAGAAATCATTTTTCGTCTTGATTTATACAAATCATTTCTTTAGCTTCAATATATTTTTTTCAATGACTTATGATGATCTAAATGATGTGGCCACAAATTACTCAATATAGCAATTTTTGGCTTAAAGTATTTACATCCTTCAAGCATAAAGCTAGACAATTCACATACATAAAAAAATCATATTCCTCTAACATTGCAAGACCGAATGGATACCCTATATTTCCACAAGCAACACTATTATCTAAAAAATGATTTATAAGCATTGTAATAGTTGTTTTACCATTAGTTCCACTTATTGCAATAATATTTTTTTGGTATTATTCGATATATTAATTCAATATCCGAGATAATTTCACCCCTGATATTGATTGAATCAAACGGAATTCCTGGACTTTTTTTACAATAAATTTATAATTTTCTCTTATCTCATTTAATTCTAAATAGTCAAAATCTTGATTAAAATTTTTCTAAAAATTTTTTTCAGCCCATCATTACTTATTCCGTGCCCCAATAAAAGGATATCTTTCATAAATAATCACCCCAAACTAAGCTTAATATTACTAAAATAAGCTCCATAAGTATAAATACTAGGTCAACAATCATTTCACTCATTTTGTTTACCTCTAAATGATGATGAAATGGTGCCATTTTAAATATTCTTTTACCTCCACTTACTTTATAAAATAAAACCTGAATTATTACACTGAGTGTTTCAAAAAAATAACAATTCCATTCATTAATAAAAAAATACCTTTATCGCATTTAAATAAATACATAATGCACAAAAATATGCTCCTAAAAAGAGTGAACCAGTATCTCCCATAAATATATAAGCCTTTGAAATATTAAAATATAAAAAAAGCTAACAAAACACCTAATAAGCTAATATGCATGTAAAAAAAGTGAACCATTAGCTCCTATTATTATAGTAAAAGCAATTCCCATTATTAAACAAATTCCGCATAAAAGTCCATCACAGCCATCAGTCAAATTATAGGCATTACTACTACTTATAAAGGCTAATATATATATTCCTAAAACAATAATGCTCTGATTAGCTTTAAATAAAATTAATGCACTAATAATACTAAATGATATCTCTAATGCTAGCTTTTTGTTTAACACTTAGTCCTAAATTATTTTTTTCGATGACTTTTTAATAAATCATCAATAAAACCTATTATATAAAATAGTAAAGCTGGTATAACTACATAATAAAGATGATGATCAATCATAACAAATACAAGTAATGGGATAATAAAAAAATAATTCCACCCATACTTATCGTACCATTTTTTTCACCTTATGTTCCCTCAATCCAAGCTCTCTTTCATATTGTCTTGAAAAATTTGAAAAAAATTAATTATAAACAAATATAATAAAATTCCTAAAAAAACAAAAAAATGCTAATATAATTCATATTCAATTTATTAAGGATAGAACATAATCTTTATCATTATGCATAATTTGCATATTGTTATAAATTATTTCTTCCTCATTACCCTTACCAAAAATCAATAATACATCATATTCCTTTAGTTTTGCAAAAGCTTTCTTTATTGCTAATTTTCTATCTAAAATTATCTCAAAATTATAATTTCCTTTTATTGCTTCTGCAATTTCTAAGCTATCTTCATTTCTAGGATTATCATCACATATAATTACCTCATCAGCATATTCATTTAATAAATCACCAATTTTAGGTCGCTTTTCCTTTTCTCTATTTCCACCAGCACCACCTACAGCGATTAAACGTCTTGGCGAATCCTTTTTAAGAATTCTAAGCATTTCTTAAGTGCTGCCGGATTATGTGCATAATCAATCACAATTTTATTATTTTTTTATATTTAATTAATTCCATTCTTCCATTCAATGGCTTATATTTACCTAAAAAAATTTCTTAAAATCAAACATATTAAAGCCTAAGCTTTTTTTAATGTAGTAATAAATGCTAAGACATTTATCGTAAAAAAATCACCATAAAAAAATTTGTTTTTAAAAGCATAATCTTGAATTCTAAAGCAAAGACTTCCATCAATATTATGAATATCAGTAGCCATTATATCAGCTTCGTTCCTTGTTCCATATGTGTAGCAATCTATATCTAAATATTTGTAAAAAGTTTAAAAAAATTCATCATCATCTGCATTTAAAATTGCTAAACTATTTAATTTAATAAAAGGGAACCATTTTTAGTGAATAAATATTCTTCCTTATTTTTTTATGATAATCAAGATGATCAAGACCAAAGCTAGTAAACACTAAACGATAAAATGTAAGGCCAAGGGTGCGCAGTTGACTAATTCCAATACTACTTATTTCCATAACAATATATTTATACCCTTTATGAATTGCATGTAAAGCATGCCTATAGAATAAAGCTATATCAATTGTTGTATTGGATGTTTTATATTCTTCATCAGTATACAAAACGCCGTGTGTTCCAATCCAAAGTGATTTAACTCCCTTATAATTTAAAAAATCACTAATTAATTTTGAGGTTGTACTTTTTACCATTTGTTCCAACTACCCCTATTAGTTTTATATATCTAAAAAAACATAACTATAATAAGCCTTATAAAGCATAGCTTTAGCTTTTCTTATGTTATAAACCAAAAACATAATTAATTAACGGATTGTTTTTTTGACAATCCTGTCCTGATAAATTATTGTTTTGGCTCCTTTTGCTACTGCTATATTGATATCATCATGATTAATCGCAATAAAAAAACGGAACCACTAATAACCTCATTTACATTAGAAGTAATAAAACTAACACAGTGATTATATAATACCTTTTTATGAATATAAGCCTTATTTAATATTGATTTCACCTTCATTAATATCTCACCTCTAGATAATATGCAATATTGAAAAAAATAAATATGTTATTTTTAACAATAAATATGGTAAAAATATTAGTATCCTAGAAGAAACGGAGTTGTTATTATGAAGTATCGTATTATTGCCGATAGTTCTTGTGACCTAACAAACGATTATTATAAAGATGATGACATCGACTTTAAAGTTGCACCTCTTACAATCCATGTTAAGGATGAAGAATTTGTTGATAATGAAAATATTGACGTAAGTAGGATGCTTAAGTCTATGCATAGCTTTAATGGGAAATCGACAACATCATGTCCAGCACCTGGTGAATTTTTAAATTTATTTGATGATGATATACATTATAAATTTTTGTGTTACTATCTCAGGAAAAAAATGAGTGGAACATTTAATTGTGCCAATTTTGCAAAAAATCAGGTTGATTCTAAAGTTCATGTAATCGATTCTAAAGGGAACTGCTGGATCCCTAATTCTAATTGTTAATGAGCTTATAAGACTAATAAAGCTTCAATTACCTTATGAAGAGATTTGTACAAAAATTGATGAATTTCGTGATCATACAACATTGCTATTTATTTTAAGTGATTTTGATAATATGGTTAAAAACGGCCGAATGAGTAAATTCACCTCATTTGTAGCCACAACGCTTAAAATTAAGCCCCTTTGTATTGCTGATGATGGCGATATAAAGATAAAAGAAAAAATTAGAACAATGAAGGCTTGCCTTAAACGTCTTGTTGAAACAATTGGTGAATTTGGTTCTGATTTCAGTCAAAAGGAATGCATTATATCCCATTGCAAAAAAATGATGAGGATGCAATATTCTTAAAAAAATGCAATTTGTGAAAAAAATATAATTTTTAAAAAAATGTATCTATTATGCCAATGCGAGGCTTATGCTCATTTTATGCCTTAGAGAAAGGTATAACTGTAGCATTTGGATAAAAAAAGTAGGGAGTACCATTATGATACTCCCTTTAATTTAAAAATAAGCTCAAATAGTTTGATTTATCATTTCAAGCATAAATTCAATAAAAAAATTCAAATTACCAATATTATTACATTCGTCTATTTCCTTATAATATTCATTTTGATATTTTTGAATTTGCAATTCAATTGATATATATTCAAAAAAATTTGATTCCACTTCATCAATAATACATTTTTACCACAAACGAGCTGTTTCTACCATTTCCTTCATTAAATGGATGAATAAAAACAAATTCATAATGAAATACGCAAGATTTAATTAATAATGGTGGAGCAATAAATATAACATTTTTCACCATTAAAAAAACACCTTCAGCATGCATGCGATATTTACCACTATCATCAATCATTAAATTTGTTATAATTTGATTTGTAATTTTAAGATCTTCTTCTTTGTATCCATTAAATTCCTTTATCATTTCATAGGCTTTATAATCATTTTTTTAATGGTTTATACAATTCAACAAACTTCCTCGTTTAATTATAACTTATTAAACCAATAAATACAGCATCTTGCTTAATATGTTGCTTAAAGCGAAAAAAAAGATAACCAAACGGTTATCCTAAAATTCAAACTGGTGGACCCTTGGAGACTCGAACTCCAGACCCACTGATTAAGAGTCAGTTGCTCTACCAACTGAGCTAAGGGTCCAACTTTTTGCTATCTTTCCGACGCTCAATTATTATAACATAGAACAAGGACAATAGCAAGAACTTTTTTTATTTTTTTCGACTTTTTTAAAAAATGTTAATTTTTGAAATGAATTTGGCTTTAGTCAATTAGCATTTTTTTGTCAATTTTTTTCTTCATTTTTTTCAGATTAATAAAGAAATTATTAATAGGTATATCAATTTTATTTAATTCTGATACAAATAACTTACAAACCATCAATGCACCTTCAAATACTAAATGAGAATGATCATTCAAACCATTAGGATAGTTAGGATAAATATTGGCTCCAAAAAAATCATATGATATTTTTTTCACTAGCTTCCTCACCAATCTTATTATAATGATTTAGTGTTAACTCATTTAAATCAACACATATATGTTTTTGGTTTTCTTACAAAAGCGAAGCATTGCCTCAGGATATTCACCATGAGAATTAATACAAACACCATTAATAAATTTATGTCTAGTGATTGATGTTGCAAATAAAATATTTGCATTTCTTTTTTTCTACTTCTTTTGCAAAATAAGCTAAATTATCCACATAGGTTGTATAGGGGTCAGTATGACGTGCCTCATCATCCTTTTCATCATTATGACCAAATTGACATATAACTAAGTCATCAGCGGTTAATAGATCTAATATAAAGGAAAAACGTCCCTCATCTATAAAGCTTTTGGTGCTTCTACCATTTTCAGCATAATCTCTAACTATAACATCGCTTTCGACAAACATATTCAATAATTGTCCCCATCCAAGCTGAGGATATCTTAAATAGTTATTAAAGCGCATCGTTGAATCACCAATCATATATATATGTCTCATTTTTTCCTCCATAACAAAAATTAAGAGGGATTAAAATCCCTCAAATTTAAAAAAATTAATATTTCTTTTTACGAGCCTCTTGACGTTTTTTTGTTTACGAAACCATCGCTAGGTTTTAGATAATATTGACGTTTCTTCGCCTCTTGAAGGTTTCCAGATTTAGACACTTCGCGCTTAAAACGACGTAATGCATCTTCAAGATTATCTTCTTTAACTATTGTCTTTGGCATACTAAGCCTCCTTCCAAGGACGAATTCCTATGTTATTATACAAAAAAATATGTCGTTTGTAAAGCATTATTTTTTTACATTTTTTCATATTTTTTTCCGTTTTTTTAATCCAATTCAATTTTTCCTGTATATAATTGATAATAGATACCTTTTTTTGTTTAATAAATCTTCATGAGTACCTCGTTCAGTTATAACACCATGGTCTAAAACCATAATCGCATTTGCATTTTTAATTGTTGATAATCTATGAGCTATAACAAAAACTGTTCTTCCACACATAAGCATATCCATACCTTTTTCAATTAAGCTTTCTGTTCTAGTATCAATTGATGATGTTGCTTCATCTAAAATTAATACTGGGCTATTCGCAATTGCTGCTCTGGCAATTGAAAGAAGCTGACGTTGTCCTTGACTTAAATTACCGCCATCTGCTCGTACAATGGTATCATAACCATTTGGCAAACGTCTTATGAAGCTATCAGCATTTGCGAGCTTAGCAGCTTCAATTACTTCCTCATCAGTTGCCTCTAGTCTACCATATTTTTATATTATCCTTTATACTACCAGTAAACAAGGTTGTATCCTGCAAAACAATCCCTAAGGAATGTCTTAAATCATCCTTACAAATATCACGAATATCAATACCATCATAAGTAATGGTGCCAGAATTAATTTCATAAAATCTATTAATCAAATTAGTAATTGTTGTTTTCCCTGCTCCAGTTGATCCTACAAATGCTATCTTATGTCCTGGCTTTGCATATAAACTTAAATCCTTTAGAACCGGTTTTCCTGGTATATATGAAAAATCAACATCATAAAATCTTACATCACCTTTTAAGGGAATAATTGCTCCATCAGGCTTTTGCCAAGCCCAATTATTTGTTTTTTTACACTTGTAATTTCACTGTTTTTCATCGATGTTAACTAATCTAACATTACCATTATCAATCTCTATATCTTCGTTCATCAGCTTAAAAAAATACGTTCAGCGCCTGCCAATCCATTCAATAATAAATTTGATTGTTGAGTAAATTGATTAATTGGTAGCGCTGTTTGTCTTACTAAAACTAAATATGACGCAATTCCTCCAGGCGTTAACGAAATGATATTAATATTGCCAAGTGCTATTATACCGCCAAGAATTGCAACAATGGCATAGTTTATATAAGAAATTGAAACAACCATTGGCACCATTGAAAATGAATAGCGTAATGCTTCATAGCCAGCATTCTTAAGTTTAATATTTTTCTTCATGAAATTTATTTATATTTTTCATTTTTCATGATTGAATACCTTTACAACCTTTTTGACCTGAAATTGATTCCTCAACAAATCCATTTACTCTACCCATAACCATTTGTTGCTCATTAAAGGCTTTTTTGCTTTGCTTTGAGGCATATATTATATAGCTGCCCATTATAATGTAAAATACAACACAAATAAGAGATAATAACCAATTAATAATAAAAAAATAACAATAAATAATCCAACAATTTGAATGAAATTAGATATCATCATTGCAAAGGCATTATTCATAGCATCTCCCAAGGCATCGACATCATTAGTATAATTACTCATTATTTCACCATGAGTTTTAGAATCAAAAATAAGATAAAGGGAGCTTTTCCATATGGATAAACATATCATTTCGCATTTCAAAAATAATCTTTTGAGCCAAATAAATCATTGTTTGAGTATAGCCAAGCGTAGATAACACTCCTACTCCATATATAGAAACCTCAATTAAAATAGCCTGCCACAAAAAATTATATTTTGTGCCTTCAGCATAATCATCAATAATGGGACCAAGCATATAAGTTTCCCAGTAAATTTGCAAGTCCAGATGTTGTAACTAATATAGTAACAATTAATAATAAAAAGCTTATGCTTACCCATATAGCTTAAAAAGCTGTTTAACTGTTTTTTTAGATTGTCTGGTCTTTTTTCTAACTCCAACTGCAGCCATTATCTCACTCCCTTCATTTGAGCATCATATAATTCCTTATAAATATTACATCTTTGTAACAATTCATCGCTTGTACCAACATCGATAATTTTGCCATTATCCATAATAATTATTCTATCAGCATCAATAACAGATGTAATTCTTTTGAGCTATAATAATATTTGTAACACCCTTAATTGCTCGAATTTGTCGCATTATTTTTTTCTTTCAGTTTCCATATCACAGGCTGATGTTGAATCATCAAATATTATTATTTTAGGATTTTTTTAATAGTGCTCTAGCAATACAAAGTCTTTGCTTTTGACCACCAGAAACATTAACACCGCCTTGACCTAAATCATAATCTAATCCACCAATTCTATCTAAAAAAATTCATCCACACAAGCAATCTTACATACCTTTAATAATTCCTCGTCACTTGCATTTTTTTATTTCCCCATAATAGATTATCTCTAATACTTCCACTAAATAATACATTATTTTTGTAATACTATTGCAACATTATCACGAAGAACAGTTAAATCATAATTTTTTTAACATTAATACCATCAACCATTACGCTACCACTATTAACATCATATAATCTACAAATTAATGACACAAGAGTTGATTTCGAAGCTCCTGTACCTCCAAGTATACCGATACTTTCTCCAGCATTAATATGAATATCAATATCATCAAGAACATTTTTCTCCAGTTCCTATTCTATATTTAAAGAATACATGATTAAAGTCAATTTTCCCACTTCCAATAGCCATTACTGGATCATCAATATTTTTAATTGTAGGCTCTTCATTAAAAATTTCATTCAATCTTTTACTAGATGCAAAGCTTCTATTAATTAATAAAAATGCATTAGATATCATCATTAACGAATTTACTACTTGCATAATATACGACATCATTGCTGATAAGCTTCCAACCTCTAAACTATTATTATGAACTAATTTTTGTTCCAAAAATACAAAATTAAAAACTGTTACACTATACATTACAAGCTGAAATGAAGGCTGATTTAATTGAGCAATTCTAAATGTCGATTTACTTGTATGCATTACTGCATCATTAGCTGTTGTAAATTTTTTCTCCTCATATTCCTCCCTAACGTATGCTTTAACAGTTCTTATAGCTGAAACATTTTCACGAACTACACCATTAAGTGAATCAATATTTGTCTGTAGTACATTGTATTTTTGGTGCTGTCTTTCTTATAATCAAAAAAACAAAATTAAAGCCAAAATAGGAATAAAAACAATAAATACCAATGCTACCTTTGGTGCTAAAATAAATGACAATACAACTCCCATAATAAGCATTAATGGTGCTCTACATAAAGGACGCATTCCACCAGCAATAGTATTTTGCATAACATTGACATCATTTATAACTCTTGTAATTAAAGAGGTTGTTTGAAAATGGTCCAAATTAGAAAAAAAGAATAGCTTTGAATTTTTTTAAAAGTTTCCTCACGAAGAGTAAATGAAAAAAATTAGTCACCATTTTAGCATTAGCTTTAGAATATAAATGACCAAGAACTAATGATAAAATAGCACATATAATTATCTCACCACCGGAAATATAAATTTGTCTCATATCATGCAATTTAATTCCCTTATCAATTATATCTTTCATAAAAAAAGGAATTAAAAGTTCAAAAAAAGTTTCAAAAAAACAATTAATAAAAAGAGTAATTATAAAATATTTTTTTAAACTTAAATAAATACTTAAGAATTTGTTTTAAATCTTTCATTATATCACCTCTCAAAGCAAATAAAATCTCTATTTATGTAGAGATTTTTTTATTACTTGTTTATTATACATCATTTTTTTAATTATCATCAAGACAAAATGTGGCCAAAAAAATACCCTCATTAGATATTTCATCAATATGAACTAATTTACATTGCTTCAAATTCTTTTTCATCATAAGGAACAATAACCCTTAAATAATTTGATGAATGACCAACCATATATTTATCTAAATATTTTTTTCCTCAAAAAAATTACCTCAACATCCTTATTCAAAAACTTATTCTCATAATTTAAGGTTAACTCATTAGATAAAGCAATTAAATCAAGAGTTCGCTCTTTCTTTATGCTATCCTTAACCTGAGGCATATCATAAGCCTTTTGTTCCGCTTCTTTTTTTGAATAAGGAAATACATGAAGACCTGAAAAAAATTAACCTTTTTAATAAATTCCTTAGTTTCATTAAAATCTTCATCTGTCTCATAAGGAAAGCCAACAATAACATCGGTTGTAATTGCTATATCTGGTCTAACCTCACGAATCTTTGTTATTTTTATCATAGAAAAAAATTTTTGTATCATATCGACGATTCATTAATTTTTAAAAATTTTATCATTACCAGTTTGTAATGGCAAATGTAAATGATTAGCCATTATCTTATTATTTTTTTCATTATTTCTAATAGTTTGTCATCAATTTCATTAATTTCTATTGATGATAAACGAAGCCTCTTTAGTTTAGGAACATCTTTAAGAATTTTTTCAATTAAATCGGATAATCTTTCTTCACCATCAAAATATTTTCCAGTATGAATTCCTGCAAGAACAACCTCTTCATACCCCCATATTAGTAATTCTTTGTAATTCAGCAATAACATCAAAGCTTTTTTTACATCTTATTGGTCCTCTAGCGTAAGGTATTATACAATATGAACAAAAATTATTGCAACCATCCTCAATTTTAACAAAGGCTCTTGTATGGTCAAAGGTTGTAACCTCTAATGGCTCATATTCCTTCATATTCATAACATCAATTACATGACTAACTTTATTCTTACGATTTTCTAAAACCTGTTTAACAAGATTCAAAGCCTCCATCTTATTACCATTACCAATAAAAACATCGACACCAGGAATTTCTCTTGCTTCCTTTGATGTTTGAATATAGCAGCCCATCGCTACTACAACAGCATCCTTATTATATTTCCTTGCTTTATGAATCATTTTTCTACTTTTAGCATCAGCCATATTAGTAACTGAGCAGGTATTGATTATAAAAACATCACTTTCAGGTGATGGCTCACATACTGTAAAGCCATCTGCCTCAAATAAATTCATTAAGGCATTCGATTCATAAATATTCACCTTACAACCTAAGGTAATAAAGCTAACCTTCATTTTCCACCTCTAAAAAATAGTGGCATACATTATGCCACCATGATAATTATAAGCCATTCTTATACTTACGATAAGCAATAGTTGTTAACACTAAAGCTCCAATCTCAATACCAACTAAGCAATATGATGAAAGCATATAGTCAAACAATGCATAATATATTGCTAAACCCACACTATAATTGGCACTTAAGCTTACCGCTTGATCAACAAAATAAATACACATTGCGATTAATGAAATGATTAAGAACACAATTTGAGTTTTATATAAAAAGCCGATTATACCTGTTTTATTTACTTGATTTGCAGCTAAAAGCTCATTATATTCTTCATCAGTCACATTATCAATTGCAACTATTTGATATGCATATGGCTTAACTTCCTTATAATTTTCATTATCACCTTTATTATCTTCAACTAAAGGATTAATAAAGAATAAATCACCATTTCTTTGATCCTCATATAAATGAAAAACACCCTTATATAACTTGCCAATAGTAATCTCCTCAAGATTTGAAAAATCAACACTATCTGGACTAGCTTCATCTTCAATACTAAATAAACCAAGCTTAACCATAGTAACAGCCTTTTCCATTAATTTTCTATGTTCTGCTTCCAAAAGCATCTTTTTCATATTCCTTCATAGTAGCCTCCAAAAAAACATTATATCTAATTATATCATTATAAAATGTTTGCTTCAATATTTTTTTAACTAAAAAAAGAAGAATACATTGAAGTATTCCTCTTTATAGCATTATTTACCAAAAAAATGACTTAAATTTATCCCAAGGTGATTTTTTTATTGTTTTTTTCTCTATTTTTTTCCTAATTGCTCTAATAATGATTTTTTTCATCATCAGTTAAATTAGTTGGAGTTTCCACATGAACAATAACATATTGATCGCCCTTGCTTCCACCCTTTGGATTTTTTACACCCTTACCCTTTAATCTAAATTTAGTTTCAGATTGAGTACCAGCTGGAATCTTAAGCATAACATTTCCTTCAACAGTAGGAACCTCAATACTATCACCTAAAGCAGCTTGCGTAAAGCTTAATGGAACCTTTAAAATAATATCTGAGCCTTCGCGAACAAAGTTTTTATGTGGTAATACATGGAATGTAATGAATAAATCGCCATTTGGGCCACCATCCATACCTGCTCCACCATAGCCTTCCATTCTAAGGGTCATACCCTCATCCATACCTGCTGGAATCTTAAGCTCAACATCCTTAGTTTTTCTAACTCTTCCGCTTCCACCACATTTCTCGCATTTTTTAGTGACTATCTTACCTGTACCATGGCATTTAGGACAAGTTGTTCTTGATTGACTCATACCAAAAATAGTTTGCTGACGAATCAAAACAACTCCGCTTCCGCCACATTTATCACATGTTTGAATATCGCTTTTAGAATATGCACCAGTTCCGCCACAAGCAGTACATTCCTCATCGACAGTAACACGTATTGTTTTTTTACAGCCAAATACAGCGTCCTCAAAGGAAATAGTCATTTCCTTTTGGATATCCTCACCTCTTGAAGGGCCTCCTCTTCTAGATGAACCACCACCAAAAAAGGAATTAATGATATCCTCAAAGCCACCAAAGCCACCAGAACTAAAACCGCTAAATCCAGATGCACCACCAAAGCCAGCAGTTGGATCATCAAAGCCATATTGATCATATTTAGCCTTTTTATCTGGATCGCCAAGAACATCATATGCCTCATTTATTTCCTTAAATTTTTCTTCAGCACCTGGCTCCTTATTAATATCTGGGTGATATTTTTTTGCAAGAGAACGATATGCTTTTTTTAATATCATCGCCTGAGGCATTTTTTTATCGAGGCCAAGAACCTCATAATAATCTCTTTTCGCCATAATCTCTACTCCATTTCCTATTTAGGTGAAATAACACCTAGATTATTATTCTAATTTAACAATTAAAGGTGGCTTACGCCGCCTTTACTGTCATAATTATTGAACATCTGAGAAATCAGCATCAACAGTTCCATCATTATTTGTAGAACCATTGTTATTGTTATTGTTATTACCACCATGCTCTTCTTGAGCTTGTTGATATGCTCTAACAGCAATATCCTGTGCCTTCTTCTCTAAAGCTTCCTTCTTAACCTTAATTTCAGCTAAATCATTCTTATCTAAAGCGGCTTGTAATTCATCACAAAGCTTATTAGCTTCATTCTTTTCATCATCAGTTACATTCTTTAATTCACCAAGTGACTTCTTTGTTTGGAAAATAAGGTTGTTTGCTTCATTAACTAAATCAGCCTCTTCCTTACGTTTCTTATCAGCATCAGCATTTTCCTCAGCTTCATGAACCATACGATTAATTTCTTCCTCAGATAAGCCTGAACCATTTTGGATTGTAATCTTTTGTTCCTTACCAGTACCTAGGTTCTTTGCAGAAACATTAACGATACCATTAACATCGATATCAAACTTAACTTCAATTTGTGGAACACCACGTGGTGCAGCTGGAATATCTCCTAATTGGAATCTACCTAATGTCTTGTTATCAGCAGCCATTGGACGTTCACCTTGTAAAACATGGATATCTACAGCAGGTTGATTATCAGCAGCTGTTGAGAATACTTGTGATTTAGAGCAAGGAATTGTTGTATTTCTTTCAATTAGCTTTGTAAACACACCACCAAGTGTTTCAATACCAAGAGAAAGAGGTGTAACATCAAGTAATAACACATCCTTAACATCACCAGTTAAAACTCCACCTTGAATTGCAGCACCCATAGCTACAACCTCATCTGGGTTAACACTCTTATTAGGCTCCTTACCTAATTCTTTACGAACTAATTCTTGAACAGCAGGGATACGAGTTGAACCACCTACTAATAATACTTGGTCAAGATCCTTAGCAGTTAATTTAGCATCCTTTAAAGCTCTACGAACTGGTCCTAAGCAACGATCAACTAAAGATGCTGTTAACTCATTGAACTTAGTACGAGTTAATGTTCTATTTAAATGAAGTGGACCACTAGCACCCATTGAAATAAATGGCAAACTAATTTCAGCAGATGTAATACCACTTAAATCCTTCTTAGCCTTTTCAGCGGCATCCTTTAAACGTTGTAATGCCATTTTATCATTTGATAAATCTACACCAGTTTCATTCTTGAATTCAGAAACTAACCAATCCATAATAGCCTTATCAAAGTCATCACCACCAAGAACATTATCACCAGCAGTAGCTAAAACCTCGAATGTACCATCAGCCAAGCTTAAGATAGAAACATCAAATGTACCACCACCTAAGTCGAATACTAGAACCTTTTGTTCCTTATCAGTCTTATCAATACCATAAGCTAATGCAGCAGCTGTTGGCTCATTAATAATACGCATTACATCAAGACCAGCAATTTTACCTGCATCCTTAGTAGCTTGACGTTGAGCATCGTTAAAATATGCTGGAACAGTGATAACAGCCTTATCAACCTTCTCACCTAAATATGCTTCAGCAGTATGCTTTAAGTTTTGAAGAATCATTGCTGAAATCTCTTGTGGAGTATATTTCTTACCATTAATATCTACACGATAAGAGCTATCTCCCATATGTCTTTTAATTGAACTTACTGTATTAGGATTAGTAATAGCTTGACGCTTTGCAACCTCACCTACTAAAATTTCATCACCCTTAAAAGCAACTACAGATGGAGTAGTTCTTGCTCCCTCAGGATTTGCTATAACCTTTGGAGCTCCACCCTCCATAATACTTACACATGAATTTGTTGTACCTAAATCAATACCAATAACTTTATTACTCATTATTATCTTCTCCTTTGTTTTCACATTCATTTTCATTTTTGGCTTCTACAGCCTTGCTTACCTTAACCATTGCTGGTCTTAGTACTCTATCTTTATACATATATCCAGCTTGCATTACCTCAACAACCATATTTGGTTCAACATCTGCAGTTTCAACCACAGCCATCGCTTGCATACTTGCTGGATCAAACTCCTTATCTTGTGCTTTAATTTCCTTTAATCCTTCAGCTTCCAAAATACCTACTAATTGATTAGCAATCATTTGAAATCCAATCAAATAATTTTCAATTTCTTTACTTGGTGCTGGAGCATTAACGATTTTAACAAGCATATCAACAGGATTAATAAGCTCACCTACAACCTTTTTGTGATGCATATTTACGATCTCTTGCATGTTCTTCTTGTAATCTCTTACGAGTATTTTTGAATTTCTGCTAAAGCTCTTAAATATTCATCCTTACTTTTTAGCAAGCTCTGCCTCTAATGAAGCAATTTGCTCTTTATATTTATTTTTTTCCTTTTTAGGGGCTTCATCTTTTTTTATTTCTTCTTTTTGATTGTATCTTCCTTTTGAGATTCAACCTTTTTCATCAATTTTAGTTTCCTCAGAACTCACAATCATAGCTCCTCTCTACTTATTAAATATTTTAGGCATTTCTTTAGCAATATATTCTAAAAGTGGTATCACTTTATTATATTGCATACGTCTTGGTCCAATTATTGCAATAGTGCCATATTCTAATTCCTCATTAAAAAATGGAACTGAAATAATAGAACAAGCCTCTAAGCCATACTTTTTTTATTATCACTGCCAATTCTAATCTTCAAGCCATCCTTATTATCATCAAGAATTTCCTCAATTAAATCAGAATCAACAATGTTTAAAAACATTTTTGCATAATTTGTCTTTCCTGAAATTCAGGCTGATTAAATAATTTAGACAATCCTGAACTATAAGAATCAGCATTTTGAAATCTAGCAAAGCCTTTAACTAAGAAATTTAGCACATCATCCCTAAAATCAACAATCTGACGAATTCTAGGTTTTGAAGCTTCTCTTCCAAGAACGCTTCTTATTTCTGAGACTGAATGATCATACATTGCATTATCAAATAAAGAAATCAATCTTAACAAATCATCCATATTGAAGCCATCAGGTATTTTAATCTTTTGGCTTTGAACATCTCCTGAATTAGTTACAATCAATAAAACTGCTTCATTTGCATTAAGTGGAACTATCTCTAGTTTAACAACCTTAGCATGATCACTACCACTACCTAAAAACAACAGTGTAGCAATCATTTATATCACTAATGTAGTCAACAATTTTTTTAATTGTTTCTTCCTTAGAAATCATTTTATCAGCGAATAAGCTATCAATATCTTTAAATATTCCTTCAACGCTTTGATCTCTTATAATCAAATGCTCTAAGTAATATTTATATCCCTGCTCAGAAGGAATTCTACCACTTGAAGTATGTGTCTTTTCAAGATAACCATTTTCCTCTAAGCTTTGCATATCATAGCGAATTGTTGCTGATGAAAAATCCAAATAAGGCTTTTTCAGTCAAAAACCTTTGAACCAACCGGTTCATTAGTTTCAATATAAGATTCGATTATTTCCTTTAATATTATTTTTTTGTCTATCAGTCAGCATATAATCACCATCTTTTTGCACTCTTCATTTCCTAGTGCTATTATATTATATAACTTTGTTTTTAGCACTGTCAATAGAAAAGTGCCAAAAAAAAAAAAAGAGTGAAAATTCACTCTATTTAATAGCATTTATTACATATGGATTATTTTTGACGTTCAAATTTTATGGTTGTTTTCTCACCATGACCCGGATAAACAACTACATTATCATTGACTTCACTGACAATTTTCCTTAATGAAGCCTTCATATCCTTCTCACTACCTGTTGGAAAATCAGTTCTTCCCATCGAATATTGAAATAATGTATCTCCACTAAACAAACAATTTTTATATAAGAAGCATGAACTTCCCTTTGTATGTCCTGGAGTAGTGATAACCTTAAAGCTCATATCACCAATATTAATAATATCTTCATCATTAAAATAGTGAATATCAAGATTGTTCACATCAAAGGTTCGTTTTTTTCCATATATTTTTATATAAAGATAAGGTATCATCAACCAAAAATTTTTCCTCATCCTTATTAATATATATAGGGCAACTAAATAAACCAATAGAATCAATATGATCCATATGACCATGTGTTATTAAAATTGCCATAATCTCATATGAGCTTTTAATCTCCTGTGCATAAGAATCAAAGCCCAAGCCTGGATCAACAATAACACATTTTTGGCCTTCAATTACCAAATAGGTATTTGTAAAGAAGGCACCAGAAGTATATTTTTTTATCATAAAGAAAAAGCTCTTTCAAGCTTATTATTTCTTTTTCTTTGTGCACAGTATGCTTTTTGACAATGTGGACAATACTTCTTGATTTCTAATCTTTCAGGAGTAGTCTTCTTATTTTTTTGTCAGTATAATAATTTTCGTTCTTACATTCCTCACAAACAAGTTTTACTAAATCACGCATAATATCCCTCCAAACGTAAAGAATTTTTGCACCTATGTTATTTTACCAAAAAAAGATAATTTTTTTCAATAGTATTTTTTTATATTTTTATTATTTTTCTTGTAAGCTTTTGAACGTTTTTTTGTTTATCATATTAAAACTATTGTAAAAAAACTAAAAAAATACTATAATGAGTCAGGTGATATAATGTATAAACGTGAACAAACAACGAAAATAAATGTTGGTCCTTACACTCTCGGAGGGACAAATAAAATTTATATTCAATCAATGACCAATACTAAAACAAAAAAATGTTGAGGCAACAATAAAGCAAATCAATGAGCTCACTAAATATGGATGTGAAATAATAAGGGTTGCCGTTTTTGGACAAAGATGACGCCTTAGCAATTAAAGAAATAAAAAAAGGAATATCTATTCCCCTTGTAGCTGATATTCATTTTGATCCTGAGCTAGCTATACTTGCAATCAAATCGGGAGCCGATAAAAATAAGATTAAATCCTGGAAACATATCAAACAAGGAAAAAAATAAAAGAAATCGTTTTTATTATGTAAAGAAAAAAATATTCCTATAAGAATAGGAGTTAATTCAGGATCATTGCCAAAGGGTATGGAGCTAAATGCTAAAAAAATATGATTTTAGCTGCTAAAAGTCATATTAGTATTCTAGAAGAATTAGATTTTCATAATATTGTCTTATCACTTAAAGCCTCAAATAGTGACCTAGCTTATGAAGCATATAAGCTTGCAAGTGAGGTATTCCCTTACCCACTTCATATAGGAATAACAGAGGCCGGCACTGATTTTAATGGATTAATAAAATCATCAATTGGTATTTATAGAATTCTATCACTAGGAATTGGTAATACAATAAGAGTTTCTCTAACAGCTGACCCACTACTTGAAATTAAGGCAGCTAAAGAAATTTTAAAAGAAATGCACTTGATCTCTAATGTAGCAAATTTCACTTCTTGTCCTACATGTGGTAGAACCGCCTATGATATGATTCCAATTGCTAAGGAGATAGAAGAATATTTGGAAACAGTTCATAAAAACATTCACGTAGCTGTTATGGGTTGTGCAGTTAATGGCCCAGGTGAAGCCAAAGAAGCTGACATTGGTGTAGCTGGTGGCAACAAAGAAGCAATCTTATTTAAAAAAGGAAAAATAATTAGAAAAATTCCTGAAAAAGATATTGTTACTGAATTAAAAAAGGAAATTGACAATTTCTAGTCAACTTCCTTTTTTTATCATTCCATATCAAATGAATAAGCATCAATAAATGTTTTTACCAATTGCTTCTTTTCTTCCCAATATTTTTTAGCTATCGATGTTTTCATAGGATTTTGTCCCATAATATGAGCAGTATGTGACATAATCTCTAATAAACCATTTTGATATGAGGTAGGCATTTTAGCACCAGCTGATAACAAATCAAAAGCTATACCCAACGCACCCTCCTCATCAAGAAGATCAGCTTCAAGCATTAAAACTAATTCATCACTACTTTTTTTCATTTTAAAATCAATGACTTATCAGAATGACATAGAATAATTTGCTCAATTTGTTCAAGCTTTTCTTTGGGCAAATCTAGATTATCTTGAGCATATTTTCTAAATATAATTGTACTTCTTTCTGCGTGGTGAGTTTTAAATTCATCACCACCATATCCTACATCATGAAATATAGTAGCTATTGCTGCAACATCCCTATCGCAATTTGGACAATCAGGCATAATTCTTTCTAACCATTTAAAAACTCTTTTTGTATGCTCATAACGGTTTCTAAATGGATGATAGATATTTTTGCTCTTGATTCCTCCCCTTTCGGTTAAGGTATCCTTAACAAATTTTTAACATTTCGTCATACATTTCTTTACTATCTCCATTACTATTAATAGTATAACATATAACAAAAAAACAAATGGAAGAAATTAGCGCATTTCTTCCATTATTTTTTTAGACTAATAAAGCCTGATATTCTTGATAAATTGTATAAGCATAGCTTCCAGATTTTGCATTACTGAATAATTCCATAAATTTATGATTTGTTGTTGTATCAATACACATTGTTCCCCATCTCTTTTTGAAGGTATATACATCATATGTCTCATTATTCATAAAATTTGTAATTGAAGCTATATCATCTAATGATTTATTTACAACAGAATTTTTCAAAGCTATACATAGCATAAACAATCTTAAATATTAAATAGTAATTACCATCATCAATTGTTGATGAAATATCAATTCCAGCCATATTACCTAAATTATATAATTCAATAATTCTTGCTGCCACCTCTTTCCTTGATACATCAAAGGTAATTGCTTCATAATTATAATAATGAAGATTATCATCCTTAAAATAACCAGAGTCAGCAACTGTATATGTTAAATTAAACTTATTAAGTAATTCAACAACCTCTTCTTTATATTTAATCTTAGATGGTTCAAACATATCACTAAGTGCTTGCATATCCGCCTTACTCATAGCCTTAAACTCATCACTAAACTTATTATATTCATTTTTGAAGTCTTACAATTTCATAAACATAATCACTTGCAGCTTGATTCATAGTTACAGCGCCAACACTTGCATCAAAGGAATATATATAATTTGAATAAACATATGAATCAAGTACATTCCAAACTATTTCGTCGCAAGAATCAAGTGCATATTTTTAATCTATTGTTAAAATTCAATTCGTTATATTTAGCCATAGCATTTGTTAAATCATAGCCTTCTGATACATAATCATAGATTTGACTATTGATGTGTGAAACAACAACATCATTATAGTTTTTTTAACTAAATCCATTAATTTATTGTATTCATCACTATAAAATTGCATAAATGCTGTTTGATATGTAGTTCTTAAATCCAAGAATTCATTATATAAGGTATTCAATTCATTACGATAAGAAATAAGTTCATCCTCATCTGTAAAATCAACATTTTTTTCTTTTCAAATTCATTTACCTTTTTGAGCATAATCGCTTAATTCAGCTTTTTGCAACCTCATTGTAAACATATAAGAAAGTAGCTAAATCATCTTCAGAAATAACGCCTTGATTCTTTGCAAAATAATCATAAGCCTTATAGCCATTAATTGTTTGTTCTTGGTATGAAGATAATATTGTTGATAAATCACTTTCTCTATAAACATTGATAACATCATACAAATAGTTTTTACTAGATGTTAACTCATCATAATAAGCAATATTATTAGCAACACTTTGATTCTTATATGAATTCTTTGCAAGATCACTCATATTATTCATTTGATTTAAAACATTTTTAGCTTGATTATAATATTCTTCAGTATATCTAAATTCACCAAGCTTTTTAACTTCTTCTTTTATTGAAATAATTTCCTCACGAGCAGTCTTATAATTTGAGCTGTTTGATTTTTCAACATAAGCATCAAAATAGTTAGAAGCTAATTCACCACTATGAGTTAAAGTTATTACTAAAACTGTTTTATCATAGGTATTATGTCTGTATCCTGACAATGTGATAACAAGCGATTTAAATGTATTATCATCATTTGCATTATAATCAAGACTAAAGCCTGTTATATCCATATTGAAATTCTTTATACCATTAATCAATGAAGTTAATGTTGAATTGTTAACACTAGCAATTTGCTTATTAACCATATCAACTAAGGAACGCCATAATCTATTAACAACCTTAACAGCTGTTGGAGATAATGTTAAATTGCATGTCTTATCTGTAGATGAGGTTGTAAATCCATTAATAACTTGATTTAATAAATCATTCAAGAATATTTCTGTTAATTCCTCGCTAGTAGATCCTGTAGCCTCTGTTAATTCACCCTTTAAGTCAATTAGATTCTCAGTAATATCAAAAATTAATACCAACGGCATCGCCATTAACAATAACATATAAGAATCCATCACCAATCGCAAAAAAATTTCAATATTAATATTAACCTTAGCACCTACTAAATACCAAGGCATTTTTAGCTTTAATATTTACTTTAGCAGCCATCTTAAATGATTCAAAAATGTCTCCACCATTCAAGATATTTTTTTAATATCTAAATATACTCCTAAATTACCACTTACATTAACCGTGTCAACTAAGCCACTATCAACATCAAGTGGTATATTAATGTTAAAGTTTTGACCATTATTAGCATAATCTAAGCTACTAAATCCTTTTGCCATTTTGATAATATCTTTTACTCTTATTACAAATGGATGTTCACTAAAATCAGTAGTTAAAACGAAATCATTCTTTGAGGCTTCCGTCAATACTGTATTATAAGTAGAAGCCTTTGTTTGAGTTGATAAGCTTACTGTTAAACCAATATTCATAACATTGATAGATGCGCTAATATCAAAGTCAGCTTTAGATGAACCTAGACTAACAACAAACATAGCATTTTCTAATTTTAAGTCCACAGACATTAATTCAGAAAGTTTACTATTTACAATTGCTAAAAAGCTCATCATTTAAAGTTATTGTAAGCTTACTTGAGCTACTTACAAATATAATATTAGAAATATAAGAACAAATTTCAGAAATAATACTTGAAATATCTACCTTGTCATTTTTCATTAGTCTTTTCTATATTCAATAAATCATTAATATTATATTTTTGGCAATTCATACTTAAATTTAGTTTCCATTGAATCTAAATATAAATAGCCCTTTGATATAGTTAAAATTATCGGATCATAGTTCATTGAAGTAATTGTAAGTTCAAGTTCCAAGTCATCAAATAAATTTTTGACCTTTTAATAATTCGATTAAATCTAATCTAAATAACATACTATATGGCAATATAATCTCATACTTCATAGCCTTTAAGCTTAAAGTACCTGTTGAAGATACACCAACCTCAAGATTTTTGAATAATTCTACAACATACATTGTATCTAAATATTCGCCATTAATGCTTGGAACATTTTCTTTCGTAAAGCTAATAATTGCTGAATTCAATTTTAAGTCATCATTTATAATACCATTTAAGCCAATTTCATTGCTTCCTAAAGATATATTCATACTTATTCCTTCAATACTTAGAATTGAAATAATAGTATTAATAACAAACTCATTTTGATTATTACTAAATTTTTTTCAACCACAAGCTTAAAGCCTTCTAATAAATCTGAAATCTTAGCGTTTAAATCAACATTATCAGTAAATGAAGTAAATAGCTCTTTAACTGTATCTATTATTACATCAAAATTAGAAGCATCAACCTTAAATCTTAAATCATTGAAATTAAAAATATAATATGTTATCTTGATACCATACATTAATACTAATAGTTGTATCATTACTAATTAAGCATAATGTAGCATAAACATTTTTTTAATTTTCATCAATAATAACCTTACCATTAATATTAAGTCCATATGCTTCAAGCATTAAATTGATAACAATACCATCATTAAAGTCTGATACGTAATTATTAATATTTCTTACAAGTAAATTCAAATCATCATATTCAAAAAAACATTTGCATAATTGAAGCTATTATTGATATTAACATTAGACTTATCCATACTTATAGTAAGACCAGTTATAGAAATGTTGTCAGTAATAATATTCGAAATATTAATATTTATATTATCATTAATACTCAATATAACATCTAAATTAGGAAGATTAAACTGACTACCATTAATACCAACGGCTAATGAATTATTTTCAAAGCTCATATAATCAAATAATGTATTCAAATCAATCTTAATATTAATCAATTTTTAATATTTCAGCAAATGTAAGCTTAACAGCACTATTACCAATGCCTAAATATAAATAATTATTTACATAATTAATATTAATTTTTATATATATGTTCAAGTATAGTTATATTGATATAGCCAGATAATTCCTTATTCTTAATACTTAATTCAAGTAAACCTGAAACATTAATTTCTTGCTTTAAAGCATTAACATTTAAACTAAAGCTTATTGTATGACCATCAGCAAGTAAATTATCAATCAAGCTAGATGCAAGCAAATCATTAATATTTAGATAATTTACCGTAGGTATAACAACCTCTTTCTTATCAGTACATGTTGCATTTAAAGAGAAATTATTACCTGTTAATGAAAGACCATTAGTTATATTATCTACTAAAACATCTAACAAGCTGTTTTTAATCATTAGCTTTCCATTATTATCAACAAGATAAATAGAATTAATAAATGCATCTATATCAATCATCTTAATATCAAAGAATGCAGTTATCTTTTTCAATTTGATTTTTTTCAAAGAATCAAAATCATTTAAATCTAATTGGAAATTTAACTCATTAAAATGAAGATATATTACCTTATTAACCATTTCTAATGTTAGCTTATATTCTTCATTATTATAGCTTAATGTTATTTCACCTGCTATATTTAATTCCTTATCTAAATAAATATTACCTGATACGTTTAAGCTATAGCCCTTCACATTAACATTGGTATTTAGATTAATATTATAGGCTTCAGCACTAGCTAAGCTAATGATACTATCAACATATTTATATAATCCTGATATTTCATAATATTCTCCTGTAGGTATTTCTACTTTAGAATTATCTTCATTAAATAATACATTTACATTTTCCAAGCTTAAACTGTTTTGATCTAAATATATTACCTTATCTAGTACCTTTATTTCTAGCTTCTCATTTACTTTAATTTCTAAGCTATTTAAAATTTCATTTATATCTAAATTTGGTATTTCTACTAAATTTAAGAATTTATTTATTACATTCTTTAGCTCTTCATCAGCTAATGAACACTTAGCTTTAATACCTAAAGCTTCTACATATAATT